>NZ_JACJQN010000011.1 GCF_014696675.1 Phormidium tenue FACHB-1052
CCAGGGGCAATCTGTGGCTGAGGTCCTGGAGGTGCTGATGCCTGCTTAGACTCGATAACTCTGCCCCGAAGTAGCCCTTCAGGCTAACCTTCCAAGTCGTGTCCTGATGCTGTTTTGGGCATCAACCTCTCCGCGCACCCTGGCGAGCGGCCCCAGCCCGTTAAACAGCGCTACGCTTAACAAGTGCCAGGTGAGAGCTGTTTACTAAAAACTACGGTCTTTAGCGCCTCATTCTCCACAAATCTTTTGATTATGTAGCGCGTTTGTCTTTTTTGAGAGACAACCCGCCCGTACATTTATTTGAATAGTCCTATTACGCCACCTGAACTTCGTTTGGGGCTGCGATTCCATCAAAAATCGCTTTGCGGATCGCCAGGGTGTTGACCTTTAAAGAGCCCCAGCAAACCGATTTTGAAATCGGGTAGTATCTAGCCTGCCCCAGCTAGATACTGCCCGACATGGCCAGAACAGAGCCTTTTTGAGCCTGATACTTGGCACCTAGCCTGAACCGAGGCAAGTATAGCCAAGACTTAAAGATTAATTTGGACGCACGTTTAGGGAATTTTACACACCGTGGATGCACCGCAGAAGCTGGCCTTTATTGTTCAATCTAACCGCTTGCAGGGGCTGATGTGGCAGGCACTCCTAAAATCCCAAAAGCTGGCCGTCATTCTAGAACCTGCCAAAGGCGACCTAGCCGACTGCATTAGCCAAATAGCCAGCGCTGGGCTGACTTTGCCCGATGTCATTGTGCTAGACGCCGAAGCTGCGGAGCTTAACCCCTACGAGTTTTGCCGGTGGTGCCGCACCACCTTCCCCACCATGCAGATTTTTCTGACCCGCTGTCGGCAGTTGCACATCACTGATACTGAGCGGCGCTGGGCCAAGCAACAGGGAGCCACCGACTTTCTCTGCGGGTTTGATCGCGACACCCTAATGAGCGGTGCCACCGACAATGTCAAACGCATCTTGACTACCCTTGACTACCCTTTTCTCAACGAGAAGACGCTACTCACGGTGCTGCTCAATATTCGTCGTCAGTTGAGTACCACCCAGTCTCCTAAAGCCCCCGCCAGCCGCCCAGAGCGCGCTCAAGCTAACGGTGCTGGACTCACCCTAGCTACTGCTAAGTCGTCTCCAGATGCGCCCGCTACCCCAGCGAGTCAGCCTGTGACCCCCGATCTGCTCAACGATGTTGATTGGGTCACGTCTGGGCTCAACGCTCTGGGCAATGGGCTGGCTCGTAAGGCTGCTAAAGAGTCGTTTACACCCCCGCCAGCGGTTAAGTCGAGTGCGCTACCCAAACCCTCGCCCACCGATAAGAAACTAGCTGATGGTAGTACTGTGCGCCGCTACCGTGGAGTGGTTTACTAGCGCCAGTAACGATGGCTGAGGCTGCGCGCAGACGGCTCAGAGAATTTTGCTCCGATCTTCAGCCTGAAGATTGCACTGACCGTTGAAGTTTGTCGTAGTCGTAACTGATGTCAACTTAAACAAACCTGGCGGAGATAGGCTCATTTCCGCCAGTTTCGTTCAGCTCATCTAATTGTCTCGACTAAGCGTCGCTCTCAGGAGAAGGGTCTGCTTTTTTAGCCGCAGACTTGGCAGTCGATTTTCGGGTTGTAGTCTTTGTCGTCTTCGAGGTTGCGGCTTTTTTCGTGCCCGTGGACGACTTGGCGGTGGTGGCTTTAGTCGTTTTCTTGGCCCCGCTGGCTTTGCTGGCCGCCGCTGTCTTGGTGGTGCGCGAGGTAGTGGTTTTGCCCTTGCCGCCCTTGCCTTTTTTGGTCGAGGCCTTGGCGTTAATCCAGCTAAGGGCTTCCTCTAGGGTGACGGCATCAACCTCGACCCCTTCGGGCACTGAGGCATTGACCTTGCCGTGCTTGACGTAGAGGCCGTAGGGGCCATTGAACACCGCCACCTGCTCATTGTCGTCGGGGTGGGCACCCAGTTCTTTGAGCGGATCGACCTTCTTGCGACCGCGTCCGGCCTTGGGCTGGGCTAGCAGCTCTAACGCCCGCTCAAGGGTGACGGTGAGCACGTCGTCGTCGCCCTTGAGGGAACGATAGTCGCGGCCCTCTTTGCCCTGATCGTGGACAATGTAGGGGCCAAAGCGGCCCTGACCAGCTTTGATAGACTTGCCCGTTTCTGGGTGGGCACCCAGGTTACGGGGAAGCTGCAGCAGCCCCACCGCCATTTCCAGGGTGACGGCCTCGATCTGAGTGCCCTTAGGCAGCGAAGCCCGCTTGGGGTTAGGGTTGTCGTCGGTGGGTTCGCCGAGCTGTACATAGGGGCCGTAGGGGCCAATGCGTAGAAAGATCGGTTCCCCAGTGTCGGGGTGCAGGCCCACTTTGTCAGGGCCTTCGACCTTCTGCTTAATGATGCGCTCGATCTGCTCGGCGTCGAGGTCGGCGGGGGGCACATCGGCGGGGATGGAGGCCTTCACCGACTCTTCGCCGGTGCCGATTTCGACGTAGGGGCCGTAGCGGCCAATGCGGATTTTGGCGTCGAGATCGTCGAGCAGCACGGTGCGGGCAGCGGTGGGGTCGATCTGGGTTTCGCGCTCCTGCACCAGGGTCTCTAGGCCCTTGTCCCCAGAGTAAAACGCCTTGAGGTACGGCAACCATTCGACTTCGCCCGTGGAAATGTCGTCGAGGGTCTGCTCCATGCGGGCGGTAAAGTGCACATCCACCAGGTCGGGGAAGTTTTGCTCTAGCAGCTCGGTCACGGCAAAGGCCGTGAAGGTGGGGATCAGGCTGTTGTTGACTAGGTTGACGTAGCCGCGATCGATGATCGTGCTGATGACGGTGGCATAGGTGCTAGGTCGGCCAATGCCTTCGCTCTCTAGGGTTTTGACCAGGGTGGCCTCGGTGTAGCGGGCGGGGGGCTGGGTTTCGTGGCCGATCGCCTCCAAATCCGTACAGTTGAGAGCGTCGCCGATGGCCAGCGTGGGCAGCAGCACCTCCTGGTCTTCGATCGCCGCATCGGGGTCGTCAGAGCCTTCTACGTAGGCTCGAAAGAAGCCGGGGAAATCAATGCGCTTGCCGGTGGCGCGGAAGAGGGCGTTTTCGACCTCAATGGAGGCGGTGATGTTGGTTTGGCGAGCCTCGGCCATCTGGCTGGCTACGGTGCGCTTCCAGATCAGGTCGTAGAGGGAGGCTTCGCGCCCCGTTAATCCCGTTTCTTTGGGGGTTCTAAAGGTGCTGCCAGCGGGGCGAATGGCCTCGTGCGCTTCCTGGGCACCCTTCGACTTGGTAGCGTACTGGCGGGGTTTGGGGCTGAGGTAGTCGGTGCCGTACTTGGTGGTAACACAGGCGCGGGCGGCGGCGATCGCCTGCTCCGACAGGTGTACCGAGTCGGTACGCATGTAGGTGATGTAGCCCTGCTCGTAGAGATTTTGGGCCACCCGCATCGTGTCGCGAGCCGAGAGCCGCAGCTTGCGGTTGGCCTCCTGCTGGAGTGTAGAGGTGGTAAAGGGGGGGTAGGGCTTACGGGTGTTGGGTCGCTCTTCCAGGTTGCTGACCGTCCACAGACCCGCTTGCAGGCGGGTTTGCAGCTCGCGGGCCTGGGGTTCGTCGAGCAGCACGACGTCACGGCCCTCGGCGACGCGACCGGTGGCTTCGTCAAAGTCGCTGCCATTGGCCAGGCGGGTGCCGCCCAGGGAGTAGAGCTTGGCCTCAAAGGCGTTCTTATCCTTCAGCAGGCTGGCCTTGAGATCCCAGTAGGAGCCTCGGCGGAAGGCGCGGCGCTCTTGCTCGCGCTTGACCACCACCTTGACGGCCACCGACTGCACCCGACCGGCGGACAAGCCGCCAGCAATTTTTTTCCACAGCAGGGGCGAGAGGGTGTAGCCCACCAGGCGGTCTAAAATGCGACGAGTTTCCTGGGCGTGAACCAGCTGACTGTCGATGTCGCGGCAGTTGTTGAGGGAGGCCTGAATCGCTTCCTGGGTAATTTCGTGGAACACCATGCGCCGGGTGGGCACCTTGGGGTTGAGCACCTGGAGCAGATGCCAGCTAATGCTTTCGCCTTCGCGGTCTTCGTCAGTGGCCAGGAGAAGCTCATCAGCGTTTTCAAGAGCGTCTTTGAGGGTTTTGACGACCTTTTTCTTGTCGCTGGGCACGATGTACAGCGGGGCGAAATCATCCTCGGGATTGACCCCGAGCTGAGCCCACTTTTCGCCCTTGACGTTGGCGGGAATCTCGCTGGCCGATCGCGGCAGGTCGCGCACGTGCCCCATAGACGCCTCAACCCGGTACCCCGATGGCAGGTAGTTGCGAATCGTTTTAGCCTTGGTGGGTGACTCGACAATGACAAGGGTTGACATAGGTCTGCTGGCGCTTCGGTGGTAATCGTTAGCAATCGCGGGCGGGCTCGGTAACCTACAGCTTTATAGCGGGTTTTGGCAAACCTTATCTATATAGTTTGCGGCGCAGGTGTAGTGGCCAGATGATCAACACTGTACTGCACACCTACCGAACTGCTGGTGTGTTTAGCCATGAAAACTTAATCATTGGAGGCTTCTAACAGGGCTTAGGGTTAAAAAAAATGCCATAAGCTACATAAATAGATCATTCCGCTGGCGATCGTCTAGCCCTGCCCAAACTGCGGCTGAGGGAAGGGGGAGAGCAAAGTTCTCTGGTCGGAGGGCTGCGATCGCGTTACCATCGGCCCAGGGCACGCCATCAATTCTCTCGCATTTGGAGTGGAATTGGGGCGACGGGTGATCGTCAACCTGAGGATGATCATTGAGTCTTAGCTCTGGTCACCGTACGGTTGACCTGGTACGGTAAAAAATAATCTTGCGGGAAAAAGAACCCATGGATCTCGTCAACCTCGGGGCACAGCTCAACGCTGGCACTATCTGGCCAGAGGCCGTTCTGGTAGTCACGATCTTGGTGATTTTGGTCGGCGATCTGATCCAGGGTCGGTCGTCCTCGGCCTGGACGCCCTATGCCGCCATGGCTGGGGGCCTGGGAGCGGTAGTCGCCCTGGTGTTGCAGTGGTCAATGGTCAACCCTATCGGCTTCATCGGAGCCTTTAACGCTGACGATTTGAGCATTGTGTTTCGCGGCATTATCGCCCTGTCTGCGGTGGTGACAGTGCCGATGGCGATTCGATACGTCGAGCAGTCGGGCACCTCTCTGGCCGAATTTCTGGTAATTTTGCTCACCGCTACCCTGGGAGGCATGTTTCTCTCGGGGGCCAGCGAGCTGGTAATGATTTTTGTTGCCCTAGAAACCCTTAGTATTTCGTCGTACCTGCTGACCGGCTATATGAAGCGCGACCCCCGCTCCAATGAGGCGGCGCTCAAGTACCTGTTGATTGGGGCGGCGAGTTCGGCAATTTTCCTCTACGGCTCGTCTCTGCTGTACGGTCTTTCTGGGGGCGAGACTCGGCTGGATGCGATCGCATCCAACATCGTCGGCGATGGCACCCAGGCCCCCATTGGCCTAGTGGTTGCCCTGGTGTTCGTGATTGCTGGTATTGCCTTCAAAATTGCCGCTGTTCCCTTCCACCAGTGGACTCCTGACGTGTACGAAGGCTCTCCAACCCCAGTGGTAGCCTTTCTGTCGGTGGGTTCTAAGACCGCTGGCTTCGCCCTCGCCATCCGTCTGCTAGTCACCGCCTTTCCCCTGGTGTCCGAGCAGTGGCATTTTGTCTTCACCGCCCTAGCCATTCTCAGCATGGTGCTGGGCAACGTGGTGGCCCTGGCGCAAACCAGCATGAAGCGCCTGCTGGCCTACTCCTCCATCGGCCAGGCCGGATTTTTGATGATCGGTCTGGTGGTAGACACCGACGCAGGTTACGCCAGCATGCTCTACTACCTGCTGGTCTACCTGTTCATGAACCTGGGCGGCTTCACCTGCGTGATCTTGTTCTCGCTGCGCACGGGCACTGACCAAATCAGTGAGTACGGTGGCCTCTACCAAAAAGACCCCCTGCTCACTCTGGGGCTTAGCATTTGCCTCCTTTCCTTAGGGGGCATTCCGCCCATGGCTGGGTTCTTTGGCAAAATCTACATTTTCTGGGCGGGTTGGCAGGCCGGTGCCTATGGTCTGGTGTTGGTTGGCTTGGTGACCAGCGTGATCTCCATTTATTACTACATCCGCGTCATCAAGATGATGGTAGTTAAAGAACCCCAGGAAATGTCTGATGCGGTGAAGAACTACCCCGCTATTCGCTGGGATCTGCCGGGTCTGCGCCCTATGCAGGTGAGTCTGATTTTGGCGGTAGTGGCCACGTCTCTGGCGGGCATTTTGTCGAATCCCTTGTTTACCATCGCTAACAACGCGGTCATTCAGACCCCCATGTTGCAAAACCATGGTGCTCAGGTAGCTGTGAGCCCGATCGCCGACACTGCGCAGAACTAAGGCGTGAAGGTCAGGGCGCAAGGGGTCAAGGATAGAGCACATCCTTGGCCCCTTGGTTTTAAAGCCTCAGGCACTCCTAGCGATCGCTTTGTCTAGACCTTGGATACCAGATTCGGACAGTAGCGCTGCCGGTTGTAAAGCCTCTGCTTTTAAAACAAGGTGAGACAGCGCTCTAGCCGGTATCTATTGCGCGCCTAATTTTGCCGAATTGGCATCAAGTTGGACTCATGGAGCTAGCTTCTGTGGGTGTTACTAAACTGAGCTGCGGCTTGGGTTTGTGCTGATCAGAATAGGCAGCGAGGGGCAGCAGCAGTCGGCTGTGGGTGCGACCATCATCAAGGATCGAAAAGCTAATTTCGCCCCCCAACTGAGCGATCAGCAGTTTGCAGATGGCTAGATGCAGCCCCGGCGGGCCGTCTAGCGTTGAGGGCGCCAGCACGTCGGCAGGATGGCTCTGATTGAGTTCTTCGAGCAGACGCGGTGGGCACTGGCCGTCGTCGGTGACCGACAGCTCGACCCAATCGAGGTTGAGCACCCGGCACCAGAGGTCAATGCGCCCGCCCACTGGAGAGCGGTTGCAGGCGGCTGTCATCACCTCGAAGAGAATCAGCTCTAGCTTGAGCATGTCGCCAGCCAGCACAACATTGCTCTCGTTGTGCACCTTAGACCAGAGCTGACGGGCTTCTAAGATTGGGTTGACCCGCTCAATTAGGCGGTTGAGCAGGCTAATTAATGGCATGGTCTGGTGCTGCGGGTTTAGCTGCCAGCGTTCGCCCACTAGAACGGTTTCGGTGTTTTCTATCACAGCGGCAAGCTGATCGTGGAGCAGCTGAAGCTCACCTGCGATCGCCGTGTCCTTAACCTGGAGCTGGGCGAGATTTTGGGTCGTCTGCCCTAGCACTCGGTAGAGATCCTCCAGGCGGTGGTGTTTGTACCAGTTGAGATTTTCGAGATCCTGGCGCTGCTGAGTCAGCATTGTCGTCATAGCCAGGTGCCGTCGCGACCAGGCGAGCTGGCTGGTGAGCAGCTTAAAGATAGTGAGGTGGTGGTTAGCCCACTGTCGGTGGGCAGGCGATACGGCGACTACCACGCCGGTAACCACATGGGATGGAGCCGTTCTCAAAGCGGTAATGAGCAGGCGGCTGCCCAACGGCGCAATAAACCAGTCGGTCGTCTCGGTGGGCAGCTCATTGACCGTCAGGGGCAGCATGCCGTCGGTCTGAAGCGCCCAATTAATTACGGCGTCGGATCCCACCGGAATCGGATGGTTGCTCTTAACGCTGACGCTGGTATCTTGGCTGACGAATTGGGTGACGGTAGCGGTGGGGCTACCGGGCTGCCAGCTCAGCAGCAGCACTGCCGACCCGTGCAGCAACTGCATGACGTGCTGGAGGGTGGTTTGCTCAAGCTGGTCGGGGTGCAGCCCTTTGTGCAGCGCCTGCAAGCCCCACTGAATCGATTCGTAGATGTGCTGTTGCTGGTCGAGCTGGCGCTGGAGCTGCCACTGGTGCAAAATCACGCCGATTTGTCGGGCTACGGCCTCAAATAGGGACTGCTCAGTCGTGGTCCACTGGCGGCTCATGGTGTCGCAGATCAGCACCATGCCCTCGGGGGCGTTGCCGGGGGCCACGTTGCCCACCAGCACCGCCTGGGCACCCAGCTCTAGCAGGGACGGTCGCCAGGCCATGAGCTTGAGATCGTGGGAGAGGTTGTCAATGCTGATGGCCGAAGGGCTGCGCTCGAGCATTTGCCAGTCGATATCATCGAGGCAGGGCCACAGCATCGGCACCCCCCGAGGTCGGCTGGCCTGGCTCTGAAAGCAGAGATCATAGCCGTTGCGATCGGGGTTAAACAGCAGTACAAAAAATTGCTGAATGCTCAGTCGGTCTTGCAGCACTTCAAAACAGGTTTGTAGGGTGTGGTGCCAATCGACATCGCCATGGATACCTTGGATAACGCCGGTGGTGAGATGCTGATCGAGCTCAGTTTGGCGCACGGTTTCTCTGGCGGTGGCGGCGGGTAGCGCCACGGTGAGCAATTGTGCCGCGCCGATTAAAAACTGCTTTTCGGGCTCTTTCCAAATGCGAGGGGTGGTGCCCTCTACTGAGACAAAGCCCATCAGATCGCCCTGGCGGCTAATGGGGGCAATCATCAGAGATTCGGCCTTGAGCTGCTGCATCAGGCGATCGGAGATGATGGTTTTGAGGGCACCCTGGCTTTCGCCCACGACCACGAGCTGCTGGTTACAAAGGGCCTGGTAGAGACCGCGCACCTCATCGACGGCAATGTGCAGCGATCGCTCGTCTTCGAGGGATGTAGGGCGGATGGCTAGCCCGGGTGTACGCTGCCAAAAGTAGTTGCCCTTAGGCTCAAACCAAAAGACGCGGGTGCGCTGGGGCGCAACAAACCGCTGGGTCTCGCGCACCACCTCCTTGAGTTGGCTATCGATATCGGGCAAGGTGCCCAGGCGGCCAATCAGAGCCAGCAGCGGTTGCTCAAGGCGCTTGGTCTGCTGCCGCTGCTGCTCAGACTCAAACTGATGCAGCGCTTCGGCCAGTTCCCCCATGACAATGGCCAGGTAGGAGCGCTCCCCCAAGGAGGCGCTCTTGCCCCACTCAGACGACGCCAGCACCAGCAGGCCAAAGCACACGTCCTGCCGTTTGATCGGAAAGATAATGGCGCTTTGCAGGGCTAGCTGTTTGGCGATTGTGCCCCATTCCCCGGCGCGGATTTCATTTTGCAGGTCGGCCACAATCAGGGGGCGCTGCTGCACCACCACTTGCTCCATCACATCCCCTGGGGTGAGGTTAATCATGGTGCGAATCAATCGCACCTGCTGGGGACTGTGGCAACCCTTGGTGACCAGGCGGTGGTTGATGCGATCGTACAGACCGACCCAGGCCACTTCAAAGTCCATCTCCTGGCGCACATGGTCGAGGGCCAGGGTCACCGCTTCTTCGGCGGTGGTGCTGCCCCGTAGCGTCTTGAGAATGCGCGACAGGGCCATAATTTGATGGTCATGCCGGTCAGAAGAAGAATCGTGGGGTTGGGATTGCGCCATGGGCGTCAACAATCTCCTCGGTTGCAGGAAAGGGGGTTTGAAACAGATATCTGGCCCACCAGGCCGATCCCTAGATGCCAGGGAGCTAACCGAGTCGCCGGGCTATCCCTCGGCCAGGATACTGGCTAGAGCCACAACCTGCCGAGTGCAGTGACTTGATCTCTGTAGACTCCACCCAGATCTGCCAATTAGCCCTAGCAGCCATCCAGGGCTGCTTTAATAGGGAAAGCCAACCACAGACGACGCGGTGCTGCTAACCCAAAGACCGTTGACCATGTGCTCCTGGCGTGCTCCGTGATGCGCAGGCTATGGGCATCACCAGATCTCACCCCTAGCCAGAATATTAGTCTACCCGCTCTCTATTTGCATACACCACTGCCGTTTGTGAAAGATCCCTACCGTCAGCTTGTGCGTCCCCTGTTGTTTCACGGAGTGACGCTCGACCCAGAGTTTCTGCACCACCGCACCATGAATTTGCTGGCCTGGTTGGGACAGCCTGACCAGGGAGCGATCGCCGCCCAGACTGTGCCCTGGCTACAGCAGCAGTTTTGCCTCACTGATCCGCGCCTGGTCCAAACCTGCTGGGGCCTAGACTTTGCCAATCCCTTGGGTCTGGCGGCGGGCTTCGATAAAGATGGTTTAGCGGCGCGAGCCTGGCCCCAGCTCGGCTTTGGCTTTGCCGAACTGGGCACCGTCACCCGCCATGCCCAGCCGGGCAATCCCCAGCCGCGCCTGTTTCGTCTAGTAAAGGATGAGGCCGTGCTCAACCGCATGGGCTTTAACAACCACGGAGCAGCGGCCCTGGCCGATCGTCTCGCATCCTACTGGAATACCCAGCGACCGACAATCCCCATCGGCATCAACCTGGGTAAGTCGAAGGTGACTGAGCTAGCCGATGCTGCTGAAGACTATCGGTTTAGCTTTCGGCAGCTCTACCCCTACGGCGACTATTTTGTGGTGAATGTGTCGTCGCCGAATACGCCAGGGCTGAGGTCGCTCCAGGCCGCTGACCAGCTCGGCCCCATTTTGGCGGCGCTACAGGAGGAAAACAGCGATCGCAAACCGCTGCTCGTCAAAATTGCCCCCGACCTGGCCTGGCCCGATATTGACGCTGTGATCGAGCTGGCCCAAGCCTACGGACTGGCGGGCATTATCGCCACCAACACCACGATCGCGAAGGAGAGTCTCAAGACCAAGACCCTGCTACAGACTGGCAACGCCGTCGTAGACGAGGCGGGGGGGATTAGCGGTGCGCCGCTAAGGTCGCGATCGACTGAAGTGATTCGCTATATCTACCAGCGCACTGGGGGCACCCTGCCGATTGTGGGTGTAGGAGGTATTTTTACCGCCGCCGATGCCTGGGAGAAAATTATTGCGGGGGCGACGCTGCTCCAGGTTTACACCGGCTGGATCTATGAAGGTCCCTGGATGGTGCGGCGGGTCTTGGCAGGACTGCTGGCCAAACTAGAGGAGCATCAGCTACCTAGCATTACCGATGCCGTGGGGCTGAGCCACAAGTCTTAGAGCTTAAGCTAGCCATGCCAACAAAGGAGGCAGAGTCTGTTGCGGACACGCCCCTATCTTCACACTTAGATTTGAGTAATATGTTCTGCCATACTTTAGGTCTCAGCTTCTTTATCTAGCGCAACAGGCTCAAACTGAACCTTATTGTAGATATCGCGCAGAGAGGTTTCAAGCCCCAGGGATGCGAAGCTGAGTATGGCATCTAAGCCGTCGTATTCTTGCAGCATCCACTGTTTTGAGCCGATTTTGACGTAGTGCTCCACATGGGCAGAGTACTGATCGACCAGGACATATTCTTGGAAGGTCGAAATGGTGCGATAGGCGGCAAACTTGTCGCCCCGGTCATAGTTGCGGGTTGATGCCGATAGAACTTCGATGATGAGCGTTGGGTTGGTGATGGTGTCGCGTCGGCCCGTTTGATAGGCCAGCTCTCCTGCGATCGCCATTACATCTGGATAGGTATAAATCCTGGCTTGGGGAATCCACAGGCGTTGATCGGCAACGAAAACTTCTAGATCCTGACCCTGTAAACCCATGGTTAGCACCGTGCAAAGATTGCGGATGATGCGATTGTGATTAGGCGTACCGCCAGTCATGGGCACGATCTCTCCATTGATGTACTCATGGCGAAACTCAGCGGCTACTTCTAGGGTGAGGTATTCCTCAGGGGAGTAGGTGGGGGAGACCTGGGGTTGGGCAATCATAGGACTTCTCTAAGCAGGTGCAAAATGCCTCAATCAAACTGGCAATAGCTACTTTCCTCATGCTAAGCCATTGCCCATAGATGCCCTGATCTCTACAGCTTGCCCTGGCTCTTGATGCGCAGATAGCTCTCCACCAGCGGGTCGGAAATTTGGTGAGCTGGGGCATCGAGCACCAAAACACCGCGCCGTTTCAGGCGAGCAAAGGCGGCCTCGCGTTGGCTGAGCAAATCCAGCGCAACAGCCCGCTGGTATGCGGCATCGACCTCGGCGGTGGACTGGTGGGCCTGGCGATCGATCGCCGGATCCCGCAACGTAATGCAGAAGGGCAGGTGGCGAGGGCGCAGGCGAGCCAGGGCCGAGAGCAGTTCGGCGCTGGCGGTTTCATCCACAATGTCGGTGATCAGCACAACCAGGGAGCGACGGTGCTGCTGCTGGGCGGCGTGGGTGGCAGCGGCCAGATAGTCAGATTCTTCGAGGACGGGCTGAATGGGGGTGAGGCGATCGATCATCTGCTGAAAGTTGGCCCGCCCGCCCTTGGGGGGAATCCAGGTATGGAGGGTGCGATCGAACACGCCCAAACCGACGCGATCGCCCCGACTCACCCCCGCCAACGCCAGCGACAGTGCCGCATTCATGCCCCAGTCGAAGCGGTTGAGCCCTTGCACCTGGGCGGTCATCAAGCGACCGCGATCTAAAAGAATCAGTAACGTTTGCTCCCGCTCTGGCTCTAACACCCGCACTAGGGGCTGGCTGAGACGGGCAGTGGCCTTCCAGTCGATAAAGCGGAGGTCGTCGCCCGTGCCGTATTCGCGCAGCTCGGTAAATTCGGTGCCCACGCCCATGCGCCGCTTTTGCTTCAGGGTGCCGGTGGCTTGCAGGGCGAGTTTGACGGAGAGCTGGTTAAGGCCAATCAGATCGGGATAAACCGCCACGGTTTCGGCGGCGGGTATCTGCCAGTCAGCCCAGGCCAGTCCTAGGGGGCTGCGCTGCTGGATCTGGAGGTCGCCCCAGGGATATTCGCCCCGCTGCTTGGGGTTGACGGTAAAGGTGAGGGTTTCAGCTTCCTTGCCGCTGAGGGAAATCTCTAGGGGCATGGGGGTGCCGTCGAAGGCGGTGGGATAGTTGTCGAACAGGCGCAGGCGTACCGGGGTAGAGGATTCCCCATGCAGTGAAATCGGATTGTCGCGTCCGATCGATAGGCGATGTAGCGGATCCCGCTTGATTGTGGCGCGACGGGCTTTAACTCGCAACCCATCCCAAAACATCATGGCTAGGACTGCGCCATCGAACAGCAGCAGGGCTAAAAGGGCAATGGTGAGCCGATTGGGGGTGTCGAAAAAGTTGGTCAGCAGGGTGATGACGAGCCCGCCCCCTAACAACAGTCCATAGGTTTGCCCGGTGGGGATAATCGCCATTAGCGCGGCACCGCCACGCTGTCGAGCACGCCCTGGATGACACGATCGCAGGTCAACCCATCCAATTGGGCCTCGGCCCCCAGGATCAATCGATGGCGCAGCAAGGGCATGGCCACAGCCTTCACATTGTCGGGAGTGACAAATTCTTGCCCATTGATCCAGGCGTGGGCTTTGCTGGCGGCTAGCCACTGCACAGTGGAGCGGGGAGAGGTGCCTAGCTCCAGATCAGCATGCTGGCGGGTTTTGTGGGCCAGGGCCAGCAGGTAGTCGAGAATGTTTTCCTGCACAGGTACGGCTTTGACGGCCTGGCGGGCGGCAAGAATGTGGTTGGCGGCGGCGATCGGTTTGAGCTGGCCAACATCCAGTCGTTTGGCCTCAAACCCGGCCTGGGCATTGAGCAGCATTTGCTTTTCTGCTGCCGGGGCGGGGTAGCCGACCACGAGCTTAAAGAGAAAGCGATCGAGCTGGGCTTCCGGTAGGGGATAGGTGCCCTCAAACTCCAGCGGATTCTGGGTGGCCACAACCCAAAACAGGTCGGGTAAAGGATGGCTGGTGCCATCCAGCGTCACCTGCTGTTCTTCCATGGCTTCGAGCAGGGCCGACTGGGTTTTGGGCGGGGTGCGGTTGATTTCATCCGCTAAAAGGACTTGCGTGAAAACTGGGCCTTTCTTGAGGGTGAAGGTGCGGCTGGTGAGGTCAAAGACGTTGGTGCCGGAGATATCCGACGGCAAAATGTCGGGGGTGAGCTGAATGCGGCCAAAGTCGGCCTGGATCAACCGCGACAGGGCGCGCACCATCAGGGTTTTGCCGGTGCCGGGCACTCCTTCAAGAATCACGTGGCCCCCGGCCAGCAGGGCCACCAGCAGCTCTTGCACTAGGGGTTCTTGGCCCACCACCACGCCGCTGAGGGTTTTGCCGATGCGGGCGATCGCCGCCTGTAGGTCATTCTGTCGATCAGTTTGGCGCTCGGTCATGGCCCGCTGCTGTCTCCTGTGGTGTTGCCGGAGTGATGAAGGGATTGTAGCTGCTTAAGCCAGTCGCGCAGCGGGCGATCGCCCTTGAGAATGGGGGGATTCAGAATCGCCACCAAGTCGGTGGTGGGCAGGTTCGTCTGCGCATTCCAAGCCGCTTGCAGTTGTTCTACCGGTAGCAGTGTATTGCCCAGTCCCAGCGATTTTTGCAGGCGAATGCGCTCGGCCTGGCTTAGGGTCTGCACCACAAAGTCGTGGCTGCCCGCCTTGTGCAGCACCCCAGCCAGAGCCTGAATGTAGGCTCGACTGTTGTCTACCGGGGCAGCTAGTAGAGTTCGCCGCTGACCCAGCCTGCGGTTGAAGGCCAGCAGTGCCAGCAGCGTTACCGCCAGGGCTTGAAGCACCACAATGGCCAGGGGTGTGCGAGCCAGGTAGTTGAGCCAGCTAGCGTCGTCGCCGCCGACCTCTGTGGCGATCGCCTCCTCATCTCGGTAGCCATGCAGATACTCATCAACCCATACCCGCCCGCCTGCGCTGGTCACCAGCTCCGTCACCAGGGCAAAATTTCCCGGCTGGTTGACGTAGGCGTTGGCGGCTAGGTGGGGCGTGGCCACCATCGTCACCTGGCCCGACCCAAAAGCCTGCTGCCAGACCACCGCCCCATACTCGTCTTCGAGGGCAACGCCCAGCTTTGGCCCCTGGCTGTAGCGGCGGCGAGTGTCGATTTTGACCTGGCCGACTTCGCTGGTCAGGGTTTGGGAAAATGGGGCGGCTGTCGCCGGAAACTTAACGCCCAGCACTACTAGCCGATGACCGGCCTCTATCCAGTCGGGCATCCAGGGTAGCAGGGCCGATAGACCTGACTCGTCAATAAATCCCGGCAGTACGGCTACCAGGGTTTCGGGAATGGCCGTCCGGTTTTGAATTAGGGTGACGGTGGCCTCCTCAGCCTTTCCGAGCTGCTCGATCAAATCCTCCACCGGGCGCTGCCAGCGCTGTACGGTGACGCCCTGCTGCTCTAGGGAGTCGTACCAGGCGCTATAGCCTGCCGGGCCTCGGTGCCAGGTCGAGCCACTATCTGAACGGCTGGTGGCGGGAGCGCTGACGAGCATCAGCCCCAGCAGCAGCGCCAGGGCCAGCAATGCCAAAATTAACCTGCGGCGGTTGAGGGGGAGCGATCGCGTCACGGCTGGGCGATCTCCTGGTAGGCGCGGCGGCAGCGCTGGTAGGTTTCCTCCGTCGCCAGGGCCTTGCCGTAGGTGATGCGCTCGTGGGTGCGAATCAGCAGTTCGTAGGGGCGGCTGGGGTCAGCAGCGATGCAGTCGAGGTATTCGCCATCGGTGCGGCTGGCGCGGTAGAGCACCCGCTCGGTCTCGTTGAGTCGCGCTAAACCCGCCATATAGAGCGCTTGGCAGGCTCCAGCGTAGTCGCCTTGCTGGGCAAGCCGCTGGGCCTCACGCCACCAGTGGGCCGCCTGCTTGAGGGCGGCTGCGGTGGGGGGCGACAACTGGGTCGCGCCTGACTTCACCCGCCGCTGACGATAGTCGAGATAAGCCAGAATGGCGCGGTAGAGCAGCCAGCCCGTCCAGAGGGCCAGGGCGGCGATCGCCAACCAAAATAGCCCCTCAGCCAATGGGCCGAGCCAACCCCAATTGGGCACATCGGGTTGGTCAATATCGACCTGAGAAAACTGGTACTCAAACCATTCCCCCACGTTCTGCGCCCCCTGGCGAATTTGCCAGGCGAGCGAGTTAGTGCGGTGGGTCAGGTCGGCCATTTCAGGGGAGGAGTCAAAGCTGGCCCCATTATGGCTCAGGAGTTAAGGCGAAGCATCGGCTGGTTCAATATTTAGAGCGCAGCTACCCCGCTAGTGCAAAACACGCTATTGGGTGAATCGGCCTGACTTGCCACTGTGCTGATGGCTGTAAACTCTGCCGTTGTCAGCAGGGTTTCGACTTGGGCGACCTCGTAGGCGGTAAATCCGTGCTGGGTTAGCCCCTGATTTTCTAAGTAGGCCTTTGACGCATAGCCAATCACCAAGCGCCCACCGGGCTTGAGTACGCGCCGGCATTCGGCCAGCACCTGGGGCGCGTTGGCCCAAAAATACAGGGTGTTGACGGTGCAAACCTGGCTGAACTGCTGATCGGCAAACGGTAATGCCTCGGCACTGGCTTGGTGAAGTTCGACCGTGCTTTGGTTAATCAGGGTTTGAAAGCGCCGCTCACAGATCTGGATAGCGTCAGGCGATCGCTCTACCCCCACTACCTGAGACGGTTTGCCTGTCGCCACCAGTTTGTGTATCAGGTCGCCGCCGCCAAACCCAATTTCGAGAATGCGATCGCCCGGCTGAAGCTGTAAAGCCTCTAGAACTAAATCGTTGAGAGCAGCATTGCGGCGATTGAGAAACTTCAGCAAGAGCCGCCCAAACCAACCCGAGGGATCGCCCAACTGCCGGGCCAAGAACGGCTTGAAGGAATTAATTCCCATAGTTTTGCTCCAGATAGAGGCGTGAAATGGTTCTGTCGCCAGTCGTTAGATCTTCGATTAAAACAACACCGGTAAAGACTTAACGCCATGGACTTCGACAGAGGGAATGAACTCCAGTTCTCTGTTAGGCACAATGCGGAGATTGGGCAGCCGTTCTAACACAGCGCTTAAAACAATTTTGGCCTCCAATCTAGCCAACGGCGCACCCAAACAAAAATGAATGCCATTGCCAAAGGCCAGGTGAGGATTGGGATCGCGATCGATGACAAACGCGTCGGCGTGATCAAACTGGGCCTCGTCTCGATTAGCCGCACCTATCCAGACGGTAACCATTTTCCCGGCTGGAATGGTCTGCCCATTGAGCTGAGTTTCAACTTGAGTGAACCGCGCCATAGCCTGTACTGGCGATCGATAGCGCAAGACTTCTTCGATCGCCAATGGCAGCAGTTGAGGATCTTGTTTGAGCTGTGTGAAAGCCTCTGGATAGTCGTTAAAGCAGAGCATGGCATTGCCCAATAGATTGGTCGTGGTCTCGTTGCCGCCCACAAGCAGCACGATGCAAAAGTCTACGAGTTCTTGGGCTGAGAGGGTCTCGCCCGCTTCGTGGACGGCAATTAAATTGCTGATCAAATCTTGGCCTGGATGTTTGCGGCGTTCGGCTAGCAGATGCCGAAAGTAGTCGGCCATAGCTGTTAATGCAGCCCCGTCGTAAACCACAATGCCGTCTGACCAACGTTTGAAATCGCCGCGATCGCTCACCGGTACGCCCAAAATTTCAGCAATCACAATCACCGGCAGCGGAATTGCTAGATTGTGCATAAAATCCATCTCACCTTGATGCTGAACCCCGTCAAGCAACTTATGAGTAATTTGCTTGATCTGGGGAGCTAGGGACTCTACCCGTCGGGTGGTGAAAACTTGGGCTACGAGCGATCGCAGCGTTCTATGCTTCGGTGGGTCAGTAAAATTTAGGCTTTCAGTAAAATCGGTTTGTTCTGGCGGTTGCGGAATTTTGGATGAAAATATTTTCCAGTCAGAAAATACTTGCTTGACATCGTCGTAGCGAAACACCATGCAGCTTTGGTGCTCTGGATCGTAAAAGACCGGCCTGTCGCGTCGCATCTCGGCATACCATGCAAACGGATTGCGAAAAAGTTCAGAATTTTGCACAATACATCTCCTAATATCTAAAAATCTGCAAGGCAAAGCGGGCCAGCTAAAGGTGGCTGAAGCGCTCAGCGCTTTTGAGGCAACTTGTCGGGTTGATGCTTAAAAACTAAGAGGCAGAAAACCAGCTGATGCCGGTAGTTATGGCAACGGCTGTTGCAGCGCCATACAGCGTGATGCCAATGAGTGAAAAGACTAAAAGTTGCCGGGGTAAAATGCCAGTAAGCGGACCAACAATGGCTACTGTCCAACTTCCTAAAAGCGGAGTCATGGGGATGAGAAACCAGACACCGTAGCGCTTAAAAGCCTGTCTAACGCGCTGCCCACCGCGTTTCTCAAGGCGCAGTAGCCAAGCGCGCGGTTGAGGAATCTGCATAAGGCGATCGTAGCCCCACAGCATCAGTGGAATGGGCAAAAAATTGCCCAGCACTCCCCAAAATACTGCTGAAACCGCGTCTAACCCCAGGGCCATGCCCGCCGCTACGGCTGCATAAACCTCGGCGTAGGGAAAGAACCCCACTGACCAGGTCGTCAGCGCTTTAGTGATGTACTCTGCTATCGACATGGTGGTGATTTGAGCTGGGATGGTAAGAGGTCGGATCTCTAGGACTGACAAAAACGGCAGGTTTGCTCCTCGGCAGGTTGCGGTAGGCATTGTAGTGCCCTGTCTTTACCGAAGGTTGAATGGCAAACCGCACCTTGCCGAGACGAGCAGTTAGTTTAGTGCAGCCGTTCAGAGGTCAGCAATCGCACCCCCCTAGCCGCCACAAACCAGGCAAAGCCCAGCAAGATCGAGTACCCAGAGAATAAAAACGCCGCGTAGCGCCCAGCGGTTTCGGGGTGCATGTTGCTCATCAATGCGGCAAAGCCCGCCAAAATGGGAATTTCTCCCAGCATTCCAGGCAGCGCGAGGCAGACTGCGCCCTGCAACCAGTCTTGGGATTCAATGCGCCGCCACCGCATCAGCCCGACAAAGACCAGCGTGTATAGCGCGCCAGTGCTGGCAACGTTGAGCCAAATATTCCATCACCGATCGCTCAAAGAAAATTGAGCCCACTTGCCGATAGGCCACGGTGGCCGCCGCCCAAATACCAAACCCAACCAACACAAGAATCATTCTATCTTTTGTGTTCATGGTGATTACCTATGAGAAGGGTGTTAACGTAATGGTCATTACGTTAATAATAAATGTAATAGCTATTACGCTAACTGTCAACATGAGTCGCCCCACCGAACCCCAAAAGAAAGCTGAGTTGCTCGAAAAGTGCCTAGAGGTGGCCATTGAAGCGGGTGCGCTGGACTCTAGCATCAACGCGATCGCCAAACGCATTGGCACCAGCGGTCGCATGTTGGTCTACCACTTTGGCTCTAAACAAGAGCTAGAGCGCCAGGTAATCGCTCGGCTAGAGGTGCGCCTGCGCGCGCAGCTACAGTTACTGCAAAACACAGCCGTAGCTGATGCCGATACCGTTGCTGAGTCTCTACTGGCGATGTGGCAGCAATTTACTAACCCAGAGATGCAGGGCTGGCTAAAGCTGACGATGGATCTCAACCTGCGGGCCATGCAGGGAGATGCCGAAACTCAGCGGTTTTTAGAGCGCGAAACCCAGCAGTGGATTGAGTCTCTGACGGCACTGACGAAGGATGAAGCGGTGGCGCGATCGCTGTTTCACCTATTTCAGGGAGCCACCCTCGACTTTCTGACCACCGGCAATGCCCAGCGTGGTGAGCAGAGCATCAAGGCATTTCTAGAAACGATGCGATGGCCCTCCAGTGCCGGTCTTTAACCATCGTCGAACAGGGTTTAACCTTGTTCCCGATCTGAGTCGATTTTGAGGGTAAGCCGCAGGGGCAAAAACAACTGCCAGCGAATGGCGATCGCGCGAATGCCAAAAATTATCCCCATTGCGATTAGTCGGCACAGGGGCGAGGGCAACACGTGCAGTAGCCCCACATAAAACATGCCGCCCAGCACAATCGGCGTCGCATACAGCTCCCGCGACAGCAGCAGCGTTGGCCGGTGCGTGACCACATCGCGAATAATGCCGCCCGCAATACTTGTGATCAGGCCCATCACCACCGCCACCGCTGCCGGATGCCCAAAGGCCAGCGTTTTATCGATCGCCTGCACCGCAAACAGCGCCACGCCCATGGCATCTAAATACGACAGCAGGCGTCGCGGCAGCTTGAGAATAAAGCGAATACCGCCAAAGGTCGCCGCCGAGGCCGCTATGGCCACCCAAAAGGCCGTCAAATCCTCAAGCCAAAACACCGGCACATCGAGAATTACATCCCGCAGGGTGCCGCCGCCGATCGCCGTCAGCAGCCCCACCACCACGATGCTAAAAATATCGAGGCGCTGCCGGGTCGCCGACAGCACCCCGGAGATGGCAAAGACCGCCACCCCCACCTGGGCCAAAACATATTCCATGGGGTTCTCCAACGCGGTAGCTTCTCCCCAAGCGAAAAGCTCTGCTGATTATCCCCTACTGCCCAGATCGGGCTCGGCCCCGAGAGAATGGTGAATAAAAAGCCGCCCGGCGGCGATCGCCTCCTCGCTGCTAGGGTAAGTTTCGCCGTCATTGAGCACAGCCATCTCTGGATTAATCACCCAGCAGCGGTAGCCCAAACCCTGGTGATAGGTCACCCCAGCCACCCAGCCAGGGAATACCGAAACATGAATTAAACGACTGTTATCCATCGGTATTCACCCTTTCAGACTGTCCAACGCCTGCGAATCCTTGTGTCTGTGCAGCCCTCTTGGGCTTGCCCCTACGCGTAAAGCCTATGCCCTGATTTAATCCCATCAAGGCGGCTTAATTTGGTTCAAGTGTACTATACTAATTGGGTGAAGACAACGCTGAGTCGCTAAAGTCATGGCTCAGTTTCACGACAACGCTTTTTCTCCAGGGCGGCTCCCTTTCTCTACTGAAGTGGGGTTTACTAAGGTCATCTTCCTGACTCATGCCCCCAGGCCAACTCCATTCCGCTCACCCTCACCCCCAGGCAGCTATGGCATCTAAAAACAACGCAGGCTCCGAAAAGCAAAAAGCCCTAACCATGGTGCTCAGCCAGATTGAGCGCAACTTTGGCAAAGGGGCAATCATGCGCCTGGGAGAAGCCAGCCGCATGACGGTCGAAACCATCCCCACGGGCGCGCTAACGCTGGATTTGGCTCTAGGGGGCGGCCTGCCCAAGGGCCGAGTGATCGAAATCTACGGCCCCGAAAGTTCAGGTAAAACTACCGTCGCTCTCCATGCCTTAGCCGAGGTGCAAAAAAACGGCGGCGTAGCGGCCTTTGTGGATGCTGAGCACGCCCTCGACCCGGTCTATGCCAGGGCTTTGGGAGTCAATATTGATGAGCTATTAATCTCTCAGCCCGACACGGGCGAAATGGGCCTGGAGATAGTCGATCAGCTAGTGCGCTCCGCCGCTGTCGATGTAGTGGTGATTGACTCGGTAGCCGCCCTGGTGCCCCGCGCCGAAATTGAAGGTGAAATGGGCGATGCCCACGTGGGCCTCCAGGCCCGCTTGATGAGTCAGGCGCTGCGGAAGATCACCGGCAGCATTGGCAAGTCGCAGTGTACCGTGATCTTCCTCAACCAGCTGCGACAAAAAATCGGCATCTCCTACGGCAACCCCGAGGTCACTACGGGCGGTAACGCGCTCAAGTTCTACGCCTCGGTACGCCTCGACATTCGCCGTATTCAGACCCTCAAAAAGGGCACCGAAGAGTACGGCATTCGCGCCAAGGTCAAGGTAGCTAAGAATAAGGTAGCGCCCCCCTTCCGCATTGCCGAGTTTGACATTCTCTTTGGCCAGGGCATTTCGACCATGGGTTGCCTGGTCGATTTGGCTGAGCAAACCGGCGTAATTGTTCGCAAAGGGGCTTGGTATAGCTACGGTGGCGACAACGTCGGCCAGGGCCGCGACAACACAGTGCAGCGCCTGATTGAAGATGCCGCCTTTGCTGCCAAGGTGGAGGCCGAGGTGCGCGAAAAGCTAGCCATCAACGGTGCCCCTGTCACCGTTGAAGAGCCCGAGGATGATGCCGAAGCCCCTGATGCTGCTGCTGAAGCCCTACTTGAGGATGAGTAAAGCTGTGACCAGCGGTGGTTGTTTAACCGCTGGCTCTTACTGAAGGTAGTGACGCTTGAGCACCGCTTGGGGGAGGATGGGGCTACGATTACTACGTTTTCCCTATGGATGCTCCGTCCAATCGCGCTAACTCGGGTACGGGCCTGGCGGTGGCTACGGCGATCGCGATCGCAGCTGCGGTGGTGTTTAACACCCTCTTCAACCGCTTCCCGCCTGGGGGGCAAAACGTGGGTCAAATCGCCAATACGGTTTTGGAGGGAGTGCTGATTACCCCTGCCAACTACGCCTTTGCCATTTGGGGACTTATCTATTTGGGCCTATTTGCCTACGCGATTTATCAGTTTCACCCCGAGCGGCGGCGGGAGCCTCAACTTCAGCGGGTCAATAAGCTGCTAATCGTGGCCTGCGTGGCCCAGACAATCTGGATTTGGCTATTTTCTCTCCAGCAGTTTGGCTGGTCGATTTTGGCCATGCTGGGCATTTTGATTCCTCTGATTGGCATTTATTTGACGCTGCATATCGGTCTCGATGGTCAGCGACCGGCGCTGGGCCATCGGGTGTCTCGCCGCCGCCGCTGGATGGCGCACATTCCCTTTAGTCTCTACCTGGGCTGGATTGCGGTGGCCACTATCGTCAATGTGGCCTCGGCCCTTTACGCATCGAGCTGGGATGGCTGGGGGATTTCGTCGGTGACTTGGACGGTGGCCATGATTGTGGTGGCCGCCATTGTGGCGGAAGTGGTGATCTATCAGCGGGGCGACATCGCGTTTACCCTGGTGTTTGTGTGGGCGCTGGTGGCGATCGCCGTGCGCCAGAGCGATATCCCCGCCATTCACTGGATGGCGCTGATTGCGGCGGGGGTGCTGGTGTTTTGGCTGATGTTGGTCAAACGGGGCTGGCCGAAGCGATCGCAGGAGTAGCCAGCCGCCATGGCTGATAGCGCCGCCTATTCCTCCAGACCCAACCCGAAGTCAAACCCAGTGGAATAATGGGAGGGTAGTGTTTTTCGCTACTGACCTTTTAACCGCCTGCCCATGACCCCCGACTCTGACTCCATGCAGCCCTGGCTTTCGCTCAAGCGGCTTTTTCTGATTATTGTGACCGCCCTGGTGGGGCTGGTAGTGGTGCAATCGCTGCTGAGCAGTTGGAATGAACCCCAGGTGGCCAGCCAGCTCCAGCTCTACCAAACCGACCTGCTGCTAGAGGGCAGCGCCTGGAAGGGGGAGGGGCTGCCCGAAGACCAGTGGCCGGCTATTCGCGCAGGACTGCTGGGCAAAGACCCCGTGGCCAACGCCAAAGAGCAGTACGAAGAGGTGCGTGAGGGGGCGGTTGAGGGCATGGATCGCTGGCGATCGCAGACTGCCCCCGCCGATTCCCTAGCCGATGAGACCAACGCGGGCAAGCCTCTGACCCGGCGGCTACAAACTGCCCTTGACCAGCAGCAGGCGCTCATTCACCGTCTCGATTTGCGGCTGGGCTTGATGGACGCTTACCAGGGCCAGCCCGAGGCCGCCTTGGAGCGTTGGAAACAGGTGCGCGACAGCGACACCGCCTTGGCTCCGGTGGTGCGCACCGCCGATACGCTAGTTCGTTTTTGGCAAAATGGCGACGTGCTCCCTGAGGATGAAGCCTGGCTGGGGGAGGCGCTCAACGGATGGTTTGAGTACCGCGCCCTCGATCGGCTCTACCAGGTGGAAGGTCGGGAGAGCGATCGCGCCCAGCTCCAAACCCAGGAGCAAGAGACCGCCCAGGCAAAATTGGTCAAACTGGCTCTGGTGGGTGTGGTGCCGACCCTGGGAGCGATCGTAGGCATCGGGCTGATTATTTGGCTGGTGGCCCAGCGGGTGCTGCGGGGCAGCCAGTCAGTGCTGCGCCAAAACGCCGGGCGCGGCTGGGAAATTCCCTGGACGGGCGAAACTGTCTGGCAGGTGCTGATTGTCGGGTTTTTCTTTGTGGGGCAAATTTTGCTGCCCCTGGTGCTGGGCGGGCTGGGCTTTAGCAGCGGCAGCCTCAGCAGTCGGGGGCGGGCGATTTTTTCGCTGGTCTACTACCTGCTGATGGCGGCGGGGTCTTTGGCGGTGCTGTGGTGGTCGATTCGCCCCTACCGCCCGGTGCCCAAAGACATGTTTAGCCTCAAGCCCTCGGGGTCTGGACTGCTGTGGGGGCTGGGGGGGTACTTTGTCGCCGTGCCGCTGATGTTTGGCGTGGCCCTGCTCAACCAGCAGATTTGGCAGGGGCAGGGGGGCAGCAACCCGCTGCTGCAAACGGTGCTCGAAGAGCAGGATGGCGTGGCGCTGCTGGTGTTCTTTTTGACGGCGGCGATCGCCGCGCCCCTGTTTGAAGAATTTCTATTCCGCGGCTTTTTGCTGCCCTCGCTGACCCGCTATGTGTCGGCAGGCTGGGCGATCGCCCTCAGCGCCCTGATCTTTGCCGCCGCTCACCTGAGCCTGTCGGAGGTGCTGCCCCTGACGCTGCTGGGGGCAATTCTGGGGTTTGTGTATACGCGATCGCGCACGCTGATCTCCCCCATGGTGCTCCACAGCGCCTGGAACAGCGCCACCATGCTGGGCCTGTTTATCCTCGGCGGCTAAGGTGCGGTGGCTAGAGCAATCTTGATTAGGGCATCGTGGCAGTGTGCCCCAGCTAAGGATTAATTCTCGGAGCATAATTAGTAATATGTTTGCTCATGCTCAACCTGGGCCTAGCCATGGGTACCCCTCCAAACAAGCGGCGAGTGTCGGTCACCATTGATGCCGACCTGCTCGATGCAATCGATCAAGTCTCAGACAATCGCTTAGCGGTGATTGAAGCAGCCCTGCGACTCTGGCGCATTCAAACCATCAACGACCAGCTGCGGCAGTATTACCAAACTCAAAGCCAGCCTGACCTAGAACACGAAAGGCAATGGGCCGATTTTGCCCACCATCAGCTTGACGAAACCCTGGGGCATGAGGGGCTCTAGACCATGGCTCAGCCCTACCCCCTGCGAGGCCAAATTTATCTGATCAAAGCGATCCGTAACCTGGGCGATACGAAAAAGCGGCCAGCGGTGGTGGTTTCCATCAATCTGCGTAACGAACTCAGCCAAATCGTACTGGTGGTACCCTTTACCAGCGATATCCGCAGCGGCGAGACGCCAACCCGCATCTTGCTCACCGCCGGAGAAGGCGGTTTAGAAACGGATTCTCTAGCCACCTGCGACCATGTGCTTGCCGTCCGCAAAACCTATTTAGAGCAAGGCCCTACGGCAGCATCAGCCCCCTATCACTGCGGCGCATTCAGCAGGGAATTCAAATCGCCATCGGCATCTATCCTAGCGGCGCTATCATGACCCCATGATCACCCTTCTCCACCTCTCCGACATTCACATGGGCAGCGGGTTTGCCCACGGTCGCCTCAACCCCGAAACCGGCCTCAACACCCGCCTAGAAGACTTCATTGCCGCTCTCACCCGCTGCATCGATCGCGCCCTAGCCGAGCCGGTCGATCTGGTGCTGTTTGGCGGCGATGCCTTTCCCGATGCTACGCCGCCGCCGCTGGTGCAGCAGGCCCTGGCCCGTCAGTTTTGTCGGCTGTCGGCGGCGGGTATCCCCACTGTGCTGCTGGTGGGCAACCACGACCAGCATGCCCAGGGCTTGGGCGGAGCCAGCCTGTCGATCTACAGAACGCTGGGCGTGCCGGAGGTGGTGGTGGGCGATCGCCTCGAAACCCACCGCATTGACACCCGCAGTGGCCCGGTGCAGGTCGTCACCCTGCCCTGGCTGACCAAATCGACCCTGCTCACCCGGCCCGAAACCGAGGGCTTCTCCATGGCCCAGGTCAACGAGCTGCTGCTCGATCGCCTGCGGGTGGCCCTGGAGGGTGAAGTTCGCCGCCTCGACCCCGCGATTCCCGCTATTTTGCTGGCCCACGCCATGGTCGATACCGCCACCTACGGGGCCGAGCGATTTTTGGCCACCGGGCGGGGCTTCAACATTCCCATGGCGATGCTGGCCCGCCCCTGCTTTGACTACGTTGCGCTGGGCCACGTGCATCGCTACCAGGTGCTCTGCGAACAACCCCTGATGATTTATCCCGGCAGCATTGAGCGGGTTGACTTTAGCGAAGAGGCCGAAGCAAAGGGCTATCTATTGGTGCAGGTAAGCAAAGAAAACACCCAGGCCGAGTTTTGCCCCCTGCCCGTGCGCCCCTTCAAAACCATTCAGGTCGATCTCACCGGGGTGGAAAATCCCCAGGCGGGGCTGGAGCGGGCGATCGCCAAAGCCGACATCACCGATGCCGTAGTCCGCTGCCTCTACACCCTGCGCACCGACCAGGTTGACCAGATCGACCAGTCTGCCCTAGAGGCTATTCTGGCTGACGCTCACACCTACACCCTGCAACCCGAGCTGAAGGCCCAAACCAACCGCAGCCGCCTGCCCGAACTGGGCACCGACAGCACCCTCGACCCGCTGGCGGCCCTAGGCACCTACTTGGCCAACCGCAATGACCTCGGCGACATGGCCGAGGCGATGATGACCGCCGCCGCCGCCCTCATCGCCGCCGAAACCGAGGTTGACCTGCCCCTTGAAACCGCTGACATAGACCTAGATAACCTGGACAGCCTGATGCTTGAGGAAACCGCCCAACAGCTGCGACTGCTCTAGCGATCGCACTTAACCGATTGCAGAACCGCCCCTTGCAGTACCATTGAGCCCAGACCTTGAGCCCAGTGGAATGCTGTCTGCCCATGAACGAGGGCGAGTACCAACGCCGCATTAGCTATCGCCTGTTGCTGACGACCCTGTGGGCAACGCTGCTGCTGCTGGCGGTACAGGCCATCGGCGGGTGGGCTAACCAGTCGCTGACTCTGCTGGCCGAGTCGCTGCACACCCTGGTAGACGGCTTTAGCACCGTGCTCAGCCTGGTGGCGGTGACTTCGCCCCAGCGGCAGATGGGCCGCGAGGTGTGGGGGCACGGGCGCGCTGAGGTGGCAGGCAGCCTGATTTTGTGCGCGTTTTTGGGGTTTACCGGGGTCAGCCTGCTGCTGATTGCCCTGCGCCAGGTGTTAGGCGGTCTCACCGGGGCGGCGACCCCGTTTCCCGTGGCAATTGACTCAGCCGTGCTACGGTTTACGGCGGCGATGGTGATTCTCAATGTGGCTCTGGGCATCTACGCCAGCTATCAGGCCCGCAGCCTCAGCAGCCAGGCCCTCAAGCTCAATACGCGCCACTTTTTAGCCGATGCCTGGCTGAGCATTGTCATGATCGGGGTGCTACTGGCCATCTGGCAGGGCCAGCGCTGGCTCGACCCGGTCTTTGCCCTGGTGCTGCTGCCCTTGGTAGGCCGCAGCCTGTGGCGAGTGCTCAACGAACAGCTGCCGATGCTGCTGCGCCCGACGGCGATCGCCCCCGAAGCCATTTCCCACATTGCCACCCAGGTAGAGGGCGTCACCCGCTGCACCCGCATTCGCTCCCGAGGCATGGTAGGCCGCCAGGTCTGGGTTGAGATTCACCTGGTGCTGCACCCCGAGTTTGTGGAGTCGGCAGAAACCATCGGCGAACAGATCGACGCCCTGCTGCGCCAGCGCTACGGCCCCCTCCGCACCCAGGTCTGGGTCGAATCGGCCCGCCCGTACCAAGATGCGTTTTCGGAACCGGGCATGCCAAATTACTTGCCGCCCTCTTCGGGAAATGGCGGTGGAGACTGGGCCTAGGAAATTTTGGATCTGCGATTTTGAATTTTGGTCAGATCGGCCTGACTGACATCAACAAAGGACTAACCAATCATCCCAATCGCCAATCCAAAATCCTACAGAGTTGGCCCGCTCTGCATCGGCCCCAGGTACCGAGTCAGGTAGGGCGAAAACACTTCGTAAATCAGCGTCAATGGCTTGCCCCGATGCCAAAACAGGTAGTGACGACCCCAAAACGGCCCAACCTGGCCAAAGGCTTCTTCTAGGGCTGGCGAGTCGCCGTAGTAGAGGCCCTGGATGTCGCGGTACAGCTCGGTGCGCAGGCGGGCTAGGCTAGCCCAGATCGGCAGCGACTTGTTTTGCAAATATTCATCGACGTGGCTGGCCTCCCACCAAGAGGCGGCGTAGGCGAGGCGCTGGCCCGAAGCGGTGCGCAGCCACACCTGGCGGCGCAGGCGGGGGCCAGGCACCACGCGAATAATGTCAGGGGCACCGTCGAGATCCATGCCCACCGGGGTCATGTCGATGACATCGACCTCGGTGCGATCGCGCGTCAACAACTGCAAATGGCGAGTGGGCGAACCATCTCCCAGCAGTAAAATTTGCCAGGCGGGGGCGAGCTGATCGTGGGGCAAGCCCTTTTGCACGGTGGGCTGCCCTGCCTGCCAGCGGGGGGCAAGGGCGTGCCAGTCGCTGGGCACCGCCGGATCAATAATGGGCTGTAGGGCAGAAGCCAAGGGCGTTACAAAAATTCATGTGTTAATTCTATGCTATCGCGGCAGCCCGACCCTTTCCAGTCGAATCTGAAGAATTGGCGCGGGCTACAGTGAATCAGTCCAACACAACGTCCATCAACCATTTTTACTACTGGGGGAGTGCGCCACCATGGCGGAGGGAATCAAACTAGCGGTCAACGGTACGCTAATGCGCGGGCTTGAGCTTAACCCTAACTTGCTCAACGTCGGGGCTAAGTTTCTCTACGAGGCAGCTACCACCCCCCACTATCGGCTGTGGTCGATCAACGATAAACACCCTGCCATGGTGCGAGTCAGCGACGGCGGTATCGCCGTGGTATTAGAGGTGTGGCAGGTGCCCCCCGATGGGTTGGTGCAGGTGCTGCTGCAAGAACCACCGGGGCTGAGCATTGGCAAAGTGCTTCTAGACACGGGTGAAACGGTGCTGGGTGTGCTGGGTGAGCCCGTGCTATGCGAGGGCCAGCGAGAGATCTCGGCCTACGGCGGCTGGCGATCATATTGTGCTGCACTGGGGCTAGAGGCAGAGCCCCAGCCGAAGCTGTCTCAGTAGGGTGAACTGTTCCCTGCGAACAATCGCCGGTCAGGCCAGGGAAACACTGGCCAGTCGGAGCACGCGGTTGTAGGTGAGCAGGCTGGCAGGTTAGAACGTTCTAACCTGCCAGCCTGCTCACCAAGCCTGAACTCAGGTCTGAACCCTACTCCACCGTTAGCTGAAAACGACCGCGATCGCCTGCCTGGTAGCTGTTGACTATCACAGAGTAGGTGCCGTCGCGGGGTAGTGTAACCGCAAGCTCAGAATTGGTATTGTCGGGGTTGGTGTCGTCGTTTTCGGCCAGACGGTTGCGGTTTTCGTCGAGCAGAATCAAGTAGGTGTCGAAGTCAGGGCTCTCTAGCCGCAGGCGCACGGTCTGCCCCGCCCGACCTCTAAAGCTAAATTCTTGGTAGTAGGAGCCATCCTGTAGGGTGTCATCGCCCGGCCCCAGATTGCCCTGCTGCCGCAGTAGCGCACCGCTTGGGGCAGTCTGGGTAGGGCCACCCTGACCGCCGCCCGTCTGGCTGAGCTGAAGCTGGTAGCGGCCCGCCTCGCCCTGACCGTAGCTGTTGGCCAGAATAATGTAAGACCCGGTGTAGGGCAGCTGCACCGAGATGCGGGCGCTGAGGTCGCCGCCGCTGTCGTCATCTTGAACGGAAAAATCGTCGCGATCGGAGGCTAGCAAAATTAGGTAGGGGTCAACCTCCTGGCTGTTCATGGCAATGGTGACGGTTTGCCCTGCTTGCCCCTCAAACCGGTAGGGGTTGTAGAAACTGCCGTCGGGCAGCACATTGCTGGTGTCGTTGAGCTGGCCCTGTACCGATGCGCCCAGGGCAATGGGGATGGGTTCGCGGCTGGTGCGATCGGCGGGGGCTGAGGCTGTGGCCGTGCCCGATCGCACTGAGGCCAAAAACGTCTGCACTGCGTCGGTGGGGATGGCAAAGCCAATGCCCACGCTGCCACCGCTGTCACCGGTGGTAAAGATCGAGGTATTGACGCCGATCACCTGCCCGGCGCTGTTGAGCAAGGGGCCGCCCGAGTTGCCGGGGTTGATGGCGGCATCGGTTTGAATGACGTTGCGATCGCGGTCAATGCGGCTGACAATGCCCACGGTGAGGGTGCCCTGCAACCCAAAGGGGCTGCCGATCGCAAAGGCACTCTGCCCCACCCGCACCGAGTTGGGAGGCGCTAGGGTCACCGTCGGTAGACCGGTGGGGTTGCCCCGCAGGCGCACCGCCGCCAGGTCGAGTCGGTCTTGGCCATAGCCCACCACGTCGCCTTGAAAGCTGCGACCGTCAGATAGGCGCACCGTCACTACCCGCTCAGTGCCGACCACGTGGGCGTTGGTCAGAATCAGCCCGCTGGGGTCGACAATGCTGCCGCTGCCGCCGCCATCGCGAGTGTCAATGGCTACCACCGCCGGACTCACCTGATCGTAGACCCGAATGGTGGTGGCTTCATCGACCGGTGACTGAGCCAGTGCTGGAGCTGTCCCCAGCGGGGTTAAGCGGACGGGGGCGATCGCTGTGATTCCCGCTAGTATTGCCCCGAGGGCCAACGAACTCGATGCCAATCGCTTCACTGCTGCCTGTGCCATATAGTCCCTAAATACCCTGTAAAAACGCGCTGCCGAGTCGGCATGAGGTAGTACCTGATACCTCTATCTACCTATCCTTCCCGTACTTTCAGGATATATCTCCGGGTAGATGCGTACGGGCTGCCTCAGCCACTTTTACGGCAGGCACCGTCGCAACCACCACCTGATTACGCCCTTGCGCCTTAGCTTGATAGAGAGCGTCGTCAGCGGCTCTTAAGACATCCCTAGCTTGCAGGCCGTGGTCAGGAAAGCTGGCTACCCCCAGCGAAGCGGACAGCGAATGGAGAGTCAGACCGCCGTAGCTAATCTGGAGCAAGCCTAGCGACCGACGAATCTCTTCAGCCCTTGCCTGCGTGGCCTCTGGGGGTGACTCTGGCAGGATCAGCAGCATTTCTTCGCCACCGTAGCGGCAGGCCACATCTGACCCGCGCACGCTATCGCGAAGGAGTTGTCCGACGGTTTCTAGCACGCGATCGCCCGCATCGTGGCCATAGGTGTCGTTAAACCGCTTGAAATGGTCAATATCAAGCATAATTACGCCAATTGTGTGGTGCTGGCGCTGGGCTCGCTGCACCTCTCGCGTCAGGGTTTCCTCCAGGTAGCGGCGATTAAACAATCCGGTCAGTGGGTCGCGAATGCTCTGCTGCTGAAGGGTTTCGCGCAGGTGCAGGTTGGCCAGCGCCAGAGCGATCTGCTCAGCCACGGTACGAGCCAACGGCTGCAATGCCTGAGATAGGTCAGCGGTACTGAGGTAAAACAGGCCCAACGTTTGGCCCTGGGCCAGCAGCGGCATGCAGAGGGTGGTCAAAGATTCCTGGGTATTTTCGGCATGGCTGCACCCCAGACTTAGGCAGTCGGAGCCGACCTGGTGCAAATGCTCCTGACACAGAGCACAGCACTCTGGGGGAATGCACTCCGTAGCCGAGGCTGGCTGTGCTCCCCAAGTGGCAACCCGCTCAACGCGATAGTCGACATCGATCAGCATGAAAATGCCACCACTGCTGCCTGGAAACAGGGGTGCCACTAGGGCACCTAAGGATTGGTAAGCGTCTTGTACGCTTAGACAGGCCTGCAAAAAGTCGCTCATTTCACTCAACAGCTGCATCTGCTGGGTGTGCTGGTTGAGTTCGTCAACGCGGCTTGCCAGCTGCTGATTCGCCTGCTGGAGGTCGTGCTCTGACCGCTTTAAGGGAGTAATGTCGCTAAAGGTCACAGCAAAGCCATCGCCTAGCTGGACGGCCATATTCTCAAACCAGGTGTCGAAGCCGTCATGGCTGTAGTGAAACTGACGCCGCACGGGGTTGCCCGACTCGGTAACCTGCACGTAGAGGTCAAACAATCCGTCGGTTTTGTTGCCAGGTAGCTCTTCAAGCAGACGCTTACCCAGCAAGTATTCAGCGCTGCGGCCAGCCATTTCACAGGCGGCGGGATTGCTCAGCAGCCACTCAAAATCCACAATGGTGCCCAATTCATCGCGCACCGCTTTAAACGCCATGATGCCGTCTAGGGAGCTGTTGAGCACGCTGGCTAGCTGCATTTCAGAAGTTTGCAGGGCGGCTTGTATGGCTACCATAGCGGTCACATCTAAATGACTGCCCACCATCCGAATCACCTGCCCGGCGGCATTCTTTTGGTGAATAGCGCGAGAGAGAATGTGGACTGTGGAGCCATCTTTGTGGTGAAACCGCTGAGTAAACGAAAATTCTTCGATTCGGCCACTGTTGTAATCGTCAACCAGTTGCAGGGCGGTAGCTCGATCCGCTTCAAAAACAACGGCTTCCCAGGTAGCAAAGCTGTTGTCTAGCTCGTGGTCGGCGTAGCCCAGCATCGCTTTCCACTGAGGCGAAAAGTAAATTTCTCCAGTGACCAGGTTCCAGTCCCAGTAGCCTTCGGCAGAGGCCTGGAGCACCAGATCTAGCTGGTCTTTGGTGCTTTGCAGCTCTAGTTCAGCCTGGATGCGATCGGTGATGTCGCGGGCCGCACCGTAAATCAGATGGCCTACGGGCACCGATCGCCACTCGATCCACCGATAAGAGCCATCGGCACACCGATAGCGATTGACAAAGTTGCAAACCTCCTCCTGCTGGGTTAACGACGAGAGCGCTGCCAGGGTGGCATCAATGTCTTCGGGGTGAACATAGTCGATGTATAGAGTGCCCTGCATTTCCTGCACTGAATAGCCCAGCGTCTTTTCCCACTGACCGTTAAGGCGGTGGAAGTAACCGCTGGTGTCGCCAATACAGAGCAGGTCAAGGGAAACTGAGAAGAAGCGATCGAGCTCTTCGGCGGTGGCCTGGAGCTGAAGCTCGATCGCCTTGCGATCGCTAACATCGCGCACAACAACCAGGCATTGGTCTGACCCGCAGGGGGCTAAGCGCACTTCTTCGTAGCAGAGCTGGCCATGCTTCTCGAACTGGTGTTCCCAAGCCTGAAGCTCACCAGTGCTTAGCGCACGCTCGATTCGCTGAAGCTGGTGATGGAGTAAATCGGGAGGCAAGACCTCTGACAGATGGTGCTGCACCGGCAAAAAAGTACCCGCCGCCGCATCGGCAGGAGGGAAAAAACTAAGGCAGGTGCCATCGCGCCCGACGCGCAACAGCAGGTCAGGAATCGCTTCAATAATGGCCCGGTTGGTCGCCTCACTCTCGCGCAGAATGATCGTTAGCTGCTGCTGCTGGATTTCGGCTTGCTTGCGTTCGGCTTCGCCGCGTTTACGCTCGCTGATGTCTTTGTGGGTGCCGATTACCCGCAGGGGCTTACCATCTGCATCCCACTCGATGACTTTGCCGCGATCGAGAATCCACTTATAGCTGCCATCTTTGCAGCGCATACGGTGCTCGTTTTGGTAGATCGGGGTTTCACCGCTAAAGTGCCGCTCTAGATCGGCATAGCACTGGGCTTTGTCGTCAGGGTGCAATCGGCTATTCCGTTCGTGCAGGCTGCTGCCAATTTCATCGTCCGCATAGCCCAGCATCGCCTTCCACTGGTGAGAGAAAAACACCTCATTGGTCTGGGCGTCCCAGTCCCACAGCCCATCACCAGAGCCTTCGATGGCAAACTGCCAGCGGGTTTCGCTATCTCGCAGGGCCGCTTCGGTTTGCTTTAGCTCAGTAATGTCGACGCCGATGCCCCCTACTGATGCGCAAGCTGCCCCTACAGCCCGCATGGGAAACTTGCGCACCAGGTAAGTATGGGTAGTGCCATCGGGCAAGGGAGCTTGTTCTGTCGTTTCTAAAACCGCCTGGTGATCTAGCACCCACTGATTGTTTTGGCGGTAGTTTTGGGCCAAAGCAGCAGGAAACAGAGCTTCAACCGACTGGCCCATGGCCTCTTGCTCGGTCAAATTTACCAGCTCCAGCCAGGCCGGATTGGCATAGGTCATCGTACCCTGGGCATCGGTAATCCAGACTAGAACCGGCGCATAGGTCAGAAAGTCCTGAAACGGAGCTTGAAGCGGGTCAATTCTTTGGGCCAGCGAACAGTCGGAGATAGGCTGCATTTTGCCACTGTCGCTACCCTCTGACGAAACCTGGTGCGGGTCGCGGCCTGCTTGCCGCAGAGCTGCCACCTGGCGTTGCAGGTCAGCGTTCTCTGCCTGTAGCTGCTGCACCAAGCGCCTTAAGTCATCCGCTTCAGCCATTGCGCATCCAGACCTCCACACCCTACCGCCTGTATATCTGTATTCCCAACTTTAGGAGCTAGAGGTCACTTCAATAGGTGAATTTTAGAAAAGTTCCCGGCAGCAATGACTGCTTCAACGTAGTAGCTAAGTCTCCCGATCGTAGTCTTTAGCGATACCAAATTCTGTCTGCCTCATTGGGCAAAGTAATCCCTGTTTGCAACCAGGACGTTACATTCATGACATCAGCGGTATCGAAGTCAAACTTTATATCCAACCTCGCTCCCCCATGCACAGCTGTATAGAGCGAGTGTTCAAGCCTAGAATGCCTGAAGCTCTGTGTGATACGTTGGCGAGCAAATATCGAGAGATTTTGATTATGAATAGGCTATTTAGCATTTTGAGTGCAATCCGCAAATCATTGAGGAACCGTTTAGGCATCAGTATCTGCCTTGGCTTTGCCTTAGTAACCGCGATGACCGTTGTGGGCCTAAGCCGGTTAGCTCCCGGGCTGGCCACCGTTGCCGAAGCGCCCCGCCTGGTGCCCGCGATCTTAAATGGTCGCCCAGTCAGTGTGCTCTATGTGACCCGCAGCAGCGACACGGTGCTCGTGCGCTGCTATCCAGGTTTTGAGCCATCCCTGACCGTGCGGGCTATGGGTAGCAACACTGAGCAGAGTGAGGGGGTGCTGACCTGCGTTAGCCGTCAGTAAGGGTTTAGTAAAAAAAGAAGAAACAAGAGTGAAGAACGGAAAAACGGACAATAAACACCCCCGGAGGCTCCGCCTCTGAGGGTGTTTATTGTCAGGTGGGTCAGGTAGACAGATTGGTCTTACTGACTTAGGGAGGGAGCTTTGAGCACTGGTAGAGCGGCGACGGGGGCCAGCCCTTCGGCACTGGCCTCAGAGGCTACAAAAACCTGACTCAGCCGAGCCGTGAGCTTTTGGGTGGTGGCGTCGTAGATTTGGGTCAGCATTTTGGGGTAAAAGCCAAAGCCAATAATCGGCACCAGCAAACAGGCGATGATAAACACCTCGCGGGGTTCGGCATCGGCCAGCACCTCGTGCTCGATCAGTTCTTTATTCTCAGGGCCGTAGAAGATTTCCCGCAGCATCGACAGCAGGTAGATGGGGGTGAGAATGACGCCGATCGCCATAAAGATGACCGTAATCAGCCTAAAGGTAAAGCTGTAGGCATCGCTGGTGGCAAAGCCCACAAACACCATCAGCTCAGCCACAAAACCGCTCATGCCCGGCAGTGCCAGCGAGGCCAGCGAGCAGGTGGTGAACATGGCAAAGATCTTGGGCATCTTTTTGCCGACGCCGCCCATTTCATCCAGGATGAGGGTGTGGGTGCGATCGTAGGTGGCCCCTACCAGGAAAAACAGACTGGCCCCGATCAGCCCGTGGGAGATCATTTGCAGCACTGCGCCGCTCAGGCCCAGGTTGGTAAACGAGGCAATGCCAATCAGCACAAAGCCCATGTGCGAGATCGACGAGTAGGCGATCTTGCGCTTCAGGTTGCGCTGAGCAAAGGAGGTCAGCGCCGCGTAGACGATGTTGATGCAGCCCAAAATCACCAGAATTGGTGCGAAATAGGTGTGAGCATCAGGCAGCATACCCAAATTCATACGAATCAGCGCGTAGCCGCCCATTTTCAGCAAAATACCCGCCAGCAGCATGTGTACTGGCGCTGTGGCCTCGCCGTGGGCATCGGGCAGCCAGGTATGCAGCGGAATGATCGGCAGCTTGACCGCGTAGGCGATCAAAAACGCCCCATAGAGCAAGAGCTGCATCCGTAATGGATAGACTTTCTCTGCTAGGGCGGTCATATCGAAGGTGATGGTATCGCCGTAGAAGGCCATCGCCAGCGCCGCCACCAAGATGAACAGCGATCCGCCAGCGGTGTAGAGAATAAACTTGGTCGCCGCATAGAGCCGCTTCTTGCCGCCCCAGATTGACAGCAGCAGGTATACCGGAATCAGCTCTAGCTCCCAAAACAGGAAGAACAGCAGCATATCCTGCACGGCAAACACGCCGATCTGGCCGCTGTACATAGCCAGCAGCAGAAAGTAAAAGAATTTGGGTTTAAGGGTCACCGGCCAGGCCGCCAGGGCCGCCAGGGTGGTAATGAACCCGGTCAGCAGCACCAGCGGCATCGACAGACCGTCTACCCCTACAGACCACTTGAGGTCGAGCTGGGGCACCCAGGTGTAGCTTTCCACTAGCTGTAGACCGGGCTGGCTAAAGTCGTAGTTGAGGTAGAAGGCGGCCACAATCAACACAAAGTCGATCAGGCCCACCGATAGGGCATACCAGCGCACGGTTTTGCCGTTGTCGTCCGGCAAAAACGGGATCGCTATACAGGCCACCAGTGGTAGCAGGGTAACGGTGGTCAACCAGGGAAAAGTCGCGAGGTCCATATCGTCGTTTCTCGTCGCGTTCTGCTAAAAGGGCGGAATATTAAGGGAATTAGGCAGGGCGAGTGGGGGAAAGTTTTGAGTTCTTAGTTTTGAGTTTTGAATTAAAAACTAAAAATTCCAAATTCAAAACTTCCCCCTTCGCCCGCTCTTAAGTTACGCCCGACAGCAGCACTAGCCCTAGCACTGCGCCAAAGACGATCAGCGCGTAGAACTGAGCCCGTCCATTCTCTAAGTACTTCAACCCTTCGCCCGTTACCAGGGTAACGAGGCCCGCCAGGTTGACAAGGCCATCGACAATGCGGATATCGACTTCGAGCACCTGCTTGGCAAGCTTGCGGCTGCCTTGGACAAAGACAACCTCATAGATGTCGTCGATGTACCATTTGTTCAGCGACAGGTTGTAGAAGAAGGGGATTTTGGCGGCGATCGCCCTCGGGTCAATGGCCTTGGTGCGATACATCAGCACGGAGATGATGATGCCAACAGTGGCGATCGCCACAGAACTCCCAGCCATCAGCGCAAACTCGCTCCAGTCAAAGGCTTCTGCTGCTTCCGCCGCCTCAAACACCTCCCCAGGGGGATGGATGAATGCCTCAAAGTAGTTGGCAAAAGGAGTGCCGACTAGACCCACCAAAACTGAGGGCACGGCCAGCACCATCAACGGAAAGATCATTGACAGCGGCGACTCGTGGGGTTCGTGGGCGTGGTGCCCATGCTCGTCGTGATCGTCGTGGGTGGCATCCAGAGTTAGCTCCTGGGGGTTCATTGCGCCGGGGCCAAGGGATGCGCCCATCTTCTGGAACTGAGCCCGCTTGAGGTCGCGGCGAATGCCTTCGTCGTTGCCCCGGAAGCTGCCTTCAAAGGTGGAGAAGTACATGCGGAACATGTAGAAGGCGGTGATGCCCGCCGTCAGCCAGCCCACTGCCCAGAGGGCTGGATTGACCGCAAAGGTTGCCCCAAGAATTTCATCCTTAGACCAGAAGCCAGCGAAGGGGGGAATGCCGGAGATGGCCAGCGTGCCAATCAAGAAGGTGATGGCCGTGACAGGCATATACTTTCGCAGGCCGCCCATCAAGCGCATATCCTGGGCCAGCACCGGGTCGTGCCCTACCACGGCTTCCATGCCGTGAATAACTGAACCGGATCCCAGGAACAGCATGGCCTTGAAGTAGGCGTGGGTCATTAGGTGAAATAGACCGGCGCTGTAGGCCCCAACGCCCATGGCCATAACCATGTAGCCCAGCTGCGACATGGTCGAAAAGGCCAGCCCTTTCTTGATGTCGTTTTGGGTAATAGCGATCGTGGCTCCCATGAAAGCGGTAAACGCCCCGGTGTAGGCAATCACCGTCATCACCGTGGGGATGTGCTCAAACACGGGGTACATGCGGGCCACCAGGAACACCCCCGCCGCCACCATGGTTGCTGCGTGAATCAGCGCTGAGATCGGGGTGGGGCCTTCCATGGCGTCGGGCAGCCACACGTGGAGGGGGAACTGGGCCGACTTGGCCACTGGGCCGAGGAATACCAGAATGGCGAAGATGGCGGCGACGCTGGCGGGCAGGCTGCCCACATTCACCATGTCGGTGAGGCGTTCGCCCATGATTTCAAAGTCGAAGCTGCCGGTGGCCCAGAACAGGCCCAAAATGCCCAGCAGCAGTCCAAAGTCGCCGACTCGGTTGGTAACGAAGGCCTTTTGACAGGCATCGGCAGCGGGTTTGCGATCGTACCAAAAGCCAATCAGCAGGTACGAGCACATGCCCACCAGCTCCCAAAACACGTAAACCTGGAGCAGGTTGGGGCTGATCACCAGGCTCAGCATCGAGGAGCTAAATAGGCTCAGGTAGGCGTAGAACCGCACATAGCCCGCGTCGTGAGCCATGTAGCCATCGGTGTAGATCATCACCAGGAAGGCGACGGTGGTGACCACCACCAGCATCAGCGCCACCAGGTGATCGATGGTGTAGCCCATCTCGATGCGAAAATCGCCCGCCGAGGCCCACTCAAACATGGCCTGGTAGGGGGCGTGGCCCTGCCACTGGCTCCAAAAAATTGCAAAGGAAAGCACCATCGCCGCCCCAATCAGGGAGACGATGAAGATCGCCACCGGCTGCCGCAGCTTGCTGGTGGCCTCGCCGTAAGAGATTAGCCCGGTGCCAACTACGGCAGCCCCGATGAGCGGCAGCACCGGGATCAGCCAGGCGTATTGATAAAGCGTGTCTACAGAATCCATCTTGACTGCCTACTCCAAGAGCTTGCGTGAGTTGGCAAAAAACCGCTTACATTCTGACATACCCTTCCCCAACGAAAAGTCGGTTTCGCAGCAAAGTTGGGGAATCTGGGACGCGATCGCCGCCAGCTTAACCAACCTCAGAGCCTGTCTGAACCGTAGCCAAAGGCTGCCAAACCCTTGCCCCAGAACTATTCTGGAGACCCATTGGCTTTAGGACGGGTTTCTTAAGAAAGATATCTAATTCTGCGAGCAATTGCTGGCTGAGAGCAAAATCTCACCCTTGAGCCATAATTAGGGCGATCGCTTTCTCTATAAATAGTTCAATGGCTGGCCAACTAACGATTTACTTGGCTCAGGCTGTAGAGAAATAGATGATTTGGGACGCTATGAAGCTCTGGCTAGTCTGCTTTTTGATTTTGTTTTTTGGGGCTGAAGCGGTGCAGTGGTTTGGCCACCTGCCCTGGGTGAGCAGCGTTGAGCCATCGCTGCCGCTGACGTTGCTGGGGGGGATTGGGCTGGCGATCGCCTCCAACTACCGCAACTGGCCCACCTTTGGCCCGGCTCCCAAGCCCGAGGATCCCCCCTTGCCCAGCTCGCCGCCTAGTCCATCGATTGCAACTCCTGTAAATACTCCGAAGGTCAGCCGTAAGGCAGATACGATCTCCTTTGAAATCAAGAAACCGCAGGCAAAGCGATAAGTAGCGAGGAAGAGAAAAGTTTTGAGTTTTGAACAGGCTGTGGCGTCAAGCACTCAAAACTAAGCACTCAAAACTCTCTCTACCTCCCCATATTCCGCTTCAGCTCCTCCAGCTCCTGCTCCGTCTCCCATCGCTGAAACGACTCCTCTACCGGATCCATCGAATCGCGGCCAAAGTTTTCAAAGGGGGGCTTGGCCCAACCTGTATCCCAGCTCGTGGTGGTGCGCTGGGCGGTTTGCTGCGCTTGGGTTTCGGCGATTTTGGCCTTGAGTTCGCGACGGCGATCGTGAATTTCTTTTTGCAGGTTGCGAGTTTGCTCAATCTGCTCTTTAACGCCTTTCATTTGGCCCCAGTACTGGTTGCCCTGGCGCAGCAGCGCCGCCTCACGCTCTTGGGCGGCCTTAACCAAGTCGAGACGATTAGCGGCCTGCGCGTTTTGAATGCGGCTATGCCAGCGCTGAATGTCTTGAGCTGTTGAGAGAATGCTGTCTTCGATCTGCTTTTCGCGGCGCTTGAGGTCGCCCAGCAGGTGAATGGCGTCTTGCTCTTGGCCCCGCAACTGGTCTTCTAAACCCCATAGCTCTAGGTGGGGGTTAGCTTTGAGAAATTCGTCGAGTCGGGTTTCAAGAAACTTGCTCAGGTCTTCAAAAATGCCCATGGTGTAACTCCTGCCGCAACGCCTTGCTTTTCAGAATAGCGGGTTAGTGGTACAGGCGCTTCTCTAGGTAGGCATAGCAACTTGGCAAACATCTGAGCAGGGCCGTCATCAGTGGGATGGTCGGGATACATTTCAAAAGACCTGTGAGTGCTCAGAATGCTTGAACCAAAACAACCGTTTGTTAGGTGCTTTGATAGAATATTCCCAAAAAATAAGGACAGAAAGACTTAGCATAATTGATCGAAAGCAGTCTGGAGCTGAGCTTTAACTACCTTTGAGTTGACTTAGCCACGATATTTTTTAATTATGATGTCAACAAGGTAAAACGCTCTGTAAACTTAAGGGCGCGACAACTATTTTCCTTTCTTTGGTTTGATGAGTGTGTCGTGGGAGCAGACTTTAAGATGGAATTTACTATTGCACAGCAACCACCGATAGAGGCCAATTCTGCTGCGGAAGCTCCGGCAGTAGCGACCATTCCCGAGCTAGTCATTATCCTAATTGTTCTGCTTCTAATTGCAACGGTTGTTGCCCTTATTAGCCAACGATTGCGAATTTCTTATGTGACAGGGCTGGTGCTGGCAGGTCTACCTATCACAGAAGTCTTTTCTCGTCGTATTGGGTTAGATCCATCATTAGTCTTAAATCTCTTTCTGCCAATTTTAATTTTTGAAGCATCAATTAATACAGATATCAGTCGTCTCCGCAGCACGTTTAAACCAATTGCGCTGCTGGCTGGCCCAGGCTCTATTCTTTCGTCGGCAATTATTGCGACCTTAGTGAGATTTGGATTGGGGCTAGACTGGATTCCGGCCTTGCTTATTGGAGTTATTTTAGCAAACACCGACACTATTTCAATGATTGCGGTCTTTAAAGAGGTTCGCGCACCTTCTCGACTGAGTACTATCGTCGAGGGAGAAACGCTGTTTAACGACGCCGCCGCTTTAATCTCGTTTAATTTACTTCTGGTCATCTATGCGACGGGTTCTCTTACCCCTGTGCAAGGCATTAGAGAGGTGATTGTCGTCACCCTGGGTGGAGCGCTAGTCGGAGGTGTTTTAGGTTATTTAAGTCTGCCAATATTTGTTCGTTTAAACGATCCGCTAAGCAGCCTTTTATTAACCGTCGCATTGGCCTTGGGTACATTCCAACTTGGTCAATCTTTAGGAGTGTCAGGTGCAGTCGCCGTAGTGATCACAGGGCTTGTTTTTGGTAATCTTGGTCTGCCGCGTAGCTCGTCAGCCTCGGATCGTATTACACTGCTGAGCTTCTGGGAGTACGCTGGCTTTAGTGTTAATACATTTATTTTTCTGCTTATCGGCATCGAAATTAATCCGTTGATGCTATGGAAAATCTTGCCGTCGATTTTATTTGTTATTTTAGCCTATCAGCTAGGGCGAATTGTTTCGGTCTATTTGTTATTGGCGGGCCTGCGCTGGTTCGATCGCCCTATTCCTCTACGTTGGCAGCACGTGTTAGTTTTAGGAAATATTAAAGGATCGCTCTCAATGGCACTAGCCGTCGCAGTTCCCTTAAATCTCACCGCTAGAGACACCATTATTGAAGTTGTATTTGGTGCCGTTCTATTTTCTCTAGTGATTCAGGGATTGGCGCTGCCCTGGTTGGTTAAGAAGCTCAATATTAGCCATGTTTCTGAGCTAATGCAGGAGGCGGGTCAGCTGCAAATTCAGCTAATTGCTGCTAAGGCTGCGCAAGCGGAACTGGGAAGTTTGTTAAAATCGGGTGTGCTAACCAAAGCTGTTTATGAAGAACTTTGGGCTTCTTATCAGACAAAAGTTGCAGAGTCTGAAAGGCAGTTGCGTACGCTGTCTGGCCAACGGCGGTCGGGTAAATTAGGCGGCGATCGCAGTGGGTTAGATGCCATTCGACGACGATTGTTTTTGGCAGAAAAAGGGGCCGTGAGCGATGCGTTGCGCAAGCGAATTGTTCCAGATGATTTAGTGCAGCTATACATTAAAGATCTAGATGAAAAATTGCTGGCTTTGGAAGATGACTAGCTTGGGATCATGTCAGGCTAACCGCCAAAGTTAAGCAATTGGCTATCGATAACTTAAGATTACTGAAAGTGCGGTAATAGCAGTATGTACATAATTATTGGCGGAGCCGGGCTGATTGGCTCAACTTTGGCCCAGCGCCTGGTCAGACTTGGCCATACCGTTGCCATCATTGATGTCAACCCGATCGCCTGCAACTATGCTAGAGAGCAGTTGGGAGTGATGGCTTTTGAAGGCAGCGCAGTCAGCACAGAGGTCTTAATTGAGGCTGGAATTCAGCAGGCAGATATTGTCTGCGCTGCCCTCCGCCACGATGCGCTCAACTTGGCAATTGTCTCCCTAGCCAGGCATTACCAAGTGCCCCATATTATCTCTCGCCTTCGGCACCGAGACTTTGAACATCCCCTGCGCCACGCCGGGGCTAACAGAATTATTAGTACTGTCGATTTAGCTGTATCGACGATGGTCAATGCGGCTGAATATCCACAGATAGAGTCGATTATGCACTTTGAACAAGGACAAATAGAGGTGCTAAAGTTGACTATTGCCGAAAACTGTAGCGTAGTCAATCACAGCATTGCTGAAATTGCCCAAGATGAACGATTTCCTAAAAGTTCGCTAATTATTGGTTATCAGCCCCATACTCATATGGATCTAGTCGTGCCAAATGGTACGACAGTGCTAGAGCCAAATTCTAAAATTTTGGTTGTCACAAAGCCAGACAGCTTACATGCGCTCATCGACTTTATTCAACCATTTTTAGAGCCACTTGATTTTTTAGCTGAACTAGACAAACAGTAAGTTCAGAATTGGCAGAACTTATTAAATCAGCGCTTAACCTGAGAGATCAGGCTTTCGCTCTTTATGCAGGCCAAATCCGCAATTTCGGTTTTGTTGAGGTTGTAGTTGTTGTGGTTGTCTCTAGCGTCAAAGTTCTTTTCTAAAAAGTCGTTGCATTTTTCGATCGCATAGAGAGCGCTTGTGGCAATGGAGCGCGATCGCGGCTATTCACCTTTGCTTTATAGATTCTTGTAAATCTGGGGCACAAGCTTAGTAATTGGGTCAACGTTCGGAGCCTTGGCCGGGCAAACTTGCTGTAGGTGAGACATATCAGACGTGCAACCCCCGTCGTCTCAGGTTTGAGGTTTTCTCTGCTATCACGCGATCGCACAGCCAGATCATCGCCCCAGATCTGCGATCGCGAGCGGCTAGAGCATGCCTACGGGCTTACGCATCTACCTATCAGTGAGCATCTACTGGCTATGAACAAAATTGATTTTTCACAGCGGCTTCCCATCAAAACCCCCAATGCCGACATCGACTCTTTCTACGGCCTCAACACTGTGAGCGGCCCTATACTTAACCGTCCTGTTGCAGCTCCTGACGGGGTTGACGCGAGTGGTGCCGCCATGGGTGCCAAGCAACAGCGCGAAACTGAGATCGCTGCTCTGGTCAAAGCCGCCGCTGATACTGCTCGCCAGACCAAGGTTGAGTTGTGTGATGCCGTCATGGCGATGCAGGAATCGTTGCGGGAGCAGACCGGCTCTAACCCGCAGTCAGATCTAGGTTATTGATACCCGCAAAAGTGGGATGCGCTAGTTTATCTACGCCCAGGCCGGTACTAGAAGCGCTGGCCAATGAAGATCGATCGCACTTCGCCGTTGCGGCGAATCACCACTTCTTCGTTAGAGACCGACACCAGGCTCCAGCCGCTGCTGCCAATGCGCTCACCAATGTAGACCCGCTGGGAGACGCCGCTGATTTCGAACAGGGCAGCCGAGCGATCGCCCAGTTCTAAAATGCCCACTAGGGAATGAATGGGGTTCGCCGCTGCTGGGGCCTGCGCAGGCGCGGCAGGGGACACCGGAGACGGCGCTCGCACCCCTGGCTGAGGCACCAGCACTGGCGCGCCAGGCGTGCCTGGCCTTGGCTGCTGAGCCGTCTGGTAGGGAATGTAAACCCGCTCGATGACGTTGACTGGGCCAGAGCCCAGGCTGCCTACGGTGCCACCGGCCCCCAAGGGTGGCAGCATGGGCGGTGTGGGGACTGCAACCCCGCCAGGAGCCTGACCGACAACGGTGGTGGTGCCCACTTCACCCCGCTCAACCTTGCCTGCAATCACTTCTAGCGATCGCTGCAAATAGGCCAAAAATTCTTCGTCAGACTGCTGAGCCGCCGTTTCGGTAGCGGAGCGCCCCAAAGACAAGCGATTGCCTGGCTGGCTGAACCACAGCAGTCCTCCGACCCCCATCAGCGATAGCGCCGTAATGGTCAGCAACATGCGGTCAAACAGCTTACCAAAACGGGTTTTGGTCGGGGCTGCTGGGGGGACAGCGTTGGCATTGTCGGCCCGGAAGAAGTCAAGATCGGTGCCCAGGGGGGCCAAAGGAGCGTCTGCCGCCGGAGGATCAACGGATTCAGCCGTAGTTTCGACAAACGGGGCGATCGCCGTCGAGGCTGACTCTGGTGCCGCCTCGACCGCCGCTAAGGCGTCTTCATCGCCGTCTAAAATTTTGTCAACGTCGTCAAACAGCTCGGTGATGAGGCTGTCGGCGTAGGTAGTGACCAGGGTGTCTGGATCGACTGGGGTCGGCTCCACGGGCGGCAGTGTGGCGGTGCTGCGAGATTCTTCCTGGCTCATAGGTCGATTTATCCTGGCGGTGGCAAAGGGAGAAACGGGCTGCCTGATGGGCGATGTGGGAGGCTCAAACAGGCGTAGCTTAAGGGCTAAAAGACGCTTTAGCTGACACTCCCCTGACGGTCTGATGAAGTTTACCCTAACTTGCCAAATCTTTCATCCCGTTGGGGAGAAAGTTGGAAGGGTAGGGGGTGAGGGGTGGGGCGTAGGACATCAACCCCTAAAGTGACTTCGCCGTGTGATGTTCTGGGTCAAACTCGTAGCGATCGCTAAAACTGGTTGCCCCGTAGAGGTTAAACGACACGGTAGGCTCGTTACCTAGGGGTTCCACACTGTGAATGGCGTTGGCGGTGAGGGCCACAACATCGCCAGGGTTAAGAACTATGTCATCGACTAGCTCTAGCTGGTCGGGGGCGTTGGGTTGGGGAGAGCGTCGCCAGAGGCGGTTGCGCTCTTGACCGCCCAACAGCGCCACAATTCCCCAAGCCCCATGGTTGTGAACGCTTGAGGTGTGCCCCGGCAGCCAGGCCACCATCTGCACCGTAATCGGGAACTCGTGTTCGCGGTAGAGAAAATTGACGCTCCAGCCGGTTTTGGGGTCGGGGGTGTTGTAGTCCATTTGCAGCCAGTAAGAGCTGACCAACAACTTGCGCACCAGAGGGGTAATGGCTTCTAGCCGACTGATGTCGTCGTGGAAAATGTCGAGAATGTCTTCTAGCTCGGTGAGAAACCGGTAGAGGCGATAGTAACGTCCTGGCTCTATCGTTTCGGGGTCGCCGAAGGATCTATAGGTGCCGTCGTCGGCAACTAGCCAGTTGTGGTTGGCCATCACTACTCAACCCGGAGGCGGCGAGTTTCAACGACCATGCCGTCTTCGCGAATGACCACCGTCGAGGCCCAGCGACTGTCGGGCTCGGCGGCGGCGGTGCCGACTTTGTAAAGCCCGCCAGAGCTGAGAATGTCAAAAACCACCGGGCGTGGCGCAAAAAAGTCTTCGGCGGTCACGCCTTCTTCGACGGCAACGCCCATCAGCGATCGCCCCTCCAGTGGCTCCACCACAATCGTGTCAAAGCTGTAGGATTGGCCGGGGGTGAGGGTAGTGGGTAGCTGCACTTGTAGGGTAGGCGGGTTTTCGCCCGATACTAGGCGGCTGGTTTCACTTAGGGTTTCTTGGTAAGCGATTTTGCCATTTTCGAGGCGCTGGCGCGAAGTGGTATCGGCGGCGAGGGTGAGGGTGCGATCGGGGCGCGTTTGGGTGCCAGTGACGGTGGTGCGGGTTTCGAGGGTGTAGCTACCGGGGCCATTGGCCTGCCAGCTCAGCAGCTCAATGTCGTAGGTGAGGTCGGGATACTGCTGCCAAAGGGTTTCAAGGGTTTGGCGCAGTTGGGCATAGTCAAAGCCGGTGTCGCTGTCAAAGCCCTCGCTGTAGAAGGCCATCACGGCATCAAGATTGCGACTGCTCGCTGCCGCCTCCAGATCGGTCAACAGCTGCTGCACCTCAGCAGGGGCCGCCTGAGCCAAGACTGGTGTGTTCACAGACGTGTTTGCCTGGGTAACCGGAGCAATGGCCCCAGCACTCAGTAGCACCGCCGCCATCGACACGATTCCTAGACTCCACCGCCGCACTGCCGAGTTAGCCACGCTGAACCGCCTCATTGACCAAAAATACTCCGTCTACCTTATATTAGTTTCTTCACAATCGACTACGGTGGTAGCCCAGTTCTCCTCCTGGCACTAGCCCGTTCCATACAAAATCGGATCCAATTTCTGTTGGAGAGTAGAAAACCTCGGGCATAGATTCTGGACAGGAGTTGGTATAGTCTAGAAGCGTTTTTAGCGTCGAGGGTGCTCCCTTGTCATCTACATCTACCCAAGCGGTAAATCCCCGGCTGCTGGTGGCCGCCAGCGGCACGGGTGGGCATCTGTTTCCGGCGATCGCCACCGCCGAAGCCCTGCGCCAAGAGGGCTACACCATCGAGTGGCTAGGGGTGCCCGATCGCCTCGAAACTACCCTGGTGCCCAAAAATTTTCTGCTACATACGGTGCGCATGGCGGGGTTTCAGGGCCGGCCCGGTCTGGGCACGGTGAAAACGCTGGGGCGGTTTAGCCAGGCGACGGTACAGGTGCGGCGACTGCTCAAACAAGGGAATTTTGACGGGGTTTTTACCACGGGGGGCTATATTGCGGCCCCGGCGATTATTGCAGCGCGATCGCTCGGTCTGCCCGCTGTCCTGCACGAGTCGAACGCGCTGCCGGGCAAAGTCACTCGCTGGCTCAGCCCCTGGTGCACTACCGTAGCGCTAGGGTTTGAGGCTGCCCGCACCTATTTGCCCAAAGCTCAAACCGTGGTAGTGGGCACTCCCGTGCGCGACGAGTTTCTGACCACAGAGCCACCTATTTTGAGCGATCCGGCTATTCCCGATGGGGTGCCGCTGATTGTGGTGGTGGGCGGTAGCCAGGGAGCCGTGGCCGTTAACAAACTCGTGCGGGCCGCTGCCTCCGCCTGGATTGACGCAGGCGCGTGGATTGTGCACCAAACCGGCAGCAGCGACCCTGAAGCCGACAGCTACAGCCACCCTCACTATATTCATCGCCCCTTCTTTAGTGCGATGGCCGCCCTCATGCATCGGGCGACTCTAGCCATCGGGCGCTCTGGAGCGGGCACCCTCACAGAGCTAGCGATCTCTCGCACGCCCTCGATTCTAATTCCCTACCCGTTTGCGGCAGAAGACCACCAGACGGTCAATGCTCAAGCCTTTGTCGAGGCCCATGCCGCTCTGATGCTGCATCAAAGCCAAATCGTCGCCTCAGAATTTCAGACCCTGGTACTTGATTTGCTGGCGGAACCGCAACGGCTAGAGACGATGGCTGCCGCCGCAGGGAGCTTGGCCACTGCCGATAGCGCCACGAAACTAGCCGATTTGATTCAAAAGGTTGTGCTAAATCGTTAGGTCGTTTCCACAACGGCGAAAATCATCGCGGCAGCCGATTGCGATCGCATCCCGACCACCCCAAATTACGTGTAAACCTCACCATCCTGAACGCTGTTCAAGTTGAGGCTGTCTGCCTCCTCTAACTCGGTTGACTCGCATTGCAGGTGAGCTTCTAGCAGCTTTAGGTTCCGCACGTTCGACTTATAAAAGGCGTCAAACAAATCCCCCACGAGCGGGACGGTTCCCACTACGGCTTCGAGGCCGATATTTAAGACCATCTGCGCCAAAATGCCCCTGGGCAGACCGAATCGGGCTGCCAAAACGATGACGTAGGCCGACACTGCGGTAGCAATCAAATCGCCTAACCCAGGGATTAGGCCAAGCACCGGATCCCAGCCAACTTTTAGCCCCAAGACGGGAATTTTGAAGGCCGTATCCATTAATCGGCTGATGCGACGGATGCGGTTTAGATTTCTGAGTTGTGAAGCGGTATCAACGGTATTCATAAATTAATGGTGCCAGCTATGGCTGGTAGTTGTCTTACCTCGAAGGGAGGAAAAAAGCCCAGTAGATGCTTGAATCGCATTTAGCTATGGGCTCACGCCTCAGATTGATGTGCCTTCTGGTTGAACCCTTAAGCAACAGATTCGTGCTCTTTTTCAACGGGCCCAATCCATCTCTCCGCAACAGCTAATTGGATTCAGGCTTTGCCCTGAGCTACTTGGCTAGCTCGATGGTCTCAGCATGGGCAGTAGCCCGAGTCGTCAGCGGCTGGAGGCTAAAGCCGACAACCTGATGCCCACGGCAGTAGAAACCTAGCTTGGGGCGTACCTCAAAGGCAGGGGTAGTGCCTTTCTGCGCTTCGACTTCGGTGTAAAGCCAGTAGCCTTGAGGCCCAGCAACGAGCTGCACTGGAGTCTCTTTGGTGCGCGAAATCAGTACATGAGTAGGGGTAAATGTCATTGCAGTCTCCTTGGGTGCAACCGACCCTGAGTGAGTAGTAACTCTATGTAACGACTTCTCAGATAAAGTCGCGAGTCGGAGAGCCGAATCTTGTCGGGGAGGATCTCCCCATCCGCCTTTAGGCAAAGCTTCTTAAGGTGCCCAAAGGTGCCTGGTAAACACCACGAAGCTTGAAACGCATACTAAATTGTTAAACAGAGGTTACAAAACTTTATCTGCCCCTGGTCGTACCCCGTTTTCAGGTAGCTTTCATTTATGAAAGAATTCCACAACCGCCAAACCCTGCGCCTGCGGGTGCCCAACGAGGCGATTCCCATTGAGCACTACCTGCGGCAGCCCCAGCGCCTAGTGCAGGCGATCACCGACCCACGCCGCATTGAAGTGTTGGGGGATGGCGTATATCGGCTAAGTTTGCGGCCTCTACAGTTTTTTGGCATTAGTATCGAACCCACCGCCGACCTACGGGTGTGGAGCTTGGCCGACGGAACTTTGCGGTTAGAGTCGGTGGCCTGTCAAGTTAAAGGCCCTGAATATCTCAGCTTTGTGAATGACTCGTTTGGTATGGCCTTGCAGGGCAGCCTCACGCCCCAGCGCCAGGACACCCACACTGAACTACAGGGCCAGGCCGACTTACAAATTCATTTAGAATTACCGCCGCCGATTCGCTTTATGCCTGCCTCGGTGCTCGATCGCACCGGCAAGACCTTTTTGAGCGGCATTCTCGGCACCATCAAGCACCGCATCGAGCGGCAGCTAGTAGAAGACTACCGCGCTTGGGTCGCAACCACTCACCGCCAGGTCAACGCTCAGGGATCGCTCCAGGGTCGCACGGTGCAGGGCTAGGGTTTAGGGTTAGCTCAACGCGATCGCCCACAGCCAGACCTAACTGCTGCTGGGCGCTGCCCTGGTTCACTGCCAGTTCTACAAAGCCGTGGCTGCCCACCAGCGCCAGTCCTTCCCCAGGAGCAACGTTTCCGTAGGTTTGGCCGCCTGGAAGCGTCCGATCGCCTATCGTCACACTCCAGTCGTTAGATGTGACTGCGCTGGCGGAGAGGTTGGTAGCGGCATTGCCGAAGCGATCGATGTACTGAACTGCGCCTGTCCATCCTTTGGCTGTGGCGATCGGAGCCTGCAATGGGAGGCTGATGAGGGATTGAGGCTCGATGCTGGTACCCAAGCTAGCCAGCGGTACACCGTTGGCCAGGTGAGCCGCCACCGGAGCAAAGATGTCGCGCCCGTGGAAGGTGGTGCTGGGGTGGGGCGATCGCCAATAGTCCCTATTCGTCAGCTCTACGGCATTCACAACGCCTTTATTCTCCTGACGGTCACGCTCCCAAACGCCGCTGAACACCCCATTGTCTGGCCCAACCAAAGTGCCCTGGGAGGTCTGCACCGCCACTGTCCGCCGCTGGGTGCCTACCCCTGGATCGACTACCACCAGGTAAACCGTGCCCGGCGGCATGTAGGGATAGGCGCTCAGCAAGGTGAACCGCGCCGCGTAGCGATCCTGCGGCGGCAGGTCGTGGGTTAGGTCGATGAACTGGGCTTTAGGCGCTAGCGTGGCGATGACGCCTTTCATCACGCCCACGTAGCTATCTTGCAGTCCAAAGTCGGTAAGTAGGGCAATGGGCATGGGATCAAAGCAACAATTATGCCTCTGCTTCGTAGTCGCCCGACTTGCCGCCAGTTTTCTTCAACAGGCGAATGCTGCGGATCTCAATGGATTTTTCGAGCCCTTTGGCCATGTCGTAGAGAGTGAGGGCGGCGACGCTGGCGGCGGTGAGAGCCTCCATTTCAACCCCGGTTTCGGCTTTGATTTTGACCGTCGCCTGAATGCGGTAGCCGGGCAGCGCTCGATCGGGGGTAATTTGCACCTCCACCTTTTGAATGGGCAGAGGGTGGCAGAGGGGAATCAGGTGGGCGGTCTGCTTGGCAGCCATGATGCCGGCGATGCGGGCCGTGGCCAGCACGTCGCCCTTGGGAGCGTTGCCTGCCTCTATGGTAGCCAGCGTCTCGGGTTGCATGACAACGGCGGCCACCGCCACCGCTTCCCGCACTGTCTGAGCTTTAGTGGCCACATCGACCATGTGGGCCTGGCCCTGGGCATCGAGATGGGTGAGCGCAGCGGATACTAAAGGATTTTTTGTCATGGGTTTAAACTGGGCAAAGGAATATGCTAGTATCAAAAGCCTGCACGAGGGCGTGTGGCTCAGTGGATAGAGCACGTGGCTACGGACCACGGGGTCGGGGGTTCGAATCCCTCCACGCCCGTTCTTCAAAATCCCCCTAAACGAAAGCTCGTTTAGGGGGATTTTGTTTGTTGAGGTAGGTCAATGGCGTAGACATCCTGTCCGCGCCCCAGGGCAAACCTGAGGGAGTGGGCCAGGTCTTTGCTGTTGGCGGTGGCAAAAACTGCCAGCCCTACCATCGTCATCACCCCCGACAGGCCAAAAATGTCTCTATAGCTGAGCTGGTCGGCGATGGTGCCAAAGATGGTGCCAGCCAGGGCAATACCCACGTCAAAGCCGACCATAGCCAGGCCAAAGGTGCGACCGCGATCGCTGGGGCTAGAGCGATCGCCCATCAGTGCCGCAATCATGGGAATCAGCGTACCGCCCGCAAACCCCTGAATAAACCCTGCCAGCAAGAACATCGGCGCACTGCGGGCCAGCCAAAACAGGGCCATGCCCAAACTGTAGATCAGCAGGCTAGCAGTGATGAATCGCCCCCGTCCGTAGCGATCGGAGGCCCGACCGGCAATCAGACGCGACATAAAGCTCGCCAGGGCTGAAGCGGTGTAAATCAGGCCCACATTCAAAGCCAGACCCGCTTCCCTCACATAGAGGGGCACAAAAGTGCTCAGGGTGCCAAAGGCTAGCCCCACCAGCAGCAGAATGATTGCCGGGGTGCGTACTCGCCCGCTCCACAACTGGCCCCAAAACTCCTGCGAGCCAGCATTTTCTACAGTGCTGGGTGGTTGATAGGGCTCATGCAGCCGCGCCACCAAGACTAACCCAACAATGCCCAATAGCCCCATCACCAAAAACGCGGTGGTAAACCCTGTCGCCTCGTAGAGAAAGCCGCCAATGGCAGGCCCCAAGGCCAGACCAATGGGGTTGACCAGGGTCATATAGCTAATCAACTCCCCCCGGTTGGCTGGGGGAGCTAGATCCAGCACCAGGGCGCTGTAGGCCACCACAAAGGCAGCAATGCTCAAGCCGTGGAAGGCGCGAATGCCAATCATCGCCAAAATCGAGCTATCCAGCGTGAGGCTGTATCCTCCCAGCGACAACGGCACGATCGCCCGGGGCAAGAACTGCACCAGCAGGTAACCAAAGGGAGCGATCGCGATCGCACTCAACCCCACCATCAGCACGATCTTGCGGCCCCGCTCATCGGCCAGCCGGGACAGGTAGGGCCGGGCCGCCAGCAACCCCACAGCAAAGGACGCCATCACAATGCCAATCTGCTGACCGCTGCCCCCCAGGGTCTCAATAAACAGCGGCAGCGTTGGCAGCAGCCCCGCCAACCCGGCCCAAAAACACAGCCCCGCCGCAAACAGCACCATCAAATTGGTACGCACCGCTGGGCTAAACGTTGAGAAAATAGTCAACTGTTGGTCTCCACGTAGAGTGCTGGGTGCTCAGCAGCGCTCTTCGCCGCCCTGGTCAGAACCACCACGCCCCACCCTTCAATGTAAACAAATGTTGCAGCTATCGGCCACAGAACGTTTTGTCACCTTTGACTCCACGGCTGGCTACTGATGCAGCCTCGGACGGCGGTGGAGCGCGGCTTCTACCCTGACCATCATCGTGCTTAACTCCATCCCAACCTCACCGGCCAGCCCCGCCACCCCCGCTCCATATCCCTGCAACCTTTGATTGTTGAGGCCCTCCACTCCCTACCCCTTTCTCCCCGGCTCCTGATACACGCCATAGGCCGCCACAATGCCCAGCACAAAACCAAACAGATGCCCCCACCACGCCACCATCGGCTGAGTCGGGAACATGCCAAAAATAAAGTAGCTGTAGTTGATCAGCACAAACATCGAAATCAGCAGCGGCACCACCCGGCGCTCCAGCCAGCCAATGCAGAGCAGATAGCCAAATAGGGTATACACCACACCGCTCAACCCATGCACGCTGCTGGGGCCGAGCAACCAGGCCACCACGCCACCCCCAATCCAGCCCACCAGCAGGGTAATCCAATAGTCGCGACGGCTTTTGGCCAAGATTAGCCAGCTAAAAATGAGGAACCCGATGGTATTGCCAATCAGGTGGGCAAACCCCGCGTGAGAAATAGCCGACAAAAAAATGCCCGGTATGCCTTCAATGCTGCGGGGGTGCAAAGGCAGATTCCAACGACCGCCAAACACCACCTGATCGACAATCTCCTGCGCCCACGGAATAGCCACTAGATAGACCGGCAATAGCGCATTGCCCTTCAGCCGCTGCAGCCAGGGCTGGGGTGCTGGAGCAGGTTTATCGGTAGAATGTCGGGCGGCTGGAGGCGCGGCGGTATTGAGCTCTGCCTCTAGTTTTTTGAGTTTGGCCTGTAGATCTGCGTCGTCCAAAGGGTTCGCCTGGCTGGATTTGGGACTATAGCCAGGGTAGCTTTTTCGTTTCCCCATTGCCCAGTGCTAGAAGCCCAAGGCCGCCAGGGGCGCAGATTGGACACAGCGATCGGGATAAGCTGCTGATTAATGGCTAGGCACCAAGGCCTAAACCCTTATGGCGAAACAACGGGCCATGCTGGAATCGAACCAGCGACCGACCGCTTAGAAGGCGGTTGCTCTATCCGCTGAGCTAATGGCCCTAACGTAATCACTTTATATTTTAGGGGGTGTGGGTCGCTCTCAGGGCAGACTAGGGCGAATAGAATGTTGAAAAAACAGCGACGAATGCTGCCAGGGCGGTGAGTACCGCTAAAATAAGTCACTTGTTTGATAGAACTCACCGTTTACGAGGGGTTGCCAGGCTTTATCCCATTACAATGACGCAGTAATAAGGGTGCGGTTTACCGTTGCAGCCGCCGCCTACTGCAGGTACTCACCTCAGTTAGGAGTCAGCAGGCCATAACATGTTTATTCTCAAGCGGCAGGATGTTGACATCAAAACGATGCATCATCCTCAGAAAGATCAGCAAATTCCAATTTTGTCGTACCAGGGTCAAACCTTTCGGCTGCTGAGTGTGTTTACCGCCGCCCAGGAAGACGACGCTAGGGCGCTGTGGCGCGACCTGACCGACAACCGAGGCAAGGCCTGTGTGCTGCTCGAAGAGCCCGATCGCTTTAGCATCTGGGGCAAAATTCGCCTTGATCAGTTTGATGACGCTGGCCCTGATACGGGCACCCCGCCAGCGGAGGCTACCTACATCAAAGCCTGCCTGCTGATGCTACAGGTGCTTTATATGGATGTAGAAGACCTGTTAGGGGCCAAGCAGGCGCGCCAGTTTGAGGGTGACATTAGCAAAGTGTTTGCGGCCTGGAAGTTTCCCCAAGCAGTGACCCCCGATGCGGTCAAAAACTTGCTAACCGTAGACCCGCTGGCGATGCCGCAGTTACCTCCCTGGCAAGATCACCATCTGCAACGTCTGCTCGAAGAAACCCACCAGATGGGCAAAGATTATTTTGGCAATGCCAATTTTGCCGATCGCGCCCTAGAGGCAGTCGAAGACCTAACCGCCAACGAACAGGCTATGTTTCGGCGGTGGTTGCAGCAGTCGCCAGGGGGCAAGCACTGGATTTAGGCGGGCAAGGCTTTCTGGCTTGGTCGCATCGCCCTCGCAGGAGTTTAAGAATTATTGCTCTGCGCGACTAATTAGGACGATTCTGCCAGGCTAACGGCTCAAGGCAGCGGGGAGTCGGTACAATTCAGGCGTTGCGCCAGGCCCTGTGCTGGAGTCAGCGGATCGCTGCAATGGTGAAGATCTGCCCTTAGGGCTAGCCGCAGTGTTTTAGTTGGCATGGGTGCCGTTGAGTTCCGTTAGGAGTTAACCCTTGAGCAAGTCATCAAACCCGTCATCGGCTAGTGCCTCGTCTACCCCGCTGTTGGTGGGAGCCTGCATTGCCTGGGGCGTGGCTACCCTGCTGTTTTTTCTGCTATTTACCGCGCCGGGAGACGATGGCAGCCAGCCCGGCTGGTTTTTAGTTGGCATTAGTCTACTGGAGATGGGAGCCTTCCTCTTGGCATCGCTGCTGTGCTTTCGCAACTGGCGCAGCACTCAGATTGTGAGCGGCCGCAACGTCTGGTTCTGGATTGGCCTTGGCCTGATGTTCTACACCGTGGGCAATATCCTGTTCTTTATTTGGAGCACCATTTGGAAGCTCGACCCGGCGGTGTCGCTGGCTGACTTTTTTTACATTTCTAGCTACATTTTTCTGGCAACAGGCATGTTTAAGGCAGTGCTGCCCCGACGCCTAAACTTGGAGTTCTCCCAATGGCTGATTGTGGTGGGCATTGGCTTGGGCGGCATTTTGCTGACGATTTTTGTCAATCTGACGGCGGCGGAAGCGGCAGTAGTGCCCCCAGCACCGGCACCAGCATTCTATTTAGCCCAAGAAGCACCTCCAGCCGTGCCGGAGGTTGTGCCCCCAGCGGTGCCAGAGCCCGTTGCCGAAGCGTCATCGGCTCCCGGCTGGGTACTCCAGCTCAACAACCTGCTCGAACCGCTAGAGGGTGTGATAGTCCTGTTGTATCAAATTGGCGACGTTGTGCTGCTGATTATTGCCGGCACCCTGTTGGTGGCCTTTTGGGGCGGACGCTACTCCCAGTCGTGGAAGCTGATTGCGATCGCAGCTTTCTGTTTTTACATCGCTGATATGTTTTTTGCCTACGCTACCAACACGGGCACCTACGTAGAAGGCCGTCTGTGGGAAGTCTTTTGGACGTTTTCGGCGGTGTTTTTTGGCCTGGGAGCCGTGGTTGAGAATGCCGTTTCCGTAAATTCCCGCCGGAGCCCACGGCGGCGGCGGGGGTAACGCGCTCTAGAATGTTAAATGGCACTGTTACGGAACCCATGGCATGGCACCCAAAAAGCTGACCGAGGCTGACAAGACTTCTATCTTGAGCCTGTATCGCCAGCCCCAAGAGACCACATCTACCCTGGCAGAACGCTATGGAGTGAGTAACAGCACCATTAGCCGCTTGCTGAAGTCCAGTCTGCCTGAAGACGAGTACAGCGTCTTAATTCAGCAAAAGCGCGGCACCCCCGATCGGGCAATCATTGGGGACAACTCTGTGGCCTCAGCAGAGCCCACTGCTCTTGCTGAAGTTAAAGCGGAGCCTGCTATTTCTGTGGAGGCTGAAGCAGCGCCTGCTGTCGTAGACTCCAAGCCTTCCCCCAAGCCCAAAACTAAGCCTCGCAGCAAGCAAGTTGTCGATCAGGGAGTGCCTGGGGCTGTGTCGGTTGAACCTGCCGCCCCGCTCATGGCTGAGCCGATCGCAGAAGAGGTGCCTGCTAGTGCGGCTAAGCCCCTGCGCAAGCGGCGATCGCGGGCCACAGAAGAGCCGGTGGCCGCGATCGTGGACGAACCTCCCGCGATCGTAGAGATCATTGCCGAAACGGCAGACCAGGAACCCACCCAGCTCTTGTTGTCAGACCCGGCCCCCGAAAAACCGGCCCCCGAAAAACCGGCCCGCCCGGTGCTGAAGTCGGCCCAAGCGGTCTCGGCTGAAGCCCAACCGGCTACCGCCGAACCCCTCGACGCCGCCGAAGTGCTCGACGCCACCGAGGCCCTTGACGACGACTGGGATGACGATACCGTTGGTCTTGACGACGATTACGACGACGATGATGACAGCAATGATGATGACGACAACGTCTACCCCTGGGACAGCGGCAATAGCGCTGCCGCCAACCTCGAAGCCCTAGAAATTTTTCCTCTCACGGCGGCGGCTCTGCCGCCCCTGTGCTACGTCGTTGTAGAGCGCACCTCATCGGAGCTGGTCGTGCTGCCCCTACGCACCTTCGCGGAGCTGGGCCAAATTCCTGAAGAAGAAGGAGATTCCCGCACGCTGCCGGTGTTTGAGAACCACAATGTGGCTCGGCGCTTTTCACGCCGCAACCAGCGGGTGGTCAAAGTGCCCGATGGCAGCCTGCTGCAAACCACCAGTTCTTACCTACAGGCGAAAGGCATTACCCGGCTGTTTATTGATGGGCAGGTGTTTTCCCTAGGTCAAGATTCCGTAGAACCTGTGCTTCCGGTCGGAGACGATTGACCTAGCCCCGGCTTAAGCGACAGGCTGCGCAAAAGCCAGTGTGCCTTGGCACATTTCCTGCAATCTCCCCATACACTGGGTCTACTGGTGTTTACCCTGGGGGGACATGGATGTACTGCTGCACATTGCCATTGGCATTGGCCTCAGCGCTGCCGCCGGGTTTAGAATCTTGGTGCCGTTTTTGGTGGCTGGCGTGGCTGCCCAGCAGGGTTATCTGACCCTGTCTCCCAGCATGGCCTGGATGAGTACAACCCCGGCTATTTTGGCCTTGGCTGCTGCTACCGCCCTGGAAGTGCTGATCTATTTTGTGCCCATAGTCGATAATTTGATGGATGCGGTGGAACTGCCCGCAGCGGCGATCGCAGGCACCATACTCACCGCTGCCGTCACGGGTGGCGACATGAACCCCTTCTTGCAGTGGAGCTTAGCCCTGATTGCCGGTGGCGGCATTGCCAGCAGCACCCAGGCATTTACGGGCCTAGCCCGGCTGGCTTCCACAGCGGCGGGTGGCCCAGTGGGCAACATCGCGGTTTCGACGACTGAGCTGGTCAGCTCGACCATCCTTTCGGTACTGGCGATCGCGGTGCCAATTCTAGTACTGATCGTAGTAGGTGTGCTGCTGTACCTAGTGTTTCGACGGCGAGGCCGCAAAAGGCGGGTTTCCTGAACCCTTTGCCCACTAGCCCAGCTACTCGCCCCAACCTTATCCCTACGGGAATCGCCTTGAGCTATGGCTAAAAAAAATACTATCCCTCACGCTAAAAAAGCCTTTAAGCATCAATTTGACGCGATGGTGCCGCTGATTTTATCGGAATGGCCCCAGCTAGTCGAAGCCAATCTGCTGGCGACCAAAGGCGACCTAGAGCTGGCCGTAGACTATATCAGCGGTGAAATGGATCACACCAAAACCCGCATTCGCCGCCATCTAAACGAGCTGGCTGACCTGATCGAAGTCGAGCCACCGGTCTTGAGCAATGCCTCTCGTCAGTCTGCGATCAATGGAATGTCGTCTGCCCTAAAATCCACTGTCCTAGAGGCTACTGAGCCCCTGGGAGTAACTAAATCCAGCATTGACAATCTGCTCGACGACCTCGAATCGCGCACCGAAAACCTCATCCAAGAGCTGAAGGCCGAAATGCTGCCCGAGCTTGAAAAACGCGCTCGCAGCAACCTGGGGCAAAGCCTGCTGATCGCCCTGGGCCTTGGCTTTGTGTTGGGTCTGATCTTGGGGGGCAAGCGTGGCTAGCTCTGACTCCACCTTTGACCAAATCGAAGGCTACTTTCGGCGGCTGCTGCGTTTGATGACGGTGCTAGTCGATACCCATCTCAATGTGGCGGTGCAAGAGGCTAACTACGAAAGCCGACGGCTGATCAGCGGGTTTATTCTGCTGGGCATCGGCATCGGTCTAGTTACCACAGCGGTTGTGCTCGGTATTGTCGCCAGCGTGGCGTTTGCTCAGTCTCTAGGGCTGAGCTGGCTTCAGGCGATCGGGGCCGTGGCTGGGGTGAATCTGCTGCTGGGACTGATATTTCTCACCCTGGGGCGGCTGCGGTTGAGCGGGCCGCTGATGATTCAGACCCAGGCTCGACTCTCGCGATCGCTAGCACTGTTGAAAGCAAAAGAGTAATCAGAGAAGTAAGCGGTCTGCAATAAAGAACTTTGCGCACCAATGCCAAGACATTACCCAGACAGGCGTTTAGCTCTGCTTTACCATCTGCTGCAACAGACCCAACACCCGCTCCATACTTCCCTGAAGGGACACAATTTCTCGATCGATGCGATCGAGCCGCTCCAATACTTGACTGTGGTCAAGATTTGGAATCCAGTCTCCGCTGCTACCAGGAATCTCGTTGGTTTCATTCAGTTTTTCTGCCAGAGAGTCCCAGCTATTTGCCTTAATATCGAAGTGAGCCTTAGCGGCTTTGAGAGTCTTAAACTCCTGCCTTAAATCCGAAACTTTATAAGTAGTTGAAGCCTCGCTTTGATTCCTTCGACTCAAATCCTCTTCGACCATCTCCACTACCTCACCAATGAGCTGATCGTGGTTCTGGGCTATCTGAGCTGCTGCACCCAGAATTCGGGAGGTAGCTTTAATCTGCGTATCCGTTTCCTGCCGTAACGTTTCGGCAATGTTGCGTAGGCGATCGCCTAGGGTCGCAGGTTGTGAAGCCGGAATTATTGAAGCGGAATCGTTGCTCATGGATTACCTGTTCTTTACTCCGCCAGGATTTCCCTAACAGCAGTCCATATACGCTGAAACTTTTGCAGCATTCCTACTGGGTTATTTGCCACCTCACCATCGACTGAATCTACTAGCCTCTGAATGCGATCCATTCGGGATGCTACATCTTCCAAGCTCTGAATAGCTTGATCCTTTTTGGTTAGCGACTCGCGCAGGACGATCGCCATTTGGCCAATCTCTTCCTTCAATCGCTCATTTTCCCGTTTGCGTCGGGTCTCCCATCCTTTAATTCCTGCCTTGGAGCGCCGCTCAATTTTCAGCTCTTGCTCAATCTGCTTATACAGCGTCAGGTAGTTCTGAGACTCCTGGAAAGCTTCGTTGTATTTGATTTCAAGCTCGCTACTTTTGGCTTGCTCCTCGGTATAAAGCGCCAGATATGAGTTGGCCTGTTCTTGAGTTTCCTGATAGAGAACAATTGTCGATTGCAGTTTTTCCTCTTGCTCTTGGTAAAGCGTTTGACTTTCCTCTAGCTGTCGTGCTTTCTCGACAACTTGATCCTTAGCTTCATCCCGTTGCAAGCGAACATTGATCAAAAGCTGCCTAAGCTCGTTGGGCGGTATCGGCTCAGCCCGCCTCGCTTGCGGGTGCTGGATTGCATTATCGTCGGCTGAATTACGTCTGTCGGCTCGTCACATTCCCGGCATTTGCAGACACCCTTAAAGATACGAAGATGCATCACCTTCTTCATGTTGAGAATGCCCGTGTCCGGAGGCTGAAGACCAAAACACCGGAAGAAGTTTTCATAAAGGCTCCTAACCTTTGCGATTAGCAGCCTACGACCGGCGAAATGCCATAACTCAAAGGTCGTTTGCGTGAAGGCGCGATCTGTATCAGCCAGTGCCGCGAGTAGGCTAACCAATCCAGTGCAAAGCCGCTCTAGTCTTGCTGGGTTGAAAACTGGCGGGCCCCGATCGCCGCCAGTACCCCCGCCACCGCTAGCAGAATGGGAATCGAATACCAGGGGAACTCAGCCAGGGGCTTGTAGGCGGCTGCCCGTAGACCAATGGTGGTGTAGGTCAGCGGTAGCAGATAAACGATCGCCTTCAGCGCCATGGGTAGAGTGCTGGGGTCAAAAAACGTGCCGCCCAAAAACGACATCGGCACAATCAAAAAGTTGTTGAACAGCCCCACGCTTTCAAGAGATTTGACGTTGAGTCCGACGATGACTCCCAGACCGGCAAACACGGCGCAGTTGAGCACCACCAGCAGCAAAAACAGCGGGTTTACAAAGCTCCAAAACCGCCCGGTGAAGAGAATCGCCACCAAGATTACCGAGCCCGCCGTCATCATCCCGCGCACGATGCCCGCCAGCATTTTGCCCAGGTGCAGCGCTAAGGGATGCACCGGGTAGAGCAGCATTTCCTCAAAGGTTTTGGTAAAGAGGCGATCGCCGCAGATCGAAAACGTGGTGCCGCCAAAGCTAATCACCATCGACGACAGCGCCACCATACCCGGCAAAATAAACTCTAGGTAGTTGTCGCCTGCTGAGGGCGTGGTCACCTGATCGATCGCATTGCCTAGGCCTAAACCAAAGGCCAGGATATAGATCAGCGGTGACACGAGCCCCGATGCCGCCACCTGAGGAATGCGCGCCCGCAAATCGAGCCAGTCGCCCCAAAACACCGTGAGCGTATCGCCCCAGAGGGTTCGCAGGGGCAGGGGTTCGATCTGACGCAGACGCGGACGGGAAAGAATATTGGTCACGACATCATTTGCAACGCTTCTTAATAGTCTACGGCGTAGGGGGCTGATGAGTTTTGTTCGCGTAGCGTCTCCAGAGGAGAAATGTTGAGTTTTGAATGTTGAGTTCTCGCTATAAGCCCTGCCGGTCGGGTCGCCCAAGCCTCTGGCTGTCCGCAGGCGAGCCGCCTGCTCGACGATAGCCGAGGAACTTTCGCCACTCGACATTTAAAACTAAGAACTCAAAATTCTCTACCCCCTAGGGGTTAAAAAGCTCGTCTTCGTTGCCAACCCACCACTCTCCTAAGCCCATCAACTCCTTGTGCAGCGCCTGGAGTTCTTCCATGTAGAGTTCAGGGGGGGTGGTGTCTTTGCGTTCTTCTAGCTTCTTTAAGCGCAGCAGCACGAGCAACCAGGGCTTAGACATGCCGTCCCTGGCTTCGATAAATTGGGCAAGCTCGCGACTGTCCATACTTAACCTGCGGCTAGGGGGGTACGGATCACTGTAACAGCGTTGCCAACGGTCTGCTCGACCCTGACCGCAGTTCGGGGTTGTATACATCTATTGCGTTCGAGACACGAAAAGTTAGACAAGGTTGTGGGCTGATCCCCAGGTTTTTAGCATGGAGATGTGCGGCGCGTTGGCGACGCCTTTGCTAGGCAAAATCGCCGGTTTCCAGCTACTCAAAAATCTCAACAGTCTACGAGTGGAGTGTTTCGCCGCACAGCCTTTGCGAATACTTCTTTGAGGTGGCGACATGGTAGCTACGTCTGTAGTTCAACAGTCTTTGGTGCAGCGTGATCAACAGTTGGTGCTTTGGCTCGACCAGGTGCGGCTAGAGGATGTGCACTTAGTGGGCGGCAAAAATGCCTCCCTCGGCGAAATGATTCAGCAGTTAACGCCCAAGGGCGTGAGAGTGCCGACGGGGTTTGCTACCACCTCCTACGCCTACCGCTACTTTATTGAGAAAACTGGGCTAGATGCCCAACTGCGACAGGTGCTGGGCGGCTTTGACGTCAACGATGTGAGTGAGCTGCGGCGGCGGGGCAGAAAGGCGCGATCGCTCATTCTCAACGCCACCTTCCCCGACGACTTGAAGACTGCCATTCTCGCTGCTTACCACCAGATGTGTGAGGAGGCGGGGCAGAGCCTTTGCTTCGATGATGAGTCTTGCCTACAAGACCATGCTTACACCGAGGTAGACGTGGCCGTGCGCTCTAGTGCCACCGCCGAAGATTTGCCCGATGCCAGCTTTGCGGGTCAGCAGGAGACCTACCTCAATGTCTACGGCGACCAAGCGGTGCTGATCGCCTGCAAGAAGTGCTACGCCTCGCTGTTTACCGATCGCGCTATTTCCTACCGCACTACCAAGCACTTCGACCACTTTGATGTAGCGCTGTCGGTCTGCATTCAGCGCATGGTGCGCTCTGACCTGGCCACTTCCGGCGTCATGTTCTCGATCGATACCGAAACGGGCTTTCAAGATGCGGTGCTGATTACTGCCGCCTACGGCCTGGGCGAAAACGTGGTGCAGGGCACGGTAAACCCCGACGAGTACGTGGTGTTTAAGCCCACTCTCAAGTCGGGCCATAAACCTATTCTCAGCAAGCGTTTGGGCACCAAGGCGCTGCGCATGGTTTACAACACCACCGGCACCGAGCTGACCAAAAACGAGCCGGTGCCCCAGGCCGATCAGGGTCGCTTTGCGATCGGAGAAGAGGATATTCTTCAGCTAGCCCACTGGGCCTGCACCATCGAAGCGCACTACACCGAGCTGCGCGGCGTCAACAGCCCCATGGATATTGAGTGGGCCAAGGATGGCCACACGGGCGAGCTGTTTATTGTGCAGGCCCGGCCCGAGACGGTGCAGTCGCAGAAGTCGCAAAATGAGCTGCGATCGTACATTCTTGACGTGCCCGAGGGCGTAGAGCCGGTCGCCCGAGGGCGCGCTGTAGGTGACCTGATTGGCCAGGGTGAGGCCTGCGTCATTTTAGATGTCTCTCAGATTACTCAGTTCCGCCCTGGTGAGGTGCTGGTCACCGCCCGCACCGACCCCGACTGGGAGCCGATTATGAAACAGGCCAGCGCGATCGTGACTGACCAGGGTGGGCGCACCTGCCACGCTGCTATCATTGCGCGGGAATTGGGGATACCTGCGATCGTTGGCTGCGACAACGCCACCCAAATGCTCACCATGGGCGAACCTGTGACTGTCTCCTGCGCCGAGGGCGAAGAAGGGGTGATCTACCGGGGCGAGCTGCCCTTTAGGGTCGAAACCACCAAACTCGACAGCCTGCCCGAAACCCGCACCAAGATTATGATGAATGTGGGCAACCCCGAGCTGGCCTTTACCCTAGCCGCCCTGCCCAATGACGGCGTCGGCCTGGCCCGTCTCGAATTTATCATTGCCAACCACATCAAGGTGCATCCGCTGGCTCTGCTCAACTTCGACAGCCTCGCCAATGGCTCTGAAAAGCGCGAAATTCAGCAGCTTACCGCCCTTTACGACCACAAACCCGACTATTTTGTCGATAAGCTCGCCCAGGGCGTTGGCACCCTGGCTGCGGCCTTTTATCCCAAACCGGTCGTCGTCCGGCTATCCGACTTTAAGAGCAACGAGTATGCCCACCTGCTGGGGGGCAGCACCTTCGAACCCGACGAAGAAAACCCGATGCTGGGCTGGCGTGGTGCCTCGCGCTACTACGACGATCGCTACCGCGATGGCTTTGCCCTAGAGTGCCAGGCGCTCAAGCGGGTGCGCGATGACATGGGCCTCACCAACGTGATACTGATGGTGCCTTTCTGCCGCACCCCCGACGAGGGCCGCCGAGTGCTCGAAGAAATGGCCCAGCACGGCCTGGTGCGTGGCGAAAATGAGCTGAAGGTCTACGTGATGTGCGAACTGCCCAATAACGTAATCTTGGCCGACGAGTTCAGCCAGGTGTTCGACGGTTTCTCCATTGGCTCCAACGATCTGACGCAGCTCACCCTGGGTCTCGATCGCGACTCTTCCCTGGTGGCCCACTTGTTTGATGAACGCAGCACCGGGGTCAAGCGCATGGTGAAGATGGCGATTGCAACCGCGAAGGAGTACAACCGCAAGATCGGCATCTGCGGCCAGGGGCCGAGCGACTACCCCGAATTTGCCCGCTTCTTAGTGGAGCAGGGCATTGACTCCATCAGCCTCAACCCCGACACGGTGATTAAAACCCGCCTAGAGATCGCCGATATGGAACAGCAGATGGGCTAGCACGCTACAACTCCTAAAAACGCCACAAGAGCAAGCCCCAGCTTTACAAAAAAGCTGGGGCTTTTATTATTTGCTTTATTTGCCTCAGAGGGAGGTGCTTACCCTGCTTTGCTTAGCGCTCTGCTGGGGTTAATGCGACGGGGCATCACGCTGATATATTTGCCGTTGCGCCCGGTAGCATGGGGTCGATCAGGTAACGCGATCGCAGAACTCCACAAAACTAGCTTTGGCGTTGGGTGACCGTGCCTTTCAACCAATCCACCTCTAAAATTTTGTCAGTCGTCTATTTTTTTCACTAAATAGGCTGACAGCATCGCCATCAGTTCTTGCTCAAATTCCTCAGTATTGAACAACTCAGGGCGATCGATCATCGCCCCATGAATCAAGGCTCGAATCGTGCGCTCAACCATGAAAACCGTTAACTCTAGATTTTTCGGTTGCAGCTGATCAGAGCGTTGCGCGAGAAACGATCGCAGCATATTTTCCATTTTTGCTTCATCCAATCGCCGCATCACGTCACTGTGGGGAATCTGTTCATGCAGAACGCGATGCAGTTTCGGATTGACGGCATGGGCAGCGATCGCAGCTTTGACAATTTGCCGCAGCACCTTTGGAATCGTGCGTTCGCCAACGCTTGATTCCTTTAAGTGGTGTTGAGCCAACTGCACCATTTCATTAGCGTGATGCTCGGCCAAGGCAAAGATCAAAGCCTCTTTATTCGGAAAGTATTGGTACAGCGAGCCGATACTCACACCAGCCCGTTCTGCCACCCGATTTGTCGTCAACTGGTCGTACCCGTTTTCCGTCAAAATATGAGCCGTTGCTGTGAGAATTGCCTCAACCGTGGCCTGCGATCGCTCTTGTTTCGGGTGTTTACGCGGGTTTGCAGCGGGTTTAGGGGGCATTGGTAGGTCTTGTAGAAATGCGAGTTGTCAGGGCAGTGCGATCTTCATAAAATACGAGCAATCGCTCACATTTTAGGCATAAGTCCCTCGGTGAACAACAAAACGGAGCATCATTTATGCGAATTGCAATCATTGCCATGGGAAGTCGAGGCGATGTTCAGCCCTACGTTGCGTTGGGTAAGGGCTTAAAAGCAGCCGGGCACAGCGTTCGACTCGCCACCCATGAAAACTTTGAATCGTTAGTCACTTCCCATGGGCTAGCGTTCTATCCTCTCAAGGGCAACGTCCAAGCCTTTCTGGAAGATCCTAAGAACCGTCAACTGCTGGAAAGCAGAAATTTTCTAAAGATTAATGCGCGCACGGCGGTAGCTTATCAACGGGCCGCGATTGACTGGGCAAAAGGGGGGGTCGTGGCTTGTCAGGATGCAGATCTGATAGTTGCCGGGGTGGGTGGACTGTTCTTAAGTGTTGCGCTTGCCGAAAAGCTGAATCTACCCTTACTACAAGCGTACATTTTTCCGTTCACGCCCACCACCGCTTTTCCGGCTATTTTGTTTCCCCAAGCAATTTCTAAACTGGGTGGCGCTGTTAATCGGCTCTCCCATCAGTTATTTCGACAGATTATGTGGCAGGGCTCTCGCAAAGGGGATACATTAGCTCGCCAACAAGTCCTTCATTTGCCGCCGACCCCATTTTTTGGCAACTATGGCGCGGTGCAGTTTCAGCAATACCCGATTCTGTATGGGCTAAGTCCATCGGTGATTGCGAAACCCTCGGACTGGCAAAATACCCATGTAACAGGCTATTGGTTCCTGGAAGAAGCACCAGATTGGACTCCACCCGCCGCAGTCCTAGAGTTTCTGCAAAAAGGCGCTCCACCTGTGTTTATCGGCTTTGGCAGTATGGTGAGCCGAAACCCAGAAGAAACAGCCGATCTCGTCTTACAGGCGATCCAACTTACGGGGCAGCGCGCTATTTTGCAGTCGGGTTGGAGTGGTTTGAGCAAGAGCGACTTACCAGACACAGTTCTAATGGTGGATTCAATTCCTCATTCCTGGCTGTTCCCACGGGTTGCAGCGGTCGTTCACCATGGGGGCGCGGGAACTACGGCGGCTGGACTGAGAGCAGGGGTGCCTGCGGTCGTGATTCCATTCTTTGGCGATCAGCCCTTTTGGGGGCAGCGGGTCGCAGAATTAGGCGTGGGGACAGCATCAATTCCCCGCAACCAACTCACTGCGGAAAGACTAGCAGCAGCAATTCACCAGGCTGTGGGCGATCGCGCCATGGGTCAACGCGCCGCCGATCTTGGGGCAAAAATTCAAGCCGAAGCTGGGGTCGCCAATGCAGTCGAAATCATATCCGAACTGCCCTACGCTACCCCGGCAAACATGGCTTCGTAGGGCTGAGGATTGGCGTTGTCTTGGGCCACAATTTCTACAATTTTGTTGCGCGACTGGGGTAGGTAGAGCGCTTCTACGCAGACCTCAGCCACCTTCTGCCGGGCCACACTGCCCTCAGACAGCGTATCTGCCGGAGCCATCACTAGGGTACGGGTATCGGCATCGTCGTCCTTAAGGCCGCCGGGGCGAACGATGGTGTAGGTGAGGCCGCTGGCTTGCAGGTAAGCCTCAGCCTGATGCTTCCAGTAGAGAATCAGAAAGAACAGATTGAGTGGGTGGAAAAAGCGGGAGGCGCAGAGCGACGACACCATGACAAAGTGCTCAATGCCGGTTTCTTTGGCCACATCGATCAGGTTTTTGTTGCCTTCGTAGTCAACCTGGTAGGGGCCGGTGGGGTCAAAGCCGGGACGGGCACCAGTGGCCGATAGCAGTACGGTGCAGCCTGCGATCGCCTTGCGAATGCTCTCTTTATCGGTCACACTGCCCTCCATTAGGGTGACCTCAATGGGCAGCTTGTCTCGGGCAGCGGCGGCATCGCGCACAAAGGCCACCACGGGCACGCCGCGACCTACGAGCTGGTTCACAATTTTTGAACCTGTGGCTCCAGTTGCCCCGGCGACAAATGCTTTCACGGCTGCTTCCCCAATAGTTATCTAGCTGGCTTGATCTTACGGAAAGCGATATGAAAAGAAACCAACCCTAAGGCGGGTTACATGAAACCGTGATAGGCATGACAGTTCTGAGGGGCACACTTGAGATACTAAAGCCTTACGATGGGTTAAGCCTGGGACGCAACCTTCGGCGTAATTACATTGTCTGATGTTGTTTAAGCAAGTGGTTGCACAGTGACTCTCGAATTCATGCCATCTGCCCAAAATCCCAACGCTTCTCCTTCGCCCAGGGATGAGGGAGTTGGTGCTGAGGAGGCGATGGTCAACAAGCAAATTTCCCCAGCCAGTGCTGACCATGGGGCACCCCAACCTGCCCACGACCCGGCACCCCTTGTAGACGGAGCCTTGCTCTTAGAGGGGCATTACGCTGGCAAAATGGATATGGCCGCCGACAGCGACACCGTCGGTCGCTACCTCAACAGTCACCGAGGGTGGTTTACTCGCTGCGCTCACCCGATGCAGGTAGAGCATATCTCAGACCACGGCTATGGGCTGGTGGTTGGGCGCTTCTCGGTGCTGGGCTATGAAGTGGAGCCTAAGGTGGGGCTATATCTGTCGCCCCTCGACCATCAGGTCTATCGTATCGATACGATTCCGGTGCCGGGGTATGTGCCTCCCGGCTATGATGTCGATTTTCATGCGGTGATGCGCTTGCAGGATGGCCCCGAGGCTACCCCTCCCGCCACCGATCTGACCCAGGTTGACTGGGATCTGAGCCTGGCGGTCAAGATTCACATGCCGCGCCTGCTAAACTCGGTGCCGCGATCGCTGCTCAAGTCCTCGGGCGATCGCCTGCTCAACCAGGTGGTGCGCCAGGTTTCTAAGCGCCTCACCCGCAAGGTGCAGGAAGATTTTCACCACAGCCATAACTTGCCCCTGCCTGAGAGCTACCGGGGCCACCACTTTTGGTCAAACTGGGGGCGGTGAGCGGGGGACGGCATCCACGACGGCCAAGCCGAAGCCAGGCCTGGAGGCTAGATCTGGGGATAGTTTGCACCGACAACACAAAGCGATCGCGGCCTAGGAGTTCCCTTTGGGCTGCGATCGCTGAAGAATTTATTGACTAGGACTTGCTTAGGTTGCCCGACAAACTAGGATCCAGCCGAGGCCTGAAGGTCAGTCAGCAGCCGCTGCACAATTTTCATGCCGGTAAAAGCTTGCCAGCTAAATAGACCAACTAGCACCACGTTGAGGGTGATGTGGGTGAGGCGGGCCGTCTCACTGCCCTTCTGCATGAACGGCACTAGGGCGGCAGAGACAGCAATCAAGATTGTCATACCCAGGCCTGCTAGCAGATGAGGCCCCACAAATAGCTTGCCGGCCTCCAAGTAAGTAGCTCCCATGCCACCCACAGTGCCAATCACCATGAAGGCTAGCAGCACAGAGCCGACCTTGTGGTGCTTGAGGGCAAATTTGCCTTTGATCAACTCTTTGCGGGTTTCGGCATCAGACAAACGGGTGCGGCGCGACTGAACTCCCAGGTAAAGGGCGTAGAGGGTGATCGCTAGCAGCAGCCACATGGTTATGGGGTGAACAAAGTTGAGCCAGGGTTTGATCGTGTCTAAGGTCATGGGGCTCCGTTGTTGCGTTTTCCGGCGTTACATTTATTTAACAAAATTATAGGAGTACAGATTCTGGCTTGGCAAAGCATTGGTCAGAATAAATAAGTTGTTAGGCAAGAACCTGATTCTAGGGATAGCTTCGTGCAAACATAATCCTGTGTCTCGCCCTCACCCGTCACATAGGGAGCATGGCTCCATTTGTTGTAGAGAAACCAGTTTTAGGGAGATGCCATGCGGCGATCGCAGCGGTTTGTGACAGCATTACTCGCTAGTTTCTTGGGGGTGGTGCTGCTTAGCCAAGGGTTTTCAGGATTTGCGGTAGAGCCTACGGGAGTAGCGACGCAGCCAGCAGCAACGGCGCAGGCCAATGCCGAGGATGTGCTGCCGGTGGATCCGGTCGCGCGGCCCGAAAACACGCTGCCTACGCCATTCCCAGCGCAACCTGATGGCACCCTGAAGCTGCCGCCCAAGGAACCCGATATTCCCGAAATTCCTGGGGCTGGCTCTGAGGCGGTTCCAGCAGCCGCAGACATTGATGCCGATTCAACTGTAGGGCGGGCGCTGCTGCTATCTGGCCTTTCGCCAGAAGTGGCCAAGCGCAGCGAGATCTTGATCGAGGCCGATCGCCTCTACCAAGCGGGCAATCGCGACGATGCTGAACTCCTCTATCGGGCGGCCAAAGATCCAGAGTGGCTGGCAGAGACAGGGTCAGAGGTGGCGATCGCTCCCCTCACCGATCCCGCTGAGCTACCTCCGGCTGGGCAGGTCTACTGGCGTGAGGCCCAGGCCGGAGCCGAGTCGGAGTTCCCCAATCGGGTGCTGGTTCCCCTAGAGCTGCTGGTGGAGAACTACCCCGAGTTTTTGCCGGGGCAGGCCCTCTACGCCCGCTACCTTGTGGCGAATGATCGGGCTGACGAAGCGGCTCGGGTGTTGGATGGGGCGATCGCCCGCTATCCCTACAACCCCGACTTGCTTAAGGCCCAGGCCGAGGTGCAGATGGCCCACGAACAGTGGATTGAAGCCGCCATTACCGCTAACCAGTTCGCCATTCTCAATCCCGAGCACCCCGAAGCTGAGGCCATGGGTAATCTGGCGCGGCAGAACCTCGATCGCTTTCGCGGCGAGACGAATCAGTCCCTGACTCGCAACTTAATATCAAATATTGTCACTGGGGCGGCGGGGTACATTCTCACCGGGGGGCTGCTGGGGCCGTTCAGCGCGCTTAATTCTGGCATTTTGCTCATGCAGGGTGAAAGCGGTCTGGGCAATCAGGTGGCTGAGCAGGTGAAGCGACAGCTGCCCATTGTCGATGATCCTGAGATTCGCGCCTATGTGAATGACATGGGCCAGCGGCTAGCCGCCCTGGCCGGGCGAGACGAGTTTGACTACACGTTTGAGGTGATCATGGATGACAGCCTCAACGCCTTTGCCCTGCCTGGCGGCAAGATCTTTCTCAATGCCGGAGCGCTTACCAAAAGCCACTCCGAAGCCGAACTGGCCGGATTGGTCGGCCACGAACTGGCCCACGCGGTGCTCTCCCACAGCTTTCAGATGGTGACCCAGGGTAACCTCACCGCCAGCCTGGCCTCGTTTATTCCCATTCCTGAGGTGGCTAATGTCGCCGCTGGGCTGGTGGTGTCGAGCTACTCTCGCGACATGGAGCGCCAGTCAGACATTTTGGGCACTAAGCTGCTGGCTACCAGCCGCTATGCCGCCGACGGGTTGCACAATCTGATGATGACCCTCGAAGACGAGTACGGCAATCAGGGTATAACTTGGTTTGCCTCGCACCCCAATCCGGGCGATCGCGTCAGCTACCTCAAGCAGCTAATCGACCAGGGCAACTTCGACCGCTACACCTACGAAGGGGTCGAAACTCACCTCAAGATGCGCTACAAAATGAACCAGCTGATCACCCAGTACAAGCTGGAGCAAGGCATTCCAGAAGATGAACCGATTCAAGATAGGCGGCGCTAATCCTTCTGTACTGCAACGGAAAGCCTGGATTATGGATATTAAAACTTGGCAGGAAAAAATTATAGAAGTATTAAAGGATATATCGGACGAAGAATTTCAAAGAGAATCTTGGCTTGGTCGAAGCGATAAAATCTCCTCCCCAGAAGAACTATACTGCAATCTTTTTGACGACTTTATCTTTAAGGATTTCATTGAGGAACAGAAAAGTTTATTTTCCAGTGCTCAGCTAGGCTGGGGACAGGAACTCGTGAAGAAGATGGAAGCCTTCAAAGAAACAATATTTTCTTACCCTGACCCTCAAGAAATTATAGATGATGAAAGATGGATAGAAATCCGCCAGCTTGCAGATCGCTTGAAAGCAACTTTTGAGGCTTAAAGAAGGTAAAAGCGCGATGAATGTTCTGAACTCAGGGTTTGAAATAATTCGCTTCAGTGATTCAAGATACGAAAAAATTACTGTTGAAATTCAGTATAAAGAAGAGCAAATTGCCCAGATCAATAAAGATAAGGGTGATGATTTGGTTGAGATAGAACTTCTTGCCGACTTCGTTGATTCAGATTTCTCCCCAAAATTCTTCTTGAATGACTTTCTGAATGCTCTAAATGAAGCTCGCAATCTACTTGAGAACTCATAGCTTTGCAGTTTGCCGTTATTTACCCCATAGTAGAGTCTGTCACTAATTCTGGTTTGAATCTCGACATTACCCCACGATCGCCGCTAACAGCAGCACCACCCCCACCCCAAGGCACCCTACCATCGACCAAAACGCAATTTTGGCGCTTTGATCAACGCTCTTGGTAATGGCCTCGTGGGATTTCAGCGTGATGATGTAGGGCTGGTCGTCCTGGGCGGGCTTCTCAATGGCGATGGTGCCGGTGCGATCGCTCGCCATGCCCACTACCAGCAGGGGGCGATCGAGCGGTAGAACGGTCTCCCGATAGCGATAGCCCAGGGTGCGGCGGGGGCCACCCATACTCTCTTCTCCCAGCGCCAGCGAAAACGGGCCAAAGGAGAGCATGCCCCCAGCAGGGTTGCCCGGTCGAAACTCGTCCAGCACCTCTACTTGCTCGATCTTGGCCTCTTCAGGATCCACTCGTACCTGCCCCGACGGGTCTACCAGGTCGAAGGGAATGTGCTGACTGTGCTCGCTGATGGTTTCTGAACCCCTCTGAATGCTGGTCGTGACTTTGCCGTCACTGTCTTTCTGGCGCACGGTTTCTTCGTACTCGCGCACGACGGTGCTGGTGTAGCCCACGCAAGGGATTGCTTTAAATTCTGAGGTGAGGGGAACTTCGGCTTTGACAGTGCCCCATAGCCACACATAGTCGCGCCAGTCGCCGCCGCCAATTTCCTTTGAGACGGCAGTAGCCATGGCTTCTAGGTCTGTCGCCTGACAGGCGCGGGCCAGCTTGAGCTGGCGACAGCGGCCCTGCTGGCGTTTTTGCACCCACCCGAGCACGGCCCCAGCGATAATGAAAATAATGCCTGCGATCGCCATGCTGCTCTCCTGCCAATAACTGTCAGTTCTGGCTATCAGCTTGCCCAGACGCAACGCCAGAAACCCTGTCCCTTAACGAATTTGCACGAAAGGCTTTTGGGCTAGCGTTATCTACCGAAAGGTTTTGTTGCAAAACTTAAAGCGTTGCCGACTGTCCTAAAAGCCCTGATACACTGACATTTAGCGATTCATTGGACAGTTGTCCGCTCCTCTGTTCTCAGGATGTGAATTAGTCCAGAGCGTGCAGAGTTTAAAGACGGCTTCCCTAGCATCGCCCGCCGGAAGATAGACCGGCCCACGTTCACCGCGCCATCGAAGGACTCATGGTAGATTCCCTTAAAAAGCCCGAATTGCAAGAGCTTCGCCCAGGGGTAAAGGCTCCCGCCAAAGACACCATTCTCACCCCTCGGTTTTATACCACCGACTTTGACGAGATGGCCGCCATGGATCTCTCGATCAACGAAGACGAGATGCTCGCCATCCTCGACGAGTTGCGGGCTGACTACAACCGCCATCACTTCGTCCGCAGCGAAGTCTTTGACCAGTCTTGGGACTGCGTTACTGGCGAAACCCGGCAGGTGTTTGTAGAATTTCTAGAGCGCTCTTGCACCTCCGAGTTCTCTGGCTTTTTGCTCTACAAAGAATTGAGCCGTCGCCTCAAGGGCAAGAACCCTCTGCTGTCTGAGTGCTTTGACCTCATATCGCGCGACGAAGCGCGTCACGCTGGCTTTCTCAACAAGGCCATGGCTGACTTCAACATGCAGCTAGACCTGGGCTTTTTGACCAAGACCAAAGACTACACCTTCTTTAAGCCCAAGTTCATTCTCTACGCCACCTACCTGTCAGAGAAGATCGGCTACTGGCGCTATATCACCATCTTCCGCCACCTCGAGTCTCACCCTGAGAACGAAATCTACCCCATCTTCCGGTTCTTTGAGAACTGGTGCCAAGACGAAAACCGCCACGGCGATTTCTTCTCGGCCCTGATGAAGTCTCAGCCCCAAATTCTCAACGACTGGAAGGCCAGGCTGTGGTGCCGATTCTTCCTGCTGTCGGTGTTTGCCACTATGTACCTCAACGATCTCCGGGCCAGAGGCTTTTATGAGTCCCTCGGGTTGAATGTCCGTGAGTACGACATTGAGGTGATTGAGAAAACCAACAGCACTGCCGGACGCGTGTTCCCAGTGACGCTGAATGTTGAGCACCCCAGCTTCTTCAAGCGGTTGGATGTGGCTGCCGCGGCTAACTCTAAGCTAAGCAAGATTGCTGAGTCGAATCAGCCTAAGCCGTTGAAGAAGCTGCAACAACTGCCTCACATTGCCACTATCGGTTGGCAGCTAGTGCAGCTCTACTTCCTCAAACCCATAGACGCCATGGCGACACGCGGCCAGGTGCGCTAGAGGACATTAGCCATTTATCGGAACGCTATCCTCGTTTCCCCCAGCGGTTTTGCTCTTTGAGTGAGGCCGCTTTTTTTGCCCGTCCACAAGGTGGCAGCGCTGCTGAGCGAAGGCGGTAAGATGCATAGGATTCATTGTGTGAGCTAGGAGCCGCCGAGTGGTGTCAACAAAAACTCAACTGTTGCGACTGGGGGGCTGCTTAGCGGTGTTTGGGATTGGGCAGAGTGCAATGGCGCTTGAGGATCGGTCTAACGGTGTTCAATCGCTTACGCCTACAACACCTAACTTTGAAACGCCCCACAACCCGACAACCTCGGGCTTAGCCCTTTGCCCTCAGGCCGTCGATTTTGTGGAATCTTGTACGGTTTCCTTTGAGGCGACCCTGCCAACCGTTAGCGCCGTTACTCCGTCAGAGACTCTAGCCCTCGAGCCTGAGGCCGTGGCCCCTACCCTCGACCTCGACCCGGCTGTGATCGAAGGCAGCCCAACGCTCCAGCGCTGGCTAGAGGAGGTGCCCGATGTGGCCGATGAAATTCGCCACCAGCCCAGCTTTCGCACCAGGCTGCGGGTCGGCTATGCTCAGTTTCCCTCGACGGGGCAGATCGGTGGCTTTGGGGCAGCGGTAGAAGACGTCTTTGTGCCGGGCACGGGCCTCGCCGCCAGTGTTGACTACAGCCGCAGCTGGAATGGCCAGCGCGAATCTTACGGCGGTGAGGCGCGGTACTACCTGCTGCCTTTGGGCGGCTATTTTAACCTTGCGCCTACGGTGGGCTATCGATCGCTCAGCACCCCGGCCTACCAGATCGATGGACTAGACGTAGGTCTGCGCCTGATGCTGGTGCCGTCGCGGGGCGGTGGGGCCGACTTGGCTCTGAGCCAGCGGTGGGTGGCACCCGGCAGTGAGAATGAGGTGGGCATTACGAGCCTGGCGATCGGCTATGCCGTGACCCGGCAGCTGCGGCTAGGCACTGATTTTCAGCGGCAAAACTCTCGCTTTGGCCAAGACAGCCGTGTGGGAGTTTCTTTAGAACTGCTGCTGTAGTAGTTGTCGTTATAGGGCAGTGTCCAGGTACGTCGGGTCAAAGCAAAAGTCGGGTCAAAGCAAAAAAAGGTGGAGAGCGATCGCTCTCCACCTTTTAGCTAGCCGAAGCAAGGCTGTGGGCTAGGGCGGGGTGCCCGGTTAGTTCGAGCCCGGTTCAGAGAACTCAGCATCGATCACATCGTCGCCACCGGAGCTATCGCCAGGGGTAGCGTCGGGGCCAGGGGCTGCACCAGCCGCGTCGCCACCGGCCTGTTGATACAGGTTGGTGCTGATGCCGTAAAGGGTCTGTTGCAGTTCGCCGGTGAGGGTTTTGATGGTGTCAAAGTCCTCGGCTTCAATGGCGGTTCTCAGCGCCTTGATCTGCTCTTCAGCTTTTTCCTTGTCGGCGGCGGGCACTTTGTCGCCCATGTCGGCTAGCTGCTTCTCAGCTTGGTAGGAGAGAGAGTCAGCCTGGTTTTTGAGGTCGATGCGCTCGCGCCGCTCTTTGTCAGCGGCGGAGTTGGCTTCAGCATCCTTGACCATGCGCTCGACCTCATTCTCATCGAGGGTAGAGGCCCCCGAGATCGTGATGGTCTGCTCTTTACCGGTGCCCTTGTCTTTGGCAGTGACATTGAGAATGCCGTTGGCGTCAATGTCGAAGATCACCTCGACTTGGGGCACGCCGCGGGGCGCGGGGGGAATGCCAGAGAGCTGGAAGTTACCCAGACTCTTGTTGTCGGCAGCCATTTCGCGCTCGCCCTGGAGCACCTTAATCTCCACGTTGGTTTGGCCGTCTTGGGCGGTGGAGAACACCTCTGACTTCTTGGTGGGGATGGTGGTATTGCGGGTGATCAGCTTGGTCATCACGCCGCCTAGGGTTTCAACCCCTAGAGACAGGGGGGTGACATCGAGCAGCAGAATGTCTTTTACTTCCCCAGCCAACACACCACCCTGGATGGCGGCACCTACGGCTACGACCTCGTCAGGGTTGACGGTTTCATTAGGCTCTTTGTCGAGGGTGCGCTTGACCACGTCTTTGATGGCGGGAATGCGGGTAGAACCACCCACCAGCACCACTTCGTCAATGGCGGTTTTGGCGATCTTGGCATCCTTGAGGGCCTGCTCGACAGGGATGCGGCAGCGATCGATCAGATCGGCGCATAGCTCCTCAAATTTGGCCCGGGTAAGGGTCATTTCCAGGTGCTTAGGGCCATCCTGGGTCGCGGTGATAAAGGGCAGGTTGATTTCGGCCTGGGTGACGCTCGACAGCTCAATTTTGGCTTTCTCAGCAGCCTCAGTTAGGCGCTGTAGGGCCTGCTTGTCTTTGCGTAGGTCGATGCCTTCCATTTTCTGAAACTCAGCCGCCAAGTAGTCGACGATCTTTTTGTCAAAGTCGTCGCCGCCCAGGTGGGTGTCGCCTGAGGTAGCCAGCACTTCAAATACGCCGTCGCCCACTTCGAGAATGGAGACGTCGAAGGTACCACCACCCAGGTCAAAGACCAAGATAGTTTCGTTGCTCTTGCGATCGAGACCATAGGCTAACGAAGCGGCAGTCGGCTCGTTAATGATGCGCAGGACTTCGAGACCCGCAATCTTACCAGCGTCTTTGGTAGCCTGGCGCTGGGAGTCGTTGAAGTAGGCCGGCACGGTGATCACGGCCTGGGTGACTTTTTCGCCCAGGTACTTACCGGCATCGTCGGCCAGCTTGCGCAGAATTTGAGCTGAAATTTCTTCAGGGGAAAACTGCTGACCCGCCTGGGGACAGTCAATTTTGACGTTGTTGCCGACATTCATCACTTTGTAGGCGACTTCGGTCGACTCGGTGGTGACTTCGTCGAAGCGGCGACCGATGAAGCGTTTGACCGAGTAAAAGGTGTTCTCGGTGTTCATGACTGCCTGGCGCTTGGCGATTTGGCCAACGAGGCGATCGCCGTTCTTAGCGTAAGCAACGACCGAGGGGGTAGTGCGAAAGCCTTCGGCGTTAGCGATAACGGTAGGCTTGCCCCCTTCCATAACGGCAACCACAGAGTTAGTGGTGCCTAGGTCGATTCCAACTACTTTACCCATATTGTCTTTGCTCCGGCTTGACAGCTATATCATCTATAGTGCTTGCTCAAGCCATTTCTCTGAAGGAGGGGATACCGAACCGTGGAAGGCGGGGTGTGGGGTAGGGAGGTGGATGAGGGCGGTGAGGGGGGTAGGGAAGATGGGGGAGTTATCCTGGCCCTAGGGTGTGCCTGATAGGTGGATCTTGTAGTCGGTTACGATGACTGCTCGCATTCAAGGATCGACTGTAACGGCTTGACGAGGGGCGGTAGGCTGCGATGAATCGTTCGCCAAATGGTGGGTATATCTAGCTGAAAGTATTCGTGGGCAGCTACGTTGCGCATGTCTTTCATCAAGCGCCAGGGCAGGTCAGAGTAGCGCTGTTGAATCGCTTCAGGAATGTTGGCTGAGGCCTCACCAATGATGATGAAGTCGTAAAGCACCGCCTTAAGGATAGTTTCGTCATCTTCAAACATTTCAAAGTTGATGGTTGAGGTGCGTGCTTGAATAGCGCTGATTGCGGTCAGGATGTCGTGAATGCGAAGCAGCCAGTCTCTAGAAGACACGAACAGCATCCTTAGTGACGGGTTCTCGGAGATGGGCTTTGAGTGCTGCCCGAGTTCCTATATCTACGTCACAGCCTAAAAGATCTTCGAGATAATGCTGTACCCGAAATACATCAAACAGAGTTGGCTCAATGGCGAAATCGACCAAAAAATCAACATCACTATGGTGGCGGGCCTCATCACGGGCCACTGAGCCAAACAGTTCCAATGCTTTAACTCCAAGCAATTCAAGCTCGCTTTGGTGAGCCTGGGCTAATGCTAAAACGTGCTTGCAATTCAGCGGCAAAGTCATGCTAGAAAGCCTTGAGCTAATTTTGCCCTATTTATAGGGTCTATTTGTAGGGTAAGGTTGCTGCTTATGTTTTGGCTCTACCCTTACTGCCAGTGATAAGCGTAGCTTGATCTTAATTCATTGCCAGTAGCGGCTGCCCTCGGGAGTGAGGTGCAGATTGACCACAGCCCGCTCATACACCACGATCAACCCCTGTGCTGCCAGTCTCTCGAGCAACCGCTGGCGATCGCCCACTGACACCCGCCGATGGATCTGGCTGGGGCTAATGCGGCCCCCCTGGCACGATCGCAGAATCATCAACTCGTCGGGGGTAACAGGCCATACGGAAAGATCCAACTTAAGCAGGGTTTTGCCGGTGAGGGTAAGGCCAAATTGAGCGATGTCATGGTCGTAGGCTAGCCAGCCCCTGGCCTGAAGCTGCTGGCAGGCTTTGACCCGCTGGCGCATAGAACTTTTGCGCTCGACGGGTAGCGCGGTGAGGGCATCGCAGGTGCCGCCAGTAGCCTTGAGTTGGCCCAGAATAGCTAACTCAAGGGGGGTTGGGGCCAGAGAGGTGGTCTGGGTCGCGCTCATTGGGGCTGAAAATGATGCTGGCGTCCTGAAACGATTGGCGTGGAGTGAAGTGTAATGGAAGGGGGCGGGGCGATTCGCGAAGCGTAAAGCCTATGGCATCCAGAAACGGAAACTCGAAACAAGTATCCGTTTCGGAATCGTGCTCAGGGCTGGTCTCTGACCGTCGCGCTAGTTCATAGTAACTAGTTTTATCATGCCGCTTGCATCTTAACCACCGTGACCGCTGCTGTGTCTTTGAATTCTCAAACCTACCTGGGGCACAACCAGGAAGCCTATCAAGAGCTGCGACTGGCTCTACAACTCAACTTGCGACGGCAGTTGCTGATTGCGGTGTGCGACGACCTGGCCCTGCAAGAGCAGCTAGCCCAGCGCCTGGAGGCCAACTTTAGCCCTCTGCCTGAGACGGTGCCTTTGGCGGCAGAGGTGCGGGCGCGGCAGTTTACGCTGGTGACGCTGCGGCTGAGCGGCGATCGCCCCGACCTAGTGCGCGAGGTGTTGCTGTGGCTGAAGCAGCAGCGTCGGCTCCAGAGCAGCCTACCGACTACGCCCGTGTTTCAGATTGTGGGTATTGATCAGCTCACCCGCCAGTCGCCCACGGTGCAAAATCGGTTTTTGGCCTCGCTGATTCGGGTCGATGCGCTGCTGACCCAGCTCGACTGTCGGCTGGTGGTGTGGGTGCCGCGCCCTTGGCTAGGCAAAATTCGCCAGTCGGTGCCGGGGTTTTGGCGATCGCGCAGCGGTCTGTTTGAGTTCATGGGCGAACCCGGTGCGTTTCCTTCGGTTCCGGCTGAGCCAGCGGTGCCACCAGGGCCAAATAATCCCTCGGCTAATCCCCCCGATCTCTGGCGGGTGCTGCGAGATGATCTTTCGACTTTTGAGCAGCCTGCGCTAAAGAATCCTGTTTTGCAGGATGCGGCGGCACGGCCAGCAGTACCGCCCGCAGACCTGCCTACTCTGCCCGCCTCAGATGCTAAGGCTGCTCGCAGCCATGATCAGCCACAAAATCTCCAGGGCTACACCGTTATAGAGCAAGGGACGTTTTCGAGTATTGTCATGCCGCCGATGGGGGCAATGGCAGCGGAGACCTTGGCGGCCCTACAGCGGGCTGAGCCTGTGCTGCCAACCGTTGAGCCGGTTCCTGCCCCCGCCTCGCCCGGTTCGACATCTCCGCGCCCGGCGGGGGCTCTACAACTGCCCCCAGACTTAGCTGAAGATGTGGAGCTGACAAACCTATGGCGCTATATTCAGGGGTTGGTTGAGCAGCAGGCGGGGCCGCTGACCCTAGCGCGAGCGTACCTGGCGCTGGGCCAGATCGGGCGCGATCGCCTCTCGGTCGATGCCCCCGCTGCCAGCGTGTTGGACTTTGCGACGGCAGTGTATGACTTGGCGATCGCCGGTTTGCCCCAGGGCAGCAATGACTGGTGCGACGCCCTCAACGACCTAGCTAGCCTCTACTGGCTCCAGGGGCAGCAGGAGAGCACGCCTGACCCCACCCCCTGGCTGCGCCGCAGCGCCAGCACCTACGAAAAAGCCCTCCAGGGTGGTGCTAAAGCGATCCCCGCCGACACCCTAGGGCGCATCTACGGCAACCTGGGCACCGTATACGGGCTGTTGGCTAACCTGGAGGAGCCAGCCCCCTGTTTAGAGAAAGCCGTAGCAGCGTATCAGCAGGCTCTATTGCACAGCCCGGCGGCGCGATCGCCCATCGACTACGCCAATCTGCAAAACAGCCTGGGGGCGATCCACTGGCGGCTATCCCAGTATGACCAGCCCCAGCATCACCTGGCCCAGGCTATTGCCGCCTACGGTGAAGCCCTGGCTCACCGCTCTGCCCAGGATGAACCGCTGGAATATGCCATGGTGCAAAACAACCTGGGTATTGCCTACTGGAGTTTGGCCCAGCACCAGCAGCCGGTATTTTTGCTCGAGCGGGCGATCGCTGCCTACCAAGCTGCCCTCAAATACCGCACTGTGGACGCTGCCCCGGCTGGCTGTGCTGCCACCGCCAACAACCTGGGCACCGCCTACTGGGATCTGGCGCAGCAGGCGGCGATCGCAGGCGAACGGCGCATTGACACCCTACAACAGGCCGTTGCCGCCTACGAAACTGCCCTGGCCGCTGCCCAGATCGCCCTGCAAGAAACGCCACCCCCTTCTCTGGGGTTTGACCTGTGGGCCACTTGCCACAGCGCCGGAGTGGTTCACGATCAGCTGGCTCAGGCACTGCCAGAAACTCAGCCAGAAGCCCGTCAGCACCATCTAGAAACGGCCCTCAGCCAATACCTGTTGGCCTACCAGGGCTGGTACGACGACCCTCAGCAGGTGGAGGTGCTGATCACAGCCTTGGTCTACAACGCCCACCTCAACTTTGAAATCTTCGGCATTCCCGGTCAGCAGGTGGTGCTCTCTAAGCTGCCGGGGGAGCTGTTGGCACAGGTGTTGCGGCGGTTGTAGGAGTAGGGAGTGGGGAGTGGGGGTAAGAACAATCACTCAAAATCGCAAAGCCACAATCCAAAATCGTTAAGAACCATCGCGCTCGCCTTCTCAAGGGCAAACCCTTGCAGGACAATAAAAGGCGTACTTAACGGTTTGCAACATCTCGCCAGAGCAGAGCCTTTGGCCGGATGACAGGAATACCTATGGCCTACTACTGGTTCAAAGCGTTTCACATTGTCGGCGTGGTGGTGTGGTTCGCCGGGTTGTTTTACCTGGTACGCCTGTTTATCTATCACGTTGAGGCGGAGGCTGAGCCAGAGCCAGCTCGCAGCATTCTCAAGAACCAGTACACCGTGATGGAAAAGCGCCTCTACGGCATCATTACCAACCCCGGCATGATAGTGACGGTGGTGATGGCTATTGGGCTGCTGGTGCAGATGCCCGATTACCTCAAAGATGGCTGGATGCACGCCAAGCTTGGGCTAGTGGCGGTGCTGTTGGCCTATCACCACTACTGCGCTCGGCTGATGCGTCAGCTGCACCGGGGCGAGTGCAAGTGGTCGGGGCAGCAATTGCGAGCGCTCAACGAAGCCCCCACCCTGCTGCTGGTGGCGATCGTCATGCTGGTGATCTTTAAGAACAACTTCCCCACGGGGGCGACCACTTGGCTGATGGTGGGGCTGGTGGTGTTTATGGCGGCAACGATTCAGCTCTATGCCCGCAAGCGGCGGCTAGATAAAGAAAAGGCAGCTTTAGAAGCTCTAGACGATGTGCCTGAGCCTCAAGCTGTGCAGAGCTAATCTAGCTCCAGTTGAGGGCATCTTGGTGACAACAGAGATCGTAGGGTAGCAATGAACAACTGGGATCGCTGGTTGCTGCCGGGCATATTTGCCGCCGTGGGCGTTTCTTTTTTGATTGCCGGGGGAGTGCTTTGGGCAGTGGTGCCTGGGAAAGTTGCCAACCATGCCAAGGAGGTGGCGCGGCTGCCCGTAGCCACGGCGGCTACTCTCAACGAGCGAGGTGCGCCGGTGCTGCTGGAGGGAAAGGTGAGCGATCGCAACTCCCCTAGCGATCGCCCGCCCCTGGTGGCCTACGACGAATATCACCGGGTGTACCGAGACGACGAGTGGGAATGGGATTATGTGCGCAGCTATAACCCCACGCTTTGGGTGCAGATTCCAGGCAAGGAGGTGGAGATCGCGGCGGGATATACCCTGCGATCGACGGTTTCTCAGGTAGAGGAGGGGAGCGATCGCAGCTACGAAGGCTTTAAGGTCAACGATCCAGTTTTGGTGTTGGGCACCTTGAGCATCGCGGGCGATTCGCGAAGCGTAGAGCCTACGGCATCCCAGAAACGGGAACCGACTCGGAATCACCCCGTGGTAGACAAAGCCGAAATTGGGTTTGAAACCAAAGCCGCCTACCTACTGTCGCTTGAGCAAGACCAGGCGACCGCTCGCTGGCTGGGCCTAGTGTTTTCGGGTTTGGGTAGTCTGCTGACCCTGATTGCTGCGTTAGTTGTTTATCTGAACTTGCGGGAGATTGGCCGCGATCGCTAGAGCACTGTCTCAAGCCTGTTGACTCGGTTCGTGCGATCGCCAAGCTCGCCGATAAACTACACCGAATTTTCACACGTGTAACTTTGGAGAAATGCCACATTAGGCGTAGACACTCGACCCGAGGATACACTGATGCAAAATCTGGAAATGCGGCGACCCCTCGGTGTCGGCCTCGAACCATTACATTTGCGCCCCGGCACCCGGCGACTCAACTTGGCGGCAGGGCTAACGACCTTTCCAGAAGAAATTCTTGAGTTGGCAGACAGCCTCGAAGTCCTCGATCTGTCAAACAATGCTCTGACTACCCTGCCCGACAGCTTTGCTCAGCTGCACAACCTGCGAGTGGCATTCTTCAGCAACAACGCCTTTGAGGTGTTGCCCGAGGTGCTGGCCCACTGTCCCAAGCTGTCGATGATTGGGTTTAAGGCCAACCAAATCACCACCGTGCCCGCTGGGGCGCTACCCCTAGCTACCCGCTGGCTGATCTTGACCGACAACCGCATTGAGTCGCTGCCCGAGTCCATTGGTCAGCTCACCGATCTGCAAAAGCTGATGCTGGCTGGCAACCAGCTGCGGGCTTTGCCCGAGAGTCTAGCCAACTGCCAAAATTTAGAGCTAGTGCGCTTGGCCGCCAACCAGCTTGAGGCCTTGCCCTCTCAGCTTCTCGCCCTGCCCCGCCTAAGCTGGCTGGCCTACGCGGGCAACCCTTTCTGCCAGGGCTGGGACAGTGAACCTCTGCCGCTCCCGCAAATCGCTTGGGATAACTTGACGGTAGGCGATATCCTCGGGGAGGGGGCCTCCGGCGTAATTTCGCGCGGCACTTGGCGACAGGGCCAGGATGAAATGCCCGTTGCCCTCAAGCTGTTTAAAGGCGCGATCACCAGCGACGGCCTGCCCGAAGACGAAATGCTGGCCTGCATAGCGGCGGGGGCACACCCCAACCTGATTGGGCCCCTGGGGCAAATTGTCGGCCATCCCGAGCAGAAATCTGGGCTGGTATTGCCGCTGGTAGATTCTACCTACCAAGTGATGGGCGGCCCTCCCAGCTTGGAAAGCTGTACCCGTGATACCTATCCTCCAGAGGTCACCTATTCTCTAGAGGCGGCTGTGGGCATTGCGCTTGGAGTGGCCGCTGCTGCCGCCCACCTGCATCGGCGCGGCATTCTCCACGGCGATCTATACCCCCACAACACCCTGGTTACTGTGGTGGGAGACGCCTGCTTAAGCGACTTTGGGGCGGCCAGCTTCTACGACCGGGCGGGGCAGGCCGCTCCGGTCCTAGAGCGGCTGGAGGTACGGGCCTTTGGCTGTCTGCTGGAGGATTTGCTCGATCGCTGCCCCACCTTCTCTGATCCAGTGCGGCGACTGCGCCAGCTACAGTTCGCCTGTATGCAGCCTGAGGTGCTGGCTCGTCCAGCCTTTGAGGACGTGCTGGATGAGCTGGTGGCCTTAGCTCTCTAAGGCCGGTCTTTTGCAAGGGCTCAGCCCGCCGCTGGGGACAGTCAAAATCCTGGCCTTACCTGCAATGGGCTTAAAAGACAGTTGCAGACTAAGTGAGCAGGTGTATCCGGCGATAGCAAGCCAATTTGAAAAAATGGGTATGCTCAAGGCGCGGGCAGTTGGAGCAACAACCCCAGACAACGCATAGCGCGTTGGCCAATCTGGGCACAGGGTTTGAGTGCATGGCAAGCATAGGTACAGCTTTTGAACAACGCAAATGTTGCTGGCCATCGCCAGTCTGCCACTGATCCCACGGCTCAGGTATTTTTGGCCTACGCGGTCGAGGATGGTGGCCATACCCCTGGGGACGCGATCGCCGGGCCTGGTGGTGCCGAGGTGGTAGAGGCATTGCGCCAGCTACTGACCCAGGCTCAGATTACCTACCGGCAATGCCCCTACCCCTGGCCCGCTGACGCCGACCCTGAGGCGCTGATCTCTCGGGCAGCTGAGGCCTGCGATAACTATGTGCTGGTGCTGTCGCCCTACACCCTGGCCGATGTCTTTTGTCTACAGGGGCTGCTGTTTGCCCTGAGCCTGAACAAACGCATTGTGCCGGTGCTGATCGAAACCATCTCTGCCCATCACCTGCCCGAACCCTTGCAAACCCTCGAAACCATTGACCTCCGGAACCGATCGCTGCCCCTGGCACAGACCGACGGGGGCCGTCACCTTTTGCAGACCTTACACCACGCTGCTGATTATCACGATGCCCATACCCAGCTTTTGGTGAGAGCCCTGCAATGGGAGCGACAGCAACGCCACCCAGATCTGCTGCTTCAGGGTGATGAGCTGGCCCAATACCAGCGCTGGCTGGTGCAAGCTAACGGGCGATCGCACCATCGACCAATCCAGCTACAAATTCTGTATATCGCTGAAAGCGCCCGCCACCGCAGCAGCCAGGGCAATGCCGTAGCTCTAGGGATGAGCTGGATCAAGCGCTGGCTCTAGCTGACCTAGCTCGATGCGCTGGTGTAAAACCGCAGGGCAAACCGCCAAAACCGATTCGCCACCACCATGAGTACCGCTGCCAGCAGTGCCGAGGCCAGCAGCCAGCCGCGCCCGCCCTGGTTGAGCATGGTCTGGGCCGGTACGGTCGTCAAAAACGCCACCGGCACCACAAAGGTAAAGAACGCTCGATAGGCGACTGGATAGGCTGCGATCGGAAACCGCCCTGCCTCTAGCAGCCCCCGCAACACCTCGGTGACGTTGTAGATTTTGACAAACCAAATGCTGGTGGCCCCCAGCATAAACCACAGGCTGTAGAGAGTCAGCGCCCCAAACAGCAGGGGCAAGATTGCCAGGGCGTAGTCGGCCCAGCCCAGGCCCAGCCGCGTGCCGCCATAGCCGATCATCACCAGGCCAAACAGCACGTCGGGCAGACCCCAGGGCGAGATCACGCGGGTTGAGAGCCAAAACTGCGAGCTAATCGGCTTCAGCAGCACAAAGTCGAGGGTGCCCTGCTGCACCTGGCTAACGATTTTGTTGAGGTTGGGAATTAGCACCGTGGCGGCAAAGCCCTGCAGCACGGTAAATAGCCCTAGCACTAGCAAGGCGGCTTCCCAACTCCATCCGGCGAACTCGTAGCCGGTGCGATAGAACAAAAACAGGCCAAATAAGCTGCCCACCAGCCCGCCCAGGCTAATCAGGGCGGTGACCAAGAAATTGAGGCGATACTCTAGCTCGGCGGCGATCGCCGTACCCCAAAACAGCCGCAGCACCTTCCAATAGCGCTCCATTAGGCCCCCATGCCAGAATATTGCTTCAGCCCCCGCCGCCACAGCCAGCGGTTTAGCCCCCAAAACAGCGCCGACCAGAGCACCATTGCCGCAAACCCTTGAGCCACATGCTCCGGGCGGTTGATCAGCAGACTGGCCGGAAAGTAAATTAGGTAAGGAAATGGCGTCCACAGCACCACCTCTCGCACCGCGTCAGGAAAGAGGGAGAGGGGGGCGATCATGCCCGACAGGAATGTGTAGAGCAAAAACCAAAACTGCTCCAGGGCGCTGGCTCGTTCCGTCCAAAAGGCGGCTAGGGCAAAGGTGTACTGCATGAGAAACCGCAGGCAAAAGGCCAGGGCGATCGCCAGCAGCCCTAGCAGCAGATTGCCCAGGCTGGGCAACCAGGCGGCATAGGGGTAGAGCAGCAAAAAGAAACCCACCAGCAAAAAAGCGAAGGGCAGCCGAGCAAAGCGTTCTGACACGTGGCTAAAAAAGTGTCGCCAGGCGGGGTCGATGGGCTGCAACAGGTAGGGCGACAGTCGGCCTTCCACCACCTCCCGCTCAAATTCCCAGATTACCCAGACGACGGTGAACTGCCGCACCAAAAATACCGCCAAGAAATACTGCACCAGCTCGGTTGGGCTGAGGTTAAATTGGTCGCCCTGGGCCGCTTCGACCCACAGCCCCATGAGAATCAAAGGGAATGTGCCTGAAAGCACCCAAAACACCAGCTCAGCCCGGTATTCCACCATATAGGCGTAATACACCGACAGCATGACGCGGGAAATTTTCAGCGCTTGTTTCACCACGGATTTCACTTGGGGGTTCCTTATTGGCCTTGATCCTACCAGGATGCTACCGCTGGCTGGGGGAGCAGGCGCTACGGTCTGTCGCTGGGCAGATTTTTTCCAAAGTTTGATGTTTTCTGTGGCTAGCCTTGACTCTTTTCTCAAAAGAAAAGATATGCTTGGAATTGTATTCGGTAACTTTAGATACAGAATTTTTGGAGTGTTCGCTATGTTATCTACTCAAGAGCAGGCTCGGCAGCTATTAGCCCGTACCCGTCAGCAGCAGCAGCATCGCCGAGCCAACATGCTAGGACGGTCTACCCACGAAGTTCTGCCTTCTGAGACCCCTCAGGCTTAGGCCAAGATTCTCAGCTTTGATGCCTGTGCTGGCAGCGGATTGGCCCGTAGCCCGATACGACTCAGAGACTTGGGCTAGCTTAACCGCTCATTAACCCCAGCGATCGCCCCTACAACCATGATGACAGTGAACCACCCGTGCATTCTTGCAATGCGGTGCGCACCTGACTCATATCTAGGCCCGGCGATCGCTGGGCCTTTTTTATGTCTAAACCTGCCTGAAATCGCTGCTTAAGTTTCACTCCCAGGCGGTGCCAATCGCACGACGTTCTCTCATCTCCTTTAAGATCAAGTTTCCAGACCTAATTCGCGCCCGCTGTTAGTGAGAGAGTGCTTCGCTTTATGTTCTGGTTGAGTGTTGCGTTAGTGAGTGCCCCAGCAGCCTCTGTCCTAGCCCAGGGATCAGGGGCAGACCCGTCGTTGTTTGCGTCGCTTCAGCAGCAGCTGGTGCAGGCACTGGCTTGGATTGACGGTCTGGGGGCGATCGCACCCCTAGCTTTTATCCTGCTCTATATCGTAATTACCGTTGCCTTTGTGCCCGCCTCAATCGTGACTCTGGGAGCGGGCGTGGTGTTTGGCGTGCTCAAAGGCTCGGCCCTGGTGTTTGTAGGGGCGATGCTAGGGGCCACGGCAGCATTTTTGGTAGGCCGCTACGTGGCGCGGGGCTGGGTCGCTAGCAAAATTGCCAACAACCCACGTTTTCGAGCCGTTGACAATGCGATCGCTAGGGATGGCCGCAAGATCATCTTGTTGCTGCGGCTATCGCCAGTGTTTCCCTTTAACCTGCTCAACTATTCCCTAGGACTGAGCCAAATTTCCCTCAAAGACTATGTGGTGGGCACGGTAGGCATTTTGCCCGGCACAATTATGTACGTTTACCTGGGGTCGCTGGTGGGCAACCTCGCTACCCTAGGGGCCGACAGCAGCCAACCTCCCGAGGCCGCCACAGTACAGTGGATCCTTCGCATTATCGGCCTGGTAGCCACGGTGGCGGTGACCCTCTACATCACCCGCATTGCCCGCCGTGCCTTAACCGAGGCCATTCCCGAAGACTCGCCCTCTCCAGAAAACCCTTAGTTATCCTCTCAATCTCTCATCCACCGCTTCCCCCTAGCCCTCAATTCAAAATTCAAAACTTCCCCAACCCCAACCCCCTTACCCTCCCACTCCTCCCCACCCTCCCGTCCGCTATGCTGGTGTCGGTGTCTCGGTCGGGTCTAGACGCATGCTGATGGGAATAAACCCGATGGGTTGGCTAGGCCGTCTGGTCTGGGGAATTGTGCTATCGCTGGCGCTGCATGGGGCCATGGTAGGGCCAGGCATGGCCCAGACTATCGACACTGAGCCGGTCTTTCTAGATGGCCTCTTTCTATTTGAGGTACCCGCCGCCGGAGACCTCACCGCCGTGGAGCGGGCGCTGGCTATTGAAATCAACCTGGAATCTTTAATAGAAGACGCTAACCCGGCGCTGGTGCGCACCGAAACTCGCAGCACTGGGGACACAGGGGGGAGTAACCCCATCATTTTTGCGGGCGATCGCTACATCATGACGGTCACCAGCGCCGATGTCGCCGTGGGCGGAGCCAGCACCCCCCAAGCCCAAGCCGATCGCTGGGCAGATGCTCTAGCTGCTGCCCTCAGCCAGGCTCGCACCGAACGCCAGTCAGGCTTTTTGACCCAGGCGCTAGTCAAAGCTCTGGCCGCGCTGGCTGCCGCCCTGGTGCTGCACCTGTTGACGGGCTGGCTGTGGCACCGCTGGCTCAAGCCGCTGCTTGAACGCCTATCCTTCTGGCCCACCGACTCAGAGCAGCACAGCACCGGGCTGAAGCTGTTGTTTCGGCTGACGCTGGTGCTGGTGCGCGGGGTGGTGTGGTTTTTGGCGGTGAGCTATGTTGCCAACCTGTTTCCCCTCACGCGGCGGGTCAGCTACCGGGTGTCGAGCAGTTTGCAGGAGGGCCTGTTTGACCGCAGCCTATTGCTGGGCAGCCGCTCTTACTCGCTGTTTGATTTGCTGATGGTCATGGCCACCCTGCTGGCCCTGGTGGTGATCGCCAGTACGGTGACCAACCTGATGCGATCGCGGGTCTTGCAGGTCACCGGCATCAGCCTCGCCGCCCAGGAAGCGATCTCGGTGCTCTCAAAATACACCCTGATTTTGCTGGGCACCGTGGTCGTGCTTCAGCTCTGGGGCATCGATCTCAGCTCCATCGCCCTGATCGCCAGCGGTCTTGGCATTGGGGTGGGTCTGGGTCTGCAAGGGCTAGTCAAAGACTTTGTCAGCGGTCTGGTGCTGGTGTTTGAGCGCCCGGTGCAGGTGGGTGACTTCGTTGACTTTGGCCAGGTCAACGGCACCGTGGCCCGCATTGGCTCGCGCAGCACCGAGATTCGTACCCTTGATCATGTCTCGATCATCGTGCCCAACTCCCGTTTTTTAGACTCAGAGGTGATCAACTGGAGCCACGGTAACCCCGTATCGCGCATTCGCCTGCCGGTGGGGGTGTCCTACAGTGCCGATCCCCAGCAGGTCAAAATTGCTCTGCTCGAAGCTTGCCAAAAAAACCAGGAAATTTTGACGGCTCCCGCCCCCCAAGTATTTTTTCTGGGTTTTGGCGAGAGCGCCCTTAACTTTGAGCTATTGGTGTGGATTGCCCAGCCCAGTCGTCAATTGGTGATCAAAAGCGACCTGTACTTTGTGATTGAGGCCAGCCTGCGCCACCACGATATTGAGGTGCCGTTTCCCCAGCGCGACCTGCACATTCGTTCGGGATATCTACCCATGTCCCGTCCATCGGAGGCATAGCAATATTTGGATCAAGTGGCTAACGAGTCAGCCCATGGGTCAGAAAAGGCTTAGCAACACCATTGATCTCTGTAAGGCTGAAGGTGATTGTTCTCCCGGTGGTCATAACGATAGAGACCTAATGCTGAATGCTGGTTGGTGCGCCTTGCCTCCATAGGAAAAGTGACGGTTTTTCTGGTGGAGACGACCTCTTTTTACACCGAGGCAATTGAATCTAGACTTAGCCTGATCAGGGCAAACCGTAGCGCTTTGGAAAGCAGCAAAAAAAAGGAGCGCTTTAGGGAAAGTTAGCTAAAATTACAGCCGTATTTGCAGAGAAACCGGGGTTCTATACCCGCACGTTCCCGAATTGGTCGCCTAACGGGTTTCTCGAATGAGGAGTATAGGGAGCTAATTTTCATGCAACCAGTCTGGCCCAATGTCCCCCTTAGCCGCTGGTCGAAGCGGTTGTTTAAGTCGCTTGCGCTATTTATTACCTCGGTTTTTCTGGTTACGGGCCTATCGGTGCCCGGCTACGGTGCGGCTCAGCCCCCAGCACTGACGCCCAACGCCGCTGCCGAGGCCGGATTGGATATGTTGATCGCCCAGGAACCCAACACCTCGGGCAACGCCACCCTCTACTTTGAAACCGCTACCTTTACCGTTAGCGTCTTTCCCAGGAGTTCTCAAACTCTGCGGATGAACGTCTACAACCGAGAAACTCGGCAGTCTGAACAACTCAATGCTTCCGTTACCCGCCGCGACGGAATTATTAGTAGTGATTGGATAAGCTATGACAGCTTTGGCTCGCGTGCAGGCCGCAGCGTCGTCTACCGGGCTAGTGGCAACCTACGTAACAACCAGGCCCGCCTCGAAATCGTTGAGGTCTCCACCAGTGCTATATTGCTTAGCCAAAACAGCACCAGCGTTCGGGACTTTTTCCTTCCCGGAGCCAACCCTAACCCCAACCCTAACCCTAACCCTGGACAAGGCGACCTGCTCAACCGCACGATTGTGGGCTTTGATACCCAAAATCACGCGGTTCGGGTGTTTAACGACAGCGGCGTAACCAAGATGAATGTCTACAACAGAGTCACTGGTCAAGCGCTGGTCAATGGTCTGACTGCCACCGCAGAAGCCACTGAGGCTGCCCCCTACAGATGCTGGGTCAACTACTTTGGCGGTCAAAGTTTTGGCGGTGCTGCGGCCCGCTACTTCATTCGAGTCAGCGGTGATGGACAGGCTCGGCTGGATGTGATTGCCCCCAACAACGGGGTGCTACTGTCAGAACCTCGAATTAACTCTGCGCCTCTGATAACTAATATTCCCCAGGCCGATCGCCCCGCTTGTTTTGGCGGCGGGGGCACTGTGCCCGATGGGGCTGGCCTAGCGCCTTTTGTGGCCGCCGTCTTTGGTGGTGACAATGAACTTCAGCAGGTGCGCCAGGTGCTACCCAGTGGCAGCAGCCAGGGTGTAGGTGGTTTGACCTGTGTAATCAACCCTCGCCTTGAGAATGCGCCCCAGGGTCAATTTATCAATGCGGCGGAGTGCACCGATCGCAACGATGCTGGTGCTGTAGTTAGCTTCCTGAGAGGTCGCGGCCTCAACTCTCGTCTGGTCTACCGCAACTTCCGGTACCGTTAGGGTCGAGTAGCCGGGTTTCCTATTCAGAGTTATTCAGAACCTCACACAAAAAAGGGGAGACGACACCGTCTCCCCTTTTTTGTGTCATTGCTTTAGGGGGCCAGGCGGGCCTTTTTAAGACGGTTCTCTTCGTACCAGGCGGCGATCGCCGGTACCCAAGCGGCAAAGTGGGGCCAGATCTCTTCGCACATTTTCTGGGCTTCGAGCTGGGCGTCGGCCTTCCAGCGCAGGTCGAGCAGGTGCATCACCGATCGCACGTTGGCCGACATCACCCAGTGCTGACGAATATCAAAGGGAATCAGCCCTCGGGCGTGCTCTTCGGCAAAGCCTTGGTCGATGCGGGTTTTGTAGCGGTGGCTGGCTTCCAGGCACCAGTCAAGATCTTGCTGGCGAGCTTCGGGGGTGTATTCGTACTTTTTGCCCTGGCGATCGCTATAAAAGCCTAGGGGCCGTAGATAGAAGACCTCCTCGACCTCGCGCTTGCCGTCTACCACATCGAGAATGCGCTGCCCGGTATATCGAAAACTCTGAACATCGAATGAAATTCCCACGCGATGAGTACGAATCTGCTGCATGGTGCTGTGGGGAAACCAGCCAACGTTAAACACAATCTGCGGGTGCTCCAGCGGGCCGTAGTGACCACGCCCCCCCTTTAGTAAGCTGGTGACTAAGATTTCGCCGCAGCGCTCTTCGCTGGGCCATTGCGCGCGATCGTGCGCCACAAAGCCCTCGGCGTAGTCTTGGTGCATGGCGGCATACATGGTCTGTTGAGGGTTTGGGGTCTGGGAAATGACCTCAACGGTGAAGCGATCCATAGCGCAGATTTCTAGAGTCTAAACGTCTAAGTATTCCACGTATTCGTATTCGACAGTGCGCCGTCCCTTCGGCGCAGGTTCAGACACACGAGTCGGTGTGGTGGTAGATGTCTCTGGCATTTTTTCCAAGGCGCTGCTTGGATGCTGCCCCAGGTCGATTTGCTCTGGTGATGCTTCTACATGCTTTAAATTGGGAGGCTTGAGGGATTCTGAAAGGCCTGATGCTGCAACCAGTTGAGTTTCTAATTCTGGCTGTTTCAGCTCAGCAGCGTCAGAGGCAGAGTCTACAACGAAGGCCGTGGCGGAACTGGGCGATAATGGCTTGGCCGATCGCAGCAAGCTCTGCCCTTCTTCTATAGCCGATCGCACGATCGCATCGCTCTCCTGCTCCAGCCGAATTTGAAAGCAGTCGAGGAGGTGCGATCGCACCGACATCCCCGCCAGATACTCTTCATTGCCCTGGGCCAGGCGCACCAGCCGCCGCACCGCCACCAGTCGCTTTAGCGGGTCGGGGTGGCTCAGCAGACCCAAATTGTGATCTACCTGAGCTACAGGAGCGGCATCCCACAGGTCATCAGTGCGCTCGGTCGAACGGGACGATCGCAGCAGTGCCCCCACCGCAAACAGCGCCAGTGCCCCCTGCCCGGTGAGCAGTAGCGCCATCAGCAGCGAGTGGGTGCTGTGCCACAGGGCAGTAAAGGTATAAGTGCTGACTCCTGTGACCAAACCCAAGCTCAACGCCTGCTGCTGCGGGGTGGCGGGCAGCGGCAGCCCCTGCTGAAGACGCTGCATCAACCCCTTGCGCTGGCGCGGCGAGAGCTGCAAGATCTGCTGATAGGCCACTAGCCCGATCCCTGCTGAGATGACCAAAGCACCGTTGACCAAGCCCAGGGCTAAGCTACCAAAACCCAGGCCCCACATTTGAGGATGCTTGAGCTGCGGCAGCGATCGCTGCCACCCCTGGCGTAGCGCTGACCTGGGGCGCGGCGACGGCGACGGCGAAACATCCAGAGCGGGTCGAGGGATAACGGGAGAAACCACGGGAAGCTGTTGTAGTCGTGATGAATCAAGGCTTAGCATAGCCTGCTCCCCTATCTTAGGCTCCTTTTTGCAGGAAAACTAAAAGCTCCAGCTCTCGAAGTTAGTAATCTAGAAGCTGTAGCTGTCGATATTTCCAGGAATCGTTGTAAAGATCAGCGTAGCGATGAAAGAGCTGCATTGCTTGGTTCGATCGCCGTTTTTCTGAGACTTGGCTAAATAGCCGCCCATAGTTGCGTCTGGCTAAATGATTCAGATAGGGCAAGTCTTCTAAAAGGGTAAGGCTAGAAGCCAGAATCAACACAGCTTTAAACAATTCCTTAGGCCATGCTAAGTTGCTAAACATTTGAATTGATAGGTGATGTTCTTCGGCGTTGAGAGGCACTACATTAAACAAAATGCGAATAAACTTTTGGCCATAGGCTGGCACCTTTAGCTCAATTTGGTGAGGCGAATGGATCGTTAGCTCTACCTCAACCACTGGGTTGCGCCACAGCCGCAGAACGTTAAACGGAGAATCCAGCATCGTTTCGAAGCGAATCTTGCCGCCCTCCTGGGTTTTTTGGAAATCGCTGACCTTGACGACCTTCAAATTTCCCAAGCTGAAGCGGTGAATATCTTCTAAGTGTTGAACGTTGAGCAGATGGTAAACCTGACACAGGTAAGGAAACGGCAGTCGATAGGTCTGTTGAGCGATGTAGTCTGAGGCGGGGGCGATCGCAGACTTAATTTTCTCAGTCTCTTCCAAGGAAACCATGGCAGAGGGGTCGTCGGCCAAACCGATGCATATCCATGCCAACAGGATAACTAGCCCTATTAAACAATAGGAGAGGTTGGTCACATCGAGGACAGAGCCAGAGAAGGCGGCTACACCGCGGTCAATCGCTCCATAGATAATTGCCGGAATTGCTAGAAGCCACAAGCCATACTTAAAAACGTTGCGTTTGAGCACGTCTTCCACAGGAGAATGGCTTTCGCTAATCGAGGTTAAGTAAGCCTGCACTTTGTCTGGCCGATACATAAAAATCCCCTTTTACTGGGAATAAGAAAAATCTTTACTTAAGTAGACAGTAATTTTTTCTTTGCATTGCCAACCTCAACCACAAGAATGAGATGGTTTAACGTTATACAAATAGATAGATTCAAAAAATCTTTCGATATACTCCTTTTTTCTGAGCTTGGGAAGCGTCTTGAAAAATAGCTTGGGTGCTGATTTGACAAGCGAAAACCCGCCTGCTTTTAGGGTCTAGCCCTAAAAGCAGGCGCATCGACATGGAAACAATTCGCTGAGTGCGATCGCACAATCTACTCAGCAAAAAAGGTATTATTTTCAAGGGCGTTGCCCCAGGCACAGTGTGCTAAAACTAGCCCTATGCTCTATGGAAAATTAGGCATTCACCTCAGCCTGGCGCAGAGTTTCATGAATTTCTAGCTGGCGAGAATTCATCGTCGTTTTGAACAAATCTGTGGACAGCGCTTGCTCTACTGGGTACACCCCAGGACGTTTGAGCTTGCCGGTTAGCATCAGTTCGGCGATACTGCCCGTGCCCAGACCAGTGGCGATCGCAGCGTTTTCGTGGGCAAAGGTGCTGACATAGTGCGCTTCCTGGCCCCCCTGCTGCCCCTTGATATCACAGCGCATGGCCACCCCAGTACCGCTAAAGCGATCGGTCACACTGGTCATGGAATGACTGACATGGGCCAAAAACTCTACCGTTTGCGGATTGCGCAGCACCACCGAGGGTAGCCAATGGGCCATTGTCCAAGTGGCGTGGTTATAAAAGTCAGGCACTACGCCAAACTTTGTGATTACGTTGTCCACCGGAAAAGTTTGCTGTAGGGTAATCGACTCGGGCATGTCATACCAGTAAACATGGGCCTTACCATAGGGGGCTGGGAACTCTAAAGATTCACGGCCTGTATAGGGTTTCACCGGTTGCCAGACGCCATTCAGCCAGGCATCAAAGGGGCGTTGCAGACCAATAAAGGTGGTTCGCATCACCGTCACACCGGCACCACCAGATCCAGCGACAATGTAGCTTAGCTGAATAGAACTTGCCTTGTCTAAGGTTTCAACCCCCTGGCGCACCATGCTGTTTGAAATACCAGGAAACACCCCAGTATTAATGACGGCTGTTACCCCCGCAGCCTCGGCTTCGGCATGCATCGCCAGAGCTTTGCGGGTAAAACTGCGTTCATCGCTAACGTCGGTATAGTCAACCCCCTGCTCAATGCAGACAGACAAAACATCAGCATTTCGGTAGTGAAAGGGGCCAGCCGAATGCACTACCAGGTCTGCTTTGGCGATCGCTGTTTTCACCTCTGGCTGATTTGACAGATCCAACCGTTGGAACTGCACTTTGGAACCCAGTCGTTCTAAGGCAGCGGTACCCAGTTGGGGATTGCGCCCGGTAATTGTCACTTCAGCGTCAGTGTGAGCCAAAATGTCTTTAGCAATACTGCCGCCAATTCGTCCACAGCCACCGATGATTAGTACTCGTTGCATAATTTTTGGTTAATCTCTGCAATTCATTGTTACCAAAGGTTTTTAGAAGAATAGACGTTAAAAACTAACTAAGCAAAACCCTTCAAGTAGCGTCTTCTGATAACCGTATTAAGATTGTCCTTGAGGCCTTGCTATTCATCTGTATTTTCCAATAAGACGGCCTCAAACTTAAACTGACACCATTTCAAGCCTGACCAACTCTAGGCTGGCCAGCCCGTCACCAAACAATATTGTAAAATTCTAAGATTTTTCAACCTGTTCACCCTCTTACCTGGGAGGGAACAGGTAAGAGGTCTAAAGAATATAGCCGCTCAAATGCGAAGATTTTTGGGAGCAGCAACGTCAGCTAAGCTGCTTGCGCAAAAGCTCTGTGTGGCTGGCTAGCGTCTCGCCACCCGCCTCTGCCAAAGCCTTCACATATTTGATTTTGAACTTGTCCAAGGCGCTGACGAGCCTCGATTCGATCTCTTTGCGGGTATTGTATTGACTCAGTTCATGGGCGATCGCCTCGCGTAAATTATGCTGCAAGCGGGCGGTAATTTCTGCACCTCTAGCATCTGAAAAGCTTCCAGCAACGCTGCGATAAAGACCTTGGGCTACCGAATGAGACAGGTGCTTGACCATCTGCACAGATACCTGCTCTAAGCCCGGCAAATGGTTGAGCTGGGGGTATCCTGGCATCTGCTCTAGGGTTCGAGCAATGCTGTGCTGTACCAACTCTTCAATGTCGGGTTGAACCTGAGGCAAAATATTGTCTACCCCCACCTGGTAGAGACGATTGCCGATCGCCGTAATTTCTTCCTCAGCCACCAGGCCAACTGAGTTTTCAGAGTTAGCCACTGGGTCAATTAAGGCGATCCAATTCAGCAGCTCCCCCTGCCGGATCGAATCCTGAAGTTGCTCGATGATCTCAATGCCAGCAATGCCAGCAATGTCAGCCCCAACCGTGACAATTACATCCCGCTGGGCCTCGGCCTGCACCGCGTCTAGGGCTAGCAAATCCACCTGATACAAGCGCAGGGCTACAGGCAAAATTCGCCACCCGCGCCAAAATGGCAGTAGCAAGAACAGGTCAGACCAGCGCCGCAGGCCAGCCTCCACCCAAGTTAGATCGGGGTTGCGCCGCCGAGTAGCACTGATGCGTGCCAAAACATCCACCGCAAAAATTAGCACGAACGGTAGATCAATCAGCCAAAAATAATCCGTTGGTGCGCCCCATCGGTTGACGGTGCGGTAATAATTACCCTGAAAAAAGGGTTGAATTTGCCTGTCCCAAAATTCAAGCTCCGTTTGCCAACTCGTCTGTTCGAGGTAGTCCGCACTCCAAAATTTGGCAAACGCATCCTGGGCTGAGGGTTCACCTGTGCGCGATCGCAGGGCTTGCTGAATTGCAACTAAGGCAAGGTCACCGTGGGGCTCAGCAAAGGCGCTCTCTGTCGAGAGTTGCTGGCTGAGATTTTGCAAGTCTGATAGTGAGTTTTGGGTGGGAAGCGCTCGCAGCCCAGTCTGATCAAGCTGGCTTTTGAGCTGTTCAACTTGAGATGAATAGCGCTCTGTTAAAGGATGAGCCTTAATTCCTTTGACAGGGTCATAGACCTGGGTAACAGAGGGTAAATACTGTTTGTAAACTGGCCGCAGACTGAGATAGGTGAGATCGAAAAAGACTAGCGCCAAGTTGACTAGAGCAATGATGGCGATAACGCGCTCTAGGTAAGGATAGTGGCGCTCAAAATAAGATTTAAACTTGACCATGGGTAAGCGGCCTAGGCGCACAATGACTGAGCTACCGGCATTGGACTGGAGTACAGAAAATCCGCATGGCCGCTGCCTTCAAGCTTTGATTATTGTTCTCTTGGCTGGCTTCGCCATCAATCATCGGTAGGAGTTGCGATCGCCCCCCTTGCTAGCCCCATATACCGAATGGTGTTAGCCCGAGTACAGTGCCCAATCAAGGACTGGTTTACTGGGGGCAGCAGCCCAGTCCTTGGCCTTAAACCTCAGGAAACTGAAGCTTCAGCGCTGGACAGACTGCCCTGGCAGCGGGGACAGAGGCCAAAGAACTCTAGGGTGTGGTAAAAGATTTTGAACTCGTGGGCCTTATGCAGCTGTTTTTCTAGGTCGTGGACGGGGCACTGGTCAATGGCGATAGTGTTGCCGCACTGGAGGCAGGTGAGGTGGTGGCGGTCTTCTTGAGGCAAGCTGTAGAGCGCTTCGCCAGAGGGCAGAGTGCGCATCTGCACCGCCCCTTCAAGCTTGAGGGCATCCAACGCTCGGTAGACTGTGGCAAGCCCCGTGGTGTTGCCGTCCTGCCGCATTTCAACATAGAGAGCTTGGGCCGAAATTGGCTTGCTCAAACCCTTTAGAACGGTCAGAACTTTTTCTTGGCTGCGGGTGCGTCGTACCATGCTGGCTCACTTGTACTGACTCAATTTTATCAATCGGTTGATACGGTAGGATGAGGGGTGCAAACTATTATGGATTTCCCCCACCACCGGAGTCAGCCTTGCCCCACTACAGCGCTCGCATCTATGTCACCCTGCGCCCCTCGGTGCTCGACCCAGCGGGCACCGCAGTGCAGTCTGGCCTGGCCCACATGGGCTACGACAACGTCGGCCCGATTCGCATCGGCAAATATATTGAGCTAACCCTCGATGCTGAGAATGAATCTGCCGCCAGTCAGCAACTCGATCGCATGTGCGATCAGCTCTTAGCCAACCCAGTGATCGAGAATTATCGCTTTGAGCTGCAAACCCTGGCAACGGCTTAGAAATTTTGAGTTTTAAGTGTTTAGTTTTGAGTTCAGTAGAGCAAACTCAACACTCAAAATTCAAAACTCAAAACTTTCCCCCTTACTTCCCCTCAACTCCCATGAAATTCGCCGTCATCGTCTTCCCCGGGGCCAACTGCGATCGCGACGTGGCCTATGTCACCCGCGACATGCTTGGCCAGCCCACCCGTATGGTCTGGCATGAAGACAGCGACCTGAGCGATGTGGATATCGTGGTGGTGCCTGGGGGCTTTAGCTACGGAGACTATCTGCGGTGTGGAGCGATCGCCCGCTTTTCGCCCGCCATGCAGGCCACGGTGGAGCACGCCAAGGCAGGCAAGCCGGTGCTGGGCATCTGCAACGGGTTTCAGATTTTGACCGAGGTGGGGCTGCTACCGGGGGCGCTGGTGCGCAATCGAGATATGCGGTTTATCTGCGATCGCGTACCCCTCAAAGTCGAGCGCACCGACCTGCTGTGGACAGCCAATTATTCTGCGGGCCAGGTGATCACCCTGCCCATTGCCCATGGTGAGGGCTGCTACTACGCCGACGCGGCTACCCTGGCCGAGCTAGAGGCCAACCGGCAGATTGTTTTTCGCTACAGTGGCATAGATGGGTCTGTGGATGAGGAAGCTAACCCCAATGGCTCTTTAGGCAACATTGCAGGTATCTGCAACCGAGCGGGCAACGTGCTGGGCCTGATGCCCCACCCCGAGCGAGCCGCCGATGCGGTGCTGGGCGGGGTGGATGGGTTGCCGCTATTCGAGGGTTTGGTGCGATCGCTAGTGGCCGTCTAGGTCAAGCTTCGTCATTCCTTCACCAAGATCCGCCTCCCAAGGCATAAACTTCACCAAAACCCTTGTCACGGCAACCAAGCTGGGTACACTTAACCCTCAAGGAACCAACCTTGGTCTGGGTATCGCCGTGGGCCATTGGTGGTTTGGGGGTTGCCATGCCGGTTACCCGTTGCTGTGTTGTTCGATTAAACCCTGAGCCCAGTCGGCTTGGGTCCATGGCTGTAGGAGACCCCCATGTCAGACTCTGACGAATGGCTCAGTAGCGCCCTGGCCTACCGCCCCACGGTCTACGAATATTGCCAGTTAGCGCTGCTCCCCACCCTCGATCAGGTGGCCGCAGAGCGCATGGGTGAGATTTTGCGGCAGGCCGAAGCAGAGCCGTTGCTAAACTTTTTGATTGACGAAGCCGACGAGCTAGTGGCGCGCTTGCAGCCCTGCCTCAGCCCCCAGACGCTCCGCCAGCAGCAGCGGCGGCTCCAGGGTGCGATCGATGCGCTTTGGGTGAATGAACTGTTAGCTGTCTACGGATCTTGCTCGAAGACTGGCCTCTAAACGGTTTAGTGAAGCTCATGGGACAGTTGTCCTAGGGGCGATAGGGCAGACTTAGGGATAACGGCTTCACGGTTAAGACGCCCATTGAGAGGAAATATCGATCTGTGGTTTCCAAACGTTGGCTAGTGCAGGTGTGCCGGCATCGCTCGTGCGATCGCGGCGGTTCGGCAGCGGTACTGGCAGCGTTTCAGCAGCACCAGAGCCCGACCATTCTGGTGGCCGAGAGCGACTGCATGGGCCAGTGCAGCGCTGGGCCGACGGTCAAAATAATGCCCGGCAATACCTGGTACTGCCGGGTCACCCCTGAAGATGTGCTGCGCATTGTGGAGCAGCATTTGGTAGGAGGCGAATTGGTGCGCGATCGCCTCCACCCCCGCTTCCACCCTGTAGACCTAGATACATCAGCACCCTAAGCGTTGCCTTGTTGCCAAAAGATCTATTGGCTGATGAGCAACCCTATAATTTGATGAATAGCAATGCTTGTTTACCCAGTTGGTAGAAGCGTTTATGGACACTATCGTTGAACAGCTCGATACCAAGCTAGGTCAGTGGGAACCCGAGATTGCCAACCAGGTACGCCGATTTATCTGGGAGATTATTCAACTGGCGGATCAAGGTATTCCGGTAGAGTTGATGCGATGGCCCTATGGGCCGTTTCTCCAACCCTCGCGGGCCGTAGAACAAGAGGTGCTAAGTTTGCTCGATGAGTAAAAGGCCAATTGTAGGGTGCATTCGCGACCAGCCAACCCCAGTCAACCATCGCAGGATTTGCTTTGGGGCCGCAATGCACCAATTGAGGATAGAGTGTTGCCCCTCCTAGTTAAAGCGCTATGGCTACAGAGACTCCCCAACTCAGCAAAGTCTTAGAGATGCTGCACCAGCTCAAACCTCTCTTGGTAGAAACATATGGTGTCACTCGCCTAGGAATTTTTGGCTCTGTTGCTAGAGATCGATCGAAGGAAGTCAGCGACGTAGACATCGTGGTTGAAATGGCTCCTGACTTATTCACTATGGTTCATCTCAAAGAGCATCTTCAAAGCGTTTTGCAAGTCCCCGTTGATATTGTTAGATATCGACCAACAATGAACCCAGTGCTGAAGCAACGCATTGAGCGAGATGTCATCTATGTATGATCGCGAGGTGTTGCGAGAGATCCTTCACCAAATTTCAGCAGCTATTGATCGAATTGAGCGGCGATTTGCAGGAATTCAATCTGCCGAAGATTTTATCCAAGATGATGAGGGCGTAGACAAGCTTGATGGCATTGCTATGATGCTCATTTGGATGGGAGAGAGTATTAAGAACCTAGAAAAGGTGGGGGGAAAAGACTTACTGAATGCGTATCCAAATGTTGACTGGAAAGGCGCTAAAGGTACTCGTGATATTCTCAGCCATCATTACGAAGATATAGATGCAGAGGTTGTTTTTTATATTTGCGATCGCTACCTTGGCTCCATAAAGATAGCAATCAACGGGATGATTCAACAGCTAGAGAATCATGATTGTTAAAGCTAGCATAGCAAATGAACCTCGGTTCCCTTCCCCTTCGTCATACTTTTTGAGTTAAGCTAAAACTTTAGATTTTCGCTGGCTAGACCACTGCAAAATAGGTCTAAAATCCGCATTCTACCGATGCCAGCGAAAACTGTCCAGAGTGTTCTAATAAACAGCTAACCCCGCGAATCTGTTAAGAAGATTGCGAGGTTAGGGAAGGAGTAAAGCTATTCAAACACGATTACTGATGTGCCTGGGCCATTGCCTCTGCGGGGGGACGCACCACACGACGAGCTAAACCCAGTTTTTCTAAGACCCAAATGGCGTACCAGGTGACATCGACTTCCCACCAGCGCCAGCCTGCGGGGGCCACGTTGGGGAAGGCGTGGTGGTTATTGTGCCAGCCTTCACCGTAGGTGAGCAGCGCCGTCCACCACAGATTGCCCGAGCTGTCTTCGATGTGAAAGCGGCGCTTGCCCCACATGTGGGTTGCCGAGTTGATCAGCCAGGTCGAGTGCCACAGCAGGGTAATTCTCAGAAAGCCGCCGTAGATGACAAAAGACCAGCCGCCGAGGGCAAAGAGGGCGATCGCAACCGGCACTTGCAGCAGCAGAAAGTTGCGATCGAGCCAGCGGTAGTAGGGGTCGCGGGCAATATCGGGAGCATAGCGACGATAAATCTGGCCGTTAAAGACTGCCGGATTGCGGTACACCATCCACAGCATGTGGCTCCACCAAAACCCGCGACTGGCGGCGTAGGGATCTTTTTCAGCATCTTCAGTGTAGAGGTGGTGCTGGCGATGCCCCGCCACCCAAAAGATCGGGCCACCCTGGAGCGCCATCGCGCCAATTGTCGCGATCGCATATTCTAACCACTGGGGCACCTGCAAGCTGCGGTGGGTGAGCAATCGGTGATAGCCCAAACAAATGCCAATGCTGCCAAACAGCCAGTGCAGCGCCACCATCACTCCTAGGGCCGACCATGAAAAGAACCACGGGGCCAGCAGGGCCGCGCCGTGAATAGCGGCCAAAAAACCTACCAATGTCCAATCCAGGTCTTTGACTCCCCGTTTTTCTGGGGCTTGCTTCAGCGTTGTTGTCATAGCACGTCCTTTTTCCTTTTAGGGTTAAAACCCTCAATCGAACTTGCGAACTGATTGAGGGGAAGTCCTTGCCCGACTCCTTTGCACCCCTTGGGGACTGACTGGAGTCTTTGCAAGTGTCGCTTGCAAATTAACTCTAGCAAACTTCTCTGGTAAAATGCAAGTGTTGCTTTCTTTTTGCTATGGCAGGTCAGCGCCAATCAGCCCGACAGCGTCTCGTAGATGCGGCATTTCAGCTTTTTTCTAGCCAGGGGGTGGGCACTACCACCACTCGCCAGGTGGCCGATCTGGCGGGGGTGAACGAGGTCACGCTGTTTCGCCAGTTTGGCAGCAAGCATGGCTTGCTTGCTGCGGTCATGACTGAGGCTGAGGTGTTGTCTGGTTCAGACTATGGTTTTGATCTGGCGGCTCTAGCTCAAACTCCTATCGACCAGTCTCTAAGGGAGTTTCTGAGTCAGTGCTTGGCTACCCTCGATCAACTCTCCGAGCTGGTGCGATCAGTAATCGGTGAGGCCGGGCAATTTTCCGCCGACAATAGCCAGGCTATGGGGCGCGGGTTACAGACCATTCGTAACTTTATCGCTGAGTACCTGGAGGCGCATTTGGCTCCAGGGGACACCGCTGGCCTGTCGCCGGAGGAGGTGGCGGGGCTGGTGATGGCACTGCTGCTGGGCTATGCGGCGATCGACAGCACCACCGCAGGTGCTAACGAGAACGGCATGGAATTTCATCGGCTGTGGTCTAGCAGGAACGCCTTTATCGAGAGTATCGTCAGTTGGCTGCTCAGCCTCCGGCCCCATGCCGAGGCTGGGCTTACCCCAGCTCAGCCCAGCCTTACTCCACCCGACACAGAGAGCTGGATCGACCTACCCGCCCCGGTGATCCATGAGATTATGCAGGCCGCTCGCAAGGCTGGCAATCAGACCCATGCCCTGATCTACGTGCTGCTGGGGGCCGGGGTGGCGGCAGCAGAGGTGCCGCTGCTAACCCGCGCTAGCGCCCTTTACGACAGTAGCCAGCACATCTTGCTGATTGGCCCTCAGCAACGCCAAGTACCGCTGAACCAGTGGATTATGGGAAAGCGCTACGGCACCTACACCAAAAACCCGCTTACCCGCTGGATCAAAAGCCGCAGCGATGCGTCACCAGCCATGTTTTTGGGGCCGGATGATCAGCCAATTACGCCTTTGCGGGTGCGGCAGCTGTGGGCCGAGGTCACAACCGGCATCATGTCGTCCACTAGTGAGCCGCTTGGGGTTGAGCAGGCTCGCGCCACCTGGTGTGTTGAGATGCTGCTGAGGGGGCTAAACCGTCAGGAACTGAGCCTGTTGAGTGGACTGTCGGTAGAGCAACTCGACCCGCTAGTGCAAAAGGCCCAGGCGCGATCGGCCCTGGCCCTGGCCCTACGCCTTGATCAACAGCCCGGTTCAGCCCCAGTCACTCTCGACAAGCCTGGGGATATTAGCGCGGGGGGCAATGACTAGCACCATAGTTAAAAAAGAAAATAGAAGAGCGAAGAGGGGCGGGTCGGCTTGACCTTGGCAGTTGGGCTGTTCTGGCTGGGACTTAACCTGCTATGGACGTAAGCAACGGTTTTGACTAGGGCTATGCTGCTTTGGCAGGAGGTTATGCCAGCGGTAGCCAGGGTAAATCAGTAGGGCCAGGGTCAATACCAAGCTGACTTAGCAGGGTGGTGACTTGTCCCCGGTGATGGGTTTGGTGGTTAAACAGGTGGGTGATCAGCAGCCAGGTGGGCAGCAGGCGAACCTGCTGGTCGATGTTGCTGGTGTACTCAAAGGGCTGGGCCAGCCAGTCGGGGGTGAAGGTGGCTACCCAGTCGATGAGCGCGGCATCCATCTCGGTGCGGGCCTGGCGGAGTTGGTCGAAGTTGGCGTAGAGGTCTTGCCCGAGGTGAGCATTGGGGTAAGGCTGGTGGCTGAGACGGCCTATCCAGACGCGATCGCCGTACAGCAGATGGTTGAGCGTGCCATGGATGGACTTAAAAAACGCGCCCCGGTCGGCCTTGCGATCGCCATCCGGGAGCTGAGCGCAGCAGGCATAAATGCTCTCGTTCATCCACTGGTTGTAGCGAGCCATGGTGTGGTAGTAGTCGGGATGATTCATGGCTGTGGGTGGGGATTGCTGTTGGGCCAGGGGCCGGGTGGTTCGTCGGGCAGGTCTTCGATCGCGACCTTGGTGTCGTAGCGGGTGAACCCTCGCGACTCATAGTTCTTGTAGGCAACAGGGCCGTCGAGGCTACAGGTATGTACCCATACGCGACTGGTTCCCTTGCCCCAGGCGCGCTGCACGCCCACCGTCAGCAAATGGCCACCAATGCCCTGACCGATGAACTGGGGCAGCAGACCAAAGCAGGTGATTTCAATATCGCCTTGGGGATGGGCTTCTAGCTCGATGTAGCCCGCTGGGGTACCCGAAATGTAGGCTACCCAGGTTTCGACCTGGGGACGGTTGAGGTAGGTGAGCCAGCGATCGTAAGACCAGGAAAGGCGATCGCACCAGTACCACTGGCCACCCACGCTGGCATAGAGAAACCGGCTCAACTCTGGGCAGGGCACCTCAGCCTGGCGAATCTCCAAACTGGGATGCTTGCTGAGCTTGGGCCGCAGTTGGGCCGAGTCGAGCATTTCCAAATACCAGGTGGTGACCTCGATTGGCATTAGTGCAGCAAATCTCCTTTGAAGACGGTGATAGCCTGGCCGCTGAGGCGAATGCGATCGCCTTCATCCTGCACTTTGACTATGCCACCCCGGGCCGATGACTGGTGGGCGAGAAAGGTGGTTTTGCCGAGCTTTTCGCGCCAGTAGGGGCTGAGGCAACAGTGGGCCGCTCCGGTGACCGGGTCTTCGTTGATGCCGAGGGCAGGGGCAAAAAACCGAGAGACAAAGTCGTAGGGCGCGTCGCCCCGGCTGGTGACAATCACGCCGTGGACGGGGAATTGCCCGAGGGCGACAAAGTCGGGTCGCAGATCGCGTACTGCCGCTGCTGACTCTAGCTCGACCAGGTAGCCCAGGGAGTTTTCAGCAACGGCTTGGGGGGTTGCGCCTAGGGCTTCTGCCAGACCGTCGGGTTCAGCGATGGGGTGGGACGGGTTGGCTGGAAAATTGAGCTCAATCCAATCGTCGAGGCGGCGGGCTGTGAGCACCCCGCTGCGGGTATGGAACGTCGCGGGCTGTTCGTTGCTCAGGTGACCCTCGCTCCACAGCACGTGGCAGGTAGCTAGGGTGGCATGGCCGCACAGGTCGATCTCTACGGTGGGGGTAAACCAGCGCAGTCGGTAGCCGTCGCCCTCAGGGTAGAAAAAAGCGGTTTCTGAGAGGTTCATCTCTTGGGCCACTTGCTGCATCCAGCGATCGGGGCGGGCCTCGGGCAGGGCGCACACCGCTGCTGGGTTGCCGCCAAAGGCGGCATCAGTAAAAGCATCAACCTGAGTTAGCGAAATGGTCATTGGACTCTACCCTGATTCTTAAAATTTTAGCTGAGCATTAACGCCTGCCGAATTTGCTCAGCGGTCATAAAGCAGCGATCGGCAGGAAAGTCGTCAGCTACTGCTTTGGCCACCTCAGGCAGGGTGTTGGGCGACTGCCCTTCAAACCGACCCAAGACCGCATAACTAGCCAGGCCCAAGTACTCGCGAATGGCGAGCACCGATCGCTCACGACTGACCACCTCCTCTGGCAGCGGCTCAACATGGGGAATCACGGTAAACCCCAGCCCTTTAAAGGTAAGCCAGGCCCGCAGCATGTGGGGCGTATCGGTGATTAAAATGATCTGCTTCAATCCCCTGGCCCCAAGGGCGGCAGCGGCTGACTCTGCCTCTTGCTTAGTTGTTCTCACGCAGACAGCACTGAGCATCAGATTGGGAGACAGGTTGCGCTCATCGAGGGCTTTGAGCACATCGTTCCCCTGGGAACGGCCCATGATCAACAGGTTAGGCGATCGCCCCTCGGCTACCATGCCTAAGGCAGTATTGTAGCGATCGCCCTGGAGGCGGCTGTTGCGGGCCAGCACCACAATGGCATCGGCTGATTCCCCATTGTCTGTGGGTACAAAACTTGATAGCAGGGCCGTTGCCGGGGTCGCAAACAGCGGCGACAGCACAAACCAGTAGGCGACCAGTAACCCTAAGCTGCCGACAGTTAGGCGGCGACGATATTTGGGTTTACTGGCGACCAGCGCTACTGCGGCAATGACCAGCAAGGCCAGGGTTACTTTTTTGGGACTAGAAAACCAGTAATACAGTTTCCAAGTCAATTTTGGCCAATACTGACCCAGTACGCTCCGAAGTAGCTCTAGCATGGCAGATTCCAGGCGGTGAGAAAAGCGCATTCCCGAGAAAATTCTCAAGTCTAGCCTACGCATCGGCGCGCTCACTTCGGCACATACCCCGCGCTGTCGAGCAAAGTTTACAGATTTATGTAGTCACCGCAAACCCTGCGATCGCAGCCTTAGATCTGCCAGGTTCTAATCCTGCGGGAATGACAGTCGGCTAACCCGCCCCGCAGGATCGAAGGTGTTACCCACTACTGGTAGTAGCGTTGGTCGGCCCACACCCGCAGCTCTTGCTCAGAGCTGAAGGTGCGACGCTGCTGGCTCACCGGGTCGTAGGCGACAAATAGCGTATTGCCCCGCAGGTCGCGCTTCACGGTCACACTGAGGTCTGTGGAACCACAGAGGTAAGTCAGCAGGGCACCGCCCGCCCGCCTGAGATACCGCTTGGCCCCGGCCCACACCCGAGCAATAGAGTAATCGGTTTGGATAGGGTTACCGAGCGGCTCTTGAATTAGCTCAAGCTGAGCGTACAAACTATTCGGTTTCATGGAGCTGTCCTCTAAGAAAGGCGATGGGCCAACGGGAACAGCACGAATCGATTCGGCATAGGTAAAGTTTCTTCGATCTTCCCCTATCGAAACAGAGGCAGTTAGCGTAAATTGTCTTGGTAACAGTTTGGATTTCTACAACTGTTCTGGTCTCCCCACCCCAAAACTGTTCCTACCCTCTCCCAAAAATCCCCCCTACTTCATCACTCCACTCAATTCAAAATTCAAAACTATCCCCACCCCCTCACTCCCCACCTCCCCTACCCTCACCCCCTACTCCCCCACCCCACACCCTCATGCCCCTCTCCCCCATCACCCTCGCTCCGCACCAAATCCTCTACGAACAGGTGGCCGATCGCCTTCAGCAACTGATTACCGAAGGCACGCTTAAACCGGGCGATCGCCTGCCCTCGGTGCGCAAGCTGCGGGCTCAGCTCTCAGTCAGCACCTCCACGGTGATGGAAGCCTATCGCCTGCTGGAAGACCGAGGCCTGATTGTGGTGCGACCCCAATCGGGCTACTACGTCAAACAGACAACCCTACAACTGCCCCAGGAACCCGCCCCCACCGCGCCTCCCCGGCAGGCCACCGATATTGATATCTCCCTGGCCTTTGAGGTGATTAGCCTGATGCGCGATCCGGGGTTGATTCAGCTCGGGGCGGCGCTACCTGCCCTAGAACACTTGCCCCTGGCTCAGCTCAATCGGCTGATGGGCAAGATATTGCGAGACAACACCAACGCAGCCCACTCCTACGGCACACCCCTGGGCTGCCCCGAGCTGCGGGCCGAGTTTGCCAAGCGCATGCTCGACGCGGGCTGCTCAGTCCACCCCGACCAGATGGTGATTACCAACGGAGCCAACGAGGCAATCTATTTTTGCCTGCAAGCGCTGACCCAGCCCGGCGACACCGTGGCGATCGAGTCGCCTACCTACTTCGCCGTGCTAGAAGCATTGAAATGCCTAGGGTTGAAGGCACTGACCCTGCCCACCCACCCCCGCGACGGCATTAGCCTGCCCCACCTCGAAGAAGCGCTGCAAACCGGCGATGTCAAGGTGGTGCTGCTGGTATCGAATTTCAGCAACCCCCTGGGTAGCTGTATGGATGATCGCAAGAAAAAGCACCTGGTGGAGCTACTCAACCAGTACGACAGGCCGCTGATCGAGGACGATGTCTACGGCGATCTCTGCTTTGAGGGAACTCGCCCCAAGGCGATCAAAGCCTTTGATAGCGAAAATCGGGTGCTCTACTGCGCGTCAGTGAGCAAAACCCTGTCGCCGGGGCTGCGGGTGGGCTGGTGCACCGGGGGCCGCTACCACGGCAAGATTGCCCACATGAAGTCGATTCTCAACCAAAACACGGCGATCGCACCTCAGCTGACGGTGGCGGCCTTTTTGGCCAACGGCGGCTACGATCGCCACCTCCGCCACCTGCGCCGCGTCTACCAAGACCAAATGGTGCACATTCAGCAGGCGATTCGCGACTACTTTCCCGCCGAGACCTGCGTGACCCGGCCCACCGGGGGCCATGTGCTGTGGCTCGAAATGCCGGCGGGATTTGATTCACTGCGGCTGTATCAGGAGGCGCTAGCCCAGGGAATTGCGATCGCCCCCGGCGTCATGTTTTCGGCCTCGGGACAGTGCTATGGCAACTGCTTGCGGCTAAATACGGCGGTCTCTTGGTCAGAGCAAGTTGAGCAGGCGATCCAAACCCTGGGCCTGTTGGCCAAAAAACAGCTAGCCGAAAATTTCCTGCGGGACGATGGCCACCGCAGGAAAAATTTGCTGACCTCTAACGCTGTTTGAGGTTTGGGTTAGGCCTTCTTCAAGGCCTTAGGCTCAGCTAGAGCGCCCTCAGGGGCAACATTCAAAAGATGAAGAATGCGGCGCAGGGGAATGTTGATGCGGTTGGTTTGGTTAGTTAGCTCGCGACCCAGGTTGTAGATCGCCTGCTCGACCAGGTAGTTGTTGAGCATGACCTCTAGCTCTTGCTGGGTTTTGGGCAAAAAGCTATCGCGGGCAGCGGTAGTCAAGTAGGCCTTGACGAAGGTGGTGCTCACCCAGCGATACCAAAATTCGGCCCACTGCTGCATTTGATGGTGATGGTCGGGTTGCCCCATGCCGCTCTCTACTTCCTTGTCGAGGGCAACGTTGACGGCATAGTAGAACGATTGCAGCATGCAGGCGACATCGCGCAGGGGCGATCGCTTCATGCGGCGCTCGTTGAGACTCCGGGCTGGGTCACCCTCAAAGTCAATGATGTAGAAGTCTTTGCCGGTGTATAGCACCTGCTCTAGGTGATAGTCGCCATGATAGCGAGTTCGCAGAGCGGTGATTTTGTGGTTCAACACCGACTGAAACTGCTGCAAACAGGCGTCATGCTGTTCTAAGACCAGGGTGGCGAGCGATCGCGTCTCCGGCGGCATCGTATTCAGGCGATTCTTCAACAGCAAGAAGACCTGGCCGGTCAGGTTGCGGCTGTACTGGTAGACCGATCGCTGGTAGAGCGAGGTAAAGGGTTCCGGCATGAAGGCAGGCTGGTCAGCATCCACCGCCAGGGCTATGTGGAGTTCGGCGGTGCGCTGCCCTAGGAGCTGCATGTTGGCCAGATAGCTGTTGATCGCCTTGCAGGCCGGAATTTGAGACTCGACGGAGGGCAGCGGGCAATAGGGCAGCGGGAAAAAGACCTCAGTTGGAGAGGCATCCACGGCCACCGGCTCAAGCTCAAAGGGCGACCCAACGGGCATGGGTGCTTCGGCGATATCCGACTGATCCATCACGACGAGATCGAAATAGTCGCGCAAATGGTCGAGGGTGTAGTCCCAACCGCTGCGGGTGTCGGGGATAAACTCTTGCAGCAAACCGATGGTGATCGGCTCCGTCGCCGGGCGATGGTAGGTCAGGGTGCCTGCGATTGAAGGAATGTTAGTAAAGTGCTGGTGCTCGTCGAGGAAGCGGCGCACTTCGAGATCGGGATGCTGACCCTCCTCCACTTTTTGAAAGAGTTTGAGAATCAGGCGATTTTGGGCGGCGACGCTGCCGGTTTTGGCGTAGGCAATCGACGTGTTGTTGTGGAAGCCTTTCATCAGCGACGCTTCAAAGGGCAGGCCGTCTCCCATTTGCTCCTCACCCAGGGATGGGCTGGGCTCACTGCGGCTCAGCTCATCGAATAAGGGCGTGGTAGCCGCCACCAGCTTGCCGGCGGCATTTTCATAGACCCGGTGATGGGCGATGCCGTCGAGCAGAGCGGTTAAGAACGTCTTGTCGGCGATCGCATCAAACAACACCGCCGCCTCATCGCTGCTGGCCAGATTGAGCCGCGCTACAACCGACTGCGGGGACTCTTTTAGCAGACGGAGCGCCTGCTCCCCTGCGGCCATCGCCAAAAACAGCACGTAGGTCTGCGGGCTGCCCTGGATGTAGTCAACCTGTAGCTCCAGCATTTGGGCATGGCTATCACCGTAGGGCATGGAGATGACTTCGGTGATGCGAGCCGTTTGCACCGTACGGGTTCTGCCGCCAAACCAGGGGTGGCTAGACAAATACTGGGGTAGCAACATTTCTAAACTCGCCGTAAACCCGCGCGTCTGAGCCGATTGCAGCTGAGAAAACGCCGTGGGCCAGGCCCCGGCTAGTTGCAGCATCGGCAGCTCGACCTTGGGTTTGACCTCGGTTAGGGGCACGACCTGGGGCTTGAGCATAAACCAGTAGACCGCGTAGGCCCCAATGCTGAGGAAGTAGGGCGACTCCTCGATGGGCGGAAACTCGGTGCGGCCAAAGATTTCGACTGGTACCCACCCCTTTAACCCCGGCAGCTCTAGCTCAACGGTCTGCACAAAGCGGGACAGGTTGGCCACTACCAAAATCCGCTCGTCTTCGTAGGTGCGGGTAAAGGCCAGCACCTTGCGGTTGTCGGGGTGCAAAATTTGAAAATCGCCGCTGCCCAGGGCGCGAAAGTGATTGCGCATGGAGATCAGCCGCTTGGTGGCGTTGAGCAGCGAGCTGGGGTTGGCCCGCTGGGCCTCAACGTTGACCGTGGCGTAGTGGTACTCGGCCTCGACGATCAGGGGCAAAAACAGCCGCTGGGGGCTGGCGCTGCTAAAGCCGGCGTTGCGGTCAAAGTTCCACTGCATGGGGGTGCGCACCCCGTTGCGATCGCCCACGTAGACGTTGTCGCCCATGCCAATTTCGTCGCCGTAGTAGAGCACAGGCGTGCCCGGCAGCGACAGCAGCAGGCTATTGAGCAGCTCGATCTGGCGGCGATCGTTGCCCAGCAGCGGGGCCAGCCGCCGCCGAATGCCCAGGTTCACCCGCATTTCGGGGTCTTGGGCGTAGACGCGATACATAAAGTCGCGGTCTTCGTCGGTGACCATTTCCAGGGTCAGCTCGTCGTGGTTGCGCAGAAACAGGCCCCACTGGCAGTTGTCGGGAATGGCGGGGGTCTGCTGTAGGATGTCGGCGATCGGGAAGCTGTCCTCCATGCGCAGCGCCATAAACAGGCGCGGCATCAGGGGAAAGTGAAAGTTCATGTGGCACTCGTCGCCATCGCCGTAGTAGGCGGCGGCATCTTCGGGCCACTGGTTGGCCTCGGCCAGCAGCATGCGGTTGGGGAATTTTTCGTCGACGTGCTTCCGCAGCTTTTTCAGGAAGGCGTGGGTTTCGGGCAAGTTTTCGCAGTTGGTGCCTTCACGCTCGTAGAGGTAGGGCACGGCATCCATGCGCAGCCCGTCAACCCCCATTTCTAGCCAAAAATCCATGACGTCAAAGACGGCCTGCTGCACCGCCGGGTTGTCATAGTTCAAGTCGGGCTGGTGGGAATAAAAGCGGTGCCAGAAGTAGGCGTTAGCCACCGAGTCCCAGGTCCAGTTGGAGGTTTCAAAATCCTGGAAGATAATCCGCGCTTCCTGATACTTCTCGTAGGTATCGCTCCAGACGTAAAAATCGCGCTCGGGGCTGCCCTTGGGCGATCGCCGCGCCCGCTGAAACCACGGGTGCTGATCAGAGGTGTGGTTGACGATCAGCTCGATAATGACGCGGATGCCCCGCTGGTGCGCCGCCTGCAAGAGATCCTTGAAGTCGTCCAGGGTGCCGTAGATCGGGTTGACATTGACGTAGTCGGCAATGTCGTAGCCGTCATCGCGCAGCGGCGACGGGAAGAAGGGCAACAGCCAAATGGCGGTGACACCCAGGTCTTGAAGATAGTCCAGCTTGCCAGTCAGGCCGCGAAAGTCGCCAATGCCATCGCCATTGCTGTCGGCGAAGGCCCGCACAGGCACTTCGTAGATGATGGCATTCTTAAACCATAGGGGCTCATTCTTCAAGGTCAACCTACCCGTTTAGCAGTACGCAATGTCCGCCCATCACGTTAGCGGAATTCACACGAAGCGACATCGGCCCCAGGTAAGAGCGATCGCGCCATCGCTCCCCGCTACAACGGCGTTGAATCAACCTATTCCTGATCGCTGAAAGCCTTGCTCCTTAGTAGAATGGGCGGTGCTCACCGTTCTCACTGCTGCCCATCACGCCGAGCCACAACACGCGCCACAGAATTCATGGAATCCACAAGAGCGCAAATAGAATGCAAAGTCTATACAGCACTTGGGAACTAACAACCCCCAACCCTTAGGAGGATGCGCTGAGCAGTCATTTTCTCCTACCAATGACAGTGCCGGTAGAGTGAAAATTCGCCCTCAGGCGTCACTTTTCTGTATTCTAAGACCCTTTCAAATTTCTAACGCATCGCCGAACCCCTATGAGTTTTCAACGTGCCAGTGGCGTTTTACTGCATCCCACCTCGTTCCCCAGCCGCTACGGCATTGGGGATCTGGGGCCAGCCGCCTATACCTTTGTCGACTTTTTGGCGAAGAGTGGCCAAAAGCTGTGGCAAATTTTGCCGCTGGGGCCCACTGGCTACGAGCATTCGCCCTACATCATGAACTTCAGCACCTTTGCCGGCAACCCGCTGCTGATTAACTTAGACCAGCTGGCGGATGAAGGACTGTTGGCAGAAGACGAACTGGAGCCTCTGACCGATGTCGATCCGGAGAAGGTCGATTTTGAGAAGGTGATTGCCCACAAAACGCAGTTTCTCAAGCTGGCCCACGAGCGCTTTCTGACGACGCGATCGCCCGAGCAGCAGGCCAAGTTTGACCAGTTTTGCCAAGAGCAAGCCTCCTGGCTAGATGACTTTGTGCTGTTTATGGCCCTGCTGGAGGCCCACGAGGGCAAAAGCTGGAATTTTTGGGATCCGGCGATCGCCCGTCGCGAGCCCGAGGCGCTGCAAGCCCAGCGGGAGGCGCTGAAAGATCAGATTCAATACCACCAGTTTGTGCAGTTTAAATTCTTTGAGCAGTGGCAAAATTTGCGCCGCTACGCCAACGACAAAAACATTCAGATCGTGGGCGATATTTCGATCTACGTGTGCCACAACAGCTCCGACGTTTGGGCCGACCCCGAGCTGTTTAAGCTCGACCCCAACACCTTTGAACCCGCCTTTATCGCCGGTGTGCCGCCCGACTATTTTAGCGAGACGGGTCAGCTCTGGGGCAACCCGGTTTACAACTGGGATAAGGCCGAAAAAACCAATTTTGCCTGGTGGATTAAGCGCTTTCAGGTGACGTTGCAGTACGTCGACATTGTGCGAGTCGATCACTTTCGCGGCTTTGAAGCCTACTGGCAGGTGCCTGCGGGCGAAGAAACCGCCATCAACGGCGAGTGGATTGAAGCCCCCGGCGAAAAGTTTTTCACCGCCCTCGGCGAAGCTCTAGGAACGCTGCCAATCATGGCGGAAGACTTAGGGATTATTACGCCCGAAGTTGAGGCGCTGCGCGATCGCTTCGACTTTCCCGGCATGCGCATTTTAATGTTTGCCTTTGGTGACGATCCCGACAACGCCTACCTGCCCCATAACTACACCCGCAACACGGTGGTTTACCCCGGCACCCACGACAACGACACGGCGATCGGCTGGTGGCAGCAGGCCAGCGACACCGAGAAACAGTTTGTGGCTCGCTACTCGGGCTACAGTTCGCCCGATGCGATCGAAGATATCAACTGGCTGTTGATTCGCACGGCGCTGGCTTCGGTGGCCGATCTGGCGATTATTCCGCTGCAAGATCTGCTGGATTTGGACGGGCGATCGCGCATGAATGACCCTAGCCGCAACGACGGCAACTGGCGCTGGCGCTACCGCAGCTCGGCGTTGCTGACCAATGCTTTGAGCGATCGGTTACGTACCCTAACTCAGCTCTATAGTCGCTAAGTGTTGCAAAGAACGTTGCGAAGAATGCTGTGAAGATCGATTTCAGCACCATTTTGGATCAAAAACGCGACACGATTATCGAGTTGTGGATTAAGGCGGTTTTTGACGATCAGCAGATTGAAGCCACCAACGAATTAACCTTCAATGCAGTGCGCGACAGTTTGCCCAAGGTGCTCGAATCTCTTGCCGCCATGATGGCCAACAGCGATCTGGAAGGTTTTGAAACGATCGATGAGGCCAGTCTAGAACATGGTCTAATTCGCGCTGAGCAGGGGTTTGAACCGGCGGAAATTGCGCGCGAATATCGTCTGCTGCGATCGGTAATTTTCTCGGAGCTAGAGGCCGATCTGGTGCAGGCTGAACCCAAGGATGTGCTGTGGGCCATTCGATTGATTGATGCGGTGATCGATGAGGCGATCGCCCGCTGTTTTGACAGCTATACCCAAACCCGCATGGAGGAGTTAGACCAGCTCAGAGCCCAGATGCAGCTCACCAATCAAGAGCTGACGCGTCTGGTGCGGGCCAGCCACGACAATATGTCAAAACTGACCCACGAACTCAAAACTCCGTTGACCTCAATTATTGGCTATGCCGACCTATTTCTGCGCCAGCAGCAGCAGGCCGAAATCAAAGATTCTTACGCTCACTTAGAGAGCATTGAGCGCGTCTTGCGCAGCGGAAGGCTTTTGCTGCGGTTGATCAACGATACCCTGCAACTGCAAAAAAGCGACGGCCAGATCAAGCTCAAGCTGGTGACGATCGCACCCCATGAGTTGATTCAGTCGGTGATCGAAATCATTGAACCGCTAGTGCGCACAAAGGGTCTAGAGCTGTTGGTAAATTGCGATCGCATTCCTCCAGCAGTGCAGACCGACCCCCTGCGCCTCCAGCAGATTATTACCAACCTGCTGAGCAACGCGATTCGCTATACCGAGACGGGATATGTCTCTATTGCGGCTGAGACCCTGAGTAAAGCCTCTTCAGAGGACAATCGCCGCTGGTCAATTACCGTCACCGACAGCGGCGTCGGCATTCCCCCGGCTGAGCAAAAATATATTTTTGAACCCTACTACCGGGTTAGCCACGGCCCCACCCCTGATGGTGACCAGGGCACCGGCTTAGGCCTAGCCATTGTTGCCCAGCTAGTGAAGCTGATGCAGGGCGAAATTTCAGTCTCATCCCAGCCGGGCCAAGGCTCGACCTTCACAGTACTCTTGCCGATCGACCAGCCTGAGCTTAGGCAGGGTTAGCCACCGCCAGCGTCTAGCTCCCAGCCTGAGTTGCCATACCAGCAGGTAGAAACAGATGCCTGGAGAAACCAATCTCACGAGACTGCTATCGTCTATGCAACCAACTCTTCGCGAGGGGGAGTATGTGTTTTGCACCCTTCCATCCCTCAACGGTCAAGACCTCGACCCCCTTGGTTTTTTTAGAGAAGAGGAAGGGATGACGCTGATCTTGCCGCGACACCAGGCCGAGGCGGCAGGCCTGCCCTACTCGGCGGTCTTTGCCATGATCACGCTGTCAGTGCATTCCAGCCTGGAGGCGGTGGGGTTTTTGGCAGCGATCGCCACCCGACTTGCTAGCCACGGCATCAGCGTCAACCCCGTTTCAGCCTTTTACCACGACCACCTGTTTGTGCCCGTAGCCCAGGCTGAGACTGCGATCGCCCTGCTCCACGAGCTTGTGGCAGAAAACGGCACCAACGGTTCTTAAGCATCGGCTTGTCGGTTTCAGAACAGAAGTGCTAGTCTTATGTCAGATAGTTCTAGTTAAAACTATCTAGATCAAAACTATGGCTTCCCTACCCAGTCTGTTTATTTCCCACGGGGCACCCGACCTGCCTCTCCGCGCTGGCCCGACTCAGGACTTTCTGCGATCGCTCTTGCAGACCCTGCCCAAGCCAAAGGCAATCCTTGCCATTTCGGCCCACTGGCTCACGGCCCAGCCCACGGTCAGCGCCGCCAAGCAGCCCAAGACCATCTACGACTTTGGCGGTTTTTCCCAGGCGCTCTACGAGTTGACTTACCCCGCTCCAGGGAATCCAAAGCTGGCAGAGCAGGTGATGTCGAGGCTTGCTGAGGCCGGGTTCTCGGCTCGTGTAAATTGCGATCGCGGCTTCGACCACGGTGTTTGGACGCCGCTGATTTTGGCAGCCCCAGAGGCCACCATCCCCGTCGTGCAGCTATCGCTTCAGCCCCACGAAACGCCGCTGCACCATTACCAACTCGGCAAAGCCCTCGCCCCCCTGCGTGATGAAGGTGTGCTGATTTTCGCCAGCGGTGCCGCCACCCACAACCTGGGGGCCTTTGACGGCAGCTACAACGCCCCACCGCCCGCTTGGGCCACAGCCTTTGATGACTGGCTGGCCGAGGCGATCGCCGCCAACGACATCCAAGCTCTGCTTGACTATCGCCAGCAAGCCCCCCACGCCGCCAAAAACCACCCCAGCGAAGAACACCTGCTGCCCCTGTTCGTGGCCCTCGGTGCTGGTGGCCCCGGCCAGCAAATCCACCACGGCTTCACCTACGGAGCCTTCAGCATGGCTGCCTATCAATTTGATCAGTTTTGAGTTTTGAGTGTTGAATTCATCCCCAAATTCAAAATTAAAAGTTCAAAATTCAAAACTCGCCTCTTAACCTCATACTCCCTACTTTCCCCAACCCCCTACCTATAGGAACCACCCATGGCACTCGGCAGACTGATTGACGGCAAATGGTCTACAGAATGGACAGAACGCAGCGAATCCGGTGAATTTCAGCGCATGCCAACCCTGTTTCACGACCGGGTGACGGCGGATGGCTCCAGCGGTTTTAAGGCCGAGCCGGGGCGCTACCACCTGTATGTATCGTTGGGCTGTCCCTGGGCGCACCGCACGGTGCTGCTGCGATCGCTGAAAGGTCTGCAAGGGGCGATCGGCCTCTCCATTGTGGATCCGGTCATCAGCGACCAGGGTTGGAAATTCTCAGAGCGCTTCGGCAGCATTCCCGACAACCTCTACGGGGCGGAATATCTGTGGCAGATTTACACCCGCGCTAAGGCCAACTACACGGGCCGCGTCACCGTGCCCGTGCTGTGGGATAGGCAGACTCAAACCATCGTCAACAACGAGTCGCGCCAGATCATTCAAATGCTGAACTCTGAGTTCAATGAGTTTGCCAAGTTTCCTCAGCGCGACTTCTACCCCGAAGCGTTGCGCCCCCAGATTGATGCAGCGATGGATGCCATCTACCAGCCGATCAACAACGGCGTCTACCGCAGCGGCTTCGCGGCTTCCCAAAATGCTTACAACGGCGCAGTGACCGAGCTGTTTGAGGCGCTGGATCACTGGGAGGGTGTTCTCAGTCAGCAGCGCTACCTGGTGGGCGACCAGATTACCCTAGCCGACTGGTGCATGTTTACCACCCTGTTTCGGTTTGACTTGGCCTACTACGGGCTGTTTAAGACCAACCTCAAGCGCTTGGTAGACTATCCCAACCTGTGGGGCTACTGCCGCGAGCTGTATCAGCAGCCGGGGGTGGCTGAATGGTGCAGCGCAGAGCACGTTAAGCAGCTTTACTATGGGGGCTTGCCCGAACTCAACCCCAGCGGCATTGTGCCTGCCGGGCCAGCGATCGACTATGGGGCACCCCATGGGCGAGATCACCAGACCGCGCCTTTGCAGGGGATCGCAGCCTAGGTTTTGCCGCTAGTCGCCTAGCTCTGGTAGGGTGCATTCGCGAAGCAATGCACCGCAGAGCTAGGTAGCGCCGCTAGTCGCCCAATGTCAGGCGAGCATTGGTGGCTAGAGCCTTTAAGGCAGCTAGATCAGGGGTTGCCGATCGCACGTCATTCGCCTCAGTCTGGCTCAACCACAGCAGATATTCGATGTTGCCCGCTGGGCCGAGCAAGGGTGACCAGGTGAGCCCCTGGTAAACCCATCCGAGGGACTGAGCCGAGGCCAGCACGCTGGCGATCGCATCCGCCTGATCCCCAGGGTCGCGCACGACGCCCTTTTTGCCGACGCGATCGCGCCCCACCTCAAACTGGGGTTTTACCAGCAGCACCACTTCTCGCGGCGGCACTAGCAGCGCCCAAAAAGCGGGCAGCACCTTGGTCAGCGAGATAAACGACACATCCATCACCCCCAAGTCGGGGCGGGGATCATTCTCGCTGTAGAGCTGCTCGGGAGTGAGATGCCGCAGGTTGGTGCGCTCGCGCAGCACCACTCGCGGATCTTGGCGCAGCGCCCAGGCGACCTGACCATAGCCCACATCGATGCCATAGACCTGCTCAACCCCGGCTTGTAGCAGGCAGTCGGTAAAGCCGCCGGTCGAAATTCCCCCATCCAGCGCAATCCGTCCCTTGGGCTCAATCGGGAATTCGCCCAGGGCTTTGGCCAGCTTTTCGCCGCCGCGCGAGACGTAGGGCGATCGCGCCTTCACCAGCAGTTCTACATCTTCGGCAAAGGCTGTGCCTGGTTTATCGACCACGGCGTGGTTCACCTGCACCTCTCCAGCGCGAATCAGTCGCTGGGCCTGCTGCCGCGATTCGCATAAGCCCCGATCTACCAGCAGGGCATCTAAGCGCTGTTTAGCCATGATTGCTCCCTAGGCAGCGGTGCTGGGTTTGAGGCCCCGGCGGCTAGCGATTTGTTCGAGCTGCTGCTTGACCAGATCGAGCCGGGGCTTGGTGCTTTGGCGATCGTACAGCTCGCTCGCTTTCAGTAGCGCCTGTACGGCCTGCCCGTCGGTGCCCATGTTGGCGTAGGCCAAGCCACCGTTGTGAAAGGCTTCGGCACAGTTAGGCTCGGCCACCATCACCGCAGTGAACTGGTCAATGGCGGCGGGGTAGCGGCCCCTAGCAAAGGCCGCACAGCCCGCTTCAAACTGAGTTCTAGCGTCATCACCGATGGGCATAGAAAGCTCCACCACCGGAGCCGGGAAGAGGGCGCTATTGCCCAGGGGGCGGCGATAGGCCCACACCATTACCCCCATGCCAAAGCCCAGCACCGCCAGCACCACCGATAGCCAAATCACCAGTTCCACAGGGTTCAATCTCCAATAAGTAGACCCAAAACCGTTTAGACGCCTCTGCTAAAAGCTGCGGTCAACACCGACCATATCACCGACTTGCTGTCTCCCCTTGCCGGAAAATCAGCGTCTCAAACTGAATAACCTAAAGACATGACACAGCACTCTGACCCTTAGCCCCACCCTAACTATGCAATATGTTTTAAGGGGAATCGCGATCGCCCTCAGGGGCCGTTCAAAGACCATCTCCCTCAACGGCCAATCCCTAACCATCGCCCTGTTGATAGCAGGGGGCATGGCCCTCGCTGGCTGCGAGCAGGCCTCAACCCCTGAGACACCCGTTGAGCCAGCCCAGGAAACACAATCGGCAACCGATTCTGAGGGTCAAACTGACGCGATCGCCACCATCCAAGCCATTGTCGCCAACCCCGTCTCGGTCACCCTTGGCCAGGGCGAGCCTGAGCCAGCCCAAATCAATCAAACCATGGCCTACGGCGACCAAATTCACACCGCCGATCAGGCTTTGGCCGAGGTGGGCTTGGTCACTGGGGCAATGTTTCGCATCGGCGGCAATGCGTCCCTTACCCTACAACCCAACCAACTCCAGCTCAACTCTGGGCAAATGATTACTTGGGTTGAAGGCGCATTGTCAGAGCCTATAGATATTGTCACCCCGGCAGGCATTGCCGGCATTCGCGGCACCACGGTGTTTGTCAATATCGACGACGATCCCAATGCCCCGGTCGAAATTTTTTCCTGGGAAGGAGAAGTCGCCTTTCGGCTAGCTGACGGTGAGAACGAGGTGGTTTTGAGCAGTGGCGAGCAGCTATTTATCTACCCGGGTGAGCGAGATATCGAAGCGCTGAGTCAGCAGGTGCAGCCCCTCGATCGGGCCGCAGCTCAGGAGCGCTTGGAAGGAAGCCCGCTGATCAACGGGTTTAGCAGCCCGCTACCGACGCGATCTGAGCTTGAAGCCACCGTCGAGGCTCTTGACTAACGACCTAGGCGAACCCCTGTATCATGAAACATAGTCACACTTCGTTACATCTCTGACTATGGTTGCTGAATTGGTTTCCCTCTCGCTGGCGTCAATTGAAAAGCACACCTGGACGTGGCGGAGCTATGCGATCGCCTATACCGTCGCAGGCGAAGGAACACCCATCGTGCTCATCCATGGTTTTGGCGCTTCCCTCGGCCACTGGCGCAAAAATATTCCAGCCCTGGCCGCTGCTGGGCACCGAGTCTATGCGATCGACCTCCTGGGCTTTGGCGATTCCGACCAGCCCGAAATTCCCTACACCCTCGACCTCTGGCAAGACCTGCTGGCCGACTTTTGGGCTGAGTTCATCCACACCCCCGCTGTCTACGTCGGCAATTCCATCGGCGGGCTGCTGACTCTGATGATGCTGGCCAACCACCCCGACAAAGCCAGGGCTGGGGCCGTGCTCAACTGCGCCGGGGGCCTCAACCACCGCCCCGAAGAACTCTATCCACCCCTGACCTGGATCATGGGAACCTTCACCTGGCTGGTGAGTTCGCCCCGAATTGGGCCATTGGTGTTTAACCAGGTGCGCCGCAAGGGCCGCATTCGCAGCTCGCTCCGGCAGGTCTACCGCAACTCCGCCGCCATCACCGACGAGCTGATCGAGATGATCTACACCCCCGCCTGCAAGCCCACAGCGCAGAAGGTATTTGCGGCGATCGTTACCGCACCACCGGGGCCAAAACCCGAAGAACTGCTGCCCCAGATCACCCAACCGCTCCTGGTGCTCTGGGGCGAAAACGATCCCTGGACGCCGATCAAAGGCGCTCAGGTCTACCGCAAGCTGGCCGAAGATGTAGCTCGCCCCAGCCTGGTTACCTTCCACAGCATCGCCAATACCGGCCACTGCCCCCACGACGAGCGCCCCGAAGTCGTCAACCCTCTGCTGATCGACTGGCTACAAGATTTACCGGTGGCTTAGGCAATTCCGAACCCGAACGCTTAGCGAATCGTCCCCTAAACTTAAGCTCAATGAGAGATTCCCACTCTCGCCATAGCTACGGATGCCAATCTATGGGGGCTTTAAAGATATCTATCTCTGAGAATGGGCAGTCCTGAGGAAGGCATATAGGGTCAAGCGGTGTTTCTCGGCCCACCAGGTTCAGCCCCTGCTCGTAACCCACTGCGATCGCTTCTCTTAAGTAGGGCTTTAAGCTAGGGTTTTCTTTGAGGTGACGCTGAATCTCCTGGCGCTGCTCTTTGATGGTATAAACCCAGCTCTTAGATCGAGACTCAGGCTGATAATGCCACTTGAGCAGATGCCCCAGCAGCACCCCCAATCGATTACGCAACTCCTGCCGCTCCTGCCGACCCAATGATTCGATCTCCTCAATCAGATTCTCAACATCGAGTTCCCCCAGCTGACCGGTGCGCAGCAGTGCAGCCTGACGCTGAGTCCAGGCGTAGAAGTCTTGCGCGTAGAGAGTGGTGGTTTGCATGGGCAATGCTGTGCTGGGTTTTTCCTAATTTTAAGAGCACTGACAGCGGCACATACAGTGTCTTATGAATTCGCCACCAGCCAGCGCAAAGGAAGTATTTCAGACCTATGCCTAGCAAGGATCCACACTCGATCATCAGAATTCTGTAATCTCCATGACTATTCCCTGGCCGATCGCCCCTAGAGTGGGTTAAAACCCGATTAACTTTCACTGTCCGCCGTTGTTCCTACCGCCACTGTCTATGTCTTCAGCTTCCCTTCAGGAGCGGCTCGATCGCTACTATCAGCAGGTCAAAACCGTGATTTTGTCGCGGCAGCACCCGGTTAGCGGCCTCTTGCCCGCCAGCACGGCAGTGAATGTGCATGGTGACTACACCGACGCCTGGGTGCGCGACAACGTCTACAGCATTCTGGCAGTGTGGGGAGTGGGGCTGGCCTACCGCCACCTCGACGACGACCGGGGCCGCACGGTGGAGCTAGAGCAGAGCGTTGTCAAGCTCATGCGCGGCCTGCTTCAGGCTATGCTGCGCCAGGCCAAAAAAGTTGAGCACTTTAAAGAACGACAGGATCCGCTTCAGGCGCTGCACGCCAAGTACGACACCGGCACTGGGCTACCGGTAGTGGCGGATGACGAGTGGGGCCACCTGCAAATCGACGCCACCTCAGTGTTTTTGCTCATGCTGGCCCAGATGACGGCCTCGGGGCTGCAAATCATCTACACCCAAGATGAAGTCAACTTTGTGCAAAATCTGGTCTATTACATTGGCCGCGCCTACCGCACCTCTGACTACGGCATTTGGGAACGGGGCAACAAAATGAACCATGGCAAGCCCGAGCTCAACGCCAGCTCTGTGGGGATGGCCAAGGCGGCTTTAGAGGCGCTGCGGGGGTTTAACCTATTTGGCATGCGCGGCGGGCAGTCCTCCACGATTCACGTGCTCACCGATGAAATTGCCCGCGCCCGCATTACCCTGGAGTCGCTGCTGCCCCGTGAGTCGGGGTCGAAGGAAATTGATGCGGCGCTGCTGAGCGTGGTGGGCTATCCGGCTTTTGCGATCGACGACGAGCAACTGGCCCAAAAGACCCGGCAAAAAATTATCGACAAGCTGCAAGGCCCCTACGGCTGCAAGCGGTTTTTGCGCGACGGCCACCAAACGGTGATTGAAGACACCCACCGCCTGCACTACGAGCCGGAGGAACTGCGGCAGTTTGAGCACATCGAGTGCGAGTGGCCGCTGTTTTTTACCTATCTGTGGCTAGATAGTCTGTTTGCTGGAGACAAAGACCAGATCCAGTTTTACCAAGAGCGACTGAAGGCCCTGGAGGTCGAGCGCAACGGGGTGGGCCTGCTACCCGAGCTGTACTACGTACCCGAAGACAGCCTGACAGCCGAGCGGGCCAAACCCGGCAGCCAGCCCCGCCTGCCCAACGACAACCTGCCCCTGGTGTGGGCCCAGAGCCTCTACCTGCTGGGTCAGCTGCTGCAAGATGGGCTGCTCAAACCCAGCGACATTGACCCCCTAGGACGGCACCGCGCTCTGGGCGACCACCGCTACCCGGTGGTGCAAGTGGCGCTGCTAGCCGAAGACAAGGCCCTGCAAACGGAGCTGGCCACCTACGGCCTGCCCACCCAAACCCTCGAAGAGATCGACCCGGTGCAGGTGTTTCCCGCCACTGAGCTGTCGTCGATCTACTCCGAAATTGGCAAGAACGACAAGCTAGACCTCAGCGGTCGTCCGGTGCGGCGGCTGCGCAGCCTAACCACCTCGCGCATCTTTCGCATCAAGGGCACGTCGGTGGTGTTTTTGCCGTCGTTCTTAGACCAGCAGCGGTTTTATCTCACCCTCGACTATCACTTTCTCGTCGCCCAAATTCGCAGCGAGCTGGCCTACATCTACGACCACTGGCGCGAGCCAGGACGGCCCACCGTGACGCTGCTGCTGACTCACGCCATGTTTGAGCTGGGTCATAAACCGATTTACGATTCGCCGCTGATGGCGCTAATGCACGAGCTGCAGGACGATCGCTGCGATCATGTCCCGGTCAAGCTCGGCCCCCTGCACCAGCTGATGATGACCACCAGCCTAGAGCGGGTCGAAAATGTCAACGGCTACCAGTTGGGCAGCACCTCCGTGGGCTACACTCCCCTGTGGACAGCCTACCTGGGCTTTGAGCCCGATCGCGACGGCCCCCTATCGCTGCTCGAAGAATACACCCTAGAGAACGAAACCAACCTCGATCGCCTGCTCACCCAGCTGCGCGAGTCAAACAACATCTACGAGCAGCTAGAGCTGCTGGCTACCCTCAAGCATTTGCACGGCAGCGGCTTTAACACGGGCTTTGGCGGCCCCAACCACGTGATCACCGTCGAAGACCTGCTGGATGAGGTTTATGCCAAGGCCAGTCAGCTAGAGCAGTGGGGCATCCTGCGCCGCGCCGCCGGTTTGCTAGAGAAGGCCGACATTACCCTGTCGGATGCGGTGACTGAGCTGCTGGTGCGCCAGAAGCAAATCTCCGTAGGCAAATCCTATAGCGAGGAATCGCTGATCAGTGAGCCCATGGGCCACAGCGAGATCGTCGATAAAATTCGCACCTTCTGCGGCGACGACGTGCGTGACCATGTGCTCACCCAGGAGGTGCTGATCGACCTCAGCATTTTGATCAAAGCCGAGCCTTCCCTCTTCAAAGGGTTGATGACCCTGCGAGTGGGCTACCTGCTGCTGCTGATCACCAGCGAGCTAGCCCGCGAGCGAGGCATTACCCAAGACGAGGCCTACGGTCAGCTAATCGACCTCAGCCCCTTTGAACTCAAGACTCGCCTGCGCCAGGTGCTGGCCGGGTTCGACGGGCTCAATCAGTCGATCTTTCGCCGCGAGTCACTGCACGTTAAGCCCCACAATCCGATCAACTGGCAGGTGGTGCCCACTGACATTGAGCCCGCCGCCGAAGAAGCCGAAGCACCCACTGCCCACGACTGGTGGCGTAAGCGGGTGATCGACGGCGAAATCGCCCGCATCTCGGAGGAGTTTTATACCCAGGTGTGGGAGGTGCTGAAGCACTCTAGGGGAATCGTGATCGGCAATAAGTTTGACCGCAAGAATAGGTTGGATAGCGATCGCATCCTCTCCGAAATGACCCCCGGTGAGCAAAACTTTGAGCGCCGCATCACCCACCTGCTAAACAAGATTCAGGCTCCCGAATACCGCCATGTCAACCTCGAAGCCCTGCGCGAAATGGGCGAAATTTTTAAGGTCAACCCCGATCTCTACTTTGAAGACCACATCTATCTCGATGTGCTGATCGGCCACGCCGTCCGCCTTGGCTGGCTCGACCACCAGCCCGATCGCGCCGCCTTCTACGAATCCGAGAAAGCCGCTGCCTGGCAGGCGTTTTATCGGCTACCGCCGACCCAGTGCGCCACCTATATTGCCATGGGGCTTCAGTTCCTCACGGTGCTAGGTGAAACCGAGACCGGTTCTGAGGCTGTGGAAGACGTGGCATAAAGTTACTGCCTGCCCTAGACCCCAGGGTTCTGGCCCTAAACCCTGAAACCATCGGCAATGACTGTAGACTCCTGGGATCTTCTTGCTCTAAAAACAGTGAGAGGTTAAGGCAAGAGAACCGTATGATCTCTAGGGTTGAGGCTTGTACCCCAATGGAATATGCCAGCGAATTAAATCAATGAAAACTGTTTTTGTCGCTGTATCGCTAGCGCTGGGACTGCCGCTAGTGGCCCTGGCAGGCACCTTCGCTTACATTAGCTCGCCTAACGGTAATGAGGCTGACTACGACAATCTGCTCACCTATGAGGCCTACCCGCCCGGCACCGCTAACCCTGAGCAGCTTAGCGTAGTCAGCTACAACATTGGCTACCTGTCGGGGCTGACCAACCAGCAGGCGGTCGAGCGGGACAAAACCCTGTTTGAGGCGAACCAGGCCACGGCGATCGCGGCCCTAAAAACTCGCCAACCCGATATTCTGGCGCTGCAAGAAATCGACTTCGACGCCTACCGCTCGTTTAACCTCAACCAGCAGTACGCGGTTTCGGCGGCGCTGGAGATGGCCTTTGGGGCGATCGCCGTCAACTGGGACAAACGCTACGTGCCCTTTCCCTACTGGCCACCCCAGGCTCACTACAAACAGGTGATCTCGGGGCAGGCCGTGCTCAGCCGCTACCCCATTCGCCGCAATGAACGGCTAGTGCTAGAAAAGGTGCCCACGAATCCGTTTTACTACAATGCGCTGTACCTCGATCGCGTCGCCCAAGTCACCGAAATCGACGTCTCCGACCAAACACTGATCGTGATCAACGTTCACCTCGAAGCGTTTGACGCCCCTACCCGCACCCGTCAAACTCAGGTGGTGCGCGAGTTAGCCGAGGGCTACGCCAAGGACTACCCCGTTTTGCTGGTGGGCGACTTCAACAGCAGCCTCAACCGCGACGAGGGCGACGAGCCGCGATCGATTGGCATCCTGCTCGACTCCCCGGTGCTGGCCTCGGCCCTGCCCACCGCTCCGTCGTCATTTACCTTTCCGTCTGACCAGCCCCAGGACGTTCTCGACTACATCTTTTACACCCCCGCCACCCTAGAAGTGGTAGCTGCCGAAGTCGTCGCCGAGGCGGCCCAGGCATCAGACCACCTACCCATACAGGCTCAGGTGCGGCTGCGCTGAGCGGTAATTTCAACTGTTCGTCCCCGACCCAGATTGCTGAAGAGCGATAGTGCCCTGTCTATACTAGAGTCGCAGGGTTTTAGTCAGGCGGCTACCCATGGTTTCTACTTCTCAATACCCCTCTTTAACGCCGCAAGCTTATTTTGAGTGGGAAGCCCAACAGGAGTTGCGGTACGAGTATTTTGATGGTGACGTTTTTGCCATGGCGGGGGGCTCGCTGCCCCATGCCGATATTGCTTTGAATATTGCCAGTCTTTTGCGATCGCAGCTGCGCGGACGTTGCAAAGTCAGAAACTCTGATGCCAAGGTCGGTATCACTGACAATGGCCCGTTTGTTTATCCCGACATCAGCGTGACCTGTGACGATCGAGATCGCACGGCTCAAAAGTTTTCCCGCTACCCCTGCTTAATTGTAGAAGTCATTTCTCCCAGTACCGAGGCTTACGACCGAGGCGGTAAATTCGCCCTCTACCGACGCCTCGAAACCCTTCAGGAATACGTTCTAGTCGGCTCAGAGAGCAAAACAGTTGAGATATTTCGGCGCGACGCTCAGGGCAACTGGATGTTTATTCCCCATCAAGAAAACGACGAGATTCAGCTAACCAGTGTCGGAGTTACTGTTTCAATGGCTGAGATCTATGCCGATGTTGTTCTTGAAGCCTTTGAGGCCTAACTCCGCGCGACTCCCACCTGAGCGCACATATTGGCTAGGGGGCAGCGCCCACACTTAGGCCGATCGCCCGTGCAGATGTGTTTGCCAAAGGGCACCAGTAACTGGTTGATCTCAACCCAGTAGGGTTGCGGCAGTTTAGCTTCCAGGGCCGTCATCGTCTTTTCGGGCGACTTGGTTTGCACGTAGCCCCAGCGGTTGGTGACCCGGTGCACATGCACATCGACACTGATGCAGGGGTAGCCCAACGCCACCCCCAGCGCCAGGTGGGCACACTTCGGCCCCACCCCTTTGAACTGCATCAACACCTCGGGGTCGGCGGGCAGGTTGCCGTCCAGCTCAGCCAAAATTTGCTGAGAAATTTGGTGGATCTGTGGAGCTTTGTTCTCGGCAAAGGTAGACCCTTGAATCAAGGCCAAAATCTCTTCTACCTCTAGCCCGACCATTTGCTCTGGCGATCGCGCCCTTGCAAACAACCGCTGCGCCACCGGCACGCTCACCTCATCGTAGGTGCGAATGGAAATAATGCAGGCGACGAGCTGCTCGTAGACCGTGTCAAAGCCCTCCTCCGCCAGTTGAAACATAGCGGCTTTGGGAAACGGGGCCACTGCCTCGCGCAGCAGGGCGATCGCCCGATCGATATCAAACTCCTTAGCAGTCACGACGCTACAGAGATGCAGAACTCAGCGAAACTAGCTCATCACCAGGGGAGCCATTAGCTCGGGGTCTTGGAACAGCGGCGTGCTCAGGTAGCGCTCGCCAAAGCTGGGCTGAATGATTACAATCAGCTTGCCGTCGTTTTCGGGTCGCAGGCCTACCTCCACGGCAGCCTTGACGGCGGCCCCGGTGGAAATGCCCGAGAGCAGACCCTCTTCGCGGGCGAGGCGGCGACCGTAGGCGATCGCATCCTCATCGGACACCTGCACCACCTCGTCGATCAGAGCTACGTTCAGCACTTCGGGCACAAACCCTGCCCCAATGCCCTGAATCTTGTGGGAGCCGGGTCGCCCACCCGAGAGCACGGGGCTGTTGATGGGTTCGACGGCGATCGCCTTAAACCCCGGCTTGCGCTGCTTCAGTACATCGGCTACGCCAGTAATCGTGCCGCCCGTGCCTACACCCGCCACCAAAATATCGACCTGGCCATCGGTGTCAGCCCAAATTTCTTCAGCAGTGGTGCGGCGGTGAATATCGGGGTTGGCCGGGTTGCGAAACTGTTGCAGCATGTAGGCATCGGGCAGGCTATCGAGAATATCCTGCGCCCGCTGAATGCAGCCCGACATGCCCGCCACGCCGGGGGTCAGCTCTAGCTCGGCCCCGTAGGCCCGCAGCATGGCCCGCCGCTCGGAACTCATAGTTTCAGGCATGGTGAGAATCAGGCGATAGCCCTTCGCTGCCGCCGCCATGGCTAGAGCAATGCCGGTGTTGCCCGAGGTGGGCTCGACCAGGGTGGTTTTTCCGGGAGTGATCAGCCCTTCGGCTTCGGCGGCCTCGATCATATTGATGCCAATGCGGTCTTTGACCGAGGCTGAGGGGTTCATGCCCTCTAGCTTGATCACTAGCCGGGCTAGGCAGCCGGCCTCTTGGGGAATGCGGTTGAGCTGCACCAGGGGGGTGCGGCCAATTAGTTGAGTCACGTTTTCGGCAATTCGCATGGGCCTGGCCTAGATGTAATACATAATGTCGACTTGCTGTTGGGCGTTGCGCTTTTCGACCATGTCTTGCAGGGTGTACTTGTGCAGCACCCCCTCGGCGGCCTGGCGCACCTCTCCCCACACACCTTGAATCACCTGCGCTTCTGGCGTGTTAGACACCTGGGTGGGGTCGGCCTGGGGCTCAAACCCTTCGATGCAGCTCACCACATCATAGAGGGTAATCTTCCACGGATCACGGGCTAGCAGATAGCCCCCGCGCGCGCCCCGCTGGCTCTTGACCAGGCCCGCCCGGCGCAGGGTGGCCAGCAGTTGTTCCAGATAGCGATCGGGAATATTCTGCTGGCTGGCAATCTGCCGAATTTGCAGCGGCTCGCCGCTGGCATAGTGGGGGCTCAGCTCTAGCAGCGCTAGCAGAGCGTATTCACTTTTAGAAGACAAATCCACAGGGCGGGCGGGGTAAAGAGCGATACGGTTTATTATACTCCGGTTCTCCACTGGGGTTTGCAGGATTGTGCGATCGCGAAAAAACTGCTGGATTTGTATTGGGCTTCACTAAACGTCATAGGGCTTCGGGGTACTGTGCTGGGAGGCAGAAGGTGTTCTGGGATACATAGATATAGGGGCGATCGCACTTACTCCCCAGACCATCGCCCCAGCGCCCTCCTCCCAGTCACGGCTTCAGCACCGCAGGCAAACCTCTGGCAGGCCCTTCTCAATGAGCCCACTGCATCTGGTTGTTGATCAACTCGTTGGCCCTACGGCTTCTGCCCCGGCTGCTCCAACCGCTTCCCCAGTGCCCCTAGAGGGCTTAGCCGATTTTCTGGAAATTCTGCAATTTTTGATTCGCGAGCCCTCGGTGGTCGGCAGCGAAGACTCGTTTTTTCGGGTGTTGCGGCGCGAGCTAGACGAGGTGGGGGCCGAGGTCAGCTACTACCACGGCGTCTTGGTGGCCCAGGGTCGCCGCCCCCACGACCTGATGCTGTCGGCCCACATCGATCGCCACGGCCTGCTCTGCACCGGCCCCAACGAGTTTCAGTATGCCGCTTTCATCGCGGGCAACCAGGGCGAGCTAACCGGCGACTCGGTTTCAGAGCAGATGCTGCACACCATCGAAAACCGCTTTCAGGGGCAGCGGGTGCAGGCCCACCTGCCCTACACCGGCACCTACATCGGCCAGGGAATCATCACCAACTCCTACATTTGCCCCGAGCGCAAGAACCTGATCTTTGAGGTCGATGGGCTTGACTACCTTCAGCCCGGCACCCCGATCTCGTTCTTAGACCGTCTGCAATTTAAGGATGGCTACATTTCGGCTCAGCTCGACAATGTGATTAGCGCCGCCATCATTATTTTTCTGTTTCGCTGTGGGTTTGAGGGCACCGCCCTGTTCACCGCCCAGGAAGAGTCGGGTCGCAGCTGGCGCTACGCCCTGTCGTGGTTTCAGCGGCAGCGCATCGCGACCCAGCGGTTGGTCGCCCTCGACACCAGCCCCTACCACAGCCGCGAGGCCGCCGACGAGCAGCTCGTCACCCTGCGCCGCAAAGACGCCAGCGCCGACTTTGCCCCCGGCATTACCCAAGAGCTGGCCGATCGCTGCGATCAGCTCGGCCTTGCCTACAGCTACAAAGACGACTACATCGCTGCCCAAAACCTGAGCCGCCTCAAGCCCTACTCTTTGGGCCGCACCGAGATGGGCCGTCTGACAGCAGCGACAGAAGGATCAGTGACCGGCACCACGCTGCAAATTCCTACCACCGAATACCACACCGCCACCGAGACCGCGTCGCTGGCTTCGGTGGCGGCGGTAATTCGCCTGTTGCAGACCTATCTTGACTAACCCAGGGGCTTTAAGGTTGTTACAAAACCTCAGTTTCTCGCCAAAAGCTGCACAGGCCATAATAGGGCTAATACTGGCAAACCGTAACCGTTCTTTGAGCGGAGTCGAAGAGAACAGTGGTCTAGAAACTAGCAGAGCCTGGTAAAGCTGCAATCATGAAAACGAATATCGAAATTGATGATGCTTTGGTTGCCGATGCCTTGCGGGCGACTGGGCTAGAAACCACAGATAAGGTGGTCGAACTCGCCTTAAAGCTGTTGATTCAAATCAAACGGCAGGAAACTATCAAAACCTTTCGGGGCCAGTTACCTTGGGATGGTGACCTAGGTGCTGCGAGAACAGACCCATGATCTTGGTTGGTTCCAGCGTGTGGATTGACTACTTCAACGGTCAAAATACACCCCAGGTCGAGCTGCTTGATCAGCTTCTCAGTACGCAACCGTTAGCCATTGGCGACATAATCCTGACGGAGGTCTTGCAGGGATTCCGCCAAGATGCAGACTATGTCACAGCCAAGCAAATCCTTACCTCACTGACTATATTTCAGCTAATCAATACTGACTTAGCTATCAACAGCGCCGATAACTTTCGTACCCTTCGCAAACGAGGCATCACAGTACGAAGAACCGTCGACGTGATTATTGCCACCTTTTGCATTGAAGCGAAGCACGCCCTCTTGTTCTCCGATCGCGATTTCATCCCCTTTGTGCAGCATCTTGGCCTCAATGCGGTACGAATGCCCGAATGACAAAAGGCCAGCGTCGGGGATGGCTATCCAGCTGCTAGTTTGGGAATCCATCGCTATCAATGCCGAGGGAAAGCTGGTAGATTGCTTTCTTGGATTGTCCGGTGGCTTTGGCGAGCTGGCGGCTGGCATCGGCCCGAGACATACCCTGGCGCAGCAGCTGTTCTAGTTCTGCCCTGATGGCTTCATTTGAAAGGACGGGCGCTTCGCGAGATGCGCCCTGAATCACGACGGTAAATTCGCCCTTGGGGGCTTCAGCCTGGTAGTGTGCCAGGGCGTCGCCCAGGGTGCCGCGCCAAAATTCTTCAAAGCGTTTGGTCAGTTCGCGGCCCAGGGTGACGGGGCGATCGCCCCCCAAAGCAGCCACCAGATCCTCCAGGGTTTTGATCAGCTTGTGGGGCGCTTCGTAGAGCAAGATGGTGCGATTTTCCTGGGCGATCGCCTCTAGTCGCGCGGTTCTTTCCTTACCCTTGAGGGGCAAAAAGCCCTCAAAGACGAAGCGATCGCTGGGCAACCCCGCCACACACAGCGCCGTAATTGCCGCCGTTGACCCCGGAATGGGGATCACCGGAATCTCAGCCTCCACGCAGGCCGCAATCAGTTCATAGCCGGGGTCAGAAATTCCCGGCATCCCCGCATCTGACACTAGGGCAACGGCGTGCTGCCGCGCTTGCAGGTGGTGTAGCACCTCGCCAATGCGGCTGTGGCGGTTGTGCTCGTGGTAGCTAATCTGCGGCGTGGTGATTTGAAAATGCGCCAGCAGCTTGCCCGTGTGGCGGGTGTCTTCGGCGGCAATCAGATCGACTGCCTGCAACATTCGCACCGCTCGAAAGGTCATATCTTCGAGGTTGCCTAAAGGCGTGCCCACCACGTAGAGATGGCCAGGTTTGGGATCAGAGTCGGAGGCCGGAGGCATGGGCGGTGGCGGTGGGGGCTAAGAGGTTAGTGTAGCGTTGGCAAGTTAGACGGTTGGCGGGTTAGGGGTTCTTGCATTAAAGCGCGATCGGGCAGCGACAGGAGAGCCGCTTGAAGAATGATGTTTTAAACCTGCCCGCAGAGCAATCGCCCCTGGCCTTGGGTGAGCCATACTAAACAGCAGTGGTTGAGTCAGTGCAAAGGAGAGTCGTGATGAAACACCTTACACCCTGGGGATTCATACTTGGAGCAGTGGCCCTGACGGTAGGGGCATCCCCGGCTCTGGCGCAGGGGCCTGAGGCGGTGGTAGCGGCTGAGAGTGCCCCGGCGGCTGAGGCGGCCCCGGTGTTAGAAACGACCACCTACGCCGATTTATTCTCTATTGCGTTTCCGGCTGGGTGGCAGGTGAGCGAACAGACCGAGGCTCCGCAGCTCGTCGCCGATAGCGCCGGGGCCAGCGGCAGTCTGCCTGCCATGCGCACCGAGGTCACCTGGCAAGAGGCACCCCCTCGCGAGGTCGTGGGCGAGTCGCTAGAGTCGCTGCGCGCCAATGGTTACACCGTCACCCGCTACGATGCCGTCACCATCGATGGAGTCACTGCCGTGCGCCTCTGGATTAGCGGCATTCCTGAAGACCTGCCCAACGCGTTTATCACCTACGTGGGCTACCCCACCGCCACCGCCATCATCACCAGCTACTACGGCGACACCACCGACGATATCGACCCGGTGTTGAATGCGATTCATCGGTCGTTTGCGCGATCGCAAGCGACCAGCACTGCGCCCTAAGACAACTAGCGGCACTAGAAAGGTTCAGGGTGCAAGGTTGCCCCTGTTGAAGTGAACGTTTGTTCCGTTTTCCCTTGAGACTGAAATTTACAGGCTTGATGGTAAAGATGCCCTGGACCTACGACGATTATCCAACCTCCATGAAGAATCTGACCGCTGAGGTCAGGCGGAAGGCGATCGATATTGCCAATGCCTTACTGGAAGATGGATATGGGGATGGTCGGGCGATCGCGATCGCCACTGCCCAATCAGAAAAATGGGCCAAACGCCGCCATAAACAAATCGCCAAAAAGAATACCGGCGGCACCACAGGTCAGGCCGTTGCCGCCGATGATACCAAAGGCGATGAAGATCCAATTCACGTTTTTGCTGACCCGGAAGAGTCGGGATGGATTGCAACCCAGGGCCAAAAACGGATCGCCCAGGGCAGCAAAAAAGCCGACGTGGTAGATAAAGCTAGTGAAAAAGCGAAAGCTCAAAAGACAGAACTCTGCATTCACAACAGGCAGGGCGACATCATTGAAGAACGGAATTATTCCTAATGTTACTGCTTGGGTAAAGTCTAAAAACTCTGCCCCCAAGGCTTTTTAAAGCATCCAAGGCTGCTGAAAAATTTCGTCGGATATGAGTCTTACTAGCTCAGCATTGGTTAATGTGACCATGGGGATAGTGAGTGCTATCCTCCTAAAAATCCTCAAGCTTTAGACGGGGCTACCTTGCAAGAGCTATGCCTAGAGGATGCCAAGAATCTGTGAAGCCTTAACCTGATGCCAGTACTATGCCAGAAGCCAATCTTGCTTAAGGGCACGTCGGCGGAAGTTTGAACAGTCGCCCTTAAAACGGCTCAACAGTGCGCTGGATAGCGTAAACGGTGGCCAAAGCGACGTTAGAAGAGGGCTTTCACCCGGTAGGATACTACAGGATAATTTAACGCTTCAGCACGTGCGCCCTCAATGGCGGGGTGGCAACGGTCTATGGAATTACCAACGGAGTAATGGTTATGGTCGCAATTACATCGGTTCACGGTAGGCAGATTTTAGATTCGCGGGGCAATCCCACGGTTGAAGTCGATGTAGTGCTAGAGGGTGGGGCTAAGGGTCGGGCTGGTGTGCCTTCTGGAGCATCCACTGGTATTCGCGAGGCGTTAGAACTGCGGGATGACGACAAAGCCGTCTATGGCGGCAAGGGCGTGCTCAAGGCCGTGGCCAACGTCAACGACGCCATTGCCCCAGCCATTCTCGGCATGGATGCGATGGATCTCGCCGCCGTAGATCACAAAATGCTGGCCCTAGACGGCACCGACAACAAGGGTACCCTGGGCGCTAACGCTATTCTGGGTGTGTCGATGGCGGTGGCGCGGGCGGCTGCCGTCGCCGCCGATATTCCCCTCTACGTCCATTTGGGTGGCCCCGACTCAGTGCTGCTGCCGGTGCCCTGTTTTAACATCATCAACGGCGGTGCCCACGCCGACAACAGCGTCGATTTTCAAGAATTTATGATTGCTCCGGTGGGTGCGCCGACCTTTTCTGAGGCGCTGCGCTACGGGGCCGAGGTCTATCACGCCCTCAAGTCGGTGCTCAAAGACGCGGGTTACAGCACCGCCATTGGCGACGAGGGCGGCTTTGCCCCCAACCTCAAGAGCAATGTGGAAGCCATTGAAGTGATTCTCAAGGGCATTGAGAAAGCCGGTCTGCGGCCTGGGGATGACATTGCGATCGCCCTTGACCCCGCCGTCAGCGAACTCTATCAAGAGGACGGCAGCTATCTGTTCTATAAGTCTGACAACAGCCGCAAATCCACCGCCGACATGATTGACCTGTGGGAAAGCTGGGTCAACCAGTTCCCCATTGTGTCGATCGAAGACGGTCTGGGCGAGCAAGACTGGGCGGGCTGGCAAGCCATGACTCAGCGGTTGGGCGATCGCATTCAGCTAGTCGGCGACGACGCCTTTGTCACCAACCCCGCCATCATTGCCCAGGCGATCAAAGACGGCGTTGGCAACTCGACCCTGGTCAAGGTCAACCAAATCGGCTCGATTACCGAAACCCTCGAAGCGATCAAAATGTCCCACGAGGCGGGCTACACCTGCATGGTCAGCCACCGCTCCGGCGAAACCCCTGACGACTTCATCGCCGACCTGGTGGTGGGCGCGATGACGGGGCAAATCAAATCGGGCGCTCCCTGCCGGGGCGAACGCCTTTCTAAGTACAACCAGCTGCTACGCATTGAAGAAGAACTGGGTGCCAAGGCTCAATACGCCGGTCTCAACACCTTCAAGCGCAAAACCCTGACTGCTTAAAGACGCCCCATCATCCTCACAACTCCTCTTTTAGGGAGCGAGAGGAAAGCCCAAACCTAAACTGCCGTGGCCCTGCTGCGGCAGTTTTTGTCTGTAGGGATTGAGCCTGCTCAGCTCCTACGGGGTGTGGGCCGTTAAGCCTGGGCGTCTAGCTTCGGCTTTGTATCCTCCCGCATGGGACAGCGGCTTAATTCAAAACAGGCGCTTGACAGTTGACCCGGTACGGCTACCCTCGACTAGGGCTGCAAATATTGCCGAAAAAACTCGATTTGCAGCTGTGCCGCCAGGGGCTGATGGCCCGACCCGTAGAGGCTGTGACCCACCCCCTGAAACTCATAGAGGGTGACGGGCACCTCTGCCCGCTCAATCACATCGTGGAAGTTACGGGCGACATCGACCTGCAAAAAATCCTCGGCTCCGTGAAACAACAGCGTAGGGGTGCGAATCGATGCCGCATTGTAGAGCGGCGACGACTGGAGGTAGGCATTGGGGGCTTCCATCGGTGTTTGCCCCACCAGGTACGACAACAGGGACGAATAGCCCAACTGCCACTCGGTTAGCGTGTCGAGCAGCGAGCACTGGGGGTTGGCCGCCGCCACCAGCAGCGGATACTGGCTGGTGAACTGAGCTGTGTAGTAGCCGCCGTAGGAGCAGCCCGTGATCCCCACCTGGGCAGCAGTCGTCCAGCCCTGCTGAATCATCTGGCGAATGATCTCGGCCCCCTCTTGGAGGTCGATCTGGCCAAAGTTTTGGTTGTCGGCCAGGGCGCGGTAAAACTCGGGGCCAAACCCCTCGCGCCCCGACAGGGGCACCACGAGCACCGCCAGGCCAAAATTGGGCAGCAGATTCAGCGGCATTTCGACCTCGGTGGCAAACTCATTTACCATCGAGAAGCCCGGCCCTCCCTGCTGCCAAACCACAATCGGCACCCTTTCGGGCGGGAAGGCGCTGCCCGCTGGCTGAACTAGAAAGCCCTGGCGTTCCCCTTGGCCTGTGGTAAAGCTCACCGGATCCATCCGCACCCGGTTGCTGCTGGCAACGGCCTCGTTGATGGTGGTGAGCGATCGCGGCTCCGACTCGCCATCGGTGGTGAGCGCAAATAATTCCGGCGGCTGCGTTACCGACGAAAAACCGTAGACCACGGTGTCGCCATTCTCACTGGCAACAATCGACGCCGCATCTACAGAGCCTGGCGGTAGCGGCAGGGGAGTGAGGGTGCGCTGGCCCAGGTCGTAGACATGCAGATGGCGGTTGATGTCCTCGGTGCCCCAAAATAGCAGGCGATCGCTCCCCAAGAACTGCCCTCCCGATTCCGTTGGCCCCCGCAGGGCGTCGGTCGCGATCGTATCCAGCACCGTCCCTGCCAGGTCATAGACCTCAAAGTAGGCCGACTCAGGAAACGCGTAGGAGGGGTATTCTCGGCCCGCCACCACGCTGGGCCGATAGCGCTTGAGCAGCAGTCGTTGGCCATCGGGGCTGAGGCTGGCCCCAGCAAAGGGATCGCCACCAGAGGCTGGGGCCGTTAGCTCTAGGCGCAGCGGTTCAGATTGGGTGAAGTCAAATACCCGCACGGTGCTGTGCTGATGAAAGGGGTTGTCTGCTGGATCCAGGCGACCCAGGGCATCTTGCACGACGGGCTTGGCCAAGCTGGGGGTGTTGGGGGTGCGATCGTACAGGCGGCGTTCCTCCCCCGACGACATCACCACAGCCACTTGGTCGCCGCTCTCTGACCAGGCCAGCGGCTGAATCTGCAACCCCTCGGGCAGTTTGGCTACCTCCAAACGGCGCAAAGACGGCAAAAACACCACATAGATGGTGTCCTCGTCTTCGCCATAGACCCGCAGGGCAAACTTGGAAAAGTCGGGGGCCATGCCCAAAATTTCTCCCTCTTCGGGCTGGGTGGGGTAGACCTGGGTGCGCGACGCGATCTCCGTCACTCGATTGACGCTGATAATCTCCCACGGGCCGTAGGGATCCTGCTGCACAAACCGCAGAGTGTCGTTGCTGATCCAGCGCAGGGGCAGGTCGGGGCTGACCATGTCATACTCCAGGGCGAGGGCGTCGCTCAAGGCCCCGGTGCGCAGGTTGAGAAAGTGCAGACTGCGATCTTCTGTAAAGATGCGGCTACTGACGGCTACCACCAGGGTAGATCCGTCAGGGCTCAGGGTGCTGAGCACCTCAATCTGCCGCACCCCGAGCAGGGCATCGAGCCGGTTTTGCTCGGCCTCGGGTAGGGGCGGTATCTCAAACCCCTCCAGCTCCACGGAGATGATTTCTGCTTGCCCTGGAACTGCCGCTACCAAAACTGTGAGGGTCGCTAGGGTGAGCGATCGCAGCATTGCAGCCCCAGGAGAGCAGCGGCGGCTCAACCCCCTGCCCCAACCACCAAAAATACGCCAGGAATTCGCCACCAAGGCCCTGTAATTAAAGACAAGCCATCATAGCGCCATCCCCACACCTCGCGGGTTGATCTAACCGGATGTTAACAACCCCGCCGCCCCTATCGCCGAGAGCAGCCCAGCAAGCTAACGTGAAAGAAACCCACACCCTACCGCCCGTGACCCAGGCCGTGACCCAGGAATTTCAGCTTTCGATTACCCCCCTGGGGCCAGACACCTACCTGCTGCGCACCGAAGCTGTAGCGGCTGGGGTACCCTTAGCCGAGGCCCAAGTTACCTGGCCCCTAGCCACTTGGCTGTCCCAGGCCGAGGTGCTGTTTCAGGATCCGTTACAGGCTCTGCTCACAGCTGCTGCTGCCCCTTCCTCCACCCCCGATCCTTGGACTCAGCTCGGTCAAACCCTCTACCAGGGACTGTTTCAAGGGCGCATTCGCGATAGCTGGATCGCCGCTCAGGGGGTTGCTCAAAATCGCCGACAACCCTTGCGGCTGCGCCTAGGGTTTAAAGACAGCCGGGTGCAGCGCCTTCCCTGGGAGCTGCTTTACGACGACGATCGCCCCCTGTCCACCGGCCTCGATATCACCCTGTGCCGCTATTACCAAGCTCAAATGGTCAGCGATCTGGCGGTCATGGTGCCGCTATCTCCCGCCAGCGATCCCATCCGCTTACTGGTGATTATCTCGGCCCCCAGCGATCAGGAGCGACTGGCCCTGCGCCAGGAGGTGCAAAGTCTAATCAACGGACTTCAATCGACTCAGCCTGGTGATCTAACCTTAGATCTGACGATTCTAGAACAGCCAGGGCGGCCTGAGCTGGCCCAGGCCCTAGAGCAGGGCAAGTTCCAAATTCTCCACTACGCCGGCCACAGCGACGCAGGCGATACTGGCGGCGATCTGTTTCTAGTCAATCGTCAGACCGGTCTGACAGAACGGCTCAGCGGCGAAGACCTGGCGGGCCTGCTAGTCAACAACGGCGTCCGCCTGGCGGTATTTAACTCCTGCCGCGGAGCCTATACCCCCCACGACGATGCCCAGGCGGGCTGGCGCGACCAAAACCTGGTGCAGGCCCTCGTCAATCGGGGGGTGCCCGGTGTCATCGCCATGGCCGAGCGCATCCCCGACGATGTGGCGCTCACCTTTACCCAACTGCTTTACCGCAACCTGCACCAGGGCCACCCCATCGACCTATGCCTCAGCCGGGTGCGCCAGGGGCTGATGTCGGCCTACGGATCAGATCAGCCCTTTTGGATGCTGCCCCTGCTCTACCTGCGTCCCGACTTCGATGGCTACCTTTACGCCCATCACAGCTCCGCTGCCCCAGGCAATGGTTTTGGAGATGATGGCCTGTCTGAAACCGCCCTGCTGCTGCCTGACTACAGCACCGACCCCGACATCTCTAGTCTGGCGGCAGAGGTCTTTACCCAGCAGGCTAGGGATGTCGCCAGCGACGGCGCGGCCCCACCTCTCTACGACTGGCTGCAAGATCTAGAGCAGCCAGAGCCTGTCGATACTGCTGTAACCAACCTGGTACAGCGGTTATCTCAGCCCCAACCTTCAAGCAACGGCGACGGGTCGGGCTCCGATCGCCCCCTAATCGCCGACCCCGCCGAAAGCCTGCTGCCCCAGACCCAGCCCAGCCCTACGCCACTGTACCCCCTGCCCCCTGCCCCGACCGCGACGTCAACTGCAGAACTCGTGCCGCCGCTGACTTGGGCGCTGCCTCGGCGCTGGTCGGTGTCTCCTAACCTGCTGGTGTGGGGTAGTTTGGGCCTAGCGGGGTTAGGAGCAGTGCTAGGGCTAGCCACCATCACCCTAACCACCGTCAACCGCCCTACGGCAAGCGATCTGGCCCCGCCACCAGTGGTCAGTGACATGGGTGGAACCTCGTCGACCGCCAGCCCAGCGCTGCTGTCAGGGGCGCTAAATGCGATCGCCCTAGGGCGTACCGACACCGCCCGCACTCTGATCGAACAGCTGCTCGATCGCAATGACCTGACCACCGCCGAGTCAGCGGTGGCTGCTATCCCTGAGTCACAGCTGCTCGACCCAGACCTAGCCTACGTGCGGGGGCGACTGGCCTGGCAGCAAATGGTCGTTGGCAGCACCGCTGATACCTCCCCCAGCGATGCCCTGCGCGCCTGGACTCAGGCCACCGAGGGTCACCCCGACTTTCTTGAGGCTTGGGTGGCGCTGGGGTTTGCCCACCTGGCGCTGAACGACTACGACCAGGCTATAGCAGCTTGGCAACGGGCGATCGACCTTGACCAGCGCCAGCGGCGCGACATTAACCCTGGCGATCCCCAGGTGGCCGTTCCCGTAACGGTCAATGCCTACGCCGGACTGGCTCTGGCCTACCACAAGACCAGCGAGCTTGCCATTGCCGCCGAAGAACAGGCTCAGCTTCAGCAGCAGGCCCAGGCCTACTTCGCCCAGACCCTAGCCCTCGACTCCACCATGGTGAATCCCAACGCCTTATCCCTCAACTGGCGGTGGTCGCCAGCCCTGATGGCCAGTTGGCAAACCGCTGTCAGCCAGCTAGCCATCGGCAGCGGTGACCCGGTGCTAGAGACCAATAACTGAGCTTTTCTCACCGACTAAACCGGGTGCTAGCATGATTGAACTACTGAGAACCATCTATGCCCAGCACTCTCGCTATTCTGGCCCATCCCACTCAGGTTACCCTTGTCCTGGATTGGCTCTCAAAGCATGAGGGGGTGTTGACCCACTTTCAAATTATGGCCCCGGCAGAAATGGCCCGTGGCATTGACCAAGGTTGGGATCTAAAAAATATCGAGCTAGTTACCCTCAAAGAATCGAGCCAGGGGGGCGACATTGAGCTGGCCGCCCACATCATCGCCGGGGAGGTGGCCGGGGTGATTTTCTTCACTGACCCAGAGGCGATCGCCGTCGCTTTCCCTAGCTTCTCGCTGGTGCTGCGGGCCTGCCAACTCCAGGGCATCCCCGCTGCCCTCAACGCCATGTCGGCTACGCTGCTGCTGCGGGGCATTGCCGAAAGTCAGATTGCCTACTTGATCTTTAACCCGGTGGCCGGTCAGGGTAACCCCAATGCCGATCTGGCCCTGATTAAAGAGGTGCTTGAGCCCCAGATCATGGTCAACGTGATCATGACTAAGCCCGAGGTTGATCCAGCGGAGCAGGCCCAGGAGGTAATTGCCCACATTCGCTCCAAAACTGAGCACGACATGGGCCGCAGCTTGATTATTGCCTCCGGTGGCGATGGTACGGTGTCGGCAGTGGCCGGAGCCACCATAGGCACAGGTATTCCCCTGGGGGTGATTCCACGGGGCACCGCCAACGCGTTTTCGGTGGGCTTGGGCATCCCCACTAACCTGCGCGGTGCCTGCGAAACGATTTTGGCAGGCAACACCCACGTGATTGACGCCGCTCGCTGCAACGACATTCCCATGATCTTGCTGGCTGGGGTAGGGTTTGAGGCCGGTATGGTTGACGGGGCCAGCCGCCAGCTCAAAAACGAAATAGGTAACCTGGCCTACGTGCTCTCGGGGGTGCGACAACTGGCTGCTGCCGAACCCTTCACCGCCACCCTCGAAATCGACGGGGAAATCACGACGGTGACCACTACCGCCATTACCGTAGCCAACGTAGCCCCGCCGACTTCTGTGCTGGCCCAGGGGTTAGGGGAGGTGATTCCTGACGACGGCCTGCTAGAGATTACCATTGCCACTAGCACGACCCGGCTCCAGGGCATCAATGCTATGGCGTCTCTAGTCGCGGCAGCGGCTTGGGGTAATCCAACCCAACGAGACGACATTACCTGCCTGCGGGCTCGTCGTATTAAGGTGACCACCGACCCGCCGCAAAAGCTGGTGATTGACGGCGAGATTTTAGAGGCCAACCCAATGTTGTTTGAGTGTCTGCCCGACGCACTCACGGTATTTGCGCCTCTTCAAACGCTCTAGCCGCTGCCAAGGGCGCGGTGGCCGTGACTCACCGGTGGAATTAAGGTCACGATCGCCTACTCAGGGCAAAACCCGATGGCCAAAAAGGCACTCTGGAGCGGCGATCGCCTAGCCTAGACTCTTTGCTGGGCCGCGCTACAGGCTGTGTCCAGCAATTGAGAGTAGTGAAAGAACGTGAGATTAGGGGCTGGGGTGTCGCTCAGGCCGATACTCCCGCAGCCAGCAGCGTTCTAGGTAACGCACTTGGTGCAAATACCAAAACCGCCAAGGATTGAGTACGGTTTTGTGGTTGCGACAAAAAACTGGTTGGTAAAGATAGGGCAAGATGGGAAACCGCATTGTTCTCAATAGGATTGATCAATAGGGACGAAGCTGGACTAGGATTCGCGTCAAGGGCTTGTTTCAAGGGCAACACAGCAGTCAGCCAGGGCTGCTTTCTCAGTATAGGCAGATGAAAAAAGAGACCCAACATTGGGTCTCTCAGATGGAAAGATAATTAATAATCGAACACAGAATTTAGGGATGGAGCTGACGGGAGTCGAACCCGTGTCCGCTCTGAGTATTAACACACCACTCATTCACAGGCTTAGCCCGTCTAATCCTCAGGGCCGGAACCGCCACTTATCCCGGACGGCGGGATTCTCTGGCTAAGTCTTAATCAGTGAATCCACCAGAGGAGAATCACTGAAGCATCCGTTGGGGTTTGTCCATAGCTCTTAACGGAGTCGAACTATGAACGCTCGCTAACTAAGTTAGAACTAAACTAGGTTTAGATTAAGCGGCAACAGGTGCAGCTTTACGAGCAAAAGGAACGATGTTGTTCGCATTTACGTTTGTTTTGAGCCTTGATTTACGAGAGTAGACTCACTCTCGGCCTGTATCACAGCGTGACTTTCGTCAAAACGTCGAAACCGTTACAGCCCCACGATATTGCTTACCCAACCATTATAGATCATGGATTTGGCTGATCGGTATTTCCCTGGTTTTCAAGTGGGGTGAGAAGAACACGATCGCGGCTGAGTGCCACCGCGATCGGGCTAGGGTTACTCTGCCTTCAACGTTTCCCTGGGGCCGCAAACCAACGATCCCCACCGCAGCCTTGATTAGAAATCCCTTATGCCGCCAATAATCTTTCGTAAACTCGATGGTGTAGTCATCAAAGTATAATATTTACTTAATGGTTCTGTTTCTGGCGGGGGTTGCCCACTGGCAGCATGCGCCAAGGCAGGCTCTAGGTTTTAATCACATCTCATAGTCATAATCAGCGATTTGCCCCATGGGCAGCTGTTTGCAGAAATAAGGACTTTTTACCCCTATGACCACGACCAACGACTCTAGCAACGGTAGTGCCGATACCCCCGAAAAAGAACCAACCCGCTCTACTCGGGGCAATCGTTCTAAACGTGCTGCTGCTGGCGGCATCGTCAAAGCTAGTGCTGAGAACGGCGATGTCATGGTGCTGGCCGACAACACTCGAGTTGTTGAGACTGACAGTCTGCCCAACCATCGTCCCATTGCCTTAGGTACCTTTGAGATCGTGGGTACTCTCGATCGCGCTGGCACTCGCCCCATTGGTGCCAATACCTTTGAGATCTCAACCGTGGATACTTTGCCAGGGCACCGTCCGGTAGGCGTAAGCACCCTGCACATTGCCGATATTCACACGCTGCCCGGCGATCGCCCCATTGCCAATAATGACGATGTAGATCCTCATCCTTCTATCTTGATGGGCTATCTAGACTAGTCAACGTCAGATTCTCCCAACAAAAAAGCTCCTCACGTAGAGGAGCTTTTTTGTTGGGAATGGAGCTGGGTACCTGTGGACTAACCTAGAAAACGCTAAGTTGAACCAGCAGTTACCCAGTCCTTAATCTCAAAGCTATTCAGCAGCGACAGCGGCGGGGTAAACGCTGACTTTCTTGCCGTTCTTGCCGCGACGCTCGAAGGTCACTACACCGTCTACTAGCGCAAACAGCGTGTCGTCGCCACCGCGACCCACATTGTTACCGGGGTGAATTTTGGTGCCCCGCTGACGAATCAAAATGTTGCCAGCGATCACAGCTTCGCCACCGTAGCGCTTAACGCCGAGGCGCTTAGCGTTTGAGTCGCGCCCGTTGCGAGTACTACCTGTACCTTTCTTGTGAGCCATGGGTGTATTCCTTCAACCTACCTACTGTTTAATCTAGCGCGAGTTGGGGAGGCTTAGCTTTCAGCTTCGGCCTCAACCGCTGCCTTCGCAGGAGCATCGGCTTGGGCGGGAGCAGATTCGCCTGCGATCACTTTGCCGTTCATCTCAATGGAGTTAATCATCACTCGGGTGAGTTCTTGGCGGTGGCCCTGCTTTTTGCGGGTTTTCTTCTTGGGCTGCATCTTGTAGACGATTACCTTGCGACCCCGCAGATGGCTGACTACGCTACCTACTACGGTTGCGCCTTCAACGACAGGCTGGCCCACCACAGATTCGCCATCGTTGCTGACAAACAGCACCCGGTCTAGGGTGACTTGGTCATCTACATCGAGGGCCAAGCGATCTACGTCGTAGAAGCGACCGGGCTCTACCCGCAGCTGCGTTCCACTGGTTTCAACAATTGCGTACGTCATTTCTTTTACCTCATAACCGCCGTACAGGTGCCAACGACCCCAAGACTGGGGCTCCGCTGCGGGAGGCGTTAGCCTTAGGAACCTGATCCGAGCGCATAAACACAGTCTTTCATTATTACGAAGCAGTTCCAGCTCTGTCAAGGGGGAGATACGGCTGTCTGAGGCTGCGATCGCGGTGAATTTCGGTTTGCCGATCGCCTTGCGGCATAGATAGCCGGAGAATCCTGCCATTTCATCCTGATAAGCAACGGGCTGACCTGGAAAACGAATTGGGATGTTGAGGCACGTAGGTATGGATATTTGGCTATTGGCGGCCCAGCTAACGTTGGGCGGCGGGGCACTCCCCTTAGAAATGGAGGAAAAGGCACCTCTCCAGAGAGAGGTTGCAAACGCAGCCCTACTCCCCTTGCCTAGCCCAAACCTCTGCTCCCCTGCTGCTAACCCTGACAATATTGAGGCCTGCCCCACGAACGGGGGCAGCATGGCGACGACGGCACCCAGGCAGCCGCCACATTCAATGAGTGCTGCTGCCGCCCGCTGGCCCAGCCCCGAGCAGGTGATGACCCCTAGCCGTCGTCCCACCCTGCCCCAGGTAGACCCTAGGGCTCGCCCCGTTACCGGCGCGCAGCTATACCAGTTTCGCACCGCCGCTCTTCAGGCCGGAGAGATTTACGCCCAGGTGGCCCCGTACCGCTACATAACCCGGTGGCAGCGGGCTTTTGTCTCTCCCACCCACGGCGACTGGCAGGCGCTGCTAGCGGCAGAGGCGGCTGCTATTGCCCGCCGCCCACAGCAGGCCCCGCTAACCGTGATGGTGGGCGATTCGCTGGCGCTATGGCTGCCGATAGACGAACTGCCCGCTGACCAACTGTGGCTGAACCAAAGCATTTCGGGGGAGACCACGACCCATATGCTGGAGCGGTTGCACTATTTTGCCGACACCCGGCCCCAAACTATTCATCTGATGGCAGGCATTAACGATCTGAAGAATGGGGTACCTGAGGCTCAAGTAGCCGACAATCTCTATCGAATGATGACCCGTCTCAAGCAACAACATCCCCAGGCGCGGTTGGTGGTGTATTCGATTTTGCCGACGCGGTTGCAGGAGGTGTCGAGCGATCGCATTCAGCGAGTCAACCAGCGCTTGGCAGCCCTGGCAGTTCACCAGGGAGCTACCTATGTGGATTTGTACACTACCTTTAGCGATCGCCAGGGGCTACTGCGGGTAGACCTCACCACCGATGGTCTGCACCTGAGTTCCCAGGGCTATACCCTGTGGCAGGCGGCGCTAGTCAGCTATTAATTGGCTCAATATTTGGGTCTGACTCAGGGGCAACGCCGTCACGATAGGGCATCGTTGTGGGTCGATGGCACGCCATAATAGGATCAACAATTGCCCTCTGCCAGAGCGAATTACCTGTGCCTAAGCGAGCTGCCCAACCCAAGCTAGGACGACTGGAAAAACTCGACCCTACCGACTATTGGCAGACCCAGGCCGATTTTCAGCAGTGGTTCGCTGAGGCAGAAACCTTAGACCTATTGGGTGAAGCGGCTGGGCTGAGTCTAGACTTGCCAAAAACCGATCCCCTGCCTGAGCTGGGCTATGCCCTGCTGACCGAGACCGACACCGGAGCGCTGGTTCTAGTGGCAGCTCACTTAGATGAGCCTGAACTCAGCGATCTGGGCCAGTTGCTTGCTTGGGCTGCTGCCGAGAATGCCGCTGCGGTGCTCTGGGTCGCGCCCAGTTTTTCTGCGGCAGCGGCGCTAACCTTTGACTGGCTTGACCAAAGCAGTGAGGTCACATTTTTAGGACTGACCGTAGAGCTTTGGCAGATTGGTAAGGCCGCCATGGCCGCCAACTTCATTCCGGTGTGCGGGGCTGTGGAAGACAGCGAGGCGGATTTAGAAGTCGAAGAGCTTGAGAACGTTGCCCCCAGGGAGCCCGAGCCCGAGCCGCTGACGCCCCTACAGCAGCAGCATTTAGAGTTTTGGAGTGGATTGTGCGATCGCATGGATCGCCAGGGCAGTTTGGTGAAGCCCGGCTCACCCACCCCTGAAGCCACCATGGGCTTCGCCATCGCCCGAGCTGGGTTTCGCCTCAACGCCATTCTCGATCGCGACCACGGCAGCCTCTACACCGAGCTGCTGCTCTCAGGAATTGACGCTCAGCCCCACTTTCACCTGCTGGCCGAGGAGCGCGAGGCCATCGCTGACGAAATGGGCCTGCCCCTGATCTGGGACGGCACTGGTGATCAGGCCTGCATGGTAGCTAGCACCTTAGCCGAGGTGAATTTGGACGATCGCGATCGCTGGCCCGATTATCAGGCTTGGTTCTGTGACTGCCTGGAGCGGTTCTACGAAGCCTTCTTTGACCGCATCAAGCGACTCGATGCCAACGGCTATCAACCCTTGCCCAAGCGGGCGGCTATCACAGACACGCTGGTTTTGCCGGCGCGGCCTCGGGGGTAGGGGGTGTGGGAGAGTGGGTGGGTAGATGGGTGGATGGGTAGTGCATGGGGATAGGGGCTACGGATGGGTGTCCTTGTGGCAGTGGAGAGAGCTTTGGGGGGTGCTGTCAACCTTATTTAAGGGGTAAGGTGGGGGCACCGACGGCAGAGGCGCTGATGCGATCGCGCTATACGGCCTACCACCAGGGTAACATTGACTATCTAATTGCCACCCACCACCCGACCCAGCGGTATGGGGGGCAGCGGGCAGCGATCGGGCAGAGCGTGGCGGCTACTACCTGGCTGGGACTGCGGGTAATTGCCACTGAGGCTGGCCAGGTGGCTGACAGCAAAGGTATTGTCGAGTTCATTGCCTACTATGCAGACCCTCGACCGGGTCAGGTGCATGAGCGATCGCGCTTTGTGCGGCAAAAACAGCGTTGGTTCTATCTAGACGGGGATGCTCTGCCTCCGGTGGAGCCCAAGCGCAGCGACCCCTGCTGGTGCGGCAGCGGCCAAAAGTATAAAGCCTGCCACGGTCGCTAAGGAAAATTTGAAGAATTATCGGAAACCTTAGCCATCCTCGCAGCGGCATTCCATACTCATGGCAATCCTGTCCTGATGTTTTGTTAAATGTATCTGGGCCGCTGCTATGACCGACACCCTACAACCCGCTGAGCTAACTGCTGCACTGACACCAGAGGCCATTGTTCGGGTGCAAGAGGGGGTGGCTACGTCGCAAAACCCGGCGGTGCGCCAGTGCATTGCGATCGATTTGGCCGAGCTGAGTGCGATCGCCCAGGGCACCGCCGATCGGCGCGTCAGCGGTGGCATTCGCCGCTGGGTTATGCGCCGCTTTATCAAAGCCTGCTTTCGGGTGCGCATCGAGAACCCAGAGCATATTCCGACCGAGCCCAATGTGCTGACCGCCAATCACCTCAGCCATTTAGACCCGTTCTTGCTGCTGGCCTTTTGCCCCCCCACCCCCTACTACTACATCCTGGGCGATGCCCGCACCCTTTACAACAAACGCTGGAAGCGCTGGCTAATCGGTTGGGCAGGGGGCGTGATTCCCCTAGAGCGCTGGTGGAAGGAAGAAATGGCTGTGATGGCCGCCGCCGACAACGGGCAGGATGATCTCAAGCCCCTGGCCGCTGCCATTCGCGAACACGTGCCCAATGGCAGTTCAATTCAGCAAATGCGGCAAATCGATCAGGCGGTGCAGTCTCTGCTGGCCCGAGGCGACGGCGTCATGCTCTTCCCCGAAGGTCGCCTCGGAGAACGGGAGGGGCACATGCATGCTCTGCGGCGCGGTACTGTGCTCTATGCTATGCGATCGGGGGTACCGATCTACCCGGTGGCGATTATCGGTACCAAAATTCTCTACTTTCGCAAACAAATTACCCTGCGGTTTGGCCCGGCTGTGCATGTGCCCCACCAAACTCGACCCAAGCGCGTTGCCATTGATGCCGCTTTGGCCGAGCTCGAACAAGCCTTTCAAGCCCTTTTGCCGTCCCATTACCAAGAGCCCCAGGGGCCGCAGCCGCTGCGCCACTGGCTGAACCGTCTATTCTGGTAAATACTTACCCTGAAAAATTGAGGGTAATTGAATAGGATCCACTCATCACAAACCGACGACCAAAACTCTCGACGGCAGTTTGTAGAGCAGTTGTACTCTGCTCTGGCAAGATTTTGGAAAGCCCTTAACGAGATTTGAACTCGTGACCTCTCCCTTACCAAGGGAGTGCTCTACCACTGAGCTATAAGGGCAAGTTGTCGTGGATGGGCCGGGCTGGATTTGAACCAGCGTAGGCGTAGCCAGCGGATTTACAGTCCGCCCCCATTAACCACTCGGGCACCGACCCGCTTCATCCACGATTTATAATCCTAGCATGGAAGGGGAATTACTTTTGGGCAACTTAAAAAAGTTCTGCCTACTTTTTTTTGGAGTTTAGCGGGCGTAGACAAACCAGGCTAAAACCCAGCCCAGTAAAAGCCCTAGCCCGCCAAACCGCACCGCCTGCCAAAAGGGTTCTTGCAGATGCTGCCACGATACGACTCGGCTGGCCAGCTCTAGCTCAAAGCTATCGGCGGCTTCCTGCAAATTCATCACTTCCTGGGCCGAGTGCTGAGCATCCTTCTCCGCCCCGTCTGCTTGAATCTGCTGAAGCTGTAGCAAGTTTGAGACACCAGCCTTAAGCTGGTGTAGGCGTGCTTCTAGCCCCTCTAGCTGGTGCATAAGTTCCGTAAGAGAGCGGGGCGCTTCGTCGGCACTGCCGCCTAGGGTGCCGCGCTGGCTGTGATATCGCTTTTGCCGGTAGCCTGGTTTCATTGTGCAAAATAGAGAAACAGAGATATCTACCTAGCAGGGCTGCTGCGGTAGGGTACATCTTCTAGTTAACCCCAACTGGTTTCAGTAACTATGGCTTTTTCGTTTGATCCGTCAATGACGCCCCAGGCGATCGCCCGGGCTGCTAAACCGGCTGCCGAGCTAACCGACCTAGAGCTAGCTCAAATCTTGGCGGAGCGCCTAGCCGTGAAGCCCGCCGACTGGCACCGACTCAACCGCGATCGCCGTGTGCGGGCCAGCGAACAGCTAGCGGCAGCGCTAGTGTTTTTGCTCAAGCAAAATTCTGAGGAAGCGCTGGTACGGGTTGAGCAGGCTGCCGGCTGGTTAAACCGCAGTCTGCAAGCGCCTCCCTGCCCTACCCACGGCGATCGCAAAACTCGTCTAGCCGAGCACAGCGACTAACAACCTAAATTTGGCTGAGGAAGCCAAATCAGCTTTCTACAACACGGCTGCTTAGCGAAATCAGTTAGCGAATGAGCGGTAGCCGACGGGGCTGCCGCACCACTTTACCCAGGTGCAGCTCTCGGCCCTCGTTGTACCAGGTCACCTGGTCAAATATTTGGTAAAGAATATAGAGGCCGCGACCGCATTCTCCAGGGTTAGAGGTGCAGTTGTCATCAACGGCTTCATCGCAGCTACAGGGATGGCTAAACCCGCATCCCTGGTCGGTGATCACCCACCATAAATGAGATGCTGATGTAGTATATTTAACCGAAATACACTTGGCAGGATCAAGACGGTTGCCGTGTTTAGCCGCATTTACAAGAGCTTCTTGCAAGCCTAGCCGCACTTCGGCCCGCCATGTTGCAGGCACGTCTCTTAGCAAAAGCTCTAAAACAGGCTGCAAGTATAGGGTAGACACGAAACTTAGCGTGTCCCACTTTTGCTGCTGTGCAGATGGAGAAGTTGCTATCACTCAGGCCATCTCCAATGTCTTGAGTTGACATAGTGGTTGAAGTCTCTGACTCGCAGTTCAGAGATTAATCAATAAAAACGGATGTTTAACAACCAATAAAATATTTATATTTTTTGTGGCTTGCTCAGAGTTAGCATTTGTGCAAACCCTCTAACAACACTTTCCCTAAAAGATTTAGACCAAAATAGTAGTTAGTCTAAAACTTGTAGAAATGAAATTGTTGCAAGCAGAGCAATACAGCCACTATTTCACTATAGCAAACTTTGCCAGGGCTTCGTCAACGGCAGGCAGTTTTTCGGGCTAACCGCTATTTCAGTGCTCCTTTCCATGCATAAGAGCGGGCGGGGCGTACGTTTGAGCCTGCTTACCCATGTTAGAGCCAACACAACTCTATCTATGCTAAACGTGCTCTCTAAAGCCGTAGAAACGTAACCTGAAAAGAAGGTTACGTAATATTAAGTAGCTTAGAAGCGTGAGCTTAGCCTGGCAAAAGTCGTTTTTTAGAGGCCTAGGTGCTGTTGGGCAGCGCCCGCGACAATCTCAGATTCATCATTGGCAAGCTGTTGCAACGCCGATTGAGCCTCTGGCTCGGAAAACTGGGCCAGGGCCTGCACTAAGCGGTGACGCACCTGCCAGTCAGAATGGGTGGTGTAGTTGAGCAGCAGGGGTAGGGCACGACGATCGCCCAGTTCGCCCAGAGCGCCGATGGCAGCGGTGGCAATCAGCTCATTGTCTGAGCTGAGGGCCTCTTGCAGGAGGTCAAAGGCCTGGGGCTCGCCCAATTCACCTAGGGCTGCCACGATGCTAAATTTCACCAGCCACTCGTCGGTGCTGTGGTAAAGCGTAGCTAGCTCGGGGTAGGCGCTTTTGAGCTTGAGTCCACCAATGGTGTCGGCGGCGGCGGCTTGAACATCGGGGTCAGGATCTTCGGTCAGCGATCGCCGCAGCAAAGGTTCTACGGTGGCTATGTCTTGCTGCCCCAAGCTGGCAATCTGGCTAATGGCGGCGTAGCGAACTCTGGCGTTGCCGTCGTTAGCTGCTAGCTGCACTAGCTCAAAGGCATCGGCGGAGTCCAATTCGCGCATTTGGTTGACCGCCCGCAGCCGATCCCCGTAGTCGTCGGAGTGGAGCAGTTCTCGAACCGAGTTTGGGGTAATAGCCATTTTTGTAGAGATAAATACAAATCTGCTCTCTCTACTATCGGCCATTTTGGGGATCGGCGATAGGGGGAGGGGTGAAGGGGAGTTTTGAGTTTTGAATTTTAAGTTGAAGTGCTGTCGGGAGAACTCAACACTCAAAACTGAGAACTCTATCCATCACCCTCATCTTGCTACGCGTAGCTATTCGCCATTTCCCGCACAATGTCGCCTCGGGTAAGGATGCCGACCACTTTGTCAGCATCGACCACGGGCAGGCGGCGCACCTGCTTATCGTGCATGAGGTGGGCGGCTTCGCGGAGAGATTTGTCGGGGGCAATGGTGACGACGTGATCGGTCATGACGTCTTTGACCAATTGGCCAAGGGCTTTGTGGAGTTCCTGGTTGTACTGGGTAGGGTTCTTTAGGTAGATCACGCTGTCGAGCAGCATGATGTAGGCGGGCATGTCGACCCCGGTGGTTTGCCACATCAGATCAGACTCTGACAAAATACCGACCAGATGATTGTCTGCGTTGATGACCGGTAGGCCGCCCACGTGGTTGTCGGCCATTAGCTGAATGGCATCTTTGAGCACGGTGTCGGGGGCTACCGAGATCGGGTTTGGGGTCATTACATCCGCGACGGTTTTGGCCATGGGGTTAGTTCAATACTGGTTTGATGGGTGAGCTGGCTGATTTCATTTTAGAAAAGGTTCATCGCTAACCGGGGGGCTGTCACAGGTCGTTACAGTAGTGCTCTAGAATGTCGGCGCAGTGGGCGATCGCCCCCAAATGCGCGATCTCATACCCATGGGTGTTGTGGGTGGGGAAGCTGAGGCAGGCGGCCCGCGACACATGGCCAAACTTCATGGCAATTGAGCCATCGCTGCCAAAGCCGCTGATGATCGCCATTTGCACCGGCAGGTTGTGCTCTACGGCAGCGCGGCGCAGATCGGCATTTAGCCCCTCATCGTAGAGGCCGTAGGCATCCTGGCTAAGGAGTACAGGTATTGCCCCCGCCTGAATGGGATATTCTGCTGCCAGAGGGCAGATCTCTAGGGCAATCAGAGCTTCTAGTCGGTGGCGCTGAGAAAAGTAGAGGGCACCGATCGCCCCCACCTCTTCTTTAGCCGACGCGACTAGATACACGGTTACGGGCGGTGTTTTCAGCCGCTCGGCTAGCATTAGCAAAATTGCCAGGGAGGCTTTGTTGTCGAGGGTATAGCTAGCAATGTGATCGCCCATGCGAAAGGGTCGCTTGCGGTGCTTACCCACCACCACCCTGGTGCCGGGGCGAATGCCGGCGGCGGCGAGTTCTTCTGGCGATCGCTTGGTTTCAATCCAGGCGGTTTCCCAGGTGACGGGCTGGTTCTCCTGCTGGGCCTTCTGGGGTGACTCGTGGGAGACGTGGCGTGAGCCAAAGCTCAAAATGCCGCTAATGGTCTGTTGATCCCCGAGCAAATCCATCACGCCCTCGCCGTAAACCCAGGGGAATGAGCCGCCCAGCTTGCGCACTGACACCCGACCATCGGCGTAGATGCTCTTGACTAGGGTGCCGATCTCATCTTTATGGGCGGTGATCGCAATGGCCCGGCTGTCGTCGCGCCCTGGGATCTTGGCGATGACATTGTCGGCCTCATCGCGCCAGTGCTCTACTCCCAGGTCGACCCAGTCAGCCATTAAATGTTGATTGATTTCGTCCTCCGCACCGCTAGGTGAATGGCACATGACTAGGTCGGAGATTTTGGTAAATAGAGCGTCGTAGGACATGGGGAGGTGGGGAAGATGGGGAAGATAAGGGAGGTGAGGCGCGTTTTTGGTAGGGGTTTTGATTCTAGCTACTTCCTCATCCCCCCCATCTTCTCGTTAGCCAACGCTTCTCCTTGGGCTTTCTAAAAGCAGAATTATTTGTTTAAAGCTTGTGCATCAATCACGTCAGCCTCTCTGGCCTAAATCTCCTTGGGTGCGCTGGGGGATTGGGTTTGGGATTGGGTTCCTGCTGTTTGTGGGAGTCAGTAGCCAGCTTCACAGCGAGGCTACGCTGCCCACCCTTGATCCTCTCCCACAGGATCCGTATATTCGGGCGTATTTTAATCAAAACCAGGCGGCGACCTACACTGACCCCTACCGCAACATTACTCGGCACGGGGATAACTTGGAGCAGGTGGTGATCGATGCGATCGCCACTGCCCAATCGTCGATTGACATTGCTGTACACGAGTTTTCGCTGCCGGGGATCGCCCATGCCCTCAGCCAGCAAAAGGCGGCTGGGGTAGAGATTCGGGTGGTGGTCGAAAATAGCTACAGCACGCCAATGGCAAAGCGGGGAAACCCAGCGGCGATCGCCCAGCTTGATGAGCATGACGAGGCGAAAGCTAGCGACCTGTACGCCTTTATTGACGCCAATCAAGATGGGGTGCTGAGTGAGGGGGAGTTGCGCGATCGCGATGCCCTGACCATTCTGGCTGAGGCCAACATTCCTCTCATTGATGACACCGCCGACGGCAGCAAGGGCAGCGGCCTGATGCACCACAAGTTTATGGTGATTGACGGTCGCACCGTCGTCACCGGCTCGGCAAATTGGACCTTGAGCTGCACCCATGGCGATTTTTTGGACCCTGACAGTCGGGGGAACGCCAACAGTATTTTGGTGATCGACAGTCCAGCGCTCGCCCAGCGGTTTCAGACAGAATTTAGCACCATGTGGGGCGACGGCCCCGGTGGCCGACCCGACAGCCGATTTGGCCTGCAAAAACCCTACCGCCCCTCGGCCCTAGTCTCGACCCCTGGCTCGGTGCTAGAGGTGCAGTTGTCGCCAACCTCAAAGACTCAGCCCTGGACCCAGAGCGTCAACGGGCTGATTGCCAAAACCCTGGGGCAGGCCGCTCAGAGCGTTCACCTGGCGCTGTTTGTATTCTCTGAGCAGGCGATTAGCGACCAGCTAGTACCGATCGCTAATCGGGGCGTGCCCATCAAGACCCTGATCGACCCTGGTTTTGCCTACCGCAGCTATAGCGAAGGCCTCGACATGCTGGGGATCACCATCCCCGACCACCGCTGCAAGCGAGACAACAGCGTGCCCTGGGCGAATCCCATTACTACCGTCGGGATACCGGCTCTGCCCTCTGGTGACAAGCTGCACCACAAGTTTGCGGTGCTCGACCAAAACATTGTGCTGGTCGGTTCGCAGAACTGGAGCCAAGCCGCCAACACCACCAACGACGAAAACCTGCTGGTGATTCGCAATGCCACGGTGGCGGCTCACTTCGAGCGCGAGTTTCAGCGGCTGTACGACGGGGCAGAACTGGGCATGACGCCGCAGTTGCAGGGGGCGATCGCTCGACAGCAGGAAAAATGTGGGTTGTAGCTCCTGCCCCTAGACTCCCTTCCCAACCACAGTATTGGGCAATGCAGCGAATACCTTGCAGAGCAATGAGTGGACTGGAACTAATCAGGCCATCGTCGGCTCAGCATCATGGCTTGGTCATGGGGTTCTGCTGCCACTGCTTCAGTTCTTCAGCGATGAAGTGGTTGACCAAGTCGCGGTAGAGGGATTCGATCGCATCACCGTTCAGCCCTTCTTCTTCGGCCCACATTCGACGCTGTTGAAGCATGGTCTGAACGCGATCGGGGGCTTTGACTGCCGTCTCGCTGGTTTTGAACCGAGACGCCGCCTTGACATAGGCAAAGCGCTGACCCAGCAGGGCAATCACCTGGCGATCGAGCCGATCGATCTCGGCGCGAATGTCAGCCATATTTTGGCACTGGTCGGGAGTAGGCATGGGGTTTAGGGTAAGGCTATGGTGCTGAGCTGAGCTTGCAGGGCGGCGATCGCATCATACTCCCGCTCAAACACCACCGTTAGGCGCTCAAACACCGGCAAAATTTTCTGGTAGGCCCGCACATTTTCAGGGATTGGCTGATGTCGGTAGGTTTCTCCAATCATCGTCGTCACTGCATCTAGCGACGGCACCCTACCCAGGGCGTAGAGGCCCAGCACAGCGGCCCCCAGGCAGGAGCTTTCGTAGTGTTCAGGAATGGTTACCTCGCGATTAAAGATATCGGCCATCATCTGCCGCCATAGGGCTGCTTCGGCAAAGCCCCCCGTCGCCTGAACTAAGGTAGCTGGGCCAGCAAAATCTTCCAGCGCCTTGAGCACCAGGTAGAGATTGTAGACAATGCCCTCTAGCACCGATCGCACTAGGTGCGACTTGGTGTGTTTGACGCTGAGGCCAAAGAATGAGGCCCGCGCGTTGGCATTCCATAGGGGCGATCGCTCGCCCATCAAGTAGGGGTGAAACAGCAGCCCCTCTGAACCGGGGGGCACGGTTCCGGCCATAGTCATCAACAGGCTATAGATGTCTTGGCCCAGGCGTTTGGCGGTGGCCACCTCAGCATCGGCTAGCTGGTCGCGCACCCAGCGCAGGGCAATGCCACCGTTGTTGACCGCGCCGCCAATCACCCAGTGGTGCTCAGTGAGGGGGTAGCAAAACAGCCGCTCTTGGTGGTCGGTGACGGGGCGATCGACCACCGCTCGCACGGCCCCGCTAGTGCCTACGGTCACGGCAACTCGGCCTGGGGTGACTGCCCCCACTCCCAGATTCGACAGCACGCCATCGCTGGCTCCAGCGATCAGCGGGGTCTCAACTCGCAGGCCCATGGCCAAGGCTATGGCGGGCTTTAGCCCAGTGAGCACGGCGGTGGTGGGCACCAGTTCGGATAGAGATGAGCGGTTGACTCCAGCGATCGCCAACGCCTCTGCATCCCAATCCAGCGTCTCCAAATTCAGCAGCCCCATGGCCGTGGCAATGGAGTGGTCAACCACGTAGCGACCCAGCAGCCGGTAAAACACGAATTCTTTAATGGAAATAAACCGCGCCGCCTGCTGAAATAGTTCGGGCTGCTCGTGGCGCAGCCAGGTGAGTTTGACCAAGGGCGACATCGGGTGCAGAGGCATGCCCGTGCGCCGATAGACGGCGTGGCCATTCATTTCGGTCTTGATGCGCTTTTCCCAGCCAGCGCTGCGGTTGTCGGCCCAGGTGATGCTGCGGGTGAGGGGTTTGTCGTCGGCGTCAACCAAGATCAGACTGTGCATAGCCGAGCTAAAGCACAGCCCCAACACCTGCGCTGGGTCGAGGGCGTAGGTATCGACCAGCCCCCGCACAGTTTTGACCATTGCGGCAAAGATTTCTTCGGGGTCTTGTTCGGCGGTGGCTATGTTGGGGGTGTAGAGGGGGTAGGTCACCAGCGCTTTTCCCACCACCTGCCCTGCTTCGGTAAACAGCACCGACTTAGTGCTGGTGGTACCAATATCGACCCCGATGATGTAGTTCTGGTTGGTCATAGAGTAATGGTCTGATACAGCAGCGATCGCTCGGTGCGCTTCATCAGGCTATACCCCAGCGGCACTGACGACAAAATCAATGCCGCGCCAGAAAACACCGCAGTCTGCTAGCTCAGGCATACCTACTGGGTATGCCTGGGCCAATTGGGGGTGACTAGGGAGTGAGCGGTTCTAGCCTTTGTAGCGATCGCGCATCGCCTTGTGAATCGTCTTCCAACGGCGTTTGCTGTTGAGGGCAGCGCGGGCATCGTGCCGCTGGTCGAGCCACTGCTGCTCGCGCTGGAGTTTGTGGTAGCTGTGCAGGCGATCGCGGCTCAGGTCGCCCGCTGCAACGGCCCCTGCCACCGCACAGCCCGGCTCCCCCTGGTGCCGACAGTCCCTAAACCGACAGTCCTCAGCTAGGGCTTCGATATCGGCAAAGGTGGCCTCTAGCCCCTCGCTAGTGGTCCAGAGCTGTAGCTCGCGCATGCCCGGCGTGTCAATCAGCAGCGCCCCCGATGGCAGAGGCAGCAGGTGTCGCCCGGTGGTGGTGTGTCGTCCGCGACTGTCATCCTCGCGCACGGTTTGAGTCGTCTGCTGCTGACTGCCCAAAAAGTGATTGGTCAGCGTAGACTTACCCACCCCCGATGAGCCAATCAGCGCCACGGTTTGCCCCGCCCCCAGGTAAGGGACGAGCTGTTCTAACCCAGCTCCCGTAGCGGCACTAACAGCGTGAATCGGTACGCCCATGGCAACCGATGCAGCTTGATCGAGGCAATCCGCCAGGTTATCGCAGGTATCCGATTTACTTAGCACCACAACGGGTACTGCTTTACTTTCCCAAGCGGCCACTAGGTAGCGCTCCAGGCGGCGCAGGTTGAAGTCGCCGTCGAGACCAGTCACTAAAAACACCGTGTCGACATTGGCGGCTACCACCTGGCCCTCGGTTTTGCCGCCCGCCGCCTTGCGCACAAACTCGCTCTGGCGCGGCAGCACTGCATGGATGACGGCGTGGGTGCCCTCATCCTGCCGCTGCATGACGACCCAGTCGCCTACCGCTGGAAAGGATTGGCTGTCTGCTGCCTGGTGACGAAACTGCCCAGCGATTTCTGCTGACAGCTCTCCGTCTGGGGTTAAGAGTCGGTAGGCACCGCGATGCTCTAGCGCGACTCGGCCCGCTTCAAAACCGGCCTTTGCCCAAGGGGCAAAAGCGCGATCGCAGGTGGTGCTCCACCCGCCTAATTCAGTTAAGTTCAAGGGTTTTTCCTCAAATGAAGCCTACGTGGGGCAAGGCTTCATACGGTCGACCCAATATTAGGTGCCGCCTAGCCTTGCCAGAAAAAATGTTGGTTGCCGCACAATACCGACTCAGCCATAGGTCACCTTCTTGGCACTTGTTTTCAGGGCTCTAAAACCATTCATGGCCTGGTTATAGATTTGCCCACCTCCAAGCATAGAGCGATCGCCCCCCTGCTGGGCCTAGCGCCGTCAATTTTGCAGCAAATCTATAAATATTGGAGAGTTCGCTAAGACTCTGGCTCGTTCGGGGAACACTAGCGCCCAGAGAACTTTCTATAGCAAACTAGCGGCTGTATAAGGGATAGTGATGATCAATGTTACTGCGGCGATCTTGTTAGCGCTTGGCATAACACTCGATTCTCTAGGAGAAAACTATACGCTTTTGGCGGCGATCGGCATTCTGTTTGCCATGGCGTTCTTCTTATTGATGTATCTGCAATATCCGGTCATGTTTACCGGTGCGGCGCGATATCCCTTAGCTAGAAAGTATTTTCCGCTGGTTCGCTGGGCCATCTTTGGCATTTATTTTGCTGACCTATCTACTACACTCCTGCGCTACTACGATGGCCCTGAGATAGGCGTTTCTGTCCACGCCTACAGCATTTGGGCTGGGGTTTATCTGGTGGCCTACAGCCTGGCGATTTTGACTGGGCCACCCAAGCAGCGGCGACGTAAGAAGATTTTTCGCCACTACCAATGGCGGCAGTGGGAAGGGCAACTGGTTCCGGTAAGAATTTCGACGCTACGGTAGCCAAAACTGGGGCAACCCCTGCAATCCCTGCCGCACAAAACGATTAACCGATCGCATCGCCTGAATATGCGGCTCGTCAGGAATTACCGGCAAAATCTCCGCAGGCTGACCCTGATGCAGGGTCGCAATTACCCGGTTCGCCGCCTCCAGCCCCGTCACGTAGGCTTTTTCCTGTGACCACGAGCCGTGGCGGGTGACAATCCAATCGCCCGCCATAAACAGGTTGTCGAAGCTGGTGGTGCCGGGCAGCAGATAGCGGTAGCTGCCAGGGGCAAAGTGCGTCACCCCCTGGGGGATACGTACCACAGCGTGATCGATGATCTTGGCCTCGCCAAAGGCAGGAATGCACCCCGCTAAATCCTGCTGCACTTGCTTGAGCACCTGGTCGTCATCCAGCGCCAGCAGCTGGTTGGCGTGGTAGTAGTCGGCCTCAACCACGGTGCCCGGCTCGTCGCGATACTCGTCGTGCAGGGCGTTGAGGTCAAAGAAAGTCCAGCCGGTGGTGGGGTGAAAGCCAAAGCAGGCGTTGGAAGGCAGGGGAATATCGATCTTGCGATCGCACCACAGCCGCGTAGCGAGAACATCAACCGCTCCCAAATTGCGGATATTGCTAAACTCGGTACGATCCCTCAGCTGCGGTGACTGCTCCACAATTTTCTTCAGCCCGCTGATACCCACCGCAAACACCACCGCATCGGCCTCAAACACCTCGTCGCCGCAGACCACCGCCGTCACCCGGTTATTCTCTACCCGCACATCCGACACACGGTGGTTGGCGAGAATCTTGCCCCCCGCCCGTGCGATCGCCTCCGTCCAGGGCCGAAAAATCTGCGCCCCTACCGTACCCCGGCACCAGCGCACGTCAAAGTCGGGCTGATGGGCGAGGATGAAGTAGTAGAGCATTCCCAACGCCGCCGCCGCCGAGCACTGTTCGCCCGGGGCAAACAGCCCCACCAGCAGCATCGGCTCAAACGACTCGTGGTAGAGCCGGGCCGATACGCCGTACTGGCGGAAGAGTTCGCGGGCGGTGATGCGATCGTACTTTTGCCAGGCCTCGTCAGAGTTATCGAAGTCGATCAGCGCTTGCAACAGGGGCAGGGCCGAGAGGCGATCGATCAGCGGCAGACGCTTGAAGTCGGTGTAGAGAAAGGTGCCCAACGGTGTGGGTAAGTAGGGCTGGGCCTGAAACAGCGGCGACTCGACCTCTAGCCCCTGGGGCGAATATTGGGCCGATCGCGTCCACTCGGTAAATGGCTGAATGCCGAGATGATCTGTCAGGGCAAAAATGTTGCGGTAGGGGTACCAAAACCCGTGAATGCCCGCCTCGACAGCACGGCCCTGGGGCGTTTGCCAGCCCGCCACTAGGCCACCTGGATAGGCTCCGGCTTCTAGCAGCGTCACGGCGTAGCCCTGGCGGGCCAGGTGATAGGCGGAGCCCAACCCGGCCCAGCCTGCGCCGACCACGACCACCCGCTTTTGTGCTGTGTTTTCCATGATTCTCGCCCCCGTTGCCCATAGACCTTCTTTACTCTATCGGTAGCAGCGTCGGCTAGGGTTTAGGATCAGGGGTAGATATTGCGTCCTCGGCCTCCCTCACCCCCAACCCCTCTCCTAAGGGGCGAGGGGAGCAGAGCTGTCCCTATAAACCACTCTGATTAGGCAAATGAGCAATAACAAACTTGTGAAAAACGGCGTCAACAGGGTGATGGGGGTCAACGAAGCCGCCCGCGACACCACCATTCGAACCGATTTAGCCAATCCCAGGTGGGACAGGAAAGCCACGCTGATCTATTTGGGGGCAACGATCGCCCAAATAGCCGCGATGACCGGGCTGTTGTGGGCTATGGATGTGGCCTTTCAGTACTTCAACCTGGGAGCCTTAGCGCTCTGGGTAACGACCTCGATCGCCTGTGCGTTTTTTGCCTTTGTGACGCTGCGATCGCGCCTCTTTTCTCTGCTCGACAATACCCGCAACAGCGGGCGCTACAAGTCGCTCCAGCGTCCGGGCTGGGCACCGCCGCCCCTGGCCTTCCCCATCGTGTGGATGAGTATTGCCGTGCTGCGGGTGGTGTCGGCCTACCTGGTGTGGTCGGCAATGGGGCAGACCTTTTTGAGCTGGCCGCTGATTCTCTACGTGGCGCACCTCAGCCTGGGCGACACCTGGAATACGATTTTTACGGTAGAAGGTCGCTTGGGGGCGGCGGTGCCGATGGTGATAGTGGGGCCGCTGCTGTCGGTAGTGGTGGTCACGGTCGGCTATTTTCAGGTAGTGCCATTGGCGGGATGGATTATTTTGCCGTCGCTGGTGTGGCTGGCGATCGCCACCGCCCTCTGCATCAGCCTATGGCAATTGAATGGCCAAGAACCTTTGTATCCAGTCGTGTCCAGAGCCGAGTCGTAGGGTGCATCCGCGCAGCGATGCACCATTTAGCTTGATCTACTCCAGATTCTTCGTCACCGCTGCCATAGGCTAGGCTAGCCACAATGAATGCTAACGACGCCGAGGATTCTGTTCTTCTCCCCTGGTGAAAGCACCCATGGTCACCCTTGAGCTACGCCAAATTGAGGTACCCCTGGGCAAGAGCCTGGTGCTGCGCGACGTGAGCTGGGCCGAGTTCGAAGCCATTTTGGCTGAACTGGGAAACCACCGCAGCACCCGCATCGCCTACGACGACGGATTCTTGGAAATTATGGCCCCTCTGCCGGAGCACGAGTATTTCAAGCAAACGATTAGCACTGCCATTGAGGATATGGCCGAGGTATTAGAACAAGATTACGAGTGCTACGGCTCTACCACCTGGCGACGCGAGGCTCAGCAGGCAGGCATCGAACTCGACAACTGTTTTTACTTTCAAAACGAGGCGCTGGTGCGCGGCAAGCTGGAGTTTGATCTAGAGCGCGACCCGCCCCCCGATCTCGCCCTCGAAGTCGATCTCACCAGCAAATCCCTCGATCGCTTCCCAATTTACGCGCGGCTGGGCGTGCCAGAAACCTGGTGCTACGACAGCGGTGTACTGACGATTTATTTGCTGGAAGGCGATCGCTACGAGGTCTCAGAGCAAAGCCGAGTGTTTCCCACGCTGGATATTCTCGCCCTGCCTCAGCTAATTGAATCGCAGCGATCGGCGGGGCGGTTGGCCCTGCGGCGAGCCGTGAGGAACTGGGTAAAAGAGCAATCGCAGGGTGCATAACGTTAGGGTTGCATGACCTCTCTGGTCAAGCCAATCTTCTCGCCAAGCTCGAACACGTTTTCGGTAAACTCGTTGACGTTGCCAGAAAAGGTGGCGGCTCCCCCAGCCAGGGTGGCGGCGGCTGTTCCTGCCGCGATCAGCCGTTGGAGGCGTTTGCCAAGGCGTTTTGGTTCTGGTTCTGGCTTGCTGAGATCGCTTTCTAGGTCATCCAGCTCCATGAGAACATCTGCTTTTTGCTCTTCTGGAAACGCCTGAGATAATTCACGAAGAGACGTTAGCAGACGCACGACATCGTCAGAATTTTGACCGTAGTTGTTGATAATTCCACCGACATTATTACCTTGAACTTGAATGGTTTCGGCAAACCCGCCCGCAAACTGAGCGCCGCGCATGTCATATTTGGGAACTTTCTGCTCATTAGCCATTGTTTCTACAACCTTTGATAATCGAGTTCGTTCTTGTCGCTCAACGTTAAGAAAATCTCTGATGTCTTCTAGATGAGCGCCTTGTAGTCGGAGCTTCTGCTCATATTGAGCTTCGAGAGCGGCGAGCTGATAGGCGTAGCGCTGCTTAACCTCTGTTTCAATCGCTGCCTTATCGACCTCAGCCTCTACCTCTAACCGCACGACAAAGGCATCGCCCTTGCTTTCCATCGCCTGAATTGAGATGTCTTCGTCAGGGCGACTGTCTCGTAGATCTTGGAAGGATTGGAAAAAAGCTTGCCAGTCAATGCCCTCGGTGAAAGTGATGTCGATGGTTTCGAGCGCGCTGGCGATAATTTGAAATCGCTGCGTAAATTCGCCTGGGGTAAATGTGCTCCCAGGGGCGATGGGAAGACGACTGGAGAATTGCCCAGTTTGCTGGTCATAGGTGCGAAAAATGTAATCGCATTTAACATCTTCAAGGACGGTTGAGCTACCCATTTGCCAGTCGGCTATGCAGGCTCCTGTGAGTTTGCTCTGGGTGAGATTGGCATAGAGAATTTGAGACGCGTTGAGGTTGGCATGGCTGAGGTCGGCGTTGCTGAGATTAGCGTTGCTGAGGTTAGCGCTGCTCAGGTTGGCTTTGCTGAGGTTGGCATTGATTAAGTAGGCGTTGCTGAGACTAGCTTTGCTGAGGTTGGCCTGGCTGAGATCGGCGTAGCTGAGGTCAACATTGCTCAGGATGGCGTAGCTAAGCTGAGCCTGGTTGAGAACGGCGTAGCTGAGGGCCGCATCGCTGAGGTTGGTGTTGTTGAGAACGGCGTCACTGAGGTTGGCATTGCTGAGGTTAGCATTGCTCAGGTTGGCATTGCTCAGGTTGGCATTGCTCAGGTTGGCGTTACTGAGATTGGCATTGCTCAGGTTAGCGTTGCTTAAGTTGACATTGCTCAAGTAGGCGTTGCTGAGGTCGGCATCACTGAGGTTGGCACCACTAAGGTCATCAAACCAGAGGGATATCTCAATTCTGGGATTTTGCTTTCTCCAGGCATTCCAGACCTCACTCCCCTGCCTGAGCAAGGTGACTTGGGTTGCATTTGCCATGGTCGTTGAGCCTGTATCTTCTCAACCTAGACTAAGCGTTTCGCCGATCGGTTCCCCAACCCGCTTTGGCTTCAGGGCTGAGTTGGGGATGGAGATGGTGATAATCGAGCAGCAAAACATTGACTGTGGCTACTTCGCTAGGCTTGTTTAATCACCGCACAGGCGATGCGATCGCCCGAACCGCCGATGGGCTGCGAATAGTGATCATCTTTATCGGTGTGGATGATCAGCGCTGTGCCATCGTCATCCAGCAGTTTGGCCGCCCCAGAGTCTAGGGCAACGATGTCGCTGTACAGCTCGACTTCAACCGTGCCATCGGCAGCGACTACCAGGTTGGGCAAATTGCCTTCGTGGGGGCCATCGGGGTTGCGAAACCCATGGGGCGTATTGAAAGGATTCACGTGCCCGCCCGCCGACTTGAAGGCCGCCAAATCTGAACAGTCACCTACGGCGTGAAAGTGCATACCGTGATAGCCGGGGGGTAAATCTTTGGCCTGAATATTCACCAACACCCCTTTGTGCCCCTGCTCAACCTGCACCGTGCCGATGGCGTTGCCGTTGTTGTCAATCAAGTCAGCCTGGGCAATGAGCGCATCGGCCAAGGCGGGGCGAGCCAGCAGGGTCAGGGCACCCAGGCACAGAGCCAAACAAAAAAGCTGAAATCGATTGAGGAAGGCAAGCATAGGTCTATCCGTAGCATCTGCGGTAGATCTTAAAGGATTGGATTGCTGGGTGACGGCGACCGCCTACGCTTTGCAAGCTTCCGTGGTAAAACTTAAGCATTGCTATGCTGGTCAAAACGAGACGGCTGATCGGCTTGCTTAGAGGGGCTAAACGGGTTGGCCTAGCCTCGATCGCACTACTGTCGGGATGGAATGATGCAAATTCTCCACGGCACCTGGATACCGCAGCCCGCTACCAACTTTGTGCAAGCAGGGGCTTTTTATCTGTGGGTAGAAACGGAGGCGAAAAGCCGCCGCCGTTTGTCGTCAGAGACCCACCCCTGCCACCTGTCAGAACCCGACTTAGTCACCGTTCTCACTGATGAGCTAGGGCTGAAGTCCCCCGATCGCCGCCCTTTCTCTGCCTCCATCACCCCGCGCACATTCCTGTTGCCCACAGTAGAGGGGCAGCCGCTCCCTTCTTTAGAGTTATCTCGCTACCTGGAAGTAGAAACCCCAGACAGCTTTGACTGGCAATTCTGGCAGATCGATTGCTATCAACTCCCTGTTCTGGCCGACGTAATTAGCCTGCTGAAAAATCTGCACTTTCTGGCCGTCTACAACCTGGCGGAGGTGCAACTGGGGGCCGATCTGCTGTTTTGGTACCACTATACCCAGGCTTTTAAGCAGGTCATTCTGCGCGATCAATACATTCCTGCGCTGAAGTATCGGCAGGTTGCGGCTGCGAAGGCATCTGCAGGACGCAAGGCAGCAGGGACGAAGACCACCAAAAAACAGACGGTAAAACCAGAGCCAGGGTTTGAGATTTATTCGGGGTGGGAGATCGTTGGCGATCGCTACCACGAGCACATCCAAACCTATATCGACTACATGCCCCTGCTCTGCGCCGCCGGGTTTGAGGAACCGCCCGCCGCACCTACCTTCTACGATCGCACCACTCTTCTCCGCCACTTTTCAGAATGCTTTGTGGATGATCTGGTGCGGGGCACGGCAATGCCCCAAAACTACCTAAAAACCATTGAGAACACGCTGATTCAGGACTGTTTGCAGGTCAAGACTCCTGGCAAATCGGCGGCAGATCTGGAGCGCTATCAGCAGTGGCAGGGATGGCGCGATCGCATCGTTCGTACCCAAACCGACCAGACCTTCTATCTGTACTTTCATCTGCAAGACCCGTTCAAACCAGAAGATCCCTGGCAGCTTCAGTTTCAGGTTTCTCCCAAACACGACCCCTCCCTCAGAGTCTCTTTGGATGACTACTGGCGCATGCGCCCCAAGCAGCAGACCCAGGTCAAAGTTCAAATGGGAGATGGGTTTGAACAAAACTTACTCATGAACCTGGGCTATGCCGCCCGAATCTACCCGGATCTGTGGCGTGGTCTGGAGACGGACGAGCCCGTCGGCATCCACCTCAATCTCGACACCGCCTTCACCTTTCTAAAAGAATCCGCCTGGGTGCTCGAAGACGCGGGCTACAAAGTCATTGTCCCCGCCTGGTGGACGCCCAAGGGTCGCCAGCGAGCCAAGGTGCGGTTGCGGGCCAAGGGCAAATCAATCAGCGGCGGCGACAAATCCAAAGGCTACTTTTCCTACGACACCCTGGTGCAATATCAGTACGATCTGGCGATCGGCGACCAGCCCGTCACCGAGCAGGAGTGGCAACAGCTTGTCAATGCCAAGTCGCCCCTGGTCAAATTTCGCGGCCAGTGGATGGAGCTAGACCAAGACAAAATGCAGCAGATGCTGGAGTTTTGGCAGCAGCAGCAGGCCGAAAACCCTGAGATGAGCCTGCTCGACTTTATGCGCCTGACCAGCGGCGAAGCCGACGACAGCCTAGAGGTGGAGTTCGATCGCGACGATGCCCTGGCCACCATGCTCACCCAGCTCAGCGACAAAACCCGCCTCGAACTCACCCCCGACCCCGACCAGCTCCAGGGCAATCTGCGCGACTACCAAAAGCGCGGCCTCTCCTGGCTGCACTATTTAGAAAATCTGGGCCTGAACGGGTGCCTAGCCGACGACATGGGCCTGGGCAAAACCATTCAGGTGATCGCCCGCCTGATTCAAGAGCGAGAAGAAGCGGCCCAGCCCATTCCTCCCACGCTGCTGATTGCGCCGACTTCTGTGGTCGGCAACTGGTACCACGAGATCCAAAAGTTTGCGCCGCACCTGCGGGCGGTGGTACACCACGGTGGAGAACGGAATCAGGATACCAAAGCCTTCAAAGCCCTCTGCCGCGACCACGATGTGGTGATCACCTCCTTCACCCTGGCCCGCAAAGACGCCAAGCTGCTAGAGGGTGTCACCTGGCACCGCATCGTGCTCGACGAAGCTCAGAATATCAAAAACCCCAAAACCGCCCAGACCAAGGCCATCCTCAAGCTCAACGCCAACCACCGCCTCGCCCTCACCGGCACCCCGGTCGAAAACCGCCTGATGGATCTGTGGTCGATCTTCAACTTCCTCAACCCCGGCTACCTGGGCACCCAGAGCCAGTTTCGCAAACAGTTCGAGCTGCCCATCCAAAAAGAAAACAGCCCTGCCCGCTCCGCCACCCTCAAAAAGTTGGTAGAACCCTTCATTCTGCGGCGGCTCAAAACTGACCAGTCGATCATCAAAGATCTGCCCGACAAGGTGGAGCAAAAGCTGTTCTGCAACCTCACCCCTGAGCAGGCCTCCCTCTACGAAGCGGTGCTCAAGGATGTTACCGAACAGCTCGAAACCAGCGAGGGCATTCAGCGCAAGGGGCTGATTCTCGCTACATTGACCAAGCTAAAGCAAATCTGCAACCACCCCCGCCAGTTTTTGCAGGATGAGAGTGAGTTCTCGCCGGAGCGATCGCACAAACTCAGCCGTCTGCTCGAAATGCTTGACGAAGTGGTAGCCGAAGGCGAAAGCGCCCTGGTCTTTAGCCAGTTTCGTGAAATTGGCGACGCCCTAGAGCACCACCTGCGGCACACCTGCCACTACAACACCTATTACATCCACGGCGGCACCAACCGCAAAAAACGCGAGCAGATGATCGCTGATTTCCAGAACCCCGACACCGAGCCCGCTATCTTTGTACTGTCGCTGAAGGCTGCTGGGGTGGGCATCACCCTTACCCAGGCTAACCACGTCTTCCACTTCGATCGCTGGTGGAACCCCGCCGTCGAAGACCAGGCCACCGATCGCGCCTTCCGCATTGGCCAAAAGAAAAATGTCTTCGTCCACAAGTTCGTGGCCATGGGCACGCTGGAAGAACGCATCGACCAGATGATTGAGGATAAGAAAAAACTGGCGGGTGCGATCGTTGGAGCAGATGAATCGTGGCTGACAGAGCTAGACAACGACGCCTTTAAACAACTGATCGCCCTCAACAAAAGCGCCATTATGGATTGATGTGGCCATGGCTGACACGTTCTATTCCTCACTCATTGTCTATTCAGTGGGTCTGCTAGGATGGTCGCTTAGAGCCATACAGTCTCCATGACCGCTTCTCGCCCTATCCACCTACCTGTAGAGTCTTCAAGCCCCTACGACCAGGACTATCTGAACTGGTTGACTGAAACCGCCAGACTGTTGCGTAGTGGTCAGTTGAGTGAGATTGATGTGGTCAACCTGGCGGAAGAACTCGACGATATGGGGCGCAGCGAAAAGCGGGCGGTAGAGAGCAATTTAGAAGTCCTTCTCCGGCATTTGTTGAAGTACCAGTACCAGCCCGATCGCCGCTCCAATAGCTGGCGATTCACAATTTTGGAACACCGCGATCGCATCGACAAAGCCTTTCGCGATAGCCCCAGCCTAAAGCCCTACGTTGACAGCATCTTTGCTGACTGCTACACCCTAGCCCGCAAAAAAGCAGCGGTCGAGACTGGTCTACCTACCGAAACTTTTCCCGAAGCCAACCCATTCAGCCTCGAAGCGACTCTCAACCCTGATTTTCTGCCCGACGCGTAGGCTCACTTACAATAAAGCCAGCACTGGAAGCTAGCGATGGCAAATTTTAGCCGCACCTGGTGGGGAAAGAGGTTTATTGATGCGATCGAGCGCCTCACCGACTCGGGCCGATTGCAGCGGGGGCGCTCCTACGCCAGCGGCGGCAAGGTCAAAAGCTTTGAGATCGACGGTGGCTTGGTCACGGCCAAGGTGCGCGGGTCGGTGAACCCGTACTTTGGGGTGACTAAAGAACCGCTGTATACAACCACCATCGACTTTACGCCGATTAGCAAAGCCAAGTGGGCCGCTGCGATCGCCCTCATCGCCTCCAAAGCCAGCCTAATCTCCCGGCTGCTGCTCAACGAAATCCCCGACAACATCGAAGACAGCTTCAAAACCCTGGGGCTGAACCTGCTGCCCGCCAGCGCCAAAGACTTTAAGACCAAATGCTCGTGCCCCGACTACAGCAACCCCTGCAAACACATCGCCGGGGTCTATTACCTAATCGCCGCCGAACTCGATCGCGATCCCTTCCTATTATTTGAGCTGCGGGGATTGCCCAGGGAAGAGTTTAAAGCCGAGCTAGCCAAGTCGCCCTTAGGGCAGGCGCTTTCAGCAGAACTCTCGGCCCAGCAGCGTCCCCCCGACGCTGTAGAGCACTACTACACCCAGCCCCAGACCGTAGAAGCGTCGTCCCCCAGCCTGAAGGAGTTTTGGCAGGGGGAAAAGCGATTGCCTCAAACTATTGAGGTAGCTACACCGTCAGCAGTGCCAGCCATTTTGGTCAAAAAGCAGGGCGATTTCCCCGCCTTTTGGAGTCGCGATAACTCGTTCATCGAAGCGATGGAGAGTCTGTATGATCGCGTCCGCAGCAAAAACAAAGACCGCCTGTAGAACGTGGGTGGGCACTGCCCACCACCTAGTCTGTGCCATTCAGACTGGAATTCTAGCCTGCACTGCCTCTACACAGCTCCAGCAAAGATCGCCACGGGCACCCGCTTATAAGCCGGAGTCCCCGCCCTGGGTTCAATCCGCGCCTTCATCAGCACGTTTGCTTCGGGGTAAAACATCAGTGCCGCACCCGATCGCACCTCCCCAAAAATAATCTCAATACCGTCAAGCTGGCCCGCATCCCCCCGCACGCTCACCCGCTGGTGCTGTACAAAGCCGACCCGCTCAGCATCCAAAGGATTCATCAAAATGCAGTAGCGGTGGGGCATGCCCCGATACTCGTCGGCTTCTTTATAGACCACAGTGTTGTGTTGGCCGTAGCTGCGACCGGTGATCAGCGCCAGCACCAGGGCGGGATGCTGGCCATCTAACGAATTTGGGGGCAGGCCAAAATCTTGCAGCGTCGGCAGCGTCAGGTCGGGCAGCGGCGTCGGCTGCATTTCGGCCTTTCCCGAAGGTGTGGGGAATTTGGGTTCTAGAAAGATGCGCCCACCAATGGTGAACTCGGCGTTGGTATCGTCAATCTCGCCAATTTTTTCGTAGCCGGGAATGGTTTGGGCGATGAGCTGGCGCACGTAGCGGGTATCGTGCAGCCGTCGCCAGTCGATGGGTTGGTCGCCGTGGAGGCTGTGGGCCAGCTCCGCTAAAAAGTCGATCTCTGTTACCAGGTCGGCCCCCTTTAGGTGGGTTTTGCCGGGGCTATTAAGCCGCACAAAGTTGTTGCCCGACTCGACGGTGGTCTTGTGGGGGTTCTCGAAGCGGGCGTAGACGGGCACGATGATCGTGTTTTGCCGCGCCAGCCCGTGGAAGTGGCCCTGGTTGGGCTTGGTAGCCAGGTAGATAATCGTGTCGATGTTGCCGAGGGCGCGTTTGGCCTGGGTCAGGTCGGGGTTGGCGGCGTAGAGGTTGCCCCCCAGGCACAGCAGGGTATCGACTTCACCGCGATCGCTCGCTTCAATCAGGGCGCGGGCGTCGTAGCCCGGTTCGCGTTTGAGCGGTTTGCCCAGCAGTTTCTCCAGCGCTTCGCGAATGCTGTCTTTAAGGTGAGCCATTACACCCATCGAGCCAAAGCCCTGCACGTTGGAGTGGCCGCGAATGGGCATCAGGCCCGCGCCGGGTTTGCCCACGTTGCCGGTCATTAGGGCGGTGTTGGCGATGCTGTAGATGTTGTCAACGCTGTTGGCCTGGTGGGTGATACCCATCGCCCAGGCAAAGACGACGTTCTGGCTGCTGTGGATCATCTCCGCAGCGGCAATAATCTCCGTCAGCGTGAGGCCACAGGTGGCGACGATCGCCTCCCACCCGGTAGCGGCCACCTGGTCGATCACATCCTGCCAGTTCTCAGTGTGGGCCTTGAGGTAGTCAAACTGCACCCAGCCCCGCTCTAGCAGCACCTTCTGAATGCCGACGAACAGGGCCAGGTCGCTGCCCGGTAATGGCTGCAAAAACAGCGAGGCAATCTCTTCGCCCTGCACCAGCCGCAGCGGGTGGGCTGGGGAGCCAAACTTGGCCAGACCCACCTCTCTAACCGGGTTAATGACAAGGACTTTGCCGCCGCGATCGCGCAGTTCAATCAGCTCATTCATCAGTCGGGGATGGTTGGCGGGGGCGTTTGACCCCACCAGCACCACGCAGTCGGCCTGGCGCAGGCTCTCCAAGCTGACCAGCGAAGTGCCGGTGCCAAAGACTTTGTTGAGGCTGACGGTGGAGGGGGCATGGCACAGGTCAGAACAGTCGGCCAGGTTGTTGGAGCCGATCGCCCGCACCATGAGCTGCAACAGAAAGGCCGCCTCGTTGGACGATCGCCCCGAACTGTAGGAGGCCACCCGCTCTGGCGGCAGCAAAAAGCCAGCGGTGGTCAGCCGGTAGATCTCGTCCCAGGTGATCGGTTCATAGTGATCAGACCCGGCGCGGCGAATCACCGGAAAGCTGAGGCGACCGAGGCGATCGGCCTCGCGGGAGGTGAGCGCTTGCAGTTCTGCGATGGTGTGGCGGGCGAAGAAATGGTCGCTCAGGCCCGGTTGCAGCTCCGACGAAATGGCCTGCACGCTCTTCATGCAGCGCTGTAGTGGTTCTTCTAGCTCGTTGATAAAGCCGCCGTTTTGCCCCCCGGTGCCCCAGGCGCACGACAGGCAGGCGCTCTTGTGAAACAGCGTTTTCCAAATCTGCGGCCCCTGGGGGGAAAGGGTCTTTTGTGCCCAATATTGAATGATCGGCAGACCGCCGCCAACCGCAGGAGCAGGGATAGACTCGTCTTCAACGCCGGGGTTTGCTGTGGCTGGGTGCGTTTCGGCGGGCGATGGTGCGTCGCTATCGGGGTGAGTGCGATCGGTCATGTTGCAGGTCTCTCTACAGCTGCTATGCAACAACTATAGCGAGAGGGCCAGAGGCAGGTATGTAAGCCTAAAGATAGACAGTCGGGTACAATGATTTATTGTGTTGCTTGTCTAATTATTCTGTCGGATGTTCTCGTAGCGCATATTTACAGCAGCCGGTGGCATCTATCTCTGCAAATACCTCGATTTTGGGATAGAAATCTTGAGCGTAAAAAGTACGGGGAAACGAGCTCATTAAAGACCTAATTTGAGACTTAGTGAATTTTTGCGGGATCTTCCAAACGGCCCCATGCGCATACTCAGGAATAACGTAAATCATATCGAGCTTGTGCAGCAAGCGAATGGTCTGCTTTTTGTCAGACACCGATATTATTGTTAGATCATGGAAGTGAGATTTGAAGCCAGCCTCATAGGCGGCGAAATCACGCTCTAAACCATAACCTGAGCCGAATTCAAGCACTCGTCCATCTTCTCGCTCGACAAAGAACCCATTATTTCCGATGAGCCCGTCGTCCCAGTCGCCAGATGCAAAATAAGCTTTGCTTTGATAATAGAAATACCAGCCATATGGCTTCTCGATGGTTGCATCCTCGAACAAAGCGCAGTCTGATCCTATTTTGTTGAGTGCAATTTGCTTGGCTTCTTCAAACGTAATCATAATTCCTATGATATGCAACTGAGCCGCGGGCAAGCAACGCGACTATGTATAAAGTATCAGTTAATAGATTGGGTTGAGCTAGCGATCGCGATCGCGTAGGGTGTGTTTTGCGCTCAGCGTCTCCTTGAGGAGAAACTCAACACCTGCCGCTGAGATTGTTGGGTTTGCTTCGTCAACCTAACCTACAAGAGATCTGCGATCGCATTCAATTTGGTTCAGCCCATCGGACGAACCCATGTACATACCGTTATACTTGTGCGCCTGGGGAGGGCGATTGCGAAAAGTGTGGCAATTCCTCATTCAGGCAAACCCAAGGGGCCGCGCTTGATGTCCAAATGTCTAGCGCAGGGGAGAAATCGCTTTGGTCGTCAAATGTTGTAAAGCGTATGGATATGAAATCTGGCATCGCTTCGCCGGTTGTGAACAAGGGACTACCGCAGTTCGAGCAGAAGCTTCGTGTGGTCTGAGCGCCACTTGACGCGCGAACAGAATATTCTTTTGGTGAGCCGGTGACTTTGATGGATTTTGTTGATACGACTACGCCAGATGCGAACGGTGCTCCGCTGGATAGTTGGCAATCACTGCAATGACAATTCAGCATTGCCAAAGGCGCACTGTGACACTCGTAGCGTATGGCACCGCAAGCGCAGCCGCCTGAAAATGGAACATTCATAAAAGACCTCTTTGCTTGGCTCTCTGTGAAATTTAGTTAGTAGGTTTGGGTTGAGCTAGCATTTGTGAAGCATCTCCCTTAGGAGAAAAACCAACATCTGCTGCTGAGATTGTTGGGTTTCCTTCGTCAACCTAACCCACAGAAGATCTGCGATCGCGCTTCATAGTCCAACCAAAACGAATTGTTAGACTGCAAGCACCTAGAAATCTTCTTCTGAAATCGTGTGCATCTGCACGTTACTACTGCTCACATTGTATAGAGCTAACGTTAATCTACTAAACTGAATCTCACTCTCTGTTGGCACCTCCTCAAGATTAAACGCATCGGTACGTAAAAAAGCTCCTGAATTTAGATCACGATATCTAACTTCAAAATTCCCTGCTCTTATGTTCTCAACCGTAAATACGTCCTTAGCACGGACAAAGAAGACTCGTACTGGTCTTGGAGAGGGAGTATCAAGGGAAAATAACTTTATAAATACGTCTGAGTCATTTTTTGAATTGTCAACGGTTAGAGATGAATAACCGTCTGTAAATTCCTGTGAATATCCATCTATGTAATCTGACGTTGATGGAAAAGAAGATCCATTATCTGCAACAGCCGGGCGAACAACAGATGGTGGGCTTGGTGAAGAAGGAGCTGTCTGAGACAGCGTTGGTACTGAGGGACTTGAACTAGGAACTATCCTTATAAGCAATTCGACTACTCCAAACAACGCACCTAAAAGAGCAATGGCGACAATATAGACATTTCTCACTTGCCGCCAATTTAGAGGTACTCTTGTGACGAGATACTCGCTCGCCTTAAAAACCACGATATTTAACGAACTTCCGATAGGAACTACTCTAAAAGAACCTAAGGGGATAATCGGTATATCGATTAGGACGAACCATTCAGTTGTGATAAACGATCCGTCTTCTAACAGATCTCTCTTTCCGTAGTATTTTGTTCCAATTCTATAGAAAGTAGATGGCATGGCGATGTAAATGGCATAGCGACTCTTACTTAAACACAAGTTTGACCTCCATCTACAGAAACTTGTGTATAATTTCAACTTATCTTCAAACTTTCTTCATCAGCAATTCTGAAATATTGTTTAATAGATAACTTTGCAACTACTTAACACAGACTGCTGAGAGATTATCTTCAAGCACTCTTTCAATCAAAGTCTTTAGCGGTCTAAGTATGAGTTAAGTTGGGCATGAAAAGGTAGGTTGGGTGAAACGGAGTGAAACCCGACACCAAACTAGGCTTTGTTGGATTCTGCTGAGCGCCATCCAGTTAGTAGGTTGGGTTGAGCTAGCGAAACCCAACACTCACCGTTAATTTAGCACCCCACCTGCCTATCCTAGGTTTATTCCCGATGGGCAATTCCTATGCAATACCGTCGTGCCAAAACGGCTGGTGCCACTTATTTTTTCACTGTCGTTACTTTCAATCGCCAGCACCTATTTAAAACCGACGCAACTATTCAGCTTCTTTGACACGCCTTTTACACTGTCAAACAGCGCTACTCTTTTGACATTAATGCCATTGTCCTTTTACCCGATCATCCCCATGTATTTGGACATTGCCCGAAGACGACGCTAATTTCTCTATGCGCTGGCGGCTGGTCAAAACTTACTTCAGTCGGCATTGCCCAGAAAAACACAAATGTTATCGCTCGTTAGCTCGTTTGAAGAAACAGGAACAGGCTATCTGGCAACGGCGATTTTGGGAACACCAGATTCGTAATGAAGGAGACTTTGAACGGCATGTTGATTATATTCATTACAATCTAGTGAGTCACCAGTTAGTAGATGCCCCTTGTAACTGGCCTTATTCGAGCTTCCGTCGTTATGTTGAGCAGGGGGTTTACCCAAACGATTGGGGAGCTGGTAGAGAAATCACTTTTCAAGACACAGTGGGTTGGGAATAAAATTTTTTAGAATTGTTGGGTTTCGCAGCTAACCCAACTAGCGCGTCCAGATCAATCTGTAGGTTGGTGTTGAGGCTCGGTGAAACCCAACATATCCTCGACTGAGTTAGGTTTTCATTTTGTTCAACTGGAATTGTTGGGTTTCGCTGGCTCAACCCAACCTACAGGAGATCTGCGATCGCGCTTTTGTCTCTTGAATGTATTTAGCGCGACAGTTTCCCGTTAAACGATTTTCTGATTTCATTCAAAATCTTTTCATATTCCAGCTTGTATTTGTGATTCTCTCTTATCTGCCAATCAACTTCTTCTTCAAAATTTTCGATCCCGAAATCATCAACAATTTCTTCCAAGCCTTGTTTTGAACGAATGTTTACTAAACGAGTTTTGCCTAGCCGAAACTGACTGAAGGCGCGTAGTACCACGTTTAAATGGCTAAGATCTTCTTCCTCAAAGAAAATTTCACCTTCGTGAGCTGTCTGCTTTGCGGATCTCAGTTGATTAGCAAAGTTAAGAAGATTATCTTCACTTGCACGCTCCCATAGGTCATCTCCAGCTAATCTTAATGCTTGTAAACTTTTCCAAACGTTACAGTAAGCTTCAAATTGAGAGTTAGCATAAGCCTGTTTTGGATTGGTAATACCAATTTGTTGTGAAAAGAAAGCAAATTGTTCAATAAGAGTAGCTTGATTACCGACAAACTGTTGAATTGTGATATTGCCACCTGCATTTAACGCTTGAGCAGCTAGACCACTTGTAGGATTCATTCCAGAAGTGTTTGAAGGAAGATCTTCTTGTGCGTTGCTACTGGACAAAATTACATCATCTCTAGCTCTAATGTTTTCTGCATCAATACCTTGTCCAGTTCTCTCATCTGCCACAAATCTTCCTTCTCGGCTTGTTACACCCTTAGCTTTAATGCCACCTCTGTAACCTAAAATGTTTGGACTTTCTGTCTTGAGACTTAACCAATACCCAGCTAGCAAACCAACAATCGCGAATAGAACCATCCATAAAATCGTTCGATCATTAAATTTCTCACTAATCGCTCGCTGCTGAATAGCCGCAGCAATCAAGTTGAGAATAACATTAACAATAGCGCCAATAAAAAGACCAAGAACTGGGTATGTATATTTTTCTTGCATAAACTAACATCGGAACTGTGTTTGAATATTAACAAAGATAACTACACATGCATCAGAACTCTGCAATGCAGATTCCTTAAATTACCTTTCAACTTGTCTGTCTAGTTATATATTAAGTGTCATATTCGCTGGATGAGACCCTCCACAATCGGCATTATCTGTTAGATCTGCGGGATAACACCCGGTTCTTAAGAAATTAAACATCAAATCTGCTGGATAAGCCTGGCGTTTCGGGGTTTTATTCAGTAGGTTTGAGGCTTAAGCAGGGAGATTGGGGGTATTGTCCGTCAAAAGTGCTGGATAATATCCCCAAATTAGGGTTTATCCAGCATTTGCTAATGCCAGTACCGCAGTCCCCTAATTGGTCAAAGAAGGAAAGCGATTCTCCTCACGCCTTTTCACTACGGTTGACGAGTTGCTTTTGCACTAGTACACTCATCCACTAAGCCGTTCGACCAGAGCGGTTGCCACACAGAACTCGAAAACTTTGGCGCTGCCGGAAGGTGCGGCTAACACCAACCGACAGCTAACCCCGCAAATCTAACGGGCAGATTGCGAGGCTAGGGAGATCGTACCCTAGTCACTCCAGTTTGCACTTCAACTGCGGGTGGCTAGGGTTTTCGCGTTCTGTTTTCCTCACCCTTCCACCCCTTGCGGGGGCAGGGCTTGCTCACCGCAACCAAAAAAGGAAACAGAACCGATGTTTGAATATCTCGAACCTAGCGATCATGATGAGTCTGAGGTTGATCCAGGGACCGGGTCCCTGCCGCTGCCACCCAGGTCTGGAGCTATTAACAAAGGGACCCGGTCCCTAAACCCCGAGAAAGTGCGCCACCTGCTCTATGGCAGTTTGGCCGCCATCGATCGCACCATCAAAATCCTCCACTCCCTCGGCTACGCCAACCCCAACGACTGGAGCGATCCCATCCCCGTGCCACCGAGCAGTGCCGCAGCAACCGACCACCCCAACCAATGGATGGTGATCATGACCAAGACCCTACTCATTGAGTAGCAGCTCCCAAAGAGACCGAGTGCCTGCTGTTGCTAGCAACGTCTTGGGTCAAGACAACAGGCACCCGGTCGCTAAACGCAAACTGGCACAGCTGTTTAACGATCAGCGCCCTGTGATCGTTAAACACAGCCCTGTGATCGTTAAACTGGCACAGCTGTTTAGCAAACTGGCATAGCTGTTTAGCGATCATCACTCGCTGATCGTTAAACACAGCCCTGTGCTCGTTAAACTGGCACATCTGTTTGATAATTTCACTCCACAACTTAGCTCTGTGCAGGCTACAGCAATCCCTCTGCCCTGCGTTGGCTAGTTTCACTCCGCCATTTGACCGAGGTTTGGCAAAAACCTCCTGTTTCTGGTGCGATCGCAAATTCACCGGGCAGCATTACCTCATGAGACTACGCCGTACCGATCAAAGAGTTGAACTTGCAGCTCTACGGCCCAAAATTCCTGAAAATCTGGCCTCAAGGCCAAAAACTCAAAAAACATCAAACTCCTAAACATAATGAGGTAACTATCATGGCTATTGTTGATACCAGCCGCCGTCTACCAACCCGCTCCATACTGCAAGACATCGAGGCATACGAAGGGCTTGCCGCCGTCCGAGAGTACACCGCCCGTCGCCCAGAAGCTTCCGCCGAGGTGCTGCAAGCTAATCTAAAAGCCATGCAGGCCAAGCAGCAAAAAGAAACCGAAATGCTGGCCCTAGCCAAAGCGGCTGCCGACGAAGCACGCCAAGCCGAGTGGGAATTCCACAATGGCGTAATGGCCATGAAAGCAAACGTACGAGGTACATTTGGCCCCGACAGCCACGAAGCCCAGTCGGTCGGCTATAAGAAAAAATCCGATCGCAAACGTCCCCGTCGCCGCACAGCGGCTTAACGACTGGTGCTCCCGCTTTAGCCTTGCTAATCAAAGAACCCCGACTTCTTCAAAAAGCCGGGGTTCTTTGGGTTTAACATAGTGCAGCGTCAAGCTTAACTTTTTGGGTCTTGTAGTAGGGTGCATAACGCTCAGGCGAGGCTCCGCCAACGCAAAGCCATGCACCATGCAGGGGCTAAAAATCATCAATTAAGCCACTCAGGCGAGCCAAAACGGGATCTTCAGGCACCTCTTCAACTTCTTCTGCGTAGTGCACATCGTCTGAGACTGGCTGGGGAAAACTTGGGACAGCAGAACCAGAGCCAGCCAGATGAACCACCTGAAGAGACAACTGCGCCAGTTGAGCCTCCAACCGCTCTAATCGGTTTTTCTCTTGGGCAAAAAAACGCTGCTCTACACTGAGCAGCTGAGCCTCAAGGCTCTCGATGCGTTTGTCTGTTGATGGTTGACTAGGGTAAGAGTGATTACTCAGCAAAAGCTGGTGGAGCGCTTCTTTGCACAGGCCGCTAAAACTCAAGCCCGGCTGTCTATCTAGCTCAGCCTTTATAGCCGCTAATAGATGTTGATCAAGCTCACTTTGACGAAAAAGAACCAACTTCTTCGTCTGGCGTAACCACTTCAATACCATCATTCTCATCCTGAAACCATGGTGCCACCCACTGGTCAAAATCCCTTCCCAATCGACGCAGAGTTTGCTTTCCTAAAACACTCATTCCAGCAAGCAAAATCAACATTCGATTAGGAAGAGATTAGGCACGGCTAACGCCCAAATCAAAAAGCCTAAGCTGTCGCACGGGCCGCACGGGCTCCTGCCACCTGGGCTTCTCCATAAATATACTGCCCTAGGGCATTAGCCTGACGGCTCGGCGTAGCGAGGTGGGCATTGATCTTGGCCTCTTTCAGCAAGCGCTGAATATCTTCCCAAAAGAACTCGCCGCCACCACCCGTGAGAATGACATCTGTAACCCGCTCCGGCAGCCAGGCCAACAGTCGGTTGCACATCTCCCGAGAAAAATTCTCTTTGAGGTTAGGCAAGATATCGTCTAAGTTAGTGGGCCGATTGGCTCCCCGCGGACGGTAGAAGCGCTCCCCTTTAGGCTGGTTTACAGCCGCGATTAACGCCAAAGACTGGCTATCGGCTCCCTCAATTTGAGATGCGACCTGCTCATAAAACTGGCTCATGGCAAATGCTTCACTTCTAGAAACGCCACGCGCAAATCTGAAGTTATCAACCATGATGCAGTCTGTGGTTTGATGCCCAATATCCACGATCGCAACCGGCAGCTTAGTAAAGTCAATGTTGATGTCTTTCTTCTCTTGCACCTCATTCCAGAGAATGCTGCCATACCCTTCGGGCATGACCCAAACCTTATTGATGGTGATAGTGATCGGTTCACCCCGATAGCTCATCACATGAGGCCCCAACAGCAAGCTCATTAGCTGCTCTTTCTCGCGCTCAAACTGATCTTGAGAATGATAGGGCAGTCCCAAAACTACCGAGATCTCATCTCGCATTTGAAAGTAACCGACACAGGCCAAGACCTTGACCAAAGCATCGTTGACTTTAGACTGGCCAACCCCTAAATTCGCACCAAAATCTTCTGCGAGCTGTCCCATGGCATAGCCGCTGCCCTGATAAACCATCCAAATGTCAGATAGAGGATCCGTTGCACGGGCCTCGAACGCGCCTCCCTGCACCTGTTCTATCGACAAGTGTTTGACATTCGCCGGAATGAAGACAACACCATTCGGATCACGGCTGATAGAAGTTTTTGTAGAGGTGCGCCCCAAATCAACACTGAGAATGGATTTGGACGACACAATGTTTTCCTTAGGTGCTGCGGCGTCGCCTGTGGTTCTCACGGGCGAGGTCTGGTTCATCGGTATAGAAGCAGCTTGTGACATGGTCATTGATTCTGAACCCTTTATCGATCATCACAAAAACCACCAACCTCACACCCCCGCAGCAAAGCTAAGTCAAAGACCTCTAAGGACTTTGACGGGGATCAGGTTTTAGACTTGATGGCTAACTGTCCAAGACTCCTAAATCGACAAAGTGTTCCAGAAAAAGTTTTTCTTTTAAAAGCAGCACTTTAGTATTAAAATACCAAGCATCTAAACAACTTTGTATATAGCCTGCTTGTCAGTAACCTCTATCATCAACAGGTCAAAAAGATCACAGAGATTCTCCGTTAAGGCCTATAATCTCTATGTTCTATGCCTATTTGCTCAATCTCTGCAAACATCTATCCGGTGACAGAATAAGCAAAACTGATGATTCTACCAATACCTTGTATACATTAATTAGTTCACAGCTTCGACAAATCTAAAATAAATCTGAGGTTTGAGCGAGCCTGGGCAAGCATAGTTTCTCTCGATAAAAAAGAGTCCCGGCTAATGCAATTAACCGAGACTCTTTTTGTTTACCTCAAAGCAGACCCAATACGGGCTGCCTTAACAGATTTAGTAGTCGAAGTCGCCGCCCATGCCAGCGCCTGCGCCAGCGGCAGGAGCCTTAGGCTCGGGCTTATCGACCACGATGCACTCGGTGGTCAGCACCATCGAGGCGATCGAGGCCGCGTTTTGCAGGCCAGATCGGGTCACCTTAGCGGGGTCAACAATGCCAGCCTCGAACATGTCGACAAACTGGTTGTTGGCCGCGTCGTAACCGATGTTGAAGTCCTTCTCCTTCACCTGCTCAACGATGACAGCACCGTTGAAGCCCGCATTCTCAGCAATGCGGCTAAGGGGGGCGGTGAGGGCGCGGGTGACGATTTGGGCACCCAGCAGCTCTTCGCCGCTGAGGTTGTCGCTGGCCCAAGCTTCGAGCTGAGGGGCCAGGTGAGCCAGAGTGGTGCCGCCGCCAGGGACGATGCCTTCTTCAACCGCCGCTTTGGTGGCGTTGATGGCGTCTTCGAGGCGCAGCTTGCGGTCTTTCATCTCGGTTTCGGTGGCGGCACCGACCTTGATTACAGCCACACCGCCGGAGAGCTTAGCCAAGCGCTCTTGCAGCTTCTCTTTGTCGTAGGTCGAGTCGGTCTCCTCGATCTGGCGACGGATCTGCTCGCAGCGAGCCTTGACCTGCTGCTCGTTGCCTTCAGCGACGACGGTGGTGGTGTCTTTGGTGATGGTGAGGCGACGGGCGCTGCCCAGCATGTCAACCTTCACGTTGTCGAGCTTGAGGCCGGTGTCTTCAGAGATTACTTGGCCGCCGGTGAGCACGGCGATGTCTTCGAGCATGGCTTTGCGGCGATCGCCAAACCCAGGCGCTTTCACCGCCGCCACGTTCAGCACACCGCGCATGCGGTTCACGACCAGGGTAGCCAGGGCCTCTTTCTCAATGTCCTCAGCGATGATCATCAGGGGCTTGCCGGAGCGGGCCACTTGCTCTAACACGGGCACTAGATCCTGCACCAGGGCAATTTTTTTGTCGGTGATCAGAATGTAGGGCTCATCGAGCACTGCTTCCATGCGCTCGGTGTCGGTGACGAAGTAGGGCGACAGGTAGCCCTTGTCGAAGCGCATCCCTTCGGTGACCTCCAGTTCGGTGGTCATCGACTTGCCTTCTTCTAGGGAGATGACGCCTTCGCGACCGACTTTATCCATGGCGTTGGCAATCATTTGGCCAACTTCGTCGTCGTTGCCAGCGGAGATAGCACCGACCTGGGCGATGGACTTGGAGTCACCGACGGGACGAGCGTGCTCGGCAATTTTCTCAACCAGAAAGGCGGTGGCTTTGTCGATGCCGCGCTTCAGCGAAATGGCATTGGCCCCAGCGGCGACGTTGCGTAGGCCTTCTTTGACGATCGCATGGCCCAGCACCGTAGCGGTGGTGGTGCCGTCACCAGCGGCGTCGTTAGTTTTAGAGGCCGCCTGGCGCAGCAGCGACACAGCGGTATTTTCAATATGATCGTCTAGCTCAATTTCTTTGGCGATGGTGATGCCGTCGTTGACGATTTGGGGCGCGCCGTACTTTTTCTCGAGCACCACGTTGCGGCCTTTGGGGCCGAGGGTAACGGCCACGGCTTCAGCCAAAATGTCGAAGCCACGCTCCAGGGCGCGACGGGCATCTTCGTTGTAGGTGATCGTTTTAGCCATTGGTAAATAATCCTCCCAACAAAAGGTGAATTGTTGACTAACTGCGTTTAGTTGAAGTTTGTAGGGTGTGTTAGGCAAAGCCGTAACGCACCAGGTTTGTTTTGCAGGGATGTTTCGAGTGGATGAGACATCGCCTTGAGGTGCTTTCCGGGCGGTGCATTGCTAGCGCGGATGCACCTTACGGGTTGAGCTGCGATCGCTCCGGTGAATGGTGGGCACTGCCCACCCTACCTAGCCAAAATCGCAAATCCAAAATTGACTTAGCCGAGGGCAGCCAGAATGTCGGACTCGCGCAGCAGCACGTAGTCATCAGTGCCAAGCTTGATGTCGGTACCGGCGTACTTGGAGTAGAGCACCTTGTCGCCGACCTTGACTTCCACCGGCTGGAACGAGCCGTTGTCATCGCGCTTGCCGGGGCCGACCTGCACCACTTCGCCCACCTGGGGCTTTTCCTTAGCGGTGTCGGGTAGCAAAATGCCGCCAGCAGTTTTTTCTTCGGCTTCGCTGACTTTGACCAAAATGCGATCGCCCAGAGGCTTCACAGTAGACACACTCAGGGTGACTGCGGCCATAACGTACCTCCAAAGGTTTGCTTAGTAGACGTTTGAGTAATTCAGAATGCGTTAGCACTCGCGCATCCTGAGTGCTAATTTAGCCGCCAGAAAGTTCTCTCCGCAATTCTCTGGGAGGTGTGGTTTGCCGAACTTAAAGGTGGGGAGTTAGGGGTGGATGGGTGGATGAGTTTAACGAAGTGAAGGCGTAAACCGGCAAAAGAGTCATGGGACCGGGTCGCCCATCCACCCATCCACCCCTTACCCATCCACTCCCCACTCACCCCTGCCATTCCCCAAACACAATCGACTGCGCCGCTTTCCCAATCCGCCCCAGGTCTTCGTCAAGCAGCGGTGGCCAGGTGACTCCGGTTTTTTGCCCCTGGGCGTAGAGCTGGCGGCTCTCATAGGAGAGGATGAAAAGGGCTTTGGTGAGGGTGCGATCGAGGGTGGGTTCGTTCTTGAGGCCTTCAAACAGCGCTTTGAGGGCGAGCAGCAGAGAGGTGACCTGCCCCGGCACGGGTGGTTTGCCCTGGCGTAGACAGGCGATAAAGGTATCGGGCAGGTCTTCGCTGGTGCCAAGGGTTTGGCGGACGACAAATTCGCGAGAGGTTTCAAAATCCATAGGGTTAACGGTAGCTGAATAGGGTGATTTAGCCCCGCGTGTGCTGATGGTTGCGGCTGAGTCGACGCTAAGTTTGCCCCAGTTTACCGTCTGGTCGGATTTCAGCAGCATGGAACTGTAGAACGGTGTCTTCCTTCAGTTGATAAGGCGTCACAGTATGCGGGCAAGCTGAGCGTAACTGGCGATCGCCCGTTGTTCACCCAAACCTACACAGGTGCGTATGACCATCCCTTCTCCACTGGCAGCTCCTTTGGCGGTTCCTTTTGTCGATTTGACCTGGCAGCATGGGCCGTTGCAGGAGGCCATTCAGGGGGTAATTAATGCCGTCATCATCCAGGGAGACTTTGTGCTAGGCCAGGCCTTGGCCGATTTTGAGGCGAACTTTGCTTTGGCCTGCGGTACTCAGTTTGGCGTCGGGGTAGGCTGCGGCACCGACGCGATCGCCCTGGGTCTGATTGCCTGCGGCGTTGCCCCCGGCGATGAGGTGATTTTGCCCGCCAACACCTTTGTGGCGACGCTGATGGGGGTGCTGCGATCGGGGGCAACGCCTGTGTTTGTAGACTGCGATCGCGCCACCGCCCTGATCGATCTCGACGCTGCCGCGCGCGCCATTACCCCCCGCACCCGTGCCATTGTGCCCGTCCACCTCTATGGCCAAATGGTCTCGCCCCAGGGATTGCTGGATCTGGCCCACCGCCACCGGCTGATTATTTTTGAAGATGCGGCTCAGGCCCACCTGGCCCAGCGCGAGGGCTACACCGCTGGTAGCATCGGCCTTGGGGCTGCCTTTAGCTTTTACCCCAGCAAGAATCTCGGCGCTTTAGGCGACGGTGGCATGTTTGTCACCGGCGATCAGTTGATTGCGGGGATGGCGCGATCGCTACGCAACTACGGAGCCACCAGCAAGTACTACCACACCGAACCCCTGGGTACCAACAGCCGGTTAGACACCCTGCAAGCCGCCGTGCTCAACGTCAAATTACCCCACCTGGCAGGGTGGAATCGGGCGAGATATGCGATCGCCCAACACTACGATCGCCGCCTCGCCCCCCTGGTTGAGCACGGCATCCTTCCCATAGGCAACGGCGCTGGCCCCGGCCATGTCTACCACCTCTACGTGGTGCGCATCACCGACACCTGCCCCATCAGCCGTGCCAATCTCCAGACCCAATTCACCACCGCTGGCATTCAAACCGGCATCCACTACCCCATCCCCTGCCACCTGCAACCCGCCTTTAGCGCCCTCGGCTATGGCCTCGGCAGCTTCCCTCAAGCCGAAGCCCTCAGCCAAGAGATTCTCTCCTTACCGATGTACCCCGGCATGACTCTAGAGCAGGTCGATTACGTCGTAGACGCTATGGTTGAAGCAGTCACCGCCGCTAGATCTGTCGGTGTTTTGCAAGCCGTGAATGGGTGAAGAAAAGTTTTAAGTTTTGAATTTTGAGTTTTGAATTAAAGCCAGAACTCAAAATTCAAAACCAAACACTCAAAACTCCCCACCTCCCTCATCCTCCCCACCTCCCCCATGCCCTCCCTCCGCCGCTACCTCACTCCCCCCTGGGCGATCGCCGCGCTCCTGGCTATCCTCTACGGGCCGCTGCTGCTCCACTGGGTCGATGGGTGGCTAAACAAGTCCATCAGCATTCAGCACGAGTACTTTAGCCATGGGCTGTTGGGGCTGCCCTTTGCCGCCTATATCGCCTGGGGTAAGCGCCAGGCCTGGGCTGAATTGCCCAATCGCTGTCATCCTCTGGGTCTAGGGTTGGTAGGGCTGGCGGCTCTGATGTACCTCACCCATCTGCCTGACTGGATGAATCTATCGCTGCCAGTGATGCTAGTGGGGCTGTGTCTGAGCTTGAAATCGATTGCGGGGCTGCGTTTGCAAGCGATTTCTCTCATTTTGGTGGCGCTGGCCACGCCAAACCAGCTGCCCTACCTAATTGAGCCTTACATTTTGCCTTTGCAGCGGTTGATTGCGTCGGTGGCGGGGTTCTTGCTGGTGCAGCTCGGCGTTCCGGTGACGGTCGAGACTATTTACCTGTTCGTGAATGGTCAAACAGTAGAGGTTGCCCCCCACTGCGCCGGGCTTAAGATGCTGTTTACCAGCCTCTACGTCGCCCTGATGCTGGCCTACTGGACTGGGGCCTACACATCGCGACTGAGAACCGTCCTCTTCGTTGGCGGAACGGTGGCCATTAGCGTGGTGGGCAACATTCTCCGCAACACGTTTTTGAGTTACTTCCACGGCACGGGGCGCGATGGCGCGTTTGATTGGCTGCACGAGAGCTGGGGCGGTGACCTCTACTCGGCCCTAATGTTGCTCACTATCATTTTGCTGCTGCGGCTGATTCAAGATCGGGTGCCCGATCGCCTCAATCTGGCGGTGCAGTCGCCGTCATCGTCGGTGTAGATCTGTTGTTTGTGGAATGCGATCGCTTCTATGACCCCTCGACCTTCGTCTGTTAGCCTGCTCCCCAGCCGCTGGGTCAACTTAGCTTTGGTGGCTGTGCTTGCTGCTCTGGCGGGGATGGCGATTTTGCCTGCCTACCTGAACGGGCAGTGGCCCTGGGCCAACAGCCCCCAGGTCGCCCAGATCGATCAGCTCCGCGCCCTGCAAAAAGAAGGGTTGGCTCTGCCCGGCTGGCAGCAAACCACCGTTGAGCCCGTCCCGATCAACCGCCAAACCTGGACATTGGCGGAGTATCGGGCAGATTCCCCTGAGGCCCAATCAGCCCCGGTGCAGCAGTTTGCGGTGTTGCTGCACCCCCAGCCTTGGCACAGCAACCAGCCTCAGCTAGAGTGGATCGATCTGGCCGGGTCGCAAAAATGGCGTATTGAGTCGCGGCGCAGGCTCAAGGTTACCTCTGCCCAGACTGGGCCGGTAGAGGCCAGGTTTTTTCGGGCCTGGGGCGATCGCCAAAGCTTTGCGATCGTGCAGTGGTATGCCCTGCCCAGCGGCGGCCATCCGTCGCCCAGCCACTGGTTTTGGGCCAACCAGTGGTCTCAGCTCACCCAGCGCCAACTCACCCCCTGGGTGGCGGTGAGTCTGCTGCTGCCCATGGAGCCGTTGGGCACAATGGATGCCTACCAACCCCTGGCTGAAAACTTAACCGGGCTAATTCAGCAACAGATCACCGCCGCTGTCTTCAACGCTTAGGCAGGTTCAATTAGCAGGGTGTTGCCCTGGCGATCGATTGGGCGAATGGCGTCGCCAGCCTGAAAGCTGTAGCTTGCCAGGGCAGCGCGAGCTGTCCAATACACGCCGTTGACGCGCACGACCCACTCCGAACCCGGCTGCTCCACAGAGTGAATCACCCCAACGCCGGGATAAAATTTGCCTTCTAGCATGGCTCTGATTGGTGTATTTAAGATAGTCATGGCAAATGTGCCTCCTTTTCTCCCCTCGCTCATAAGTGAAGGTAGAAAGCAATGTGTGACACATGTAGTACGTTACGTAATAAAAACGCTCACCCTGCGAGGATGAGCGTTTAAGGATCAGGGTTAAATTTTGGGGCGTTGCTGATCATCAGTATGATTTGCCCCCCTAGCCCCCCAATTCTGGGGGGAACCAGACGACTTCAAAGCCCCCCAAAATTGGGGGGTTGGGGGGCCGATGCAGTAACTGTTGCTTTTACAGATTCATTCCTCAATTCAGCAACGCCAATTTTGGCGTCGGCTAACCCCTGGCGAGAAGCCAATCTAATCCGCGGCTACTTCGGTCGGTGGTCGATATTTCTACTCTACGACTAGGCGGGAGAGGCTGGTGCCGGGATAGTAGTTGCCCAAAATTTGGGTGTAGCTGTAGCCCTTAGAGGCCAGTTCCATCGCGCCAGTTTGGCTCATGCCGTTGCCACCGTGGGCGGCCTGCACGATCGCATCCGACGCCGCGTAGAGCGATTCAACGATGCCGCCGTTATAGCTAATGAACTCGCCCGTAGTGTCAGCCACCGCCGCCTGGGTCGTATTGGTTTCTTTAGCAATGCCTTTATAGGCCTGGTAGCGCTGAGTATTGTCGAGGTCGTAGGCGCGCTGGGCGTGACGCACATGGTGCACCAGCGCATAGGAGCGAGCGGCTACCGCTTGGGCCTTGAGCGCTTCGTTTGGCCAATCTACATACATTTCGCTGCCGACAACGCTGCTGAGATAGTCGTGCATCAGCACAAAGTTGACGGCCATCAGACCCGAGCCATCGGTGATCATCAGCACGCGGCCCTTGTACCAGCTGTCGCCCACAAAGACATAGCCACCTTCGCCCGGTTCTAGCCAGGCGGTGTTGCTGAGGGCGCAGTTGCCGACAGCCATGCCCGAACCCTGGGGTTTGAGCACCAGGCTGCTCTGGGCAGGCAGGTTGCAGTGGTTTTGACCGTTGATATCCATCAGGTAGCCGTCTACGGAGGTGGCCACCTCTAGGCTGGAGGCGTTTTTGGCCACGGCCACCCGCATTTCTAAGTTGGTGTCAATGGTTTTGCCGGGGTCAAAGGCAGCGCCAGCGTTGCTAGGAGCCGGTGGGGCCGAGGGCTGGGGTAGCGATCGCGCTGCCCCAGAGTTGGTGGCTTGGTTGGTAGACGCAGCCGGGGCCTTAACCGCTGGGCTAGCGGGGGCCGAGGCAGCAGGAATTGCTGTCGGAGCTTTGACGGCGGTACTGGTCGCCTCGCCATCGGCGGGCAGCGTGGCCTGCACCAGCAATCGCCGCGCCCGATAGAGATCGACAATGGACTGCCGCACCATGCCCGTGGTTTCCCACAGAACTGGGCTTAGGTTACCGGCCTTTGTATCCCGACCCCCAAAAGGAGTCGCCGACACCTGCACCAGCAGCAGGCTGGCAAAAACTAACCCACCAAAAACTTTAATGCGGCGGCTCTTACTACCCAATGCCCAAGACCATGGCAGTGGTTTGGGATGCAGCGGTTTGACCCGGACAGACTTGAGTCGCACCGACCGCAGCTTTGGTCGCTGAGCATTCCAGAGATCTCTCATGGTGGTTTAACCCAACACCCACGCGTTACGTAATCGAACCATAGCCAGAGGCCTTTTCCCATTTAAGGATAAACGTTAAAAAATGCGACGGCTCAGACACATTCGTAACATATACCTAAAGACATAGATTTATAAAGTACGGGTGTTTATAGGTTACAAGAAGGCTTTTTTAATTTCTTACGAAGAGAATCCTTCAGTACCTATGGGTCTGACACTAGGCCTAAAAGTTTTTGGACTGAAGCGTTAATCAGATGCTGCGTGGGAGTTAGGAATACCGGCTTCCCCGTAGATTTATATCGTTTAAGGGCGTTCTAAGGAGCATAGCTAGTCCGTCTCGAAAGGACGGTTTCTCATCCCTACAAGTTCCCAAGGTTGCGAAGAAGTGGACTTCTGTCGCCTCAAGTCGTCTAAAAGGGCGTGCATTTGTAGTGGCTGTAGGGATGGCCACCGCTGCCCGTTTGGCTAAGCTGCTGACAGCCGTTGGCGCTCAAATCTGAGCCAATGTGGATAAACCAGAGGTCAAAGGGGCGAGGCATGGTGGAGAGAATCTCGGCCAGCTTTTCTTCGGGGGGAGCGGTTGGGTTGCTGGGCAAACTCCAAAGAAAAAATTGGGGCGGCACAGTCCACCCGCTGTTTGGGTCACTGGGGTGGAAATGGCGGTGGATCTCCCAACCGATGCTTAGCATCTCATGACCAATCACCGTAGGCTTGCCTGCTTCGATCTGGGCAGGGAAGCCTATCAGCACCGGATGGGTGGATTCTGCCTGAATGGTGCGCACAAGTTCGGCTGGTGCAAAGTATTTGGCAAAGGCCAGATTACTCACCACAAATAGGGCGCTGACCAGGCCCGCCAGCCAAAACACCTGAACACTTCGTCGCCCGGAGATTTTTTGCTGGGTAAAGGGAATGCGGAGCGATCGCGGCTGCACTGTGGTCTCTGGCCAGTAGACGGCCAATAGCCCCCCCACCAGCACCATCACACCGGGATGGAACACAAAGTTGTAGCGATGCCCTCGGGTGATATCCATGCTTAAGCCGTAGGTGACGGCAAAAAAGATGGCGATCGCCGCCAGCACGAACCCGCCCATCAAAAATAGGCCAAACCGGCCCTGGTCGGTCAGCTTGACCAGGCGGCCAGCTTGGATGAGTCGCGCTACCATCCCCAGCAACACGGGCAGCAGCACCAGCACCGACAGCACCACGGCGACAATACCCGCAACGCCTTGGGCATTAGTAATGGGCGTGATCACCATGAAGATTAGCCCGACGAGGGTCTGGGCGATCGGGTCAAGCCAAACCCTCGGTTGGCTGAGGTCAATGGCCAAATTGGAGGACTGGCTGCTGCCATAGAAGTTGAGCAGCACCGGCAACCACACCAGGCAAGCAGCTAGCGTTCCCAGCATGACCCCATACAGCCGTCGCCAGGGGCGCTGCCAGAGGAGCTTAGGTTGGGTTTGCCCCTGGTGAAGGGCGAGGACCACCAGCACAAAAGCCTGGGCTAGCAGCGCCAGCACCGTAAAGTAGTGGGTAGCAAAGGCTAGGGCGTTGATGCCCACCCACAGCAGTGCCAAGGGGAGGGAAATGGGTTGGGGCGTGGCTTCCCCAGGGCGGGGGGGGCGCAGGCTCCAGCCGGCCACGGCAAAACAGGCTAGCCCCAGCGCCACCAGCAGGGTGGCCATGCTGTAGTGCCGAGCCTCTTGGGATATGGCCACGCCAAAGGGCGACACGGCCATAAAGGCAGCACCAATTTGCCCCGCCCACACTGAGCGAAATCCTAACCACCCAGCCAAATACACCGCTGGCGCGCTCAAGGCACCAAACAGAGCGGGCAGGGCGCGCGCCGCCCAGGGCGAGGCCACCCCTTGCACGTCGGGAAACAGGTTCATCCACAGGTGGGCGATCGCAAAGTAGGCCGGCGGATGGTTATCTTCCTGCATGAGGTAGTGGATGGCTGTGCCCACGGTCGCCTCTGGTCGGGGCTGAAGGGGCGTAAGTAGCTGGTCTAGGGGAACGACCTGATCGAGGGGAGCCGAGTAGCTGCTGTTGCCCAAGGCAAAGATCATCGTAGCGGCCTCGTCCATCCAGAGGGGCTTGCTCACCAATCCTAGGAAACGAATTGCCAGGGCGAACCCAAACCACAGCAGCATCCAGCGGGCTGTGGGTGGCAGCTGCCATGTTTTAAATAACCGCATAACACCGCACGAAAACTCCCAAAGCTGATGATACTCTCCAGCCACGGCGCGATGGCAGTTTGTGTGGGATGGGCCTTGGCGATCGCATCCCTTAGAAAAAGCTAAAGAGGTCAAAAAATAGGGGCTTCAGCCAAAGCTGAAGCCCCTAAAAACTCTGGATTGGGCGATCGCTCAAACGGCGACATCGGACACTGAATTGAGGCCCACAATGTCCTCGTAGGCAGCTGCGATGATGCAAACCGATAGCGGAATGGTGACAAGCAAGCCAACGCCGAGCAGAATGGCACCGACAACATTCAGCAAGAAAATCAGCAGCAGCAGCCCAAAGAACGAAAACCATTTTTTGGTAATCAGCTTGCGGCTGGTTTCCATGGCTTGCCAGAACTCAGCGCCTTTGTCGATCACTAGCGGTTGGGCAAATAGGTAGGCCACGGCCAGATAAATGCCTGGCAGCAACAGCAGCACAAAGCCGATCGCGGTCAAAATAGTCGAAACTAGCGAAACCAGAAAGATCGGCAGAAACTTGTTAAACCCTTGAAAAAAGTCGTTGAACACTGCATCGCGATTACGTGCGATCTGAAAGGCCACAAAGTAATAGCCTGCGGTGAGAGCTGGGGCAACTATGTTAAAGGCGAGGCTGAGAATGCCGCCGCTGGCACCATCCGAGCCTCTGGTACCAATAGGAGCGGGCAGAATCGAGATCACAATTTGGATCAGCACCAGCAGCAGCGTAAACGCAACAAACAGCGGTGCTTTGGCCTTAAAGATCTCCCACCCTCGGCTAAAGTAATCACCGATTTTGACCTCGTAGTCTCGACCGATCAAATCAGAACTAAAACTACTCATCGTTCTCCACCATCCCCAAAGATTATTGAGTAGGATATCGGTTTCACATTAACTGGGGGTGAAAACGCGGCAAAAATTAACCTGAATGCACCTATCTTAGGGTTGATTTGTGACTGGTTCTAACGCTGACGAGCGACGTTTTTTTGGGGTTATTGCTGGGGCGATCGTCCTCAATCGACCACCGGGCTGCCGTGGTGGTGAATCATGTACCACTGTCCGGCCAGGCGCTCAAACCCATTGGTAGCCATTGACCTGGCTTCTAAGCGGCGACTGCCAAAGCGATCGCCCCCGGCTTCGCTGCCGCTGATTTGCAGCACATTCTCAATCAGCACCACGTAGGCCAGGTCACCGCTGATCTCTACGGTGAGGATGTCGGTGTCGATTTCGAGGTAGCTGGTGTTTTCAAAAATGCGTGCCCAGGCCTCGCGGATCTCGACCCAGCCTTTGAGGGCATCGCGCCCAGGATGAATGCAGAGGCAGCCCATGCCCTTTGACCAGACCGCCTCCATGGCTTCGATGTCCTTCTTCTCGAAGGAGCGGTAGAAAGCCTGGTTTGCGGCCAAGACCAGTTCGCGATCGCCAGCCATAGGGTCCTCACTGATAAGATACAGGGGCTTTCCCTGCCTCCCGTCTTGAGCATAACCAACGGTAGGGGGAGGCAACCACCTCCGGCAGCAATGTTGCACACCCCAATGTTGAAACTCGTCAATCTCTGTAAGCGCTACGGTTCTAAGCCTGTTCTTCAAAATCTCAGCCTGAACCTACAGCCGGGAGAAATCTACGGTCTGCTCGGCCCCAACGGGGCCGGGAAAACCACCACCATCAACATTATTTGCGGCTTGCTCAAGGCCGACAGCGGCACCGTCACCATTGGCGATCGCCCCGCCGGGGAGGCCACCAAAGCCTGGGTGGGGGTGATGCCCCAGAGCAACCTGCTTTACGGCAGCCTGACGTGCAGTGACAACCTGTTTTTCTTTGGCCGTCTCTACGGCCTCTCCCGCCAGGACTGTCAGCGGCGGGTAGATGTCTGCCTAGAGTCGGTGAAACTGTTAGACAAAAAACACGTGCCCGTTGAGCGCCTCAGCGGCGGCATGCAGCGGCGGTTGAGCATGGCGGCGGCGATCTTGCACCGCCCCAAGCTGGTAATTCTCGACGAGCCCACCACTGGCCTTGATATTGAGGCCCGCCAAGAGCTATGGCAGCTAATTCGCCAGTTCAAATCGATGGGGGTGACGGTGCTGCTCACCTCCCACCTGCTAGATGAGGTCGAGCGCCTGTGCCAGCGGATCGGCATTTTGCGCCAGGGCGAGTTGCTGGCGGAGGGTACGTTGGAGGAGCTGCGATCGCGCATTCCCGCCCGAGAAATTGTCACGGTGGAGACGAAGGATCGACAGGGGGCGATCGCCCGGGCCCAACAGCTAGGCTACCCCCACCGCACCTACGGCGGCGACCTGGCCTTTTGGGTGCCCGACCAGCTAGAGCTAAAGGATCTAATCGATCGCTTCGGCGGCATTCCCCTCGACTCGATCGCTCGTAGCCCGGTGAAGCTGGAGCATGTTTATTTAGAGGTAACTCGGCAGATCGAGGGAGTAGGGAGTAGAGGGTTAAGGGGGTAGGTTGTCTTAAACCTTTATTCCTCGGATCTATACTTCACTTGTCACTTTCTGCCCCACTCGTCCACTAGCGCCCACGCACAACCCCGCTACCAAAAATGCCAGGGCCGCCACCAGGGTGACCACCGTCGGAGTCAGCCCGCTATTGCTAAACAGCCCGCCCCCGACGCTAGCCGCCAGGGCACCGCCGCTAAAGTAGGTGCCTGTCCCTAACCCGGCGCGGGCGGGGGGCACCATCCCCAGGGCAAAGGGCAGGGTGCCATTCGAGACCAGGCTGAGGGCGGCTCCAAACAGCGCCGCTAGCATCATGCCTACGGCTGTACTTGAGATCACGCTCACTAAAATGGCTAGACAGGCCATGGCGCTCAGCCCCAGCACCATGGCGCGGCGATTGCCCAGGTGCCGAGCTAGCTGCCCCGCCGGAATTGCCGTCAGGGCCAGGGCGATGAATAATGCCCCCAGCACCAGGGGGGTATTGGCCTCGGGCACCCGCTGGGCCAGGGTTGCAGGAATCGCAGTCATCACCAGGCGAAAGCCCAGGCCCACCCCGACCCCGGTGCCAAAGATCAGGCCCAGCTTGGCCCATGGCAAAGGTATAGAGGTTGGTTTGGGGGCGATCGCCCCACCCTCCACCCATTCATCCCCACGCTTAGGATTCGCCCAGCGCAGCGCCAGGGTGGCCACCAGCAGCACCACCGACCCTAGCGTAAAGGCCACAAACGGCCCTAGGCCCAAAATAAACTGGCCCGCCAGCGGCCCCATGGCCCCCGACACCCCACCCACCAGCGTCAAAATGCTGGCCGCCTGGGGTAACTGGGTGCCCATGGCATAGCGCCCCAGCAGCGACAGCGCCGGGCTGCGAAACACCGACATCGCCAGTGCCCAGGCCACCAGTAGTAGAGGTAGGCTCCAGCGCAGCACCCCCTGCCCCCACAGCAGCGCCGTTGGAATCACGACAAATATGCCCGCCGCCAGTACCACCCCAAGGCTAACAATGGGCAGGCGGGTGCCAATTTTATGCTGCATCTGGTCAGAGAAGGTGCCCATCAAGGGTTCTACGACCATGGCTAACAGGTTCTCGACCACTAACAAACCTACGGCCAGCCCCTGGGAAAACCCCAGCCGGGTGAGCAATTGCACCAAATAGAGGTTGTAAATCACCCACAGCAGGGTAATCGCCCCCTGCATAAACGCTAGGCTCCACACCGGGCCCCAGAGAATCGACTTTGCCGCAGGTTTTTCCATAGAGCGCTAATCGTTCGCGTCGCGTGAGTAAGACGACCTTAGCTCTTCGAGCACCATGTCCGCCAGCTTGGCCGAAGCTCCCGCTGCGCCCCGCACCGATCGCAGCTCCCCACGCATAGCCCTCAGCGCGTCTGGATTCTCCAAATATCCCACTACCTCTGCGGCTACAGTTTGGGGGATGATCGGGCCAATGCGCTCGGGCACCACCTCGCGTTTTGCCCAGATGTTGGGCCAGGCAAATAGCCGCCCCTCCTTATATACCTGTCGCAAAACCAGCCGGTTAATGAGTTTGGCAAAGCCATCCCCTATCAGAGGCAGGTTAGCCATCAGGCCCGGAATGCCGTCCCAGGCTTTCATCGCCTCTAGCTTTTGGGTGGCCAGCAGCACCATCATTGGAATACCCAGGGATCCTAATTCTGCGGTGTTGGCCCCCACGGTGGTCAGGCAAAACTGCATCTGGCCCATCACATCGTAGGCGGGAGTGCCCTGCCACAGCAGCACCTCTAGCCCGCTGGGGGTCTGCAAGCGGGGTAGGGCTGCATCTGGTTCTATCAGTTTGGCCGTCGTGGCCCCTTCAACCAGGCGCAGGTCTGGGTTGCGGGCCGCGTCGGCAAACTGGGCCAGCGCCTCTAGCGACAACATCGGCGCTACCGGAATGACAAACTGGGTCTGGGGGCGCAGGCGATGAATGGCCTCGGCGGTGGCCAGCGCGAAGGGCAACCCCACGCTGAGCTTGTTCTTTTTTGAGCCGGGCATGAGGCCAATCAGGTCGTAGTCGGGTTTGAGGTGAAGGCGATCGCGCACCGACTGCCCGTCCCCATCGCCCTGCACATCGGCCATTAGGTCGCCAATCACGTCGCACTTGCTGCGAAACTCATCGGGGGCCGCCTCCACAATGTTGGCTGTCATGCAGCCAAAGCGATCGATCCAGCGGTGCCAGCGGGCATCCCACTCGGCATAGATGACGGTGCGATAGCCCAAACGCTTGCCAAACACGACCGGATAGATCTGGTCGCCGCCCAAAAACAGCACTACACCGTGGGGGTGCCAGTCCCAGTTTTCCGCTGTTTTGCCGGACAGCAAAAAGGAGAAGAAATGCTCTGGCCCCTGAACGCGATCGACCCCCGGCAGGCTACGGGCCATCTCGGCCTCGCGCCCCGAAGCGTTGGCACAGGGCGACAGCACCACAGAAATCCGGACTTGATCGGAGTCGGGCAGACGCGATCGCAGCGCCTGCACCACCGGGCGCACCCAGGTTGAAATTTCCCCCGGCCCGTTGGAGAGAATCAAAATATCGCCGGGGGCGGTAGTTGGGGTGGTCATGGGGGCAACGCTCATCGCTGAGAAATACCTTGTTCCGGTACTATCAAATCACCATGATACGGACTCATGTTTACGCCGGGCTGAGGTGCCAGCGATCTGGTGCTCCGATCGCGGTGGGATGACAGTCCTTGGTTGTAGGGCGATCGCTACAAACAGGCCAGGCAGTTTGTTTTCTGCAACACAACGATACGTAACTTAGGCTACACGCCTGCTTTCTCAGATTTAGGTTCCCCACTTTTGCCATTCTCATGGAAGCTATTAAAGCCCTGAAACTCCTTTAGGCTAAGAATTCTCTATGGGCTATAAAAAGTGGCTCTAGGGAACTCAGCGTTCCCAAATGCTGTGTTTATGAGAATGCTGATAAGCACTGTTACAATCCGGCGACTTCCTTCAGGATCGTTGTCGGTGTCTGATCCCGGTGCTAACGTCTGAGTCATGGTTCGGATAGCCTTACAGCAAAAAGAGTTAAAACCATGACCCAACCCTACAGAGCATCTCTTTTGGCGCGTTAGGCCAGCGCCCTGTCCCTCGGTTCAGATTCAGCGCGTAGCTACGCCCCTTGCCCCCATCATCTGAACTCAGCACACACCACGGGTAGTTCTGACTCATTCAACTTTTTTGACCTGACTTCAAGTACGGCTGTAGTGCTACAGAATTCAGCGCTTCGCTAAACGGCTGATTCTGCGCAGCACCTTAACTCTAATTACGCTGGCTGAAATGCTTCAGACTCAGCAGGAGGTTTCTATGCTTTTTCACGGTAAAACCGCCTTGATTACTGGCGCTTCTCGCGGCATTGGCCGTGCCATTGCCCATGCTCTAGCTCGCCAAGGCATGCAGCGCATTTTGCTGGTTGCCCGCAGCGCCCAGCGCCTAGAGGAAGTGGCCGCCGAGGTGCGGCAACTTGGGGCAGAGGCCGTTATTTTGCCCGTAGATTTGACCGATCCAATTGCGGCCAACGTGGTGATTGCCCGCGCCTGGCAGCACCACGGCCCGGTGCATCTGTTGGTGAACTGTGCTGGGGTGGCCCATCAGGCCCCCTTTTTGCAGGCCAAACTGCCCCAGGTACAGTCTGAGATTTCGACCAATTTAATTGGCCTCTACACAGTTACCCGCCTGATCGCTCGCCGCATGGCGACCCGCCGGGAGGGCTGCATTGTCAACGTGTCGAGCCTAATGGGCAAGGTGGCAGCCCCAACTATGGCGACCTACTCAGCGACCAAGTTTGCGATCGTGGGCTTTACCCAAGCGCTGCGAGGTGAACTGGCACCCCACCGAGTACGCGTGGTGGCGCTACTGCCCTCGCTGACCGACACTGACATGGTGAAAGGGTTTGAGCGGTTTCGCGGCGTGCAGCCCTCGACCCCAGAGCAAGTGGCTGAGGCGCTGGTGCGGGGGCTACAGCAAGGCCAGTCTGAGATTTTGGTGGGTTGGCAAAGCCACGCCGTGGTCTGGGCGCAGCGGTTGGTGCCCTGGTTGGTCGATTCTATGGTGCAAATTTTAGCCCCGGCCAAGCCGGTGCAACGTCAACAGCGCCCCGTTCGTTCTACTTGATTGGGTTGCCAGGTCAAACAGCTAGCAAGTTGAACTTTCCGACTTTTGCATCTGGCAACCTGGCAACCCGCGAGGCTGGCCTTAGAACGACCAAAGCTACTTGGCGGTGACAGTGGTGCCGAAGAAGTCGATACGGTAGTCAGTGATCGTGACCCCGGTACGGGCTTCAATCTGCTGAATGAGGTCGGCGGGCAGGGTGACGTCAATGTCGATGATCTCGTTGGTGTCGAGGCAGTTGACGTGGCTGTGGGAGTCGCTCAGGTGGCCATAGAGACGACCATCGGCGCGCTCAACACACTCGATAATGCCCTGCTCGGATAGGGCGTCGAGGTTTTGGTAGACGGAGGTGTGGCCGATCTCGCGGCCCTGCTGATTGAGGCGATCGTAAATCTCGCGGGCGGAGAGGTGGCCCTGATGCTGCCACAGGAGTTCTAGGATGTAGCGTCGCTGCCGACTTAGCCGCATGCCAAGGGCCTGGCAGCGCTCAATGGCATCGTCCAGGCAAGTGATAGGCTTTTTCAGGACAGCTAACTCATCCATGGTAGAAGAGGTAATTCATACTCAGTACCACTTTAACTTGTTTGAAAGAATCGTGTCTAGAACTACAAACACAGGGTGGAAACTTGGGGTCAAGTTCAGCTTATCGAGCATAAAAGGCCGGGTTAGGCGTCGTCTAGGCTGCCCAACTGTTAGGAGTTTTAGCGGCTACATTAGGTCTGATGAACCTAACCGCAGATGAATTCATTAAGTTCTGCGGCTGAGCTACTTCCCTGAGCTATTTCTTTAAGCTAAGAACCTAAAGGCATTAACTGAACAAGAGTTCTGGGCTAAAGACAGGTGTTCAGCCTAGTGTGACCTAATGGGATGACGTTTCACTGGTAGAGGTTTGATCGGGTATGAGCTGGCTCTTGAACGTCAACGGAGCCGGTAAGCCCGCGAAGGTGAGTTGTCCGCTAAAGCTTTCTCCCTCGTGGGTGCTGGCGATCGCAACGCTCTCAACCGGCTGCCCACATACCGTCATAGCCGGTGAGCTACCGGTCAAATCGAGATCGGGAGAGCGCCATCTCCCGTCTAGATTAAAGGGCTCGCCCCCTGCTTCGGCCGACTGCGCCTCGGGGCTATCTGCCACTAGCTTTCCATTGACGAAAATACCTGACTGCTGAAGGCGCAACTGCAAGGAGGGGGGCTCAGAACACTGCTCGCTGGGCTCAATTTGCAATTGATAGTCACCTCCGATCGCGGTCGGGGCTTGTAGACGAGTTGTGCCATACCGGCTGACTACGCTGAAGAGGGTCACTACAGAGCTAATGGCAACCCCGTAAAAAATCAAAGACTTTCGATCAAAGTGGCTCAAATCGCAATCCTCGACGGAAGAAATAAGGTTAAGAAAATGAGAAACTGAGCAGATTTAAGTGCTCAGCTAACTAAGATGCAGCCTTGGCTGAAGTACTTAAAACAGAGGCCAAATGGGGAGAGGCCACCTGACGATATTTTCGGGTAATGAGTAGCGACGAGTGGCAGTGGTTAGACAGCGCATCGGCATAGCGCCCTAGGGTTTGACGCTCTACTCCCCACTCGCGACTGGCTCCAGCGATGGTCAGATCAGCGTTGCGAGAGGCTTCCACAATGGCTGCGATTGGTTCACGAGTAGATTTCACAACAGTTTCGATGCGATCGCCCATCACCTCGTTCATCTGAGCTATCACCGTACTAAACTCACTGCTCAATGTATGTTCGCTGTAGTCGTCAATCATAAGCTGCAAGATTTTTAGGTGGCATGTGGGTATATTGGCCACCAACCGTAGCCCCAGCTCCAAGGCTAAATCATTGTGCGGGCTGGCCATGTAGGGTACCAAAACGGTGTCGATAGACGTTAGATTTCGCCCGACAAAAACTGCTACATCTTTGGGTACAGCACTCAACACTTGCCCAACCCGACCACCCAATCGGTTTTGGTCAAACACAGGTCGGTGCCAGCCCATCACAATCAAATTAGAGTATTCTAACTGAGCGATTTCTGAGGTTTCGCGCGCCACATCGTTAGTAACTCGGACAATCGGCAAAATGGTTTGCTTCGATGTGGCAATACCTAAGGATTCAATTAACTGATTGAGCGATTGCTGCCGTTGCTCAATTAAGCGATCGATTTCAGTCGGCGTTGTTGAAAAAGCATAATCTTCCTGCATTTCAACTAGGTTTAAAAGATCAACCCTCGCAGATGGTTGGTTTCCGGCAAGCTGCACGGCCAATCTGAGCAACCCCTTCTGGCTTTTGGGGTTGGCAACAGGTACTAAAATCCGGTAGGGTGCAGTCCCCTCACCATCTTCGGCGTCAGCGTCTACATCGGTTTCTAAAGCATCTAAGCGCATTAACCGCTTAGGATATATCAGCTCTAGCAATGGAGAGGTCATGAAGGTTGTTACCAGAGCCATGATGACCAGCATCGTGAAGAGTAACGGTGTGACAACCCCCAGCTCTAGGCCAATGTTGAGCACAATTAGCTCAGTTAACCCTCGGGTATTCATCAACCAGCCCAGGGCAGATGACTCTCGGTGATCAATGCCAGAGAATCGAGCTGCTACATAGGTGCCAACATATTTACCTACGATCGCCACGCCAATCACAGCCAAACACAGTAGCCATTTGCCAGGACTATTGAGCAAGCCCACCTGAGTTTTTAACCCGCTATAGGCAAAAAATACTGGCAATAGAAATATCAAGACAAAGTCTTCAGTTTTTTCGGCTAGCTCTCGGGTTAGACCGACATTTTTGGGCATCACAGCCCCAAGCAAAAATGCGCCAAAAATAAAGTGAATGCCGATAATTTCTGTAATTAAAGCCGATGCGATCACCGCCATATAAATGCCGGCAACGAGCAGTTGCGACAGTTTACCGGTGCGTTCGTAGTATTTGCCTAGATTGCGGAGGAAACGCTGGCCCACCGTTACCATCAGCCCGATGTAAATTAGTGAGAAAACAACAGTTGGTAGAGCACCTACCATACTGTTGGTGCGAGTCACTGTGATCGCCAAAGCTAAGACACACCAGGCAGTCACGTCATCCACTGCGGCACAGGTTAATGCCAGGGTGCCCAAACGGCTTTTTTGCAGATTGTTTTCGGTGATGATGCGAGCTAGCACCGGAAACGCCGTAATGGCCATTGCAGCGCCTAAGAACAGGGCAAACGCTGTAAACGAAACGGCCCCATTAGAAACCAGCGGGTAAAGCAAAAGCGCTAAAATACTCCCCATGGAGAACGGTGCCAAAATGCTGACGTGGGAGATCAAGATGGCAACATCAAGATTTCCTTTGAGATACTTGGGGTTGAGTTCAAGCCCAATCAAGAACATAAAGAAGATCAGCCCCACCTGCGATAGCACGTTTAGCGAAGGCATGATCTCTGCTGGAAACAGCGTCGCTTGCCATGTAGGAGCTAACCAACCCAATAGCGAGGGGCCTAGCATGATCCCAGCGACAATTTCGCCAATCACCAAGGGCTGCTTAATCTGATTAAATCCGTACCCTACCAATCGGGAAAGGCCAATAACGACCAAAATGGCGACTAAAACGTGAATAACAATTTCCGTTGGACTCATATAGGCCTTATATCCTAGACAGGTAGAGCTGACTCATCCAGAGAGTTTGCGCCCTAGCATTCTACCGATAGTGTCAAGACCCCATGCTCTGCGGGGATCACAGCAGGTCAGCGTTGGGCTCAAATTCTGACTTGGACTTAATCTCTTCCTTGTTGATGGATGAATCTCCGCCGAAAAGTCGATTTTATTCAGGTGGGTTAACAACTAACGTTTTAAGCATGGTTCAGTAGAACTAAATCGGCTGTTAGCTTCTATTGAGTAGTGACTTTTAGCAAGGAATATAGTCAATATGAATGTTAACGAAAGGAATAACCAAAGACTGGATCCAAACCATGATCCAGATTATAAATTGACGCCTGAGCACAAGCCAAATCCTGATAGCAACCCAGACCCGATCACTGGAGAGCATGGCGCTCGTCCCGTGGGTACAGGGGTTGGTGCAGCAGGCGCAGGCGCAGTAGGCACCGCTGTTGGGGTTATTGTTGGTGGCCCAATTGGGGGTGCTGTAGGGGCTGTGGTCGGCTCGGTAGCCGGTGGTTTGCTGGGTAAGGGAGTGGCTGAGACCCTAGACCCCACAGTTGAAGACGAGTATTGGCGCCATAACTATGCCACCCGTCCCTATGTAGAGACTGACCATAGCTATGAAGACTATGGCCCTGCCTATCGCGTTGGCTATGAAGGTTATTCAACTTACTCGAAACAGGGATTGTCTTACCAAGATGCTGAGCCTCATCTGAGACAAAGCTATGAGCAGCATGGTACCCATCGTTTGGGCTGGGATAAAGCAAGGCACGCTAGCCAGGATGCATGGCATCGGCGTGAGCAGAACGTTTCTAACAACGACACCAGCTTCAAATAAGCGCTAGCTGCGATCGCTACACAACACAATTGCGGAGTTCAAAGATTGATTTGGACGCCGCAATTTGTTTATCTGCCAGCGAAATAGGTTTAGGAAAAGCCGCAGAACGTTATGCTTTGCGCAGCCAAATCTAAGCAGGCAGCTTGACAACGAAGGTGGTGCCTTTGCCTGCTGCGCTTTCAATTTCGATTGTCCCTTGGTGGGCTTCAACGATATTCTTGGCTAGGAATAGCCCCAACCCCCAGCCGGTCTTTTCCTCGGCAGAGGGAGTTCGACGAAATTGCTGAAAGAGAATAGATTGCGTGTCTGGGGGAATAGGGGGGCCTTGATTGTGAATGGTCAGGCAAATGTGGTCATCAGTTTCGCAAAGCTTGACCGTAACAGGCGTATCTGGATCGCCGTATTTCACGGCGTTGCTGGCTAAGTTTTCGATTACTCGCCGAATTTGCTTGCGGCTGCATCGGCTTGTGATGCTTGAATTTGAGACGACGACAAAACGATCCCCGTAGGTAAAGTTCAAATCTTCGACAATATCTTTGATCAACTGATGAAGGTTGCATTCCTCAAATTCTAGGTTTAAGCCTTGGCCTGCCCGCAACCGGCTCGCATCAAGCAGGTTTTGAATCATGGCATCCATGCGATCGATGGCGCTGATCATTCTTACGGTGATATCAAGATGGGCATCGCCGCGTTCAAATCGGCGCAAAATTAGCTGCGTGCCCATCTTAACGATATTAACCGGCCCTCTAAGGTCGTGGGTTAACGTCACCATAAACATTTCCTGAATGTCCCTTAGCGTATCAGAAAACTGTGTAGCAGCATCGTTAACGGCTTGCTCAATGGAGTCGATAATGATGTCGCGCTCTCTTATCTCTAAAGGAGCTTCCTCTTCTAAAACTTGGAAAATGACCTGACGCAGAATATGGTATTCCAAAATGAGTTGGCTGACGGTGTAGTCAGCATAGCCGGCGCGCTCATGGCCATGCTGCTTGCCAACGTGGGTGCTTTTTAGCTTAGTGGTTTGAATTTGGGCAGAGGTTTTGTCAGATTGATCTGAGATTGCATCAGCTAAGTGATTTAGATAAAGGGGCAAAGAGTTTCGCAAAGCCAGCGAATTTTGATGAATCGATGCACTTAGTTCGTCGCGGGTGCGTATTTCCCATATCTCCAGAATTTTTTTAGAATTCTGCTTGAGACGTTCAGAAACTGAGTTCGGTATTGATGATTCTGAGGATGGGGAGGTAGGCATTCCGGCACGGGCTAGGAAATAAAATATCTCAACGGTTATATCAGGTAAATTTGCAACAATTCATCACCCATTTGATAGAAGGTGTCGTTAGCAAGTTGATGAACTGCCTATAGGCTTCGATGCAGAGTATGGAGAGATACAATGAGCGAGTTGAGTGCCAATGCGATCGCTTTGAATACGCTTTTTGTAATTTAAAGCTTAAAAGAAACAGCAGGAAAATCCAATAGTCGTAAAATTTGTGTTGTCGCTGTTGTGCAGCAGGTTGGCAAAATCCGTGATGGATTTTTTAGGCTTAATGCTAGGTGCCTGTAATATTTTGAACCCGCGATGGTTTGGAATGTGGGGGGCGATCGCTGCCCTTACCTTGGTTGCTCTCGGCCTTGCGACGGGTTTCGCAAAAATCTATCCTAAGACTGATGATTGCCCCGTTTGCATTCGTGAGTAGAGACCATTGTGGGATGCTGGGTAGCATAATGATCTGAACGAGCAACTGTGGGAAACGAGTGCAGCGTTGGGAGGGCAGGGCGATCGTCGCCTCCTACGGCAAACTCCACAGCGCATGCCATACAAATAAATGGTAGACAAACCCCTTAGACGAATTGGTATTATCTTTGACTCGCTGGCTAAGCGCATTGCCTTGGCAGCCCCGCAACCCGTTCCGATCTCGTCTGGGGGTCAGGCGCTTTCGCTGAAGTGGTACCTCGTTCTATTGGTCGCGGGGACGTTGCTGCCGGTGGTGCTGTTTGCTGCCGCAGTTGTGTTGAGGCTGTCAAACCAGGAGCAGGCGGCATCGGAGCGGCTGATGCTGCGAGAAGCTCGCAACCTGGCCTCAACCGTAGAAAGTGAATTTTCAAGTACAACCCGAACGCTCCAGGCCCTAGCGGCCTCTGAGCAGCTTTATCAAGGCAATCTCGACAGCTTTCACAGTGAGGCCAAGCGCCTCACGGCAACGCAGCCGACTTGGTTGACCACCATGCTGCTGGCACCTGATGGGCAAGAATTGCTAAACAGTAGGCACGCCCTGAGCCGGCCCCTGCCCTACACCCATGAGCCGAAGAGCCTAGAGCGGCTGATTGCAACCCGTCAGCCTACGGTAGGTGATTTAGGGCAGGGGCAATTGGGGCATAACTTTACGTTTCCGGTGCTCGTACCCATCATCCAGCAGGGGAGTTTACAGTACATTCTGACGGCTGTGATTACGCCTGAGACCCTGTCTAAAGTGGTGGTCGCTCGCATTCCGGTCGAAGGAGAGTGGACGCGCACCATTGTCGATGGTGAGGGTATTGTCGTCGCTCGCACCCGCAATCCTGAACGCTTTGTGGGAAAGCCTGGCACACCCTCCTTCTTGCAGCGCGTTGGGGCAGCTAAGGAGGGCGTCTATCGGGACACTAGCCTAGAAGGAAACCAGGTGTATGTCGCCTTTAGCCGAGTTCACAATACTCCTTGGACGGCGGCAGTCACGGTGCCAGTTGATGTGATTCAACGGCCTGTGCAACGGGCGATGTGGTTGGTGATTGGGCCGGGTTTAGCGCTGCTTTTGGTCAGTGGCGTGGGGGCTTTTTTGCTGTCGCGCCAGATTTCTCGCAGCATTACTAAGGCGGCTTTGGCGGCAGAAGCGCTGGCCAACGGTGAGCCGCCGCAGGTGAGCACGCTTTCCATCCGGGAGATTGTTTTGCTGGGGCAATCGCTAGAATTTGCGGCCAATTTGCTGTCGCAGCGAGAGCAAGAGCGCACCGAACACCTCCTGCGGGCAGAATCCGCTAGAGAAGAAGCGGAGGCGGCCAATCGCATTAAAGATGAATTTTTGGCGGTGCTTTCCCATGAGTTGCGCACCCCCCTAAATCCTATTGTGGGGTGGTCTAGTCTGCTGCGCACGGGCCGGTTAGACCCCGAAAAAACAGCATTTGCCCTAGAGGCGATCGAGCGCAATGCTAAATTGCAAACCCAGCTGATTGAAGATCTGTTAGACGTTACCCGCATTATGCAGGGCAAGCTCAGCTTCAACATGATGGCGGTTAATGTCGGGACGATTGTTGAAGCCGCGATCGAAACAGTGCGACTAACCGCAGAAGCAAAGTCGATTACTATTCAAACTGATTTAGATCTGACGGTGGGGCAAGTTTTAGGCGATCCCACCCGGCTTCAGCAGGTATTTTGGAATTTGCTCAGCAACGCGATTAAATTTACGAGTGAGGGTGGTGACGTGATGATTCGGCTGTCGAGGGTTGGCACCCAGGCTCAGGTGCAAGTCAGCGATAGCGGCAAAGGCATTCATCCCGATTTTATCGCCCATGTATTTGAATATTTTCGTCAGGAGGATGGCAAAACTACTCGCAAGTTTGGCGGGTTGGGGCTGGGGCTGGCGATCGTGCGAAATCTAGTGGAGCTGCACGGTGGCACTGTGCAAGCAGAAAGCCCTGGAGAGGGCCAAGGGGCAACGTTTACCGTGAGATTGCCGCTGTTGGAGCGGTGAGGGGGAATGCGATCGCACAATGCACCCTAACACAGCAAAAGAACGAAAATAGAAGAGCAAAACAATGCTCGATAGGCTTGAAATCAAACATATGAGCGACCTCCCCAGACCCGTCGCAGTCTTAGCCTCTGAAGCTCCGCTGCGAACGAGACCGTCACTTTACCCAGAGCCCTTTGCCTCTAAAATGGCGGGTCGTGAAAAGCGACCTTTGGGTAGTATCTTTGGGTTGTCAAACTTTGGTGTTAACTATGTGACCTTAGCCCCCGGTGGGGTTTCAGCATTGCGCCATGCCCATGCCACTCAAGATGAGTTTGTTTACGTTATTTCGGGACAGCCCACGCTAGTGACTAACGCTGGCGAAACCTTGCTGCAACCGGGTATGTGTGCTGGGTTTAAAGCAGGTGATGGCGACGCCCACTGCCTCGTCAATCAAACCAGCGAGGATGTGGTTTATCTGGAAATGGGCGATCGCAGCCCCAACGACCGGGTTTTGTACCCCGATGACGACATTGAAGCGGTTCTCACCCCAGATGGCCAGTGGCAATTCAACCACAAAGATGGTTCGCCTTACTGAGCTAAGTCAAGCTTGAAGCTTTCTAAGCGCTAGGGCTGAGGGCTTTCTCATCGGTTTTGCCTGCGATCGCCTGCTCGGCCATGGCCCTCAGTCGCTGGATGCGATCGTCGGTGGACGGGTGGGTCATAAACAGCGTCATCATCCCTTCCTTGGAGAGGGGGTTAACAATGAACATGGCCGAAAAGGCCGGATTGCCGTGGATAGGTACCTTTTGCCCCATAGATTCCAGAGTCTCTAGCGCCCGCACCAGGGCCAGGGGGTTGCCGGTGATTTCGGCGGCTCCGGCATCGGCGGCAAACTCTCGCGTTCTCGAAATCGCCATACGCAGCAGCCCAGCGGCAAAGGGCGCAATCACCAGCAAAAACAGAATGGCGATGGGGTTGTTGCCGCGCCGCCCACCGGCCCGCGCCATGGGAAAGTAGAGCGCTCCCAGGGTGAGAATGCGGCCTAAAAAGGTGAGCGACCCGGCCAGGGTGCCTGCCACCGCCTGAGTGAGGGTGTCGCGGTTGCGCACGTGGGTGAGTTCGTGGGCGATGACGGCATCGAGTTCGTCGTCGGGCAGCAGGTCAATGATGCCTTTGGTTAGGGCGATCGCCGCATGATTGGGATCCCGCCCGGTAGCAAAGGCATTGGGCGACTCCGAAGGCACCAGGTAGAGCGCGGGGGTGGGAATGTTGGCGCGATCGCTCAGTTTTTCGAGCCGCGCATACAGCTCAGGAGCCTCGTCGCGGGGTGTGGGCTGGGCCTTAAAGGCCGCCAGCGCCGCCTGGTCAGAGTAGTACCACGAGCCAAAGCTGCTCACCGCCGCAAAGCCCAGCCCGTAGAGCAGGCCCGTCTCGTTACCGACTAGCAGGTAGCCCGCCAGCACAATCAACCCGCTGAGCAACGCCAACAGCGCAAAGGTTCTGAACAGATTCATGCCAGCCATAGATCGCCCCTCAGGCCATGGTGTGTGTCCTCCAGCATCTCAGAGGTGGCTGCGGCTGAGGTCTACCCAGGGAAAGACATTTGCTCGGCGAGCACCTCAGCCCTGGAGTATGGCCCGATCGTGGGCTAAACCGGCGAATCGATCAGTCCCGGATGGTCTTGGGGACGAGGGCCAGAGGTATCCCAAAAGAAGCGGCGTTCTTCTGCGGCGATGGGGCGATCGTTGATGCTGGCTTCGCGGCGGCGCATCAGGCCGTTTTCGTCGAACTCCCAGTTTTCGTTGCCGTAGGCGCGGTACCACTGACCGGCGTCGTCGTGCCACTCGTATTGAAAGCGCACCGAGATGCGGTTGTCGCCAAAGGCCCAGACTTCTTTAATCAGGCGGTAGTCGAGTTCTTTATCCCACTTGCGGCGCAGAAAGGCGCGGATGGCGTCGCGGCCCTGGAAGATTTCGGCTCGGTTGCGCCAGTGGCTGTCTTCGGTGTAGGCCAGGGCGACGCGATCGGGGTCGCGGCTATTCCAGGCGTCTTCGGCCATGCGGGCTTTGGCGATCGCAGTCTCTAGCGTAAAGGGCGGGACGATGGGCGTGGGCATAGGGGTGGGGAAATGGGGGGAAAGAAGAACGAAAAAGCGGAGAGATAGGAAAGGGGCGTTGCTGATCAGCAGTATGATTTGCCCCCCTAGCCCCCCAATTCTGGGGGGAACCAGACGACTTCAAAGTCCCCCAAAATTGGGGGGTTGGGGGGCCGATGCAGCAACTGTTGCTTTTGCAAATTCATTCCTCAATTCAGCAACGCCGAGATAGGAAAGGCTGTTAGCGATCGCCAACAGCCCAGAGATTGTGAGTCAGGACGCGTAACTGGGGTCTACCACTTTTTGTAGGGCAAGAATTTGCCGTTCATGATCACTTTGACGCGATCGCCCTTTGGGTCTTCAACCTTTTCGATATCGAGGGTGAAGTCAATGGCACTCATGATGCCATCGCCAAACTTCTCGTGGATCACGGCCTTCATCGGCATGCCGTAGACCTGCATAATTTCGTAGAAGCGGTAGATCAGCGGGTCGGTGGGAATGACGGGGTCGAGGCCGCCTTTGACGGGGAAATCAGTCAGCGCCTCAATGAGGGAGGCGTCGGCACCCAGCGCTTCGATGATTTTGGCGGCTTCTTCGACGGAGGCGCTAGCTTGGCGGTAAAAGACAGAGGCGATCCACACTTCGTCGCAGCCAATTTTGGCTTCGAGGTCGGCAAAGCTGAGGCCAGCGGCTTTTTTAGCGGCCAGAAGCTTTTCGGTAATGGAAGAAACGGTCATGCTCAAGTCCTCTTTTCTGGCTAATTGCATTGAGAAAATTTTTGCAGTCTAGACTTCGAGAGTTGGGGAAATGGAGTTTTGAGTGTTGAGTTTTAAGGGCTGAATTCAAGTCTTTCACTCAAAGCTCAACACTAAGAATTCAAAACTCTCCCTTCTCTATCCACTTACTCGCTCCGCCTCCACCGCGCGGGTTTCACGAAACAGATGACTCTCCATCTCGGCTTTGAGGCCAGAGTAGGCGGGGTGCTGCTGGATGGTTTCGCGATCGCGGGGCCGAGGAAAGGGCACCTCCAAAATCTCGTCGATGCGGGCGGCGGGGCCACGGGTCATCATGACGATGCGATCGCTCAGCAGCAGGGCCTCTTCGATGCTGTGGGTGATCATGATTACGGTCTTGCGCTGCTGTTCCCAGATGCGCTCGACCTCTTCTTGCAAGAAGCCTCGGGTGAGGGCGTCGAGGGCACCAAAGGGTTCGTCCATCAGCAACATCTGCGGGTTGATGGCCAGGGCGCGGGCAATGCCGACCCGCTGGCGCATGCCGCCCGATAGCTCGTGGGGGTGCTTGCGCTCGGCCCCGGTGAGGCCCACTAGCTGAATGTGCTCTTTGATGATGCGATCGCGCTTTTTGGCCGAGATCTTGGGGTCTACCGTTTCCACGGCAAATCGCAGGTTTTCTTCCACCGTCATCCAGGGCATCAGGGCGTAGTTTTGAAAGACCATGCCCCGGTCTGGCCCCGGCCCGGCGATCGGGGCACCGTTGAGCAAAATCTCGCCCCCCGAGATCGGGCTCAGGCCCGCAATCATATTCAGCAGGGTCGATTTGCCGCAGCCGGAGGGGCCGATGATCGACACAAAGGTATTGGGCTCGATGTCGAGGTTGATGTCTTGAATGGCAACAAAATCGCGGCGGGCTTTGCCGGTGAGCTTGCTGAACAGGTCTTTTTTGCCGGGGAAGACTTTGGCTACATTGCGAATCGACAGCTGGGCTGTCGATGACCGGGTACCGACGGGATCTATTACGTTCAAAGGGACAGCACTCATGAGTTTCGACCAAATGCAACAAATTTTTCCAGGGCGGCAAACAGGCTATCCAGCAGCAGCCCCGTCAAACCGATAATGAAAATAGCCACCAAAATATTTGGGATTGACAGGTTGTTCCACTCGTTCCAGATGAAGTAGCCCAGGCCCGTGCCCAGCAGCATCTCCGCCGCCACAATCACCAGCCAGGCAATGCCCATGCTGATCCGCAGACCCGAGACAATATTCGGCAGCGCCGCCGGAATAATCACCTTGAGAATGGTACGCAGGCGCGAGGCTCCCAGGGTTTTGGAGACATCCAGGTACTCTTGGTTGACGTTGGCCACCCCAAAGGTGGTGTTGATCAGCGTCGGCCAAATGCTGGAGATAAAGATGATGAAAATGCCGGTTTTCTCGGAGTCGCGCAGCAGGTAAAGGCCCAAAGGCAACCAGGCCAGGGGCGAAATCGGCTTGAGCAACTGCACGTAGGGATTAAACGCCTTAAATGCCACCGGCGAAATGCCGATCAAAATCCCCAGGGGCACCGCCACCAGCGACGCGGCAATGTAGCCGATCGCCACCCGCCGCAGGCTGATCAGCAAATTCCAGCCGATGCCCAGGTCGTTGGGGCCGTTGCGGTAGAACGGGTTAGTCACCCACCACCAAAATTCTTTGATCGTTTCGGTGGCGGTGGGCACGCCCTTCACAAACCAGCCCGATTTCGCGCCAATTTCCCAAAAAAGCAGAAAAATGCCGAGGGAGAGCATAAACAGCGCGAATGCTCTCACGTTCTCGTTTTGCCAGAGCGGTGTCTGCCGCTCCGCTACGTTCAATCCAGGCGTGCTGTGACTCGCTGCCATATTCATACCTCCTAAAAACTGCGCCGATCGCGGTTCCACCGACCCCGCCCGGCCCTAGGCTAGCGGTGGAACCCAGGTTTGGGCCTAGAGCAACTTACTTACCAAACTGGTCGATCTGGCTTTTGACATAGTCTGCCGATGCGGTCGGGTCAAAGGTGTCAAAGGCGAGGGTTTCGGTGCGATCGGTTTCGAAGGGGGGTTCTTGGCCTAGCTCAAGGGCCAGCTCGCGGGCCAGATCGGTTAAAAAGACCTCTGCCCCCACCTGGTCGATGTCGCTATTGCTCACGGTGGCGGCGGTGTTGCCCTCACCCAGTAGCTCCCAGCGCACCAGCTGCGATGAGATCCACTTGGCAAAGCTCTGCCAGGGGTAGGGCTCAAAGCCGATGCGATCGGGCACCGAGAGGGTGTTGCCCTGGCCATCGTCAAAGTTGCCGGTGAGCACCGCCTCAACCACTTCTACGGGCTGGTTTAAAAAGGCGCGATCGGAGATGGCGGCGGCAATTTCAGACCGATTGGCGGGGTCTTGGGCGTAGGCCGCCGCTTCGATGATCGCCTTATTCAGCGATCGGAAGGAGTTGGGATGGGCGGTAATCCAGTCGTCACTGGCGGCAAAGGCGCAGCAGGGGTGGCCGTCCCACAGGTCTTTGGTGAGCATGTGAATGAACCCGGCCTCTTCATACACCGCCCGCTGGTTGAATGGGTCGGGCATCAGCATGGCGTCGATGTCGCCTGCGATCAGCTGGGCGATGCTGTCCGGCGGGGGCACAGGGCGAATCTGCACATCCACGTCGGGGTCAAGGCCGCCCGATGCCAGGTAGTAGCGCAGCAGCAGATTGTGCATCGAGTAGGGGAAGGGCACCCCAATCACAAAGCCTTTAAAGTCGGCGGGGCCTTCGACATTGCCCAGGTGGCGCTGAGCGACGGTAATCGCCTGGCCGTTGACGTTTTCGATGCTGGCCAGCTTGACGCCAAAAGCAGCGGAGCCCAGGCCCAGGGTCATGGCAATGGGCATGGGGGCCAGCATGTGGTAGGCGTCGAGTTCGCCTGCGATCGCCGAATCCCTCACGGCACCCCAGCTCGGCATCTTCACCACCGAGGCGTTGAAGCCATACTTTTCGTAGAAGCCCAGCGGCTCCGACATAATGATCGGCGTCGCGCAGGTAATAGGGATAAAGCCTACCTGAATGTCGGTCTTCTCCAAGCTGCTGGTGTCAATGGGGGCAGCGGTGTCTTCGGCCACTGGCTCCTCACTGCCACCCGCGCAGCTCGCCAGGGTGACCAGGGCGGCCCCCAGCGCCATATTTTTGAGAAACTCACGGCGGGTTGCGCCGCTGTTACGCACCGAGTCGGCAAAGAACAAACCCGCCTGGGGGCCAAAGGCCGCCGCGAAAGCATTTTCTAGCCCGCCCGCCTGCTCACACAGCGCCAAAATCAGTTTTTCGCGCTTGGGGTCGTTGCGGCCCACGCGCTTGAGAAACAGCGCCTTGCGTAGCTCGTAGGTGTTGACGGTGTCGGCGGCGCGCAGCTGGTTTTGCTTATAGACCCCCATTTTCACCAGATCATCGACCATATCGACCGGATCCTGGGGCATGGTTTCCATAAACCGCGAGTGGTCGCCCGTGAAATGCACCGTGCCGCAGTCTCGACAGGGGCGACCGGGCCACATCAGGGAGGGTGATGTGCAACTCAAACTGCCCCAGTCGTTGAGCGACTTTGCTACTGCTGAAATGACCATAAACAGATGGTTGAACGCGACAAAAACCTTTCCCCAATCACCTTGAAAACCCAACTGAGCAACGTAGGCAAAGAGGATTTGACTGCTGCTGTTGCCCTACTCTTATCTGCAAGGTTAGATCAAGTTGTTAGACAGATTATCAAGTCCCAACGAAAAACGCACTGGAGCAAGTTTTGCATATAGTAGGACTTTCTTTTGGAATTAGTTTTAGGTTCAAAAACAAGTACTAATCTGTTAGTTCTGATACAGAAATTCGTCTCCATGTCTGGGGAGAAACGCCGTGGAACTGACGAAATTGGCGGGTGAAATAGCCCGCATCGCTATAACCTGAAGCTTCAGCAATTTGGCGAATGCTCTTGGCAGTGGTGGCCAGCAGAGTTTTCGCCTCGGCCATGCGGCGTTCAATAATCCACTGCTTAACCGTGCGCCCGGTGTGTGACTGCACCAAATTGGTCAGATAGGCCGGGGAATAGCCCGCATTCTGGGCCACATCATTGAGGGTAATTGGCTGTCGGTAGTGGGCTTCAATAAAGCAAAAGACGTTGGCTAGCCTGGGGTCAGTGGGAAAGAGATGGGTTGATGGGGGTGTTGGGAAGGGTTCCTGAGGGCGGCTTTCTCCATCGGTGTAAAGCTCTGAGAGCTGCTCTTGGCGGTGCAGGCGGCTGTTGATGGCGGCCAAAAATTGCTCAACGGTGCAGGGTTTGGTCAAGTAGTCGTCAGCCCCTAGCTCCATGCCTCGGCGCAGGTCGGCCATGGTGACCTTAGCGGTGAGAAAGATGAGGGGAATCAGCGCTGTCTGTCTGGTTTTGCGTAGGGCCGAGAGCACCGAATAGCCATCCATATCGGGCATCATGATGTCGCAGACGACCAGGTCGGGGGTGTGCTGCTGGGCCATGGCTACCCCGGTGGTACCGTCGCTGGCCCCCACGGCACAAAACCCCTCAAACTCTAAGCATTTGAGAAAAAGATGGCGAGTTTGGGCCTCGTCTTCGATAATGAGAATAGTCTTCACACGCATTCTCTTTTTTAGGTCGGTGGCGCAGGCTAGGGTGGTTTAGGTACTAGGTTCTTTTGCTCAAATTGATTGTCAAAATTTATTGGGCTAAGCAATATTAATACAGCTCAGATCAGTATTAAAACCAGACTGTAATTCAGAAAAACTCCGAGCTTAGATCGCAGATGCTTACCGCTACTATTGAGAATAGTTAATGGCTCCACAGTTCTGTAGTAAACCTTGGGGGAACGGGCCGTTGTATAGGGTGATACTTTCTTCCTGGCCGACGGGATGGCCGAGGGGTTGACCTTTCCCTGGGACTGGCAAGATATTTATGGCGATCGCGAACCCTTAAATGACCCAAACCTACTGGCTACCCCCGAGAGCGGCGGCTGCCCCCACTGCACCCCTGGGGCAGATAGAGCACCTGCGCCGCCAGCACCAGCTGATTCTCAATGCCGTGGGTGAGGGCATCTACGGGCTGGATGTCGCAGGCAATGTCACCTTTGTCAACCCCGCCGCTGCCGCCATGATTGGCTGGTCAATGGAGGAGTTAGTTGGCCAGTCAATGCATGCGGTGATGCATCATTCCCTGGCCGATGGTCGCCCCTACCAGCGGGAGGCATGCCCGATCTACGCCGCATTTCAGGATGGCAGCGTGCGGCGGGTGATCAACGAGGTGTTTTGGCGTAAAGACGGCAGCAGCTTCCCGGTGGAATATATCAGCACCCCGATGCGCGACGAAGAGGGTCAGCTGATTGGCACGGTGGTCACCTTTCGCGACATCACCCAGCGGCGCTGGGCCGAGGAGATCTTGCAGCGGGCCAACGAGGAGCTGGAGCAAAAGGTGCAGGAGCGCACCGCCGAGCTGCAAACCGCTAACCAGCAGCTGCGACAGCTCAGCGACCTGCGATCGCGCTTTGTCTCGATGGTCTGCCACGAGTTTCGCAATCCGCTCAACAACATTGCTCTGACGGTGTCATCGCTCAACCGCTACGACACCCAGCTGCGCCCCGACGAAAAAACCGACTACCTGCTCACTATCAACGCCAACGTCGAGCGCATGACCCACATGATCGACGACATTCTGGTGATCGGCAAGATCGAGGCCAAGGTGCTAGAGGTCAACCCTAAACCGCTCGATCTAATGGCGTTTTGCCAGGATCTGCTGGCTGAGGGCGACTACCGGCGGCCCCAGGCCCCGATTCAGTTTGGCTGCCGCAGTCGCCAGGTGCTGGCCTGCCTTGATGAGCGGCTGCTGCGATCGATCCTCAACAACCTACTGTCAAACGCGATTCGCTACACCCCAGGCGATCGCCCCATCTGGCTCAAGCTGATCAAGCAGCGGGGTCAGGTCATCATCAAGGTACAAGACGAGGGCATTGGCATTCCGGCGGGCGATCGCAGGCAGCTATTTGAGCCCTTTCACCGGGGCCAAAACGTCAGCAACATTCCCGGCACGGGGCTGGGCCTGAGCATTGTCAAGCAGTTTGTGCAACTCCAGCAGGGCACCATCAAGGTCACCAGTCGGGTGGGTGTGGGCACTACTTTCACGGTTAGCCTGCCAGCATAGTGGGTTTACTGAAGAAGTAGCAGACCACCTAGGCTGAGTGATTCGTGTCTGGATCCGCTATGCCTCTGCTGGAGGGCGATCGCCTTTTCAGCGCCGAATGGGCTGGCCTGTGCCACAATTAGCGCCGTGTGATGGAGGGATGACATTGTGACACAGCAGTCAGGCAAGGGCCTTTTACTGGTCGCGATGGCCTTATTGGGGCGATCTTTGACCCTCGCCGGGTTGGTTGGGGTGGGCCTGCCGATGCTGCCGGTCTTGGCCCAGGCCGACACCTCCTCCGGGCAACCGGCTAGCGCCGCCGCTCTCTCCGACAACCTAGAGCTCTACCTCGACCTCACGGACAATGCCGAGACCGAGAGCTTTCCCCTGATTCCCACCGCCGAGCCGTCGCCCGCACCCCGCCCCGGACGGCGACCCACTCAAGTGCCGTCGTCGCCGCCGCTGCCCCCTTCCCAGCGGCCCAGGGTGGTTCAGCCTGCTCCGTTAGACAGTGGCCCAGGCGACTCGCCCAGCCCCATCTCGGGCGACCCCGCCGAGCAGATTGCCCCGGCGGTGATTGAGCTGTCGCCTACCGGACGACCCCCCAACCCGGTGGTGTTTTTGGCCATGCAGCAGGAGCTCAAGAACCTGATTGGCCGCTTTGAGAGCGCCCTGATTATGGCCAACTCGCTGGATGCGCCCACGGCGCTCACCCTGCCCGATCGCCCACCCGTGCTTACCGCTGCTGCCGACCCGGTCAATGTGGCCGGGGGGCGCGGGGCCGATCTGCACCCTACCTTAGGCGAGGCCCAGCAGCTTTTAAACGATTGGGATGGGCTGCTGGCGGCGGGCAAGCATGGGGAGGTGCGCGATCGCTGGCTGGCCAGCCGCACCGCCCTGTGGGACAACTTTCCCACCGATCGCCCCATCAACCAGGGTGAGCTTCGCGCCGTGTGGCTCGATCGCGGCACCATTGTGCGGGCCAGGTCGCCCCAGGGGCTGAGCGCCATCTTCGACAAGCTGGCCGCCGCCGGTATCAACACCGTCTTCTTTGAAACCGTGAATGCGGGCTATACCATCTACCCTAGCCAGGTGGCTCCCGAGCAAAATCCCCTCACCCAAGGCTGGGATCCCCTCGCCGCCGCCGTAGATTTGGCCCACCAGCGGGGCATGACCCTACACGCCTGGGTGTGGGTGTTTGCGGCGGGCAACCAGCGCCACAACCGCCTACTCAACCAGCCCGCTGCCTATCCCGGCCCGCTGATTTCCCGGCACCCCAGCTGGGCCGCCTACGACAACAGCGGCAGCCTGATTCCCCGTGGGCAAGACAAGCCGTTCCTAGACCCGGCTAACCCCGAGGTGCGCAGCTACCTGACCCGGCTGATGACCGAAATCGTCACCAACTACGGGGTCGATGGTCTGCACCTCGACTACATTCGCTACCCCTTTCAAGATCCTGGGGCCAACCGCACCTACGGCTATGGCGAAGTCGCCCGCTGGCGCTTTCAGAGCATGACCGGCGTTGACCCTGTCACCATTAATCCTCGACCTGACAGTGCCCTCGATCGCAACCAGCGCATTCAGCAGCAGGTGCTCTGGGAGCGCTGGAACGAGTTTCGCGTCCAGCAGGTCACCTCGTTTGTGCAATCCATCTCAAGCACCCTGCGGCGGCAGCATCCTCACCTGGTTATGTCGGCGGCGGTGTTTGCCAACCCCGAGCACGAGCGTTTACAGCGCATTCAGCAAGACTGGGGAGCCTGGGCCAGAGCCGACTACCTCGACTGGATTGTGCTGATGAGCTACGCGGAAGACACCAGCCGCTTTGAGCGCATTGTTTCCCCCTGGCTGGTGAATGAATCCTTTGGCTCAGCCCTGGTGATTCCGGCGATTCGGCTGCTGAACCTGTCGAATTCTGCCACCCTCGACCAAATGCAGGCCAGCCGCGACCTGCCCACCCCCGGCTATGCCCTATTTGCCGCCGCCGATCTCAATACTGAGCTAAACGCCGTGCTAGCCCAAACCCAGAGCGGCAGACCGCCTGGCCCCACCACTCCCTATGCCATGGCCGCTAGCCGCTACGCCGCTCTCCAGCGCGAGTGGAGCTGGCTGCTGAGCCAAGATCGCCTCTGGATGGATCGCAATGCCCTAGAACCCTGGATCAGCGCGGTCAATAGTCTAGGTCATGAGTTTGACGCCCTGGCCCAAGAGCCATCGCGGCGCAATCTAGAAACGGTGAAAGTCGAACTGGCTAGGGTGCGTAGCTCGGTGAACCAGGGGATGTTGGTGGATACAGCAAATAGTGGCTACAGGCTGCGATCGTGGCAGCATCGGCTAAGGGCGATCGAACAGCTGCTAGAGCATGGAGAGAAAACTCATACCAAATCCGAATAGCATACCCCCGAAATAATTAGGCTAGTCAAGCGGGCCACCAGTGATAGTTGGTCAAGGCTTTAATCTCGGCTTGCATCGACAGCA
>NZ_JACJQN010000012.1 GCF_014696675.1 Phormidium tenue FACHB-1052
CCGTAGACATGCTGGCTCACTCTGTTCGACTGTTACTTCACTACCTCAAGTTCGGCGATGTCCCAGTCCCTCCACGGTTCATCCCTTAATTCAGCAATGCCAAAATTTCTTTTAAGGTACGTTACCCCTCAGTGCTCTTATCGCGTTCATTTAGTCTGTCTGGAATGCGACTTGTAAAGCAGTAAGCCCGACCCTTACGGAGCAACTGACAGTATCGGGCTGAGTAGATCGGTAGTTAACATCAGCCCCAGCTTAAAGCAGCAGTCAAATCAGACCGTATTAATTAATTTTTGCTGCCATGTGTAGCAAAATGTCAGAAGAACGGGTGCTAATAGTTACGTCTGCGCCGTTTGCCCGTAGAAGCTTAACAATTACCTCACCCTCAGCATAAATAGCAGAGATCAAAGGAGCCCGACCATTTCGGTCTACACCGCTTACGCCTGTGCCGTTTTTGAATTAGAACCGTAACAACATCTAGATTTTTTGAACGCGATCGCTGGTGGATCTGCCGTAGTAGTAGGCGCAGAGAATCTTCTTAACGACGCGTTTCAGATCCGATTATATTCGCCAGGCTGACGTAGAGCATGGAGCACCTGTGCGATCCCCAGGCTGTTGCCGGGGAGGCAAGCCTACAATCTTACTCAGAAGTAGTCCTGCGTTTGCCAGACCTGAAACGGTAAGGGTGTGCAGAAAAGTGCAAGGTGAACAATCTAGTTTGGTGTATTATGCAGAAAGTTCCCTGCAAGCTGCTGAGTTAAGAGTATGGACGAAGTATTTTGGTCTATCATCTTGCCTCCCAAAGTTTAAAGAATATTTATCTTTGGGTGTTTCTCAGGTTAATTAAAAATCTTTGCTAAATAAAAAACTTTAGCAGCAGGCTATGCGCGAAGCCAGCTAGTTAGCTTAATGCTTCGCAATACTTTAAAGCTTTGCTCAAAAAGTTTTAGCAATGATTTTTTCAAGGTTTTTGGAGTGTTACTAGATTGATACTCCAAAAAACCTAGCGTCAATTTTTGCGATATCAAACTTTTGAATCTGAGTAGCTAACGGGAGAGTCTTCTCTAGCTAAAACTGCTGTGCGAAGCAGTGTCTTTATTAGCTACTCTCAAAAAATTAAGCTATTTCAGGTGCCAGTTCATGCAAGTAATATATTTTGCCGACCTATTGGGAACCTTTGCCTTTTGTATAACAGGCATAATGGGTGGTATTCACCACAGAATTGACGTGGTCGGGGCCTTTTTTTTGGCTCTGGCCGCCGCAATGGGCGGAGGAATCATTCGGGATATGGTGCTGGGAGTAAAATCAAGCACGTTTAATGACCCACATTATCTGGCCACAGTTTTTATTGGTGTTATTTTTACCTATTTATTTGCGAATAAGATAAAAGACAGATATCAGCTTTTTATTTGCCTTGATGCATTAGGACTAGCTGTTTTTACGGTAATTGGCGTTGAAAAGGCCATTTTACTAGAAGTTCATTTCTTGGGAGCTATTCTTGCTGGCACATTGACGGCAACAGGAGGAGGGATAATTAGAGATGCGTTAATCGGTGAAATCCCGTTTATATTTCATCGAGAAATATACGCGGCTTCATCTCTCCTGGGAGGAATAACTTTTTACCTCATACATCAATCTAATTTACTGCCTCTTTCTTTTAATATTTTTCTGTCTTCTGCATTGATTTTTGGAGTTCGGCTGTGGGGGTATAAAAACAATGTCCAGATGCCACGCTTTCGTCGCTGAATCCGTTAGGCTAAACTATTTGAAGATTTTTCGATAAATGAAACAACCCGTTATGTGGCTATCAACCTTATATCCTAATTAAGCAACTAGTTGGGATGATACCTTTTGCGCTAATCCTAAGAATGGGCAGTGACACCCTCGGTTTCTCTATCCCCCCACCCTGTAATTTTGTTTTACCTATGGCGATCGCCGCTCTCCATTCCGTTAGGTTTTGCAAATCCATCACGTGGGAGACTGTATGAACTACACTACAGTCACCGTTAAGGAGAAATCATGAAAGCGATTGTCTGTACAGAATATGGATCACCTGAAGTTCTTCAGCTCAAGGAGGTAGAGAAACCCACTCCTAAGGAAAATGAAGTACTGATCAAAATCTACGCAACAACAGTGACTTCGGCAGACGTACGTATTCGAAGGGCTGATCCATTCGGCGTCAGGCTTTTTTACGGTTTCAGAAAACCCAAAAAAAACACAATACTGGGATCTGAAGTCGCCGGAGAAATTGAGGCAATTGGCAAGAATGTCAGACAATTTAAGATTGGCGATCAGGTATTTGCTGGAGCAGGAATTAGCCTGGGTGCTAATGCCGAATACATCTGCTTACCCGAAGCAGGGGCAGTTGTATTAAAGCCGACCAACATGACGTATCAGGAAGCTGCCGCCGTACCTTTTGGGTCAACAACCGCATTAGTTTTCCTAAAAAATAAGGGAAATATTCAAAATGGACAAAAAGTTTTGATCTATGGGGCTTCTGGGTCTTTGGGGACTGCGGCTGTGCAACTTGCCAAAGTGTTTGGCGCAGACGTAACTGGGGTATGTAGTACAGCAAAATTGGGGCTGGTGAAATCTCTGGGAGCTGATGAGGTGATTGACTACACCAAAGAAGACTTTACCCAGAGCGGTAAGACCTACGATATTATTTTTGACACAACGGGCAAGAGTTCGTTTTCAGGCTGTTTAAAGTCACTGAAGCGAAATGGTATCTATCTCAGAGCTGTACATATAGACTTGCTTTCAATACTTCGAGGGTTATGGGTTTCAAAGACAACCCGTAAAAAAGTTGTGGGTGGGGTAGCGATCGAGAAAAAAGAAGACCTGATTTTTCTCAAAGAGTTGATTGAGGCGGGGAAGATGAAGACGGCTATAGATAGGCATTATGCGCTGGAACAGACTGCTGATGCCCATAGATATGTTGAACAAGGACACAAGCGGGGGAATGTGGTTATCACTGTGAAACACCGTAGCGAAACCTAACGATCGCATTGCGCCAAATCTTCACCATGTCCACCAGGATCGCTGGTTTTGTTGCGTTCGGTGATCGCAACCCCTATGCCAGGTATCAAGTCTGGGTTCAGATGAGGTGACCTATTGGGCTGCTCTCTTCTGCATCTGTCTCGCTAGTGATCATCTCTTCGCGTTCTCTGCCTCACCTCACCCGGCGGCAATAGGTGCGATCGCACTAACCCCCGTGCCCTACAGCAGATGGCTCTCCGCTAAACCCGTCCTATAACTGACCAGCTCAGCGGCCCAAACCGCCTCACGTTCAACGTCTACCTAAAGGATGATTTATATTCCCGCCAGAGTCGAGTTGAATGGATTTACCGTTTATGTATACGGTTCCATTTTCCATGAAACGCAACGCGAGCGGAAAGTTTGTGAACAATTGGGAGCAAGAGACTAAACATCGAGTCAGCCTATCTCTAACCCCCACGGCTTGGCGATCGCTCGATCAAGCGGCGCAACAACGAGGTATTTCGCGCTCTGAAGTGATTGAACAGTTTGCCCGCAGCTTAGAGGCGGCGGATGCCACCGGCTCGGACGGAGAAAATGCTCAAATCGTGCGGTTGCAAACCCAACTACTTGAGCTACAGCAGCAGAACCGGTTGCGAGAGGAGCGGTTGGCCAATTCCCCAGATCAAGCAGAGCGGGCGACGGAAGGCAAAGTCGCCGCTGTTTTAGAACGCATCACCGATGCGTTTGTGGCCTTTGACCGCCATTGGCACTACACCTATGTCAATCAGGCAGCGGCTCAAATTTTGCACAAAACCCCTGAAGACCTGGTTGGCAAACATGTTTGGAACGATGTTTTTCCTCATTTGGTGGGTGGAGCCGCCTACGAGGCCATGCAGCGGGCGATCGCTGAGCAAGTTCCGGTAGCCTGGGAAGAATTTGGCGAACCCGTTCAATGCTGGCTGGAGGCAAGAGCCTATCCCTCAGCAGAGGGACTCACGGTTTATTTTCGGGATGTGACCGATCGCAAGCAAGCCGAGGTAGAGCGAGAGCAATTACTCCGCGACTTGGAGACAGAACGGGCTCAGTTTGAAGCGGTGCTCCGCCAGATGCCAGCGGGGGTTTTGATTGCAGAGGCCTCATCTAACCGATTAGTGCTGGCCAACGAGCAGGCCAAACAAATTATCGGATACGACTTTGAGCAGTCCTACGAACTGGAGGACTATGAACCGATCACGCCGTTTACAGCGTTTCGCCCCGAAGGGCAACAGTATGCGCCGCATGAATATCCCCTGCCGCGATCGCTGAGAGCCGGTGAGGTCGTGATCCATGAGGAAATGGAACTACGCTACGAGGATGGCAAGCGTACCGTAATTACGGTCAGTTCAACCCCAATACTCGATAAGCAAGGGCAAATTTTGGCAGCCGCTGTGGTGCTTCAAGACATCACCGAACACCAGCAAACCGAAAGCTTACTCAGGCAGCAGGCCGAAGATCTCGAAAACCAGCAGAAGTGGTTAGAAGCCGTCCTCAACTTGATGCCAACGCCCACCACGTTTATTGACCCAGAAACCGCAAAAGTCATTTTTGCCAACCGCATTGCCAATGAGCTAGCCGGAGGCGATCTACCCAAACACAAATCCCTGGAGGAATACGCCAACGCCTATTACTGCACCGATGCCCAGGGCGATCGCATTGCCATTGACCAAATGCCCGCCGTGCTGCTTGCCCGTGGGGAGCGGTTACAGAGCGTTGAAATGAACTGGCATACCCCCGGCGGCGTTCGGGCCACCCTCTGCTGGGGAGAAATCATGCCCGCTATGTATGGGCATCCGGCGATCGGCATTGTCATGTTTCAAGATGTGACCCGCCTCAAGCAGATTGAGGCCAACCTGCGCCAGGCCGAAGAACGCTTACATCTGGCCCTCTCATCGGCCCAGATGGTCGCCTGGGATGTGAACTTAGAAACAGAGCAAGTCGTGTGTTCTCCCAACGCCGAAGAGGTTTGGGGCATGCAGGTGGGCACCGCAGACGAGTTTCGGGCCTGCATTCACCCAGACGATCGGCCTCTGCTGAGGCAAGCGACCGCAGAGGCTCTAATGGGAGACCGGGTTTTTGCCCAAGAATATCGCGTGATCGCGGCCAACGGTGAGGTGCGCTGGCTCAAGGGTCAGGGCCAGATTTACCTTAACGAATCTGGGCAAGCCGTCCGCATGGCCGGGGTTTCGCTCAATATTTCCGATCGCAAGCACATCGAAGCCAATCGCGAGGCCCTGCTCGCAGAACTCCAGCGCAAAGAACAGCAGCAGCAATTTTTGATCGAACTGAACGATGCCGCTCGCACCCTGCAAGACTCAGAAGAAATCGTCTGGCAAGTCGTTAGCGCCACTGGCAAACATTTCAATGTCACCCGCTGTGCCTACGGTGAAATTGATGCCGCCCAAGAACATGTGACCGTCGATCGCGACTACTGCGACGGCGTCGTCAGCGTGGTGGGTGCCCATCGGATGGATTTGTTTGGGGCTGAGATCATTGCCGAGCTCAAGCAGGGCAAAACCATTGTGGTTGATGATGTCGATCGCGACCCTCGCACCGCCGGAGCCAGTGCGGCAGCCTTTGCCGCCATTGAAACCAAATCGCTGCTCTGCGTGCCGCTGGTCAAGCGAGGGCGGTTTGTGGCCCTGTTGGTGCTGCACCATGCGATGCCACGCCCCTGGACGGCAGACAATGTGGCTATGATGGAGCGCATCGCTGAAAAAACCTGGCTGGCCGTCGAGCGATCGCGGGCCGAAGCAGACCTGCGCGAAAGTGAAGCGCGGCTACAGCTCGCCCTCAATATTGGCCGCATGGGCACCTGGGAATGGGACATGCAGACCGACAGCATCCGCTGGTCGGCCAGGCATTTCACTATCCTGGGTTTCCAGCCCGACGAATGCGTGCCGAGCTACGAGCGGTGGGCCAGCCGCGTCCATCCCGACGACCTGCCGAGCGCCAAGGCAAAGCTTCAGCAGGCGATTGATGAACGCACCGAGTACTATCAGGAATATCGGCTGCGCTGGCCCGATGGAACCATTCGCTGGGTCGAATCTAGAGGGCAGTTTGCCTACGATATTCAGGGCCACCCCAAGCAATCGATCGGGGCTGTCATCGATATTACCGAGCGCAAGCAGGCAGAACAAGCCCTGCATCAGGCGCTGCAAAAGCTCAACTTCCACGTTGAAAACACGCCGATGGCCGTCGTCGAGTGGGATAGCGACTTTCGAGTGATTCGGTGGTCAGCGGGCGCAGAGCGCATTTTAGGTTGGCAAGCTGAAGAAATACTGGGCAAAACCTTAACCGAGATTCCCTTTGTCTATGAAGACGATCTAGAATCCGTCACCGATGTCTGCCACCGCCTGGTCTATGGCAAAGAGCCCCACATTTTTTCCTACAACCGCAACTACACCAAAGATCGCGCCGTGGTTCACTGCGAGTGGTACAACTCCAGCCTTAAAGATGAATCGGGCCAGATGACCTCAGTCTTGTCGCTGGTGCTCGATGTCACCGATCGCAAGCTGGCTGAGCAGGAGCGAGAACAATTGCTTGGCCGAGAACGCGCCGCCCGCTCTCAGGCCGAAGCCGCCCAACAGCAATTGGCCACTATCGTTGACACCTCCCCAGTGGGGCTAGCGCTATTAGACAGTGAGCAGCGATTTATCGCCATCAATGACGCCCTAGCTGAAATCAATGGGTTGCCCCGTGCCTATCACCTGGGCAAGTCTATTCAAGAGCTGTTTGGTCAGACTGATCCCGCCATGGTCGAGGTTGTTCGTCAGGTCTATGCCACGGGTCAGCCATTTATCTCGCCTAACCTGCCCATCAATGTACCTGGGCGTGACGATCACCGTCCCGGCTACTACAACGTTTACTACATGCCAACGGTTGACTCAAATCAGCGGGTAGAAGGGCTTTTGGCCTCGGTTGTCGATGTCACAGAGCGCGTCAAGCTAGAGCGCGCCCAACAATATCTCGCTGAGTCAAGCGCTGTGCTGGCATCGTCTCTAGACTACCAAACGACCCTAGAGCAAGTTGCCCAGCTCACCGTACCGGAATTGGCCGACTGGTGTACCGTCCACATCGTGGAAGAGAATGGTGCCATTGACCAAATTGCCGTGGCCCATGCTGACCCGGCCAAGCTGGAATGGGCCGAGCAGATTCGAGACAAGTATCCCTTAGATAAGAATGCAGAGCGCGGTGCCGCCCTGACCCTGCGCACCGGACAACCCGACTTTATCCCTGAAATTCCCGATGAGCTGTTGATCCATGCCGCCAAAGACCCTGAGCATCTAGAGATTTTGCGGCAGGTTGGCTTTAGCTCAGCGATGACGGTGGCGCTGCGCAGCCAAGACCGCATTATCGGTGCCATCTCGTTTATCTCGGCTGAGTCGGGTCGACGCTACGCCGCCGCAGACTTGCAGCTCGCTGAAGAATTGGCGCAGCGGGCTTCATTGGCGATCGAAAATGCTCAGCTCTACCAGGCGGCTCAGCGCGATCGCACCAAAGCCGAAGCCGCCAACCGCATCAAAGATGAGTTCTTAGCGGTTTTGTCCCACGAATTGCGATCGCCTTTGAACCCAATTTTGGGCTGGGTGACAATCTTGCGCAGCAAGCAGCTAGATGCGGCCAGAGCTGACCAGGCCTTAGAAACCATCGAGCGCAACGCCAAACTCCAGGCCCAGCTGATCGAAGATCTGCTCGATGTCTCGCGCATTTTGCAGGGCAAGCTGACCCTGACCGTTGCCCCAGTCAATCTAGTCACCACCATTGAAGCGGCGGCTGAAACCGTGCGCCTGGCGGCTGAGGCCAAACGGATTCAGATGCAAACTACGCTAAATGCGATCGAGGGCCAGGTGTTAGGTGACACCAACCGGCTCCAGCAGGTGATTTGGAACTTGCTCTCCAACGCAGTCAAGTTCACCCCGGCGGGGGGGCACGTGTCCATCACCCTAGAGCAGGTGGACACCTACGCTCAAATTCGGGTAAGCGACACCGGCAAGGGCATTCACCCCGACTTTTTGCCCCACGTCTTTGACTACTTTCGGCAAGAAGATGGCACCACCACGCGACAGTTTGGCGGCCTTGGCCTCGGCCTGGCGATCGTGCGTCAGCTCACCGAACTGCACGGCGGGCTAGTGTCTGCCGACAGCCCCGGCCAAGACCTCGGCGCGACCTTCACCGTGCGGCTTCCCCTCACCCTAGTCAGGCAAAATCAACCGTCGCCCGTCAAACCCCTAGACAAAGCGACCGACTTAACCGGGCTACAGATCTTGGTGGTCGACGACGAGGCCGACATGCGAGAGCTGGCGTCATTCATTCTCACCCAGGCGGGGGCACAGGTGGCGACAGCCGCCTCAGCGATGCAAGCGCTCAGCCGACTCAATCAGTCGGTGCCCGACCTCTTGCTGTGCGATGTCGGCATGCCCGAGATGAATGGCTACGCGCTGATTCAGCAGATTCGCCAGCGACGCCCCGACCAGGGGGGCAACCTGCCCGCGATCGCCCTGACAGCCTATGCCGGAGAGATCAACCAGCAGCATGCCCTGGACGCTGGCTTTCAGCTGCATCTAGCCAAACCCATCGAACCAGACCGCTTGGTGCGAACGATCGCCACCCTGGTGAAGCCACCTCCGCCAGAATGCTAGTGTCGCGTCGGCACCGGTTGCGGGGGTGGGCGATAATACCCTCGGTTTCTTTGCCCCACCACCATGCTGCAATACGTGCGATCGCGCCTGCTGCCCTACCTGCGCACCCAGGTGCTCCCGTCTAAACCTGCCCAGCTCCTGATTCAAACCTGGCTGAAGTGGGATCGCGACAACGTGCCCGGCATGGCGGCGGCGCTGTCGTACTACGCGCTGTTTTCGCTGTTTCCGCTGCTGCTGGTGGTGCTCAGCATCATCGGAGCGCTGGTGGGGCCAAACACCGAGGTGTTTGAGGCCATCGAGGCGGTGATTGTGCGCTACCTGCCCCCCGAAGTGCATGACTTAATCAAAGACACCCTTGTATCGCTCAACGAAAACAGCGTGGGGGCGGGGCTGATTGGCTTTGGCATTTTGCTGTTTGCCGCCAGCACTATCTTTGCCATGCTCAAGCGATCGGTGAACAAAATCTGGGAAACCCCCAGCCGCGTCAGCGAAGCCGGATCGCCCGCCCGCATGGCCCTCTTTTTTGTGGTGAATAAACTCTCGGCCTTTGTGCTGGTGCTGGCTACGGCGCTGCTGCTGCTGGCCTCGCTGCTGTCAGACATTGTGATTAAAATCATTCTCACCCTAATCAATACCTTTCAAGAAACCTTCGACTTTCTCACCATTGACGAAGCGATTTTGAGCAAAACCCTGGAGGCGGGCTGGTCGTTTTTGGCGCTCGGGTTTGCGATCGCCGGTCTGTTCCGCCTCCTCCCCAGCATCAAGCTCTCCTGGCGCGATATCTGGCCCGGTGCCCTGCTCACCACTCTGCTGCTGGCCGGGTTGCAGTGGCTCGTTAGCAACAGCGTCATTAGTCTGGGCAGCCGCTTCGTCTCCTACGGCGTCATCGGCAGCGTCATGATTCTCATGCTGTGGATCTTTCTGGCCTGCCAAATCTTCTTTGCGGGCTGCGAATTTTCGTTTGTCTATGCCCACCTGTTTGGCACCAAACGCCGAGCGGCGCGGTTTGGCGAGTGAAGGGGTAGGGGGAATTCAAAGTTCAAAATTAGAAAGGCAAAATTTTGAACTTTGAACTTTGAACTTCCTAACCCCCCACTCCCCACCCTCTACCTCACAAAATCTCCGTAAAGAACGCCCAGGAGCACGCCCTATGCCATGGAAAGAACTACTCATCAGCCTCAGCCTGGGCATGCTGGCGGCCTGCGCCCCTCAGGCCCCAGCCACTAGCCCATCGCCTCCGCTCTCGGCTCAGGAGCGCTTTGGCGAACGCCCCGGCGTCACCGTTCTCGCCGCTGCTCCAGCCTCGGCTGTGCAGGGGCAAACCCTCTACGTGCCGGTGTATTCCGAAATTTTTGACTCCGAAACCAACCGCGCCTTTCAGCTGACGGTGACTTTAAGTTTGCGCAACAGCGATCGCAACCAGCCCATCGTGCTCACTACGCTGGATTACTACAACTCGGGGGGCGATCGCCTCGTCACCTACCTCGATGCCCCCATTCAGCTCGGCCCCCTCGCCTCCACCGAAGTGGTGGTTGACCGCTCCAACACAACCGGCGGCGTCGGGGCTAACTTCATTGTCGAATGGCAATCCGCTGCCCCCGTCAGCGCCCCCGTCGTCGAAGCGGTGATGATCAGCACCGCCTCCCAACAGGGCATGTCCTTTGTCAGCCCCGCCCGCGTAATTGAAGACTTGCCAGCGCAGTAACCTGAGCTAGCCCACCACCGACCCTAACACCAAGATCTCTAGCCATGCTAACCATACGGTGCCAACTCACTGCCGACGACTACGTTAAAGCTCAGTATTTACACATTCGACCTAGCCCCTGGGTTAAGTACCTGGCCCTTGGTTTGCTGGGGCTGAGTCTTGTCGTGTTAGTCAGTGGCACCCTTTCCCCCTTTCTACTCACTAATCTTTTAATTGCGGCTTTACCCATTTTGTTTTTCGCAATTATCTATGGGTTTATCTTGGTGGTCATTGTGCCTAGCAAAACTCGTCGGGTCTTTGCCCAGCAAAAGTCTCTCCAGGCTCAGTACGAGATTGTGATTTCTCCAGACACCATTGAAACGACTTCAGAACAGGGCACCTCCAGGATGGCGATCGCCGATTTTTACAAATACAAAGTCGGCAAAGATTTAGTGCTTTTGTATCAATCTCAGGCGCTCTTTCACATGTTTCCGCGTCGTGTTTTTGACTCCGAGACAGACTTCAAGCAGTTTCTAACCTATCTCGAAGCCAACCTAGGTCATCCCCGCAATTAAGTCAGCGCAATTTAGTCAAGGAGCGGCCCGGCATAATAGGTCTAGCTCTACTCCTACCCCATTTCCCGCCATGGCTACTATTCACCCCTCCATTGACTTTCGCTCCGACACCGTCACCTGGCCCACCCCCGCCATGGTCGAGGCCATGGCCACCGCCGAACTGGGGGATGACGTCTACGGCGAAGACCCCACCGTCAACGAGCTAGAGGCCCTGGCCGCCAGTCTGCTGGGCAAAGAGGCGGGGCTGTTTGTCACCAGCGGCACCCAAGGCAACCTGATCGCCGCCCTCACCCACGCCCAGCGCGGCGACGAAGCCATCCTCGGCGAAGACGCCCACACCTTCTGCTGGGAGGCCGGGGGCATCACCGTACTGGGCGGCATCACCCCTCGCCCGCTACCCACCGACAGCCGGGGCCGCATGGCGATCGATCAGATCAAATCGGCCATTCGCGTGGATAATCCACACCTGCCCCATAGCCGCCTGGTGCTGCTCGAAAACAGCTCCGGCGGCAACAACGGCGCGGCGATCGAGCCTGAGTATTTCGCGGCGATCGGCACCCTGGCCCAGACGCATCAGCTCAAGGTGCATCTGGATGGGGCGCGCCTATTCAACGCTGTCACCGCCCTGGGGGTTGACCCAACTGCCGTTACCACCCATGTCGATTCGGTGAGCGTGTGCCTCAGCAAGGGGCTGTGCGCCCCGGTCGGCTCTCTCCTGGTGGGCAGCGAGGCGTTTATTCACCAGGCTCGCCGCCACCGCAAGCTGCTGGGCGGCGGCATGCGCCAGGCGGGTGGGCTAGCGGCAGCGGGCATCATTGCCCTCAAGACCATGACCCAGCGGTTGCAGACCGACCACGACAACGCCCAGGCTCTGGCCCAGGGGTTAGCGACCATCCCTGGCATTGAGCTTGACCCGATGCTGGTCGAAACCAACATGGTGTTTTTTGATCTGGCCGAGGGGATGGCGATTTCTCCAGAAGACTTGATCAAAGCGCTGAAGCTCGAGTACGGGTTACACATTGGCGGCTATGGCGATCGCCGTCTGCGGGCCGTCACCCACTATTGGATTGAGCCAGCCCAGGTCGAGCGGCTGATAGCGGCCCTGCGCACCATTCTGACCCGGCATTAATTTCAACCGCAGGACAATAGGCAGCGAGGGTGTAGGGTTTAAGGAGCGTAACGCAGCCACCCGCTGACTTTGGCTCTGGAGGAATCTAGCTACGGCGATCGCGCTGCTGGTTGCGCTACACCCCAGACCTGGCTAAACTTAGCCCAGCAAACTGACCCACCCCTCTTAACCGGCCCCCTATGGAATGGCATGTGACCGATGCCCAAAGCCTGCGCGTGATTGACTCCGAAATTGGCGACCACAGCTTCTCGCCGTCGGAATACGAAATTGTGCGCCGGGTAATCTATGCCACCGCCGACTTTGCCTTCAAAGATCTCATTCATTTCTCTGACCAGGCGTTGCAGTCAGGGGCCGCAGCCCTGGCGGCCCGCACCACCATCATTGTCGATGTGCCCATGGTGCAGGTGGGCATTACGCCCTGCATTCAAAACACCTTTGCCAACCCAGTCTATTGCAGTATGGACGCCCTGACCCGCCCCCAGAAAGGCAAAAGCCAGGCTTCATGGGGGGTAGAAACCCTGGCCCAGCGCTACCCCGAAGGCATTTTTGTGATCGGAGCTTCTGAAGCGGCCCTGTCTACCCTAGTAGATCTAATCGACGCCGAAAAGGTGCGTCCAGCCCTAGTGGTAGCCACCCCCGCCGGATTCATCGAAACCGCCGTGCTCAAAGCCCGTCTGCAAGACACTATGGTGCCCCACGTCAGCATCAATGGTCGCAAAGGCAGCGCTGTGGTGGCCGCTGCGATCGTTAATGGCCTAGTGGACTTAGCCTGGCAGGCCTACGGCAAAGAGAATCCTTAGGGGTCTGTAGTAGCTTTTGGGCCTAAGGTATAGGGTTCAAGGTGCAAAGGAATAAGCTTAGACCCGACACCTTGAACCCCATACCCTACCTACTCAACTTTCCTAAACACCGCCATTTAACAGTCGCGGTTTTCGATCGCCCCATCGGGCATAGTGGTATTGCAAAATCGCACCATGCTGCGATTGACGCCGCGCAGATTAGCGCCCTTGAGGTTGGCCCCCTCCATATTGGCGGTACCGAGGATAACGCTGAGCATGACGGCACCGCTCAGATTGGCATCGGTGAGGTCAGCGTCGGTGAGGTTAGCCTGGGTCATCTCCACGTTAGACAGATCGGCCCCGGAGAGGTTGGCATCGGGCAAGTTGGCCCCGTTCATTTGAGCCCCAGCTAGGTTGGCACCGCTGAGATTAGCCCCTTCCATGTCGCTGAGCATGAGGTTGGCGTTGCTCAGGTCGGCTCCGGCCAAGTTGGCTCCAGTGAGCACCGCAATTTTGAGGTTGGCCCCGGCCAGGTCGGCATTGCTCAGCTCGGCCTCATTGAGAATGCACACCTGGCACTTTTTGGTGTCGAGCAGCTTTTGCACATCGTCGGGAATGGCGGCTTCGGCGGGGGCAAAGCTCAGGCTCCAGAACATGAGGGCAAGGGCCAGCATGGCTGTCAAGCGTTTCATAGTCAGCAACAATCCTGTAAGGCGGGTCTTGGTTATTCTCCCATTCAATGGGATACCTGAGGGGGATACCTGGGGGCAACCGGAGCGGCTAAGCGATCGCCCTTTAAAGGGCTGATTCCCCCGAGGGAACGCCTTGCGATCGCCCCAGCCAAAACAGCTCGGGCTCAGGGTTGTGGCGGCAGGGGGGCCAGTAGCGCAGCGCGTCGGCATCGAGCTGGGGGGGCGGCATCGGCAGGTCTTGGGCCAAGCAGAGATGGGCGATCGCGCGGCTAAACTCAACGCCGTGTCCTGGCATTCTCGCAATGCCGTGGGCCAGCTCGTGGGCCACCAGCCCCGGCCAGTCGGCGGGCACAATGCGGCCCGCGTCAACCATCAGCGTAATGGGGGCGGGGCGATTCTCCCCCAGAGCTTGGCTTGGCTTATCACAACAAAACCCATCGACCCCGGCCTGGGGCGCGATCGGGGCCGCAAAAACTTGCATGTCAGGGCACAAGACTGGCTCAAAACACCCCAGCAGATCGTTCAAAATGGCGTTGAGCTGCTGGTTGACCCGGTGAATGTGCTGACCAATCCAGGTGAGGGCTTCGCCAGGGGGGTCGGCTACATGGGCTAGGGCAATCCAGCGGGGTTCGACCGACAGATCGCGCAGCATGCCTAGGTATCGTATAGCGCGCACCACGGGGTCAGCGCCGCTGGCAGGGGCCTGCTGCCAATAGGTAGCCTGGTGCTGTCGATCAAAGAAAGCATCGTTGGAACCTGGCTGGAACGGAGGATCGCTCCGATTCGGTTCCCGCTCGCGTTGCGAATCGCTGACCATGGGGAATAATTGAAGACCGAAGCAGTAGGCAAAATTTTCCCACAGGATCTCGGCGATCGGTCAGCGACGAACACTTTAAAACCGCTATTTTAGTTAGGCTAAATAAGAATCCGAAGCAATAGTTTCGGCGTTGCTATCCCCCTGACAGACCGGCTCTAGACCCAAAATCTATCCGAATAGCAGCCTTCGAAGCACAAAAATTTCCTCCGTCAACGGGGCAAAGTTATATATTTAATAAAGAACCTTTGGTAAAACGCAGCACTCCTCCCCACGATTCATGGTTGCCACTCCCAGTCTCAGCACCTTTAGCCAGCGCCCCCGCAACGGGGATGCGGAATCGCTGAGAAAAATTTTTGCCGCTGTAGACGCAACCAGTTGCCCCTATACCTACAACTTTCACATGCACACCGCTTGCTCCGACGGCAAGCTCACCCCCGCTGGCCTGATGGAGCAGGTGGTCGATATTGGCCTCAGCGCCTTTGCCATCACCGATCACCACACCGTCAAGGGCTACCAACAGGCCAAAGCCTGGCTGGAAGATTGGCAGTGGCGTCACCCCACGTCTCTCCGCAGCCGTCAGCGAGGCAAGGGCGGAGCGGTGCCCCGGCTGTTTACCGGCGTAGAAATTACCGCCATCTTGGCAGACACCGAAGTGCATGTTTTGGGCTACGGCTTTACGCCCAGCCACGATGCGATCGAACCCTATTTGCGGGGCTATGCACCCCGAGGTGAAACCAAACTCGCGGCGGCGGTCATTGCGGCGATTCAGGCGGCGGGGGGCATTGCGGTGCTGGCCCACCCCGCCCGCTACCGCACCTCGGCTAAAACCCTGGTGCCCATCGCGGCGGCCCTCGGCATAGACGGGGTCGAAACCTACTACGCCTACGCCAACCCCGAACACTGGACACCCTGCCCTCGCCACACGCCCACCGTCGAGCAACTGGCCCAAGACCACAGCCTGCTGACGACCTGCGGCACCGACACCCACGGGCCTAGTCTGCTGCGGCGACTGTAGCGTTCTAGGGTCACCTACTTTCGTGGCGCAACGGCAACTGGCGGTCACAGCCTGGGGAATGCTCTCTGGGCGCTCGCCAACTACCGCCGAAACACAAACAAGTTACCTGTAGCACCACGCCCAAACCGCAGATCTTCGTCCAGATAGGACGTGATCCACAGCGCCTCTTGGCGAAGAAATTCGAGCACCGGCACAGTAATTTGGGGCAGGTGCAGCCCGGCGATGCCCAGCAAGCGGGTAGCTTGCACCGTAAAGGCCCCAAAGCTAACGCGGGCGCTCTCGCCTTCTTCGTAGGGATTCCAAACCCCCTGGGCGGTGGCGGTGAGTTCGCCAAACAAGGGTAGCGATAGCACAGCGCCATTTTCGGTGGCGATGCCAGCCCCGGTGCCCTCGGAGTCGGTCAGCCGCTGCCAGACGCGCTGAATGCTGACCGGCAAGGGAAACTGCCGCCCCAGCCGTCGCGTGACCACGGTACCCCGCGAGGCATAGACCAACGCCCATGAGCCCAGGAGCATGGGCCAGTGTTCCTGACGTAGGGGCTGGTCAATGGGGTTCAGGGTTTCCAGTTCGCAGATGATTTGGTCAATGGCGGGATGCTCTACGGGCAAGATAGCATCTTCGATTTCTAAAGCATTGATGCTCTGGAGCAGCTGAGTTTTAAGCTGATGGCGGCGAGTCTGAAGAGGAGTCATTGCAGCAGGAACATGAAGGGAGCGGGGAACCTAACCTAGGCTGAGCTTAGGATACCCGGTGAAGTCAAACAGGCTTCTCCAACGGTAGCGGCAGATTGCGAATTGAGAAATCGAGCAGCTCCATGGGGTGAAAGAGCGGCACCGCTCTTGCCTGCCCAGCCATGTGCTGCTGAATTTGCAGCGAGCAGCCAGGATTGGAAGAGGCCACCAAAGTCGCGCCAGTGTTCAACAAATTTTTTACCTTCATCTGGCCTAGCTCTGCCGCCACGTCGGGGTGCAGCATGTTGTAGACTCCGGCACTGCCGCAGCAGAGGGCCGCATCAATGGGTTCCCGCAGGATGACGCCGGGGATTTGCTTGAGCAGTTGGCGGGGCTGAAGGCTGATTTTTTGGCCGTGGAGCAGGTGGCAGGCATCTTGATAGACGATGGGCAGAGCACCTGAGGTGATGGGGTGCAGTGGCGTTGTCAGCCCCACCTGAGCGAGAAATTCCTGCACGTCGCGGACTTTGGCTACAAAGGCTTGGGCGCGATCGCGATACTCCGGGTCATCCTGCAAGATGTGGTGGTACTCCTTCAGGGTATGGCCGCAGCCCGCCGCGTTGATCACCACGTAATCGACCTCGGCCGCCTCAAAGCAGTCGATCATGCGGCGGGCCAGCGCCTGGGCCTGGGCCGCTTGCCCCTGGTGGGCGGGCAGCGCCGCACAGCACCCCTGCTCGTGGGGAATCACCACCTCGCAACCGTTGGCGCTGAGCACTCGCGCCGTCGCCGCATTCACGTCTGAGAAAAATACGCGCTGCACACAGCCCAGCACCATACCCACCCGGTAGCGCTGAGTGCCCACCGCCGGAATCAGTTCGGGCAGGTCATCTTGAAAGCTCTCCGCGGTGATTGGGGGCAGCAGCGATTCCATGGCCGCCAGGCTGGGGGACAGTTTGGCCAGCAGCCCGGTTTTCTGCACCAGCTGAGAAATCCCCAGCTTTTGGTAAAGGTACAGGGGACCGGCCATTGCCCGCAGCCGGGTGGGGTAGGGGAAGAGGCTGAAGATCAGCAATCGCACCAACCGTTCTGGCAGCGATCGCTCATGGTTGCGCTCCACCTGGGGTCGCACCGCCGCAATCAGCTGGTCATATTGCACCCCGGAAGGGCAGGCGGTGGTGCAGGCCAGGCAGCCCAGGCAGGAGTCAAAATGCTTCGCCGAGGTGGCCGACAGAGGCGCTTCGCCCGTGTTGATGGCGTCCATTAAATAAATGCGGCCTCGGGGGGAGTCCATTTCGGTGCCGAGCACGCGGTAGCTGGGGCAGGTGGTGAGGCAAAACCCGCAGTGCACACAGGCATCAATCAGCTTGGGGTCAGGGGGGTGTTGGGCATCAAACCCGTCAGCAACACTGGCAGCGGTGGGCCAAGCGGCGGGCGCTGAAGACTCTGAGGTCGGCATGGAAACGTGGGTAAGGGGTGCTTTCAGCCTAGCGCGATTGCCCACCGAATAACCCTAGGGCAGCGAAGATCCCGCAATGATGAGCGTAGGGATAGGCTTAGGATATCGGGTGAGAGATCTCTCAGATTTCTTCTAGGGAAATTGCCTTAAAAAGCCCTTTCAAAAAGGGGCAGACCTTTGGAGATCCACCAGATTTCTGCTACAGGAATTGCCTTGAAAAGCCCCCTAGAGCGGGGGCAAGCATGGTAACTAGAAGCCTAGGCTTAATCCACCCCGCGCAGTTTGCGGGTGTTATCGTAGAGACTCTGGGCAAGGCCGTCCAACCGTTGAGAAAGTTTTTCATCAACGATCTTGCCCTGATCGTCAAAGGCTTGCCAAGCCTGGCCGATCGCCACCTGTTCGGGCACTACCCAGGTGTGCACCCAGCGCAGAATGGTACGCAGGTCGTTGAGGGCGTTGTTGTTGGACTGACCGCCGAGAATGCTGACTGCCCCAGCTACTTTGCCGTCGAGCTGGTCAAAACTCATCAGGTCTAGGGCGTTCTTGAGCACGCCGCTGACGCTGCCGTGGTACTCGGGGGTAACCAGCACAAAGCCGTCAGCTTCGAGAAACGCCTGGCGCAGACGCTCTACGTCAGGGTGGTCAGGATAATCTTTGCCGCCGTGACAGAGGGGCAGGTTCATCTCGCGTAGGTCGAGTTGCTCAACGTCAGCTCCGAGGGCGCCAAGGCGATCGCACACCAGCCCCAGCGCCAGCTGACTATAGGAGTTGGGCCGCAAACTCCCGGCGATACCGACAAACTTCACCACTGCATACCTCCTGCTCGCTTAAGCATAATCGTAATGACTTCAGGTTAATAAGGATTGTCACGATTTGTCAACTAGTCCACGCTCTCTCGATCAGCTTTGCTAAAGCTCTTCTCAATAAAACGTCCTCCAACAAAACGGCCATGCCCCACGGTTAATCGGCTATAGTGACGGCAAATTACCCCGCCGGTTGCCTTGGGTAAACCCTCACCAAACTCCCTCGAATGCGTTCGAGCCGTTGGCCCGCCGCTGGCGACCCCGGCTGCCGTTCCCTTGAGCCCGCTCACCATTGGGGGCGAAATGATTCCATTGGGTAAGCGGGTGCGGCTCGACCTGCCAGTGGCTCGCCTGACTACCGGCACCATGATGTCGCTGCCGGTGACGGTGATCAGCGGCAAAAAGCCGGGGCCACGCCTCTGGCTCAGTGCCGCCATTCACGGCGACGAGCTCAACGGAGTCGACGTCATTCGCCGGATTGCTAAGTCGCTTAGGCCCAATCGCCTGGCTGGATCAGTGATTGCGGTGCCGGTGGTGAACATTTTTGGCCTGCTAGAACAATCCCGCTACCTGCCCGATCGCCGCGATCTCAACCGCGCCTTCCCCGGCTCGGCGCGGGGCTCAATGGCCAGTCGCCTAGCGAATTTGTTTATGAAAGAGGTGGTCAGCCAGTGTACCCACGGCATTGACCTGCATACGGCTGCGATTCACCGAGTTAACCTGCCCCAGGTGCGGGCCGACCTCAACAATCCGGCCACCTATGACTTCGCCAGAGCCTTTGGAGCACCGGTGATCATCCACTCCTCCCACCGCGATGGCTCGCTGCGCCAGGCGGCGGCAAAGCGGAAAATCCCGACCCTGCTCTACGAAGGGGGCGAAGCGCTGCGGTTTGACGAAGCCGCCATTCAAACCGGGGTAGACGGCATTTACCGGGTGATGGCCTACCTGGGCATGTATACGCCACCGGCCATGGACCAGCCATCAACGTTAGAAGTGCGCGAGACTCGCTGGGTCCGGGCCTCTCGCGGCGGCATCTGGCACCGATCGGTTTCCCTGGGCGATGAAGTCAAGCAGCGCCAGCCCCTGGGCTTTATCAGCGATACCTTTGGCGACAAGCCAATGCAGGTGCGCAGCCCCATGGCCGGTATTGTGATTGGCCACGGCCAAAACCCGTTGGTCAATCAGGGCGATGCTCTGGTTCACGTCGCCAGCGTCAAGGCAGCGATCGAGCAAGAACAGTAGGATGAGCACAGCGACGCCCGCCCATCCCGCTAGACCATGCAGCGATTTACCCAGCTTTTTTCGGATATAGATGCGACCACCTCGACCAATGAGAAGGTGCGATCGCTGCAAGCCTACTTTCAAGAAGCCGAACCCGCCGACAAAGTCTGGGCGCTCTATCTGCTGCTGGGCAAAACCCGCCGCCGCATGGTGACCTCGCGGACGCTGCGGGACGTATTCTTGCAGATTTCCGACATTCCCGAATGGTTGTTTAAGGACTGCTACGCCCAGGTGGGCGACTCAGCGGAGGTGATTGCGCTGCTGCTGCGGGATGTGGATCTGCCCAGCCAGTCCTTGGCGGCTGGGGTTTCTAAAGGAGAGGGCAGCCAAACTAGCGACGTTTCCGCTAGGGGCGCACAGCCCTCTCAGGCAGATCGCCCCCCCTCTATTTCGCTGCACCAGTGGATGGAGGACGTTATTCCCATGTATAAAGCCATGGAGACCGACGATGAACGGCGCGATTTGATTGTCTCCTGGTGGGCGGCACTGGACAATACCGGGATCTTTGTACTCAACAAGATTCTCACTGGAGCCTTTCGGGTCGGTGCATCGGCAAAGCTGGTGATCAAGGGCCTCGCTGCTGCCACGGGTGTTTCTGAAGCCGTGCTGGCTCACCGGCTGATGGGCGATTTTAGCCCCACGGTCGAGTTCTACACCAGCCTGACTAGTGAAGCGGCCACGCAAAATGCTCCCAGCCAGCCCTACCCGTTCTTTTTGGCCACCTCTCTGGACGAAGAAAAATTTCAGGGCGAAGACTGCTCCCGCTGGCGGGCGGAGTGGAAGTGGGACGGCATTCGCGCCCAGGTGATTAAGCGGGCCGACCAGGTATTTGTCTGGTCGCGGGGCGAGGACCTGGTTACAGACCAGTTTCCGGAAGTGGAGGCGATGATGGCCACCTTCCCCAACGGCATTGTGATGGATGGGGAAATTCTCTGTTGGCAAGACGGCATGCCGCTGTCGTTTAACCACCTGCAAAAGCGCCTAGGCCGCAAGAAAGTCAGCAAAAAGGTAATGGAAGATAGCCCTGTCCACTTCATCGCCTACGACCTGCTGGAGTACGGCGGCATTGATATTCGAGAGAAAAGCTGGAGCGATCGCACCCAGTCTCTCTCTACCCTGCTGGCTGTGCACACTGCCCCCAACCTGCATCAGTCTGTGCCCCTTGAGTTTCAGTCCTTTGCCGAACTGGCAACCCTGCGCCAAAATTCCCGCCAGCAGGGGGCCGAGGGGCTGGTGGTGAAGGCGATCGACAGCCCCTACCTGGTGGGCCGCAAGCGCGGCTACTGGTGGAAGTACAAGGTCGACCCGATGAGCCTGGATGCGGTGCTGATCTACGCCCAGGCGGGCAGCGGCAAGCGGGCCAACCTCTTCACCGACTATACCTTTGCCCTCTGGCAGGGCGATACGCTGGTACCCTTCGCCAAAGCCTACAGCGGGCTGGACAATGCCGAGATTGACGCGCTGGATAAGTGGATTCGCCGCCACACGACGGAGCGGTTTGGGCCAGTGCGATCGGTCGAGCCGATTCACGTCTTCGAGATTGGCTTTGAAGGCATCGCCGCATCGACCCGCCACAAGTCGGGCATTTCGGTGCGCTTTCCCCGCATTCTGCGCTGGCGTAAGGACAAACCTGCGATCGAAGCCGATACGTTAGAGACTGCTAAAGATATGCTGACAGCTTTTCGCTGATAAGCATTGGTCTAGACATCTGTTTATCTATAGTGCTCAGGTTCTGCTCAGATCTTTGAAATATCAAAATGGCGTGGTGAGTTAGTGTCAACTCACCACACCGACGATCTTCAAATAGAATTTACAGACTAGATACGCCCACGGTCTCTAAACACCCAAGCTTCGCCTCCTCCAAATGTCAATTCTCCCAGTCCAATTCCGTCTATGGACTCTCCACGAGAGAGTCTTGCTGTAGAGCCTACTATTTCATGAAAGCCAGGACTGGTGCTTGTCGCCGCTAGAGAACCACAGAAGGTCAAATCATTGGCAAAACCCGATCCAAGATTATGGAAATTGCGCTCATTGCCAATTTCGACAAACTGTATAACTGATCGCCTAGAGTTTCCAGCATTAATATTCCCAAGCCCGAAAACATCAAGGCGCTCATGATCCCAAGCAACGGCTGCTAGGGTGTCATTATCGCTAAGTCGAAAGAATCTTGCTGACTCAGGCCCACGTCCAAGATTGGAAGCTTGCCAGCGATTTCGCCATGAAAACCTAAGGAGATTATTTGATCGGTCAAGCCCGAAAATATCAATTTCATTATGCTTTCGGGAAGCCGCTGTTATTGTTGATGGGATGATTCTAGTACTCGAGCCCCACGGATTTCCTAGATTAAACCAGCGCCACCCACCATTATGGGATATTTGTAAGAGGTTACCACTCCCATCAACACCGAAGATATGGAAGACGTCCTCACTCCAAGCACAACCACATAAATGGCCTGTTGGAAGCGCATTTCCAGGAAACTGACGGATAAGCCTTTCCCACCGCCATCCTACATTGTTGATGTGCCACTGACGGATAATATTTCCTGTATTGTTTTCAACAAAAAAGTTGTTTATCAAATACTTGCCAGCACCTCTGTTATGAGTGATCGAGGCTGGTCTGTGCCAACTTGGAATATCGGTGTCGAACGGCGGTGAATGGGTTAAAACGTCGACTCGCCCAGTCACTTTATCTCCAGATCTCTTATACTCAAGGATGTTACCTGTCAGCCCAACGCTAAATGTGTGAATAGAGTTGGGTGATGGAGCTACTGCAGCCATTTGGTTTACAACGACTTCTGACAACTCCCAAGAGAAAGTGAGCCTGTATGTCCCCTTAATTTTTTTCCTTTCGGAGATCTCAATGACAAATCTTTGCTCTGCAGGCGTAGGATTAGCGTCAAATGACGCGATCGCAATTGCCGTATCAGTTACAGGAAAGTAATCATTTCCCATATCTGCTAGTGCGCTCGCGAAGAGAGGCTCTATAACACTTGCAACCTTACCAATTGCTGAAGCTATCTTAAATGCAGGCCCTAGAGCACCAAACACAGAACTAAGAGCAGAATGAATCTTTGCAGACTGCTCACCATAAGTACGAATTACAGGCTCAAATTCTTTAATGTCATCATGGAGGTAGTCCTCTTCTATCAAGAAGAGATTAACACTTACACTCACTGGAAAAACAGCATCAGATCTAATAAACTTTGAGAAAAGAACTCGATTTTGCCGAAAGCTCCGTCCATCCTCATAGTTGCTTCCAAGATCTATCTTGGGAATATTAGTAATGGTCGGATTGCTTTCTCCATGTTGATCTGCAGCAATAGCTCGAAGGCGAATCGCATCGTTTGCAACCCATTCATTTTCAAGAGGCCAAACACCTTCGTGATCAGTTTCATCAACACATGTTACATCAAGTAGTCTAAGGGACAGTAGCTTGGTAGGAGCCCCAGGTTGCGTCACAGCGAAGCCAGTTGTCATCGTTCTTTTCTCCAATATACGTTGATACGCTTGCGAAATCTAAAAGCAGAACAATCTGAGTAAAATCTCTCTGAAAAAAACAAGCAAACTTCAGAGCTTTAGATAGTTACTGTCTCCTCTTAATCTTTCTTAGCCATGACCTATATTGCAGGAAACATCTTTTCAAGAAGGGTTCGGTATTAGAGTGCCAGAGTTTATTTCCAAAGACAATGCGACGATCGCCGTACCCGATTGTTAAGCTACCTCTCCTTCTGGGGAAAGTATAAAAGTCTACCAACTTTGGGTAGAAGCACTTAAGTGAATTTCTAAAATCGCTGTATCTCCTATGGGTAAACAAACGGTTGGTTGACGTGATGGTGCTAAGAATGCCAAAATCTGTTTGCAGAGACAATACGACGATCGCCGTACTCGAATGTTAAGCAGTCCTACTTTTTGAAAAAAGTGTGGAAACCCTAACAAGTGCAGACTGGCAACGCCTTAATGAGTTCTTGAAATCGCTCTACACCCTTTGCAGTCTGGAGGCTTTTCCAGCGCATCTTATGGCAGCCTTGTTAGAGATTGTTCGTGCAGATACCGCTGGAGTCACCAGTTTCAGCCTGCGTGAAAAAAACTTGCCACGCATTGTCACCTTTCCCGATCCGTCGGTGGGTGTGGCGGCGACAGCGTTTACTGCGCAGCCTGAAAACTTTTTCTCCCATCCGGTCGCCACTAACTATATTCAGACTTTGGATGGCTCAGCTTTAGCGATCTCAGATTTTTTGAGCGCGGCAGAACTGTATGTTCAAGCGCCTCTATATTCAGAGTTTCTTCGGCCCGTTGGGATAGAAGACCAGATGGGCATTTACTTTGAACTTCCATCTGGGCTAAAAACCTGCCAAAAGCTCGACTTGTTTCACCACAGGCAGGAGCATATTAGCCTTATACTCAGCCGCGATCGCCGCAATTTCACCGAGCGCGAGCGCCTCATTCTCAACCTCATTCGCCCCCACATTAAGCAGGCTTACGACACCTTGGTTGCCTTTCACCAATTGCATGACCACCTGACCCAGCAGCAATCTGCTACCGACCAAACGGCCCTTATTGCCCTATCTGCCTGCGGCACTGTGCAGTGGATCACTCAAAAAGCGGGGGAAATTTTACACCGCTACTTTCCGCCATCCAAAGCTGCGATCGCTCTGCCCGATTTGTTGCAGCAGTGGGTCGGTCGTCAGTTAGCTATGGTTGCTCAACTAGAGGAGGTTTGTAAATTAGCGCGCCCCTTGAGACTTCAGCTAGAGGGACGACGGTTGGCCATTCGTTTTAGCTTTTGCCCTAGGGCTGGGCAGCTTTATCTACTGCTCGAAGAGACTGAGCAAGAACAGTTCTCGATTGAGGCTCTACAACTTTTGGGCTTAACCAAGCGAGAGTCAGAGGTCTTGTTTTGGGTCGCAAAAGATAAAAGTATGGTGGAGGTAGCCAAGCTGTTGGGGATGAGCGATCGCACTGCCAAAAAGCACCTAGAACACATCTACGAAAAGTTGGACGTTTCAACCCGCCTCTCTGCTGTTATGTATGCCTTAGAGCATCTGGGTATTTTTGTCTGAGCAAAAATATTTCCTTTTAGAGGTTTATGGAAATCCTTACAAATGCAGATTGGCATTGTCTGAACAAATTCTTTAAATCGCTCTACATTCCTTGCGATCTGGAGACTTTTCCAAAGCGGATCATGGAAGAATTGCCAGAAATTGTCGGTACGGAAGGGACTGGGTTTGTTAGTTTTAGTACTCGCGATGTAACTTTAAATATTAGTCCTCACAATATAATCTTGCCTCAAATTATTACTTTTCCAGATCCTTCAATTGGCGTGGCAGCAACAGCATTTACTACACAGCCTGGAAATTCTTCCTCACATCCTGTAGCAACTAACTACCTTCAGACTCTAGATGGTCAGGCTAAAGCGATTTCTGATTTTTCAATTAAGTCAGAGTTTTATCGTCAAGAATCTTTGTATAAAAGCTTTCTTGAGAACTTTGGAATACAAGATCAAATGGGAATTTATATTGCTCTTTCCCATGAGCTTAAGACCTTGCCCACAGTTGATTTATTCTATCGTCAGCAAGAGCATTTAGGTCTAGTAATCAGTCGTGACCGCCGCAACTTCACTGAGCGCGATCGTCTAGTCCTAAATCTGATACGCCCTCACCTCAAACAAGCTTACGAAACTCTCGTTGCCTTTGGCCAAGTACATCACCAGCTTTCTGAGCAACAATCTGCTATGGACCAAGCCGCACTCATTGCCCTATCTGCCAGTGGTGCCGTGCAATGGATGACCCGACAGGCTGGGATGATCTTGCACCGCTACTTTCCGCCATCTAAAGCCCACATCGCAATGCCTGACCTACTGCAACAGTGGGTCAGTCGTCAGCTTTCCATGTTCGCTCAGTCAAAGGAAGTTTGTCGGTTGGCACGCCCCCTGAGATTTCAGCTAGAGGGGCGGCGGTTGGTTGTTCGCTTTAGCTACTGCCCAAAGGCCGAGCAGCTTTATCTGCTGCTTGAAGAAACTGAAACAGAGCAATTGTCGGTAGAGTCGTTGCAATTTTTGGGTTTGACTAAGCGAGAGTCAGAAGTCTTGTTTTGGACAACCAAAGATAAAAGCCCGTTGGAGGTCGCCAAACTGCTGGGCATGAGCGATCGCACTGTCAAAAAGCACTTTGAGCACATCTACGAGAAATTTGGCGTTCAAACCCGCCTCTCCGCAGTCATGTATGCCCTAGAGCATCTGGGCATTTTTAGCTAAACCAGGTTCATTGGGGACAACGCTCCGGTTCGGGTTGAGTCTACAGTTGAACTCCCATTAAGATGCTGCTCATAATGAAATCGGCGATCGCCTGGACCAAGAAGTAGTCGCATTAATTCAGGCTTGATGCAGTTGGTGAGCAGCTTTGGCAACTAGATAGACCAGGGGCGATCGCCACTGCACGGTTTTTCCTTGCAACTGCCGCTGGCAACTCTGCTGAATCGTGGCAATATCCTTGTCAGATAAGTGCTCTGCCAGCTGATCTCGGTAGCTAGGCGGAGTGCCCCCCATTGCAAACCACCGCTGTAGCAGCGCAGAAGACACATAGATACTGCTGTGCAAAACATCTTCGGTGAGCTGAACAGTAAAACCTGCTTTGAGAAAGAGGGTTTCTAGAGTGTCGGCCTGCCAATTAAAGCGAGGGTCACTGGTAGAGTGGGCGATCGCATCCTCCGCCTGGTGCCAGCGCTTGACCAAAGCCTTACTCAAGCTCGCAACATCCACCAGGGCCGAAATCCGCTGGCTGTGGCGGGGAATAGTTTCGGCCAGTACCACCACGCCATCGGGAGCTAGCAGGTGTTGCACAATCTCGATAAATCGGTCTCGGTTCACCACTTGGCCAAAGGCATTGCGGCCCACAATCCGCTCAAAGCTAATCCCTGGCGTATGGGCGGCGAGGTAAGCCGCCAGCGCTTCGTAGTCAGCATGCACAAACACGGGACGGATCAATTCGGGCAGCTGGGCAGCCTGTTCCTCTAGAGCGGCCTGGTCTTGGGCGGTGTGCACGCGGGCATAGACGCCGCCCTCGGGCACCTGACGCAGAGCCTCCCAGGTGAGCAGCCCCGTGCGGGCGTTGAGGTCGAGAATGCGGTGATGGCGCTGAGGTGAGGCCAGGGCAAAGATGCGATCGCGCACTGCCCCCAGCTGCTCGCCCGCCTGGCTGAGGGTGCGCTGTAGCCAGCGATCGCGAGCCGGGTCGTCGGGGCTGTAGGTGAGCGCTTCGGGCAGCGTACCACCGCCGTCAACCATCGCCGCCAACTGGGCCTCGCGCCGCTGGGCCACCTGGGTCTGAATAGTCGCCTCATAGCCCTGGGCCGACGGCTGGTAAAACACCTGCCCCTGCAAGCCGCTGGGCAAATACTGCTGCTCGACCCAGTGGTCGCGGTAGGCGTGGGGGTACAGGTAGCCTTTGCCGTGGCCAAAGCCTTTGCTGTCGCGATTGCCGTCTCGCATGGGATTGGGCACCTCGCGCTCGCGCTCCTGCTCGATGGCGGATAGGGCATCGAAAAAGCCCATGGTGCTGTTGGACTTGGGAGCGGTGGCCAAATACAGTGTTGCCTGGGCTAGGGGATAGCGGCCCTCGGGCATGCCTACCCGGTCAAAGGCGGCGGCGCAGCTGGTCACAACCGTCACAGCGTGGGGGTCGCCTAGGCCAACGTCTTCACTGGCCAAAATCACCAGGCGACGAAAGATAAACCGGGGGTCTTCGCCAGCGTAGACCATGCGGGCCAGCCAGTAGAGCGCCGCATCGGGGTCAGAGCCGCGCACGCTCTTGATAAAGGCGCTGATGGTGTCGAAGTGGGCGTCGCCCTCTTTGTCGTAGAGCACCGCCCGCTGCTGAATCGATTCTTCCGCCACATCCAGGGTGATTTGGATCTGGCCCTGCCCGTCGGGGGGCGTGGTTTCGACCGCTAGCTCCAGGGCGTTGAGTAGGGCGCGAGCGTCACCGTTAGCCACGTTTACTAAATGATCCAACGCAGCTGGTTCAAGCTGAATGAGGCGATCGCCGTAGCCCCGCTCCTTATCTGCCAGCGCCTGCTCCACCACCCGATACAGATCCGCCGACTCCAGCGGTTTTAGCTGAAAAATGCGCGATCGGCTGACCAGCGCCTTGTTGACCTCGAAGTAGGGGTTCTCCGTCGTCGCCCCAATCAAAATCACCGTGCCGTTCTCCACCCAGGGCAGCAGCGCATCCTGCTGGGCCTTATTGAAGCGGTGCACTTCATCGATAAACAAAATTGTGCGTCTGCCGTACTGGCCGCGCAGGTCTTGAGCCGAGGCGATCGCCTCGCGAATATCCTTCACCCCTGCCAGCACCGCATTTAGCGCAATAAAGTGGGCGCTAGTCGTGTTGGCAATGATCTGGGCTAAGGTAGTTTTGCCCGTGCCCGGCGGCCCAAAAAAAATCAGCGACGACAGCTGGTCGGCCTGAATTGCACGGCGCAGCAGTCGCCCCGGCCCCACCACGGCATCCTGACCAATAAATTCGTCCAGCGTTCTAGGCCGCAGCCGTGCCGCCAGGGGGGCATCCTGGCCAATCTGCTCCTGGCGGCTGTGGTCAAAGAGATCCATGCGAGGCAGGGCTAGCGAAACACCCCGGACGGCGATCGCGCCGCACCGTTGCTCTATGGTACCGCTGGGACTATGGGCTAGGACTCAAATCGGTGGGCAGTGCATTGCCGCTCGGTAAATTTTTTGTTTTTGCAGCGCGTCACTTGGGCCGAATAGGCAGAGCTGCGCCCTTGACGCTATGCGCCCTACGGCTGATTCGATGGGGCGGCGTGTAGCTGAAGCTCAATGCCGAATTTGCTACCCAACTCGATGACTTCGTCGGCAAAGGTGTTAGCTGCTGCTACTCCCCCAGCAATCATTGAGGCCGCTGTTAGAAGGGCCGTCAATCGCTTTTTTAGTCGAGGTATGCTGCGCTGGTCTGCGGGCTTTTGGATTTCGGCTTCAACATCGTCAATGTCAATGATGATGTCTTCTTGCACAGCGGGGGGCAACTGAACGGCGGTGTCGCGCAGGCTAGCAATGAGTTGTAGCAGCTCGGCGGTGGTAGTGCCAGTGGTTTGGGTAAAGCCGGTGGCGGTGACTTGGGCATTGCCACTGGCTTCGTTGACCACATTGCCAATATTGCCACCGTTGACCTGGGTGCCAATTTTTTGACCCATTACTTTGTCGCCTGCAATGTTGTCGCCGCTGCCGTGCTGGTAAATGGTGTTTGCCATGGTCAAAGCCTCTAAAGAAATGCGATCGGGAGCGTAATGGAGCTTGAGCAGTTGGCTGGTGTGTAGAGGCACCATGGCATAGGTTTGGCCGTCATCGTCGCTAAAGTCTACTTCGTAGACATCGGGGGCCAAGCTCTCGACTAAGGTGCCGACTTGGCCCGCAGCTAGGTTATTAGCAGGCAAGTCTTCTTTGAGAGCAACTACATCTAGCAGTTGAAATTTCGTTAGATCGCTGACCATGGGCATCACCTCAAAATGTAGCAACTCACAAGCCGAGGAAAGGTCTCGTCGGGGCGAATGATCCAAGCGGTACGAACAATCGCGGTGTTTTGGTTCCGGGTGAGTGGGAAATCAACAATGTAGCGCTGGCCATACTCGTCGGCCATACCGAGAACCGCATCGTACTGCTGAAGTGAACGGAGAATAAAAACCCTGAGCACCTCTACATCGCTGGTGGTTAACCCTAAGATAGCGGCAAAAAGGTGGGCCTTGTGTTTGCCCCGAGAGTGAGTGGGGTTAAGGCTGTAGTCTCGCAGCTTCTCCAGATCGATGTAGACTGCACCAGCATTGGGGAGTTTCATTCAGAGGCAGGGGTGTTTTTGTCGCCCTGCACCAGGTCGCCTGCTACATTGTCGCCGCTACCATGCTGATGGGTAGTGCGGCTGCCCTGGTAAATGTGAATATCTCCATAGCGTTCTTCCATATCGAGGCCGCGTTCTTTAAGGTCGGGCTGACGGCGGGCTTCTACAGGTTCGTAGCCGTCGAGGATCTGTCGCAGGTTGAGGCGCAGACGTAGTTTGCCGATAGTGACGGTCTGTTCACCCATGCCCTCCAGTCCCAATAGTTCTTGGTAGTCAAGGGGGGGATGGTCGGGGTGGTCGGGGACGGGCACCCATTCGGTGACTTCTAAATCGGCAAAGCTTTTGTGGATTTTGGTGAAGGTGTCGCGGATGAGGGCCAGAAAAACGCGGCGGGTGGTTTCGCGACCATTGATAGAGATGAAGATCTTTTTGTCTTCGGGGTCGGCTTTGACGCGGGCAATGTTGCAAACTTCGTCGCCTTCGTAGTAGGCCAACATAACGCCGCTGCGCCAGCAAGTTTGGCTGTGGATCTTCTCGTAGCTGAGCACGATAAACCGCGACAGCACGCTCTCGGGCAGAATGCGGTAGTGGTACTGAAACTCTAGGGTGTCGCCCTCTAGCCCGATATCTTCTGGTTCGTCTTTGGGTAGCAGGCCGGGGATGAGAAAGCGGGGGCAGGGGCAGTCGGGCAGCTCGAAGCAGAGCTGAAATTCCTGCATGAGTTCGGTGAGGTAGCGGTGGCGATCGCCGGGGTAGCGCTGGGGGTTAAGCACCCGGCTAAGATCGTCGTAGGTGAGAATACCTTTGCTTTTGGTTTTAAGGGTTTCGTCGCTGAGCAGAGCGTAAATGCCCTCGGTAACCCAGGCGGGGTTGAGGACGTTGGTATTTTGCAAAAAAGAATGGTCGCGAAAGTTGAGCACCAGGCCCAGGTTGTGGAGCAGGTCGATGAGTTGGGTCTGGTTGTGCTCTTCTGGAATTTGGTTTTGGTAGCAAATGCCAATGTATTCGCTGTAGCTAATAAAGTCTTTGTCGAGGGCTTCGAGCTGTTCTTTGACCTCGAACCAGGAAAGAGGCAACAGGTTGTAAACATCGTGGAGCTGGCCGACTTCTTTGGTGATCGCTTCCTGTAGCTCCTCAATGCCGTCGCCGCTCTGGCAAGAGGTTTCGAGAATGGCGCGAATGTTGGGGTATTTCTCTCGCAAGGCTTTGCGGTTGATGTCGAAAGGTTGCTCGTCTTTTTTGTTGCCGACAATGATGACTGGCGACTCGCTGCCAAAGCTCTGGATCAGCTTTAGCCAATATTCAATGCGGTTTTCGTCTTCGCTGGTGCGACAGTTGCAGACCAGCAAGTAGAGGCTGCGCTTGGTGAGAAAGAACTGGTGTGTGGCGTGGTAGATCTCCTGTCCGCCAAAGTCCCACACGTTGAGGCGTACATCTTTGCTGTTGACGTGGATACCCCAGGTACAAACGGTGAGGCCATCGGTTTGGGGCTCGCTGGGGTTATAGGTGCCTTCCATTAGCTGTTTGACTAAGGAAGTTTTGCCGACGCTGCCCTGGCCTACCAGTAACAGCTTGGCTTCGTTGAGGGATTTGACCTCGCCGCTGTAAAGTCGTTTTAGATAGTTGAAAAGATCTTCAATGTTGCCCGGATCTTCGTTGGACTCTGCGAAACCAAGCACCTCTGGAGAGATGGGTAGGGGATTGCGGCGCAGATCAAGACTTTTCAGCTTTGGGAGCGTTGCCAACCACTCGGGACAGCGTTCGATACGATTACCTTCTAAATCCAATACCTCTAGATTAGTGAGTTTCTCAATTGACTTTGAAATCCTTGCGATTTGATTTTCGTTAAGCCAAAGTGTTGTCAGACTAACAAGTTTACCTACGCACTCTGGAATTACCTTTATCTGATTTTTCATCAGGTCAAGGTGTGTTAGATTGACAAGATTTCCGATCTTACTAGGAACCGTCATAAGTCGATTATCACCAAGCCGAAGTATCGTAAGGTTTGAAAGTTGACAAACGCACTCCGGTATGGCCGTAATTTGGTTTCTAGAGAGAGCAAGTATTGTTAATTTTTTGAGCTGCCCAATGCACTCCGTTATGGTTGTAATTTGATTGTCACTAAGCCAAAGTGTTTCCAGGTTTTCGAGTTGGCCAATGCACTCTGGAATGGTCTTGATTTGATTATTAGCAAGCATAACTTCGGTCAAGTCAGAGAGCTGTCCAATACAATCCGGAATAGCCGTTATTTGATTGCTATGGAGCCACAGCTTAGCCAGGTTTTTGAGTTCGCCAATGCAATCTGGGATAGCCGTAATTTGATTGTCATAGAGCCCTAGTACCGTCAGGTTTTTGAGTTCACCAATGCAATCCGGAATAGCCATGATTTGATTGCTATAGAGTCCGAGCACCGTCAGATTTTTGAGTTCGCCGATGCAATCCGGAATGGTCGTGATCTGATTGCCAGAAAGACCCAATTTAGTCAGATTTTTGAGTTCGCTGATGCAATCCGGAATGGTCGTGATCTGATTGCTATAGAGCCATAGTGCCGTCAAGCCTTTGAGTTCGCCAATGCAATTCGGAATGGTCGTGATTTGATTGCTAGAGAGCCCTAGCACTGTCAAATTTTTAAGTTCGCCAATGTATTCCGGAATGGTCGTGATCTGATTGCAAGAGAGCCACAGTTTTGTCAGATTTTTCAGTTTGCCGATACAATCCGGAACTTCGGTTAAATTGATTGCAGCCGCCCAAAGTTCCCTCAAGCTTTGAAGTTGAGGTAGCCATTCTGGCAAGACTCCTAGGGGATTTCCGCTAACATTAAGTTCTTTGAGCTGTTGTAGATTTGAAATTATCTCCGGCAACTCGGTTAAGTGATTGGTAGAGAGCTGTAGTATGGGTGTGTCAACGTCGTCCGAGGATTCCCACTTTGTCACCTTTCCCAAAATCAGCGTTTCTAGCTGGGTGAGTTTGCCAATTTCGGGGGGCAGCTCTGTCAACCCTTGGCCGGAGAGGTCTAGCTCTGTCCAGCCCTCGGCGGCGGCCTGGTCGATGAGTTGCAGCAGCTCGTCTTGGGTCATGGCGATTTTAGATTGGCGATTTTAGATTTTGGATTGAGTGGGCGGGGGTCTCCCCTTTTATAGCCGCCATTTGGGTGGAGTGGACAAGTCACAAGGTTGTTGTTAGAAAGTTGGATATCCGTAGGGTGGGTTAGGCAGCCGCCTTACCATGCCACCACCCTTAAACGTTTTGCCCTGCCGTAACCCACCACCTACCCGCATAAAGCAGCCTGGCAACCACGGGTAAATAAGTCAACTATGTCGATGGTCAATAAACTGCCGCTGAACCGCAACGCACCCACCCACAACGAGAACCTCGTTGTGGGTGGGTGCGTGCGTTAATTGAACCCATTGATGGCTAAAGCCTTAACCGCGAGCCCGTTCTAGCAAAATCATCATGATTAGGCTGAGCAACACCTGGGTTTCTTCCTGGGGCGACAGTTGATCGATTGGCTTAACAATGAACTTGCGAGACAAAAACGATGGCTGCTTTTCGAGGCGCATCACTACGGTGCCATCGCTGCGTTTTACCAGGTATTTAGGATTGAGCACATAGCCACTCAAGGCTCCTAGAATGGGCACTTCTTGAAACAGCGAATCTAGCACTTTCACCCAGGGATTTTCTTCCTCGATGTGCAGGTTGCTGCTGGCATGATCAAACACATCGTAGTGGGCTTTCCAGAGCGATCGCATGCCCTTCCGCTTGACGCCGCCGATTACTGCACCATTGCTATCGGTGAAGTTGTAGCGAGCCGAAAAATCAATAATGCGATCGGCTTTGATGTCATAGAGCCTTCGAGTTTGGGCTTCATCCGCAAAAACACCGATCGCTTCTTTTAGCTTAAATAACTTCTGCTTAACAAAGAACACAACTTTGCCGTCAGCATTGGTAACGGTGATCTTAGGCGCAATTGTCCAAACCTTAAAATTAATCTCTAAGGGATATTGCATACCTGATAACAGCTCCGGATTTTAGACAGTAGTGCTCTCTAGTAATCCCCTGGTTAGGATGCAAATATCAACCCCAAAAGAGCAGTGGCGTAAAGTTAGTATTTCTTAAGTGTTTGATCTAAATGAGTTGGCAGCCACCTGAGATGGGGTATGCCGTGCGATCGCAAAAATGGGCAAGAGATTTTCTCCCCTTGCCCATCGGTCAGTCAATTGTCTTGCTCGCTCCTAACCAGCCAGATACGCCTTTAAATCATGGCGGGCGTAGCGGAGTTTCTTAATCGCGTCGCGCTCGATCTGGCGCACTCGTTCACGGCTAACGTTGAGCTGCTGGCCCACCTTCGAGAGCGACAGACCTTCCCCAGTGCCCAGGCCGAAGCGCAGCACTAGCACCTCTCGCTGCTGCGGCGTTAGACGATCGAGAATGCGAAAGATGTCCTGCTTGAGGCTATTTTGAGCCGCGTATTCTTCAGGCGATCGCCCCTGCTCATCCTCTAACATGTCGGCCAGCTCGGTGTCGCCCTTGTCGCCCACCAAAGCGTTTAACGACATGGGCTGCTGCGACTGCGACAGAAACTGACGCACCTGCACCAGAGGCATATCGAGGTAGTTGGCTACTTCTTCAAGGTTAGCGGTGCGCCCCAGCTCCTGGGCTAGATGGCGCTGGGCACGCTTGATCTTAGTCAGCTTCTCAAAAATGTGGATAGGCAGGCGAATGGCGCGGCTTTTCTCTGCGATCGCCCGAGTTACCGCCTGGCGAATCCACCAATAAGCATAGGTTGAGAACCGAAAACCCTTGGTGGGGTCAAACTTTTCGACGCCCCGCTGAAGACCCATGGTGCCTTCCTGCACCAAATCCATCAGATCCAGGTTGCGTTTGGTGTACTTTTTGGCAATCGAAACCACTAGGCGCAGGTTGGCTTCCACCATGCGGCGACGAGCGGCCTCTCCAGCAGCGATCTGCTGATGCAAATCAGCAACCGATATCTGAGCCGCCGAGGCCCACTCGTCTTCCGAAGGCTCACGCCCCAAAGTGTCTGTCAGTTGAGTCGATATATCAGTGAGATGATTTAGCTGCTGCACATGCTTACCCAACGAAATCTCTTCGTCGCGGGTCAGGCGGGGAATGCGGCCAATTTCCTTCAGGTATGCCTGAACGGAATTGCTAGAGGTAGAGATAGCTTGAGCCATGGGGAAATCACTAGTGGCAATCGACTTACCTGCCACTATGACAAGGGTTGCTATTCCATGCCTCTACCCAAGGGGAGGAAGGCTAAGAATACCTTAAGAGCTACAGTTAGCGCCGTCGTACTGCACCTGCACCGGCAGCCAATGGGCCCGAGGGTTGGGCCTTGGGTCAGTCTGAGGTTCAAAGCGCTGCTGCAACGCCAGCTCTAGAGCTTTTTCGTCTAGCACTGTATATCCTGTGCTATCTAGCAGTTCTGGATCCTCAACGAGTTCACCCGTAGGCCCCACAACCACTACAACCACTCCTTCAGCGGGCGGTGGCACTAGGCAGGTAGTAATGGGATAAGTGACTCGTATAGGGGCAAGTTTGCCTCCCAGTTCGGGAATCTCATCACTGCTTAACCCCTGGCTAGCCTCATCTAGCCAATTTGACAGTTCATTGAAGTAAAAGGACTGTTCGTTAGATGTCAGTGACTTAGCCAGGGCGTTGAACTGATACTGCTCTGGATCACGCAGGCGATCGTCAAGGGTCGCGGGCAGTGGTTCTGGGGGTACCGGCTCTAGATTCGCAACCTCGGTGGGTGGGGCAGGCGGCGTAGCCTCTGCGGGCTCCACCGGAGTTGGCAAGGGGGCCGGAGGTGGAGAAACCGGCGGGACGGAGCGGACAACGGGCGGCGCTTTGGGCGGGGGTGATTGGGACGGCGGAGGGGCTGGGGCAACCGCAACAGTTTCGGCAGGTTTAACAGCCGCTGGTAGCCGCAGCACACCCACAGTCGCTGCCGGAGCGGTAATTTCGGTCAAACTCTCTGGCAAACTCTCTGGGGCCTCTGGGCTAGACTCGGGCATCGGCCAAGCCAGCAGCACGCCGTGCAGCCCGATGGAGAGCAGCGCCAGCAATCCACCCCCCGACCACCGGAGAGAGCGCTTACCCACCCTGAGTTTGAAAGGAAACGTTATGCCCATGCCCGTTTTTCTGCGCCGGTAAATATTAGCGTTTGACGTTCTAAAGGTGGCACATGTTTTAGATAGTGTTATCAGTGGGCAGACAGTTTTTATATTGTCGTGATTTGCCACTACGCTAGGGCTGTCGAGGCTCTGCCCACAAAGGCTCAAAACAATGCGCCGAAAAGACTTGACCCTACTCACGGCTAGCCTGCTGCTGGTGATAACGGCCATCCTTTTAATCGCCCTGGAGCCCCGTCAGTTATCCGCTGCTCCATCCCCCGAGGCCAGTGCTGTGACCACCCGACTTTTGACCGATCCATTTTTGCAGTACCCTATCCCCGGTGCGGTGCGAGTGGTGTGGTTTACCGAGTTTGAGGGGCAGGACCACCAGGTGCGGTGGGGTTCCCCCGGTCAATCACCCGAAGCTAATTTACCCAATCGAGCCCTGGCCACTACCACCCAGCTGGCCCAAACCCGAGAAGACACTCAGTCTCGAATTGATCACCCCAATTTTGCTGAGCTACAGCAAACTGTCATACGCCCGATTTGGCGGCACGAGGCCACTGCAACAGGGTTGCCCCCAGGGCAACGGTTGCCCTATCGGGTAGCCAGCACTGGCCCCGATGGCACCGTGGTCGAAAGCCGCACGTTTACCCTGGCTGGAGCCCCCGCAGTTGGTCAGCCCACCAGGATTTTGCTCACCTCCGATCACCAAAACTTGCCGATGGTTGCCGCCAATCTGCAAAAGGTGGCAGAAACCCTGGGTCAAGTAGATGCAGTGTTTTTTGCGGGCGATCTGGTCAACATTCCCGATCGCGCCTCCGAGTGGTTTGACGACAGCCGGGGCTGCGGCTTTTTCCCTTGTTTGCAGGGCAATACTTCCTACGCGCTAGAGCGCAATGGCCGCACCACCCGCTATCGGGGCGGCGAAATCATTCAGCACGCGCCGCTGTTTCCGATTTTGGGCAACCACGAGGTGATGGGCCGCTTTGCCGCCACTGCTCCCCTGGGAGAGCAGTTTAATCAGGCCATACCGCGATCGACTGCGGTAGAGCTTTATGAGGCCAATGCCGACCTGTTTAACCCCGCTGGCGACCCCGCTCTGCGTCACCAGTGGATTGTCGACAATTCCTTCAACAGCGACACCTACGAGGCTCTGTTTAGCCTGCCGGTTACCCCGGTGCCCAACCGCGATCGCCCCGAAACCACCAGCCGCTACTATGCCGTCACCTTTGGCGATATTCGCCTGGTGTCGCTCTATGTCACGCAGATTTGGCGACCTTACAACATCAACAACACTACCCGAGGCCGCTACCAAGAGCGTGAGGCCGATCTGGGCACGCCGCAGAACTGGGGCCACGGCCAGCATATCTTTGAGCCGATTGAGCGGGGCAGCTTGCAGTATCAGTGGCTAGAGCAGGAATTGGCCAGCGAGGCCTTTCGTCAGGCGAAATATAAGGTGGTGATGCTGCACCACCCGCCCCACACCCTGGGCGACAACATTGTGCCCGCTTTCACCAACCCGGTGCGCCGCTACGATCGCGACGATGCTGGCCGTCTCACCGCCGTGCGCTATGAGTATCCCCGCGCCGACGACTACATTGCCCGCGACCTGGTGCCCCTGCTAGAGCAGGCCGGGGTAGACCTGGTGTTCTATGGCCACTCGCACCTCTGGAACCGCTTTGTGTCGCCCCAGGGCACCCACTACCTCGAAACCTCGAACGTGGGCAATTCCTACGGCGCGTTTTGGAAGGATAAATCTCGCCCGGTACCCCCCGAGGCGCTCGAGGGTTCGGCTGTGACCTATTCCTCCAGCGACTATTTAGCCCAGGGCGACCCCAATGGCCTGGAGCCCGTGGTGCCCACGATCGCCCCCCTGCGGGACGATAGCGGCAATCCGCTGCCCTACCTGGCCAGCAATGACCTCACGGCCTTTAGCGTGTTTGACACGGGCACAGGAACGATAAGCAGCTACTACTTTGATACGCGGGAGCCGAACTCAGCGGTGGTGAAGTTTGACGAGTTTGTCGTAGGTAGGTGAGTGGGTGGGTAGGTGAGTAGGCCGGTGGGATTGTCTATCTTATAAAGTGTTGGCGGCGTCAACATCTCGGTAAGGTTCAGTGGCGAGAAAGTGGCCAATGAGGTAGAGCGAGCCGCAGAGCACCTTGAGCTGAGCTGGGGACTGGGCGATCGCCATCAACCCATCCCTAAGAGAATTGTGGATTTCGCACTGGGCCAGCTCAGGGCAGACCGATCGCGCGATCGCCGCCAGATCCTCCGGTGCTGCCGTCTCGTGCCCCGGCACCGGCACCAGATGCAGGGCATCCCCTGGCCGCAGCAGAGCGGCAAAAATATCGCTGTGATCCTTGGTCGAGAGCATTCCCATCAGCCACGCTGTACCGACTGGGTTCCCCGGCTGGTCTGCCCACCAACTATCCACATACTGACGCAGTACCTTGGCGGCGGCGGGGTTGTGGGCACCGTCAATCAGCAGCAGGCATCCTAGCGAGTCCTCTCCCCAGGTCACCCACTGCAAGCGTCCGGGCCAGCGAGCATTGGCCATGCCCTGGGCGATCGCATCGTCAGAAATGTGCCAGCCCTGGGTGCGCAGGGTGAGTAGGGTGGCGATCGCGATCGCCGAATTAGTTAGCTGGTGCTCGCCCAAAAGCGCGAGGGGATAAGAAATTGCTTCATCACCATTCCCATAACGGACTGTCCCAGCCTCCAAGGGAACCGCCGGTACAGCCCACACTGCCGGGCAACTCAATTCTGCCAACCGGGCCTGCACCACAGCTTCCGCTTCGCTAGGCAGCGGCCCCACCACAGCGGGACGCCCCGGCTTTAGCACCCCCGCCTTTTCGCGGGCAATGTCGGCCAGGGTGGGGCCGAGGCGCTGCCAGTGCTCGCGGCTGAGGGAGGTAATCACGCTCACCAGGGGCGCATCCACCACGTTGGTCGCATCCAGCCTGCCCCCCAGGCCCACCTCCATCACCGCCACATCTACCCCGGCCTCCGCAAAGTGCAGCCAGGCGGCGGCGGTAAACACCTCAAACTGCGTCGGTGAGGGTTGGGCTGGATCAATAGCCACCACCACCTGCTTGAGCCGAGTGACCAAATCCTCAGCTGCAATAGGTTCCCCGTTGACCTCAATGCGCTCGCGCCAGCTCACCAGGTGCGGCGAGGTGTAGCGCCCCACCCGATACCCCGCTGCCCCCAACACCGCCGCCAGGTAGGCGCACACCGACCCTTTGCCGTTGGTGCCCGCCACATGCACTAGCGGCACCCGCTGCTGAGGACTGCCCAACGCCTCCAGCAGCCGCTGAATGCGCTCTAGCCCTAGCTCTACCCCAAACCGCCCAAAGGGGGCCAGAAGGCTCTCAATCTGTTGCTCTTGCTCGATCTGAGGCTGATACACAGGCAGTTCTCTCCGCCAGCGAGGGATAGGGTAGCTGGGCCATTAAGCATCTTAATGGAACATCTCATGAAACATATCAAGGGCGATCGGATTCTCAATCGGTTACCCAGCAATGAGCGGGCATAAAAAAGGCGCAGCCTAAGCTGCGCCGAATCGAGGCATTGGCGTCTAGGCCGGGGCTACACGGCCTCGGTGTTTTTCTCGCCGGTGCGGATGCGGATGATCTCATCTACGGGGCTGACAAAGATTTTGCCGTCGCCGATTTCGCCAGTGCGGGCGGCAGAAATAATCTTGTCAACCACGGTATCGACCTGGGCCTCTTCGACCACAATTTCAATCTTGAGCTTCTGGAGGAATTCAACGGTGTACTCTGAGCCTCGGTAGCGCTCGGTCTGTCCTTTTTGGCGACCAAAGCCGCGCACCTCCGAAACGGTCATACCCACAATACCGGCATTGACCAGGGCAATCTTGACCTCGTCAAGCTTAAAGGGGCGGATAATAGCTTCTATTTTTTTCATAGATCAAACCAGGGTGCTTCAGCGGATATCTCTTAGCTTCGGTCTATGTGTATCGGGCTTGACCCCTACAATACTGTATCGCCAGCTACAAAAAGTCAGGTAAGCAAAGTCAAAGCGGCTAGAAAAGCAAGCTATAGACGGTAATTCAGCGTTCTAACGAGAATTGCTCAGCAGCGGCTTCATAATCAAGAAACCGGCCCCAAAAGCACTGATCACGATGAGCAGGATGGTTGCAGCCAGCCACAGCCCGCTCAAGTCTGACGACTTCTGGCTGAGCTGCCCAGGACGGCTAGCATCAATGCGCTCTTCGGTGTAAAAGCGCTGGGGGGCTGCCTGGGGGCGCTTGGGCGGCATTTTGGGCGCTTTTTTCGCCTTTGGCTTCACCATTTGGGTGAGCTGGCTGGCCAGGGTCGAAACCCCTTCGCCCACCGACTCTGACAGCCGTTCTGGCAGAGAAGCCGAAGGCTCTTCAGCCATGGGGTAAGTCGCGGCCATTATTGAGGTCTCAATGCCCAGAGAGGTCGGGACAGGGCGGACGATGCTCTCTGGCTCGATCGCCTGGGGTTGACTGACCTCGATCGCCTGCTTGAGTCGGGCCGCCGAGTCCGCAAAGCGAATCATTTCCTGGCGCAGCACCTGGTTTTGCTGGGTGAGCTGCTGATTTTGCTGGGTCAGTGAATCGACCATGCCCTGGGTGGCGCGCAGTTCGGTGGCCAGCTCGCGGTACACCGAAATCGGCACCGAAGGAGCCTGACGGCTGCCCTGGGGTGCTTCTGGGGCCACGGCTCCAGAGTAAGCAGATTCGGGAGAATAAGGTACGTTCATGATGACGGTAGAAGGGGCGTTTAAGAACGAAAAAGAAGCCTGAAAATTGGTCTGCCCAAGGGTAGTTCACATTAGAGCAATTGCACCAGTTTTAGTCAAGAAAAGTTTTGGCGCTAACAAATTGGCAGGGCTGAAGGGTAGCCTGGATTGGGCTAGGGGTGAATGACTGTTTGCCCTTACGAGAGGTGTTGAATTTTGGGTTCACACCTGTATCCAGCAGTCCTATAAGTTCCATTGTGGACAGCGGATTTTAGCAACTGTCTCACCCTAGCAGTAGATTCAACTGCCCGAGGGTGCAGGAATTTGAGCCAGACTCGGAGTTCGACTGGCAAAACCTCCCGCTTGAAGCCGATACTTTACAGGTATAGCTTTTCCTAGGCTAGGCCGCTACAGAAGGCTCCAGGGCGGCGGCTAGGGCAGCGCTGTCGGCCACAAAGCCAAAGCACTGGTTGACGTTATAGACCGTGGCCTGGGCGCAGTAGTCGGGCGAGGTGGTGGCGCTACAGTCGCTCAGCAAAACGCAGTCGTAGCCGAGAAAATTGGCGTCTTGCAGGGTGGCCATAACGCACTGATCCACATTCACTCCAGCGAAGAGGAGAGTGGTTTTACCTAAATTGCGCAAGATGCTGTCTAGGGGCGTGTCCCAAAATCCGCTCATACGGTACTTATCGACCCAAATGTCTTGGGGCTGAGCTTCTAGCTCATCGACCACAGCCGCCGCCCAGCTGCCTTTGGTAAGCACGGGGGCACCGTTGGCGGGGAGCGGGTCGCCAAGTCCCACACCGGCCCCGCTGGGGTTATAGACGTGGTGGAGGCCAGCGCTCAGGTTGAGGCGATCGCGGCGGTTGCCCCAGTTGACCCACACCACCGGCACCTGAGCCGATCGCAGTTTAGGCAGCAGAGTTTGCAAGGGCTGAATTGCCTGGCGGGCCGGGTTAACGTCAACGCCAATGCTGGCTAGCCAGCCGTTGGGATGGCAGAAATCGTTTTGCATGTCGATGACCAGGCAGGCGGTTTTGGTCAGGTCAAACTGCACCTGTTTAGTCTGGGTGACGAGGGTGGTCAGCCGAAGCGGGAACGCTTGACGGCTAATGTCAGCCACCTGCTCGTTGACCCACCAGGCGTTGGGTGGGTGACCTAAAGGACGCAGCTTTGAGACATCCATGGGGTGACGCTGAGAGAAGTGGGATGCAACCTTATCTCACCTGGAGGGCCAGCACCGCTAGCACCGCTGTTACCGCATAGGCCACCGCGACAACTTGAATCTCAGACCAGCCCGATAGCTCAAAGTGGTGGTGGAGTGGAGCCATCTTAAAGAAACGCTTGCCGACGCCGTCGGGGCCTTTAGTAGCTTTGAAGTAGCCCACCTGAATGATCACCGACAGGGTTTCGGCAAAGAACAGGAGAGTTAGCACCAGCAAGGCAAACAGGTTGCCGCTGAGAATGCCCACGGCTCCTAAGGCCGCACCCAGAGCTAGAGAACCCGTGTCGCCCATAAACACGCGAGCGGGGTTGTGGTTGTGCAGCAAAAAGCCCAAGCAGGCACCGGCCATGGCGGCGCAAAACACCATCAGGTCGGGATGGGTGGGGGCAACAATGGCGGCTAGGCCCATGAAGGCGATCGCCCCAGTGCCGCCCATCAGCCCGTCGAGACCGTCGGTGAGGTTGGTGGCGTTGCTCTCGGCCACCAGCACAAACCCAGCCAGGGGCCAAAATAAGAAGCTGAGGGGTAGCCCTAGGCCCAGGGGCAGCGCCACGGTTGTAATGCTGGCGGGTTGACTGGTGAGCACCCAAAGGCAAAACAGCACTGCAACGGCAATCTGAAGCGCTAGCTTGGCGCGGGGCGAAATGCCCTTGTTAGAGCGCCGCTGAATCACCTGCCAGTCGTCAACCCAGCCGATCGCCCCGTAGGCCAGGGTGAGCAGCGATACGGCTACCGCATCGCGGGCAAAGCCGGTAGCCACTAAGGCAACCATGACCGCTACCGGCACAAAAAAAGCGCCACCCATGGTTGGAGTGCCCGCTTTTTTGAGATGGCCCTGGGGGCCTTCTTCACGAATAAATTGACCAGTTTTGAGCGCCCGCAGCAGGGGAACCGCCGAAAACCCGAGCAGGCTGCTGCCCAGAGCGGCCACAATAAAGGGAACAGTAATTGAGGCACCCAGGCTGACGGCGTTGCCTAGGGTTCCATCTAGCCCGACGGCAGCGGCGCTGAGCCCCAGACCCAGCAGCCAAAACAGCGTTTGGCCATTCAGGGATAGCCGCCCCGAGGCTAAAAACTTCGCATCCACAAACAATTCCTCACTTGCTTCACACCGCACACCATCAGGAGTCTACTGGATGATCTTCCAATTGACTACATTTAGCGCCCGGAAATAGTCAGGAAGCTTAAATGAATAGTCTCGTTTGGGAACGAAGTTTTACAACACTTAATGGCGTATTGATGCGACCTCCAGTTTTGCGGCCTCAGCCGATAGGGGCCGGCGTGTTCTCGCTAAAACCCCTTCGAGTTTCGCTACGCCCAGCGGCCAGATTCCCCTAATTACAGCGTTTTTTAGACGGGCTACACTTAGTCGTCGTCATCGTCGAGGGCGAGATCGGTATCGTCATCGTCCTCAAAGGCGTCGTCGTTGCCCATGAGATCGGAAATTTCCTCGTTTTCGGCCTCGTCGGGGATAGTCTCAACGACATCGCGGCTGCGCAGGCGACCGATACTTTCCAGCCAGTGCAAAATGGATGAGTCACCGTTGGAGGGCAAAATCGGTGCCTTGGCGTTGCGGGGCACCTGACGCAAGGACGGGTTGTAATACTTGTTAGACATAGCGGTGGTCTTGTACCGGTAACGAGGCAATATACAGACATTCCATCGTAGCAGAGACACTATTCTGCGGTGCCCGAAGTTTTGCCGTATTATGCCGGTACTGCTGTGGAGACTGGGCCATGTTGGGCAAAGCTGAGCTATTGGAGGCCGTGGCCCCCGTCAATCGGGGCATTAGCAGCAGCCCCAGCGATCGCACCGCAATTCAGGCGGCAGCCGCAACCCTAGAGGGCCGCAACCCTACCCCTAACCCGCTTCAGGCAACCGATCGCCTCAATGGTGACTGGCTACTGCTCTACACCACTAGCCGCGAACTGCTGAATATCGATCGCCTGCCTCTGGCCTCCCTTGGACCCATTTACCAGTGCATTCGCCTGGCCGAAAACCGGATTTATAACATTGCTGAGGTGAACGGGCCACCCCTGCTGTCAGGGCTAGTGGCGGTGGCCGCGACATTAGAGGCGGTATCTACCCAGCGAGTGAATGTGGGCTTTGAGCGAGGCGTGATTGGCCTGCGGCAGGCTTTGGGATACCAATCTCCGGCTCAGTTCATTGGGGCGATGCAAACTACGCCAAAATTCTCGCTCTTCCAGGGCATTGACTTTAGAATTAACCGCGATCGCCAGGCGGGCTGGCTCGAAGTCACCTACCTTGACGATGACCTGCGAATTGGGCGCGGCAACCAGGGCAGTTTGTTTGTGCTGCAAAAGGTTTAGGCGGGGCTAGGCCGCAGCTTCTACCGAGGCGCGGTTCGCTTCAACAATGGCGCAGCAGTCTGCTACCGGGGCGCGATCGCCCATGGCGGTCACCAGGGCGTCAAAGGTGTCGCGGTGCTTTTCAAGCAAAGTTTTGGCCTGGAGGGTGGCCCAGCGCTGTTTGAGGGGGGCTTCGGCGGGCGATCGCCCCAGCACCGTCCAAAACTTGCCTAGGGAGGCAGTATCGTCGCCGCCCCCCTGGGCATCGCCGTAGACCATCTGCTCGGCGGCAATGCCCGCCATACACACCTGGCAGTAGCGGTCAATGGTCTGGGGCGTGAGCCGGGCTAGGGCGGCTGGGTCACTGGGGCCAAACACCACGCCCCCCTGGCCAGGAATCCCCTGTTTCCAGGCCTCCCAGGTGTTAAGGGTGTAGGCTTCCACCGGAATATCGAGCAGCACCGCTGCCAGAAAGTGCCCGGCCTCGTGGTGCAGCACTCGCTGGCGGTGCTCAGGGGAAGCCCAGGCCACCGTATCCATCAAAATGTCGCCGATGCGGCCACTCAAGCCCAGCTGATCGACCGCAAACACCCCCAGCCCCACGGCGGCGAACACCGCCACTACGGCAGGCGACAGGTTGATCAGCGGCCCCAGCAGGCTGGCCATGGTCACCCCAAAGATGACGACAGCAATGGTGTTGAGGGTGGTGTCGCGCATGCGGTCTCTCAGCGGTTGAATAATCACTCAAAAGCTCAGGCTGCCTTCGGTAGCCGGGGGCAAAAGCTCTGCTTTATGGTAGCGAGGATAGGGAGCGAGGGCTAGGTCTCAAAATATCCCCGCTTCTAACCGTTTGGCCGTTTGCAAACTGTCTTGCAGACGATCGCGCCCCGCCTCAGAGTGCTCAATGGGCACGCTTTCCAACAGCGCTGGGAAAAACAGCGCCGTCCAGTCCTCCGGCAGCGGGCAGCGAGTGCGGCCTCGCCTCAGTACCACGCGCTGGGCTTCGGCATCCCAAACGAAGGCCGTGGCGGCCCCTAGGGCGATCGCCGCCACGTAGGGTTCACTGGGGCAACTGGCCGCATCGGCCCCATTTAGCGCCGGGGCGCGATAGCCGGGTCGGGCTACGGGCTGAAAATTTACCCGATGGTCGTGGGCCTGAATGCCTAGCCGGGTCGCCTCCACCTGGATGCCTTCAACCCCCACTACAAACAGCAGGTCGCGGCGAAACTGGGCGCTGGGAAAGCCCACATTCTGGAGCGCCGGAGGCAAGTCAGGCCGCTCTACCCCAGCAGCCAGCAGCGCGCCGGTAAGCAAAATGCGCTGAAACCCGGCCCCATCCCACTCGGTGATCAGGCCGCTGGCTAAAGCTTCGTGATACAGCCGCACCATGGCTCGAATGCGTGGGGCATCGGCGACATCGACGGCAATTAGCTCCTGCACGTTGAGGGTTTCTTGGCCATAGGCGCGCAGGGCAGCCTCAGTGCCGCCGTAGACCGAAATATCAGGGGCTTCTCTGAGGTACATGGCCAGGCTGCGGCGAAAGGCAAGGTAGCGTGGGTCAGCCGGGTCAGTGGGGGCAAAGGCCTGATCGAGCAGACGCGCCAGATGAGCCTGAAACCCTACCGCTTGCTTAAGCGTGGCGCTGACGCCAATATCCTGATCGGTGGTGACCAGGGTGCTGTAAAACGATTCGTGCAGGGTGGCTCCCTGCTGGGCCAGGTGTTGATAGGTGATGGCGTCGGCGGCGATCGCCCCAAAATGCGTCGCCAACAGCGGCTCATTTTTAGCCAAAAGTTGCCAAAAGCGGGGGCTAAAGGCGTGGTCTTTGAGCAGGGCAAACACAATGCGATCGCCCCCAGCCTGGTCTGCCCCCGCCAGCAATTCCAGCAGCAGCAGGCGGCTGTTTTGGTAGGCCGATTCCAGGCCGTAGCCCGCCTTCTCCTGGCGAGAGATCATCACCGAGAGCGTGTTGCCGCCGGTGAGGTGGGCCGCCCCACCGGGAAACAGGTGCTTGCCCATGCCCACCTGCGCCCAGTCGCGATCGCTAAACCGCAGCAGCGCAAAGCTCAGGGCCGCTCTGTGCTCGGTTGCTAAGTCCTGCATTCTGCCCGTAATCGTGGTGCGCAGGGCGTGCTTGTCGAACTCGTTTTGTTCAATTGAGGCAGCCAGCGATCGCAGTGACTCGGGATAAAGCCCCTCGCCCTCAAACCTCATCATGCCAAGGGCTAGAGCGATCGCTCCCTCCTCGGCCCCAAAGGTGACATTGGGAATTTTTGACATCAGCTCTGGGGTGCTCGACAGCCGTCGACTCTCTAGGGCGGTGGAGGCGTCGAGCTGCTTGAGCACAGCTAGACGGGCTAGCTGTCCGGTTTGCCCTGGCCCAGCCAGCAGAGGGCGAGTGAGTAACTGCTGCATCGAGAGCTGCTGCTCGCCCGTCCAAAACGAGCCCACGGTGCCTGCCCCCGAGGTAATTGGTCGAGCGTCGGGGTGGCGCAGCAGCGGGTCGTGTAGGGTGCGCAGAGAATGGTCGAGCATCCACAGGGCTTCGCCGGGGTCGAGCCCGGCTGCCCGGCTGGTCTCGGCGTAGACCGGCACAAAATACTCTAAAAAGAAGCGATCGGTGTCGAAACGCCCTCCCTCGCGATACTCCAGCAGCCTGCCCTTGGCCAGATCGGCGGCGATCGCCGTGACGTAGGGGTTAGTCTGCAAAAACCAAAAAAACTTGCGATCGAGGGCGGGGCGCAGACGGCTATCCAGTCCGCCGCTGGCCCGCTGGTAGGCGGATTCTGACAGGGGCGGCACCACGGTGCTATCGCTGAGGGTAAACCAGGCCCCGTTGCCGCGAAACCCGTAGGTTGCCCCCTCAATCGGCCCAATCCAATCGCGGGGGGGAAGCATTTGGGCTTGTAGCCCCAGAAACAGAGCTAGTCGGCTGAGATCCAGCGTGAAGCGCCCTGGAGGGGCCAAAGCCTCATCGGGGTGCAGCGCGATCGTAGGTTCTTGCAGTGCCCCAGTAATCTGCGCTTCTCCCCGCCAGGGTTGAGAGTCATCCAAAGGAACGCGATCGCCCACCAGTGACCGCAGATCGACCCCAGCGACCGGGGCCACTGTGGCCATCAGGTTGTAGCCAGCCCGGCGATCGAGGGTGCCAGCCGCATCGAGGGTGAGGGGGCCAATTTGCAGACGCGTGTCGCTCAAAGCCAGTTGCTGGCTGTCAAAAGCCCAACTGCCCTTGAGATGGTCGATGGATAGGGCCGCCTGCCCCAACTGCCCCTGGCCACTGTGGATCATTGCCGACCCTGTCACATCCCAGGCGTTGGCTCTGGGGATGCGGGTTACCGTCAGGGTGCTATTGAGGGCTCCAGTCTGAAACGCGATCGCCGACGGCAGCATGATATTAAGACTAGCTAGCGGTAAATCGTGGGTTTGCGTCGTCATATACAGCGATCGCTGCGGCCCATCCACAGTGCCCTTAGCCTCTAGCCGTGACTGCTCAACTTGCCCCTGCACCGTGAACACGAGGGGCGATTGCTCACTAGGGCGATGTAATTCAGCTTGGATGTTTTGCACCGTCAGACTAGAGCGGGGCATCGGGCTGGTCGAGACCGCGGGGGCGACCCGCACCGTGAGGACGCCCTCCTCAATGTGAATCCGGGAGAGGGCGGAAAACGAAGACTGGGACGCAGAATCGACCAGAGTGGCATCTCCCACTAGACCACCGGCTTCATCGGGCCAAACCATCACAAAGTCTGGCCGCACCAGGGTTACCGCTGCCCTCAGCGATCGCTGTTGCCAGAGCGTTGACCAGTCAATCCCCACCGCAATAGCGTCAATCTGTCCGCCAATCATGCCGGTATCGGTTGGAGAAATCACGGTTCGCCCCAGCCATATTCCTTTAGGTGAGAGGCCGCGCAATCCTCCTAATTGAACCGATCGCCCCAGGGATTCTGAGAGCGTTTGTTCTACTTTTTCATGGAAGCTTTGAAAGGCTAGTACGCCGAACAGTACGCTCCCCATAAGCACGCTAGCCATAGCCATTTTTGCCGTGATTCTTGACCATTGGATCGGTTGATGGCCAGGCAAATTAGGGGAGGCAAGAGACATGGCGCAGACACGAAAGAGCAGCCGACAAGGGTATCAGAAACATCTCAATAAAACCGTAAAGTTATTTGGATTCTTGCTTGATCAGCCTAAATTCCCAGAACAAATGATCTAGGGCGCTCCATGGGATTTTTAAATTTTCCTTAAAAATAATAGCGTCTGCTGCTGGCCTATTGCAGAGGTATAGAACTCGTTGACTTAACTTGTTAAACCCTCATTCCCTTGCTAGCCAAGGTCTTGATCGATAGCCTCTAGTCAAAATTGGGCGTTGATACCGCTTGAAATGTCAATTTTGGCCTCAGTTTGAAGCAGTTCTGAACTTTTCAAAACAGCAATTTGGAAGGTAGCTCAAACCCTAAGTCTAAAATCTAATCTATTAGAAAATGATATTGTTTACCGCAAAAAAGTAGATCATGCCTTACCTGCGTTGCAGAAACGTAGTTTTCTAGAGAGAAAAATTCGTGTAGTCTTAGCACAGTGGTTTGTTCCCTGAACCAGAGATGTTTGTCAAAACAATCTGGAGACTTCTCTGTAAGATTCAAAACTCAACACTGAGGCAAGTATGAAGCTCTTGTTTTCAAAACGATCAGGGTATTTAGCGGTAGGTTGTCTGGCTGGGTTTATGGCCTCTATGGCATTTACCCCAATTCTCTCGGGCTTTGCCCAAATTAGTGAACTTAAATCGCCTGAGGCTTTGTCTGAAGTGCAGGCGTACATCCGGCAATGCCGACGAGTCATTCCGGTCAATGGCTCTGTCGAGGTCTACGATAATACTGACCTCGAAACTAAGAAAGCAAATCGTATAGGCACTATCAATGTGGGGACAGATATGATGCTGACCGGAGTCGTACGAGAAGCGAAGGGAAACCGTCCTACCGCTGTCCAAATTTACATGCGCGATCGCAGGTTCCCGAAGCAGCAGCCAGTAGGCTGGGTGGATGCTAGCAAGATCACAAAGCCTATGCGCTGCCCCTGAATACTTAGCCGCGTCCCGCTCAATAGCAGAAGCATCTGCGTGGTTTAAGCCACTGTAGGGTGGGCAGTGCCCACCATTTGGAAACCATTTTCCACAAGTCGAATTAGGCTATGGTTGCCCCTACTTTTCCGAATGGGTCGGCTATGACTTAGTTCGATGCAAAAAGCCCATATACCGCTGCTTGGAGCGGTATATGGGCCTTTCTGGCCTATTCGCTATAAAAGGTCTCTAGGCTGATGCGATCGCCCACAAACCGCCAGTGCCAAGGCTCAAAAGCCACCCCCTGAAAATTGTCGGGCGGAAAGGACAGCTCATAGCCGTAGCGCACTGCGTTGGCGTCCATCCACTGGTAGGCGCGGGTATCGGCAAAATCGGTGTTGAGGTTAGCACCCGCCTGGTTGCCATCACCGATATCAATGGCATAGCCGGTGTGGTGCTCGCTGTAGCCCGGTGGGGCGCTGACCTCGGCGCGGGTTTCAGCATCTTGGCCGCGATCGGCCTTGAGGCTAAAGAAAATCGTCTCCTGCTCCGCCTGGGAACGAAAGCCCGACAGCGGCACCAGTCTCACCCCTTCGCGACGGGCGGCCTGGGCCATGGCCTCATACTGGCTGGCCGCAGCGGTGCGCAGACGAATGGCAGCATTGGCATTCAGCGTCACCAGCTCTTCGTCAGGGGCCTCATCGTAGGCGCGGTGGTTAAGCAGGGTGCGGCTGGAGGGAGCTAATTGCACGGCGACGTCGCGATCGCTGGTGGCCGGTTCCCCCTCGGTCTCAACAGCGGAGCGGTTGACCATGGTCTCAAAGGGCTGAGCGAACTCGACCGCAGAAAACCCATTCGTCTGGTACCAGGCCACCAGCCCGCCCGCTGCCAGGGCCAGCATCGCCAAACCTAAAAAACGCCGCAGCACACGCGTGCGCCGCAGCCAGGGGTGCTGTTCTGCGCCCGTCGAATAGACAGGGACATCGCGGGCCGCTTGGGGAATATCGTCGATAGGAGGCATGATCACTCGCTTCCGGCAAAGCTCTACCCATTATGGCCCTTGGCGGCGATGCCGTTACAACTTCTCGGCTGTAGGGGCGATGGCTATACGCAACTCCGGTCTCGCCTGTCACAATCGCAGTGCAGGGTATGGGAGGGCTGCTGTTTTGCCACCGTTTGAGGTATTGATGCGCCTGTATGGGCCGATTGGCGCTGGCATCTGCGCTGGCGCTGGTCTGGGGGCGTTGCTGTGCCGGTTTGCTCCCCACCGAGAGTCATCCCACGGGCTGTATCACCAGGTGCCTTTGCGCCTGGGGCGGTTTTTGTTTTGGCTGGGCATTCCCCTCAGCATTGTGGGGTTTATGCGCCGCGCCGACCTGTCGGGCAACTTGTACCTGGCTCCGGTGGTGGCCTGGGCCGCAATTTTGCTGGGGCTGCTGTGCAGCCGCCTGTGGATTCGCGCTGACCAGGAGGCCTGGGCGCGGCCCACCCAGGGCAGCTTTTCGTTGGCGGCGATGCTGGGCAACACCGGCTACATTGGCTACCCTGTGGTGCTGCTGTTGCCCCAGCTGGGGGTGGGGGTGTTTGGCTGGGCGCTGTTCTACGATGCCCTGGGCACGCTGCTGGGCTCCTACGGGCTGGGGGCAATTTTGGCGTCAGAAATGGGAGGACAAAGCCCCACCTCGTCGCCGCCTTGGCGGCAGCAATGGTCAACCCGGTTACGGGCGGTGGGGCAAAATCCGATTATTCTGGCCTTTGGTCTGGGGCTGGGTCTGAAGGCGATCGCCCTCCCCGCCTGGCTCGACCTGGGTCTCTACCAGTTTGCCTGGGCAATTGTCATGCTGTCGCTGCTGCTGATGGGGCTGCGTATTCAGCAGCTCAGCTCGTGGCAACACCTGCACCGAGCCACCGTCGCCGTGGCGATTAAGATGCTGGTGCTGCCCCTGGCCGTGGGGCTGGGCCTCACCGCCCTGGGCATAGACGGCCCGCCCCGGCTGGTGATGATTTTGCAGGCGGGCATGCCCTGCGCCTTTTCTAACCTGGTGCTGGCTGAGGCCTACGACCTCGACCGCGATCTGTCGGTCACCTGCGTCGGGCTCAGTTCGATCAGTTTGTTGTTCACCCTGCCCCTCTGGCTGTGGGCATTTTCTGGGGAGTGACGACCAATGATTACCCAATGGATCGCAACGTTGCGCCACAGCCGCTGCCTATTGCTAGCCAGCCTACTGGCCCTAGGCGGATTCGCCCCCCTCGCCTCTGTTGCAGCTCAGCCTGGTCTATCTACCCCGCAGAGCGTCGCCGCGACTCCCCTATTGCGAACCGAAGACCGTGGCCCCTTGGTCAATGAGCTTCAGACGGAGCTGGCGAATATAGGGCTGTTTGCAGGCGTGGTTGACGGTCACTATGGCACTGATACTGCGGCAGCGGTGCGATCGCTCCAAGCGCAGCAAGGCCTGGTCGTCGATGGCATCGCTGGTCCGCAAACCTGGCTCGCTTTGGAGAATGCTCGTCGGGCGATCGCCCTACCACCGCCGCCGCTGACCGCCAATCTAGTCACCTTTAGCCCCCTAGTGGTGGCCCAGCCCGACCCGCCGCCCCCCGCCTTTTGGCTCGCCATGATGCCCCTGGTGCCCATCACGGGTGGTGCGCTCACCTGCCTTCACCGCCGCCGCCAGCGAGGGCAGCCGCCACGCCCACTGCCCTTTAAGCCAAAACTCTAACGATCTGTAACTGACAGACCCTGCAATCTAAAGAAAAGCTACAAATACAACCCGTGATCCCAGCTGTAGAGGTCACCATAGGAGAGATTGCTGCAAACCGAATCGCAGCGCTGAGGAAGCTTCCCCAGCAGCCAGATTTTTGATCTTTCAAGCCGGAACTTGTCAGCCGGTTTATGGGTTCAGACCGAGGCCTGCCCGTGGCGCGCAGGTTTCTGGAATGCGCGGTTGTAGCCCTTAACCCACTAATGTTTCCTGGAGAGTCCTATGCTGACTGTGGCCGATATCATGACCCCCAACGTCACCACCATCGCCAGCGGTGCCACCGTCGCCGAAGCCATTGACCTGATGCAGCAGCGCCAGATTCGGGCGCTACTGGTCGAGCACCGCAGCCAAGACATGCCCTTTGGCATGGTGACCGAGCGCGATATTGTCTACACCGTGGTGGCGCGAGGCCACAATCCTGAAAAGGTGCTGGTGCAGGACATCATGCGCCAGCCCTGCATTTCTCTAGCGCCTCATCTCACGATTCAAGAAGCCTCTCAGGTGCTGTCTGACACCAGCATGCAGCGCGCCCCCGTAGTTCAAGACGGGCGTTTGTTGGGGGTGATCTCGGTCACTGATATTTTTATGCGGGGTATATCGGAGCCAGCGTTGAGTCATTAGAGAAATAGGGAAGATGAGGGAGAGATTGGTCGAACAGACGCTGAGCATCCCTACCTTCCTCACCTTCCCTATCTTCCTCACCCCCCGGTTCCCTCCCCCGCGCCTCCCGCTAATCCATTGAGGCTGTGGCCCGGTTAGAGAGTTCGGTGAGCGATCGCAGGCGATCGCTCACCTCATCTGTCAAAACTTTAGCCTCGTAGCGCCAGCCCCAGTTGCCGTCAGACAGGCCGGGGGTGTTCATGCGGCAGTCGCTGCCGTAGCCCAGCAGGTCTTGCAACGGAATAATTGCCTGGTTAGAGACCGACAGCAGCGCTAGACGAATCAGCGACCAGTGAATGCCCTCGGGGCTGATGCAGCCGAGGTACTGCTGGAGGCGATCGCGCTCGTAGTCGGGCATTTTTTCAAACCAGCCCACGGTGGTGTCGTTGTCGTGGGTGCCGGTGTAGACCACGCTGTTCTCGACATAGTTGAAGGGCAGGTAAGGGTTATCGCTGCCGCCGCCAAAGGCGAAGTGCAGAATTTTCATGCCGGGAAACTCAAACTCGTCCCGCAACGCCTCGACCTCTGGGGTAATCATCCCCAGATCCTCAGCCATGACGGGCAGTTTGCCAAAGGTTTGGCGGATGGCCTCAAACAGTTCTGTGCCTGGGGCTTCAACCCATTGGCCGTGGATGGCGGTGGTTTCGCCAGCGGGCACGCTCCAGTAGGCCTGTAACCCCCGGAAATGATCGACCCGAATAATATCGACGTAGCCCAGCAGCGCGTTGATGCGCTGAATCCACCAGTTAAAGCCGCTTTTTTTCAGCACTTCCCAGTTGTAGGTGGGGTTGCCCCAGAGCTGCCCCGTTTCGCTGAAATAGTCGGGCGGCACCCCGGCCATCTGCGCCGGAGCCAGGGTTTCTTCGTCAAGCATGAAATTTTCGGGATAGGCCCACACGTCGACACTGTCGTGGGCCACGTAGATGGGTATATCGCCGATGATCTGAATCTGGCGATCGCGGGCGTACTGCCGCAGCGCCTGCCACTGGCGGTGAAACTCAAACTGCAAAAACTTGTGGCAAAAAATATCGCTAGCCAGCTTTTCCCGCCACTCGGCCATTGCTTCGGGTTCGCGCCGGGCGATGTCACGAGGCCATTCCGTCCAGCCCGCGCCGCCGTGGGCATTTTTGAGCGCCATAAAAAAGGCAAACTCATCTACCCAAAAGTGGCACTCTTCGCTAAACTGCGCCAGCGCGGCCCGGTCTTCTGCCGAGGCCACATCGTCAAACCGAGTCGCAGCCCGCTCTAACAGCCGCATCTTAATCGGCATCACCTGATCAAAATCGACCTGGTGCGGCGAGAAATGCTCTAGCTCGTGCAGTTCATCAGGGTAGAGTAAAGAATGCTCGCACAGCTCTTCCAGGCTGATCAGCAGCGGGTTGCCCGCCATCGCCGAGTAGCAGAGGTATGGCGAGTTGCCGTGACCGGTCGGCCCTAGGGGCAGCACCTGCCAGAGATGTTGGCGAGTCGCCGCCAAAAAATCTACAAATCGGTAGGCTTCTGGCCCCAGGTCGCCAATACCAAACCGACTGGGCAGCGACGTAGGATGCAGCAAAATGCCGCTGGCTCTGGGAAAGGGCATAGCATAGCTCGGCTTAAATTCCAGTTGACTTTAACATGGCCAATGGGAGCGAGTCGGCTGTCCTAAGAGTTATTTTTGTTCCAGAAAATTTCCTTCAAGTCTCCCCCATGACCACCTATCGCAATCCCACCCCGACCGTTGACATTATTATTGAACTGCTGCACCAACCCCACCGCCCCATCGTGCTGATCGAGCGCCACCACGAGCCCCTGGGCTGGGCGCTGCCCGGCGGCTTTGTCGACTACGGCGAAAGCGTTGAAACCGCCGCCCGCCGCGAAGCCCAGGAAGAAACCGGCCTCACCATCACCCTGATCGAACAGCTCGCTGTCTACTCCGACCCCGATCGCGACCCTCGCCAGCACACCCTTAGCGTTGTATTTTTGGCCACTGCCACTGCCGACCCCGTTGCCGGTGATGACGCCAAAACTGCTGCGATCGTCAACCCCTGGGAAGTGCCGCCAAATCTTTGCTTTGATCACGATCGCATTTTGCGAGATTATTGGCAGTACCGCTTTTACGGCCAGCGACCCCGCTTTGGCAGCGACTTAGAGAAGTAGGGAGTGAGGAGTGGGGAGTACGAATACAGCCCTACCCCTCACCCATCCACCCCCTACCCCTCACCCCCTACCCCATCACCCCCAACTTCCCATGCAGCGCACCATCATCAACACCCCCACTGCCCCTGCCCCCGTCGGCCCCTACAACCAGGCCGTGGCCGTCAGCGGACAAATGCTCTTTGTCTCTGGCCAAATTGCCCTCGACCCGGCCACCGGCAAACTGGTGGGCGAGGGCGATGTAGTCGCCCAGACCGAGCAAGTGATCGCCAATTTAGAAGCTATTTTGACCGCCGCTGGGGCCAGCTTTGACAATGTGGTCAAAACCTCGGTGTTTCTCAAAGACATGAACGACTTCGCCGCCGTCAATGAGGTCTATGCTAAGTATTTTGGCGGTGACCACGCCCCGGCGCGGGCCTGTGTTGAGGTGTCGCGCCTGCCTAAAGATGTCGATGTTGAGATTGAATGCATTGCGGTGCTGTAGCCTTACTCAGCGCTACCTCATCCTTAACCGGGCCGTGGGATGCTAGAACTCTACTTGGAGTATTGAGCATCGCCTGTGAAAGTTGCCTTCATTATCGACCCGATCAACCGCCTTGACCCCGGCCACGACACCAGCGTTGCCCTTATGGAGGCGGCCCAACAGCGCGGCCACGAGGTGTGGATTACAGCGGCTAATGCCCTCAGCGTAGTGGCGGGCAAAGCCCTGGCGCTCATGCAGCCGGTGAAGCTCACCCCCGTAAACCTGGTGGATGGGCTTTGGGCGGCAGCTAACCCTTGGTTTGAGGTGGGCGCAGCGGTGCAGCTGCCGCTGGAAGAGATGGATGCGGTATTTATGCGCACCGACCCGCCCGTTACCGTACCCTACCTCTATGCCACCTACATTCTCGACTACATCGACCCGGCCAAAACCCGCGTGATCAATTCGCCCAAGGGACTGCGAGCGGCGAACGAGAAAATGTATGCCCTGCAATTTACCGAGGCGATTCCTGAAACGATTGTCACCCAGAGCAAGGCGGTAATTCGTGAAACCGTGGAGCGGTGGGGTTCGGCGGTGCTCAAGCCCTTGGGGGGCAAGGCTGGGGAAGGGATTTTGTTTTTGCAGGCGGGCGATCGCAACCTCAACTCGATGGTTGAAATTAGTACCCAGCAGGGCAAAGAGCCGGTGATGGTGCAGACTTACCTGCCCGCCGCCAAAGACGGCGACAAGCGAATTATTTTGCTCAACGGCGAACCCATTGGCGCGGTCAACCGCATCCCCACCGGCAGCGAGTTTCGCGGCAACATGGCGGTGGGGGGTCGGGTCGCTCAGGTAGACATCACCGATCGCGAACTCGACATCTGCCGCCAGCTCGCCCCTACCCTGATTCGCGACGGCCTCTACTTTGTGGGCATTGATGTGATCGGCGGCTACCTCACCGAGGTCAATGTCACCAGCCCCACAGGCATTCGCGAAATCGATCGCCTTAATAACGTGCGCCTGGGCGACCAGGTGATCGCCTGGGTCGAGCAGGGATAAAGTGCCTGCGGGTGCGAGGTTACACTAGTAACATCATGCGTTAGACCCGTAAACAACGCGATGGGGGAGCCTATGCAAGTGTTGTCAGAGCAGGAGCTACAAATCATTGACAAAATTCGGCAGTTCTCCCCTCCACAAGTTGCTGAGATAGAAGATTTTATTGACTTTCTCAGTCAGCGCTATTCAGATAGGCAGTTTGTGACGGCGGCGGCCCAGGCGGCTGAGCCTTCGTTGGCTCAGGTCTGGGAAAACCCGGAAGATGCTGCCTACGATGAACTTTGATTTTGGCCAGGTTGTGCTGGTGCCGTTTCCTTTTACCAACCAAAACGCCCAAAAGAAAAGACCTTCAGTTGTCATCAGTTCGCAAGACTACAACACAGCTCGCCCCGATCTCATTCTCATCGCGGTAACTAGCCAAGTGAGAACCCCTTTATTGTTCGGTGAGATGATGATTGCTGACTGGCAGGCAGCAGGGCTGCTTAAGCTTTCAGTTATTAAGCCTGTGATTACAACAATTCAAAAAGATTTGGTGATTCGGCAGCTAGGCGAGCTTGCCCCATCAGACAGACAGTCTCTGAATAACTTGCTGCTGCTTTTGCTTGCAGAGTCAGGTGACAACGGCTAGCCAAAGTACCGCTGGTGTTCTTCTGAGGCGAGCCAGTAGGCGCCAGCGGGTTCGATTTGAGTGACGATGGGCTTGGGGTAGTGGCCTGAGTCTTGCAGTTTGATTTTGGCCTGACGGGCGGCTTTGCCCTGCTCGGGAGTGTGGTAAAAAATCACGGAGCGGTATTGCTCACCGCGATCGCCCCCCTGGCGATTGAGGCTGGTGGGGTCATGGATGCGCCAAAATGTGTCGAGCAGAGCGTCGTAGGAAATCTCGGCGGGGTTGAACTGCACCTGACAGACTTCGGCGTGGCCGGTGATGCGCGAGAGCACGTCGAGGTAGCAGGGGTTTTCGAAGTGGCCGCCCATGTAGCCGACGGAGGTATCGATCACGCCGTCGAGTTTGCGAAAGGCGGCTTCTACACCCCAGAAGCATCCGGCCCCAAAGGTGGCAAGTTCAGCAGTAGCGGTCATTGGCTTGAAACCCTTAGGAAAACGCCCACCTCTAATTGTAGAAGGTGGCTAGATACTCATAATTTGATGCCTAGAAGCTCTCAGTAATTTTTAGGTGAAGTACTTAACTTGTTTTGGGAACACTCAATCTGACTGATGTAAGTTTTTATCTGTCAGAGTTTTGAGCGTTTGAATCACATTCGCAAGTGCAACCCCCCTCACATACGTTATGACTACAATTAGCCCCAGCATTGTTGACAACTATATAGGTTTTACGTCCTGCGACGACTGCAAGACCAGGTTTAGGGTTAAGAGCGAATACCAGAATCAGATTGGCAAACCTGTTAGATGTCCAAAGTGCAGAAACGTATTTGTGATGGAGTTGGTAGAGCCAACCCCGCTTGAAGTCGTTTCTATTCAAGCTGCTAATACTGAGGAAGAGTCAGACAATAAGAGCAATCCAAAGACAATTAGGCGGCGAACAAAGGCGGAAATTCGACAAGAAACTATAGACTCCATTCGTGATGGATTTCGCCGCCTTCACCCTCGACTAGTTGAAATTTCCAACTCACCAAAAGCCTCCGAAGAAGAAGTGAGGAGATGGTGCATTGAAGCCCTAGAGAATGTGCTGGGATACAGCAAAAATGAACTTGATACAGAGGTTAGAACACTGGGAGGGAAAGTTGACATAGCCCTCAAACGCGGTGATCATATCTTTTTGGTAATTGAGTGTAAGAATATTAGGGCGAAACTAAATAACAATGTAAGAGACCAAGCTGCTGGCTACGCTACAAGCCTTTCAGCAGAATGGGCTGTTGTCACAAATGGCCAAATCTGGCGACTTTACCGTGTTATTCCTCAGCCGGGAAGAGATCCTCGCTTTATTGAGATATTCGATGTTTCTTTACTTGATGAAGATGGAGTTAGCGAAGTTGACGCAGAAAAATTGTATCTGCTGACTTCTAAGGCTGTCTTTGGAGGTGATCTTGAGAATGAGAGCCACCTAGTGGCTTGCATCAGCAAAAAGCGCATGTTGAAAGCGCTTGATTCCGAGCGAGTCATCAAAGCATTGAGATTAGAACTTGCTACAACATACAAAGATGAGCAGGATAAAAATGTACCTTTAAATGATGAAGATGTGCAGAGGGCTCTTCAAAATGTGTTAGGTCTAGGCGATTTGTAGTATTTGTCTCCACAATACGGGATTTACAAGCTTATTTTCTCGTAGCGATCGCTAACTCATCCAACGTACAGTTAAGTATCTCCAATAGCTTTTGAACCTGAGAAACCGTCATTTTGGGCGGATTGTCGCTGGTTTCCCATACATAGACCGTTTTTTCGGTAATTCCTAGGGTATTTGCTACCTCGCGGCGGGTCAAACCTACACGAGTACGCAAATCCATCAGCGTGACTTGCTGACTTTGGCCAGACATACTATACTGCTCAGTAATTACCGTTCGGTATAGAAAGAACGGTATAGTTCTCTCATCGCGTTGAAGTTTTCTTCAAGGCGACTCGATTTCACAGTGTCGCATTCTGCGATGGGTTTCGCACCCTTCGTGCAGTTTCTTGCGGCGAAAGCACCTAAGGTTTTGCAAAACCCTAGGTGCTGGATCCCTTCCACATACACTTATTAACCGATCGCCATGTCAGACTTCATCCCCAACAGCGAAATCTATAGCCAGCCGCCCGCCAGCAACCCACCCAGCGCAGAGCCAGCCGACCCGCGCGAACCCGTGCGTGTCATGCTCATCGGCACCGCCACCAACATGGAACTCATCATCGCCCATCTCCACAGCATCGGCTTCGCCGAACCCCGCGCCTGGAGCAAACCCCAGCTCGACCCCACCACCGGCCAACCCATGCGCATCCTCACTAAATGGATTCGCCACTAGCGCTCTGGGCAATCTACCAATCCAGCGGTTTGCGATCGCGAAAGAACCCGCCCGTGGGGCCATCATCAGGCAGAGTCGCGGCCCACACAACCCCCGCTGCGCCCTCAGCCACCGGGCGACCGCCGCTGCCGCCCATATCGGTGGCGACCCAGCCAGGGCACACCGCATTCACCAAAATGCCCGTACCCTGTAGCTCAGCGCCCAGCAGTCGGGTAAACGCATTCAGGGCCGCTTTAGAGGTGCTATAGGCTGGGGTGCCTGCCCCCATGCGGCTCAAAGCTCCCGCCCCGCTAGAGACATTGACAATGCGACCGCGCGAGCTGCGTTTGAGCAAAGGCAAAAACGCCTGGGCCATGCGCCAGGGGCCGAGGGTGTTGGTATTCCAAGCCTCCTGCACCACCGCCAGGTCTGCATTGCTGGCCTGCTGCCACGTGTCGTAAAGAATGCCTGCATTGTTAATCAGCACATCCAGGCGGCCAAACCGCTGCTCTACAAACTCGGTCAGGCGGGCAATGCTTGCCGGGTCAGTCACATCTAAGGGCTGGGGCAAAACCGCCAAATCGGCCTGAACTATCGGCGCGGCGGCTTCTCCCTTGGCCAGGTCTCGGCTGCCCAAAATTACCGTCATCCCTACCTGGGCGAGCTGGCGGGTAACTTCCAGGCCAATGCCCCGGTTGGCCCCGGTGACCAGGGCAACGGTCGGCATCGTGTCGGGGGGCAAAGACTGCGGCATAGAGGCATTACCAACCCTTTTCACTTAACAGAGCATCTAGCTCGGTGCTCCCCGGCCAGCGATCGGGAAACACCGTCTGGGGATAGTCTTCTCGCACAGTTGCCAATGCCTCAGCCCAACATTTGGGGAACAGCGGTTCGACCTCATTGCGTAAACTGGGTGATTGCTCAAGTAAATCGAGCAGCTGTCGCCGCTGTTCTCGAATCGTAATTTCCCAGCCCCGGTAGTCGTCTGGGGCATCGACATAAAGCCGCTTCAGGAGGTGAGCTAACAAGACTCGCAAGCGACTTTTCAACTCTCGGCGATCGCGTCCTGCCAACCCTTCAATTTCCTCAATTAATCCTTCGATATCCAGTGCTGCAAAATCGCCTGCCCTGAGCTTGGCCACGGTGTCGTCATACCAGGCCACCAAGTCTTGCTGGTAGAGGGTTGGGGGGGAGGTTGCTTTAACCATCAGCAGTACTCACAGGGAGAATCTTACGACTGTGTTTTTGTCGCCTGCCCTTATTCTACCGATCGCGTCACGCCGCCGCTGAGGCAGCGCGATGGCCAGTGAGCACCATGAGCGAAACCGAATTCACGGTTCGAGGTATTTTTGCAACCCCCCTTAGTTTGGTAGAATCAAGAGCTTGCACAGAAAACACCGCAGCCCGTCAAGTTCAAGGAGAACCCCATGGCCCGCATGTATTACGACAGTGACGCAAACTTAGATTTGCTCAACGGCAAGACCGTGGCCATCATCGGCTATGGCTCCCAGGGTCATGCCCACGCCCTCAACCTCAAAGACAGCGGCGTCAACGTCATTGTGGGTCTCTACGAAGGCAGCCGCTCCACCGCCAAGGCCGAAGCCGAAGGGCTCACCGTTAAGCCCGTCGCCGACGCCGTCAAGCTAGCCGACTGGATCATGATTTTGCTGCCCGACGAAGTGCAGCGCACTATTTATAAAGAGGCGATCGAGCCCAACCTAGAAGCGGGCAACGTGCTGCTGTTTGCCCACGGCTTTAACATCAACTTTGGTCAGATCGTGCCCCCCGCCGATGTGGACGTGGTGATGGTCGCCCCCAAAGGCCCCGGCCACCTGGTGCGCCGCACCTACCAAGAGGGCCAAGGCGTGCCCTGCCTGTTTGCTGTCTATCAAGATGCCACGGGTCAGGCTCGCGATCGCGCCATGGCCTACGCTAAAGGCATCGGCGGCACCCGCGCTGGCGTGCTCGAAACCACCTTCCGCGAAGAGACCGAGACCGACCTGTTTGGTGAGCAAGTGGTGCTCTGCGGCGGCCTCAGCGAGCTGATCAAAGCCGGGTTTGAAACCCTAGTGAATGCTGGCTACCAGCCCGAGTTGGCCTACTTCGAGTGCCTCCACGAAGTGAAGCTAATTGTCGACCTCGTTGTAGAAGGCGGTCTCGCCAAGATGCGCGACAGCATCTCCAACACCGCTGAGTACGGCGACTACACCCGTGGCCCCCGCATCATCACCGACGAAACCCGCGCCGAAATGCGCAAGGTGCTGAAGGAAATTCAGACCGGCCAGTTTGCCCGCGAGTTTGTACTTGAGAGCCAGTCAGGCAACGCCGGCTTCACCGCCATGCGCCGCCGCGAAGCCGAGCACCCCATTGAAGAAGTGGGTAAGGATCTGCGGGCCATGTTTAGCTGGCTGAAGAAAGCGTAGGGGTATGAGGAGTAAGGGGTGGGGAGTAGGGTAGGAATCTGCAACCCCTCACCCCCTACTCCCTACCCCTCACTCCTAGGCTTCCACCTTTACCTTGTTGCTATAAAACGCCACGTAGCCCTTGATGTTGCTCGCGGCGGGCTTGGGTTCGGCGTAGTACCAGGCGGCTCCAGAGTTGACATTGTTATCAACAACGATGTCGTAGTAGCTGGCGGTACCTTTCCACGGGCAGCTGGTGGTTTTGCTGATGGGCTTGAAGTAGTCCATATTCAGCGAGTCGGGGGGGAAGTATTGGTTGCCTTCGACCACTTCGCAGGCGTCGCTTTCAGCCAGCACAACGCCATTCCAGGTAACTTTAGCCATGGGATACTCTCCAGATTTTCCTTTCAGACTATAGCGAATCTGGTGTGAGACAGCCGGGGCGGCTATCCCACAAGCACAATCTCAGAGACCCCCCAGACTCTAAATGGCCATCCTCTTGAGGGATGGGTCTCTGGCCCGTGCTGCCATATTGCCTTGATCGATTAATAATCCAGGCTATCGAGTTACACCGCTATGCTCGATCAATCGCAGACTCCTATTCTCACGGCATTGCAGGCAAGCAGTCAGCGACCCCATGCAGCGTTTTATGCGCCAGGCCACAAGCAAGGGCAGGGGGCATCTCCTCGGCTGCGGGATCTGCTGGGAGCAGCGGCGCTAGCAGCGGATCTGCCGGAACTGCCGGAGCTGGATAATTTATTTGCCCCGGAGGGCGTGATTCTTGAAGCCCAAGAGCTTGCTGTCGAGGCCTTTGGAGCTGGGCAAACTTACTTTCTCGCCAACGGCTCGACCTGTGGCATTGAGGCAGCCATTCTCGCCACCTGTGGCCCTGGCGAAAAGATTATCGTGCCGCGCAATGCCCATCGCTCGGTGATCGCGGGGCTGGTGCTGTCGGGGGCGATGCCGGTTTTTGTGGCTCCAGAGTACAGCGCAGAGCTGGGGTTAGCTCTGGGGGTCAAGGCTGAGGCGATCGCCTCAGCCCTTGTCCACCACCCCGACACCCGCGCTATTTTGCTGGTGTCGCCCACATACCACGGCATATGTTCGAATGTAGGGGCGATCGCCTCCCTCGCCCACCACCACAACATTCCCCTACTGATAGACGAAGCCCACGGACCGCACTTTGCCTTTCACCCAGACCTGCCCACCCCGGCATTGGCGCTGGGCGCTGACCTGGTGGTGCAGTCAACCCATAAGGTGCTGGGGGCATTGAGTCAGGCAGCGATGCTGCATACCAGGGGCGTTGGCAATGCCTCTCCTCAGGAGAATCGCATCGATCGCGATCGCCTGCAAGCAGCCCTACAGCTCACCCAGTCTACCAGCCCCAATTCTTTGCTGCTGGCATCGTTGGATGCGGCTCGTCACCAGATGGCGACGGAGGGCAAGGCACTTTTGTCAGATACATTGGCCCTGGCGCAGCACATGCGTACGGAACTGGCTACGGTTCCTGGCCTGCGGACGATCGATAAACCGGCAGTAACAGCATTCTCCAGCGTTAGCGATTTGGATCTAACTCGGCTAACGGTGGATATCTCGGGCTTAGAGCTGACGGGGCTAGAGGCCGACGAAATTCTCCACAAAGAGCTAGGCGTTACGGTCGAACTGCCGGAACTGCGGCATCTGACCTTAATTATTAGCCTTGGCAATACAGATGAGGATCGGCAGCGGTGTGTGGCTGGTTTTCGTTTGCTGGCAGAGAGATATGCCAAACAGACCGCTTCCGCCGAGGCATGGCCTCAGCCCACCCCAGCCTTTGCCGATTCCTTATTTACGCTGCCGGTGGTGTCGCCCCGCGAGGCGTTCTTTGCGGCTACGGAAACCGTTGGAGCTAAAGCTGCTGTTGGCCGCATTAGTGCCGATACAGTTTCGGCCTATCCTCCTGGCATACCGGCCATTGTGGCAGGTGAGGTGATTGGTGAGGGGGCGATCGCCCATCTCACCACAATCAAACAACAGGGTGGCTACGTGACCGGCGGCAATGCGCCAGAAGCATTCCGGGTTCTAGCCTAACACCAACAACCATCGCTCTCGACCTCTAGGTTAGGATGGTTTGGGTTTTTGTTCGCTCTATTCCTTAACCGTTTCTTGCCCCCATGGATGCTGTGTTTAGTTCCGTTGATCCTCAACTGGTGCTGCTGATTGCGGCGATCGCGGTCGTCGTTTTAGCTGCCCAGCTGTTTTTCAGAATTTTAAGCGTAGGACTTGTTCCGCTCATTGGTCTAGTTGCGATTGTTGTGGCGCTGCAATACCTGTTTGGCATTAGCCCTAAACAGCTGTGGCTTGAGGTCAGCAATCTGCCTCAGATGGCGATGGAGTTCTTTAATAGCTTGGCCTGAGGATCAGGTTTAGGGGCGATCGCCTGTGAATTTTAGGCAGAAGCGGCTCATGGACAAACGGCGTAGGGGCGAGCGGGTGTCTGACCGCTGCAAAGTCCCAATTCTAAGTAGAGCCGTTAAGTTCAAAACTGATGCGATCGCGCCCCAGCGCCAGCACCCCATTCTGCCCGCCAAAGCCAAAGCTCAGGCACAGCGCCACATCTAGATCATTGACCACAGGCTCAGTCACTAGTTTGGGATAAATACTCTCGCCCCCATCGCCCCCATTCGGCGGGAGCACGTGATGGCGCAGGGCCATTAGGCAAACAGCCGCCCCGATCGCCCCCGAAGCCCCCAGCGTATGCCCGGTTGCCCCCTTAGTCGAACTCATCCACGGCAGCGGCGAAAACCCCTCAGTCAGTAGCTGCACCTCATGATCATCGTTAAGCCTGGTTCCAGTGCCGTGGGCATGCACATAGCTCACCTGCTGCGGGCTTAACCCGCTGTAGTAAAGACAGTTTTTGAGCGCCAGACGACTGCCCCCCAGGGTTGGATCTGGCGCGGTGCGGTGGTAGGCATCGACGCTAAAGCCGCCGCCGAGGATGCAGCCGTAGGCTTCTGGCCCCGATCGCTCCCGCCAGACAGCTTCTGACTCCAGCACCAGTACCGCCGCCCCCTCTCCCAGCACCAGTCCTTCTCGATGGGCGTCAAAGGGATAGCAGCCCGTCGTGGCGAGGGCACCCAGTTGCTCAAAGCCTACCAGGGTGAGGGGAGTAATGGGCGCTTCGGCGGCCCCGACGATGACGCGATCGCATTGCCCCCGCCGCACCAGCTCGTAGCCCTGAAAAATTGCCGTCAGCCCGGTGGCACAGGCCGCCATTGGAGCCAGCACCGGCCCTTGGGATTGAATCTGGCGGGCAACGGCGATCGCCCCCATGTGCGGCAGCGCCTCCAGCCAAGGGTTGTCTACCCAGGACTCAGCACGAGCCATCCGTTCCCAGCGGCCCTGAAAGCTGCGGCTGGAACCAACCACTACGCCGCAGTCGGCTAGGGGCAGCGTGAGCTGGGCATCGGCGATCGCCTCAGCCACCGCCAACTTCAGCAAATCCTCAAGGTCAGCGGGCGTATCGCTCACCATAGCTAGAGGCCGAGGCGGCAGTTCCGAGAATGGCTGTCCGATCCGAATGCCCGATTTCCCGGCCAAAAGATTGTTCCAGGTGGCCGTTGCTGTGGTTCCCAAGGCTGTGATCAGCCCCATACCGGTGACAACAACGGCCTGATTCTTAGTTCCTGGCCTACTCAGTCTTCAGATTCTCCAGACCGGCTGTGACCCGCGCCGACTCAATGCGATCGCCCTGCTGAATAGCATCCACCACCTCCATGCCGCTGGTGACATAGCCAAACACCGCATAGCTACCGTCCAAAAAGGGCAGCTCTGCCAGAGTGATGTAAAACTGGGCCGAGGCCGAGTCTACTGCCTGCGATCGCGCCATGGCTACGGCGCCCCGAGTGTGAGGCAGTTCCGGAGCCTCGCTGATGCGGGCTTCTTCAAGGGTTTGGCTATAGATCGGCTCTGCTGCCCCAGCGGGCTTAATTTCTAAAGGAACGTAGCGAGGAGCCTGGGTCTCGGGGTCAATAAAGCTCCCCGTACCCAACTGCTGCGCTGGCACGCTGGGGTCTTTGCTCTGGGGGTCACCACCTTGAGCGACAAAGGGCTCTGGGTCACGCACTACCCGGTGAAACACCAAGCCATCGTATACGCCACGGTTCACCAAATCTACGAAGTTACCAGCGGTGATTGGGGCATTAGCGCCGTCTAGCTCCATCACAATGGGGCTGCCGTTTACTACCATCTCCACCGTTGCCGTCCCCTCCAGAATAGGCAACCCGGTTGGGGCCACTGCTACTGACTCAGTCAGGCCGGGGTCTGTGGGAGCCTCACTGGTCGAGTCTAAGCTGGGAGCACTGGTGCAAGCGCCCAGCCAGAGGGTTAGCAGGGTAGCTAGGGCCAGGGTAAACGGGCGAGTCGAGAGAGCCATCAATACGTCAATTCCTAATAGTTCAACCGACCCCCCATGTTATCGTACGGGCTCAACGCCGGGAGCCTGCTGCTCAGCATTAGACCTTAAAACGGCCTACAACCCCTCTAGTGGCACCTGCAAAAACCGCGCCAGTTCTGCCCCCTGATTTTCTAAATCAGATAAGGGAATCGGTTGGCCCACCCGAGTCAGCGGAATGTCGGGGCGACCCTTGATACGCAGGTAAAGGGTGCGCTTGGGGTTGAGCCCTTCTTTAATCGCCACCCGCACCGCCGTCACCTCTTCTAGGGGGTGATCGATCTCAATGCGGCGGTTTTCGCCCCAAAACCCTTTGCGGACAATTTGCAGGCGATTGCTGACTTTGTCGAAGCTGTTGTATCCACCGCCCACGTCCAAACTAATGACAACCCAAAGGAACGTGGCTAGACCCAGGGCCGCTACCCCATAAAAGCCCATGGCAATGCCCTGGGGAATAAATACCAGCTGAGTCGGGTCAGCGAAGGGCAGCAGATTTTGTTTCAGGTAGCTGGAAGCCCCAGCCAGGGCAAACCCCAGCCCGCCTAGGGTGAGCACCACGGCCCAAAAAATATTGCTCAGACGACGGGCCCCCAGCACGGTGCGCTTAAGGGTTTGAGATTGAGTAGACGACAGGGAGGCAGTCATAGATCTTAACAAGCGATAGTGATAGATGAAGAGCGATGAAAACCTAGGAAAAAGTCTGGACAGGGCGGCTTCAACGCCACCGTTTTCTTCAAATCAGACTGAGCAGACTGGGCATACCACCCGCTATTACTCTATATAAACACTGAATCAGCCCAGTCTAAACCCCATTGGGTTTAAGCCGGTCGGCCCCTGCGACTGACACCGGCTTGAGGCAGCTAGGCCCCTGGCACCGTACAGCCTGAGAAATTACGTGTCAGATTGTAAAAAAATAGAACACTCTCTATCATAAATAGAAACCCGGTCTTTAGAGGCTTGTCCTCTGAGGCTGCTGGTGCGATTCAGGCAGAGGTATCGATGATTGGAGCAGGAATATTATTCTCTCTGGCTCTAATATCTGGAATACTTAGTAGTTACTAACCCCTGCTTTGAGGTATTGCTCTGCCAGGCTATTCTGGATCCACAGAGCTGCGACCTTATGGATTGGATGTCATATAAAGAGGATTTGACATGACCATAGCAATGGGACGCGCGCAAGCCGAGCGAGGATGGTTCGACGTCCTCGACGACTGGCTAAAGCGCGATCGCTTTGTGTTTATCGGGTGGTCGGGCATCCTGCTGTTCCCCTGCGCCTTCATGGCCGTGGGCGGCTGGCTGACCGGCACCACCTTTGTCACCTCCTGGTACACCCACGGCCTCGCGTCGTCGTACCTGGAAGGGTGCAACTTTTTGACCGTTGCCGTCTCCACCCCCGCCAATAGCCTGGGTCACTCCCTGCTACTGCTGTGGGGCCCTGAGGCCCAGGGTGACTTTGTGCGCTGGTGCCAGTTGGGCGGCCTGTGGAGCTTCGTTGCCCTACACGGCACCTTCGGCCTGATCGGCTTCATGCTGCGTCAGTTCGAAGTGGCTCGTCTCGTCGGTCTGCGACCCTACAACGCCATTGCCTTTTCGGCACCGATTGCGGTATTTGTCAGCGTCTTTCTGATGTACCCCCTCGGTCAGTCGAGCTGGTTCTTTGCCCCCAGTTTTGGCGTCGCCGCCATCTTCCGCTTCCTGCTGTTCTTGCAAGGCTTCCACAACTGGACGCTGAACCCCTTCCACATGATGGGTGTAGCGGGTGTGCTGGGTGGAGCGCTGCTGTGCGCCATCCACGGTGCCACCGTCGAGAACACGCTGTTCAAAGATAGCGATAACGCCAACACCTTCCGTGCGTTTGAGCCGACCCAGGCCGAAGAGACCTACTCGATGGTGACCGCCAACCGATTCTGGTCTCAGATTTTTGGGATTGCGTTTTCGAACAAGCGTTGGCTGCACTTCTTCATGCTGTTTGTGCCGGTCACCGGCTTGTGGATGAGTGCGGTGGGCATTGTGGGTCTCGGGTTGAACCTGCGGGCCTACGACTTTGTGTCCCAGGAGATTCGGGCGGCAGAAGACCCTGAGTTTGAGACCTTCTACACCAAGAACATCTTGCTGAACGAAGGCATTCGGGCTTGGATGGCACCGACTGACCAGCCCCATGAGAAGTTTGTATTCCCCGAAGAGGTACTCCCCCGTGGTAACGCTCTCTAGCAACTCGTATATTGCTGGGCGCGACCAAGAATCCACCGGCTTTGCCTGGTGGTCTGGTAACGCTCGTTTGATTAACCTATCCGGCAAGCTGTTGGGTGCCCACGTGGCCCACGCTGGTCTGATTGTGTTCTGGGCCGGGGCTATGACCCTGTTTGAAGTAGCCCACTTCGTTCCCGATAAGCCTCTGTATGAGCAGGGCTTCATTCTGCTACCTCACCTAGCCACTCTGGGCTGGGGTGTAGGGCCCGGTGGTGAAGTCATCAACACCTTCCCCTATTTCGTTGTCGGTGTGCTGCACCTGATTTCGTCGGCAGTGCTGGGTCTCGGTGGTATTTACCACGCCCTGCGCGGCCCCGAGGTGCTGGAAGAGTACTCTTCCTTCTTTGGCTACGACTGGAAAGACAAGAACCAGATGACCAACATCATCGGCTACCACCTCATCCTGCTGGGTTGCGGTGCGCTGCTGCTGGTTCTGAAGGCTTGCGTGTTTGGTGGTGTCTATGACACTTGGGCACCGGGCGGTGGCGATGTCCGCATCATCACCAACCCGACTCTGAACCCCGCCGTTATTTTCGGCTACCTGGCAGGTTCTCCCTTTGGTGGCGACGGCTGGATTGTCGGCGTCAACAACATGGAAGACATCATCGGCGGCCACATTTGGGTCGGCCTGATCTGCATCGCTGGCGGCATCTGGCACATTCTCACCAAGCCCTTCGGCTGGGCCCGTCGTGCTCTGATCTGGTCTGGTGAGGCCTACCTGTCGTACAGCCTGGGCGCTCTGTCCCTGATGGGCTTTATCGCCTCCTGCTACGTGTGGTTTAACAACACCGCCTATCCCTCTGAGTTCTACGGTCCCACCAACGCCGAGTCTTCTCAGGCTCAGGCGATGACCTTCCTGGTGCGCGACATGCGCCTGGGTGCCAACATCGGTGCGGCCCAAGGCCCCACTGGTCTAGGTAAGTACCTGATGCGCTCCCCCACTGGTGAGATCATCTTTGGTGGTGAAACCATGCGCTTTTGGGACTTCCAGGGTCCTTGGTTGGAGCCCCTGCGTGGCCCCAACGGCCTTGATCTCGATAAACTGACCAACGATATCCAAGATTGGCAGGTGCGTCGCGCGGCTGAGTACATGACTCACGCGCCCAACGCCTCGATCAACTCGGTGGGTGGTGTGATCACGGAAATCAACTCCGTGAACTTCGTTAACCCTCGCCAGTGGTTGTCGACCTCTCACTTTGTACTGGGCTTCTTTTTCCTGATTGGCCACCTCTGGCATGCTGGTCGCGCTCGCGCGGCTGAGGCAGGCTTCGAGAAGGGTATCGATCGCGAAACTGAACCCGTGCTCGCTATGGGCGACCTCGACTAAAGTTGAGGCTTAGCCCTCTTGGGCTGAACTAAAAAGCTCCTGCCCTAGGGCAGGAGCTTTTTTTTGCTGATTTGATGGGAGTTCTGAGGTTTTGCGAGCGCTCTTTTTTGAAAACAGAGGGTTGGGCTAGCGATCGCTTAGGTCATAATCACCGCAATGATGATGGCAGCCAGCGCCACAATCACGGCTGCCAGTAAAATGCCGGCAGCAATGTTGCCCCGACGGATTTCGGTTTGGTAGTCGATGGGGTCGAGGAGATCGAACAGCCGCACTCCACCATAAAACAGGAGCACGGCAAGAAATGTCCACCCGACTGTGGCAAGGGCGTCCTGAATAATGGGCACGGGTACAAGCTCCTACAAAAATTTTCCCTTAGCCTACCGAATTGCTTAGTCTAGCAACGACCCAGTAAAGAATATTAAAGCTCAGTGGTTAATTGTCCCTCTGATTGCGAGGGTATAATTTGAGCCCTGTCCGATTGCATCTATTTTGATTGAGGCAATTCTTTAGAAGACAATGCCCAAACCCAAACAAAACCTAAGCCGAGCGATTAGCGGCAAACTAAAGGGTAGGCGCGTTCATGCCCAGTAAGATTCAACCGTTGGTGACATCGCAATTTACTGAGCGATCGCCGTTGGTGGCGCTAGGGGCTTTGGGACTGTTGGGAATGGCGTTGCTGATCTCTCCCCTATTTCACCGGCAGCTATTGAGTGCTGGCGTCTACGTGGGGCCAGAAGAGACTGTTCAGTTGGACCCGGTGCAGCCCCGCGAAGGGGCGATCGGGGCGTTGCGGATCGATGCCGTGGCCCAATTGCCTAGCAATGCCTGGAGCGTCTTTGAAGTGCAGGTACTTGACAGCCAAGGCAATGTGCTGGCCTCGGCTATCAAGCAGGCGTGGAATGAGTCGGGCACCTGGCAAGAGGAGGGAGAATCGGGCGTCTGGCAGGAGCAGGACCAGGCTGGGCGGTTTGATATTCGCCAGGCCGCAATCGATGGGCCAGTGGTAGTGGCCATTTCGGTGCTGGAGCAGGGCAGCAGTACCGGGCAGCCCCTAGATAGCCCGGTGGTCTATCGCGTCACTGTGGCGGAGGGCGTGATCGACACCCGGTTTTTGTGGAGCGGGGCAATTGGGGTACTGCTGGTGGCGGCTTTGACGGCGATCGCCGTCAAAGCCGCCGGGCAGACAGTCATTAACGAGCAGATTAACGATAGCGATCTGGTGGGTCGCGGCACCCTGGGCGGCCCTAGTAAGCTGGTGCGAGTCATCATTACGGTTAAATCCGATGAGACTTCGCCGCCAAAGCTTACTGCTAACCTGGCCATCAACGACAGCTATGGCGAGTCTGTGTATCGTCGCGAAGTCGTCATACCGCTGTCAATGGAGCAGGAAGAGGGCAAAGTAGAGAGTGCCAGTGGTTCTGCTACCGTCGATTTGGTTTTGGAACCGAGGGGTTCCTATGGATTCTCGGTGGAGATTACCCCGGATGGCCCGGTCGATCACACGTTTCTAACGGTAAAGGAAGGCATTCGCACCTTCACCCCCACCGAAATTACTCACATTCAGTTGTCTACGGAACCTGCCTAATGTTGCCAAAACTCGCTGCCTTGGGTGCCTTTGCGATCGCAATTTTGGCGATCGTCGGTAGCTACAGTCAAATGTCGGCCCTACGCTTGGGTCAGCAGGGCCAGCCGCTATATTGGCCCCACCGCAGCACCCGTCTGTCTGGCCTGCGCACCAACAATACCTGGCAGCCCTCGCCCAACCGCAGCGCCTACGAGAGCTTCCAGGGGGGAGGCATCGGAGTCGGTAAGTGATTGCCACCCCCCTTACTCCGCACCAAGTGCGCTGGCTGCTGGCGGCGGCAGCAGTGTCGTCAAGCTGTGCCCTAGCGGCGGAGCTGTTGTTGGGCACCCTGACCAGTTACCTAGTCGGCAACCAAGCGCTAGCCTACGGGGTGGCGATCGGGGGATTTTTGGCCGCGATGGGAGTAGGTGCTTACCTAAGCCGCTTTATTGCCCCCGAAGCCTCTTCAGATAGAGTGCAGACCATTTTGCTGACCCGTTTTTTTCAGGTAGAGCTGATTGTCGCCCCGCTGACGGCCCTACTGCCCCTAGGGTTGTTTGCGCTCTTTGCCGTGGATGGCCCGCTGTGGCTAGGGCTGCTGCTGGCCACGCTGCTGCTGGGCGTGCTGGCCGGTATGGAGGTGCCCCTGCTGACCAGGCTGATCGAACTCGACAATGGGGTGCGGGAGGCGCTAGCGCAGGTACTAGCCTTGGACTATCTAGGTGCGCTGGTGGGTTCGCTGCTATTTCCGATCCTGATGCTGCCGCTGCTAGGGCTGTTTCCCTCAGCGGTGCTCATTGGGGCGGCTCCGGCCTGGATGGTGTACGGCATGGGAGGCAGTTTTCCGCAGATGCGCCCCTGGCGACGGCGGGGGCTGGGGGTGGGGCTAGCGCTGCTGTTGTTTACGCCTTTGGCCCTGCCCCTGAGTAACCGGCTTGAAAACAGCCTCTACGCAGCTCCGATCATCAATCGGCAGCAATCGCCCTACCAGCGCATTGTGCTGACTCGGTTTGGGCCAGATGTGCGGCTGTTTCTCAATGGCGACTTGCAGATGTCGACCCTAGACGAGTACCGCTACCACGAGTCTCTGGTGCATCCGGCCCTGGCGACCCAGGTCAACCCCCGGCACATTTTGCTGCTGGGGGCGGGCGATGGCATGGCTCTGCGGGAAATTCTTAAGTGGCCTCAGCTAGAATCGGTGCTGGTGATTGAGCTAGATTCACAACTGCTGGATCTGGCGCGGCGCTACCCGGCCCTGGCTTTGGCCAATGACCACGCCTTTGACGACCCCCGGGTGACGGTGCGCTACGGCGATGCCTTTAAGCTGGTGGCGGCCCTCGATCAAACCTTTGATGTGATTGTGGCGGATTTTCCTGATCCGGACGTGGATGCGATCGCCAAACTCTACAGCCTGGGGTTTTACCAGCAAATTCGCCAGCACCTCAGCCCGACGGGGGTCTTTGTCACCCAGGCCTCTAGCCCGTTTTTTGCCCCAAAGGCCTTCGCCTGCATCGCCACCACCCTAGCCGCCGCCGCCTTCAAAACCTACCCCTACACCGTGAGCGTGCCCAGCTTTGGCCCCTGGGGGTTTGTGCTGGCCAGCCAAGTCGAGATTGCCCCAGCAACACTGGCCCTGCCTGTAGCCACCCGCTTTCTCACACCCCAACTGTTGCCAACGCTGTTTGTGTTGCCAGGAGATATTCGCCTCAATGCCGTGCAGGTAAATCGATTGAGTCACCCGGTAATTGTGCGCTACCAAAATGACCCTCGATGGACTTTGTATGATTGAGCTGAGTCTGAGGCACGCGACTAGATCGGCCAGGTTAAACGTTAAACGTTCCACCTATTTGGCAAGCAACCCTTTGCTTGCTTGTTTCAGTCCCCAAGTTCCTGTTTAATCCAGATCTCAAAAGTGTGTAGGGCGTTGCTGCGATGTCGCTTTCTGTTCTGTGGATTCTCATTTTTCTAGTTCTTCTGGTGGCGGCAGCAGGACTGTGGATTGCTGCTCAGCGGCGATCGCAGCCCACCCGCGAGACCTCACGCCACCTAACTGAGCAGCCCTCTATCTTTGAGCTGCAAATTGGCGATATTGTGCAGCACATGGGCCAAGACTGGGTGGTGGAGGGCAAGCTGATTTACCAAGAGGGAGGTTTCTCTTGGCTGGAGTACATGCTGCAGGATGGTGACGAAATTCGCTGGCTGGCTGTCGAAGAAGACGACTGGGTGACGGTGGCGCTGCTGGCTCCAGTGAACTCTCTAGAGGTCAGTGCTGCACCCCCGCCAGAATTGGTCTACAACGGTGACACCTATCAGCGCAAAGAAACAGGCCTGGCCACCATGCGCCGCGAGGGCAACCTCCGCCGCCCCGAGGCAGAGACCTGTCGCTACTTTGATTACGAAGGCCCCGATCAAAAGGTGCTCTCGGTTGAAGATTGGGACGGCAATGTGGAGGTGACAGCGGGTGTCGTCATTGCACCGCGATCGCTCATCATCTTGCCCGGCGAAGGGCGCAGTGTTTACCAATAAGCTAGCTTGCTCCCTTACTTTTGGCCCCATGGCTTGTGGCGATTGCCAAAGAGCGCGAAGCCGAGAAGCTGGCGATCGCTGGAGCGTTCCGGTTTAGAGTGCTATGGGGCGATATCGAAAATCAGTAAATTTCGGGCTCTGGGAGAGGAACAACAAAATTAGAGGGGTCGTTGAGATAGCGAATGGTGTCTTCTTCGAGGCGGTGGATCAGATAGGGTTCGAGGGCATCGGAGTGGCGGAGGGCCGCCAAATAGCCTTCAAGGTAAAGCCGCAGCTCGCTGGTGCGATAGCCTCGGTTCCACTGGTCGACGAAGGCATCGGTAATGCGTTGATAGTACCGAACAGCTTTGGCATCCTGAAGCATGGGAGGTAGACCTATAAACTCGGCGGTGGTTAGGGGTAGATCTCGCTCTGTAGTTAAATTTTCCCCTAAAGGGTGAAAAACCTGAGGTGTTTCTTAACGTAGCGTTATACGTATCTTTATACACCGTTTCCCTCAGGGGCAAGAGTGCGGGTTATGACACTCTCTAATGTCGGTTACTCAAGGAACAGAGCTTTGGCGTTGACCAGTGGCTTAGTCAGAACGGTGTGGTAGGCCGCTAGGGTTTGATGGGCGATCGCATTCCAGTCGTAATATTCTCCAGCATAGGCCTTAGCGCGCTGCCCCCGCAGCCGCCGTTGGGCAGAATCTTTTAGCGCCTCAGCTAAAGCTTGGGTGACCCCGTCTAAACTCAAGTCGCACACCCAGCCGCTGCCGCTGGCGACAATATCGGGCCAGATGTAGACCCCCTTAGACACGACCACCGGCACCCCCGCCGCCATAGCCTCAGCTACGGCAATGCCGAAGTTCTCGTAGTAGGAGGGCAGCACAAATAGATCGGCAGCTTGCAGCAGAGCGGCTTTGGCGTTGCCGGTAATAAACCCCGTCAGGGTGGTGCGATCGCCCAAAGGCATTGCCCGCAGGCGATCGCCAACGGCCTGCTCATAGGCCGGGTCTTGAGGATTTCCCCCCGCTAGCACCAGATGGAACTCTACACCCTGGGCCGTGAGCTGTTCCAGGGCTGGCAACAGCAAATCGAGCCCCTTTTTGGGGTCTAAGCGAGAGAGGTAGAGCAGGAGGGGACGATCCTGAGGGATCTTCATCTGCGCCAGCATTCTTTGGCATTCATCCTCTGGCAAGGCTTTTGGCGGCTGCACTCCCAGCGGGATCACCCAATCTTCAGCGCTGGCCCCAAACCGGTAGGAGACTTCTGCCTCAATCGGGCTGGTGAAGTGCAGCGCTGCTGCCCCGGCAATATTGGGGGCCTCAAACAGTCGGCCATAGATCTGCTTGAGGCACTTTTTTTTCTGTAAATCTGCTGGGTCGAGGGTGCCTAAGGGCCGCAGCACGTAGGGCAGATTGCGATCGCGCACCACCGTTGCCGCCGCCGTACTCAGGGGCGAAAACAACGCGTGAATGTGGGCCAGGTCAAATTCATGAGCATGTTGGTAGAGCCAAGCCAACAGCCCCGCTGAGAACTTATACCGCCGCCAGGGCGAACAGGCAAAGTAGCGCACCGTATAGTTTTCTTCCGGTACCGGCACGCCTAGGGGAACCGCCAGCGGTGACTGGCCTGAATCGCCATTGGAGTTGGTGGTGAGAATTGTCACCTCCGCCCCCGCCGCTGCTAACCCCTGGGCAAAGCCACGCACCATCTGGCTGGGGCCACCGTAGATGAGGGAGATGGAGGGGACGATTTGAAGAACGCGCATGGGGGGAGGGAGTGGAGATTGGAGGGTAGGGGAGCGAGGGGATGAATTCAAAATTCAAAGTGCAAAATTTTGAATTTTGCACTTTGTCACCTATCTCCCATTTCACCTCCCTTCCTCTTCACCCGCGCCAATCTCCCGGTAAAACTCCAGTAGCTGCTTCGCCAGCGCTCGGTTCGTATAGTGGCTCATGGCGCGGTGATAGCCTGCCTCTGCGAGGGACTGTCGCTGTTCGGGCTGCTCGATCAGCAGGCGCATATGGTCAGCGAGGGCAGGGGCGTTGCCTTCGGGAAAGACGAGGCCAGCTTGGTCAATCACGTGGGGAATTTCGCCGGAGTCGGAGCCGATCACCGGGACGGCGCAGGCCATGGCTTCGATCAGCACGTGGCCGAATTGTTCTTTCCAGCCTTTGGCGGTGAGAGTTTGAAACTTGTCGGTGGTTTCGGAGGGCAGCACTAGGGTGTGCATGAGGTTGATGTAGTCGGGTACCTGGTCGTGGGGAATGCCGGTCACCCAGCGAAGGCGATCGCCGATGCCCAACCCATCAGCCTTAGCCTGAATGGCATCGCGCAGCTCTCCCCGACCCACCAGCAGCCACACCCAGGGCTGAGGATGGTCTCGCAAAGTTGCTAAGGCGTTGCAGAGAGTCAGCAGCCCTTTTTCTTCGACAAAGCGACCACAATAGCCCACCACAAAGGCATCGCTAGCAATGCCAAGGGACTGAGCTAGCTCGGGCTGGGGCTGAGGACGGAACAGGGTTTCATCGACACCGAGCTGAGGCATCACCTGGTAGGGGGCGGTGTAGCCGCGATCGCGCAAAACATCAGCCCCGTCCTGGTTGCCCACCACTAGACCGTGGGTATGGCGCAGGTTGTAGGCTTCGAGGGCAGAGACAGGAAATTTGAGCTGGTAGGGCAGATTCCACCAGGTAAAAAAGACGTTTTGGGCCTTGAGGCCCAGCAGGCGGTTGAGAGTGATGGTTTGGGCGTAGGCCAGTGCTTTAGCCCCCTGCTCCACCTGAATGACCTGGGGCCGAAATTCTCGCAGCAAGCTAATCAGATCGGGTCCAAAGGTGAGCAACCCCTGGTTGTTTTGGCTGAGATTGCTGAGGGGCTGCACCCGAAAATTACCCGATTGGAGGGGTTCAGAGACAATCAGCCGGTTTTGCACGCCACCGGGCTGCCAGCGGCGGGGAACACCCACCACCACCTCCATCTCTGGAGAAAGCTGGGCCAGGGCACGCAGCTTTTCGCGGTTGAGGTCAACGATATAGGTGTGGCTGAGCACAAGCACGCGCATGGCAGCGGCACTCCGTAGCAGGGCGGTTCTAGAATGCCCAAATCCCTCGATATTGACTCCCCTACGACTTCCTCGGCCCCGCTCCCTCACCCACCCAAAAACTCGGCCATCAGCGTGTTAACCCGCTCAGGTTGCTCCTGCTGCACCCAGTGGCTGCACTGGGGAATGTAGCGCAGCCGCAGATGGCGCACGTAGTCTTCGGTGCCAACGGAGAGCTCTTTGCCCAGGGCCGCATCGGCTTCGCCCCAAATCAGCAGAGTGGGCACTTCAAGAATGCCCCAGGGTTGCCACTGGGGGCCGCTAAAACTCAAAGCCCGGTAGTAGTTGACCATGGCGGTGAGGGCACCGGGTTTGGCGGCGGCGGTTTTGTAGGCTTGCAGATCGGCGTCGCTAAAGGTGCTTTTATCGATCGCCATGCCCCGCAGCATTTGCTCGATCGCCCAGTAGTCGCCCGCCTGCAACAGCAGTTCGGGCAGCAGCGGTAGTTGAAAGGCTCCGATATACCAACTGCGCAATAGCTGCTGAGGATGGCGCAGCCCCTCGGCAAACTTAGCGGGGTGAGGAATATTCATCACAATCAGCGACTGGAGCAGCTCGGGGTGGGCGTAGGCAAAGGCCCAGGCGATCGCGCCCCCCCAGTCGTGCCCCACTAACACCGCTCGGTCATAGCCTAAGGCGGCGATCGCCCCCCGCACATCCTCTACTAAAACATCTAGACGATAGGCATTGATACCTGAGGGCTTGTCGCTGTCGTTGTAGCCCCGCAGGTCTAGGGCAACGCAGGTATATTGAGCCGCAAAATGGTCGAGCTGGTGCCGCCAAGAGTACCAAAATTCAGGAAAGCCGTGCAAAAACAGCATCAGCGGCCCTTGCCCCTGGCGGACGTAGTGCAGGTGTAGGCCGTTGGTTTGCAGAAATCCGTGCTGTCTGCTGACGGTTGCGGTCATTGCACCACCGGGTTCAACATCTCCTTCACTATACCGAGAGCCCCCATCAGCAGAGGCACCCCCTGACTCAGATCGGGTTCCCATTACGTAAATATATTTATCCGATTTCCCCACCGCCCCGGATGCTAATTGCCACCGTCTGTAAACGATAGGGAGCACAGCAGAAACTGACGTTGTGTGGGTGTCCGTCACAACACCTAACCGGATCACAGCCCAGAGTTGTTGGCTCACCTGCCAGACCTAATGGGGTTAACTGGCTTGCGAAGGCTCATTCTCTACGTGCTGGCCTTGGGGAGCCGGTTGCTGACCATCGCGATCTGGAACGACCTGGGAGGGTTTGGCCCTCGTCACGTTCCTTGCGACCGTTCCTGATATGACCTCACTAGACGACTTGACCCTATTGCAGTGGTTTGTCTCGGGAGATGCCACCCTAGAAGCAAATCAGTCCCTCCGTATTCAGCCCGCTAACAATCTGCGCCAGCTCTTGGGTCGTAAAGGCTCGCTGCTGGCCACCGCCTACGATGCCGCCCTGCCGCCCCGCATTGAGGTGCGTCGCTACACCGACTATGCTGACGTGTTACACCAGATTTTGGTCGACCATCACTTTGTGCCCGTTGGGCAGGGGTTAGACAGCCAGGTCTTGTGCTACACCCACTACCCGATTCCTGCGGGCTACCGCATTGTCTATAGCCAGGCTCGCCAGTTGTGGAAACAGTGGTGGACCCATGCCAGTCGCCTCAGCGATCGCCACCTACAGCTCGACCTGTTTGTGCTGGCCAGTAACCAGTGGTACCCCATCCGCGACATTGCTATCAACAGCGGCACGCTCTACATTGGCACGCTGCGAGGCGAGACCGTTCACCACGGCGATGACATGATGGTGTGGCTCGAACAGGATCGCTGCGATGAGGCCGATAAAACCTGTTTTTGGGCACCGCCCCCAGGCCAGCTAGTGCCCTCCCAAAGCCCAGAGCAGCTACCCGCCGCCGCGTCTAGCTCGCCCCACCGGCCTCAGCCCCCCGCACTGCCACCTTTAGATGGTGCACCGGCTACTGTAGACCCCACCCTGGCCCCGGTTGTTTATGCCCTAGACGGCAAGGTCTATGTGCAGACCGCTCTGGGGGTTATCGTCGTCGAAGGCGAAAAATTGAGGGCCTACAAACCTACGCTCCCGCTAGCGACCCCGAGGGCTCGCTCTACGACCGTCACCACCGTTCGGCAGCGCCCCAGATAACCTGTAGTTCCAGCCGTCGGCCCCGCCAGTTTTGCCCAGGGTTTGCTAGGCAAAACTGGCGGTTGTGACGCCCTCAGCCACCGAGAAACTGTATAAGAATTTACAGAATCTTGTTGATACCACGGAGAAAACATCCGGATTCCTGACAGCAAATTTCATAACATGGGATTGTGCCAATCCGATACAGGGCATTGAGCAGCCTCTATGTGGGTTAGGCGTTAGTGGCTCCTTTGCTAGACCTAGTGGGCTTAATAAGTCTGCGCTGGTGAAAGCTGATCGGCGATCGCGGCCTAGATAGCTTCTCAGGGTCTAGCCCCCATCCCGTTCCTGAAACTGTGCTGCCCATGACCTCACTAGACGACTTAACTCTGTTGCAGTGGTTTGTTTCGGGGGATGCCACCCTAGAGGCAAACCAGTCGCTGCGCATTCAGCCCGCCAACAAGGCGCGCCAGCTTTTAGGCCGCAAAGGAGCGCTGCTAGCGATCGCCTACGATGCCAGCACACCACCTTGCATTGAGGTGCGCCGCCACACCGACTACACCGATGTGCTGCACCAGGTCTTAGTCGATCATCACTTTTTGCCCATTGGCCAGGGATTAGATAGCCAGGTGTTGTGCTACGCTCACCACCCTATTCCCCAGGGCTACCGGGTCAATTATGCCGCCGCCCGGCAGCTTTGGAAGCAGTGGTGGCTCCACTCTAGCCGCCGTGGCAACCGCCCGTTGCAGCTTGACCTGCTGGTGCTGGCGAGCGGCCAGTGGTACCCCATCCGCGACATTGCCATCAACAGCGGCACCCTCTACGTCGATACCCTGCGCGGCGAGAACGTTTACCACGGCGATGACCTGGTGGCCTGGCTCGAAAAAGAGCCCTGCGAGGAGGGCGACAAAACCTGTTTTTGGGCACCGCCACCGGCTCAAGCTGCACCAACTCCGACCGCTAAGCCACCCCTTGCTGTGGGGACTGTGCCGGTCAGGGTGCCCGCTCCAGCCCCGCCGCCGCCGCCCCCGATGCCGGTTGCTCCAGCCCCTCAGGCTAGCGTAGACCCCACTCTGGCCCCCGTGGTCTATGCCCTAGATGGCAAGGTCTACATCCAGACCGCTGTGGGGGTGGTCGTGGTTGAGGGCAAAGAGCTAAAGGCTTATAAATCTTTGCGCCAGGCGGCGATCGCCCCTGACCGGCCTGCAACCGTGGCAATCGTCGGGCAGCGCCCTAGGTAAACAGCCTGGGGGGCAACAGCCACAGCAGAGTGCCCCGGCCATAGTCAATCTGAGCCCAGGTGGCGATCTCAAACTCAAGGCAGACCATGGCTGCCGTAGGCATGGCCACGGTACCGCCGCCCAAAAAAAACGAAACGGCGTCAGACCAGGTCGGCTGGTGACCCACCAGCATGAGGGAGTGGTGGTGGTTTGGCACTGCGTGAATCACCTCTAGCACCTGATCGATCGAGGCTTCGTAGAGGTCGTCGGTGACGCTCATGGGGCAGGGCCACTGGCCAGCCGACCTGGCGATCTCTAGCGTGGTGCGGGCGCGCACTGCTGAGGAGGTAATGGCCAGATCGGGGACTTTGCCCGCCGCCGCCAGCAATTTACCCATGGTTTTGGCGGCGACGATGCCGCGCTCAGCGACGGGGCGATCGCGATCGCGACCGTTACCCACATTCCAGTCAGATTTGCCGTGGCGAAAGAGAATTAGCTGCTTGGTCATGGTGATGGGTCAATCGTGGCTCCAGGGGCGGTGTGCCCTTGATCACCTTAGGGGATCGCCTGGGAGGAATCAACGTTGCCCCGTTTTTCTCCAGCTTTAGGATGAGGCCCGCATCGATAGGCCAATGCGCTTGAGCTTGGTATCGACCTCCATCACCCGCACCGTCACCACCTGACCCACCTTGACAATCTCGTTGGGGTCGCTGACAAAGCGATCGGCCATCTGCGAAATATGCACCAGCCCGTCCTGGTGCACCCCCACATCCACAAATGCGCCAAAGTTAGTGACATTGGTGACCACTCCCTCCAGCGTCATCCCCGGCTTCAGGTCGGTGATTTCGTTGATGCCCTCCTGAAAGCGGGCGTAGGCAAACTGCTCGCGGGGGTCGCGACCGGGCTTTTCTAGCTCCTGCAAGATATCGCGCAGGGTGAGTTCTCCGGCCTCGGCGGTGGTGTATTTTTTGATGTCGAGCCGCTTCAGGCGATCAGCAGCTTTAGAAATTTGCGCCAGGGGAAGGGCGAGATCGGCGGCGATCGCATCCACAATGCCGTAGCTCTCGGGATGCACCGCTGTGTTATCCAAAGGATTCTTACCGTTGCGAATGCGCAGAAACCCCGCCGCCTGCTCAAAGGCCTTCGGCCCCAGCTTCTTCACCTTCAGCAGCTCCCGACGCGACTGAAACGCGCCGTTGGCATCGCGAAATTCCACAATATTGTTGGCCACCGCCGGGGTCAGCCCCGACACGTAGGTGAGCAGCTCGCGGGAGGCCATATTTAGATCCACCCCGACATAGTTGACGCAGCTCTCGATGGTGTCATCCAGCTTCTGCTTCAGCCGCTTTTGGTCAACATCGTGCTGATACTGGCCCACGCCGATCGATTTGGGGTCAATCTTCACCAGCTCTGCCAGGGGGTCTTGCAGCCGCCGAGCAATGCTAATCGCCCCCCGCACCGTCACATCCAGGTCGGGGAATTCTGCCGCCGCCACCTCGCTAGCGGAGTAAATCGAGGCCCCCGACTCATTCACCAAAACTTTCACCGGAGGATTTGGCAGCGTTTTTAGGACTTCCCCCACAAAGGCGTCAGTCTCGCGGCTGGCGGTGCCGTTGCCGATCGCAATCAGCTCGATCTTGTGCTTGCGAATCATCCCTGCCAGGGTCTGAGCCGCGTGCTGCCGCTGGTTTTGGGATTGGTGGGGAAACACCGCCTGATATTCCAAAAATTTGCCAGTGCTATCCACCGCCGCCACTTTGCAACCGGTGCGAAAGCCAGGGTCAACCCCCAGGGTTGGCTTCATCCCCGCCGGGGGCGACAGCAGCAGATTCTTTAGGTTGGCCTCAAAGTTTTGAATCGACACCTCATCGGCCCAGGCTTTTTTTTCGGCCATCACCTCGCTGGTCAGCGACGGCTTCATCAACCGGCTGTAAGCATCCTGAATCACTTCCCGGTAGAACTGGCACACCTCGGCAACCGGAGTTTTTACCATCCGCTTTTCCAGGGTTTGCAGAATGGGGTCGGGTTCTACCTCTAGTCCCACCTTGAGAATGCCTTCGCGATCGCCCCGCAAAATCGCCAGCAGATTGTGGGAGGCGATGGAGCGCACCGGGGACTGGTAGGCGCGATACATCTCGTACTTGGTGCTGCCCTCAGGGTGGCCTTTTTTGATGCTGGCGGTGACCTGGCCGTGGGTCAGGAGGCGATCGCGCACATACCGCCGCAGCTCTGCCCGTTCCGCCACCTGCTCTGCCAAAATGTCCGCCGCCCCCTGAAGGGCTTCATCGGTAGACTGAACCCCTTTGTCCGGGTTCACAAACGCCTGCGCTTCCTGAACTAGAATCGCGCGTTTGCCCGTTTTATTTAGCTCCTCAATTTTCTGGGCCAGCGGCTCCAGTCCCTTTTCCTTCGCCATAGTGGCGCGGGTGCGGCGCTTGGGTCGGTAGGGCAGATAGAGATCCTCTAGCTCCGTCTTTTGCTGGCAGGCGAGAATCGCGGTCTTTAGTGCATCCGTGAGCTTGCCCTGAGATTGAATCTCGCCCAGCACCGTCTGCCGCCGATCCTCAAGCTCCGTTAGGTACTGGTGGCGCTCGGCAATCTGCCGCAGCTGTACCTCGTCTAGATCCCCCGTGCGCTCCTTGCGGTAGCGAGCCACAAAGGGCACTGTCGCCCCTTCGGCAAACAGCACTAAGGTGGCCTCTACTTGGGCAGGACGGATCTCAAGTTCGGCAGCAATGGTGGTCGCGAGCGGAGTCATGGGGCGGCTACTGAGGCAATAACAGTCCTCCATTGTAGATGTGGCCTGAACAGCTCAGAGAACGTAACTAGCATTCGTTGCGATAGCTAGCTCAACCCCTTGGGTAGATATTAGTAACTGACGATCGCCCCCAGGGACTTCAGCATGCGTTCTTCGGTGTCAGAGAGGCCCGTGGCCCCACGGATATTGACACCTTCGTAGGGGCGATTGGGGCGGAGGGTCTGCTGGCACAGGCCCGTCGCTAGATCCCACACGCGAATTTCGTCGTCCTGGCTGGCGGTGAGCAGATGGGCACCGCTGGAGCAACCCAAGACTTGCCAAATATCCTGGCTGTGGCCTTTGAGGGTATAGCGGCGTTGGTTGGTTTCAACCTCCCACACCTCGACCTGGGCATTTTGGCTAGTCAGCGCCAGCAGGTTGCCCGTAGGGCCGAGGGTAACCCCTTGCAGCCATTGCTCAGTAGGGTGCTGCCACTGGCCGAGACAGCTATTGTCCTGTCCCAGGTTCCACCAGCGCACGGTGCCGTCATGGCTGGCGCTGGCCAGTCTCTCACCTTGAACCGTAAGACTGTGTACCTGACTTTGATGGCCAGTTAGAACGCGGCGATCGGTGCCTAGGGTTCGCTGCTGCCAGGGCCAGAGGCCAATGGTGCCATCCCTAGCGCCTACCACAATCCAGTCGTCGCCGGGGCTAAACAATAGAGCGGTTGGGCTGTCAGGGGTGTCTTCTAACTCGCCTACGACACTGCCCGTGGTGCAATCCCACACCAAAATGCTGCTGCCGGGGGTGGCACTGGCCAACCATTGACTATCGAGGCTAAAGCGCAGCAGGGTAGCCGGGGTTGGTGTAACCCCCACCCACTGGCTCTGCCCCGCAGCGGTAGACCAAAGCCGTAGGGTTTGATCATCGGCGCTGCTCGCCAACCACTGACCATCGGCGCTAAGGGCGACGGTGCGCACCGAGCCGCTGTGGCCTGCCAGGGCCCGAGGGCCGATGGCGTAGGGGCTGTGGGCGTTGACCTGCCACAGCCGCAGGTGGGTGTCGTCGTGGCCAGTGAGAATGGTGCCGCTGTCAGCGCTAGCGCTAAAGGCTAGGCAACGCACCGGATGGGCCTGGCTGAGAAAGCTGCGCCAGCACTGGCCTCGCTTGACGCTCCAGAGCTTGATGGTGTAGTTGCTGCCGGTGACGAAATAGCGGCTGTCGGCGCTAAAGGCTAGGGTCCACACCGGCGCTTTCAGCGACGGCAGAGCGTAGCAGAGGCAGCGGTTCGGAATATCCCACACCGTAACGGTGAAGTCTTGGCCGCTAGATACCAGGTAGCGTCCGTTGGGGCTGAGGGCCAGGGCGGGCAGAGCCTGCACATCGGCGGGTAAAATCCAGCAGGGCAGACCGGTGGCTAAATTCCAAATCGTCAAGCAGTGGTCGTCGTAGCCCGCTGCGAAGGGAATGGGCGGGCAGTCGGGGTCGTTGGGGTCGGGTAAAAACCCAACAGTGCGGATGGCAGCGGTCGATCGCGCCTGGAGATCTTTGAGCAAGGTGCGATCGCCCACATGCCACAGGCAGGCGCGCTGGTCATCGCCGCCGCTCACCAGTTGGTCGCCCAAAGCACTGTAGCCCAAGCTGTGAATTGCCCCAGTGTGGCCCTTTAGACAGCCCTGTCGAAAGCCCGAAGCGACTTCCCACAGGCACAGCCGACCGCTGTCATCGCCGGAGGCCAACTGGCTGCCGTCGGGGCTAAAGGCCAGGGCCCGCACTGGGGCCTGGTGATCGTCTAGAATATCGGCCTGGTAGGTGGATCCCACTGACCACAGCCAGATTTGCCCGCTTTCGGTGCCCATGGCCAGCAGATCGCCCTGGGGGCTAAAGGCTAGCGATCGAATGCTCTGGCCCTCGTCAAACATCCAGACCAGCTTGCCCCGCTTCAAATCCCACAGCAACAGCCGACCCTCGTGGTCGCCCGTGGCCAGGTGCCACCCATTCTCCTCGGCTGCCGCGCCCCGTTGGCCCTGCCTATCGGTAGAACCAACAGGGCTAAAGGCGGCCACCGGATCGCGCCCCAGGGCGGTGGCAAAGGTAGTGTCGCTAAACTGGGCCTGGCTAAAACTGGCTCCCTGCACGCTCACCCGCCGCAGGTCGCCTTGCCAAATAGCCAGATGAGAAAAATCGACACCGCTGATGCCCAGACCCAGGTGCTGGCAGAGGTGAATTAAGTTGCCGGCCCCGTAGCCCGGCTGACCGACGAGGGGCTGAAGGGCCTTGAGCAGGCGATCGCCCTTAGCAGCCAGAGCCTCATCGGTAGCGTATTGTTGCCGCAGCTCTTCTGCTAGGGGAATTAGCATAGCCGTCCGCTGACGTTCCTGCACGACCTCTCGGGCGGTCATGGTGACGAGGGGCAACCGCTGGAGCCAGTCGAAGGTTTCGGCCTCTATTTCAGCAGCCAGCACACCTTGCAGTCGCTCTAGGACTAAGACCTGCACCACGGGGCCTAGGCTCAACACCAGCCCCCGGCTCCCGGTAGCCTGGGCCTGAACCCAGCCCCGCCCCAAGACCGACTGCACCACTATGTCGGGTAGGGGCGGCTGCATGGCTCCGTTGAAGTCGTCGAGGGTGACCGGTTCCTGGGCCAGGGCTAGCCAGTAGAGCAAGCCCCATTCCTCGGGCGGCATTCGATGCAGGGCTTGGGTAAAGGTGCGATGTACGACGACAGGCACGATCGCCTTAGTCGCCTGGAGCAACATTCGGGGCTGACCTTGGTAGACCTCTCGCAGCGTCGCCCCTAGCCCCCGCAGCACCAGAGGATGGCTACCGTAGCGATCGACCAGTGCGGCCCAGTCGTCGGGGGCATTCAGGGCAGCCGGGGCCTGGAGCAGAGACCGGGCCGCCTCGGCGGACAGATCGCCGAGGACATAATCTCGCACCCGTGGCCCCTGTAGCTGGGAAAAATCGGCGGGCTTTTCGCGGCTAACCCAAACTAGACAACTCTGGTGATGGCGCTCGGCACCCTGGTGAAAAAGGTGCTGTAGGGCGTCGGCATGGGGGCGGTAGCTGCCCGCTGGCTGCTGAGTCTCAAAGAACTGCTCCAAACCATCAATGATCAGCAGGGCATGGCGCTGGCTCAGCTGATCGAGCACCCAGTCTACTTGGGCCAGGGGGGCGATCGCCGCCTGCGGGTCAAGCCAGTGGACGATCGCCCCCAGCACATCTTGCTCGGTAGCTTCGGCAGTCAGGGCTAGATAGCCGCACTGATCGACCTGGGAGGCAACGGTGGCGGCGATCGCTGCCGCCACCGTCGTCTTCCCCACCCCTGGCAGCCCCCATAGCACTACCGTGCGGCAACGTTCCGCCAAAATCCACTCAGTCAGGGTTGCTAGTTCGGCTTGGCGACCCGCGCAGTCGGCCAGATCGAGGCGGGGGGATTCGCGCACCACTAGGGTGGGGTGGGGCAGGGGCGATCGCGGCTCCACCACAAGATTCAGAGGCGGGGCCGGTTCAGTCGCCACTAGCCCCTGCATCATCCAGGTGTGCAGCACATTCTGAATGTTGCGCTTCGTCACCCGAACACCCTGAAGATCAGCATCCACCAGCTCGGTGAGCAGTTGCCAGAGCTTGGGGCCAACGTCTTTTTTGAGATAGTCTTCGGTGTAGCCAACGGTGGGGGTGGCCATCGCTGCATAGGTCTTATTTTCCCAAGCCCCCTGTAGCACCAGACGCTCGACATCCTTCAGCGGTCGCCCCTTGCGCTCCACAGCAACTTGGTTGATGTGTACAGCAATTTTTTCAAAATCCATTGGCAAAACCGCCGAGATGCCCCAAATCTGGCCTCAGTCTAACCTGAATTTTCCAGAACTTCTCAGCCCCAGGGTTTAGGGAATTTGAGCCCAGGGAATTGGCAAAAAAATTCCCCGACCCAAGGGCCAGGGAATTATCAGGGTGCATCTACCTGTTCATATTTCTGGGCCAGTCGGGTGAATCAGGATGGTTTGGGAGGGATTTTGTTAGAGTGCCTGGGGAGGTGGGGACTAAGGGGGTAGGGCGTAGGGGGTAGATGGGTGGGGAGTACCTGCCACGAACTCGGCTCTAAGTTAGGTAATGGGTACTTTCCCTTGGGGCAGCAGACGGTGGGCGATAGCGTGACGTCATCGCCTTATAACTCGAAATGTTTAAAGACTTAATCTCGAAATGTTTAAAGACTTAATTAGGAGCAAATTTTGTCGGATGCACTGACCTTAAAGGCCTACGACCTTTGGAAAACCTATGGCGATGAGGCGGTGGTGCAGGGCGTCAGCTTCTCCCTGGCACCGGGTGAGATTGTCGGGCTGCTGGGGCCAAATGGGGCAGGCAAAACCACCACGGTGGGCATGCTGTTTGGCACTGTTATTCCCACCAAGGGGTTTGTGCAGTTTGGGCCCTGGCAGCTACCGGGGCAGGGGCAGCTGGCCCGCGCCCAGATGGGCATTGTCACCCAGGAAGACAACCTCGACCCCGACTTTACGGTGTTTAAAAACCTCACCCACTTTGCCCACCACTACCGCATTACCGGGGCGGCGGCGCGGCAGCGGGCGGGGGAACTGCTGGCCCTAGTCAATTTAGAGCACCGGGCCGAGGCCCAGGTCGATGAGCTGTCGGGCGGCATGAAGCGCAAGCTGGTGCTGGCCCGCGCGCTGTTGAATCGGCCCAAGATCGTGTTTTTAGATGAGCCCACCACCGGCCTCGACCCCGACGCCCGCCAGGATTTTTGGCGGCTGGTGCAGGATCTCAAGGCCAGCGGCTGCGGCATTTTGCTGACCACCCACTATATGGATGAGGCTCAAAGGCTGTGCGATCGCCTGCTTCTCCTCCAGCAGGGCAAAGTGATCGACGAGGGCACCCCCACCGATCTGGTGGCGCGGGTGATTGGCCGCGAGGTGGCCGAGATCGAAGGGGTTGAGGCCCAGATTCTCCAGGATCTAGCGGCCCGCTACGAAACCTGGTATCGGGCCTTTGGCAGCGGTCACTTGATATCGCTGCCCGATCGCGACCCTGAGGTGGTTTGGGGTGCGATCGCTGCTCACCACCCTAACCACCTCCTGCGGCGACCCGCCAACTTAGAAGACGTGTTTTTGCGACTCACTGGGAGCGTGCTGGAATGAAGCTGATTACCGCAACCCCTTGGGGGGTGTATTCGGTTTGGTGGCGACACTTTCAGGTGTACCGCAGCACCTGGTTGGTGAACTGCCTGCCGCCGATTTCTGAGCCAGTGGTGTATCTGCTGGCCTTTGGCTACGGCCTTTCCCCGCTGATTGGCGAGGTGGACTACCTGGGGCAGATGATTCCCTACGCGCGGTTTTTAGCGCCGGGAATGATTGCGATCGGGGTGCTGTTTCAGTCGTTTTTTGAGGGGGCCTACAGCAGCTTCATTCGGCTGAACTTTCAAAAGACCTGGCAAGCGTTGCTGACCGCGCCGCTGAGCTATGCCGATGTGTTTTTGGGTGACTGGGTTTGGGCGGCCACTAAGGGCACCATTGCTGGCACCATCACCGGGCTGGTCGCAGTGCTGGCCAACCTCTACGACCTCTCTAGTCTGGTGCTATCGCTGCCGCTGATTGTGCTGGGCAGCCTGCTGTTTGGGGCCTTTGGCCTGCTGGTGGCCGGAGCTGTAAATAAAGTTGACCAGGTGAATGTGCCGATTTTTCTGGTGATCATCCCCATGTTCACCCTCTGCGGCACCTATTTCCCGCGCGATACGCTGCCGCCGCTACTGGCCAAGTTTGCCGCGCTTTTGCCCCTAGCCTCCCTAGTCGATCTGCTGCGTTGGCCACTGGGCCTGCCCCCCTGGTGGCCCCTGCTGCTGCTCTGGCTAATTGTATGGATGGTGGTGATGGCCAGGCTGGCCGCCCTGCGGATTTATCCCAGGTTGTTTAGCTAGCAGAATATTGCAGGGGCGCTTTTACCTCGCTCTTCCAGCGGTTGGCGATGGGCATGCGCCAGCCCAGGCCAAAGGCGCGATCGGTCACCTTGAGAACGGGCGGGGTCTGCCGCCGCTTAAATTCGGCCCGCGACACCAGCCGCAAAACTTTGTCTACCACCGCTGCATCGTGGCCAGCCGCAACCATCTCAGCTACCGACTCGTGGCGTTGCACCAGGCGATCGAGAATGTCATCCAGCACCTCGTAGGGCGGCAGCGAATCTTGATCGACCTGACCAGGCTTGAGTTCGGCACTGGGCGGTTTTTCGAGAATGTTTTGCGGAATCAGGGCGTCAGTCAGGTAGCTGACTCGCTCCGACAATTCACCCAGAGCCACTGGAGCTACAGAACCAGTGCCGCTGCCCACCTGCCGATTGAGCCACTGACAGAGGGCGTAAACTCGCGTTTTGGGCACATCAGCAATCACCGCCAAGCCACCGTTCATATCGCCGTAGAGGGTGCAGTAGCCCACCGCCATTTCCGACTTGTTGCCAGTTGATAGCAGCAGGTGACCAAACTTATTCGAAACCGCCATCAGCAGGTTGCCGCGAATGCGCGACTGGATGTTTTCTTCGGCAATACCGGAGCTGGTGCCCGCAAAGAGGGGGTCGAGCACCTGGTCGTAGTCGGCCATCAGCGGGCCGATCGCCAGGGTTTGGTGGGCAATACCTAGGGTTTGGGCCAGGGCCAGCGCGTCGGTCACCGAGTGGTCGGAGCTATAGGGGGAGGGCATGAGAATGCCGAGCACGTTAGCTGGGCCGAGGGCTGCCGCTGCGATCGCCGCCACCAGCGCCGAGTCAATGCCGCCACTGAGGCCAATCACCGCCTTAGAAAAGCCACACTTGTGGGTGTAGTCGCGCACCCCCAGCACCAGGGCCGACCAGATCGCCTCGTTTTCGTCGGCGGGCAGGGGGGCAATGTCGCCAGGACACAGGTCGCGCTGGATAGGGTCATATTCCACCACCGCTAGCCCGGCCTGGTAGGAGGGCAGACGAGCCACCAGCTCGCCTTGGCGGTTGAAGGCCATACTGGTGCCGTCGAAGATTAAGTCGTCGTTGGCCCCCACCTGGTTAGCGTAGAGAATGGGGCAACGAAACCGAGTGGCGCTGTGGGCCAGCATGGAGGCTCGCAACTGCGCTTTGTTGACCGAGTAGGGCGATGCGGAGAGGTTGATCACCACATCAACGTGGTCATCGGCTAGGTCGGCGATCGGGTTGCGGGGGTAGCTGCGCCCGCCCCAAAACTCCTCGTCGTTCCACAGGTCTTCGCAGATGGTGACACCCACGCGCAGGCCCCAATCGCCCAGGGGAATGGTGAAACTGCTCGGCCCCTGGCCGGGGGCAAAGTAGCGGTGTTCGTCAAAGACATCGTAGGTGGGCAATAGCTGCTTGTGAAAGACCTGCTGCACCTTGCCACCCTGAAGCAGAGCGGTGCTGTTGAATAGGGGCTTTTCGCCGTGGTAGCGGGCCTTGGGGTTGGCGGCGGCATAGCCCACCAGCACAGCGATGTGGGGGGGCACCTCGGCGGACAAGGCATCGAGCTGTTGAGCCATAGCCTGAATAAAACTGGGCTGAAGCAGCAGGTCGCGGGGCGGGTAGCCGCACAGCACCAGCTCGGTGGTGATGAGCACCTGGGCACCCAAGCGATCGGCCTGACGGGCGGCATCGAGCACCTGTTGAGCATTGTGGGCCAGGTCGCCAATGGTGGGATTGAGCTGGGCGATCGCAAATTTCATAGGAGTTAATAGATAAAAAGGATTTTGACCAAAACGCTGGCTGTAATCGTCTTCAGCTACCGACAATCAGCGGGGAAATAATCAGGCTTCCGAGGAAATGGACTTTTTGGGGCGACTGCGCTGGGCCGCCAGGGTGTTGCGCTCCCAAAAGACGCCATCGGTGTATCCCTGAATGGTGGGGTCTTCGTTGGCTAAGGCCAAACGCTTTTCGGCTAGGCAGCAGTAGTCGGGGTCTTGTTCAATGCCTACATACTGCCGCCCGAGCTTTTTGGCGACCACAGCGGTCGTACCACTACCAAGAAAGGGATCGAGTACCACATCGCCAGAATTGGAACTGGCCAGCAGCAGTTTGGCCACCAGTTTCTCAGGTTTTTGGGTGGGATGATCGGTGTTTTCGGTCATTGACCAAAAGGGCACGGTAATGTCGGTCCACAGGTTAGAAGGGTGGGTGAGACGGTAGTTTTTCGAACCCTTATCATCCCAATCTTTGGGTTGTCCAGCCGGATTTCTGTAGGGAGCCATCACCTGGCGTTTGAGCTTTACGGCATTCACATTAAAGGTGTAGGTTTCCGAGACGGTGCAGAACCAAATATCTTCACTGGCGTTTTTCCAATTGGCTTGGGCACCGCGGCCTTTCTCACGCTCCCAGGTGATTCTATTTCTGACGGTAAAGTATTTTTCTAGCACGGGATACATGACGGTTGAGGTAGCCCAGTCGGCGCAAAAATAAGCGGAAGCATGGGGCTTGAGCATGGGTTTAAGCTGAGAGATCCAGCTATCGAGCCAAGCACTGTAGGTAGGGCGATCGCACTGCTTAAACTTGCTGCCATTGAAATCTTTGGTGAGGTTGTAGGGCGGGTCAACAATCAGCAAATCCACAAAGTTTTTGGGTAGGTAGGGCAACGCCCCAAACACATCCTGACAAATAGTTCGATTGAGAATTTCGTTGGGGAATTTCTCACAATCCAGGCTGATCAACTGCTGCAAAAACACAGCTCGCTCTTCAGAATTGAGATCAAGAGTTCGGTTTTGAGGTGCCCTAGCTTTCATCCCCTAACCCCCATGTTCTAGAACTCCCATCTCACCCCATCACCCTAATCTTCCCCATCCCCCCTACCCCTTACTCCCCTCTTCGTCAAATAAACACCATCGCCTTCTCCTTCAGCGGTTCAAAGGCAGCGGCATCAAACCGATACAGGCTGGCAGGCCGCCCGGCACCCCGGGAGGTTTTTTGGCCGGTATCCTGCAAAAAACCCAGCTTGAGCAGCCGAGCCCGAAAGTTGGAATAATCCGAAAACCCTTCCCCCAGAACGGTGACGTAGAGCTGGTAGAGATCGCCCAGGGTAAAGACCTCGGGCAGCACGTCGAAGGCGATCGGGCTGTATTCCAGCTTGTTGCGCAGCCGCCGGTAGCCGTAGGTGAGAATTTCGTTGTGGTCGAAGGCAAGCTGGGGCACTTGGGCCAGGGGATACCAGGCGATGCCGCTGACACCGTCGGCGATCAGTTCGGCATCCTCAAAGCGCACCAGGGCAAAGTGGCTGACCGACAGATAGCGCACGTTAAAAGCCTGGGGCGACTCGCGGGGGTCGCGATCGGGGCCACCAAAGGTGTAGAGCTGCTCTAAATAGAGGGTGTTGACGCGAATTTTTTCGGCCAGCACCCGGTAGGCGGCGGCTTCTAAGGATTCGCCCTGGCGCACCAGGGTGCCGGGCAGACTCCAGTAGCCCGCGAAGGGCTCGTCGTGGCGCATCACCACCAGCACCAGCAGCCGGTTTTGCTGGGTATCTACGGAGAAAATTACGTTGTCGACGCCTACTTTGAAGTCGGCCAGGGGCACCGGGCTTAGGGGGTGGTCAGAGGTGCGGTGGAGTTTTGCGGACATGGGTAGAGGTGGTGTTGGGCAATGTAGGACTGCACCGCCGGGGGAATTTCGGGGGCGGTGGCAGCGGGAATGCCATCGCACTGGCGATAGCGGGACGACGACACATCGATCGCAGGCATCTCGGCCACGGTGACGGTCGTATATTGGCGCAGATTGGCCAGGCTGGCCTCCGTGAGGTCGTAGCCGGGGCGCGGTATCACCAGAATGCTCGCTGCCGCAAAGATTTCGGTCGCTCGGTGCCAGGTGGGCAGCTGCTCCACCAGGTCGGCCCCCACCACCAGGGAAAACTCGGCCTGGGGCCAGACCTGCCGCGATCGCTCCAAAGTAACCACCGTGCGCATGTGGCTGAGTTCGGGGTGTACCTGCACCCGCTGGGGCGGCACGGCGAGGTCGTCGATCAGCAATTCCAGCATGCGAAAGCGATCGCCCAGGGGGGTCTGATGCTCCTTAAACGGGTTGTTAGCCGTCCATACCGCCACGTGGTCAAACTGGGTGGCCAGCCAGGCGAGAATGGCGGCGTGACCCTGGTGGGGCGGGTCGGCGCTGGTGCCAAACAGAGCGATGCGAAGCGCCGGAGAATTGGTTGCAGTCATGGAAGCCATCCTCAGGGCTGAGATTGGGAATGCTGGCGGGTGCGGGCCGCCAGATCCACCAGGGCATCGGACAATGCTACGCCATAGTTAGCTGGGTGCTCTAGCTGGCGCACGGCGGCGGGCAGACTGGCTACCGAGGCGGCGGTGCGGGCGGCGATCGCATCCAGCGATTCTAACTCCTGCATGGCCTGGCCCTGCTTGACTACTAGCTGTAGCAGGGGCGTTTCATCGGGGGCGGCGGGTTCTTCGAGCAGGCCGAGACGATCGCCCACCGCCTTCCCACCCTCGTAACGCCGAAAGATTTGCTTACGTCCAGGGAGGGTGGTTTTGCCGCTGGCCTCTTTCATCACGGGCGTACCGTCGATATCGACTAGTTTATACACCCCATTCACCGGTTCGCCCGTCACCAGTTTGGTGCCCAAGCCGTAGCCGTCGAGCACTGCCCCGGCCTGCTTAAGGCGAGCGATCTCGTACTCATCCAGGTCACCGCTGGCCATGATTTTGGTGTTGGGCAGATGCGATCGCACCGCCTGCGACAATTCCACCAAATTGCCAGAGTCAAGCCGCACCGTGGCCACCTGGGTTTCCCCCCGCTGCACCTGGGCCGCCAGCCGCTCGGCCGCTGCCACCGTGTCGTAGGTATCAATCAGCAACGCTGCCTCCGGAAAGTAGCGCTGAAAGGCCGCAAAGGCCTCATCCTCACTGCCTTCTAGCGCCGTAAACACCATCACTAGGGCGTGGGCCATGGTGCCCGCGGGCTTGCGTCCCAGCGCTAGCGCTGCCAGCACGTTAGAGGTTTCGTCGAGGCCCGCCGCCAGGGCCGCCCGCGCTGCCCACAGTGCTCCCTGGGGGCTAAAAGCTCGACGGGTACCAAACTCCAGCAGCTTTGCCTCAGGCCCGGCCACATCACGTAGGCGGGCGGCGCGGGTGGCCACCAGGGTTTGGTAGTTGAGCGTGTTGAGCAGGTAGGTTTCAGCAATCTGGGCCTGCCACAGGGGCGCTTCTACCCGCAGCAGCGGTTCGTTGGCAAACACCGCTGTGCCCTCGGGTACGGCCCACACATCCCCAGTAAAGCCCCCTTCGCCCAATCGCTGCCAGAAGTCGTCGGGGGCATGATCGAACAGCCCCGTCTGCCGCAGGGCCTCTAAATGGCGTTCTGAAAACCGCAGATTGTTTAAGTAGTCGATCGCCTGGGCTAGCCCCATGGCAATTAGATAGCTGTAGCCAGGGGGGAGCCGCCGGGTAAACAGCTCAAAACTGGCCCGGCGATCGGCCAAGCCCTCGCTCGCATAGCAGCTCACCATGGTGAGCTGGTACAGATCCGTCAGCAGACCGTAGTTGTCAGGGGTAGCCAAAAGGGTGGGATAGGGCATTGAGGTAGCGGCGATGTTTTGGTTGTTTACACCATAACTAATTCTATTAAGACACGCAACAGTTTGGAAAAAGAAGGGCAGTTGCCCTCAGGGCTAGCTATAATTTTGGTATATTTCACCTATAAAGACTGCCAAAGGGGAGACACAATAGCCATAGATTGGCCCCCTCTGTCTTTAGACGGCTAACGCTTCAATATCTGTCACAGGGATGACGTTTAGCCAGGGCTGTGCCCTCTATCGTCCATCATTACTGGTTTAGAGCGGCCCTGGTTCAAAACCCTTGTTGGCATCAGGGGCCGCTCTACAGCCTATGGCCACTGGTTTGGAGCACCGTACTTTGAATACTGGCCCTGGAGTACCGCTACGCACATTTACGCCCATTGGGCTGTCACACCCTACGCCCAACCATCACTTACGAGTAAGCACACACCCCATCTGAGACATCACCGGGAGGATAGCGATGAATCTGACCCACACTCTGGAACTTTTTGAAACCCCCAAAACCGCACGGGTAGAGCGCCCCATTACGGCCCAGCTAGAAGGGCGGGTCTACTACGAAGGCACCTACTGGCCCGCCCGCGTCTATGAAGGCGTCGTTGACGCCGGTATTGCCCTAGCGCCGTCGAGCTGGGTGACGGTAGTGGGCCGCTACGGGCTCACCCTGCTGATTGTGCCGCCGCTGGGGCCAGCCTATGCCTAAGCGAGGGGAATTGCTGGGGTGAAAATCTGTGGCGAGCCCTGACCTAACTTGGGGCGATCGCCCCAGCAATCCCTCATTTTCTGTAAAAATCCCTGAGGAATAGGCAAAAACCACTATGATTAAGGTGGTTTTGCCTATTCCTTCCGCCGCCACCGTTGACCTATGGATAGCCTGGCCCAAAGCCTTCTTTGGCTGCTCTGGGAAACGCACCCAGATGTTGATCCTGTCCCAGCGGGTTCCGCCTCAGCCCTGCCGCTAGCACCCAAGCAGGGCAAAACACAAGTAGCGCCAGTGGGCACCATGCCTCTGTGGAATCGGTCGTTGGCGATCGCGGCGGGGGCAATTGTTCTCAGTAGCGGCTTTGGGGCACCGGCCTTGGCCAACGGGCACCTTTGGGGCAGTACTGTCTACGTCAACACTCCCGAAGGCTACGCCCTCAACGTGCGCTGGGGGCCAAGCACCAACAATGGCGTTTACCGTCGTGTGCGCCGAGGCAGTGCCCTGCAACTGTCTGGTGCCCGCCGCAATGGTTGGGTGCAGCTAGTCGATGCCACCTGGGTCGCAGGCAACCTGGTCAGCCGGTCTCCTATCCCCGGCGCTGACGTAACTCCCCCTACCGGCAACCCAGAGAACCTGGCCACGGTGGTCACGCCGCAAAACTTTGCCCTTAACATTCGCAATGGCCCCGGTTTCAACTATCAAATTGTCGGGCAATACATCAATGGCAGCCGCATTCCGGTAACCGGACGGTTCACCAACGGCTGGGCCCAGCTCACCAACGGCAACTGGGTTGATAGTGGCCACATTCAGTACAGCGGCCCCATTTATGGCGACAACCAGCCTAACCCGAATCCAAACCCAACTCCTGGCCCAACCCCTAACGCCGACGTAACAGAATTGCAGCGACTGCTGCGCCAGGCTGGTTTTTTGCCGTCTAACTTTATTGCCTCCGGCATTTACGACCAGACCACTCAAAATGCCGTGCGTGAATTTCAGCGGGTAAACGGGCTGCCCGTCACCGGCATTGTGGACGCCGCCACCTGGCAGGCTCTTTACCGGGCTACCGCGCCACCAACGCCGCTCCCTTCCCCCAAACCCGATCCTAGCCCAGACCCCACTGACCCACCGCCCAGCGGAACCAGTCAGCAGCGGGTAGTTACCGATGGCGACTCGACCTCTGTGTTTGACGGCCCTGGCACTGAGTTTGGCGTTGTTAGAAACGTACCCAATGGCTCAATTGTGACCATCACCGGGCGCACCTCCGGTAACTGGTCAGAACTGCTCGACGGCGGCTGGATCTTCTCCCTTTGGCTAGAACCCATTTAAGCTTAAGAACCCCTCCGTAGCAGGGCACAACAGAGAAGCCATCTAGCTAAGGGAATAGATCAACCCCTAGAAGTTTTTCTATGGTTCATAAAAGTTTATTCCCAGCGGTCATAAAGAGCATTAACCCTATGTGCCGCAAGGATTTGAGCATGATCGAAACTCTTTGCCGCAGTTTTGGGGCGATCGCAACAACTTGTGACTTAGTGACATTATGTGTATAACAATACTTAAGCAAAACTATTGAGTAGTCCACGAAACGCACCGGATGCCTCAGTAGAAGCCCTGAAAGGTTAGTCAATGCGTCGGTATACCGGTCTTGGCGAATCCTTACACCGGTCACTGGCATTTCGAGGAGCTTAACCTTGTTTAACGACACTAAGTCATCTCCCACCCTTTGGGCCTATGTTCAAAATGCAGCCTTTTGGGTGCTGCAAATTGTTGATATTCGCCTAGCCTTGGTGATCGGTCTAGCGGCCTTTATGCTAGCCGTTGGGTTTGACTCCTCGGGCAATCAGGCTGAGGCCGCTGACTTAGTGACAGGCCCATCGCTAGTCCCCGTCTCCGTCAGCGGGGCTGCTGCACCCAGCTATGGCTTTGAAGAGCAGCCCCTAAGTAGCAACCCTCAGCTCGCCACTGCCCGTCGGCTGCGTCACGGCAGTCTGACTAGCGCGATCATGACTAGCAATCGCTTGACAGGTGCCCACTTCTTCACTGACCTTCCCTTAGAGCAAAAATAGGCTACCGGTTGCCCTAATACACAGGGACTCATGACAACCAAATATACTGACTGCGCTGAGGGCTAAAATATTATGTTGGCCCCCAGCGCTGTTTAGTTTAAGCATCTCCTGGTGTGGTCTTTGTTGCCCAGTTCGTTTGTTTGGTTTGATTCTCTTCACGTCGGCACATTCCTATGACATCCTCCATTCGCTTTCTCATGTGCGCCCCTCACCACTACGAGGTGGATTACGTCATCAACCCTTGGATGGAGGGCAACATTCACCGCTCGTCTTTAGAGACCGCCCAAGAGCAGTGGCAAAGCCTTTACCAAATTATTAGCGATCGCGCCGATGTCGACTTGGTCAAGCCCCAGCAGGGCTGGCCCGACATGGTGTTTACCGCCAATGCCGGGTTGATCCTAGGTAGCCAGGTGGTGCTCAGTCGCTTTCTGCACCCCGAGCGTCAGGGCGAAGAGCCCTTCTTTAAGGAATGGTTTGAGGCCCAGGGCCACCAGGTGTTTACCCTGCCCCCCGAGCTACCCTTTGAAGGCGCAGGCGACGCCCTGCTCGATCGCGAAGGGCGCTGGCTGTGGGCGGGCTACGGCTTTCGCACCGAGCTAGACTCCCACGGGCTGGTGGCCGAGTGGCTCAACATCGAAGTGCTGTCGCTGCACCTGATGGATGAGCGTTTTTACCATTTGGATACCTGCTTTTGCCCGCTGACCGGCGGCTATCTGCTCTACTACCCCCCCGCCTTTGACGCCTACTCGAACCGGCTGATTGAGCTGCGGGTGCCCCCCGAAAAGCGCATCGCCATCGATGAGCCCGACGCCATCAATTTCGCCTGCAACTCGGTGAATATCGATCGCACCGTGATTATGAACAAGGCCAGCGATGAGCTAAAGGCGCGCCTGGCCGACGCGGGCTTTGAGGTGGTAGAAACGCCGCTGACTGAGTTTCTCAAGGCTGGGGGTGCCGCTAAGTGCCTCACCCTGCGGGTGACTGAACCCCTACACCCCGAACCTGCCGGAGAAAAAGGAATCATTGCTCGCACCGTCACCATGACCGGCCACCTGCTCGACTCGGGCCTGGTCAGCCGGGCGCTGGATTTGGTGATGGAGGGCGGCGGCAGCTTCCAGGTGCTGAATTTTGACCTGGGCGAGCAGCGCCAAAGCACTTCATCGGCCGAAATTCGCGTCTCGGCCCCCGATCGCGAGGTGATGGACGAGATCATGGCCCAGCTGATCGACCTGGGCGCGGTAGCTCTGCCCGAAGAACAGCAGGATGCTCACCTGGTGACCATTACCCAGGCCGGGGTCGCCCCAGACGACTTCTACAGCTCCACCATTTACCCCACCGAGGTGCGGGTGCGGGGGCAGTGGGTGCGGGTACAGGGCCAGCGCATGGATGGCGTGATTGTGGTGTCGGAGTCAGAGCCGGTGGCCAGCTGCAAGCTACTGCGCGACCTGTCGGTGGGCGACCAGGTCATTGTCGGCTACGACGGCATTCGCAGCGTGCGCAGCACCAAGGACCGTAGCCGCGCCGCCGCCACCGTCACCGAAGAGTTTAGCTTTATGGGCTCGGGGGTTTCTAGCGAGCGCCGCGTGGAGCTAATTGTTGAACAGGTGGCGTGGGACCTGCGCCGCCTGCGCGACCAGGGCGGCAAAGTGGCTGTGGTGGCTGGTCCGGTGGTGATTCATACCGGCGGCGGCGACCACCTGGGGCGGCTGATTCGCGAGGGCTATGTGCAGGCGCTGCTGGGGGGCAATGCGATCGCCGTCCACGACATTGAGCAGGCCATGCTCGGCACCTCCCTAGGCGTTGATATGAAGCAGGGCACTTCGGTGCGCGGCGGACACCGCCACCACCTGCGGGCGATCAACAGCATTCGCCGCTGCGGCAGCATCGCCAATGCGGTCGAGCAGGGCGTGCTAACTCGCGGCGTGCTCTACGAGTGCGTTAAGAACGACGTGCCTTTCTCTTTGGCAGGTTCCATTCGCGACGACGGCCCCCTGCCCGACACCAAAATGGATCTGCTCACCGCCCAGGCGGAGTACGCCCGCTTAATCGAAGGCTGCGACCTGATTCTGATGCTGTCCACGATGCTGCATGCGATCGGCGTCGGCAACATGACCCCTGCTGGGGTGAAAATGGTCTGCGTTGACATCAACCCCGCCGTGGTGACAAAGCTAGCCGATCGCGGTTCGCTGGAGTCTACCGGGGTAGTGACCGATGTAGGCCTGTTCCTCAGTCTGCTCGTGAAGCAGCTCGACAAGCTCACCCAGCGTCACGTTATGGCTTAGCTGTAGAGGGCTATACAATCAGCGTCCTAAATCCGAAATAGGTTTGGGACGCTGAAAAGTTTCTTTCAAACCAGATAATCCAGTTGTCAGTTCAGCCTGAATTTCTAGGAGGCTGTCAGGAAAATGTTAATGCTTAAGAAATCTTCGAGTTGACTTTTTAAGTACTCGAAAGTATGTCCCAAACAGCACAAATGACAGCGCCAAATAAATCAGAGCATAGGTAACACTAAGCGAAATCAGGATTAAGAAAGGTATAAACGTCGTCGCCAGGGCAAAAACCGAAAGGAAGGCAGCAAAAGTAGATCGGTAGCTTTGCAGAAGTTTTGCTTCTTTTTCAAGGTTAAGGCCAAAAACCCCTGACCCTTCAGTCACGCTTAGTTCTTTTCTAATTTCTTCTTCGTAGCTCTGAAGATTATCTGCGAAAAAGATAATGAAAGATTGCTTAATCAGATTCCAAAATCCAATAATGGCAATGATCAGCAGCAGGCAGAGAAAGCCTAAAAACAGCAGCCCACTGGCATCAAACTCCGGTTTTGCCAGCACAATAAAATCGACGATGGGTTTCCAAAGAGCGATGGTGGCTCCAATCACGCCCATCAGCTTGAGGTCTTCAAAGGCGCTTTGAATATACTCTTCTGCCTGCTGGCTTAACCGCACGTACTCTTTGTAGAGATAGTCCAATCGTTGTTCAGGTTCCATGGGCGTGCTTAGAGCAATAGTTACTCGACTATATTCAATATTGCCCATCAACCGGCCTATTAATCTGCAAACCAGAGATTAGACGCCAACAAACCTGCCGCTTTTAGAGAGGCACAAATCGCAAGTAATTTTGAAAAGCTCAACCACTCACCAGAGCTTCGACAAACTCGTAGCTGGAGAAAGGCCGCAGGTCTTCGATGCCTTCCCCCGCACCGATAAAGCGAATGGGTAGCCCCAGTTGCTCGACCACCGCCAGAGCAACGCCGCCTTTGGCGGTGCCGTCGAGCTTGGTAAGCACCACGCCGCTGAGGTTGGCGGCTTCAGCAAAGACTTCCGCTTGGCGCAGGCCGTTTTGACCCAGGGTGGCATCGAGCACCAGCAGCGCTTCGACATGGGCATCGGGGGCTTTTTTGTCAACGATGCGGCGAATTTTCGCCAGCTCGTCCATCAGGTTCTTTTTGTTTTGCAGGCGACCGGCGGTATCGACTAGCAGCAGCTCAATGTTGCGAGACTGGGAGGCGGCGATCGCATCGTACACCACCGCCGCCGGGTCGGTGTTTTGCCCTGGGTTGGCAATTACTTCCACATCGCTGCGGGCACCCCAGGTTTTGACCTGTTCTACGGCAGCGGCGCGGAAGGTGTCGGCGGCGGCAATCAGCGTGTTGTAGCCCGATTTTTTGGCGATGTGGGCCAGCTTACCGATGGTGGTGGTTTTGCCCGCACCGTTCACCCCGGTCATTAGCCAGATGTTGAAGCTGCCCTTTTCGGGGGTAAACGCCAGGTTGTGGGAGTCAGCCAGGGGCGCATCGAGCATATCCCGGAGAATAGATTTGAGGTAGGCGATCGCCTGATCGGGCGGCAGCACCTGCTCACGCATCCGCGCTTGCAGAGCAGCAATCACCTTATCAGTGGCGGCGACCCCCACATCGGCCTGCAACAGCAGCGCCTCGATTTCCATTACCGCGTCGTCGTTGAGCGGCCCCTGGCCGACGATGGCCTTGAGCTGGTTGACCAGGCTGAGGCGGGTTTTGTTCAGCCCCTGGCGCAGCTTGTTGAGCCAGGTAATTTCTTCGGCGGAGATGTCGTCGGGGCGGCGACCCTGGGCAGCGAGGACTTCTGCCGACCAGAGAAAGGCTTCGTCGAGGTCAATATCGGGCAGAACGGGGGTAAGCGGTGCAGTGACGGCGGCCACGGGGGCAGGCTCGGGCTCGGGTTCTGCGATCGCCGTTGCCTCTAGCTGGGCCAGACGCTGCAGGCGCTCTTCCTCCGTCTGCGCCCAGAAGGGTCGTGGGGCAGCGGGTTCAAGTTCGGGTTCGGGCTCAGGTTCGAGTTCCCCCGCAGCCGGTTCCGCAGCGGTGGCTTCAGCCTCGGCAACAGGTTCGACAACGGCGGATTCCACGACAGGCTCAGCAATTTCTAAGGATTCTGAACTGGCCGCATCTGCTTCAGCGTCAACTGTTTTCGCTGGTTCTGCAACTTCAGTTTCAACGACTGACTCAATGGCCTCAGGCGCTTCAACGGCCTCAACCTCGGTCTCGGTCACCGTAGCGGCAGTCTCTTGCGTCGCTTCAGCGGGTGTGGCGGCGGTATCTTCAGGCTTGGCTTCAGCCTGCTGTTTCTGAATGTTTTGGTAGGCTGCCTTGGCCCACTTCAGATAGTCTTCTGAGGAGAGCTGCGGGGTAGCCGGGGTCGGAGCTTGAGCCGGTTCTGGGGCCTTAGCCTCAGCCTGTTTAGCATCAGCATCGGCGCTGTCAGACTTGTCAAAACTGCGCTGAAACCAATTGAACCCAGCCATATCAGAGCTACCTTGGACGTTGTTACTGTTGTTAATAGTATCGTTCTCAGGGCGAACCACGGGTACGTTCATCCACACCCGAGCAGAGCTTGAGACCCACCGGCAGAATGAACGGAACCAGGCTTCAGCCCGCTCACCCCGCTGCTAGCTCCCTTAACCCATCCCCCCTCTACCCACCCACTCCCTACACCACGGGACTATCGGCCTCTACTTCCACCTCACCCTCATCCACTCGGCTCACCACTCGGCGCAACACGCCGTTGATAAAGCGGAAGCCGTCGTCGTCGCTGTAGCGTTTGGCCAGTTCCACCGCTTCGTTGATGGCGACTCGGTCAGGAGTACCCAGGTAGTTCATTTCGACTACGGCCAGGCGCAGAATGTCGCGATCGATGCGGGGCAGGCGCTTGAGGTTCCAGGCCACCATCGCTTCGTCAAGAATGCTGTCGACCTGGCTCTGATATTTAGCAGTGTTGGTGAGCAGTTCTAGGGCAAAAGCTTCGATCTCAGACTGGTTGCTGAGGCGAATAAACTCGGGCAGTTCTACCGCATGGGCTAAGCGATTGATGGCGGTTTGGGTGAGGGCGATCGCATCTTCGACCATGGCCCGGCCCTTCTCAACATCGCTGGCGCGGGTGCCGCTATCGACCAGGTGTTGGTTGCCTCGCTTCAGCTCGTCAGCGGCGGTTTCGAGGGCGTCTTTGGCTTCGGCGGTCAGGGTTTGAATGGCCGCCAGCAAAAGTTTTTCGAAGTCTGGGGGCGCTAGTCTGCCGGGCTTGTCAGAAAGCTGGCTGAGGCCCAGTAGGGCCAACTCGCGGGCCATACGGCGAGCTTGCATAGGTCATGTCTCCCAGGAGCGGCGGTGCAGGATCTTCCCAGGGCAAACCTGACCCGGCGAAGTTTTACGCACACCGACGGCCAACCTCACCTTAGGGCTAGAACCAGGCTATATCTTAGCAATCTTCGTCTACCGGCAAGACGGAAAGTTGCTGGGGATAGTCGGCTAGGTCGGGGGTGAGTTCAGAGATGCCTAGATCGAGCGCAATGGGGGCCGTAGTCTGACCGTCATTGGCTATGGATACGACGCGATCGGGTGGTACTGCCGCCGCCAGATTTGGCCCCACAATGCCGCCGGAAAGAATCAGCTTGAAGGCGTCTTCGATGGAGATTGACAGGTTAACCACATCGTTCTCAGGCACGATGGCGTACCAGCCGCTGGTAGGGTTAGGGGTCGTGGGCACAAAAATGCTCAGCATTTTAGGGGTCGCCGTAGCCGTAGCCGTCATGGCCCCAGTGACAAAGGCAACGGCCCAAATACCCCGACGGGGATACTCCACCAACACGGCGCGCCGAAACCGCGTACTAGAGTCTTGAAAAACAGTTTGCAGCAGCTGTTGCAGAGTTTTGTAAACCGACCCCGCCAGAGGAATTGACTGCACCACCTTTTCGCCCACATCTAGCAGCCAGCGACCGGCAATGTTGCGGGCCATCAGGCCAATAATCAAAATGGCCAGCAGGGGCACCGATAGGCCAATCAGCAGGTTGATCAGGTCGACCAAGAAAGGGTTGAGGCCATCAAAGGGGGTGAGCTGCTTGGGAAATCGAGTCAGCAGCCGCACTACCCAGGCCGAAATGGTGATCGCCAGCCAGATGGTAGTTGCCAGGGGAATGACCACCACCAGGCCGGCAATGAGATCGTTTTTGAGGTCTTGCTTGATCTTTTGCAGCACAGGGGGCTCGGGGTGATCGGGGCTGGAGAGCGGAGGTTTGTTGAGGGCAGGCGAACCGTTTAAGTCCATAATCCCAAAATACTAGCTAGGGACGGCTGAGGCTGAGCAGGCGGAATAATAGACTGAGCTAGCTTGAAACGAACCTATTTAAGTATGGGCAGTCAGCTGATCTGATCTGCAATGACCTTTAGGGATATTGTAAACATTTGTATAGAGAACCGGGCAAAAGATGGCCCGATCGACTCAAGTCTGGCGTTTATGTTTTTCTATCCTAAAGCAAATGAGTAGCGTGGCTAACACAATGGCCCTACCCGTGAACTCCATATCCCTAGGCTAGCCCCAGCATGTGGCGGGCCAGGGTCAGGTAGAGCAGCACCCCTAGTACATCGACAATAGTAGTGATGAAGGGGGCCGACATCAGGGCCGGGTCAAATTTTAGGGCGTCAAACAGCAGGGGCAACGCCCCCCCAGCCGTAGAGGCCAAAATCGAAATGGCGACTAGGCTAATGCCTACGGTCACGGCTACGGGTAGGTTGCCCTGAAGCACGTAGGCCCAGACGGTAACGACCGCCCCCAGCATGAGACCCAGCACAGTACCGGCGATCGCCTCCCGTCGAATCACCGAGAGCGCCTGTTTAGAGCTAATTTCTTGGGTGTTGAGGCCGCGAATCACTACCGTAGACGACTGCGCCCCCACGTTGCCGCCGCTGCCAATCAGCAGGGGAATAAAGGCCGCTAGGGCTACCACCTGCTGCAAAATGTCTTCCTGGCTGCGAATGACGGCGGTGGTGACGGTATTGGTGATTAGCAAAATTGAGAGCCACACCACTCGCTTGCGGGCCACGTCAAACAGGTTTGACTGAAAATAGCTATCACCGCCGCTCTGGACACCGCCCAGGGCGTAGATGTCTTCGGTAGTTTCGGCTTCGATCACATCGATCAGGTCATCGACGGTGATGATGCCCACCAGTCGCTCTTCGGTATCGACCACGGGCACCGCCAGAAAGTCGTAGCGCTGCACCAGGCGAGCCACCTCTTCCTGGTCGGTGTCGGTGCGTACTGAGATCACGTCGCGGGTCATCAAGTCGCCGATGGTCTGCTCAGGCTGTCCGGTAACCAGGTGGCGCAGCGACAGAATGCCGACCATGCGGCGGGCGGCATCGGTGACAAATAGGTAATAGATAGTTTCGCTGACGAAGGCGCGGCTGCGGATGTAGTCGAGGGCGCGCAGAATCGTCCAGCCTTCCTTGAGGGCGACGTACTCGGGGGTCATGATGCGCCCGGCGGTACCAGCCTCGTAGCCCAGCAGTTGGGCGGTGGCCTCGCGCTCCTGGGGGCTGAGCTGGGACAGCAGACTGCGCACAAACTTGGCGGGCAGCTCGTCGAACAGCCTGGCTCGGTCGTCGGGCGACATTTTGTCGACAATGTCGAGCACGTCCTGGCGCTTGAAGTCTTCAATTAGGGCCTGCTGCACGCTGGTGTCGAGGTTTTCGTAGACCTCGATCGCCTCACCTTTGCCCAGGAGCCGAAAGGCGATCGCCTGCATGGCCTCGGGCAAGTCTTCAATAGCTTCGGCAATATCGGCAGGCTGCACCGGCACCAGCAGCGCTTTGGCCCCTGGCAAATTGCCCTGCTCTAGCAGCACTTGTAGCTGCGATCGCACTAGCTCTTGCAGCTCCCTGCGGTCTACGGCAAGGGTACTTGGTGTATTTTGCGTTTCACTCAACGCCTGTGCCCTAGCTACAACATTGCCTCTAGTCTAGTGGCCTCTGGGCTCGCAGAGAAGTCAAACCGTCAGGATTATTCTCTTAACTCCGGCAAAGACAAATCTTAGGGCTACAACTGGCTCAATTCAGCGGACTCAGATGTCGGATCAGCCATTGGGATTTGGTCTCAGCCGGATTTTGTCAGAGGCATAATAGGGAAGCACAGGCCACAAATCTTACCGCTGCTATGGAACCGACCCAGGCTACTAGCGCCATCATCGACGGTCGCTATCGAATTTTGCGCCGCCTGGGCCAGGGCAGCAGCGGCACCACCTACGCTGCTGAAGTGTTAGCGAGCGGGCATGTGATTGCCCTCAAAGAACTCTCCCTGCGCGGCCTGCAAGACTGGAAAAAGATTGAGCTATTCGAGCGCGAGGCCCGCATTCTCAAGACCCTCAATCATCCCGCTATTCCTCAATACATCGACTTTTTTCAGGTTGATACCGCCGATAATCGCTGGTTTTATCTGGCCCAAGACCTGGCCGAGGGCACCTCTTTGGCCGACTGGATCGATGCGGGTGGCCGAGTTGATGAAGCCGAAGCCAGGCGCATCGCGATCGCCGTTCTCGACGTGCTGACCTACCTGCACAGCCTCAACCCACCCGTCATTCACCGCGACCTGAAGCCGCAGAACCTCATTCGCCGCGACGATGGCCACATTTACCTGGTTGATTTTGGCGCGGTGCAGACGGTCTACCGCGACAGCCTCCGCCAGGGCAGCACGGTGGTCGGCACCTACGGCTACATGGCTCCTGAGCAGTTTCGCGGCCAGGCGGTGCCCGCTACCGATCTCTATAGTTTGGGGGCAACCCTGCTGTTTTTGCTCACCCACCAGTCGCCCGCCGACCTGCCCCAGGAGCGGCTGCGCATCAACTTTCGCCCCTACGTGGGGGTATCTGCCGCCTTTGCCGACTGGCTGGAGCAGCTGCTTGACCCGCTTGTGGAGGATCGCTCTACCTCCGCTGAGGTGGCGCTGGCGGTGCTAAATACCCCCAGGTCACTGGCCGCTGCGGTTCATCCCCTGGCTCCGCGCCCGCCAGCGGGTACGAGGGTGCAGGTGTTTAAATCTCCCACCGAATTGGTGGTTACTATTCCACCGCCGGGGCTGCGGGGCAAAACCGCTGGCCTAGCTCTGCTCAGCCTGTTTTGGAACGGGTTTGTGCTGCTGGTTTTAGTGGCGCTGATGCTAGAGGGAGAAGGCTTTGTGCTGCTGCTGCTGGCCCCCTTTGGGATCTTTGGCTTTAGCCTGATTGCCGCCGCTGTGAATTCTCTGCTGGCCCACGTCCGCCTGAGCATTGACCAGCACCGATTCTCCCTCACCCGGCGCATCTGGAACTGGCGTCACCAGAGGACGGGCAACACCGCCGACCTGGTCAAGGTAGAAGTGAGAACGGGTGACTCTGGCGCTAGGGTGGCTGGCGGGGGCGATCGCCCCACTTATACTATCGCCCTGCTAGACGACCTCAACCAGCACCGGTTTGGCACTCCCCTAACAGCGGCAGAAAAAGCCTGGCTGGTGGACGAAATTGAGGCGTTTATCCAAAGGGTCGGATCTTGACAACCAACCACCGCATTTCCCTAGTTACCGGCCCGGCGCGATCGGGCAAGAGCGAGTGGGCCGAAGCGTTGGCCACCAACTCTGGCCAAGCGGTGATTTACATCGCCACCTCTAACGTCGATCCGGCGGATTTGGACTGGCAAAAGCGGGTCGACTTGCACCGCGATCGCCGCCCCGCCCACTGGCAGCTCCAAGAAGTCCCGATCGCCCTACCCGAAGCCATCCGCTCCGCCACCGCCCAGGACTGTCTGCTGATCGATTCCCTCGGCACCTGGCTGGCCAACCTGCTGGAGCAAGACGATGCCACCTGGCAAACCACTGTAAATTCCCTAGTCGAAAGCCTGTGGCAAACTCCTAGCACTGTGATTCTGGTTTCCGAAGAAACCGGCTGGGGTGTGGTGCCCGCCTACCCGATCGGGCGACTGTTTCGCGATCGCCTCGGCAGCCTGACCCGCCAGGTCGGCACCGTCGCTGGCGCGGTGTATTTGGTCGTCGCAGGATACGCGGTGGATGTGAAGGCGTTGGGTAAGGGGTTAGGGAGTAGGGAGTAGGGAGTAGACCGATTCACTTACTCTTTCACCCCCCACCCCATCACCCCCTACACCTCAAACCCCTCCATCTCATACCCCGTCCAATCGCCGTCGTACTTCTCGGCCACCAGGGGGGTGATCGTCAACTTAGGTGGGGTGCCTGCGGCGACATCGACCCGCAGCCCGGAGTAGGGGCGCTTCAGGTGGCTGCGGCTGCCGGTGCGGCCCAGGTAGAGGTGAGATTTGGCGACGGGGTGGGGGCTGCTACTGTCGTCTTCTATTAGCTCGGGGCCTTCTCGGCGCTGGCGACGCAGGCTGTAGCCGCTGCCGCCGCAGATCACCCAGGGAATATTGGCATCGCCGTGGCCAGTGTCGCCGGTGCGCACGTAGTCGAGGCAGTGGGCATGGCCGTTGAGCACCAGATCAACTAAGGGGCGATCTTGGGAAATATCGGCCACTTCGGCCACGACGGCATCGAGCACCTGACGGAGATGATGCCGCACCGCCAGGGTCTGCCCCTGATCCCACTTAGTGGCTTCGGTGACGTAGGGCGGGTGGTGAAAGAACAGCACCCGCCCGCGCACCTCTGGGTTTTGCCAGGAGGCAATCAGGCGATCGCGCAGCCAGTAGAGCTGGGCCGTATCCACCGTTTGCAGGCGAGAGCTGTTGAGCTGCTTAGTGATGTCGTTGATCTGCTCATCAATGGCTTCGATGCGCTCGGTGATTTCTTCCTGCTCGTCCTCATCGCTGGGGGTAAACACCTTCATGCCCGCCTGGCGCAGCAGGTCGGCTTTTTTCACCTCTAGCCGCTGGCACTGCTGCTGCAATTCCTGACGACCGGCTTCGCCATTGGCGATCGGCAGCGGCTGGTTAAAGGTGTTGGAGTCAAGGGCAAAGAAGTCGATGCCGCCGTAGCGAAAGGTGTAGTAGCGGTTGGGCAACCGGGTAAACTCGCCTGGGCGGTAGGTCAGCGCCCGCGCGTCGTCGAGCTTGCTGCTGTAGTGGGCATCTAAATGCATACCCAGCTCAGCCTCGGGCACCACCTTTAGGTAGTCTAAGAAGGCTTTGGCATAGGCATCTCCCTTGTGAGACCCGCGCCAGCTCACATCGAGATCGAGGTAAGAGCGCAGAGCATAGCGCAGCGGCCCGCTAATGCCCGACAGCAGACCCACCAGGGGAATCAGGTCGTAGTAGTCGTGGTTGCCCAGCACCGGCAAAATTGGGTGCCTAAAGACCATGCGATCGTAGGCGATGTGTCGGTAGTCGTCGCCTCCCACCAGCCACTCCTGGTAGGGCTTGATGAAGTTGGATCGATACTGATCGCGCGACCCTACCAGGTAGACCACATCGCCGGTGTGCAGGGTAAACCGGGCTGAGTCGATGTGTTTCAACAGCTGCTCAGCCACCTGCCGCTGGGGGCTGCTGCTGCGGTGCCGCCCGGTGCCGCTATCGCCCACCACCAAAAATGAGAACCCATCATCCGCTGCGCCCGGCTCGTCGATCACCAGGCTGGTTTGGTCAATGCCTCGCTCGACGATCTGGCGGTGCTGCCACCGCACCCGCTGCTGCATCCGTTCAATTTTGGTTTCGATGGAAGGCTCAGTGACCAGTTTTGAAGACATAGCGCTTTGGTGCGGTGGGTGGGCGATGTGTAGAATAACCCCGTAGCCTAAATTTCGCTAGACCAGCGAAACGCAGCCACTATGGGACTTTATAACGACAGAATTCTGCCTTACCTGATTGAGCTTTCCATGGCCGATTCTATCCTGGGTTCCTATCGGCGAGAGGTCTTGGCCGATGTGAGCGGCGACGTGCTCGAAATTGGCTTTGGCACGGGGTTAAATTTGCCATACTATCCCGACCCGGTACGCCAGATCGTCACCGTAGACCCCAACCCAGGGGTGCATCGCCTGGCCCAACAGCGCATTGATGCCTCACCTATCACGGTAGACCATCGCATGCTCAGCGGCGAAGCCCTGCCCATGGCCGACCACAGCTTCGACAGCGTCGTCAGCACCTTCACCCTGTGCAGCATTCCCAACATTGAGCAAGCGCTGGCCGAGATCTATCGGGTGCTGCGGCCCGGGGGGCGGTTCTTTTTTGTCGAGCACGGCCTCAGCGATGAACCCTCGGTGCAAGTCTGGCAGCATCGCCTGACGCCGCTGCAAAAGCGCATCGCCGGAGGCTGTCACTTTGACCGCGACATGGGTCAGCTAATCGAGCAGCAGTTTGACCAGGTGGAGCTAAAAGCGGCCTATGCCCAAAAGGTGCCTAAGTTCGCCGGATATTTTTATCGGGGTGTTGCGGTTAAGGATTAGCGATCGCAGGGGTCTGCCTCGCCCTAGGCACTATCTATTCGCCGTAGGTGCCGTTAGGCTAATAGGCACACCCAGACCATTTTCAACCGCCCCCGCCCGAAGCTATCCCCTAGAAGATTCTGCCCGCTATGGCCACCCGCCTCTGGAACTTTCTCACCACCGACCCCGATCTGGCTGCGCTGGAGAGCGTTGATCGGGTGGCCGATGCCGCCGATGCCGTGCTGGGCCTGGCCGAGGCGCTGAAGGAAGACAATCCTAACCTGGGGCGAGTCGCTGCTTTGGTCAGCCAGCTTGACTCGCTACTGGCGGCGATCAATGCGCCCCTGGGCAAGCTGATCGGCGCAACGCTACCGTTTGTTTCGATCAGTACTGGGCTACTCAGGGTCTATGGCGAGACTGCAAAAAAAGAGCCGACCCTGGCCCAGGCGGTGGCCCTCATGAGTCAGGCGGCCTATCTGGAAAGTTTGCGAGAATTCGTCAAACAGCACCCCAAAATTGAGCAGTGGCTGATTGCTAAAGACAGCACCCCCCAGGCTAGGACGATCACTCTCCCCGTCAAGGCGCTGGGCATCTTTGAGCTCACGGATCAAGAGGCTCGCCTCGCTACTCTGCATTTTCAACAATCGGCTTTGGCTGGAGCGTTTAACAGTGCGCTCCAGGCACGCTTGGTACAGTTAGGGACAACCCCTGAGCAAGCCGATCGCATTACCCAAGTTGTGGCCAAAAACACCAATCGCCATATGAAAACGGCGATCGCCGCCGCTGGCGACTCACTTAAACATCAGCTTGAGGGCGATCGCCTGTAGGCGGCTGGGCTGCGGGTCAATACTTCGAGCAAAGCTGTGCAACCCTGCGCTCAGCCAACGCACCGCCGCTGCTAATTAAACGTTTTTCTGCTGCTAGCGACCCAAGCGAGGGCCACCGATTGATCATTTATCTCAAGCTTTTGGCCACCATGGTGCTCTGGGGCGGCACCTTTATTGCCGGGCGGCTGGTAGTGCAGGATATGGGGGCCTTTGCGGCGGCCTTCTGTCGTTTTGCGATCGCCTCCCTCGCCCTCCTGCTGCTCACCTACACTACTGAGGGCCGCCTCGCTAAACCGCCCCGAAAGCTCCGGCTGCCGATCGCGCTACTGGGCCTGACGGGCATCTTTGCCTACAACGTGTTTTTCTTCTCGGGGCTCAAAACCGTCGAGGCGGGGCGAGCGGCGCTGATTATTGCGCTCAATCCAGTGGCGATCGCCCTCGGAGCCACCCTTTTCTTCAAAGATCCGCTCAGCCGCACCAAGTTCTTGGGCATTGGCCTCTCGCTGCTGGGGGCAGCGGTGGTGATTAGCGACGGCGATCCAATTCGGCTGCTGCGGGGAGATGTGGGCATCGGTGAACTGTTTATGCTGGGCTGCGTGGTGAGCTGGATGGGCTACAGCCTGCTGGGCAAAACCGTAATGCAAGACCTTTCGCCCTTGGCGGCGACCACCTACGCCTGCGGGGTTGGGGCACTGCTGCTGCTGGGGCCAGCGCTGGCGGAGGGGCTGGGGGACGCGATCGCCACGGCTTCTCCCACCACCTGGGGCAGCCTGCTGTATTTGGGCCTGCTCGGCTCGGCGGTGGGGTTTACCTGGTACTACGACGGCGTGCGACAGCTCGGCCCGGCCCGAGCCGGGGTGTTTATCAACTTGGTGCCGGTGTTTGCGATCGCCCTGGCCGCCCTCTTGCTGCAAGAAACCCCTACCTCATCGCTGCTGCTGGGGGGCAGCCTAGTGATCGTTGGCGTGGTGATCACCAACCGCTAGGCGGCTGGGCACTATTGCCGCCGGGCCTCTTCTAGCCGCGCGTACAGAATGTCGAAGGCAAACTCGTCAATCTGCCAGCTCAGCCAATCGATCAGGGCTGTTTGATCGGGGGGAATCTGGGTTAGCAGCTGGGTGAGCCGGTCGCCGTCGAGTTGAACCGTGGCCTGTTGGAGCTGGGTCAGCAGCGGCAGCGGCAGGGCGCGTAGCTGGGCGATCGCTGCTGCTGCGGACAGCCCCACCGCATTGCCCGGCGGGGCGAAGGCCGGGCCATAGCTATACTCGACCCCCAGATGCTCGGTCAGCTTGGTTAGCACCTGGTCGAACTGAAAGGGCTTGCGCACAAAGTCATCACAGCCTGCTGCCAGGGCGCGGGCGCGATCGTCTTCAAAGGCGTTGGCGGTAAGGGCAATAATTTTGGTGGGAGCTGTGCCCGTGCCCTGCTCCTGGCTGCGCAGGGCACGGGCGGTCTCGGGGCCGCTGAGGGTGGGCATGCGCATGTCGAGCCAGATTAGCTGGGGTCGCCATTGCTGCCAGAGGTCGAGGGCCGCCTGGCCATTGTCGGCCTCACGCACCTCAAAGCCCACCGCCCGCAAGAGTTCGCCCAGCAGATGCCGGTGCGTGCCATCGTCGTCGACTACCAAAATCCGGTAGCTGGGCTGCCCGGTCGCCAAGCCAGTGACGGGACTGGTCGGTGACGGCGTTTCACCATCTACCCCGTCAGCCACCCGCATGGTCAGGGTAAAGGCAAAGGTAGATCCTTGGCCGAGCTGGCTTTCGACTACAATATCGCCACCCAACATCTGCACAAACTGACGGCTAATCGAGAGGCCGAGACCAGTGCCTGCCCCCTGTCCCACCTGCACAAACGGCTCAAACAGGCAATCGCGATCGGCAGCGGTAATGCCAATGCCCGTATCGACGACGGCAAAGGTCACCGCCAGTAGGGCATCGGACGGGGAGGCCGGGGTCAGGGGGGCCGGAGTGACTCGCAGCGTGACCTGACCAGCCGGGGTAAATTTAATGGCATTGCCCAGCAGGTTGATCAACACCTGGCGCAGTTTGGGTTCGTCGGTAACCAGGTGGCGAGGCAGGGTCGGATGGCAGTCTAAGACTAGCTCCAGCCCTTTGTCTTGGGCTCGCAGGTAGAGCATATCGCCCAGGGACTTGAGTAAGGCGTGGAGATCGAAACGGACGGCGTTGAGGCTGACCTGGCCCGCCTCGATTTTGGCCATTTCTAAAATGTCGTTGATCAGCATCAGCAGGTGCTCGCCGCTGCGGTTAATAATGCTGAGGGCCTGACCGTGGTCGTCGCTGAGGGTGGCGTCGCGGGCCATCAGCTGAGCGAAACCCAAAATGGCGTTGAGGGGGGTGCGCAGCTCGTGGCTCATGGTGGCCAAAAAGGTGCTCTTGGCCTGGTTGGCTGCCTCCGAGATCGCGACCGCCTGTTCTAGCGCTCGGGTGCGCTCCTGCACGCGCTGCTCCAGCTCCTGGTTGAGCCGCAACAGCGACGCTTCCACCTGTTTGCGGGCGGTGATATCTTCGTAGCAGCCCAGCACGCCGATCACCTGACCTTGGGTGTTAGTCAGGGGAATTTTGCTGGTGCGAAGCCACACCAGGTCGCCGTCAGCGTTTTGGGTCAGCTCTTCGTAGCCCAGCTTGGGGGTTTGAGTGGCCATTACTGCGGCATCATCGGCGCGGTAGCCATCGGCGTAGAGCGCCCAGGGCAGGTCTAAATCGGTTTTGCCGATCACCTGCTCCGAGGTAAGGTGATAGTCGTCCGCAAAGGCTGGGTTACAGCCCAAAAACCGCGACTCTCGGTCTTTCCAAAACACCCGCTGGGGAATGGTGTCGAGCACCAGCTTGAGCATATTGCGAGACTCTTGCAGAGCCAGCTCAGCCTGCTTGCGATCGGTAATGTCTTGCCCAATGCCAATGCTCTGCACCGCCCGGCCCTGATCATTGCGCTTGAATACAGCGACGCGGTCGTACAGCCAGCGCCAGCTGCCGTCGGCGTGGCGCATGCGATACTCCATCTCCACCACCTCGTCGGCGGCGGCGGCCCTCACTCGGTCAAACAGTCCTTCAAACTTGCCAAAATCGCTGGGATGCACCAGGGTGGCCAGCAGATCTTTGCCCAGGGTCTGAATGTAGTCTAGGGGGTAGCCCAGAATGTGAGTCAGCTCGCGGTTGGCGTAGAGATTGGTGTGGGCCTCTAGATCGTAGATATAGATGATGTAGGGGGTGCTTTCGGTGATGCGCTGGTTAAACTGCTGGCTTTCGCGCAGGGCCAGCTCTGCCCTTTTGCGCTGGGTCAGGTCGTTGATAACGCCAATAAAATACTGGGGCTGACCCGCCCCGTCGCGTACCAGCGCCACAGCCAAGTTGACCCAGACGACGGTGCGATCGCGGCACAGGTAGCGCTTTTCCATGGTGAAGCTGGTGGCATCTCCAGCGAGCAGTCGCTTCACATGGGCAAAATCCTCCTGTAGATCGGCAGGATGGGTAATGTCAACATAGGACTTAGAACCCAGCTCGGCGGGCGAGTAGCCCACCAGATCGCAGAATGTCTGGTTGACCTCGACAAAGCGGCCCTCTAGATCGACTTGCACCATACCTACGGCGGCCTGCTCAAAGGTGGCCCGAAACCGTTTTTCGCTGGCCTGAACGGCCAATTCAGCCAGCCTATGTTCGGCTTCGCTGCGTTTGCGATCGCGAATATCGCGACAAATAGTAGCCATGCTCAAGGGGGTACGGGTATCGGGATCTTTGACCAAAAACATCACCTGCTCGACGGCGATCGCCGCCCCCGTCTGGGCATGGCAAAAGGTAGACTCTCCCTGCCACACCCCCTCGGCCATCAGGGTGGGCAGCGCCTCCTGCTCAAACTGAGGCAGGGTAGCGGCGCTCAAAAGGCCTTTGATCGAGCGACCGGCAATGGGTGCGTCCTCTAGCCCCATCAGGCGCTGACCGGCTCGGTTGAGGTAGAGCGCCACCCCGTCTAGGCTCGCCGTGCCGATCAAGTCGGTGCTGTTTTCGACCACGGCGGCCAGGGTTTGTAGAGCCTGGGTGCGCTGCTGCACTCGCTGCTCTAGCTCTTCGTTGAGCTGTTTGAGGGCCAGCTCGACCTGCTTGAGGGGAGTGATGTCGGTGGTGGTGCCAAAAAAGGTCTCGGGCTGGCCCTGGGCGTTGCGGCGCAGCTGGCCCCGCGACAGCACCCAGATCACCGATCCGTCGCGGTGCAGCATGCGGTACTCAACGACAAATTCTGCTGTTTCGCCCCGCAGATATGCTTGAATCGCCGCCTCCAGCGGGTTTCGATCCTCGGCGTGAATCAGGCCGAGCCACTGGTCTAGGTTGTCGTCAATGGCCTCGGGTCGATACCCCACCAGGGCTTTGATCGTAGGGTCGAGGTAGCCTGTGTAGGTGGCGAGGTGGAGTTCCCACACCCCGGCTCTGGCGGCCTGGGTAGCGCGGCGGTAGCGCTCTTCGGCTTGCTCTAGGGCCAGCTCAGTGCGCTTGCGCTCGGTAATATCGGTCACCCGCACCAGCAGCATAGGGGCGTCGGCCACCGAGATGGGCTTGGCGGCCAGGTTGCCCCAAAATCGCTGCCCTTTGAGGGTCAAGTACTCTACTTCGGTGCTCCAAAAGCCGCGCTCGGCCATTTCCTGGCGGGCTGATTCAATCTCGGTCTCGCTAAACGGCTGGCTTTGGAGGTGGTTGCCCCGCCGCTGGCAGAGGCGATCGCCGCTGTCGGCCTCAAACAGAGCCACCGCCCGCTGGTTGCAGTCGAGAATCAGATCGGTCTTGAGATCGACAATAAACAGGGCATCGGTCGATTCGTTAAAAATCGCCTCCCGCAGGTCGCGGTTGCGGCGCATTTCGATCTCAATGACCTTGCGATCGCTGATGTCGCGCACCAGCACCAGCACCTGATCGGCCTGGTAGGGCACCATGCGCACCACCTCGTACTGAATGCGATCGCCAAAGCTCAGCTGCTGCTCAAAAAACTGGGGAATGCCCGTGGCCAGGGTGCGGGCGATCGCGGTTTGCCACTGGTGCGCCACCGCAGCAGGCAGCAGGTTAGTGACGTTCGCCCCCACTGGGTCTTTGATCACCAGGGGCAGCAGGTCACCGGTAAAGCCGTTGATGGCAAAGTCAAGGTACTGGCCCTGGGCGTTGACCACCACCATCAAGTCGGGCACCGCTGACAAAATTGCTTGGCTCTTAGCCTCGCTCTGCCGCAGCACTAGCTCCGCTAGCCTGGCTTCGGTGCGGTCTTGGCCGGTGCCCCGCAGCTCCACCACTTGGCCCTGGTCGTTATAAACGGCCTCGCCCCGGCCCAACAGGTAGCGCACCGAGCCATCGGGGCGCACCATGCGGTGCTCAACCTCGTAGGGGGTGCCCAGGGCGATCGCCTGCTCGATGGCCGCCTCCAGGGGCAGCCAATCCGCCGGGGGAATCATCTGTCGCCACTGTCCGTAGTCGGGCGCGGGCTGGGCCGGGTCAAGCCCATAGATGCGAAACAGCTCCGCCGACCAGGTGATGGTTTGGCTGGCCAGATCAAACTCCCAGCTACCCAACTGGGCAATGCGCTGGGCCTCGGCCAGGTTGCTGCGACTGCGGTGCAAGGCCCGCTCGGTCTGGGCGCGATCGCTGGCGCTGGCCATGCCCCAATCGAGCTGCACCATCAGCGCCGACATGCGTCTTTGCAGCACATCGAGCTGTCGGTGAGCGTCGTCTAGGGCGACATTGCTCACTTTGATCTGCTGTCCCTGGCGGTAGTGCGTTAGGGCGGCGGCCACCGTAAACACCAGCTCGGCATCGGTGCCAGGGTAGGGCAATCGACGATAGATCAGCTCAGGGCCATCGGGGCTGGGTCGGGTGGCCAGGGGCAGCGCCGGGTCGAGCACCACCACCAGCGCATGGGGAAAGCGATCGCAAAACGACCGCTGCTCCCCAGAGGCCAGCCAGCTAGGGGGGGCGATCGCCACTGCCACCGCGTCGGCGCTCAGCGGGTCTAGGTCGTCTGCCACCGCCACGCGACAGTCGGGAAACTCGGCGGCGAGCAGGGCGGGCACCGGGGCAGGTACATCGGCACAGCAGAACAGCGTGAGCAGACTCATGGAAATTCCGAAAACGAGGGAAATAAAGCCGAAGCTAGCCGTCGCGGCTGGGAGCCGCCGGTAGGGTGAAATAAAAGGTGCTGCCCTGGCCCGGCTGCGACTCCACCCAGATGCGGCCACCGTGGCGCTCGACAATCTTTTGACAGGTGGCCAGGCCAATGCCGCTGCCGGGGTAGCTCTGGGCGTCGTGGAGGCGGTGAAAGGCCTCAAAAATCTGCCCCAGGTGCTCGGCCTCAATGCCAATGCCGTTGTCGTGAATGCTAAATTGCCAGACCTGAGATAGGGGTTCCACCGCCAGCGTAATCTGGGGCACCGCACCGGGCTGCACAAACTTTAGGCCGTTGCTAATCAAGTTTTGAAATAGCTGCATGAGCTGCACTTCATTGCCCATCACGGTGGGCAGATCGCCATAGCGCAGCTGCGCCCGCGACTCGGTCAGGGCCACCTTGAGATTGAGCATCACCTGGTCGAGCAGGGCGTTGCCGTCCACCGGGGCAAAGGTGGGCTGGGCCTGCCCCGCCTGGGCGTAGGCCAGCCAGTCTTGAATCATCTGCTGCATGCGATCGCTGGCCTCCAGAATGCTCTTGAGGTAAGGCTGAGCCGGTGACTGCTGCACCGCGGGGCAGGTGAGCCCAATCAGCTTGGTGTAGCCCAAAATGCTCTGCAACGGCTGCTGCAAATCGTGGGACACCACCGACGCAAACTGCTCTAGCTCTCGGTTAGAGCGCACCAGCTCTTCGTTTTGAGCCACCAGCTGAGCCTGAAGCCGCCGCAGCTCGAGCTGGTGGGCAATGCGGGCCAGCACCTCCGCCTCCTGAAACGGCTTGGTGATGTAGTCGGCTCCGCCAGCGGCAAAGGCCTTGACCTTATCGATCGCATCGTCGAGGGCGCTGATAAAAATCACCGGAATGGCCTGGGTTTGGGGATCGGCCTTCAGCCGCTGGCAGACCTCATAGCCGCTCATCTCCGGCATTTTGATGTCGAGCAAAATCAGGTCGGGGGGGACGGCCTGGGCTGCAGCGATCGCCCACTGGCCGGTCAAAGCCTTGCGCACCCCCAGCTGATGCCGCCCCAGCATCGCCGACAGCAGCCGCAGATTGTCGGGAGTATCGTCAACAATCAAGATGTCGCCCTTGACGACCGCATCGTTAGGGGCAGTCATGGCATCCCTCCCGCCTCGATCTTAGACACCGTGCACCTCCGTTCTTTAATTCGTTTTCGTTTTCGTTCTACCGATTGCCATCTCAGCCCCAGCCTGTCGAGCGCTGCTAGGATCAACCCAGCCGGGGGCAAGCAACGTCTAACCCTATTCAGCGTTCCCCGGTCGGGTCGCCTCGGCCCTCGGGCGCAGACAGTCGAGAATGCGGTCAAACTCAAAGTTTTTGGCCCAGCCCGTCAGGGTTTGAGCCACACTGACCGGAGCGTCGGGCATCTGGCTGAGCAACTCAAGCAGACGATCGTCGGAACCGGCAATAGCCGCCTGGGTGAGGCCTAATTGCCACTCAGGGGGCATGGTTTGTAGCCACAGCCCCAGCTCCACGGTAGCGGGCGGGGTAACGCCTACACCCGTTTCCCTGGCCTGGCTGGGGAAAGGGGGAGCGTCAGCCTCAGCGGCGTAGCGGTAGCGCACCGGCAGATAGGCGGCGATCTTTTGCAGAATCGCCTGCATCTGAAAGGGCTTGCGCACAAAGTCGTCGCACCCGGCGGCTAAGATTTTAGCTCGCTCTTCTTCAAAGGGGCTGGCGGTGAGGGCAATAATCACCGGTTCAGGGTCGAGATGCAGCGCTCGAATCTGCCCTGTGGCAGCGTAGCCGTCGAGACCGGGCATGCGAATATCCATCCAGATCAGGTGGGGGCACCAGCTCTGGGCCTGGTCAACGGCGGCATGGCCATCTGGGGCCGCCTGCACCTCAAACCCAGCGGCGGTGAGCAGGCGCACCAGCAGGTAGCGGTTGGCGGGATGATCTTCAACCACCAGCAGCCGCCAGGGAGGATGACCGGCGGCCAGACCGACAATCGGCGGTTCGTCGAGGGCCGGAAACATCGCCGATCGCTCGATCTGCTGCACGGGCAGCACAAAGGTAAAGGTCGCCCCCTGGTCGAGCTGGGTCTCAAGGGTGAGTTCGCCCCCCATGAGCTGCACAAACTGCTGGCTAATCGGCAGACCCAAGCCGCTGCCCTGGTGCGATGGCCCCAGATTGTTCTCAGACCAGCGCAGCCCCGCCGCACTCTGAATAAACGGCTCGAACAGGCGATTGATGTCCTCTGGGTCAATGCCGGGGCCAGTGTCAATCACGGCAAACTCCAGGGCGATGTTGGTTTCGGAGTCGCTCACCGCGACCTGATCCAGGACGGGCTGGCAGCGCACTCGCAGCGTGACCTGACCAGCCGGGGTAAATTTGATGGCGTTGCCCAGCAGGTTGATCAACACCTGGCGCAGTTTGCCCTCGTCGGTGGCGATGTAGGTGGGGAGGGCCGGGTCGCAGTCAAAGCTCAGACTCAGCCCCTTGGCCTCGGCCTGGAGGGTAAGCATGGCCTCTAGGCTAGATAGCAAGTACGACAGGTCAAAGGTAGTGACATGGAGCGAAATGCGCCCGGCCTCAATTTTTGACATTTCGAGCACGTCGTTGATCAGCGCCAGCAGGTGTTCGCCGCTGCGGCTGATGATGGCGAGGTAGTCCTGGGCCTGGGTTTCGAGCTGGCAGTCGCGGGTGATTAGCTGGGCAAAGCCGATGATGGTGTTGAGGGGGGTGCGCAGCTCGTGGCTCATGTTGGCCAAAAAGATGCTCTTGGCCTGGTTGGCGGCATCGGCAGTTTCGCGGGCCTGGCGCAGGGCATCTTCAGTCTGCTGGCGCTCTAGCTCCGCCGCTGCCCGAGCGGCAAAAATGCGCAAAATTAGCTCGCGGGTGTGGTCATCGACCATGGGCTTGTCGTCGATCACCGCCAGGTGGCCGATCACCTGGGAGGCCGCATCCACCAGGGGAATGCCCAAAAAGCTGATCGCCCCTAGCGCCCTCAGTTCGGCATCGTCGGGGTAGAGCACCTGCACCCGCTGGGGCACATAGATCACCTCGCCCGCCACCACCCGCTCACAGGGGGTGCCCGCTAGGTCATACTCCAGGCGATCGCCCAGTTGACCATGCCGCCAAAAGGCCAGGGTGCGGATTCGCTCTGGGGCTGTTGGCAGATGTTGGGTGACCAAGACATGGCGCACCTGCAAAATATCGGCCAGATAGCGCACCAGCGACTCAAAGAAATCGCTGCCCGTTTTGGCCGCCGTGCCTTCGACAATCAGCCGCAGCGATTCCTCCTGGCGCTTTACCTGGGTGAGGTCTTCGGCCACCCCTACCAAGCGGTAGACCTCACCCTGCTCGTTGCGAATCGGAAAGGCCCGCACCCGCACCCAGGCGGGCTGACCCAGGGGGCGAGCAATGCGAAACTCTTCGTCGTAGCTAAAGTGGGCCAGGGCCTCACGGGCGTGACGGCGCGGCAGGCCTCGGGTGACCCGATCGCGATCGTCGGCATGCACCGCCTCAAGCCAGGCCCGCGGGTTGTGGTAAAGCTCTTCTCGCTGGCGGCCCCAGATACTGTCGTAGGCGGGCGAAACGTAGACAAACTGGCGCTGCTGGGGCTCGTAGATCCAAAAGACGCTGTCGATGTGTTCCGCGAGCTGGCGAAATTTCTCTTCGCTCTGACGCAGGGCGGCCTCAGCCCGCTTACGTTCGGCTTCCAGCCGCATCCGTTCGCTAATATCGCTAGTCGAGCCCACCAGGCGAATGGGCCGCCCCTGCTCATCCCACAGGGCCTGCCCCCGTGAGATCACCCACTTGTAGCTCTCGTCGCGGCAGCGCAGCCGATACTCTACTTCGTAGGTGGGCAAGCGGCGCTGAATCAAATAGGCGTGGTGCATCGCCATGACGCGATCGTAATCGTCGGGGTGAATGCGCGACTCCCAGCGCAGGTCGTCATCGCTTAGCTGTTCGTGGGCGACGGGGTCGGTGTAGCCCAGCAGCGCCCGATAGCGCTCCGAGAAAAACGCCGTCTGGGTGCGAAAGTCAAGGTCGTAGATGCCCGCATTGCTGCCCTGAATGGCGAGCTGCCAGCGCTCTTCACTCTGCTGTAGCTTGACCCTGGCTCGCTGTCGCTGCTGCTCTAGCCGGTCGGTGCTGATCACCTTGCCAATGCTCTGGGCCATCAGCTCAATGATTTCGGTCTCGTGTTGATTAAACCCATGGGGGCGCGGGGTCGTGTCAAAAAAGCACAGGTTGCCATAGACCTCACCTTCCACCCAGATCGGGGTGCCCAGGTATGACTCTAGCCGCAGCGCCTGATACAGAGGGTGTTGGCGCAGCTCTGGCTGGGCACCAATGTGGGTAAAGCCCACGGTACGCTGCTGATGAATCGCCAGGCTGCAAAAGGTGTCGTCAAGGGGGCAGCGCAGGTCGGACTTCAGCCTGGGCAGGGTTGCCTCCATCGCGATCGCCACGTAGTCTTCGCCCTCGATCTTGCCCACCAGCCCACCGGCAAACCCCAGCACCTGACAGCCGGTGTCGAGGTAGTCGTGGAGCAGGGCGTCAAAGCTGTCAAACTGGGTCAAGCTGAGGCGGTGCAGCTGCTTCAGACTCTGGCTAAAGTGGTTGAGCGCCTGGGAATTTTGCAGCAAAATCTGCTCGGCCTGCTTGCGGGCGGTAATGTCGCGGTACTGCCAGAGGTGGCCCTCCAGGCCGCGATCGCCCATTAGGGGCACGTAGTCTCGCTCAAGGGTGCGACCGTCGGCCAGGGCAATTTCTTCGGCCACCACCGGCTGCTGGGCTTGCCGCAGAGCCGCGATGCGCCGAGTGAAGGCAGTGGCATCATTCCACAGGCCGACACTAGCTTGGGCAAAGGCTTGGCCATCGATTCCAATCAGAGCGGCTGGGGGCAGTTCTAGGCGAAACAGGTCGCAGCAGGGCTGGTTGACCATCACCACTTGGCCGCTCAAAGCCTCCAAGATCACCCCCACCTGGAGGTGCTCAATCAAGGTCGATAGCCGGGCCGTCACCTGCTGGAGGCTGGTCTCAACTTGGCTGCGATCGCAGATCTCCTGCTGGAGCTGCTGGTTTTGCACCGTCATGCAGTGCTGCAAGCGGCGAATGGTTAGCTGGTTAGCCACCCGAGCCAGCAGTTCTTCCACCTGAAAGGGCTTGGTCAAATAGTCGGCGGCCCCCACCTCAAAGGCCTTGACCTTGTCGAGCGCTTCATCTAGGGCGCTGAGAAAAATGACTGGGATGGGCTGGGTGGTGGGGTCGGCCTTCAGTCGTTGACACACTGCGTAGCCATCCATCTCGGGCATGCGAATGTCGAGCAGAATCAGGGCGGGCTGGGTGGTGTGCACGGCTCGCAGCGCCATGGCCCCGCTGCGGGCGCACCGCACCCCATAGCCCTGGCCCTTGAGGGTCTTAGAGAGAAACCTGAGGTTTTCTAACGAGTCATCGACGATCAGCAGAGTTTCGCCAGCCGCAACTCGATCGGCGTAGCGCATTGCAGGGTCGGGGCAGGGAAGCGGCATGACTCGAGGCATTAGAGCAAGACCAATGTAGCCAAGATTCCCGATTTAGAGGGGTTTCACCCAAAAATGGGCGAACCACTAGGGCAACGACGGGGAATTTGGTTTGGAGCCTCAAGCCTCTCCCAGGTCAGCTACGCCACCACCGTACCTAACCCGTAGCCATCGGGGAGGGGGGTTAATCCCCCTCCCCGACGACCTGTCTTACCCCAGGGCGGCCCTTGGCGGTCAAGCTAAGCCTCCCTAGGGCAGGGTATAGACAATCGGACGGAACTCCTGCTCCCTTGATTTGACGCTGTCTTGGGAACATATTCATAGTGGATGGCAACTGTGACAACAGCGTGAACACCAGCAGCGGCAAACCGATCAAGCTGGGGCGGGGCGATGATCTAAGACGGAAATTCTGCGATCGCGGCGGGCATTCTAAGCTACGCTATCCCTGCGACGGCTGAAGCCACCATGAAAATTCTTCTAGTCGACGACGACGAGGTCTTAATCGAGCGGCTGACCAGCGATCTAGCCGCCCAGCACTATGTCGTCGACACCACCACCGACGGGCTCTTGGGCTGGGAGTATGCCCGGTCTGCCCCCTACGATCTGATTGTTTTAGACATTGACCTGCCGGGTTTAGACGGGCTATCACTGTGTCGTCGGCTGCGCCAGACGGGCTATGCCGGGGCAATTTTAATGCTAACGGGGCGCGGCAGCAACGATGACAAAGTCGAAGGGCTCAATGCCGGTGCCGACGACTACTTGGTTAAACCCTATACCCTGACCGAGCTGACCGCCCGCCTGCGCGCACTGCTGCGCCGCCCGACGGTGATGAGTAGCCCCACGCTGCACTGGGGCCAGCTCCAGTGCGACCCTAACGCAAATCTGGTGACGGTGGCAGACCAGACAGTGGTGCTTTCCCCCAAGGAGTATGGGCTGCTGGAGCTGCTGCTGCGCCACCCCGATCGCATTTTTAGCAACACGGTGCTGTTAGAACGGCTGTGGAGCGCCGACGAGTCCCCTGGAGAAGAAACCATTCGCACCCACATTAAGCGGCTGCGGCGCAAGCTCAAGCAGGCCGGGGCCGACGACATGATCGAGAACGTCTACGGCATGGGCTATCGTCTCAGGCCTGCCCCACCGGCCACCGAGCCAGAGTTGCCCCAGCCCGCCCCCGCCCCAGAGCAGGCAAAAGCAGAGGCCGCCCGAGCGGCGGCGATCGCCGCCTTTGACCAGTTTCGGCCCATTATTGGCGATCGCATGGCCGCCCTGCGCCGAGCAGTTGCCGCCCTAAACCAACCTCCCCTAACCGAGGAAGTGCGGTCACAGGCCCAGGGGGCCGCCCACAAGCTGGCTGGTTCCCTGGGCCTGTTTGGTTTGACCTCAGGCTCGCACCTAGCCCGCCGCCTCGAAGACTGGCTCACACAGCCCAATGCCGCCCAGCGAGCTGATTTTATTGCCCTAGTCGATCAGCTCGATGCTCAGCTGGCTGCCGGGCCTGGAGAGAGCTTCGAACCCTCCGGTGGGTCAGACGTCGTGCCGCTGACCGTGCCGTCTCGCCCCAGCGATACCCGGCATCGGGTGCTAGCCGTTGACGACGACCCGCTGATTTTGGCTCAGCTCCAGCGCCTGCTGCCCCCCTGGGGTCTCGACGTGGTGATGCTCAGTGACCCCCGCCAGACCTGGGTCGCCCTGGAGGCCAGCCCTCCCGACCTGTTGCTGCTCGATCTGGATATGCCCCACCTAAGGGGCGTAGATCTCTGTCGGCAGCTGCGCCAGCAGGAGCGCTGGCAGACCCTGCCAATTTTGTTTCTCACCGCCTGCCGTGAGCCCACTGCCGTCTACGAACTCTACCAGGCTGGAGCTGACGACTATCTGCCCAAGCCCATTCTGGAGCCGGAGTTGGTCAACCGCTTGTTTCAGCGGCTAGAGCGGGGTCGCCTGCTGCAAACTCTAGCGGGCACTGACCCGCTTACCGGCCTGGCCAACCGCCGTAAGGGCACCATTGAGTTTGAGCTGCTACTGCACCTGGCCCACCGCTACCCGCAGCCCCTCAGCCTGGTGCTACTGCACCTAAGCCCTGATCTAGCCTCAGCAAAGGATTTAATGGTGGCGCTGGCGGCATTGCTGCCGACCCTGACTCGCCGGGGCGATGCGATCGCCCGCTGGAGCAATCAAGAAATTTTGATTGGAGCGCTGGCCCCCACCTGGCCCTCCCCCCAGGAGGCGCTGGGGCCACCCCTAGCCCAGTTCTGGGCCGATAGGCTACGCTCAAGCCCAGACAATCTGGGCCGGCCCCTAGGCCTACAGTTGGGCGCGGCCACCTTTCCCACCGATGGCCATACCCTAGACCGCCTATACCAACAGGCGACTCACCGCCTGGTCTCCCTGGTCTAAACGGGCGGTCTCTGGGGTGGGTCGAAACTGTCTCTTTCGGCCTGAGGTGAGTCATGGCGCTGATGCAAAGGGGCATCGGCGGGTTGTATAGCAGCGAAGGGCTAAAAAGCTGAAATTGCATAAAAAAGGCGGGTCAGCACAACTGCTAACCCGCCTTTTGACTACATTGAAACCCAGTGGTCTAGCCTTCGGCCAAGTTGCCCAGCTTAACCTTTTTAGCCAGGCCCACCTTTTCGAGCAGGCTGATTATCATCCAGGTCATGTCGATTTCCCACCACTCTAGGCCATGGCGAGCCGAATATTGGTAAGCATGATGGTTGTTGTGCCAGCCTTCACCGTAGGTCAACACGGCTACCCACCAGCAGTTGGTGGATTTGTCGTCGGTGTCGTGGCTGCGGTAGCCAAACTTATGGGTGGCGCTGTTCACCAGCCAGGTGCAGTGGTAAACCGCCACTAGCCGCACAAAGATGCCCCACAGCACAAAGGGCCAGCCGCCGATGGCATAGAGCACTACGCCAAGGCCAACTTGCATTAGCAGAAAATACTTTTCGCAGAACATATAGAAGCGATCGTCTTTGATATCGCGGATGAAGCGATCGACTTCGTGGCGAGCGGGCACGTCGCGCAGCATCCAGCCCATGTGGCTCCACCAAAAGCCCTTGTTAGAGTCGTGATGGTCGAGACTCTGGTCAGAGTAGGCGTGGTGGTGGCGGTGCAGGCCAACCCACATAATCGGGCCATGCTGGCAGGCCAGGGTGCCGCAAAAGACAAAGAAATACTCTAGCCACTTGGGCACCGTAAAGCTGCGGTGAGATACCAGCCGGTGCCAACCCAGGGTAATGCCTAGGCAGCCGGTAAACCAGTGGAGCAGCAGCGCTACCCCGATCGCCGCCCAGGAAAAATTAGCGGGCAGAAACGCCAGGGCCGCCATGCTGTGGACAAAAATCATGAAGCCAAGGGTGACCCAATCTCGGGACAAACGCTCGGTAGTTACAGCAGTCATGCAAAAATCTCAGAATTTTGGACAAGCGCCCTAGCAAGAATCCTCGGTAAGAATTTTGCTCAGGCAGAGTAAATGTAGGGGACAATAGTTACCCCTGTTTCTTAACGAAAAAATTTAACCATTGCAACAATCAAACCTGATCATGCCCCCCGACTCGACCCTTCTTCCGATTTTTTATGGAATTGACGCCCAGGTCAAGCAAAATCTAGCGCGAGTATTAGGGGCATTTCGGCAGCATCGGGTGGGAAGTCATCACTTTAACAGTGTGTCGGGCTACGGCCACGACGATCTGGGGCGCGACACCCTCGATCGCGTCTTTGCCGACGTCATGCAGGCAGAGGCTGCCCTGGTGCGATCGCAGTTTGTCTCAGGAACCCACGCGATCGCCTGCGCCCTGTATGGCGCGCTGCGCCCTGGAGATGAAATGTTGGCCGTAGCAGGCACTCCCTACGACACCCTAGAAGAGGTAATTGGTTTACGGAGCAAAGGCCAGGGATCCTTAGCAGAGTTTGGGGTGTCCTATCGAGAGTTACCGTTGACCGCTGACTACACCCTCGACTGGGATGCCCTAGCAACAGCAGTGGGGCCAAAGACCCGACTGGTGCACATCCAGCGATCGTGCGGCTACAGCTGGCGGTCAACTCTCACCATAGCCGAAATCGAAAAAATCGTGGCTACAATAAAAGGCCAGAATTCCACCGTTGTCTGTTTTGTCGATAACTGCTACGGCGAATTTTTGGAAGATCGTGAGCCTACCGCCGTTGGGGCCGATCTGATCGCCGGGTCGCTGATTAAAAACCCCGGCGGCACTATTGCCCCCACAGGCGGCTACGTCGCGGGCCGAGCCGATCTAGTGGCCGCCGCCGCCTGTCGCCTCACCGCCCCTGGCATTGGTGCCAGCGGTGGCTCTAGCCTCAACCTCAATCGTCTGCTCTACCAGGGGTTATTTTTAGCGCCCCAAATGGTCGGTGAAGCCATGAAGGGCAATTATCTGCTGGCGGCTACCTTTGCGGCCCTGGGGTACCCCGTCAACCCGGCCCCCAATGCGCCTCAGCGCGACGTCATTCAGGCGATTCGCCTGGGGTCGCCCGAGAAACTAATCGCCTTTTGTAAGGCCGTACAACAGTGTTCACCTATAGATGCCTACGTGGAACCCGTACCCGGAGCCATGCCCGGCTACGACAGCGAGCTGGTGATGGCGGGGGGCACCTTTATTGACGGCAGCACCTCAGAGCTATCTGCTGACGGCCCCCTGCGGGAGCCCTACGTCGTCTACTGCCAGGGCGGTACCCACTGGACCCACGTAGCCCTAGCTATAGAAGCAGCAGTAGAGGCGATCGGCCCGTTGTAGAACAGCTTTAGCAGCATCGGCCCATTTCGATTGGCTCGACTCCAGAACCAGACTACAAAAATAGATGGGAAGAGCAATTTTCCAATGGTACCGACCCTGGACTAACTGCCATCCCACAAGGCTTTAAAAAACGCTAGGGACGGTGGATTGCAGTCCATCGCCCCTGACGTTTGCAGCATACAAGTAACAGAAGGAGCCTTAGCTATGGCCGCCGCTAACTAAGGTGGTCAGAATAGGCAAATTAGCCGCCAGCAGGTAGGCGAAGGTAGCCCCGCCAATACCGCCGATTAAAAAGCTACCGGCAAACTCGCTCCAGCCTTCGTCTGTTTCGAGGCTAGCGGGAGGGGGGAAGGGGGTAGTGGCTCTAGTAACGGAGTGGTTAAGGCCAGAACCTGAGTAAATCGACAGGCAAGCGGTCAAAATCACCACCAGGCCCGCCGCGCTCAGCAGCCCAGCTAGGCCAGGGATTTCAGAATCACGCAGGGGGCCGAGGAGGGCAAAGGGGCCATAGAGGAAATAGCCATGGGCCATGCCAATTTCTAAGCCGCGCCGCTGGGGGGAAAGCCCTTTGCGGTAGGCGGGCAGATTGCCAATAAAAGCCTTGGAAAACGCAGAGGAATTAATCGGCGTTTCTAGGTTGCCGATTTGTGGATCCCCAGCGGGCTGAATGAGGTCTGTCATGGGGGAAGTTTCTCCAACTCAAACAAGATCACAGCAAATAGATAAAGACGGTTTTTAGATGCCGTAGGTCTCCAAAAACCATCTTCAGATTGTGCTCGCAAGGCAGCCCTCGCGAGGTCTTTCCCTAGGGATGCAGCAGCAAATCGGGAAAGAAGCGATTGAATTCAATCAAAATACCGGCGGTAACCACCATCCACACGGTGGCCAACACCGGGGCGGATGACAGGTACCGAAGCAGGCCGTTGTTCATGGTCTAATTCTCCTGGGTCGTTTTCTGGAAATAAGTGAAAGATTGACCTAGCGAGGAGATACGGTGATCTCTTCGTTTTTAGCAAACATGGCCCCGCTAGCAATGTCTTTGAAGGCAGTTAGCGGCCAGGCAAACCCAGTCAACATGCACTTGATGGCCAGGGGCACATCGATGATGATCTCCTTGTCTTCAGGATTCTTCTCACCACGTACCGTGATTAGGTAGGCGCGGCCTACCCAGCCAATCCACCCAGCGATGTAGAGAAACAACAGGCTAGGAATCAAAAACTCGCCAGCATGGGCCAGATCGCCGTCTACTACCAGGTGGGGCAGGCCGTCGCTGCCGCACAGCAAGGTAGAGCTACCATAAAAGTCGAACCGAGCTTTGGCCGATTCGGTCTTGGCACCAGCGGCTCGCTTTAGAAAGGCCTCGTTTTGACCACAGGGGGTAAGGCCGGCTACGTTGTCGCCAGCCAGGCTAGCGGAAGCCGGGGAAGCAAACCCAAACCAGAGAAACACTACAAGCGCTACAGCAAAAAACCGTCGCATAAACTGTTCCTTTTAATTAACCGAAGAAACTAGGGCGATTTGAACGCAAAGTTAAGTTTTTTGAACAAAAATTCACCCAACTTGGTCGCCATAATACCTCGCGGTCGAACCCCCGTAAAGCTAAGATCGGTGGGGTGTTTACATCTCTACAAATTACGACGCGCCTTACTCTAATCAGCTTTCGCGGCTTACTCTAGTTCTCCTCTGACGACAACCCCCATGGCGACGATTTTAGCGATAGAAACTAGCTGTGATGAAACAGCGGCGGCAGTGGTGCGCGATCGCACCGTTCTCAGCAACGTCGTTGCCTCGCAGATTGCCATTCACCAGCCCTATGGCGGCATTGTGCCCGAAGTGGCCTCGCGGCATCACGTCACCACCCTGGGGGAGAGCATCGGCGCGGCCCTAGAGCAGGCTGGGCTGGGCTGGGCCGCCATCGATGGGGTCGCCGCCACCTGCACTCCCGGTCTGGTGGGAGCCCTGCTGGTGGGGCTCACGGCGGGCAAAACCCTGGCCATGGTGCATCGCAAGCCCTTTTTAGGAATCCACCACCTAGAGGGGCATATCTACGCCAACTATTTGGCCAGCCCTGATCTAGAGCCCCCCTACCTGTGCCTGCTGGTGTCGGGGGGGCACACCAGCCTGATCTACGTCAAAGGCTGCGGCCAGTATCAGACCCTAGGCCAAACCCGCGACGACGCCGCTGGGGAAGCCTTTGATAAGGTAGCGCGCCTGATGGGGCTAGACTATCCCGGCGGCCCCATCCTTGACCAGCTAGCCCAGAGCGGCAATCCTCGGGCGTTTCCGCTGCCGGAGGGCAATATTTCGCTCCCTGAGGGGGGGGTTCACCCCTACGACTCCAGCTTTAGCGGGCTGAAAACGGCGATGCTGCGCCTGGTAGAAAAACTCAGGGCAGAGGGGGTCGATCCGTTACCGGTGGCTGATCTAGCCGCCAGTTTTCAGACCACGGTAGCCCGCAGTCTGACCCGCCGGGTGGTGGCCTGTGCCCAGGCCTACGGCCTCACCACGGTGGCGGTAGGGGGTGGGGTTGCCGCCAACAGCGGTCTGCGCCAGCACCTCCAGCAGGCGGCGATCGATCACGGTCTGCGCGTGCTGTTTCCGCCCCTCAGTCTCTGCACCGACAATGCCGCGATGATTGGCTGCGCTGCCGCCGACCATTTCAACCAGGGGCACTATTCAGGCTTTGATCTCGGTGCCCAGTCGCGCCTCGACCTGGCGCGGGTGATGGAGCTTTACGCGCCTATGGCTGTAGCTTGACGCTACACTGGGGTTCAGCGGCGGGTGGTGGGGCGATCGCCCCACCACCCGCCTAAGGGTTGTGTTGGTTAAGCGCTATGGTTTCACTGCACCGCGATCGTTTTTGGCCTCAGCCCATGCTAAATGTCTCCTGGTTAGGAGGGTTAGCGCTGGGTGTCCTACTGCTAGTCGGGTGTGGGCCTAAGCCTGCCCAAACGGTTACCGATGTGACCAGCTACGAGGGCCAGCTAGCCCAGCACTTGGCTGATACCGGCAGCGTTATGTACGGGGCTTACTGGTGCCCCCACTGCGCCGACCAGAAGGCGATGTTTGGCGATGCTATGGAGCAGGTGCCCTACATAGAGTGTGCCGCCGATGGCGACAACCCGCAGCCAGAGTTGTGTGAGCAAAAGGGCATTGAGGGATATCCCACTTGGGAAATTGAGGGTCAGCTCTACCCAGGCGTTAAGTCTTTAGACGACTTGGCCAGCTTGTCAGGGTTTTCGCCGCCCCAGTAGGGCGATGTTAAGCAAGCGCTAACGCTAAGCCAGCCACCTCCGTTCGTGTGTTATTCATTCTCAAATTCCATTGCATAACCCTAGCCCCACCCCCCACTCTCACCTGCACGAGGTCGAGCCTACCGGCGACACCAAGGCCCATCCCCACGTCCATGACCCGGAGTCGCTGCGGCGGATTGTCAACCGACTGGCCCGCATTGAGGGTCACATTCGCGGCATTAAGACTATGGTGCAGGAGAGTCGCTCCTGCCCAGATGTGCTGGTGCAGGTGGCGGCGGTGCGCGGTGCGCTCGATCGCGTCGCCCGCATCATTCTCGATGAGCACCTGACCGAGTGCATTGGTCGCGCGGCTGAAGACGGCAACATTGAAGAAGAAATCGCCGAGCTTAAGGCCGCACTAGATCGGTTTTTGCCTTAGCTCAAGGCGTAAGGTGCAGGGGTTAAGCTCAGAATCGCAAGCATTCATCCAAACCCTGCACCCCCCAACTCTCTTAGGCCGGAATAAATCGACTGTGCTCGCGCAGCAGGCGGCGCTCAAACTGGCGCACCCAATGGCTAAAGCGATCGCTCTCCTGGGCCGTAGCGAACACCAGGGGTTTGCGCGTCAGCAGGGCCACGTACTCCTCTTTGGTGCGCACCACAAAGGCGGTTTGCTGGTCTAGCTCAATGCAGATGTGGGAGAACCCCTCTAGCTTCAGCGACGCCATCAGCAGCGATTTGAGCCCTAGGGCCTGAAATACTAGCTGCACCCAACCTGTGCTTTCGTTATCGGCGGTGATGAAATACTCGCGGGGCAAACCGCTGAAGTCAAAAATCGCCACTCCGACAATATTCTCCAGCATTGCGTCTTGGGCGGAGAGCGGGGGCGCGGGCTGCGCCGGTACAGATGCCTTAGCCGTAGTCATAGACCCATCACGTGGTGGCACAGGATACTGAAGCAACAAGCCATAGTGACACAGTAGGTATCGCTGGCTACCTAATAGAGAACTCCCTTGGCTTAGCATACCCGGCCAGCCAGCACAAATCATGGTTTAGTTGACCAGTACTTAGAGTGGCTTAGCCGCGATCGCCAAGCTTTTTTGCCGCAGAAGGTAGATGCGCATGGGCCCTTTGCCCTTGACCCAGACCTCACCCCTCAGGTCAAAGTCGTAGGTGTCTTTGAGGCAATTGTAGGTCGCCTCGGTCACTTGCATCCGATCCGCTACCCCAAACGACTCCATGGGGCTGGCGGTATTGACGGTGTCGCCTCAGAGGTCGTAGATAAACTTTTTGGTGCCAATCACCCCCGCCACCACGGGATCAGTGTTAATGCCAATGCGCAGGCGAAAGGACTGGCCGATGCGATCGCTAGACTCCTGGCCATGGCAACAATTAAGTAGCCCACCGCCACCGCCAAAACATCTAGTCACCGACGTCCTAAACGACTGATCAACACCAATTGAGCCATAGATAATCCTGCGTTAAAGATGTGATCACCTGCTCAGCAAACTTGAGCGACCCGATCTCGACACGAGTCGGTTTCGCAGCAGTGATGGTTACTCTGATCAAATCAGTGGCAGCTTGAAAATTGGCTTCTCTACATCAAAGCTTGGGGTTATCTGGATACGGTGAGCCTAGCGGCATGACCTCTGCAGCTATCGCCCTTGGGTTTAATCTTCGCGATAACGGCGATAAATTCCGCCCTATTTTAGCCACGCAAGCTCCAGAAACAGGGGACAGAGATGCACTTAAACCGGTCACAAAACAGTTTTTGCCCAAAGCTGAACCGTTGACGTAGGACATTTAGGCAATCGAAAAGAGGTGGTTGGAGAAGCCCCCATCTCCTAAGGGTTAGCGTTCTTTGGACTTAGGTTCTGATTTTTGTCTAAACATTGCGGCAGATGACCATTTTTTCCCTTAGACAAGCGGCCCAAAAAACATTACGGAAACCGTAAAGGCTGTGCAAAGGGCCACTAAAAATCGTATGGTTTTCAAGGGACGCCGCTCCTCTACAGCGGCTTTCGTCTAACGTTATTTGTGTTCGCAAGAGACTCAGCATTGTCTATGGCTTCCCCCACCATCGAATCGATTCTCCACGAAAACCGCCTGTTTTCGCCCGCCGATGGGTTTGTTCAAAACGCATCGATCAAGAGCTTTGACGAGTATCGCGCCCTGGCCGAACGGGCGGCGGCAGACCCGGCTCAGTTTTGGGCAGAACTCGCCAGCCAGGAGCTGCACTGGTTTAAGACTTGGGATAGGGTGCTCGACTGGCAGCCACCCTTTGCCAAATGGTTTGTGGGGGGCAAAATCAATATTTCCTACAACTGTTTAGATCGCCACCTCACCACCTGGCGACGCAACAAAGCCGCCCTGATCTGGGAGGGGGAGCCGGGCGACAGCCGCACCCTGACCTACGCCCAGCTACACCGGGAGGTGTGCCAGGTGGCCAACGTGCTCAAGGGGTTAGGGGTGAAAAAGGGCGATCGCGTCGGCATCTATATGCCCATGGTGCCCGAGGCGGCGATCGCCATGCTGGCCTGCGCCCGTATTGGCGCGCCCCACACGGTCATCTTTGGCGGCTTTAGCGCCGAAGCGCTCAAAGATCGCCTCAACGATGCCGAGGCCAAGGTAGTGATCACTGCCGACGGCGGCTTTCGCAAAGACAAGATTGTGCCGCTCAAAGCTGCGGTCGATCAGGCGCTAGCCAACAGTGGGGTGCCCAGCGTGTCTAGCGTACTGGTGGTACAGCGCACCAAGGCCGAGATGACCATGGTGGAAGGCCGCGATCACTGGTGGCATGAGCTCCAGGCCACGGCCTCGGCCCACTGCCCCGCCGAAGAAATGGACGCCGAAGATCTGCTGTTCATTCTCTACACCAGCGGTACGACGGGCAAGCCCAAGGGGGTGGTGCACACCACCGGAGGCTACAACCTCTACACCCACACCACGTTTAAATGGACCTTTGACATCAAAGACACCGACGTCTACTGGTGCACCGCCGACGTGGGGTGGATTACGGGCCATAGCTACATTGTCTACGGCCCGCTGTCGAACGGGGCGACGACGGTGATGTACGAAGGGGTGCCCCGGCCCTCCAACCCCGGCTGCTTTTGGGATGTGATTGAAAAGTATGGCGTCACCATTTTCTATACCGCTCCCACCGCCATTCGCGCCTTTATTAAGATGGGCGACGAGCTGCCCAAGGCGCGAGATCTATCGTCGCTGCGGCTGCTGGGCACCGTAGGCGAACCCATCAACCCCGAAGCCTGGATGTGGTATCACCAGGTAATCGGCGGCGAGCGCTGCCCAATTGTCGATACCTGGTGGCAGACGGAGACCGGCGGCTTTATGATTACGCCGCTGCCGGGGGCGATCGCCACCAAGCCCGGTTCGGCGACCCTGCCCTTCCCCGGCATTTTGGCCGATGTGGTCGATCTCGACGGCCACCCCGTGCCCGCTGGCGAGGGCGGCTACCTGGTGATCAAGCATCCCTGGCCGAGCATGATGCGCACGGTCTACGGTGACGACGATCGCTACCGCCGTACCTACTGGGAACACATTGCTCCAGTAGATGGCCAATATCTATACTTTGCGGGCGACGGTGCCCGTAAGGATGCCGACGGCTACTTTTGGGTCATGGGTCGGGTGGATGACGTGATCAACGTATCGGGCCATCGCCTGGGCACCATGGAGGTCGAGTCGGCGCTGGTTTCCCATCCGGCGGTGGCCGAGGCCGCCGTGGTGGGCCGCAAAGATGACCTCAAGGGCGAAGATATCTTTGCCTTTGTGATTTTAGAAGGCCACTATAGCGCCAGCGACGAGCTGAAACAGGAACTCAAACAGCACGTGGTGAATGAAATTGGTGCGATCGCCCGACCCGGCGAAATTAGATTTGCCGATGCCCTACCCAAAACGCGATCGGGCAAAATCATCCGTCGCTTTTTGCGCAATTTGGCCAGTGGTGAGGCGATCGCAGGCGATGCTTCCACCATGGAAGATCAAAGCGTGCTCGATCAGCTTCGCCAGGGTTAACACTCAGCCTCGGCACCTTTCATCAGGCCCAGCATTTCCCTGAGTAAAGGCGCGCCATTGCCATGCCTTCTGCGGGCATGGTGCGCCTTGCTCGCGCCAGTTTGTTTATCGGATTAATTGGATAACCTAGTACCTAGCCAAGGCAGCTTCCTTGGGAGAAAAAGCGGAATACTTACTCTGTCCCAACAACTCCAGCTAGGGTATTAATGCCTCTATCTAGAGACAGATTCGTGGCGACCTGCGCTAATTTTGGGCTGCTTACTTATAGAATTTGTGCTTCAAAGGGATCTGATAGCAGGTAGGGATGATGATGGGCGATCGCGACACCGTATTTTTACGGTCAGCAGGTGGTTAGAAAACTGCTCACAACTCAGATTAAACAGCCCGATCAGGTTTTTCCAGCCTGCCCATAACATGGCTTTAGCCTTTGCAGCAAACCTGTAGTGAGAGCTTGGCTAGGCTGATAGCCTGTAGCTAACACAGCTCTGGCATCGCCACTCACTTCTAACCCACAGGTGACCGCAGTTCTAACCCTCTAAGCAGGGGAGAATTTACGGGGCTAAGGGGTTTGATCAGGCTGGCCAATATTTTACGGCTAGCTTCAAAAGGCTTACCCTGGATACCAAAAGGTTGAGCGCCCTCCTAAATTACTCTTTTTAAAAGGCATTGAGTCTGCCCCCCTTCCTAAGGAGGGTCAGGAGGGGATCAGCCGTAACGAACATTACGGCTGATCCTCTTCCAACTGCCTCTTAGGTTCCTGAACTGCCTGCAATGGTCAACTGTCCTGAGCGCTATTCCTGCCTTTCCTAAAACGGGAAAGGCAGGAATAGTCTCTGCCTGGGCATTTAGCAAACCTAGCTCCGATAACAATGAGGTGAGCGAGTAGCGGAGAGAAGCGGGGATATCATTGGTCGTGAATCAAAAGCAATCGAGATGAACTGAAATAGTCATCCTATCCTCGAGGTAGTCTGCCCACTGAGCAATGGCAGAGTCTTAAACCCTGACTTTTTTGAAGCGGTTCTGTGCCTGTGATAGATAATGGGCACCGAATAAATCAGTAAAAGCCTATCCAAATCGTTTATTTTTTAGGTGACAAACTCTAATAACTTTGACTATAATTAGTTGTGCGAATAGGCAGATTTATTTGCTATTATTCTTTTGCTATTGCGCAATGGTCGCTGCCCTTACTCCAAAGGGTTGACCCACTGCTTTCCAGCATTCGACTTTACATATTACCCAAGGATTTTCCCTGACAATGGCAGAAAAACCCAGTCCCCTGACCGGCAAAGCATTGCTTCAAAAGGTTAAAGACCTATCTAACCTAACCAAGCGCGAAACCGCCAAAGAATGCGGTTACTACACTCTGACCAAAGACAATCAGGTACGGGTCAATTTATCTGGATTTTACGATGCGCTGCTAGAGGCTAAAGGCATCAACCTTGATCCTGAAAGCAGCAAAGATGGACGCGGTCGTGAACCCACCTATCGGGTGAGCGTCCATAAGAATGGTCAGATCGTTATTGGTGCTACCTACACCCAAGAAATGGGTCTGAAGTCTGGCGATGAATTTGAAATTAAGCTGGGCTATAAGCACATTCATCTGAAGCAGCTTGACGCTGACTCCGACGAAGAATAGTACTGGCTTACTAAAAAACTCTGCTGGTGAATATGCCTGCGATCGCGCATCTAATTGTTTTTTTTTAAGCTGGATCACGTTAGGTATTCCAGTTTGCTTATTGGTTGCGCGTGTGGCGCGCGTGCCGCTCACCTACCCCGTTGCCCCGCAGCACAAGCTGCCCCTGCTGCTGCCGTTATATCTGCTGGCCCCCATAGCGGTGGAGAGCCATCGTCGTCTCGCCGCTAGCACCTGGTCAGCCTACGGCATCGCTTGGGATTGGCCTTTTGCTAGGGCCGCCGCTGCCGGGTTTGGGGTGGCGGCGGGAGGCGTAGCCCTGCTCGTGGCATTACAGGTGGGGCTAGGCTGGCGGCGGTGGCACCCCCCTGGCCAACCCGTTGACCCAGGAGGGGCGGCGCTTTCCCCGACGGGGCAAGCGAGCGTCAGCACCGACGATCAAACCCGATCTAGTCCTTCGCCAGGGGTGGTGCTGCTTGCAGTACTGCCCCTGGCGCTATTTGTAGGCTGGATTGAAGAACTGGTATTTCGTGGGGTTTTGGTGAATGGGCTAGGACAGGCGCTGCCGGTGGGGCTGATGGCGATCGCCGTCTGCCTGATTTTTGCCGTTTCTCACCTGGTGTGGGATGGCCCCGCCGGAGCGCCCCAGTTGCCGGGGCTGGCGGTGATGGGGGCGGTGCTGCTGCTGGCTCGCTGGGCGGGGGGCGGCAGCCTAGGCTTGGCCTGGGGGCTACATGCTGGGTGGGTGTTTGCGATCGCCGCCATCGATGCCCTAGCCCTGCTAAAGCCCGGCAAAGATGGCCCAATTTGGCTAGTGGGGCTGCCCGATCAGCCGCTGACCGGGGTGCTGCCCCTGGGATTGCTGGTGCTCACAGGGGTAGGGGTTTGGGCCCTGAGGTAGGCAAACGGCGGTTGAATCGCCTGAGGGAATTAGGGACGGTTCAGGGTGATGATGGTGATAGGGGTGAGCGGTTGCCAACGGGTCAGCGCCCCAACTTGAACTCCCTGCTGCACCTGAACTTGACGCAGCTCTACCGGCCAAGGAGAGCGATCGTCTGCGGTGCCGCTGGCCCAGGCCAGGGCCGTGCTGGTATGCTCTAGGGTCGCCAAGGCTAGAACAATGCGGCCCTGGGGCCGGAGGCGCTGGGCACCTAGGTCAAGAATTTCAACCAGGTGGCCGCCGCTGCCGCCAATAAAAATCCGATCGGGGTCGGGCAAGGCCGCCAAGGCCTCAGGGGCAGTCCCATAGATCGGGTGCAGGTTGGCGTTACCCAGACGGCGCTGGTTTTGCTGAATTAAGCCATGACCAGCAGCGGTTTTCTCAATGGCATAGATCTGGGCTGTGGGGCAGAGGCGGTTGATTTCAACGCTGACAGAGCCAGTACCAGCTCCAACATCCCAAATAGTCTGCCCTGGTCTCGGGTCTAGGTCAGCCAAAATTTGAATGCGGATGTCGCGCTTGGTGATTAGGCCGGGGCGATCGCTAAAGGTGGCAAAGGCGCGATCGGGCAGGCCAATCAGCGGCAGGTTCTCTGGGTCGAGCCCTACCTCGCGCTGCCGCTGGAGCACTACTACATTGAGCGCCGCAAAGGACTTTCCCGCCGTAGTTTCGGGCGTCAAACGGTGGATGGTTTCAGTGTCATCCCCCAGATTTTCACAGATCGTGAGGCTATAGCTATAGGACAACCCCAGCGTGAGAATAAGCTGACCTAGAACGGTCGGATTGTGGGTCGGGTCGGTGAGTACTGCAATCAGCGCATCCCCTCGCCGTAGGGCAGTCGTAAGTTCTTCGGTCGATCGACCGTGGGCGCTGATCAGCGTTGCCCCCTGCCAGGGGAGTTTGAGCCGACTAAAGGCTAGCTGCACCGCACTCAGATGGGGGTGAAAGGTCAGACTCTCGGCGGGCAAATGGTCTAACAGCAGCCGCCCTAGGCCAAAAAAGAGTGGATCGCCAGAGGCCAAAACTACGGCAATACCGGGTTTAGCGGTGTCTAGCCATCGGCGGAGGCGATCGAGGGTAGCCTTTAGATCGCCCAAGACCCAGGTTTCTGCCAACCCGTCAGGAAAGTAGCTGAGATGTCGGGGGCTGCCCACCAGCACTGTCGCTTGGTCAATGAGTTGCAGCAGTTTGGGCGACAGCCCCTCTCGCCCATCCAACCCTACTCCCACCACTTGAATTGAGGTCATAGCTGCTGCTCCCAGGCCAGCACCAGCAGGGCGTTGAGAATGGCCGCAGCGACAGGTGACCCACCCTTGCGTCCCTCCACCCGAATTTGCGGCACCGAGATCTGGGCTAGACGCTGCTTGGAGTCCTCTACCGCCACGAAGCCGACCGGAGCCCCGATGACTAAGGCAGGATGGGCTTGGTCTGAGGCCATGCGATCGCACAGCGCCATCAGCGCCGTTGGCGCATTGCCAATCGCCACCAGCGCGTTAGGCTGCTCCTCTAAACACCGCAGCAGCCCGGTTTCTGTGCGAGTGCGGCCCTCCTCTGGCGGTTCTCCCACCGTCACGGCTGTCAGCAGCGGATTTTGGAACGTGCGCTCAACCATGCCCGCCACTCCCTGGCGCACCATCGTCACATCTACAATGATCGGGCCGCCTTTGGAGAGATGGTGGATTGCCGTTGCGATCGCCCCCTCACTAAACCTCACCAGTTCCTTAAACTCAAAATCGGCAGTGCTGTGAATGACCCGCCGCACCACCGCATACTCCGCCGGAGTGAACAGGTGATCGCCCACCTCGCGATCGATCAGCGCAAAACTTTCTTCTAAAATAGGGCTCTGCCACAGCTGCGCCATAAAATCCCTAAACCGTCCCTAACCGTAACAACATCCCAAGCCAAGCCGCCCCATCATCCCACACCCCTACTCCCCTACCTTCCCTACCCCCACTCCCCATGCCCGCCTACTACTTCTGGGGCGACGACGACTTTGCCCTGCAAAAGGCCGTCCAAGCCCTGCGCCAGCGTACCCTCAACGAGGCCTGGGCCAGCTTTAATTACGATGTGGTGCCACCGGAGGCGGCCAGTGGCCCCGCCCAGGCTCTTAACCAGGCCATGACGCCTCCCTTTGGCGAGGGTCAGCGGCTGGTGTGGCTAGCCAATACCAGCCTGGGGCAACGCTGCCCAGACCCTGTCCTGGCCGAATTTGAGCGCACTCTGCCCCAGATCCCTAACACCTCAGTGCTGCTGCTCACCAGCGCGGCTAAGCCCGACGGTCGGGCCAAATTTACCAAACTGTTTAAAACCTGGGGTGAGATCCGCGAGTTTGCTACCATTCCCCCCTGGAAAACCGACCAGATTCATCAGCAGGTCGCCGCCGTGGCCAAGGAGCGGGGCATAAACCTGGAGGCTGGCACCCTCGATTTGCTGACCGAAGCAGTGGGTAACGACACCTGCCAGCTCCACCTAGAGCTAGAAAAGCTAGCGCTGTATTGGGGGGCCAACCCCCAACCCATTCCCCCCGCCGTGGCCGCCGAGCTAGTGACGGTGTCAACCCAGACCAGCCTCAAGCTAGCCCAGGCTCTCAAGCAGGGCGACACGCCCACCGCCCTGGGGCTGGTCAGCGATCTGCTCGATCGCAACGAGCCCGCCCTGCGCATTGTGGCCACTCTAGTTAGCCAGTTTCGGCTGTGGCTGTGGCTCAAGGCCCTGGCCGGGGTGGCCAGCGACGCCGAGGTGGCGGCGGCGGCGGAGATCGCAAACCCCAAGCGAATTTACTTCTTAAAACAGGAGGTGCGATCGCTGAGTCTCACCCAATTGCAACGGAGTCTGCCTTTGCTACTAGAATTAGAGTCTGATTTAAAGCAGGGCCGAGATGAACGCGCTACTCTACACACAAAAGTGATAGAACTTTGTCGGGTGTTTAAGCCCGGTGGTACCTAGCCTCAAAGCTGGAACTCGCAGGGACGCTGTCCCGTCTGGGCTGTGAGATTCGAGCGATCGCGCCAAGGGTGGCGTTTACCCAAAAAGGGCCTTGCTTTAGGAGCCTTCTTTTTTGTTGGAGCACAGGGCCATTCTGGTTGATACCAGCACAGGAGCTATAAACATAATGATTCACTTATTGACTTACCCTTTATCTGCTCACCGTCGCACTGCTTTGGCAGCGGCGATCGCTAGCCTGACCGTACTAGCCAGTGGCGCGGGCGTTTCTATTCCCACGGCCACGGGCAATGTCACCCTGGGAGCCGCGGCCCAGGCCCAAAACAGTTCGGTTTCCTCTGAGGAAGTAACGGCCTACGCCGCTTCAATTCTTGAGATGGAGGCCCCGCGCAACGAGGCCTTGAGCCAAATCAAGACCTTGCTAACCGGCACCAGTCACGACATTAGCAGCATTGATATGTCCTGCACTGGCACCGCCAACCTCAACCAGTTGCCCCGCAACCTACGTGGCGACATCCGCACGATCATCGTCAACTACTGCAACCGGGCTAGCGAAATTGTGCAGTCCCACGGGCTACCAGGGCGACTGTTCAACCGGATCACGGCCACCTATCCCCAAGATCAGGCTTTGGCTGAGCAAATTCGGGCAGCAATGATCCAGCTTCAGCAACAATCTGTCAACGGCGCCGAATAATGCAGTTTATCGACCAAGCTGAAGTTGAGGTCATTGCCGGCGACGGCGGTGATGGCGCTGTCGCCTTTCGGCGTGAAAAGTACGTTCCCGCTGGCGGGCCAGCGGGGGGCAACGGTGGCCCCGGTGGTTCAATCTATCTGCGGGCTACTCAGCAGCTCCAAACCCTGCTCGATTTTCGCTACGCCCACCGCTTTAAGGCGGACGATGGTCAGCGGGGCGGCAACAAAAACATGACCGGTGCTGCAGGGGTCGATCTATACCTCGACGTTCCCTGTGGCACTGCCATCTATGATGTCACCACCGATCATCTAATGGGCGATTTAGTCGAGCCTGGCCAGCTGCTCTGCGTAGCTCAGGGGGGCAAGGGAGGGCTGGGGAACCGCCACTTTCTCAGCAACCGCAACCGCGCCCCAGAGCACGCCCTACCTGGACTGCCTGGCGAAGAGCGGCGGCTGCGCCTAGAACTCAAGCTGCTAGCCGAGGTCGGCATCGTTGGTCTGCCCAATGCGGGCAAGTCAACCCTAATTTCAGCCCTCTCAGCGGCGCGGCCTAAAATTGCCGACTACCCGTTTACCACCCTGATCCCCAATTTGGGGGTGGTGCGCCGGCCTTCAGGCGACGGCACCGTATTCGCCGACATTCCTGGCCTCATTGAGGGGGCACACCAGGGGCTAGGGCTAGGCCACGAGTTTTTGCGCCACATCGAGCGCACCCGACTGCTGCTGCACGTGGTCGACGCCACCGCCGAGCAGCCGGTCGAGAACTTCAACACTATCCAGCAGGAGCTTGCCGCCTACGGTCGCGACCTAAGCGATCGCCCTCAGGTTTTAGCCCTCAACAAAGTCGATGCCCTCACCCCCGAAGATTTGGCCGAACTCATCCATCAGTTCGAAACGCTGGTGCCGGGGCCGGTGTATGGCATTTCGGCGGTGGCTGGTACGGGCTTAGGCCCCATGCTTCAGCAGGTTTGGGATCTGCTCGACCAAGCCAAAGCAGCGGCGGCGGCAGAGGCGGCGGCGACGGTCTTCGCCATACCCCAAGACTGAGCGCGATCGCAATTCAGCCCCTACGCCCGTACCCCAAGCCCCCTAACGGTACGCAAAGATACCGTTCTGCCCCGATCTACCGTTACTTCGGCCATCCCCTGCGGGCATGCTAAGCCTGTGTTTCAACAAGGGTTAGGCTTTGGCCATGAGCGTTTCTGTGTTTTCAGTAGTGCCTGAGGGGAATGTGGCAAATAAATCGGCCATGTCCCCCCAGACCTGGCCCTGTTGTTCGCTTCAAAGGCTGTCTTGGGCGGAGCGTCAGCAGCGGCGCAGCCAGGCGATCGCCGCCCTTGGCCTCAGCTTGTCCAGCAGCATCCCCGCCTGGGAAGAGGCCGTTCAGATGGCAGCTCGCTTCCTCGGCGTACCCATTGCTGTAATTACCCTGGCCGACAGCCAGACCGAGTACGTGCGGGCTGCCTACGGCCTGTCATCGCTTGGCCTAGGCAACCCCCTATCGCAGCAGCGCCAGATTCCCCTTACCGAGGGGTTAGGGGCCTATCTACTCGATAGCGAGCAGCCCCTAGTGGTGACCGACACCCTAGAAAACCCCGTCTTGGCCCAGAGTAATCTGGTCATGACCTACGGCGTCAGGGCCTACGGCGGAGTCCCGCTGATGACTAGCCAGGGCATCTGCATTGGCACCCTGGCCGTGATGGATGTGCAGCCGCGATCGTTCACTGCCCAAGAGCTAGGGTTTCTAGCCATGGCCGCCCGTTGGGGCATGGGCGAGTACGAATGCCATCGGGCCACTCTCAGCGCGCCTCAGGTACCGTTAGCCTCTTTAGTCGGTGAGGTGCGTCTCAACCTGATTAGCCAACTCACCCAGGAATTGCGCAGCCCCCTGACCACGGTACTCGGCATGACCACCATGCTCAGCCGGGAAATCTATGGCCCTCTGACCCCAAAACAGCGCGAGTACACCGACATTGTGCACCGCAGTAGCCAGATTCTAATGGCTCTGGTCGAAGAACTCGTCGACCTCAACCCCCCAGAGGCAGAACGCGTTGATCTAGTGCCGACCACCGTTGATATTGAAGCCCTGGGCCAGCAGGTGCTAGACACCCTCGCCCCCCTCGCCGACGCCAGCGCCCAAACCCTCAACCTCTCCATAGAACCCGGCGCAAATCACTGGATTTTAGACCAGCGCGTGGTCAAGCAAATTCTGTATCACCTAGTCTTCAGCATCATGCAGGTCGCCGGAGACAATGGCAACCTGCGTATTCATGCCTGTCGGCGGGACAACAATCTAGCCTTGGCTTTGTGGCTATCCAACCCTTGGCTGGGGGAAGGGTTGCCCCACGAGGTGTTGACCGTGCTCCAGGCTTCGCCAGTGCCCTGTCAACCTCCCCACTCTTTGCTCGGGCTCTTGCTGGGCCAGCACCTCGTACAGCGCCACGGCGGACAGCTAACCATTCAGGGAAGTGAAGATAGCGACTGTCGGCTGATGGTGCTGCTACCAGGATTAGAGGGCACCAAAGCACGGTTGGAATTGGGCCATTCAGCCGAAGTTGAAGCCACCTGTCAACGTTAGGCAGGATCAAGTTTACGCAAGCTTAACCAGAAGCCGATGTTTCCTTAAGCTAAGTCCGACAGGATAGCGGAGTGGTGCAGACGCCGATCCGCTAGCTGGGCGGCGAGCAAACGCTACGGTTGACGATCGCTCCCTGGGTCACAAGCTAATCTCTAGGGGAGGCAATCGACCGTGGTGGGCCGTCTGCCTGCGTCTGTCCACGCTCCGTTAGGCTGGCTGTGCTGTGCAAAAAAATCTCCCTGGTCGATCGCCATCGGCGACGGTTCAAGAGCGCATTTTAATCATTGACGACGAAGATCTGATCCGTGAAACCGTAGCCCTGGCGCTGACAGAGCAGGGCTATCAGGTGGTCACCGCCGAGTCGGGCCACCGCGCCCTAGAGCTGATGTTTCCGGCGGCTGGGGATGGCCTCACTGGTCTAGACATTGATTTAGCCATTGTTGACCTGATGCTGCCCGGCGTTAATGGGCTAGATATTTGCCGCATGATGCGCCATCACAATCTAGCCATGCCCATTATGATTTTGAGCGCCAAGGGCACTGAGATGGATCGGGTAGTGGGTCTAGAGGTAGGGGCTGACGACTACTTGCCCAAGCCCTTTGGCATGCGCGAACTGATTGCCCGCTGCCGCGCCCTGCTGCGGCGGCACCAGTGGTCAACGTCACAGCCCGACAGTGCTGTTTTGACCTATCGAGATATCGTGCTCCACGCCACGGAGTTTAGGGTGCTGGTGGCGGGGCAAGAGGTGAATCTCTCGCCTAAGGAGTTTCGCATTTTAGAGCTGTTTATGCAGAGCCCTAACCGGGTCTGGTCGCGGGAAGAGCTGATTCAGACGGTGTGGGGGGCCGATTTTGTGGGCGATCGCAAAACCGTAGATGTACACATTCGCTGGCTGCGCGAAAAAATTGAGCACGACCCGGCGCACCCGCAATATGTGACGACGCTGCGGGGGTTTGGGTATCGGTTTGGCTAAGAGAGTGAGTGGGGGTAGGGTGTGAGGGTGTGAGGGGATGGATTCCCTGAGGGTGGCGCAAGGCGATATGATCGGTAGGGATCAAGCTGCAAGGGAGATATGCCGTGCGAGAAATTTTGATTAGCCTAGGAATTTTGGCGGCCTGCTGCGTGGTGCTGCTGGTGGCTCAATTTACCAGTCCTCAGCCTGAGGCTATGGCCGCAAATTTGGATGCCCCTCAGGTCGCCGAAGCGGTCATCGCTGAGCCCGTTGTCCAACTTGCCCAAGCTGCCGCTGACCTAATTCCCGCCGATGAGGATGCCTCGACTATGACACCCGAAGAGACTTTAGTAACTACTGACTCTGGCCTACAGTACGTTGACGTGGTTGAAGGCACGGGGGCCATGCCTCAACCAGGGCAGCGGGTTACGGTGCACTACACCGGCACCCTCGAAGACGGGACTAAGTTTGACAGTTCCCGCGATCGCGGTCGCCCCTTTACCTTTCAAATTGGGGTGGGCCAGGTGATCAAAGGCTGGGATGAAGGGGTTGGCACCATGCGAGTGGGCGGCCAGCGCAAGCTAGTCATTCCCTCGGAGTTGGGCTACGGCAGCCGGGGAGCTGGGGGGGTGATTCCACCCAATGCCACCCTGCTCTTTGATGTAGAACTGCTGCGTATCGGTTAGATTCAGCGCAAATTCACCTAAGCAAGCCCTAGGAAGCCACAAAGCGTTCTAGGGCTTGCTTTAGATCTAGGGTTTCAGGCACTCGCAGCCCAAATTCATCGCTCAACACATCATAAAGTTCGGTGGCGGTGGTCAACAGACGCTGCTCAGATCTGCCGTCAAGGTGGCGCGTGGTCAACTGATTGTTGAGCAGGGCAGAGCGGCAGCCATCCCCAGGGCGAGCCGCGATCAGCGCATTGACAAACAGCGATTGGGGATGGGTGGATACATACCAATTGCTCACTTCGTAGTCGCAACGCTGCTGCGCTTGCAGGTCAAAGCAGTACAGCGGTTTCCACACCTGGTTAAGCTGGGCCTTTAAGCAGTAGGTCTGTCCGTCCAGCGTCAGGCGGTAGGGTTCATGGGAGGTAGATTGCGATCGATCTGGCACTAGCGCCAGCGGTTCCGTCATCGTTAAACCGCCAAAGCCTACGTCGGCTAGGTAAGACGCTTCGTCAATATCCACTTTCAGCAGCATGTGGCTGCGGGGCGTGACGGTGCCCTCCGGCAGATTCCACCGCACGCGAGCGGCCAGGTTCGTCACCTGAAAGCCCAGGGCCACGAGCACCGATCGCAGCAGCAGATTTTGCTCAAAACAGTAGCCGCCCCGCTGGTCGTAGATCAGCTTTTGCTGGAGATCTACCAACGCTAGGGAGACGGGTCGGTGAAAAAATGAGCTGAGATTCTCGAAGGCAATGGTGCTGGTGTGACCCCGGTGAATAGCTTTGAGGGTGTCTAGGGTAGGCGCAAGCGTGCCATTCTGGCTGGCCTGACCCAATGCACCACAGCCGATGCGCTCAAAATAAGCCTCTAGATCGAGCGCCGCTGACTCTGTGTTGTTGAGAGAATCCTGCGCCATAGCTGTCGCTCCCAAACTAGCTTAAAAACTTTTGCCTCATCATCCAACGGCTTGGCATTGGTCAGCGTCAGGCGATCACCCAGGACTGCTATAGGAATGCCGCTGCTCAGGCCAAAGTTATACACCAGCGCATCGCCTACGAGCTTGGGCATAGGGACAGTCGTAAGATGACAGTCCTATGGCCGTCGGCCAGAGTCCTTGGAGCGCTGGAAGTCTCGCAGAGCGCGCTGGGTTTTAGGCCCGGCTACCCCGTCTACTGGGCCGGGGTCATAGCCGCGCTTGGCCAACTGCTGCTGCACCTGACGAGTACCCTCGGCCAGGCTTTCGTCTAGCTCTTCAATCAGCTCTAGGGCTTTGTCGCCGGGGTGGGCGGTGTGGGTCAGATCGAGCAGTTCGCGCAGCCTTGCCTTGAGGTTTTCGTTTACCGAGGCGTAGACCCGCGTGGCGCTGCCCAGGCCAATGGCGTGGTCGATAAAGTGGTCGGCTTCGTTGATCCAAAAGTCGAGGCGACCATCGTCTTCGGCTAGGGCAAGCAGCTCGTCAAGGCGCTGGCTTTCGGCATCGCTCAGGCTGGGGCGCGCCGCCAAGCGGCAGTATTCTTGCACCAGCGCCAAACAGTCGGCGTCGGCAATGCCGGGAATTTGCTGCGTTAACGATTCACCCATGGTCTGACTCGCCTGTGTCGGTACGGTATCAACAAAGCATGCAACAAAGCTAGATCTGTAGTTTACCCGCTGCTAGACCGGCCCTACGAGGGGGGAAACCCCTAAGGACGCTAGTGGCCAGCCATCTTGTGGCCGATGTCGGCGATGTTAGCCTGCTCGACCGCGCTCTCGTAGACAAGCTGCCCTTCGCTGATCACCAAAATGCGATCGCTCAGGGCCAGCAACTCGTCGAGATCTTCGCTCACCAGCAGCACCGCCACGCCCCGGTTGCGGGCCTCTACCAGGGCGTTGTGAATCTGGTCTACGGCCTGAAAATCGAGGCCAAAGCAGGGATTGGCGGCAATCAGCAGGTTGATATCGGGGGACGATAGTTCCCGCGCCAGCACCGCCCGCTGCACGTTGCCCCCCGACAGGTTTTGAATCGGGGTATCGGGGGAGGGAGTCTTGACCGAAAATGCCGCGATCAGCCCCTGAGCGGCCTCGCGGATGGCCCCAAGCATGAGCCACAGACGAGCGCGGGCTTGGGGAGGGCGATCGAAGGTGCGCAGGGCCATATTCTCGGCTACGGACATACCGGGCACGCAGGCGTTGCGCAGGGGTTCTTCGGGCAGGGTGCAGACGCCGTGGCTAACCATTTCGCTCCGGGTAGCCCGGTAGGGGTCGCCGTTGACCTCAATGTGGCCGTGGGTGGGCGATCGCTGCCCCGCCAGCACCTCCACCAGCTCGCGCTGACCATTGCCCGAGACCCCGGCAATGCCGACAATCTCGCCGCTGTGTACCGTCAGGTCGAGGGGGCCAAAGGCGGGTAGGCCATTGTCTTTGAGCGCCCCCAGGCCATGCACCGTCAGCACAGGGTGGTGCTCTGCGATTGGGGCTTTATCGACCGACTTAGTGACCCGTTCGGCCCCCAGCATCATCCGGGCCATATCGGCCACGGTCAAGTCGGCTACGGCTCCGTGGCCCGCCAGACGGCCCTTGCGCAGCACGGTCACCTCGTCGGTAAAGGCCAGCACCTCGCGAAACTTGTGGGTGATCAGCAGCACGCTGAGGTGGCCGGCCTGCACCTCCTGGCGCAGCAGCCCCAGCACCTCGTCGGCCTCGTCGGGGGTGAGCACCGAGGTGGGCTCGTCGAGAATGAGAATGCGGCTTTGCAGGTAGAGCTGCTTGAGAATTTCGAGCTTTTGCTTTTGCCCTGCCGCTAGCTGACCCACAGGCAGGTCAAGGTCAACCTGGAAGGGCGATCGCTCCATGAAGGTGCGCAGGGCGGCATATTCGCGGTTCCAGTTGATGATTTGGGTGCGATCGTAGCGGCTGAGCACCAGGTTTTCGGCCACGGTCATGGCGGGCACCGAGGTGAAGTGCTGATACACCATGCCAATGCCGCAGCCGTGGGCATCCTTGGGGCTTTTAATCGAGTAGATTTCGTTGTCTACCAAAATTTGCCCGGCGGTGGGCGCATAAAAGCCCATGATGCACTTCACCAGGGTGCTCTTACCGGCTCCGTTTTCTCCCAGCAGTCCGTGGAAGGTACCGGGCTTGAGGGTGAGAGTGACATCGTCGAGGGCCACCAGGCTGCCAAACCGCTTAGTCATATTCACCACCTTGAGTTCAGGGGGTAGGTTGAGGTGCAGCAGGGGCCGGGCAACGGTGGTCATAGACAGCTCAGGAATCTCAACAGAAATCGCTAAGGGTAAAACTATCTAGGACTCAAGGACTTAGCCTGAGACCCAGCATTGGGGGCATCATACCGCCACAGCTAGCCCCAGGGCTGTGAGCAAACGCTCATTTTCGCCAGCGGTGCGCACCGCCACCCGAAAGTAGTCTGCCCCCAGCGCAGGGAAACTGAGACAATCGCGAATCAACACCTGGTGACTGCGCAGCATAGCCTCTTGCAGTACCGGAGCTGGGGTTGTGGTGTGCACGAGCAGGTAGTTGGCGGCCCCTGCCAGGGGCCGCAGCCCAGGGATGGCCTGCAACCCTTCGAACAGGGCGGTACGGGCAGGGGGAAGCCAATCCCAGGTGCGGTTTTGGAAAGTTTTATCTTGCACCGACGCGATCGCCGCCGCCGCCGCCAGGGCATTTACCGGCCAGGGGTCGCGCCAGTGCTGCCAGCGGCGCAGGCGGTCGGGGTGGCCCAGGGCATAGCCAATGCGCAGACCCGGCAGAGTATAAAACTTAGTTAGCGACCTGAGCACTACCAGATTCGGGTAGCGATCGAGTTCGACAATTAACGACTGCTGCCGATCCGGCGGCACAAAATCCATAAAGGCTTCATCCACAATCACGGTGTCAGCGCGATCGAGCAGAGGCTTGAGGTTATCTATGCTAAATAAACGGCCAGTGGGGTTGTGGGGATTGTTGATTATGACACCTGCCACCTCGGCATCGGGCCAGGAGATAGCCTTTTGCAAGGTACCGTCCTCCCCCATCTCTAGGGAAAGTGGCCAGGGCTGAATCGGAACCCCGAAGGCAGCCAAGGCTCGCCCATAGTCACCAAAAGCCGGAGTCAGCAGGTGGCAGCCCGCTGCAGGCCCCTCGGCCAGGTCACGGGCTGCCCAGGTGAGCAGTTCAGCCGCCCCGTTACCTGGCAGCACCCAGTCGGCGGGCACCTGGTGGTGACTGGCCAGGGCGCGGCGTAGGGCGGCATAGTCGGGGTCGGGGTAGTGGCGCAACTGCCCCAAAGCCTCTGTCAGGGCCAGAGCCACCGACTCAGGCGGCCCTAGAGGGTTGATGCTGGCCGAAAAGTCAACGAGAGAAGCGGGGGAACAGTTGGCGACAGCCGCCGCCCAGACCAGATTTCCCCCGTGAACGGGTCGAATTGAAGCTGTGGGAGCAGAGGGGATGAAGGTCAAGGGAGTGGTTACTTGGCCACTTTCTCTTTGAACAGTTTGCCAGCGGAAAACGCAGGTACCTTGGTCGCCGGAATCACCATGGTGTCGCCGGTTTTGGGGTTGCGCCCTTCCCGCTCTTTGCGTTCGCGGCGCTCAAAGGAGCCAAACCCTACTAGGGTGACTTTTTCGCCTGTAGCAACGGCTTCCATAATGGCGTCAATGGTGGCCGTAATCACCGAGTCCACGTCTTTCTTGGTCATAGACTTATCGCCGGCAGAGGCTTTCTCAGCCACCTTATCAACGAGTTCAGCTTTGTTCATAACTGTCTCCTATGGGCAAAGAACACTGGGATAGCAGCCGCAATTGGACGATAGACCCAGAGCACGTACAACGGCTCCGGTAGCCAAAACGGCTGAAACCCCTGTCAATTCAGAATTTCACTGCCCCATTCTAAGGGCATCCCTAGAAAAGTGGATCGCCAAAACCTTTAATTTATGTGGATTCCGGGGTTTTTTAAGAAATCTAAACAACTCAAAGCCCTAGGCCACGGCTGTTGAGCGACCCAGGGCAGCGGTCAAAAACCTTGTCTGTCAAGGGATACGGGGGTTGGGCCAGAGCTTAGCTCGCGGGGCTGCCCGACCAGTTAACCCAGTCCTGGGGCTTGAGAAAGACGTCGTACAGGCGCGCCTCGGGGCTTTCTGCCTCAGGGGTATAGCCATACTCCCACCGCACCAGCGGGGGCAGCGACATCAAAATTGACTCGGTGCGCCCGTTGGTTTGCAGACCAAAGATCGTGCCCCGGTCATACACCAGATTGAACTCGACATAGCGGCCCCGGCGGTAGAGTTGAAACTGTCGCTGGTGGTCACTGTACGCCTCACTGTGGCGACGCTCAACAATAGGCACATAGGCGGGCAGAAAGGCGTTGCCGCAGTCGCGGGAAAAATTAAACAGAGCATCCCAGCTGCGGGGGGGCAGTTCGCCAATACCCTGGCTAGTCTGGTCGGCAGCTTTGCCCGCGTCGGGGCCTCGATAGAGCAGGCCCTGACCATCCTGGTAGTCAAAGAAAATGCCGCCTACGCCCCGGGTCTCGCCCCGGTGCTTGAGGTAGAAGTACTCGTCGCACCAGGGCTTGAAGACCTGGTAGTAGTTGGGGTTGTGGCGATCGCAGGTCTGCTTCAAGGTCTGGTGAAAGTGCACCACATCTTCGTCAAAAGGGTAGTAGGGCGTGAGGTCGATGCCACCGCCAAACCACCACACCGGGCCGGCCTCAAAGTAGCGATAGTTGAGGTGCACCGTGGGAATAAATGGGTTGCGCGGGTGCAGCACCATCGAGGTGCCGGTGGCATAAAAGCGGTGGCCCGCCGCCTCGGGGCGCTGCACCAAAATCGACGGCGGCAGGTGGTCGCCCCACACTTCAGAAAAATTTACGCCGCCCTGCTCAAAGATCTTGCCCTGCTTGATCACGCGCGATCGCCCGCCGCCGCCCTCGGGTCGCTCCCAGGCGTCTTGCTGAAATTGGGCACCGCCATCGAGGGCCTCTAGCTGGTCACAAATGCTGTCTTGCAACTGCTTTAGCATGGCGCTGACGCGATCGCGAGAATCTGCCGGAGGTGCAGTGGTAGCAGCAGCGGGCTTAGATACAGGAGTGGTGGTCATGGGCGTGGAGAAAACAATATGTTATGTCGGCACCGGGTCGAATATGTCACACTGTGGAATGGCCTAAACAGGACTTAGCGGATCCATTCTTCTCCTGCTGCCTGCTTTTTGACCGATGGCCGTCTAGAGCAACTTGGCCTTAGGCAACACCATTCACGGTACCCAGTTTTCACACGCTACCGTGAAACCCGACCCAACACCAACCTCATCCGCCAGGTTGAGAAAAATGTTTAGAAACGCAACGTTCTGTAACGACAGTTCCGCCTAGCCCAGCTTTTTTGCCCCCGTAACGCCCACCATGATCGTCTCGCCAGCCCCCTTAATCCGTTATGGCCCCCAGGCTCAAGCCTGGCAGGCTAGCGATGGAGGGTGTCGCCATGTTTAGCGTCGAGCGTTTTCCCCGTCCGTTTTTGACCCTCTTGCATCTCATCCATCGCTGGGTGCAGGTGCAGCAGCAGCTAGAAAAGTCTTACCTGATTGTGAGCACCGCCTCGGTTGAAACCCTCTGGCAGACGATCATGAACCTGGCAGACGTCTCCTGGCACCCGCTACTGACCAGCACCAACGCGCCCCAGGGGCTCAAGCCTAAGCCGGGGCTGATTTACCGAGCCTTCACCAAAATTTGCCCCATTCCCGTGAAGATTTTCGTGGAACGGGTGCAGCCTCATGAGTTGATTAGCGTGCGAGTACTGCCCATTCCCGGACTGGAAGAGCGGGTCACCTACCACCTCAAATCCACCGTGCGGGGCACTCAGATTTCTTACTCGGTTACCCTGCGGGGGTGGCTGTCGCCCCTGGCCTGGTCGCTGCTGCGTCCCTACGCCGCCAAGGTGGCCTCGGCCCTGGCCGAAGCCGCTGAGCACCCCGATCTGCTCAGTGGATCTAACTCTCAATTTCAGGTTTGGTAGCCCCGTTTGCCCTAAGCACTTGTGCTCAAGGGGCGACCGGGCAGATTAAGATAGGGGATGGTTTTCGTTCCTATTCGCTGGCCCACCTTCCTCAACTCCATGAGCCTAACCCTCTCCGAAGCCTCTGTTTTAGACGTGCTGCGCCCGGTGCAAGACCCAGAGCTGCAAAAAAGCCTGGTCGATCTCAATATGATCCGCAATGTGGCGATCGCAGACGGCACTGTGAGCTTCACCCTGGTGCTGACTACCCCCGCCTGCCCCCTGCGCGAGTTCATCGTTGAAGACTGCCAGAAGGCGGTGCGCACCCTCCCCGGAGTTGAGACAGTCAACGTCGATGTCACCGCCGAGACGCCCCAGCAAAAGGCCCTGCCCGATCGCACTGGCATTGGCGGCGTCAAAAATATCATTGCGGTTTCTAGCGGCAAGGGCGGCGTGGGCAAGAGCACCGTGGCCGTGAACCTGGCGGTTTCTCTGGCGCAGATGGGCTCAAAGGTCGGTCTGATCGACGCCGATATCTATGGCCCTAACGCGCCGATCATGATGGGTCTGACCGAGGCCCAGGTGGTGGTCAAACAAGGGGAAGTGCTAGAGCCCGCCTTTAACCACGGCGTCAAAATGGTGTCGATGGGCTTTTTGATCGATCGCGACCAGCCGGTGATCTGGCGCGGCCCCATGCTCAACGGCATTATTCGCCAGTTTCTCTACCAGGTGGAGTGGGGCGAGCTAGATTATTTAATTGTCGATTTGCCCCCCGGCACGGGCGATGCCCAGCTCACCCTGGCCCAGGCGGTGCCCATGGCCGGAGCGGTGATTGTCTCTACCCCCCAGTCGGTGGCGATTTCTGACGCGCGGCGGGGGCTGAAGATGTTTCAGCAGCTCCAGGTGCCGGTGCTGGGCATTGTCGAAAACATGAGCGTGTTTATTCCCCCCGATGCGCCGGAGAAGCGCTACGACATCTTTGGCTCCGGTGGTGGCGAGCTGCTGTCTAAGGAACTGGGGCTGCCGGTGCTGGGCTGCATTCCTCTCGAAATGGCGGTGCGCGAGGGCGGCGATGCGGGCATTCCCATTGTGGTACAGCACCCTGATTCTGAATCGGCCAAGGCGCTGCGGGCGATGGCGCAGCAGGTGGCGGCTCGGGTATCGGTGGCGGCGTTAACTTCTTAGTCGGCGGAATTTGGGTTTCGGGATTTAGGGGCAAGCCCAAATCCCGAAACCCTTCCTCCTTGTCATAATCGATCGAGTGAACTGGTAGGCAACGGCAATGTTTTTAACCGACGCGCAAAAGCAGTGGCGATCGCTGGCGGCGGGCTGGCAGGGTATTGATTGGGTGCTGCTGGCTCTGCCTGTGGCGCTCACCGCCTTTGGGTCGGTGGTCATTCACAGCATTCAGCGCAACACCGATGACGGCCACTATGGCTTAAACCATGTCGTGCTGGGACTAATTGGCCTGGCCATTGCCCTGTGGGTGTCCCGCAGCCGCTATGAACACTTGCGCAACTGGCAGTGGATTATCTACGGCATCGTCAATGTGCTGCTGGTGGCGGTGATGTTTATCGGTACCGTGGGCGGGGGTGCCCAGAGTTGGATTGCCGTCGGCAGCTTCTACGTGCAGCCCTCTGAGTTTGCCAAGCTGAGCATCATTATTACTCTGGCGGCGATGCTCAGCCGCCGCGATGCCTCTACGCTTTGGGGGGTCGGCAGTGCGATCGCCGTAATTATTCTGCCGTGGCTGCTGGTCTTCATTCAGCCTGACCTCGGGACTTCGCTGGTGTTTGGGGCCATTACCCTGGCGATGCTCTACTGGGCCAACTGCAACCCCGGCTGGCTGGTGCTGTTTATCTCGCCCCTGGTGGCAGCGATCATGTTTCACATGCTGCTGCCCGGCTGGCTGGTGTGGAGCCTGGCCATGGGTTTGATTGCCTGGTTTACGCTGCCCTGGCGCTGGTTTAGCACCGTGGTGGCCACGGCGATTAACCTGGTGTCGGGCAAACTGGGGGATGTGGTTTGGGGTCTTTTAGAAGACTACCAAAAGGATCGCCTGGTACTGTTTCTCGACCCCGACAAAGACCCGCTGGGGGGCGGTTACCACCTGATTCAGTCGCGGATTGCCATCGGGGCGGGCAAGCTCTGGGGCCAGGGGCTGGGCCAAGGCACCCAAACCCAGCTCAACTTTATTCCTGAGCAGCACACTGACTTTATTTTTTCGGCGGTGGGTGAGGAGTGGGGCTTTGTGGGGTCAATGGTGGTGATTCTTGCCTACTGGCTGATCTGCTTTCGCCTGGTGATTATTGCCCAAAACGCCAAGGACGACTTTGGCTCGCTGCTGGTAGTTGGCGTGCTGGCGATGATTGTGTTTCAGGTGGTGGTCAATATTGGCATGACCATGGGCCTGGCACCGATTACAGGGATTCCGCTGCCGTGGCTGAGCTACGGGCGATCGGCGTTGCTGACGAATTTTATTGCCCTGGGCATGGTGGAGTCGGTGGCGAACTTCCGCCATCGGTTGAAGTTTACGGATTAGGCTCTGGCACTGCATTAGTTATCTCTAGTGGAAGCCTAACCTCGTCATGGCCATTCTACAGATTAATTTCTGGAGCAAAAAGGCTCTGTAATCGCAACAATTGACCGCCACTTAAATAAAGCAAGTCGCCCTTACCCAGTAGGTTGACGGCTTCTCCCTGCTTACCGCCCAAGATAATCAAAGAATCTGCTTCGCTGGCTGTTTTCAGCGCTACCCGACCTGGCAGGTTGGAGCGAATCAGCGGAGTAACAACTTGGGCATCTGGGCGTTGGGTGGCGATGATTAAATGAATACCTGCGGCGCGGGCCATTGCGCCTAGCCGTTTAATACTTTGCTCAATGGCTGAGCGGCTTTCTTTCTCCGCCATGAAATCAGCGTATTCATCAAATATGCAAACAATGCGAGGCAACGGACTACTCGACTGCTGGTTGTAGCGAGTGAGGTCAGCACAGCGGTTTTTTTCAAAACGGCGGTAGCGCTGATCCATCTCGTTCATTAAAGAATTCATCAGGGCGATCGCCCCTTCAGTATCTTTGACAATTGGCTGTAACAGCCAGGGAATATCTTCAAACTCGGGGAAGGTAACTCGCTTTGGATCTACCAGGGCAATCTGTAAATGCTTTGGAGGATGACGCTTGAGTAAGCTAAGCAAGAGCGATCGCAAAAATTCACTTTTGCCGCTACCAGTTGTACCGCCCACTAAAAAATGGCAGGTATTAGGATCAGATAGATCTGCTTCGACTAGATCACCCTCCAAATTAACACCAATGGCTATCCGTACCGGATCGGTCGGTGGCAAGGTCTGGATCTGAATATATTGCTTAAATAGAGCCGATTGCCGATCTGGACGAGGTAAATCGACGCTGACATAACCAGCCTGGGGAGCAATCATCGGCGAGGCCATTAGACCCAGCTGCACGCGTAAATCGTCGGTTAGTCGCAGAATAGAATTGACTTTTACCCCTAGCTGAGGCTTTAGTTTCACCCGCAGAAAGGCTGGTGCTAGAGCAATCCCTTGTAAATCAACGCCGACGCCAAAAGACTCCAACGTACGAACAAGCTGGTTTGCAATTGCCTCCACTTCTGAGGAAGACGTGTTTTGGGGTGTCAAAGGCCGGTCTGTAGAGTTCGTTGTTTGGTTAGGTGCTGTAGATTGCTTGGTGCTCTCACTGGTCGTTGGTTTCTGACCTGCCAAGGCCATTGATGTTGAAGCAGAGTTTGAGCTGAAATAGGTCTGGCACTTTTTGCGTTGAGGGCACATATCACACAGAGCCGCTTGTAGCGCTGCGGGCGGTGGCTCCCCCTGGTTTGGCTGCCAGGCGAGCCAATCGCGAATCTGTAGCAGCTTTTGGGGAATCAGCTGATGTACTGTGTTTTCTAGCTGTGCCCAGGAATAGACCTGCTCTTGCCAGTCAGGCAGCACGCTATAGACGGCAGAATCGATCGGAACACCAATCTTCTCCCGCAGCATGTAGCTGTAAAGAGCCACCTGGGCTAGCTGTGCTGACGGATCTGGAGACTGATAGGTCTTATACTCCACTACACAAAGACGGTGGTGGGTAAAGTCGTACACTAGGCTATCGAATCGCCCCTTCACTAACTGGTGACTGCCATCAGGCAGAGTGAATTCGTGTTTGACACTGAGTTCTTGGGCTAAAAAGGTTTTTTGCATCACCTCGTCAGCCTTGCAAAAGCGCCGATTGCTCACCAGCAGATCTGCCCAACGTTGAATTAGCCCTTTGAGGCCTTGCCAAAGTTGATGTAGAGCCTGAGCTTTTTCTGGCTTCTCGGCAATGGCCTGCTGTAGATAGGGAAAAAAGATGGACTGGTAGAGCCGTTGTTGAAACACTTGCGCGATCGCATCAGCCTTTAGCAATTCAGACTCAGCCATCAGCAGGAATTGAAATTCTGGCTCCGTACGCAGTTGGCGCACAAATTGGTCTGAGAGTTGGTGGAAGGCAGAACCAATACCCAATACTTTTTCAGCGGGAAGAAACATGGTCATGCCGCCGGAGTGATGCCCCAGATAGAGCAACCGAGGGCATTCAAAGGCAAGGCGGACTTTACTAACGCTGAGGGAAGAAGTCATTGAGGCACATAGCAAATTAACTGCCCTTGACGACTGGCGTGGGGGTCTAAGACTTGCAGCCGATTTTTCTGACAGAGGGTTTGAATCACCTGGTCGATCTCCTGCTCGCCAAAACTGGAGAACTGCTGTTGAGTATTCTCAATCAGCACCATCAACCCAACAAAGGATTGCGTGGCCATAAGGTTAATTATGTAGTCTGCCACAGCTTGAGTCTGGGATTCTTGGGTCTTACCTCCAGATATTTTGCCTGCAAACACAAGCTGTAAGTCCTGCAATAGGGGGCACTGTTCTAGCACTTTCGCCTCTCGTACCAGTGCCTGTAGGTCTTTGAGATGAGGCGTTTGGTCGCCTACGACTAGCTCCCCACCGCGAGCCGCACTGGCTAACTGATGATAGGTCTCTAAATACTGCACCGAGAGCAAATCAGGTTTGAAATGGGCATAGGAAGCTTTGCCGTTAAAAACCTGCTGATAGATTTGAGTGCCCTTTGCCCTTCCCTGACCTACGCTTCCGGCTCGGATCAGGTACAGGCGATCGCAGGCAGCCCGATCCACTACCCTTTGACACGCCTTCATCACATGAAAGAAGGTCATCATATTGGGGTCTTCATTCCAGACAATGCCTGTGAAGGCTCGTTTGTGCTGATGGGATAGGGAGTAGGAGGCAAACTTACCGGGTAAGAATTGAGTCGCGACCTGAGGTACCTCCAGTACTTCTAACACCTGCCCCAGCCGCCAAATCAGCTCAGGAGAGGTGAGCTGACTAATCCGAGTCACCCGCTGTTGTGCTGATTGAAACTCCTTATCCCAAATCAGCTTGAAGTTTGGTTTTGTCGGAGTTGGTTTTGGTTGTACTGGCGTTGGCTCACCCGGCTTAGGAATATCTGGTAGGCGGCCGTGCTGCTTGTAATGTGTAATTAGCTGTTGCCCCAGCTTAAGCGCATTGCGCGGCAACGTTCTATTACCCTGAAACGAATGCTCTAACCAATTACAAGATAGGGGAGCGATCGCATCTTTGGGTTTGGGTTTAACCTGAGCATGGAGGGGAGCCATACGCGTGGCCCAAAGCGCTGCGGCTTGATCTAAATTAATAGGTTTAAGTTGAAGAACTTGATCAACTCGCGCCAAATCTGCCGGTTGAATGAATTTACGATTTTCCTGCCAAGTGCCCTTGACGAGGCTGATAAGCACTAAGAAGTTACGTAGCTTTTCGTTATGAATGGTAGAGTTCAGGTTGAAAAGACTCTGCAAGTCGATTTTGCCGCTTTCTAGTTGAGGGATACTATCCAGATTGTCAAAACAGAGCACAATCGGCTGCGTAGAATTAGCAATGCGACCAATGTTATTCAACAGCTTTTGGGCAGCATCCTCAGAATCGATTGGCTTTTTGACCCGTAGGGCTTTAAAATCTTCCGCATCCAAATTGTCGCCCTTCAACCAGGCATAGGCCAAAGTTCGTAAATCAGGGTTAGTTGCCAAGTCGTAAAGTACACCAAAGAACTCTTTTCCGTTGTAGATACCTACTGGATAACTGGCCTGTAAGTTCTGGACAAAGCGTCCTCGCTCCCCGAGCACCCAATTAGTGAAACTCTGCTTTTGGAGGCTGGTTAGACCCTTAAGCCAGAGTAAAAGCTGCGACTCTGATGCTCCCTCTGGCACATGAATTAGGCTATCAATGGTATTGCGTAGCGTGTGCCGCCAGAGGTAGTCGCTATCAGGCCAAGGCCCAATATAGGCAAAAAAAGCTTTGTTGTTGAGCTGACGCTTCAGTCGGCCTAGCAAGTAACTTTTACCTGCGCCAGAGTCTCCGGTGAGCAAGAGAGTACGGGTGGCATGGTCTTTGCCAATCTGGCTAATAGTTTGGTCAACCGCCGTTAGAACTGGGCCATGAATACCCTCGACTTCTAGAGCTATATCGGGATTTTCTTGCCAAAAGTTACCGGGCCTAAATGTGTTGGGGTCAAACGGATTGAGATGATGCTGAATGAGTTGTTGAAGCGAAGTCACTGGCTTTTACCGTCCCTACACATTTCACTTGGTCACACTGATGTAAAACAAAGCCCCGCCAATGTTCTGAGGAATCCCCGCAGCAACTTCAGTCTCGCTATAGTTGGAAACATCTTGCAGGGTGCTGAGCTCAATCAAATCCTGGCTCTGTAGGTCATATAGCAACCGATCTAAGGCTTCCCGGCTGTGAGAGGTTTGTAGCTTCTCTCGGAGATGAAAAATGGGTAAAAAGTTGTCAGCATCCAATTGCTGATCGAGCTGGCGAATAGCATCCAAAACTGCATCTGGTGTCAGGCTAGAATCTTTATTGGATGCTGATTTCGTATTGGGCAACTCCTGGAAAGTAGCGACTGCTGCTCCCTTCTGTCCCAAGAACTGGCGTAGAAAGGTGAGGTAGTCACCCAATATTGAGAATGTTAGGTTGGCCTCACCACTAGGTATACAGTCACTCAACAAATACTGAATGCCTTTAGGAGTTAGCCACACATCTTTAATTTGGCTCTTGCTAACGGTAATTAGCCCTCGCTCTTTAAGCTGATTGAGCAATTGTTGGCGATCGCCTGCTGGAACTTTGTTAGCCGTACTTGGTATAACAGCTTTGGTTGTCGCCACTTTTAGTAGCGCTAACTCATTGGGGCCAACGAGTATGGGCAGCGTACTAGCATCCGACTTTAATAACGTTTTACCAGCGGCCGTTGTCTGATATCGATAAATTTCTTCGATATACTCTACAAAGCCCTTACTACAAAGGCTGATACAGGCTTTGTTGCGCTCTGGTGTCGGGTTTTTACTTTTGCCTAGTTTAATCTGGCTGATCGGAGTGCGGTAATCAGGAGAATATTTCAACAACCGCAACAAAAACTTTAGCTCTGACGATTTCAACTCCATAGGAATAGTATTTAATAAACGTAACAATAAGTAACTTAGATGTAGCTTTGAAGCATGGTTTGTCAAGAGAGATCCCTGGTTAAGGGTTCTTATGTCTCTAGCTTAATGATGGTTCCCATCTCCCAAGACGCTCTTCACAAAAGCTACAAGATTGCGGCATCAAAGATACCTGCCCCCTTCGCTAGCCTTCAGCACCACGAATTCAGCAGCAATCCAAGCAATGTTCTAAAGCTGTTCCGCAACCGTTTTCGCCAAACACATCTACAGAGGACGGGTGCCTTTGCCCTTTAGCCAATATCTCAGTCAAGCCTCAGGCACCATCCCCTGGCCAGACATCCTCTACATCAAGATTCAAACGCCTCTACATCAGGAGGCCCCGTCTCATCGAATGACCTGAATCTCAATACCAATATTGAGCTTGGCCCAAGCTTTATCTGCGGTTACCACCAAGCACTGAGTTTGCAACCCCAAAGCCAAACAGGCCCGATCGCCCAGAGACAGCCCCAAATGCTTAGTCACAGCCCGCAAATAGCCTGCAACCAGCCCCTGCTCCTCATCGAACGGCACCACCGTCAAATTCAAAGCCGCCAAAATCTCCTGAATCTCACCTTCAGGCATGCCCTGGTCAGTCAGCTTTGCCACCAACTCGCTAGCATTCACCGCGCTAACCAGCGACCGTGACAGCAGCTCCGCCACAACATCTTGCCCCAGCTCCTGATTGACCAGCGCCAACAGAGCTGACGCATCTAAGACAACCCTACTCACGCTCGGCCTCAGCTCGGCGATCGGCAATCAGTTCATCCACTAGAGATCGTCCCTCGGGGACATATCTTCGAACCATGGCCTGAATCTTGGCGATGGTGCTTTGCCCAGCACTCTCTGCTTCATCCACAGCTAAAACCTGGGCGGGTAGAGATGCAATGGGCTCAGACTGGGGAGCCAAAAGCACAATTACCTGAACATCTACACCTTCAGGGCATTCTGGGGCAACCAGCTCAATTTTGCCGCCAGCACCGACTCGAACCGTTTGTTGTAGCGCTTTCAGCATGCTTCGCTCTAGAAAAACCCATTTCTAAGATACCGAATGCCTACAGCTCGTGGGCACCAGTTACCCCCAGCATTAGGGGTCAGGTGCACTGGGTACTGCGATAGATAACTGTTATGGCTTAATAAGGTACATGACTGGCTCCTTAGATTCTTTGCTCTGCGACCTCTCACAGCCCTATTGTGCAGCGCTCCATCATTAGTGAGTTACCGCGCAATGGCTCTGTCAGCCCCAACACCTTTAATGCAGCACCGCAACTCTCTACTGCCGGGGCTGCATACTTTAGTGTGTAGCCGCAATCCTTTAGTGCAAAGCCGCAACATCTTAAGTTGCAGCGCGGCAATGCTGCTGCGATCGCGCAACCCTTCAAGTAGTCAATACACAGTACTTCTGTCATAGAGCAACTTCGAATAGTCGCCTGCTGCACGCTTACCTGCTCAATACACAGTGCTGCTGTCATAGCAGCAAATCAATCATTTCGGCCCTGCATCACGACTGTTGTGCCACACTTAGCTTCGACCTGCTGCAACATTCATCCGGGCTTTATCAAAACCGCTGGTGTGGGGTCACAATCTTTCAAATTGAGGCCGCGATCGCCCCTTTGCACCGGGCAATCTTGGCAATAGACGAGACAACTCGACGCTGCGCCCCAACCGTCGTCTCCCATCGCCTGCCCTGAAACCTTTCGTCGCTCCCCCAAACCTCCGTCACCATTCCTGAACCTTCTTCAGGCAGGCTATTTGATCGTGCCCGTATACAAACCATTACCCAAGGTGTATCACCATGCCCGTTGTCAACATCGCCCGTCGTCTGCCCGTTAAAACCATCAGCAACGACATCGACTCCCTCAACGGCCTCGGCACCGTCGAAGGCTATCTTCCCGTTCGCACCGATGCGTCGCCCGAAGCCCTCAAGGCTAATTTTGACGCCATGCTGGCCATGCAGCAAAAAGAAACCGAGCTGCAAGTGATGGTCAAAGCCGCCGCCGATGCCGCTCGCCAGGCCGAATGGGAGTTTCATAACTCCATTTTGGGCATGAAAGAAGCTGTGCGGGCGCAGTTTGGCCCCGACAGCAACGCCGCCCAGGCGATCGGCTACAAGAAAAAGTCAGAGCGCAAGCGCCCTCGTCGCCGCAGCGCCTAGCGATGCGTCCGTGTCGCCGCCGCGAACGTTAACAAAATACCCTCCTAGAGACCTGTGGCCCAGCCACGGGTCTTTTTTGCTCGCTAGTCACCTCTGGGCGCACTGCCTAGCAACATCGGTTGAGAGCATAGCGGGGCATGCGTAACTTCTGAAAAACTTTCTCTCCTGGTGGCAGTGCCCACCCTACGGTGGCTACGGTCACCTGCTCACCATTGGTGTGACCCTTGATCTGGCTCCCGTTGCCGACATTCCGCTGCTGTGGCTGGAGCTACGGGCTATCGGCGCTGCCAAACATTTAGACACAGCGGCTAGCGCTCAATGGTGAACCCATCGAAATGAGCTGATCCTACATAAGGTTCAGTCTCTACTCCGATAACTCGGGCACCCACTGGTCCTTGATGTGCCCAGTGCAGTAGAGCCTTGAGCTGGTCGCTCGTACCCATTGCCACAATTTCAACGGTGGCATCTGGCTGGTTGCGTACAAAGCCCTTAACCTTTAGCTGTTGGGCTGTCTGGCAAGTGTGATAGCGAAACCCAACTCCCTGCACAGTCCCATGAATCACCGCTCGAATTTGTTCCATAGTCCCTGGTCTGTAGGTTGATCACGCCAAGATTTTCCCATAGCGCGTTTGCTCTACTCCGTATCCCTCACGCCCTGGCGATCGCAACCGCTGTCTCGAAACGCGCCTCAGCCCACCCGACTGAGGGCCACCGATATCGAGATTGATGCGATCGCGCCCTTCTGCACAAATATCTGACCCAGTTAGCTTCGCAATCTGCAATCATCGGTCAAAATAGAAGTTTGGGATATTTGTAAGCTCCCAGGGTCGTGCATCGCTTTGCGGATGCACCCTACGGTTGCTTCCCTGACTCACCTACCCATCCACCCCCTTACCCATCCACCCCTTCCCCCGTTCCATGGCAAAGTCCCCCACCTCTTCCACTACGATGACCGGCGCAGAGATTCGCCAGACGTTTCTGGAGTTTTATGCGGCGCGGGGGCACGCCATTAAACTGAGCGCATCCCTGGTGCCCGAAGACCCCACGGTGCTGCTCACCATCGCAGGCATGCTGCCCTTTAAGCCGATCTTCCTCGGCCAGCGTCCGGCGGATGTCGATCGCGCCACCACCTCGCAAAAGTGCATTCGCACCAACGACATTGAGAACGTGGGCCGCACGGCGCGTCACCACACCTTCTTTGAGATGCTGGGCAACTTCAGCTTTGGCGACTACTTCAAGGAGCAGGCGATCGCCTGGGCCTGGGAACTGTCTACCGAAGTGTTCAAACTGCCCGCCGATCGCCTGATAGTGAGCGTCTTTCGCGAAGACGACGACGCCTTTGCCATCTGGCGCGACCAGATCGGCATCCCCGCCCACCGCATTCAGCGCATGGATGAGGCCGACAACTTCTGGACCTCTGGCCCTACTGGCCCCTGCGGCCCCTGCTCAGAGATCTACTACGACTTCCATCCCGAGCTGGGCGACGACAAAATTGACCTCGAAGACGACTCGCGGTTCATCGAGTTCTACAACCTGGTGTTTATGCAGTACAACCGGGACGCCGAGGGCAACCTGACGCCGCTGCAAAACCAAAACATTGACACCGGCCTGGGCCTAGAGCGCATGGCGCAGATTTTGCAACAGGTGCCCAACAACTACGAAACCGACCTGATCTTGCCGATCATCGACGCGGCAGCGGGGCTGGCCGGTTTGGACTACGGGAAATCTGACGAGAAAACCAAGGTCTCCCTCAAAGTAATCGGCGACCACGTGCGGGCTGTCGTCCACATGATCGCCGACGGCATTACCGCCTCTAATGTGGGTCGAGGCTACATTCTGCGACGGCTGATTCGTCGGGTGGTGCGCCACGGGCGGCTGATTGGCATTGAGGGCGCGTTCATTAGCAAGGTGGCGGAAAGCGCCATTCAGCTAGCGGAGGAACCTTTCCCCAATACGCGGCAGCGCGAAGTCCAGATCAAAGCCGAACTCGATCGCGAAGAATCCCGCTTTCTCGAAACCCTGGAGCGGGGCGAAAAGCTGCTGGCTGACATTCTCAAGCGCGAGGGCCAGTCGAAGACCCAGCAAATTTCGGGCACCGATGCCTTCGTGCTCTATGACACCTACGGCTTCCCCCTAGAGCTGACCCAAGAGATTGCCGAAGAGCAAGGGCTGACGGTAGACGCCGACGGGTTTGAAACGGCGATGGAGGAACAGCGCCAGCGATCGAAGGATGCTCATGAAACCATTGACCTGACGGTGCAGGGCAGCTTGGATTCCTTAGCCGAACACATTCACTCGACGGAGTTTTTGGGCTACAAAGACACCACCAGCGCCAGCAAAGTAGAAGCACTACTGGTCGGCGGGAAGTCGGTGGATCGCATTGAGGCTGGGCAGGAAGGGCAGGTGGTGCTGAACCAGACGCCGTTCTACGCGGAGTCGGGCGGTCAGGTGGGCGATCGCGGCTACCTCTCCGGCGACGACTTACTGATCCGCGTCCACGACGTCAAAAAAGACGGCGATTTCTTTGTTCACTTTGGCCGGGTCGAGCGGGGTGCGCTAGCCGTGGGCGACCAAGTCACAGCCCAGATCGATCGCGCTTGCCGTCGTCGAGCCCAGGCCAACCACACCGCCACGCACCTACTGCAAGCGGCGCTGAAAAAGCTGGTCGACCCCGATATTTCCCAGGCCGGTTCTCTAGTGGCCTTCGATCGCCTGCGGTTTGACTTCAACTGCCCCCGTGCCCTAACCGCTGACGAAGTGCAGCAGGTTGAAGAACAGGTGAATAGCTGGATCGCCGAGGGCCACCATGGGGAGATCACCGTGATGGCGCTGGAAGAGGCCAAGGCCAAGGGCGCGATCGCCATGTTTGGCGAAAAATACAGCGCCGAGGTGCGGGTGATCGACTTCCCCGGCGTGTCGATGGAGCTGTGCGGCGGCACCCACGTCAGCAACACCGCTGAAATCGGCCTGTTCAAAATCATCTCTGAGGCCGGGGTGGCCTCCGGCACCCGCCGCATTGAGGCCGTCGCTGGCCCCGCCGTGCTGGAGTACCTCAACGTGCGCGATGCCGTAGTGCGGGATCTGAGCGATCGATTTAAGGCTAAGCCTGAGGAGTTGAGCGATCGCGTCACCACCCTGCAAACCGACCTTAAGACTGCTCAGAAAGAGCTAGAGGCGCTGAAGTCTGAGCTGGCGGTGCTGAAGTCCGATCAGCTGCTGGCCAATGCCGAAGCCGTGGGTTCCCTCAAAGTGATTGTGGCCGAGCTGGAAGGCGTCAGTGCCGAAGCGCTGAAAACCGCCGCCGAGCGCCTGCTACAAAAGCTAGGGGCTGGAGCCGTGGTGCTGGGCTCCGTTCCTGAACCTGAAAAAGTCAGCCTAGTCGCCGCGTTTAGCCCAGAAGTGATAGAGCAAAAGCTGCAAGCGGGCAAGTTCATTGGCGGCATTGCCAAGCTCACTGGCGGCGGCGGTGGCGGGCGGCCCAACCTGGCCCAGGCGGGTGGACGCGACGCCAGCAAGCTGCCCGAGGCGTTGGCGAGTGCTAAGGCGCAGCTGCTAGAGACGTTGGTCTAGCGCTAAGCTCGTAGCGGCAGTCTATTAGGGCAACACCCATGGGCGATCGCAAAGCCTCAGCCGACCTCGGAACCACCGAGGACTCTGACTCCTTCAAAAAAACGAAAAAAGACAAAAAGAAGGCAAAGAAGCAGCGTAAAAAAGATCGGGCGAAAGGCCTGGAGCCCCCTGTCTTTCACCATCTGTCTGAGGCAGAGGGCAGCTCTAAGCTAACCAGCAAATTCTATGAGAAGGAGCTGGCTCGCCTTCAAGTAGAGCTGGTAAAAATGCAGTACTGGGTGAAGCAGACTGGCACCCGGATCGTAGTTTTGTTTGAGGGTCGCGACGCGGCGGGCAAGGGCGGCACCATCAAGCGCCTCACCGAGCCGCTCAACCCGCGCGGCTGCCGAGTGGTGGCGTTGGGGACGCCGAGCGATCGCGAAAAAACCGAGTGGTACTTTCAGCGCTACGTGGCCCACCTGCCCGCCGCTGGTGAAATTGTCTGCTTTGACCGCAGCTGGTACAACCGGGCCGGGGTCGAGCGGGTGATGGGCTTCTGCACTAATGAGCAGTATGACGAGTTTATGCACACCTGCCCTGAGTTTGAGCGCATGCTGGTGCGATCGGGCATCATTCTGCTGAAGTATTGGTTTTCGGTGAGCGATGACGAGCAAGAGCGGCGGTTTCAGTCGCGGATTACTGACCCGGCCCGTCGCTGGAAGCTCAGCCCGATGGATCTGGAGTCGCGCGATCGCTGGGTGGAGTATTCTCAGGCCAAAGACGCCATGTTTGCCCACACCAACATTCCCGAAGCGCCTTGGTTCACCGTCGAAGCCGACGACAAAAAGCGGGCGCGGCTCAACTGCATCAGCCACATTCTCAGCAAGATCGACTATGTCGATATGACCCCTGCTCCCCTGGAGCTGACCCCGCGCCGCAGTGCTCCAAAGGACTATGAGCGGCCCCCGATCAACGAGCAGTTTTTTGTGCCCCAGCGCTACTGAGCGATCGGTAATCGCCGTTAAGGGCTACAGTTCGGCGATCAGGGCTTTGATGTCGGGCACCTCAAAGAAGGCGCTGGTGGAGGCGATCAGGCGATCGCCCCAGAGGTTGGTTTTCAAAAATTCGACATCGGCATAGCGGCTGTCCTGCTCTAGGGCTTCGGTGCCCAGGCGCAGGGCCTCCTGACAGGCGGCGCTACTGGCTCTGACCACCGCCACTCCGCAGTTTTCCTGGGCGTGCAGGGCTGCTGCGATCGCCAGCTTTGGTTCGGGCTCGTTGGCCGCTAGCTCCAGGCTAGAGCGCCAGTATTCCACAGCCCGCTGGGCCTCGCCCTGCTCGTAGAGCACCAGGCCAATGTTGTTTACCGAGGGCCAAAAGTCGGGTTCCGCCGCCACCGACTGCTCAAACCGGGCGATCGCCTGGGGATATTGGCCCAGTTTGAAGTAGGTGTTGCCCAGGTCAAACAGTGCACTGGGGTTGTTGGGCTCAATCTGTAGCCCCTGCTCTAGGAAGCTGGAAGCCAGCTGAGGATTGTCTTGTTGAAGGTAGGCCGAGCCCAGGGCAAACAGTACCCGCGCATTGTCGGGCAAGAGAGTGCGGGCCTTTTCTAGGAGCGGTAGCGCCTTATCAACCTCGCTGTTTTGCAGGTAGAGACCGCCCAGCAGGGCTAAGACCTGGCCATCGTTGGGGGCGAGCTGCGCCGCGAGCTGCGCCAGGGCCAGCGCTCGCCCAAACTGCTGAAATTCTGCTAGCTGCTGAGCCTCGTTGGCAAGGAACAACCCCTGCTCGGTCATCAGGTCATAGTCAAGGGGCAGCACATAGGGGGTCAACGCCTGGGATTGGGCTGGCAGGGCAGCGCCAAGCAATCCACAGAGGGTGAGCAGGGGCAAGAGAGAGCGTTTTAGCACGGGCATTCGCAGGTAGCAGAACTATATAGAGTGTACGTTGGTTACGGGTTAGCGCTATGGTCACCCGACCACTTCTGAGCGGCTCGGGCATTGCGCCGCCACATGGCCGGTTTGATGCGCCGCAGGGCCGAAGCCTGAAATCGACTGTCCCAGTCCGCTTCTGATAGGTTAGCTAAGTCGTCTAGGTTTGGGGTTAGGTTCCCAGGCCGAGGCTGAAAGTCATCGACGGTGGTGGGCTGGGCAAAGCGCTGGTTCCAAGGGCAGACATCTTGACAAATGTCGCAGCCCGCCACCCAGTTTTGCAGGTGGGGCGCGATCGCCTCCGGCAGCGCCGCGTCCCGATTCTCGATGGTGTGGTAGGCAATGCAGCGGTTAGCGTCCACCACGTAGGGCTGGGTAATCGCTCCGGTGGGGCAGGCCTCTAGGCAGCGGGTGCAGGTGCCGCAGTGGCTAGTCTGGGGCGCGTCTGGGGCCAGGCTTAGAGTGGTAATCAACTCTCCCAGAAACACCCAGGAGCCATACTGGCGGGTGATCAAGTTGCCGTTCTTAGCTATCCACCCCAGGCCCGCCTGCTGCGCCCATGCCTTATCTTGCACCGGGCCAGTGTCAGCGTAGTAGCGCACCTGAACCGTTCCCTCACCAGCGGTCGTCAGCCAGTCAGATAGAGCCTTGAGGCGCTTGTGCAGCACCCGGTGGTAGTCGCGGCCCCAGGCGTAGCGCGAGATTTTGCCGTGGCTCGGGTCGTCGGAATGGCGGTGGGGGGTGTAGTAGTTGAGGGCCACGCAGATCAGCGATCGCGCCCCCGGCAGCACCTGGCGAATGTCTTGCCGTCGGGGGTTTGCCATCCAGTCCATGTCGGCTTGGTGGCCCTGGTTGAGCCAGGTTTGCAGGTGGCCCACGGCAGCGGTTTCAGCCGGGCTCGGCTCAGGCTCCACCGCCGCAATACCCACCCGGTGAAACCCCAGGGCTAGAGCCTGGTCAATCACCACCTGGCGATCGGGCAAACCAGCCGCTTGAGCCATTTACAGGTTCATCCTCAAAATCCTAGAGTCCTCTAATCTTAGCGACTGACTGGCCTTTCTCAGGACGGCCTACGACTCAGCCCCAAGTCACTTAACCCAGGCCACCTAGGTTGCGAATCACGAATGCCCCTTGACAAGGTTAGGAACAGAGCATAGTTTGTACCATGCTGTAGTTAGCATTGGCATCGGGTGCTGCCCTCTATATCTGTTATTGTCGGTTCAATTACCGTCAGCCCAACTCACCCAGGCAAGGGCGTTTATGTTTAAGCTTCTCACCAAGTTCGACTACCTGCTGCGCGAAACCTTTCTGGGGCTGCGGCGCGGCGGCTGGATGAACTGGGCGGCCATCAGCACCATCACCGTGCTGCTGTTCTTATTTGGCATTAGCCTGCAATCGACCTGGCAGCTAGAGCGGCTGCTCAACCAGTTTGGTAGCCAGCTTGAGGTATCGGCCTATTTAGAAAGCGGTTTTCAGGCCAGCGATCTACAGCCGATAGTCGAGGGCTTCCCCAACGTAGTGGCGGTCACCCCGGTAACCAAAGAGGCGGCTTGGGAGTCTCTGGTGGTCGACCTAGGCCTGTCTGACATTACAGGGGCCACTGACCAGCTCAAGGGCAATCCCCTGGTTGACGAGCTCAAGGTCAAAGCCAAGGATTCTGAATCGGTACCGGCGATCGCCACTCAGCTCCAAAGCCTCGAAGGTATCGACGAGGTGCGCTACGTCGATGAAGCCGTCACCCGCCTGGCCCAGCTCAACGACGGCCTCAAGTGGACGAGCCTGTTTGTGATCACGATTCTCACCCTCACCGCCACCGCCGTCATCACCACCACCATTCGCCTGATTGTGCTGGCTCGCAAGCGCGAGATCGAGGTCATGCAGCTAGTCGGAGCGACCCGCGTTTGGATCTATCTACCCTTCATTTTGCAGGGGGCAACTTTTGGTCTGGCCGGGGCCACCGTAGCCTGGGGGCTATTGTTTGCCATTCAGCGCTTTTTAACTGAGTTGGCCACCCAACAGGCTGATTTCATTCAATTTGTGGTGCAGGGGCTGAGGCTAACCCCTCAGCAGCTCATTCTGCTGCCTGCGTCACTGCTGGGCCTGGGTACCCTAGTGGGGCTAATGGGCAGCTTGCTGGCAGTGCGCAAGTTTTCGCTGCGATAGCTATGCCCTAGACCCTCTACAAAGCCGTCCCCAAATAAAGTGTTAGAGTCTGCCCAAATTGGCCATAATAGCTACGGAGCAATGGGCGGTCTGCATACCGTCAGCGAGGCATCGGTATGAGTACAGTGCTAATTGTGGATGACAGCTCGACCCTGCGAGAAATGATCGCCGGGCTGCTGATTAAGGCGGGCCTAACCGTAGTGGAAGCCAAGGACGGCGTCGAAGCCCAGGAGATGATTCAGGCGACGCCTCCCGATCTGGTGGTGCTCGACATTGTCATGCCCAATATGAACGGCTACGAACTCTGCCGCTGGATCAAAAACACCGCCGCTACTCAAAATATTCCCGTCATTATTTGCTCTAGCAAGGCCGAAGAGTTCGACCGCTACTGGGGCATGAAGCAGGGGGCCGATGCCTATATCACCAAGCCCTTTCGCCCCGCCGATATGATTAGTACTGTCAGGCAGCTGCTGCGCTAGGGTTCAGCGATTGAGAGTTTCACCCAAGCTATAGGGAGTCACCCCTGGCTAGCGTGAACCACTGACAGTTACGCATCCTCAGCGGATATTTCTTCTTCAAGATTTTCTTTTAGCGCCTCCAGCACCGCCAGGGGATCGGTGGAGAGTTGCATCATGGCTGCCTCGTGGTCGTAGCGCTGGGCAATATCGGGCAGATCTTCGCGCAGCTCTTCTAGCAGGGCAATGATCTTGGCGATTTTCTTCTCTGATAGCAGGTTGAGCTGAAGCATGAGCTGGGTGCGCTGTTCGGCAAAGCTTTCCTGGCGGTTTTGGCGAATCAGCACCCCGGTTGAGATCAGTAGCGCCGCTGCGTCTAACCCCTGATCTGCCCAGCTAAAGGTAGGTAGCTGAAAAGGCAGCAGGCTGGTGTGATTCAGCGCGTCGCCACCGAGCCAAAAGCCTAGACTCAGCAGCAGCAGGTACAAGAACCCAGGCCGACTAAACCACGACGCCACTGCCTCTAACATTCGCTCGGTGGCCGAGGCCTTCTCGGCTTCCTGGCGGTGAAGCGTAATAATAGCCTCGATGTTCTCGGCAATGGGGTCAGGCAGCGGAGCCGTCAAAATGCGCTGCTGGGGACGACGGCTAAACCAGGTCTTTGACGATGGAGTGGCAGCCGGCTCGGTGGAATTAGCCATGGGAAACAGGATAAACGGTAAGAGCAATCAGCGTTCTATCTCGGCAGAGCGATTTTGGGGCCACAGCCGACTATGGCATGATGCTATCGCCAGGGGGCTGCCAGGGGCTGATCTCAACCGGGGTGGCTGTATTTTATCAGGGGGTCGGGGGATGGGCGGAGGTAGGCAACGAGGTTTTTAGAGAATGGGGCAAATCTGGATATGCTGTTCGAGCAAGCTTGCAGTACTATTCCGTAGGTTGGCGCGTTGGCGCGGCTTGGCGAAACGAGCATAGCAGCGTTTGCTCTGGCTGATCTATCCTCAAAAATCTGGGTAGACAGCTTGCTAGAGGCTTTGGTCGCATCTCCTGAGGAGGAACTTTAATTGGCTAGCCCGATTGTGTTAGCGGTGTTTAACGGCAAGGGAGGGGTGGGCAAAACCACCACCGCCGTTAATTTGGCAGCGGTGTTTGCGGAGACGCGATCGGTGCTGCTAGTCGATGCTGACCCCCAGGGGTCGGCCCTGTGGTGGACGGGCCGCAGCCCGACGGAACTGGGCTTTGAGGTGAAGTCAGAACTTAACCCAGCTCGGTTAAAACGGCTCAGACAGGAGCACACCCATGACCTGATCGTAGTGGATACTCCGCCAGCACTGGGGTCAGCGACTCTGGCGGCGGTGATTCCAGCGGCGGATTATTTGCTGCTGCCTACACCACCGGCCCCCATGGATCTGGCCGTGCTAATTACTACAGTGAATGAAGCGGTATCGCCCAGCGGGGTATCCCATCGAGTATTGTTGACGAAGGTGGATTCCCGCAGCGTCGGCGAAGCCATTGAAGCCCAGAACACCCTGCTGGAGCTAAAAATTCCCGCCTGTAATGCGTTTATTCGTGCCTACAAAGCTCACGAGCGGGCCGCATTAGAGGGGCTGCCGGTGCTCAAGTGGCGCGGCAAAAACAGCCAGGAGGCCCGTTCTGACTACTGCCGAGTTGCCGAAGAACTACAGCGAGACTGGACCCAGCCATGACGAAAAAAAGCCTCTCCGATCTGCTCAAAGAAGAAGTGAATAAGGCTGACACCCCAGACCCTGCGATCGCCCCCCAAGCTGAAGCTGACGAAGCGCCCGCTGCACCCAAGGCTACGCCGAGCCGCCGAGCTTCCCGCTCTGGCTCCTCTCGCCGCACTGCTGGCAAAACGACGCCCGCCCCCAAGGCTAAAGCGGAGGTTGCTGCGGCTAAGCCCCAGGCCAAGGCGGAGGTTGCAGCCGCTAAGCCCGAGGCCGAAGCAGAGGCTCCGATCGCCCCCGATGTTGACCTAGCCCAGCGGGTGAGTGCCCTCGAAAAAGACCTGGCCACCGCCGAGAAAGACAAGGCCCAGATGGAGAAAACCATTGCCGGGCTGCAAAAAGATCTCGAAACCCAACAGGGTCGGCTATTTGAGCTAAAGGATAGTCTCGCTCAGGCGGAGGCAGCCACCAAGACCAAGGCTGACGCTTTGACCAAGACCCAGGCCGACTTGGAAGAGGCCAAGAAAACCATTCTGAAGCTGGCCGAGACCCCGGCCCCCGCTGCGGCTCCGGCTCCAGCAACGCGTCGCATCTCTGGGGCAGACATTACGCCCCGTCGCCCCATGGAAGCCAAGGATAGGCCCACCTACCATCGGGGGGTGCCGGAGTATACCATTCAAACAGGGCAGCCCAACCCGATGCTGACCGATGCCGACATTGGCTGGGTTGATTAGGGCCAGCAGTCTTAGGGTTTGAGGGATGACGTTTAGGGTTGCCCCTCAAACCCAGGGCGCAGGCGATCGCAGTCCAGGCGGCGGGCAGCGGGCCTGACTTGTCGCTAGACCGTGTAGTCAAACAAAGCATCGAGGTAGATGCGGTTGACGTCGCGATCGCATTTACTATCCTGCATTAAAAACAGGGATAGGGCCGCGCAGAAGACGCGGTGCTGATTCCAGGCGGGGTTGCCATCTAGGTAGACCTGAAGCGCGTTGTAGAGGTCTTCGGGCACTTCGGCCATCAGGCTAACCTTGGGAGTGCTCATGTTAAGGGTCATAGGGCGCTGCCTTCATAAGGGGACATGAACTGTAGCGATCGCGGCGGGACGCAACCCAGCCAACCGGCGTTGAAGCCAGCTGTGGGGATAGGCGGCTATAAAGCCACCCATAGTAGCCAGGCAGGAAAAACTCAACGCCTGCCAATACAACATTCTGTTTGGTAAAAGAACATAGGAACCAACCTGAGCTAACTCTGCCCAGGGCAAAACTGGAGTGCTATAGGTCAACCTGGAGAAACCCAGAGGTCGGCCTTTCGGGCCGGGGAGCGCGGTACTCGGCTCTGCCAGTCGCATCATTTTGCCGAACTCCTCGGATACTGTCAATCTTGCCTTATGGGCCTGTTTGAGCTAGTGCCCCTAGGGTACCCACGATAGAGTGGGAGTTCTGGCGATCCCCAGGCGGCGACAGGTGGGCAGGCACCAGACTAGGCGATCGCCGCTGGCGAAGATACCGTTTTCCCCAGGGCAGCTCAAGCCTATGTTCCAATGTAGAACTCTGGGGAAAACCTGGGGAAAAGTCGGCTAAGCCTGGGGAAAGCCTGGGGAAAATTCCCGCAGAATATTTTTTTTTGTAACTTTTTAGCGGCATGCCTATTGACAATAACCTGAGGCACTGCTCTAGCCGACGATTCGGCCCTTTGGGCGATATTAATCCTTTGTATCAATTGCGCGACGGGCGGGCACCGCGCCATCAAGGGCCAGGGGAGAGGGGGCCACAGGGGGCCAGCGCACGTCCCATAAGGCCCAGCTGGCGGACAGCAGCAGCAGCCCAATCACCAGGGTGCGCCAGGGCAGGACGCTGCCAGGGCTAGACCAGCTCAGGCGGGGGCTGCCCTCGCCTGCGACAAACTGGCGCAGTTGCTCGTTTAGGGCCGCCGCCGACAGCGGTGTACGCACCTCTGGCAGCGTGATCTGATGATTTGCTCCCAGCAGCGTTAGCCGGTGACAAAAGCGCACGCCGCCGTGGGGATTGTTGTCGCACAGCTCTGAAGCTATGGCTACATCGTCGAGCAAAAAGCTTTGGCTCAGCAGCCAGGCCCAGGGGGGCGGCAGGGTGGCTCGGCAGTAGACTTGACTGGGAGCGGCGCGATCGCACACCACAGCGCTAGGGGCGGGCCAACTCGCGCCCCACAGCCCTAGCAGCAGCAGGCAGAGCACCACCACCACCGGTATCTGCCGTAGTCTCAATCTCCAGTTGCCCATTGTGGTTTTTTCCTGCACCCTAGTTTAGGGCTTGTCTGTACCCCTTTATTTCATCCTGACATAGGGTCAGCCGCCCGCCCCTTGCGCCCACGGCCAGATTAGGGCATGCTCAGCCATAGTTTGGGGCAAAATCCCCGATCGCACTATCCTTTAGCGCAGATACACCATGGGCAAGCACATCGTCATCACCGGAGTAAGCCAGGGGCTGGGTCGAGCTATGGTCGATGGCTTTGTCGCGGCGGGCCATCGGGTATCGGGCTGTGCTCGCCGGGCCGAGGCCATCGCTGAGCTGACGACGCAGTACCCTGCCCCCCATCACTTCACGGCAGTCGATATTCGCGACGACGCAGCGGTAGCCGCCTGGGTTGGGGATGCGATCGCCGCCAATGGCCTGCCCGACCTAGTGATCAACAATGCGGGTCTGGTCAACCATCCAGCCCCGTTGTGGAGCGTGCCCGCCGCCGAGTTTGAGGCGGTGATTGCGGTCAACCTCAACGGCACCGTCAATGTCATTCGCCACTTTGCGCCGCCCATGGTCGAGCAGCGATCGGGCATTTTCGTCAACTTCAGCTCCGGCTGGGGGCGCTCGACCTCGCCAGAGTTTGCCCCCTACTGCGCCACCAAGTGGGGAGTAGAAGGGCTGACCCAGGCTTTCTCGCAGGAGCTACCTGAGGGTATGGCGGCAGTAGCCCTCAACCCCGGCATCATTCACACCGCCATGCTCGAAACCTGCTACGGCGACGATGCCGCTACTTATACCCCCATTACCACCTGGGTCAAGGCAGCGGTGCCCTACATCCTCAGCCTTCAGCCCTCGGACAATGGGCGCGCGTTGACGGTGCCTTAGGGGAGTGGGGGAGTAGGGGGGTGAAAAGATTTGGCCCTGCCCGGATTTTCTCTGCCTCGCTCACTGTCTCGGCTCACTCGCTTTCACAGCGGCCCAGGCTGACCTGGCGGGCCAAACCTGCTTGCCGATGGGTCTTAGGCTTCAGCGCTTCATCGACAACTTGAAGTAGTTCGTCAACGGTGTAGGGCTTGGGTAGAAAACTTTGAGTTTCGAGCACAGAAGAGGTCGGCTCAGCATTGGGATGCGGCAGGCCGCTGACCGCAATTATCTGCACCTGAGGATTGAGTTTGTGCAGAATTCGGCAGGTGGTAGCCCCGTCTAAAGCGGGCATCATTAAGTCCATGATCACCAGGCGAATGTCGGATTGATGTTGAACGTAGAGGGCGATCGCATCGAGACCATCACAGGCCGTTACAACACGATAGTTGTAGGCCTCTAGGGTGGCTTTAGTCACCTCCCGAATGGGGGCTTCATCATCGACGACCAAAATCAGCTCTTGATTGCCGATCCAGACTTCAGCAGGACTCTGCGCTGGGGGGTCAGCAGCCATCACCGCCGGCAGGAAAATTTTGAACTCAGTGCCTTGATTGGGCAGGCTGGAGACGGTAATAAAGCCGTGATGGCTCTTCACAATTCCTAGCACGGTTGACAGACCCAACCCGGTACCTTTGCCAATTTCTTTAGACGTGAAGAACGGTTCAAAAATGCGATCGAGCAGCTCAGGCGCAATACCGCAGCCGCGATCGGCAACGGTAATGGCAACATAGTTTCCGCTTTTAGCATCCAGATTGGTGCGGGTGTAAGCTTCGTCTAAGGTCAGGTTTTCTGCCGCGATTTTCAGGGTTCCCCCCTGGGGCATGGCATCGCGGGCATTAACGCATAAATTCATCAGCACTTGGTGAAGTTGGGTGGCGTTGCCCACAACGGGCCACAGATCCCTACAGATATCTACCCGCAGCTCAATAGATTTAGGAAACGTGCCGCGAATAATCTGTTGAATTTCGCGAATTAAATGTCCCGATTGCAAAATCGTATTTTTGCCTTCACCTCCCCGAGCAAAGGACAACACCTGCTTGATAATATCGCCACCGCGTCGAGCATTGATCTCTAAAAGCTGGAGCAGTTCTAGGCTGCGTTCATCCTGATGGAATGCCTCCATCTGTAGGAGTTGAGAGGTGGCTAAAACGGGAGTTAAAATGTTGTTGAGATCGTGGGCAATGCCGCTGGCCAAGGTGCCGATACTCTCTAGGCGCTGGGCGCGAAAAAACTGTGCCTCTAGCTGTTTTTTGCTAGTAATGTCGGTGCTAACCACCAGAATGAATTGGGGTTGACCGTCATCATCGCGCACCAGAGTCCATCGACTTTCAACGATGATGGCTTGCCCGGTTTTAGTAACTTGATTGAGTTCTCCGTGCCACTCATGATCGAGCATGAGCTGCTGCTGAACCTGCTGTATTTGCACCAGATTATCGTCAGCATAGAGCAGCTCGGTGGTTTTTTGCCCCAGGGCCTCTGCCGCCGTCCACCCGTACAGCCGCTCAGCACCCCGACTCCAAAACAAAATCTGGTTTTGTGGGTCGCGAACGAGAATAGCGTCGGTGGCAATATCGAGCAGCGCCGCTTGCTCGCGGATTTTTTGCTCTGCCCGTTTGCGTTCAATAGCATAGCGAATGGAGCGCACCAGCAGCTCGCCAGTGATCTGGCCTTTGACTAGGTAATCTTGGGCTCCGGCCTGCACAGCGTTAAGCGCTAAGGTTTCGTCATTGAGACCGGTGGTGACGATGATCGGGGTCTTGCGCTCCTGCTGGTGCAGCTGGGTGAAGGTGGCAAACCCTTGACTGTCGGGCAAAAAAAGGTCTAGCAGCACAACGTCAAAGGTAGTCTGCTTGAGATACTGCATGCCCTGACTTAAGCTGTCGGCGTAGTCGAGCTGAATGGCAACCGAAGTCACCTCCCGCAGCAGCTCTTGCATCAGCCGTCGATCGCCGGGGTTATCCTCAATCAGCAAAACGTGGATGGGGGCTTGGGAAACCATGGGTCACTCCGACGGCAGTTCAACGGCAGACAACCAGAAGTCTTCAATGGACTTGATGCTTCGACTAAACTGCTCCAGATCGATGGGTTTGGTGATATAGCAGTTGGCGTGGAGGTCGTAGGCGCGATTGATATCGTCCTCGGCCTGGGAGCTGGTAAAGACAATCACCGGAATGTGCCTGAGCACAGCACTGGTTTTAATTATCCTCAGCACATCTAAGCCGCAGCGGCGGGGTAGGTTTAGATCCAGCAGCACCAGGTTGGGATGGGGCGCATGGCGGTAGGGAGCCATGTGGTTCAAAAATGCGATCGCCTTCTCACCGTCATCCACCACGCTCAGGTGATTGCGAATCGAGCCTTCCTTCAGCACTTCCTGCATCAGCCGGATATCGCCGGGGTTATCTTCCACGAGCAAAATTTCGATGGGATGTACCACGCTTCTGGACGGCACCATCATGTCATGCCTCCCTGGGAAATGGTGAAGTAGAAGGTTGATCCTTGGTTCAACTCAGCCTCCACCCAAATTTTACCGCCGTGCCGCTCCACGATTTTTTTGCACACCGCCAGCCCAATGCCCGTGCCTGGATAGTGAGTGCGGTTATTGAGCCGTTGAAAGATGACAAAGATCTGGTCAGCGTACTGGGGGTCGAGGCCAATGCCATTATCCTGGACGGAAAACAGCCAGGCATCTTCCATTTGGCTGACCGCAATCGCAATGCGAACGGGAGCCTCACCGCGAAACTTAATCCCATTGCCGATCAGATTTTGGAATAGCTGGATTAGCTGGGTGGGGTCAGCCTGGAGCTGGGGTAAGTCTGGGTAGGTGACGACGGCTCCACTTTCGTCGATCGCGAGCTTGAGATTGGCGATCGCCTGCTCAACGGCAGCAGTGCAGCTAGTGAGTTCAAAGGCGTGCCCCCGAGTGCCAATACGCGAATAGGTCAGCAGGTCGTTGATCAGGGTGCGCATCCGCAGGGCCCCATCGACGGCAAACTGAATAAAGTCGTCGGCGTCGGCGTCAAGCTGGCCTTTGTAGCGGCGCTCCAGCAGTTGTAGGTAGCTGGTGACCATGCGCAGCGGCTCTTGCAGATCGTGGGAGGCAATGTAGGCAAACTGCTGGAGTTCAGCGTTGGAGCGGGCTAGCTCTTGGCGCTGGAGGGTCTCCTGTTCTAGGAGCTGGGCCTGGGTGAGGGCGATCGCAATTTGGTCGGCAAGCTGCTGGAGCAACTCGGTTTCAAAAACCGTCCACTGTCGGGGGCCAGCACATTGGTGAGCAATCAGCAGGCCCCACAGGTCGCCCTGGGCGAGAATAGGCACCACCAGCTTGGCCTGCACCGCCAACTGCCGCAAAAAATCGACCAGGCAGGGCGCGACGTGATCTTGGGCCACATCGACTAAGCTGCGGATCCGCCCCCGGCGGTACAGTTCCTTAGATTCGATCGGGAACACCTCTTGGGGAAACACCATGCCGAGAACCTGGGGAAAACCGGGCTGCACCGCCTCAGCCACGCCGCTGCCGGTGCCATCGGGCCAGAGGCGATAGATCAGCACTCGGTCGGCCTGGAGAATGGTTTTAACCTCGGTGACCGCCGTTTGCAGAATGTCGTCGATCTGCAAGGACTGGCGAATCTTGAGGGTGACATCGGCGAATAGGTGCGATCGCTGATTTTGGCGCTGCAGGGCGGCCTCGGCCTCGGTGCGCTCCTGCACTTCGCGCTCTAGCTGCATGTTTTGGGCTTGCAGCAGTTGAGTCAGGCTCTGGAGGCGCAGGTGGGTCTTCACCCGGGCCAGCACCTCTTCGTACTGTAACGGTTTGGTGATGAAATCCACTGCCCCCAGGGCCAAACCTTTTACCTTGTCCGTGGTTTCCGTCAGGGCAGTCAGAAAGATGACCGGAATGGCGGCGGTGGTTTCCTGCTGCTTTAGGCGACGACAGGTTTCAAAGCCATCCATACCCGGCATCAAAATGTCGAGCAAAATTAAGTCTGGATCGGCGTACTGGGCCTTTTCCAGGGCGCTTTCGCCATCCTCAGCAAACAGGACTTTGAACCCGGCATTGTTCAAAAAATCGAACAGCACATCTAGGTTGGTCGGGGTGTCATCCACTACAAGAATGGTGGCGGTTTTGGCGGTGTCCTCGCTCATGCCGGTGGTTGGTAGCGTTTAATCAGGTCGATGGCCTGTCTTCCCTTATAGCTTAGGGCTAACTGCTTGAGCTGAGTGGTAAACGGAGCCCACTGCTGCTGCTGCTGTTCAATGCGCTCGGCATAGGCCACGACGCCTTTGAGATCTCCCATCAGAGCGAGGTTGAGCAGGGTGTCGAGTTCAGACTCGGGGGGAATAGCGGTGGGGGAGAGGGGGGAAGAGGGGAACTGGGTTAGAGCAGCGGGCAGGGTGGGGGGTAGGGGGTGGGGGGTGGGGTCGTATAACCATTCCAGACCCAGGTGGAGCTGGAGCTTTGCCAGCAGGGCCGGTTCATGGATGGGCTTGGGCAGAAAATCGTCGCAGCAGGCTAGCTGGCTCTGGCGATAGTCAAATTCCATCACGCTGGCGGAAATGGCGATCACAACAACGGATTGCAACGCCGGAATTTGTTTTAACCGACGGGTCATTTCAAACCCATCGATCAGCGGCATCACCAGGTCGACCAGTACGACATCGGGCTGGTGCTGCACCGCCTGGGCCAGCCCCTCCTGGCCATTGGCCGCCTCCAGCAGATGAAAGCCGAGGGGGGCCAAAAAGTCGATGATCACGGCTCGGTTATAGTCCTTGTCGTCTACCACCAAGACGGTGCGGCGATCGCCCCCATAGCCGACGATCACCTGCCCGGTGGTCAGGCTGGTCGTCTCGCCCGGCTGAGAGGCCGCCAGGTCGAGATCGAACCAGAACCGGCTGCCCTGACCCAGGTCGCTGCTGACGCAGATGTCGCTGTCCATCAGCTGCACCAGCTGACGACTAATCGCTAGCCCCAACCCTGTGCCGTCGGTGTGTCGCCCCGACTCGGGCGTGCGGTGAAACGGGTCGAAGATCTGCGCCAATTGTTCAGGGGCAATGCCCATGCCCGTATCGACAATTTCAAAGCGAATCAGGTTAGCGGTAGAGGGCGCGGCATGGGCTGCTTCCTGGCGATCGGCCTCCACATCTCCTCCCCTATCGCCCTTGGGGAACCAAGCCTGGAGAGGGCCGACCTTAAGCGAGACCTGCCCCGCCTCAGTAAACTTGACGGCGTTGCCCAATAAGTTCAGCAGCACCTGCTGAAGCCGCTTTTCATCGGCATAGACGTACTCGGGCAAGGGCGCGATCGCCTCGTAGGTCAACAAAATCTGCTTCTGGTTGGCGCGAACCCGGCAGATTTCTACCAGGTTTTCGAGAAAACGGGGCAGGTGAAAAGTCTCCGGGTGCAATTCCATTCTGCGCGCTTCGATTTTCGACAGATCGAGCACATCGTTGATCAGCGTCAGCAGGTACTCACCGCAGCGATGAATGACATCGATGCCCTGCCGCTGCGGCTCGGTGAGGGTCTGGTGCTTTTTGAGCACCTGGCTATAGCCCAAAATACCGTTCAGGGGGGTGCGCAGCTCATGGCTCATGTTGGCGAGAAACTCACTCTTGGCTCTGTTAGCGACCATGGCTGCCGCTTCGGCCCGCTGCCGCTCCTGAATCTCCTGCTGCAACAGGACGTTCTTGTCCCGCAGTTCTAGGGTGCGATCGCCCACCTTAGCTTCCAAGGTGCGGTTGGCCTCCTCCAGATCGGCGTAGAGGCGGGCATTTTCAATCGAAATGGCGGCTTGGGCCGCCAGCAGCTGCAAGACCTCCAGCCGATCTGGAGTGAAGGCACCGGGGGTGAGGTTGTTCTCCAGGTACAGCAGCCCCGTCAGCTTCCCCTGGTGCAGAAGCGGGGCACAGAGAACGGATTTGGGTTGCTGAGCCAGGATGTAGGGATCGGTGGCAAACAGGTCTTCGGCGGTGGCATCGCTGAGCACCAGGGCGGTCTGGGTTCTGGCGACATAGTTGACCACCGACAGCGGTAGGGGTAACGGAGCGCTACTGTCTCGATCGCTCCCGAGTCCGGCCTCACCCTGCTGCACGGCCACCCGGTCATCATCCCCCGTTCCCGAAACGTCACCCGAGACTTGGCCCGAGGCGGCGATCGCCAACTGTCCATCAGTATCCAGCAGTAAAGCTCCTTGCTCCGCCCCGGCATTTTCCAGGACAATCTGCATCAGTTTGGTGAGCAGATCGCTCAGCACGATTTCCCCGGACAGGGCTTGGGAGGCCTTGATGACGGTGGCAAGATCAAAGCCTTTGAGCCCGCTCGTAGATACCGAACTGCTGGTAAGCGAGGCGGTCGTCGGGCCGGGCTCTTGCCTGGATGTTTGGGTGCCCAGGGCGGGATGCTGGGCCTTGAGCGCCTGAGCCTTGGCGATCGCACCCCAGCGCAGGTAGCCGTAGTAGGCCTCGGCCCGGTAGACCTGGGCCACTTTGTCGCGGCCCTGAGCCTGGTAAAATTCGGCAGCTCGCTCGTTGGCGATCGCCTCCTCTTGCACATAGCCCTGCTCTCGGGCACCGGCGATGGCGCGATCGTAGTGCTCCATCGCCAGCCAGGGCTGACCCAGCAGGCGGGCCTGCTCCGCCTCCACCAGATCCAGCTTGTGCTGAAAATTCATCGGCGCATACTGGGCCGATCGCCGCAGGGCCGCCTGGTTCTGCTCAACGCGGCTGAGCACGCTGTCGAGCGGCAGTTCTCCCGCCGCGACCAGAGCTAGCCTAGCCAGCGAATCGTAGAACTGGAACACCGGCACGACTAAAAATCCCTTCACCCCATCTAGATACTGTTCAGCCAGGCCCGCGTCCTCTAGAGCCTGGTCATAGTAACCAAACAGGTAGCTGAGGATGAGTTTGTTGAGGTAGAAGTAGTGCAGGCCGGTGCGATCGTTACCGGCCTTGAGCAGGGGCAGGGCTACCGCCTCCTGGTAAGCATCGCCCTGAAGGTGGCTCGGGTGCTCCGGCGAGTCCATCAAATTCAGCACCGATTGCTGCACAATTTGGTTCCAGCCCAGGGCGTTGTCCTGCTTGAGCTGGGCCAGGGTGGTGCTAATCGTCGCCATCTCAGCCGCAAGTTTGGGCAGTTCTTGACCCATCAAGTAGGCATGGTGGCAGCGCTGAATCGCCGCATAGCCGCCATATTCTAGCTGGCCGTTTTCGAGACCGCTTTGGTAACCCTCCCACAGCAGCGTCAGGGTTTCGCGCACGTGGATCTTGCCGTGCAGGGTGCAGGCCCCACCGATAAAGCTAACGCTGGCTTTTAGATCCACCGCGTTAAACTTTTCGACCACCTGGAGGGCGAGCTGGCCAAACCGATAGGCCGCTTCACTGTCTTGCAAAATGCCGTTGAGAATCACCCCGTAGCACACGTAGCTGTAGGCGGCAAAGGGCGAATTACCATAGCGCAGGGAGAGATTGATCTGCTCGCAGATCACCAGCGGAAACAGCATCGGTGCGGCCTGATAACAGGGCGAGCCCAGGCTCGTAAGCATGCGAATGGTGGCGAGTTTCTCGGCGTCGCTAATGGGAGGGAGGTTGAGCAGGTCAGCGGTGCTTTTGCCCTCCAGATGACCTGCGGTTTGGGCCAGCACCCGCTGAATGTCGTCTAGGGTGGGCGATGCCGTCAGGCTCACCCCCAGCCGTTCCAGCGCCTGCAACCCCAGGTGTACCGCTTCTAGCTGTTTTACCTGGGCCATACAGGCCTGAATTTTGACCTCGTAGACGGTCATGGTGTCCAGGGGCGATCGCCCCTGACGCAACACGATCGCCGCCCAGGCCTCCATCTGGTCAAAGCCACCGTTCAGGTAGGCCGCCTCAACGGCGGCATTGTGCAGGGCCAGGGTGAGGTCATACTGCTGCTGCCAACTGGTGTCTGGTAACAGCTCCAGGCCCAAGCTCAGGTAGCGCAGGGCCGAGTCGTAGGCGGCAGCGGCTTTGGCCTTTTGGCCCGCCACCCGGTTGATCTCAGCGATTTGGTAGGCTTCGGCCTCCGAGGCCAGCAAACCGACGCCGTAGTTGAGCTGATTGGCGATCGCAAAAATGTTGTCATTGCGCTCTGCCGCCGGAATATTTTGCAGCAGCAGTTGACCAATTTTGAGATGGGTTGACTGCCGTTGCGCCTCTGGAATTAACGAGTAAGCGGCCTGCTGCACCCGGTCGTGCAGAAACCGGTAGACAATCTGAGCGATGGTTTTTTCTGCCGCTTGCTCAGCCAACCCTTCATCAGGAGTTTTGTCTAAATCCAGCACCAGGGGAATTTTGTAGGCCTGGGTGAGGGGCATCACAAATTCCGCTTGTAGGGCTTCCCACAGATCGACAGCCGTTTCTGTTTGAGAGGCTTCGTTCACGATCGCCAGCATATCCAGGGAAAATTTATCCCCAATGCAGGCCGCCAACTTTAACACCTGCTGGGTCTTGGCAGAGAGTTTCTGGATCTGATTCACCATCAGTTCCACCACGTTCTCCGTTATGTCAACGCTCTGCAACACCGCTTCATCCCAGCACCACTGGCCCTGGTCAAAATCGAACCAAAGCAGCCCGTCCTGGTGCAGCGATTTCAAAATCTGGGTGACAAAGAAGGGGTTGCCCTGGGTTTTCTTAAAGATCAGCTGGGCCAGAGATTGGGCTTGAGCTGCGTCAGTGTGGAGCGTATCGGCCACCAGCTGATTGACCTCGGGCTGCTCCAGCGGTTGCAGCACAAGATTGCGCACCGTGGCCCCAGCGGCTTGCATCTGCTCCAGGGTGTGCATTAAGGGGTGGGCTAAGCTCACCTCGTTGTCGCGGTAGGCACCCAGCAGCAGCAAATACTGGCTCTCCGGATTCGTCACCAGCAGCTCGATCAGCTTTAGGGAAGGCAGGTCGGCCCACTGCAAGTCATCCAAAAAAATGACCAGTGGATGCTCCGGCTGGCTAAACACCCCAATGAACTGCTGGAAAACCCGATTAAACCGATTTTGCGCTTCCGAGGCCCCCAGTTGGGGCACCGCCGGCTGAGGCCCGATGATCCGCTCAACCTCCGGAATCACCTCCACCACGATCTGGCCATTCGCACCCAGCGCCGCCAGCAGCTTGGCTTTCCACTGGGCGACCCGGTCGTCACTTTCGGTCAGCAACTGCCGCATCAGTTCTTGAAAGGCCTGGGTCAGCGATGCGTAGGGGCTATTGCGCTTGAACTGGTCAAACTTACCGGCAATAAAATATCCCCGCTGCCGAGCAATGGGCTTATGAACTTCCTGCACCAGAGAGGTTTTGCCAATCCCCGAATATCCGCTCACCAGCATCAGTTCCGCCGCTCCGGCACTGACTTGCTCAAACGCGGCCAGCAGGGTGGACACTTCGTTTTCCCGACCGTAGAGAGTTTGGGGAGTAAGAAACTGGCTAAAACAGTCGAGTTGACCAATGGGGAAAGGGGCGATGGTGCCCGACTCCCGCAGTTGTTGCTGACAGCGCACCAAGTCGGCCTTTAGCCCCAGCGCACTCTGGTAGCGGTCTTCTGCTGTTTTCTCCAGCAGTTTCATCACCAGATCGGCCAGAGCGGTGGGCAGTTCGGGACGGAGTTGGTCGGGGGCAGCGGGGGTTTTGGCGATGTGGCAATGCACCAGCTCCAGCGGGTCACTGGTCGGAAAGGGCAGCTGCCCAGTCAGCATTTCGTAGAAGGTCACCCCCAGGGAGTAAAAATCGGCGCGATAGTCGATCGTCCGATTCATGCGCCCGGTTTGTTCCGGCGAGAGATAGGCTAAGGTTCCTTCGAGCAGTGTGGGACGGCTCGCGGTTGGGTTTTCTCGAGACAGGCGCGAGGCAATGTCAAAGTCAATCAGTTTGACCTGTCCACTGGCCGGGTGAATCAGGATGTTGCGAGGGTTGATGTCTTTGTGAACAATCTGGCTCTGGTGTAGTGTCGCCAGCGCAGCGGTGAGCTGGAGGGCAATGGCAAGAAATTCATTGCTGCTCAGCAGACGTTGCTCTAGGTAGTCGCTTAACGCAATGCCGCCAAAGTCTTCTAGCACCAGCGCGAGCCCATTTTGGTAGGGCTCTAGCGCCAGCGCCTTGATAATCTCTGGGCTATCTAAGCCATCGAGGATGCTGAACTCGTGCTTAAGACGCGTGATCTCTTCCAGCGAGGGATAGTCTGCCTTGAGCAGCTTGACCACCACCGGCTGCTCGCCCGACTGGGTCACCCCAGCATAGACCCGGGTGCGCGCTCCCTCATGGATGGCCCGTTGGAGGGTATAGCCTGCAATATCCTGCAAAACCGTTGAAGAGTCCTTAGCGATCGCTCCAAAAATGCCGCTGCCGATGGGTGCGAATGGTTACGCACTCAGCACCAAAATCTTCTATATCTCTCCAGATTGGACGGACAGTGCTCTTGGCTCGATCCTTTGACAAAAGCGCTTGGCGATCATGGTATCACCGGAACAAGGGGAGCCACAGAAAGGAAAGCAACCTACACATTCTGCTTCAAAACGCCTGCCTGGACTCAAACTCAATGGGCGCTCTATTGATAATCACTGGTGTGACAGTAGTCAAAGATGATCTCCTCCTCCTCACAGGCACCGATGCTCACCCAGCTAATCGAGCCGTCTTCCCAGTGGTAGAACAACCCCTGTTGCTAAGTGTGCTCAAGCTAGTACCGCTGCGCAGAGTTCAAAATGCAAAATTCAACGTGAAAAATCTCTAGGGGTAGAGGTGTTTCAAGCCTTCTGAACAGTAGGGTGATTTCTGCCTCAGCGTACTAGCCCTTTAAGAAAACTGGCTACAGCGTCAGGTTTCCAGAGGATTGAGGCGGGGCGATCGCACCACCAGAACTAGGGCCATCGGATAAAGCGCCATCCTCTGCTGGAATTTCGCTTAAGACTTCCTCAAGCACCTGAATGGCTCCACCAATGCGGAGCAGCGTTTGCTGTAGCTCGGCTCGCTTGGTATCTAATTCTACTAGCATTTTTTGCCCTGTCTCAAATTCAGTTTTGAGGGCTTGAAGGCGCTGTTGAAGTTTATCTTTCATGGGAGTTTTTCCTGGAAGGTTGGTGGGCACTGCCCACTTTGCGGATTTGAGAGGTGCTAATTTTGGATTTGAGTTGGTGAACTTCTGCTTGTAGATTTGTCAGAATCTTATACATTTCTTGGGTTGCAGAAACATGAAGCATGGACAGCGCTTCGTAGTCTACTACATGAAAATCATCAACCTCTCGGCCATAGACAAAGATTTTTCCAAAATGGCTGACTGGCACTTTAAAGCTATCTAAAGTTACAGCTTCTACCGTACAGATGACCGATTCTCTCTCCTCCCAGAGTAGTTTGACTCGCTCACCAACCTGCAGACCATGCTTAGATAGGCTAACCCAGGATTCCTTTATAAAAGCAATTTGAAATATGTCGGGGACGACATCAGCAAGCTTATTAACGGCCTGAGGATAAACGTCAAAAACTTGCTGACCAATGATTTTCTTTGCAAATTTTTCATTGAAAGCAATTTTATCTTTATAACTATAATCAACCACTTTCAATTTAAGTAGAGTTTGTAAATCAGTCCTAGCATTGCTAGGTCTTATATTGTCTTTTATCCTTACATCTGAAAAAGCGTAAAATCCAGAAGCTGCAATTCCATCGCTAGCGTAAAGCGAGTACTGGGTAAGTTCTGGCCTAACTCTATATGGATTCCCACCTTGGTGATGATAGTTAGCTCCTTTGTCAATTGTGTAGAATACCTCTCCCCTAATTTCAACCAGCCCTTTATTAGGTGTATTAGTTCCAATACCAACCCTGCCATCACTTCTAAGAGTCATTACCGTATTGTGAGTATTGAAGCTACCATCGGTAAGATTAATATCTAATTGAGTTTGCGAGTCAGAACTTGTTCCTGTCAAATATCTGCCCAAGGCAAAGGAGGCTTTATTAGCATAAGACTCACCACTAACTCCCTCCCTAACTAAGTGTAAGATATCTCGTGTGTCCCTTCTTGTATTGCCACCGTTGTGAACGGCTTCAAAAAGAGTCAGAGGGCAGGCTCCAAAACTAAAAGAACCAACATTTTGAGCAACTGAATTAATAGAAACATTGCCTTGTCCATTAACAACTAGCCCACCTGTATTACTAGCAGAACCTCTAAGATAAACTTGGCTATTGACTGTAAGATCACCTGCTAACCTACTTGTTCCTGTAGCCAGCAGTGGGCCATTAAAGGTAGCACTACTGCGGGTAGATAATGGGCCTTCTAGAATTGTCGATCCATATACCCAAAGCGTATTACCATAGCCCGTCATCTGAATCGAGTTATTAACTATTAAATTTCCATTAAAAGTACTGGAGCCAGTGACAGTTAGCAAGCCACCTACTGAAGCATTTCCAGTTGCTAATGTACTAACAGATGTATTCGTGGCAGCTAGGGTACCAACAGAAGTGTTTCCAGCAGTTAGGGTACCGCCGATAGCAGCATTACCACCCACTTGTAGAGCGCTTGTGATTCCAGTTAAAGAAACCGAATTATTGACGGTTACACTTTCCCTAAAGATACTGGTACCTTTAACTAGTAATGTACCGTCTAGGGTCGTATCGCCATCAACAGTTAGGTTGTTATCTCCTGGGTCAGAATCGCCGCCAACATGTACGCCACCATTGATGGCTAGGGCTGCGCTAGGGGTCATAGTGCCAATGCCGGTTTTGCCGTCACTTTGTACTGTTAGCCGCCAAGCACCTCCAGCATAAAACCCAACTTTATTGGCACCATGACCGCCAATAAACCTATTTGATGTTACCCAAAGGCCGCCGTTTTCGTTGTCAGATTTTAGGCATCCGTTAACTGTAAGATCGGCCTCAACACCGTCTTGACCAACCATGCTTAGGCCACCGTTGAGAATGGCTAGGGGTAAATTCCCACTGTTACTAGATCTCAAGGTTAGTGCTGTTACAGCACCAGGAGTGGGCAGGCGCAGGCCGGCATATTGGCGGACGCTAAAATCAAGGTTGGTGCTAATGTTTTGGTTGGTTACGGTGAATTTGGCCAGAGCAATAGCGGCGTAGCGCTCATGGTTAGGATTAAGAACCTGCTGGTTGAAGTCACTTAATGTAGTTTTGGCTAACTCAATGCGAGGCATTTCGCTAGTGCGTGTCTCGGTGCCTTTGTCGCCTTGAGGAGCAGTGGCTTCTTCTCGATACTGAATAAAGAGTATCCAGTCGCCCTGGGGGGTAGGAGGCACTGTAATTTGCGTGACAGGACTATCGCTGAGCAACACGATCGATCTGCCTTCAATGTCAAAGGCAGTGCCCGCCGAAACACTAAACCGGACATCTGCGATGGAGGTCTTCCCCTGATTGATGGCCGAGGCTTCTTTCCAATTCAAACCTTCAGCAATGCCTGAAATATGGAGCAGGCGATGGTGTCGCTGCTGGCGATCGCGGTGGTAAGCCTGCTCATCGCTGAAGTCGGTGTCTTCTAGATATTGCCCCTCAAAATAGCGGGGGCGTTGAGTCGGGTCGTAAGCCATGGTGATGTTCTGGAGAGGGGGGGAAACTGGGTGAATAAACTGGGGTTTAGGGGTTGGCGTTCAGGCTGGGTTCATCGGTGCCCAAGAAGGTATTGCCAGTGTCATTGAGTCTCCCTCCCTGAGGATCTTTCTCTGGAAATTGCAGGCCAGGAGCCAGGGTAAAGGACTGGGGGGTAGCTACGGTGCCGTTGGGATAGGTGACTGTCAGGGTGCCTTGAATGCGATCGCGGCTGAGGTTGACGAGGCCCACCTCCCAATTCAGCCCCGATTCGCTGACCGTCGCCGCTGCACCTAAGGGGCCTGAACCTCGCTGTTGCGCCATGACCCGCTGCCCCTGGCGTAGCTTCAGCGATAGCCGAGTCGCCCTAGCCGCACGAGGTGATGCGTCACCTCGACTGACTTGAAGGTTATCTACCCGAGCGGCGAGCGTCCCCGTTCCGGCTACAGCACCCAGAGCGTACACCTGCCCAGGAATTTGCATGGTGCGCACCAAAACTTTGAGTGCGTAGAAGGTGTGGGCGGGCTTCTCTTGATCGATGATGGCCGTGGCAATACGCGACTGCCGCCAGTAAAGCTCAGGGTCGGGGGTGGGCAGCTGAATAGAGACCTGAAAATAGTGGGGAATCTGGTCAAATTCATCGTCGATCTGCACCTTTTGGGCCGATTGCTTAAACCCGGCACTCTCTAGATATAAGGCCAAGATGGTTTGCAGCGCTGCTTTAGTGCCGCGAAGGCGGTAGAGCGGCACAATCTGCCCAATAAATTGGCGGCGGGTGCTTTCTTCCCAGTCGTCGCGCAGGGTTAGCCCGACCCACCCGGCCAGCCAGGGCAAAAACTCCTGCGGGGTGCGATTACAGTCTACGTAGGTGTGGGCCAAGGCAATCAATTGCTCTAAACCCGGCAGATCGTTTAGTGTTTTTAAGTCCGACAGATCGTTTTGATCAATAGAAATGATGCCTGGGCAACCGTCGCTGGCGTTAGCCGAGTGCAGCCCGCTGAGCACCTGCTCAAAGGCCAGCAAAAACCGGCCTAAAAAGGCGTCTTCCTGCAAGAGGGCTGGCAGGTACGCCAGATAGCTGCTGGTCTGTGGGGTTGGTTTAACGTCGATGCTGCCATCGGCCATGACCCAATTGCTCCATGGTAAAAAAGTGCTCTGGCCGTACGGCAGCGGCCACCAGTTCATAGTCCTCCAGCCGCAACCCGATCAGAGAAGCATCGTCCTGAGACCGAATTTCGCGCGCGCTAACTAACTGTTCAACGGTTGCCCCAGCGGCACAATCTCGGATGAGTGGCTGTTGCAAAATGAGGCGATCGCTGGTGGGACGATCAGCCAGGGTGTAATAGTCTGGCCGTCGATCGCCCTCGCGAACGCAGATGGTCTTACCTGCCGAAAAGCCGCTGCTACTGCTAATACTCAGTTCTTTGATGGTTTGAGCGCCACTTCTAGTTTCAGTGAGGCTTCTGGTGGTTACCTCGGCATCGGCGGGGATGAGCGTAATGCCCTCTACAAAATCGACCCCCGACACCCCGTCCAGCAGTTGATAGAGTTCGGAGACGTAGATCGGCTGCCCAAAAGGGTAGCCCTGCCCTTGCCAATAGGCCCCAGACCGCAGGGGATGAAAAAATTGCCCAACGGCGTCGGTGGCGTTTTGTCTCACCTGCTCGGGCCGGGCTCCCGATTGAAGATACAGCCAGGCTCTCAAGCCGACCTCGACATAGGTAGGGCCAACCACATGGTGACGAGCTGTAAGCAGGCGACGGGGTTCTAGCCATTGAGTCAGGGCGGCGGTGAGGGCAGGAGAAGGCTCAGGGGTGAAGGGGATCGCACTGGCAGCCGGGTCGGGCAGATCGGGGATGACTACTAAGCTGATGTGGGCCGGAGCCGCTAGGTTGGGCGTGTTGCTGAGGTTTTTGCGCGGCACACACTGCACCCGCTTGACTGGCTCAAGGGGATTTTCCTGAGCTTGGGCAGCGGCGGCTTGGGGCCAGTCTTCTAAAATCAGGTTGACAAAGTCGGTGGGGCTCACGGCCCGGTAGCGCTGGCGCAGGTGCAAAACCGTGTCGCGCACGGCGGTTTGCAAGTCACCGCTAGGTAGGAGCCCCATTGGCGGACTGTCTTGCAGGTCAGTTTTTTCTGGATTGTTGTCGGGAACGGTGCCTGAGCCGTTGAGCAACTGCAAAAATACCCTGAGGGTGTCGTCGGGAACACGGTTGGCCCGGTAGAGGGTGGTTTCGGTCAGCCAGCAGAGCAGTTCTAGCAGAATAATGCCGGTGTCGCTGGGGTTGTGATCGGTCCAGCCGGGGTACTCGATGGGAATTTGCGATCGCAGTTCTTCCACCAAATCGGCGTAGGTGCGGTCATCTAGATTTGGCAGAGGAATCGTCATAGCTGAGCAGGCTTCTAAAAGACAATATGCACGGTATGAGTGCCTGAAAACACCAGAAATGAGCTGGTTGGACTTTCCAGCAGTTGCGCACGATCGAACAGGTCAACGGCTTGGTTAGCGGAGTTGAGCCAGCTACCAGAGAGCGATCGCACATGGTCTACCCCCGGCACCGCTTCAATTAGCGCGTAGAGATCAGAGCGGTGAGGTAGGCGACCAAAGGCCCAGCCCTCGCCCTTTATGCCGCCAGTCAGGGGGTGCAAAAACTCGGCAATGCGTCGCAGTACGGCACTGCGAGTCGCATCGGCGGTAGCTAGATTCTGGGGCGCAATGTCAGCTGCGATCGACACCTGCACCCAGTCTGGCCCGGCCACAGTGAGATCCACAGTGGGCAGGCAGCGAGCCAATAGGTAAGCTTTCACCCGCTCTAGTAAAGCCAGGCTAGGCACGGGCTGGGCATCAACGCTGTGGGGCACAATCACCACCACTGTTTGACCAGACCCCAGGTAGCCGCCTTGGGTCTGGCCCATCGTTCGGTGTTGCTCAGTCGGTGCTTCATTAGGGCTCAGCCATTTAATCGTGCGGGCTTCTCCGGCTGCGCCAACGGTCGAAAAAGTGGGGGTAATGATCCTGGCCCGCACCACATCGGGCGAAGCGGCAAAGGCTAAATCTTCAAAATCCTGGGCGGTGACCGCCAAGCCGCGATGCCGCAGTTGTTTGGGGCCACGCTCCTGCACCTGGGAGAGCAATTCAGCGTCGGCCCCCCCGCCAGCAGGCTCCAGGTTGAGCACCTGATCGATGGCGGGAATGGTGGTTTTGAGCTGGGTGATGACCAGAGCGGGCTGGTCGCCGTGCTCGCCGCCGCCGGTACGGTAGCTGAGGCGCAAATTGTTGCGCCCCAGGGGCGGAACTCGCCCGCTCAAACCATCGCCAAAGCGCACCTGCCCAGACAAATAGTCCATTACGTAGTGACGATCTTGAGGTTCAGAGCCGTAGAAATCGGGCACCGCTTGCCAGGTCACCCAAACCCTTTCTAGCTGTCCGGCCTGATTCTTTTGAATGTCTATGGCCGCCTCTCCCGCTTGACGCCGAAGCTGCGCCTGCTCGGTCTCGGGAGGTAGAGTCGCTTCGCCCACCTGTAGCCGCTGGCCGTCTAATACCGGGGTTTGGCTGGTGAAAAAGCTTTGGTTTGGGTTGCCGGTGCTCGATCCCAATTCTTCGTCGATTTGAGTTTGCGCCTGGCTAGCCCAAACCGTGTTCAACAGCCACCGTCGCAGTCGGGGCAGCACTGCAAACTGCCCCCGCTCCCAACGCACCCGCAGCCAGTAATACGCTTGGCCAAACTCTTGGGTTTCGGCGTGGTCTGGCGGGCCAATAAACTGAACCACCCCCCGCTCGGTAAAGGTATGGGTGCCATCCCGTACCCCCAGCGGCTGCCAGCCCTGGGCCGAGGCATATTCCCAGACCAAGTGGGCGGGTTGGGGGGGGATATCCCCCTGGCGCTGAGACCAGGTAATAGTGTCAGGGGGAGGCAGCTCAACCTGGGCATAGAGGCTAATGGGCCGGTTGCTGAAGGGGCGATCGAACCCCAGGTATAGCGTGGGATGGCGATCGCTGGATGGCGTAAAGGGGTTGAAGCTACTCGCACCCTCTAAGGGAAAAGGGTTAACAAAGCGGAAGTCGTTATAGGTGCGGCAGTGCTCAACGGGCTGATTGGTTTGAATATAGCTGTAGCCCAGGCTGACGGATTCAATCAGCGGGGGGCTGCCCCTGGGCACGGCGGGGGGCTGACGCAGCACCACCGAATTTTCGGCATAGCCGTCGCCCAGGGCGGTGCCCAGGCTTAAGGTGCTCTCTGAACTCCCAGCCGTTCCAGTCGCTGCGGCAGCTACAGCAGTGAGCGTTACCACTTGCATCGGGGCACCGCCGCCGCCAATCTGAATCGTGTCTCCGGCTCGAAATCCTCGGCCATCGCGAACCTGGAGTGACGATGCCCCAGCTGCGGCATCCTGCGCCAGGGTGGTGTAAACCGGGGTGGGGGGCAAGGTGGGCTGGGTGCCGTAGTCACCGGTTAGAAGGCGCGATCGCAGTTCGTAAAGATTGCGATCCTGGCTCAGCTCACGGGGCAGGGTAAATTGGATTCTACCGCTGCGGGTCAGAGCCTGGGTGTCATCCTGAAGGGCCTGCTGCGGGTCGAGCTTGGCACTGGCACGGCTCGATCGCCCCAGCGCAACCCATTGGCTACCGTCCCAGATTTCCCATATGAGCTCCACTGAAATGGCAGGGTGGATGAGCGCCGCCCTGAGATTGACCTGCATATAGACCGTTGCTCCAGGCTGCCCCAAGGCTCGCTGGCTGCCAATGCGAAAGGTGTCGTTGAGCCGGGGTTGCTCCCCCAGGGGATAGATGGGTTTGCTCAAATCTAGCGGAGCGTCGTTGCTCCAGCAGGCATCGGGGGCAAAGCCGGTGCCCTCAGTAGCCTGCAAGCCGGCCTGACCTGCGACGGTAGCGGTAATGGCGGTGATCGTGGGCAGGGAGGGAGAAGAAGAACGAGGGGAGAGGAGAGGAGTATTGAGCTGCGCCTTCAACCAGGTGGCTTTGAGCCCAGCAACCAGGCAGGGCTGAATGGCAGGTAGTCTGGGCAGTCTGATCTCCCATTCATTCGCATCGGCCTGGGCGGAGGCGAGTTGCCACTGTTCCCCTGACCAGTAGCTCCAGGTGAGCGGCAAGGCTAGCAAGGATGGAGTTCCTGCTGCTGTTACAAAGGAAAGTTTGATCGTTTTTTCTCCTGAACCTGAAAAGAGGCGATCGGCGGCCAGATAGAGACTGTGCTCTAGAGACTGATCGGCCTCGAACAGAGAAAAGAAGTCGCCTACTTGCCCCAGGGCGATCGCCGTGCAGTTGTGGTAAGCGTCTTCCCTAGGCTGCTTTACCCAGACTGCTTGCAGCTGAGCCGGGGTCACCACCAGATCTTGCTCAGTTTCAAATACCACTTCAGGGGCCGTTTCGGTAGCGGGGGCAGCAACCTGGGTGAGCGCAGGCACAAAGGCATCGGTTGTGCTGCCAGGGGCCAGGGTAAAGGTGAGGGGCACCCGCGCTGGCTGAGGCGGGCGCAGTTGAGTGCCGATTAAATCTAAATAGTGGAGAAAGTACTTGTCGGGAATGCGGTTGAGGCGATCGTGGGTGAGCAGAGCCAGCCGCCCAAACAGGCGAATCATCGCCCGTCCGGCATCCACGTCGGTGCCCGCCGGGGGCCGCCAGCCCGTCAGACTTTGGGCCAGCGCCTCGGTTTGGGCCACAAGGTCGGCGTAGGTGCGGTGGTCAATTTTAGGAGGTGGCAAAGACATAGCGGCCTATTGCAGGTAGAAGGGATAGACCAGGTTGAACTGGTTAGTCGTGTTACGCACCTGGTAACTGACCTCAATCAGCAACCGGTTGGGCTGGGTCACGTCGGGTATAACGGTGACATCCAAGACATCAATGCGGGGTTCCCACTCGATTAGAGCCTGCTGCACGTCGCTGGTGATCTGCCCGATGGTGCCAGCACTGTTGGTGGCAAACACCATGTCGTGAATGCCGCAGCCAAAGTCGGGCCGCATCAACCGTTCTCCTCGAGCCGTGCCCAAAATCATCCAGATCGACTGGCGAATGCTGTCTTCGTAGCGGGCCATGACGATCTGCTGACTGTTTGGGTCAAGCTGGGTGGGAAAGGCACTCCAGCCCACCCCAAGGAAGTTGTTGTCCATTACATTCCCCTGACCCGCGCTTGGGTTAATACCACGATCAGAGGGGTGCCGGTGGGTAGGCAAACGGCCCGGCTGTCTTGCAGCAGGACGGGCTGGCCCATCACTTTGACCCGCAGGGCTGCCGTCACCCATTGAGCGGTAACGCAGGGGCCGGGGGGAGTCGGGTTGGTGCAACCTACTACCGTATAGGGAAAAGCCAGAGTCACCACCGGCTGCCCCATCACCTTGACCCTGGGGTTGGGCATTGTCGGCTGGGCCTGTCCGGCGTGGGCGCACACCACCGCAGCGCCAACATGCATAATCTGACCGGGCATTAGATCACCTCCAGCGCGCCGTTGTTTAGGTTAATGCCGGTTGGGCTCGTCAGAGCCAACCCAGCGGTGGCTTCAATCGTGGCTTTGACATTGGCCTTGAGGGTACAGTTTGTGTTGGCTTTAAGGTCAAGGTTAGCGTTAGCGGTGAGGGCACCATTGCCCTGAGCTTTGATCTCAACATTGTTTTTAGCGCTGATTTCGCAGTTCTGCTGAACCTCTAGCTGGTAGTTTTCCTTCGCTTTGACCGTCACATTTTTGCCCTCTAAGGCAATATCTCCCTTTGCGCTTTTTAGGGTGATGTTGCCTTGGGCTTGTAGGGTGAGATCTCCTTCACTGGTAATGGTAATTTCATTGCCAGCGGCATCAATGACAATTTTATTCTTGCCATTTTTATCTTGAACAGTGATTCTTTCGGATCCTTTTGTATCATCCAATTGTACGAGCAGGCCGCTGCGAGATTTAAATAAGCGCTGGTTATTTTCGTCGTTTTGGTTAGTCTCCGGGGGCAGTTGTGCCTGGCTCCACAGGCCGCCCAAAATGTAGGGTAATTCGGCTTGGCCCTGGTCAAAGGCGACCAAGACCTCATCGCCAACTTCAGGTAGGCAATAGAAGCCCCGCTCTTTGCCCGCCATTGGGGTTAAAACCCTGGCCCAGTGACTTTCGTCAGTTCCCGACAGCCAGGGAAATTTAACCTTGACCCGGGCTAGATGGTCGGGGTCTTTGTTGCTAGTGACTACGCCGATGGCAACGCCATAGAACCGGGGGGAAGTCTCACTGGGCACGAGCCAATTCATACCAATCATGCGGCATTTCTCCTGAAAGTAAAGGCGGTTAAATAGCCATCCTGCTGGGATAGGGTGTGCTCAGTGGTCACAATGTAGTAGAGGCCGCTAAAGCGTTTGCCGAGTCCGGTAAACTCCACCACGGTGCCAGCCCGCAGCTGAGGATTGCCTACACAGAGACCGTCACCAGTGATATAGCTAAGGGCGATCGCGTTTAACTGTCCCTTAGCCATTGAGGTAGCCTCGGTGACCTGTCGCAGAGGAGTTGTGAGCTGGGCAAATGTATCGTCTCCAAAGAGGTTGCTAGCTGCCTCAGGGCCGCTTTCTACGGCCATCGCGCTAACACCATCAGCCGTTATGGAAGTGAGTTGAGTAGATTGATTAGCCACATTCCACGCCTCGATTTTGACCGCAGCGACTTGCCCCAAAATGCTGAGGCGGGGAGTAAACTCCAGCAAATCTCGATTCCAATCTAGGCTTAAGGCCTTGGCATCTTTGTGCTTGGGGGCGCGGAAATGGAGGGTTTTCTCGGTTACAAATACTTCGTAGCCAATCCGCTGGGCTCGGGTTTGGAGAAAGGCCAGATCACTCTGATTATTTTGCAGCACATAATCTAGCGTTTCACCGCTGTCATCGACCTTGGCGCTCAGCCGGTGGTTCTGGGCAATTTGGCTGGCAATGGCGCTGTCCTTCATACCGGCAAAGGAGCGAGTTTTTTGCCCCTGGGCCAGGCGATAGCTCAGATCGTAACCCCGCACAGTCAGCATCGGTTCCCCATCTTGGGAAAATTCAGGTTCTAGCCCCGTAATTTCTCCGGTTATTAATGGCATGGGTCGCCCCTGGTGTCCCATAGCCACTTGAATTTCCGTGCCTAGGCAAAACGTGTCGTCATCTACCCAGGAGAACTGACCTTGCACAAAGTCCCAGTTCCTCAGGTGCAGGGTAAACATACCGGGGGCATCTAAGTCTTCGGCCACCGTCGCTGCCCATAGATCCTGATCGGCTGAGGAAGACAAAGGCCGTCCTTGCCGCCGAATATCCAGAGTAGGTGAGAGGAGTTGAACAGTGGTACGGGAAGGCATAGGGCAAGGGGAAAGCTAACAAGTGAAAGTTTTAGAAAATGGCTTTATTTATTCAGACAGAAAGTTGATTGTCTCTAGTTTTTCTAATTTGTTCTGCTCGATTTCTTTTCTTATCTGCTAAACCTGCCTCCTGCATCCGTGGGCAGAGGGGGGACGTTGATCACCTGACCAGGTTGTAACTGGCGGGGGTCATCTAGGCCATTGGCCTCGGCAATGGGCCGCCACTGCGCTGGGTCGTTATACTCTTCGGCGGCAATACTGCTCAGGGTTTCGCCCCGCCGCACCACGCGAATGGGGTCGTCGATGCGGTTGCGGGCCTTGGCTTTTTGGTCGGCAGGCTCCCACTCTTCAAACTTACAGTCGAGGGTGGCCCGCACAGGGGTGCCGTCGTCTAGAAAGTAGGTGAGAGTTTTAGTGACCGAGACCAAAATGCCCTGGAGCAGCACCATATCGCCGCGCCCCCACAGCAGGCGACACATGGGGGGGCGGCTGAGGTCGCCTTTGGGTCGGGTAAGGTTGTAAATGCGCCGGGTAAAGTAGCGCACATCTCGGTCTTTGGGAGATTTGAACTGAATTAGGGTGGTGTCAAAAAACAGTTTGACCGACAGGCTAGAGGGCCGATCTTGAGGGGCCATGGTGCCTTTGGACGTAGACCACCCCGTGCGGCTGATGGTGAGCTGGTTGGGGTTGAACAGCACCTCAACCGGCGGCTCAAAGGTGGGAAATTTTTTCTCGATCGCAATTTTGAGCTTTTCTAGCGCCATGGTTGCTGCCCCCGCCGCTCGCGCTCAATGGCTAATCGCCGCATCAGCCTGCGCTCAACCTGGTGGGTCAAGGTTTCCAGGTCAATGCGATCGCCCCCCTCTGCGGGGTCAAGGGCCGGAGCCTCTACCTCGCCACCCAGCCGCGTCGACTCGTTAGGAAAAGCGGTTTTGGGCGGGCTGCTGTTAATTGGCGATGGGTTGGGAGGGAGGCCGCTGCGGCTGATCTCAGCAGCGGCAGGGCCTAGAGCGGCAATCAGCGGCATAGACTGATTGGGGCCTTGGGCAGGGGATGTGGGGAGCGACGGCGATCGCACCGAGGGCATGACAGATTCAGCCGCCTCCAGGGGCAAGACATCTACTTGTACTACGGGCAACCGTGGCGCGATCGGCGCAACGTTAGGTAAAGGACTATCCATCGCTTTCGCTCGCACAACTTGGCCATCCCCAACCTTTGCAGGGGCCGCCGTGACAATAGGAAATGCCGAATCTGACGGCAGCAGGTGCAGCGGGAAGGGGAAAACGGGAGATGAGGAAGAATTGGGCTGCCGAGGGTGGGATAAAGCCTCGACTGTGGAGGGGGTACTCAGGCTGGCAGAAATCTCCGGCGATCGCGAATAGGAGATAGCGACCTGTGGTGCGGCCAGGCCGTCAGTAATAGATTGAGTAGTTACAGCAGATGGGGAGGCAAACGGAGCGTTTATGGGCGCGAAGGAAGATTCATCAGCTAAGGAGTAGGCAGTTTTAGACAGCTCAGGCGGTTGCGCGGTTGCAAAGGCAGCTACCACAGCGGCAGCTTGGGCAACCGAACGCGTTACTGGCAAAGCCTCTAGGGAAGAGAGGGGGGCAGCAAGGGGAAGTTCCGCAGAGTCAACGGCTTCAGGTGGAGGCAGGGGGTGAGGCAGCGGTATAGCCAAATCAGGACTGTCTTTAGAGCGCCTTGGCAAAACGGCAGCGGGCGGTGGGCTAGCGGGCGTTGAATTCGCAAGCCGGGGCGCGGGGGCAGCGGCAGGGGCAAACTTGGCCTGCACCACTAGCGGTGGCGAGGCCGGTGCTGCATTCAAGACCTGAGGTTGAGGCTGGTTGCCCAGGGCTGACTCTGGAGACGCATGGGCCGAACGTTCAGAGGCGTAGACGATGGGTAGCTGCGAGCCTGAGGAATGACTTGTTTTGAGCTGATGACGGGAGGCCAGGGAGATGAGCGGTAAGCGGGTTTGGAACTGGCGCGATCGCTGCACAATCCCCCCGGCCATGGCGCTATCCATCACCCCCGGCTGCAATGGCCGCTGCAATCGCTGCACCAGCCCTGGGTCGAGAGCGGCCTGCCAGGCAGAAGTCAGAGGGGATGAAGACTCAAAAGACACAGGCGAGAACCTCATAACTGGCAAAACCAGAACGCTAGGAACAGGGGCTCAGATCAGGGGTGGGCGACCAGGCTTCACCAACTACCTGCTGGGGCTTGGGAATAGCACGGCTAAAGTCCAGCGGACATCACTCCGGCGGCGGCCTGCGCCCCAGCCAGGGCACGGCTGAGGCGGGGCTTGTCGATACCCTGATGCACCAACTCCACCTGTTCAAAGGCAATGGCGTCTTGGTCAGCTTTGAGGCTAGGGCCAGACCACTTGACCGGGTACGCCTGTTTGACTGTCCACCACACTGTAGGCAACCGCCGGGCATTCAGGATCATGATGGTGCAGTTGCGCCGTTTGATTTTGCCCTGGGTCACATCGCGATACCAGGCCCAGAGAAAATCGGAGGCGGTGAGCCCATGGGCCAGCACCAAATTGGAGTAGCCCGTCCCCTTGGGAAACTGGTGCACATAGCCGTTGACGCCGCCCTCGCGATAGCTCTCTAGCTCCACCTGGCTGTCGAGCCCCGCTACGCTGGTAAAGCCGCCAGTTAATAGACCGTCAATTTCGACCACAAAGTTGTAGGCCAGCAGCGGATCTAGCCGCAACCCTAGGCCACTGGCTCCGGCGGTAACGGCTGCATTGATGGGTAACTGTCTCACGACTCATTCCTCTGTTGATTGATGCGGGCAATTTCGGCTACCCACTGCTGGCGCTCTCGGTGCTCCATCCCCATCACCTGGTCGTAGGGCCAGTGGAAGTGGTAAGCAATGTAGGCAATCTCTTCACGCAAACGCTCAGCGGGGTAGCCCACTACTCCCCCACGGCCACAGGTTCCACCTCAAACTCGCCCTGGCAATGGGGGCAAGCCACATGCAGACGACTATGGCCCTGCTGGTTAATCCGCTGGTAGAGGTCTTGTAAATACACCAGATCGGCAGAAAATAGCCCCTCAATCATCTTTGGACTGAGGTTTTCCAGCGTTCCTAGGCGGGTAATTACCCGCGCCAGCAAAATCACGACCAAATACCCTGGGTTCGCCTGCACCCGTGGATCGCGCAGGGGCATAATTTCGTCGTAGGCCGTGGATAGCCGCATGGTGCCCTCCCGGTGCAGGTTGCCCTCGGTATCTACCAGTCCCTGGGGCAGTACAAAAAGAAATTCAGTTTGCAGAGTCACAGCTAGTCCTTCCGAACAATTAAAGGGGTGAGAAGTTGAGGTTTTGCCTGAGGCAACTTCTGGAAAATAGTTGCCCTAGTGTTGGAAATCTCCTCAAACGTAAACTTCCTACTTCCACGCATCGACAATAATGCCCTCATGCACCAGCTCCACCGATTCAACGGCGATGTCGTCAGAGGTGGCGTTGAAGTCGGGGGCCGTCCAGCTAGTGGGCCAGCAGTGCACCAGGTTCCAGCGAATTTTTTCCTGACCGACCGAGTCTAGTAGCACAATGGAAATATCGCGCCGCTCCATGGCACCCTCCATGATTGACTTGCGCCACTGCCAGAGTTCGTCGTTATTGGTGGTGCCCCGTTTGAGGGTGATGTTGCCGTAGCTCACCAGGCCGGGAATTTTTCGCATGGTGGGGGGATCGGTGCCTTCCCGGTAGTCTTGGGCGTTTTGGGTGGAGGCGAGGCCGGTACACTCGCGAAAGCCAGCGTGGATAATGCCTTTCCATTCCACAAAGAAGCGGTAGCTAGAGTAGGGATCGGGGTTATGGGGGGCTTTGACATCGGGCATAACATCACCGGGTAAATGAGAACAGAAAGCCAGATTTGAACAATGGCGCTGCGGTCAAATCGACGGCATCCTGGCGCATTGAGCGCGAGTAGCCGAAAGGAGTTAGCCGCTAGCGGCCAGAGTTACCCCCGCCGCCCCGTGCACAAAACGCAGCACGACAACTTCGCTGGGCAAAGCCGGGGTGATGCCGATTTCTGTTACCACGGTGCCGCTTTCGCGCCCTTCCGGTGGGTTGGTTTCGCCATCACATTTCACGTAGAAGGCGTCTTGCGGGGTGCTGCCTCGCAAAGCCCCAAGGTCAAACAGTCCTTCTAGATAAGCCGAAATTTCTCGCTCTAGCCGCACCCAGAGGCGAAAGTCGTTGGGCTCAAAGGCGGCATCGGCGAGGTTGCGCTCTAGCCAGCGACCAATGGTGATTACCAATCGCCGCGCGTTGATGTAGCGCCAGACCGAATCACCGCTGAGGGTGCGAGCTCCCCAGATCCGGATGCCCCGCCCCGGAAAGGTGCGCAGACAGTTAATGCAGGCTAAATCGCGATCGCGCCCTAGGGCCATTTGCACCTCAGCCGACAGGTCAAAGGCCAGATCTAGCAGCCCCTCCATAGGCTGGTTAGCCGGGGCGTGGTGAACGCCAACGGCCCGATCGCCCCGGGCATAAAGCCCAGCGATGTGGCCACAGGGGGGAATGGCGATCGCCGGAGAGGCGGAGACAGCCTGGGCTAAGATGGGCTGGGTAAAGCCCACCGGGGTGTGTTCAACCTCTAACCAGGGGGTATAAAAAGCTCCGTTGGGGCTGTGGGCACTCTGGCGCTGTAAGGTTTGGCACTGCTCAGCTACAGCGGTTAGGGCAGGAGTATCTCCGGCACGGGTCAAGGGCAGGCTGTCTAGAATGGCGAAGCGATCGCCTAGGCGATCGCAGTGCTCTAGCAGCGCCAGTTGCATCTGCACAACCAGCTCTGAAGAGGGTGCCTTCATAATGTCTGGGGCACAGATCAAGTCAAGGTCATCTAGGCTTTCCAGCGCGTCTAGACCGGTTGCCAGCGCCTCCAGGGTAAGCGCCTGCAAATAGAGGACGTAGCAGGTGCGCCCGCCGTTTTCAAAGAACCCCCGCACCGCAAAGGGTAGGTAACTCTCCACGGTCACAGGCCCTGATTGCAAAGATTGGTGAGGTATAGACAGATCCAGCATCAGCTGTTGGAACTGCGATACCTCGGTAATCAACATAGGCGTGTTGGCAGTCGCAGTGGTCAGCGAGGGCCGATAGCCGATAAAGGCAGGCACCCCTGTCACCAGGGCAGGGGTCGGCAGCAGGTAGAGGTCTTCTCGATAGAGGCCGGGGAGGGAATAGGGCGATCGCATGGCTATTCCCTCGCTCAATTGCCTGCACCAGCCCACTGGCTGATGCTAAACACCACAAATTCAGCAGGCCTGACAATCGCCACCCCAATCTCGGCCACCACCACGCCATTGTCACGGTTGGCTGGGGGGTTAGTTTCGGCATTGCACTTGATGTAAAACGCCTGATCTGGGGTATCACCAAACAGCGCCCCGCTGCGCCACACGGTGGTTAAAAAAGCTGAAATTTCTCGCCGAATGCGCGCCCACAGTTCCGGCGAGTTGGGCTCAAACACCACCCACTGGGTGCCCTCGTCGATAGACTCGCGCAGATAGTTCATCAAGCGCCGCACGTTGATGTACTTAAATTCGCCGTTGGCGTTACCGCCTAGGGTGCGCGCGCCCCACACCAACAGGCTGCCATTGAGGTTGCGAATGCAGTTGATGCCGTCATTGTTGAGGGACGCCTGTATCCCTTTGCTAATGGCATATTTCACATCTACCGCCCCCAGCACTGGCTCGTTGGCGGGGGCTTTGTGAACCCCTCGCTGGCTATCGACACGGGCATAAATTCCGGCCATGTGGCCACTGGGTGGCACCGCTTTAAGCCCATCCCCAGCAGGATTTTTCAGCTTTTCTACCGGGTCAAACACCTTGATCCAAGGGAAGTAGTAGGCTGCGTAGTCAGACTTACTGGGCATGTTTCCTTGGCCAGGGATGAGTTTAGTAGTATCCAAGCGCTTTTGAGCATTTTCAACAGTCTCTGGACTGTCAAAAATAGCGACCCGATCTAGAGTTGTCTTTTGCTTGCAGTGGTCATCAATGGCCTTGAGCGCCGTAGTAGCCGTAATGCCAGGAGCGGCCACAATGGCAATGTCGTCGATCGCTTCAAAAGCTTCTAAAGCCTCCCCCAGATCATCCTTGTCTTTATCGAGCACCCGCACGACGTAGCAGCGGGTGCCGCCATTGCGAAAGAACCCATAGACCGCGTGGGCCAAAATGTTTTGACCAGGGTCTAGGGAAAAGTCGCCAAAGTAGGCTTTGAAATCGCCAAAGTTAGCGCAAAGTTTGGGCTCATTGACCGGAGCCAGCTTGAGATCTTTGATCTCTTCTTCTAGATAGGGCAGATTAGCTGACTCAACCTTGATAGCAGTCCCCGAATAGCGGCTGACAATTTCGGTAGCGATCGCATCCGTGATAGTCGTACCTACGGGGTATTCAATCGCTGGGCTAGATTCGGGAATGGTCACCAAATTAACGAGCGGCTTCTCAAGCAAATCCTCTGCCGTCGCACTGGCTAACGTTTTTGCAGCCTGCACCTTGAGTTTACGACCATTTAAAACCTCGGCCACCTTACCTCTAGCGGCAGCGGTAGTAATTGCATCGCCCGGATTGAAAGTTGTCGTTGTCGTTCCGTCTGTAATCTCTAGCTTTTCGTTAATTTTTTGATTTTTTAGAATGTCTACAGTAGGACTATTTGCGCTAACCTCTATTTCCTCTTCGACTATGATCTCAGTCAAGCCAGACTGTTTAATCAGTTTTACTTGTTCTGCATTGAGAAGAGTACCTGGGGAAATCACCGTTTCGGTAGTACCGAGTGTGATTTTTTCAGCTAAAACTTTCTGGGTCAAGGCCGCCACTGTTTTCTTGGCCTCTGTAGACCCAAGAACCTGGCTGCGATCAAAAGCTGGGTTTTGCACCGCTATCTTAAAACTATCGGGCACGACTCCAATAAACCCTGCCGTACTAGTGCCTACCCCAGCGATAGGGGCTGATGTAGACTGCTCAAATACATAGACACCAGGTGCATATTCGGTTGTGTTGAAGGCAACCATAGTTTTTCTCCGTAGGGGCAGAGGGCAACAATAAAGGTCAAGTAAGACTTATAAAAAAGTTGACGGTCAGCTTAGAGCAGCAACCCGCACCAAATCATTTGGGTAAAACCTGAAAATCACGGCTTCTGACCAGTGGCAGGGTCTCCGGCTCTCCATGAACCGGAACGGCCAGGGTGACAGTACAGTTGAGAGAGGCCTTAGGTTTACCGCCCATGGCCTGCCAAAACTCACCCACACTTTGCAACTGACTAGGGCGCAGACTGATCATTTTGAGGGGCAGCTTTGGCGGTTCAGGGCTGTTGGGGTTGAGGCTTCCCTGTAAGACTTCATTAGGCAGGTAAGGATAGCGCAGCAATATTTTCATAACTTCGCCTAGATAGCGATGCTCCTCCGCAGGGCTGGAAGCTGTTTTGGGCCAATAGGTAATTAAATAAGAGCAATCAACCCGAGCGTCGGGCCTTACCTTAGCTGCACTTAAGTCTCCTCGGGGCTGAATCTCTCCTATATTGCTTCGCAGCTCCAGGTTTTCTCGAATGTCGTAGAGAAATAAATTGAAGGCTGGCTTATTGTCAATAAATTCTGCAAATGGCGTGGCAAAACTAAAGCGTTGATCCCCCAGGTTACGCGGCAAGTCCCGTCTCAGCAAGGTTTCCAGCGTGCTATCTAAGTCTTGAAGCATAGATGCGCTTATTGTCAGAATAGAAATATCCGAGCCAGATTTCCCTGCTCGTCTTGGGTAAAGCAGTTAGCTTGAACTTGATCTAAAGCGTGACGACCCGGAACCAGAATTTTAACGTCAGCCATCCTGATAGAACGCTGAGCACGAAGACAAAAATCTGTATGCTAAACGGAAGGTTGGTACCAGCACAGTATACGAAAAATTATAATCATGCAAGCTATTGAGCCATTAGAAATTCATCATCAATGGTCTAGACTATGCTCAATCCTGCCGTACTTGTAAGCCATACAGCATAAAGATCTAATCATAGTTAGTGAATTCATTGATTTCAACTTGACTAGGTAAAGTTAAATCACTGAATCGAAAGGTATTTTTACAAACAGATTTAGTTCAGAATAAAAGATATAAAAATAATTGAAAAATTTTATTAATGCTATCTATAGAGCAATTCTGCATACGGCTCTAGCTCATCGGCCATTAGTAGTTTGCCCATCTTCTGATATTCCCGCCGAATGGCCTTTACTAGATGCGCCATAGTGACTATGCCACCATCGCTGGCAGCGAAGTAAGCGGCTTTGAGGGCGATGTTGCGAATGGCCGCGCCGGGGATATCCAATTGTTTGGCGAGAAAGTTTAGATCTAGGTCAGAGCTGTGGGGTAGATTATCGGGCCAAATTTGTTCCCAAATGTGAAGCCGCTCTGCTGCCTGGGGCAAGGCAAACTCCACGACAAATCGCAGTCGCCGCAAAAAGGCTTCATCTATATTGCTTTGCAGGTTGGTGGTGAGGATGGCGATACCGTCGTATTCCTCCATTTTCTGTAGTAGGTAGCTGGTTTCGATGTTGGCGTAGCGATCGTGGGCATCTTTGACCTCCGATCGCTTACCAAACAGCGCATCGGCTTCGTCAAATAGCAGAATGGCGTTGGCAGCGGCGGCGGCGGTAAAAATGCGGTTCAGGTTTTTCTCGGTTTCGCCAATATACTTGCTCACCATCTGAGACAGGTCAATTTTGTAGAGGTCTAGTTGCAGTTCATGGCCAATTACCTCGGCGGCCATGGTTTTACCCGTGCCTGGTGGGCCTGCAAACAGCACTGCCAGGCCGCTACCCAACGAGAGTTTGCGACCAAAGCCCCAGGTGTCTTGCACCAGATGGCGGTAGTTGACCTGATGGCAGATTTCTCGCAGTTGAGCTTTGGTGTCGGGAGGCAGCACAATATCGGCCCAGGTGTAGTGGGACTCAATTTTGCGAGATAGGTTGGCTAGGTCATGGCCTAACTGGGCGCGAGCTGCTGCGAACAGATCCTGGAGGTGGGGAGCCTTGGCAACATCATCGCTTCCCGCTTGGATTTGCTGCCAGTGATTGGAGGTGTGGGCGATCGCAACTGCCTCAGCAATTTGCGCCGCCGTCAACCGAAACCGCCCGGCTAACTCCCGTAATTGTTCTGCTGGCAGCGATCGCCCTACGGCCTGTAGATGGCGCTGCCAAAGCTGCACGCTCTGCTCTACACCGGGCGGCGCAAATTGAATAGACAGTACCCCCAAGGGTTGTTGGGCACTAGGCACCCAGGCTTGTGTACCAGACAGTATGGCCAGATAGGGAAAATCAGCCAATTCGGTCAGTAGGGTTTGGTAGGCCAGGGCACGCTCTGGGGTTTTGAGGGTATCTAACTCCTCTAGAAACAGCACGGCCCGATGCAGCAGCGCTGCTCGAACGAGCAGACGCAGCTTTGGCTCAAGGCTGTCTTGGGAAGACACCAAACGAGCCAGATCGGCCACAATGAGCGGGGTTTGTTGGTGTTGGGCAAGGGCTGCTGCGGTGCAATATTTTTCGCCTCGATCAGGCCCGTAAAAATAAAGGCGTAGGGGAGTGTTGGTCTGCTGAGCTTGGGTCACCAGGCGGGCAAGAGACTTCACTCTGGCGTCGAGTGGGGCGATCGCATCTGATAAGCCAGTTTCTGAGCAGGAAAATCCTCTCTTTGCGCTAGCGATCGCAGCCGCTGTAGGGTGGGCACTGCCCACCACCGGAGAAAATGTTTGCCAAAAATCACCTAAAGAAGTCGGTGAAATCCACTGGCAACCAGGTATCAACTGGGCATCTAAACCGGGTTGGCCCAGCAAGAAGCGGGTGATGGCCCCATCAAGGTGCAGTTCGTGGGCCAGCAGTGTGGGTTTTGCCGAGTTGGCGTCGGCTACTAGATGCAGCAATCTCTGGCGAATTAAGGGAGCTTCGGCGGCAAAGTGGGTGCGCCGGGTCAGTTTGGTGGTGGCATCTGCACAGAGCAGATTGAGGGCCAAATCGACGGTGGGGCGCTTGCCACGCACGTCGTCTTGCAAATAGATATAGAGGCGTTCGTAACGGCGATCGAGTTCGGGGGCCAGGGCGATCGCCACCACATCCAGATCAAAGTTGGACAACCCAAAGGTTTGCTGCAACCACTCCAGCCGCGAACCGGGCGGCACTAAATCGGGCGGAAACTCGGTAGGAAGATCGCCATAACCTAAAAATGCCGGGGCACCGGGTTCTCGCGTCAGCAGTTGCCCTGCGTCGGCATCGGTGACGTGCATACCCCGGTAGGGGTCGGCGCTGTCGGGGCCATAGGCTTGGTGGGCGGCTGCGATCGAACACTCCAACAGGCGATCGAGCCGCTGCAAAAAGGACAGTAGTCCGTCGAAGTCGCTAACTGTTGTCTCGTTGCCCATGCCCAGCACCTCACAGAATTCTGGTTAACTCAATGCACAGGATTAGGTTGCCGCAGCAGACAAATGATCATTACGCCACAATATTTTCCGGAGTAAACGAGCAAATTACGACGGATAGTTGAATCAACAATATATAGGGAATTGTAGAGATATTTGAGGGTGGGAACAGGTGGGGAACGGAATGAATTAAATTTTAATTGGGGGTTGAATATGGGGATCTTTCTTTAAGAAATGCTCTTGCTATAGTCGCAGCTATGACTATAGCAGTTCCCAATTCCATGAGGTACACAATTGCTGGGTTCTAGACTTCCCCAGTTTCTATCGGCCTAAGGTTCACTCTGTACCCTCTTTATTAGAGGAGCAGGGGGATTATCGAGATATACTTCACCTGAGTGAAACCCGCTATGGTTCATTTATTCTTAACTAACTCTGCTTCCTTCCTTTCTGCTTTCGTCCTCTTTCTAACATTGCTCTCTAACTGGCGCGGTGTCAGCTTTGGTGGTGGCTTCAGGTTACGCGAGTTTCTCACTTGTGATGGGTCTATATACATCGCGGCTACCACTTCTTGCTGCGTCGTCTGAAGACGCCATTCCACCTCCCATTCTGTTACTCTTCTGATCAGTTCCTCTACAAGCGTTTTATCTTCTGCACCTATCTGCGATTCGCCTTTACGTGCCGCCGCATCAACTGCTTGCGCCAATTTAATAATATCTTCAGTCATTTCGCCATAAGACTTCGCCCACAATTCTTTGAATCCAGCATGTTCAATGTTCCACTTACGCGCTTCTGACAATGCTTTACTTGCATTTTTCTTGGCTTCTTGGTATGAATTTTTTGGCCGCCTATTCGGTTCAAGTTTTAGGTTTTTGCTATCCTCATCCTCAGCAGTTTTTTTGAGTTTCTCCCATGAATTTCGATATATTTCTTCATTAACCGAGCAATCAATCGTTGACATATACTGCAACCTATTTGTCAACCCTTTTCCTATCCCGATTGCACGTTCTGTCGTCAACGTCGTCATTGATCCATAGCGTGTTTTCTCGTCCGAAACATTATCTGGCTTATTGTACTTTGGTGCAATTGGTGGTTGAAATTGCTTCATTTCATAACGAAGCTTTGCTGCTTTCTTTGTGTCCTTTTCATTTGTACTGCTTGAAGTATATGCTCGAAACTTATAACTTGAACTTCTAACCGAATCCGGCTCGTAATCTCTCAAGTCAGGCGTGGCTAAAAATGTACTATATTGTCCTCTCAAGTAAGTTTCTCCATCTACTATTGCTGTGATAGAGCCAAACGTGCCGCTGCGTATCTCTGCGCTTGCGTTCCAAGCACGTGGAACCCGTCGGGGTATCTGGATTATCCAGGGTTTACTAGGGTCTATTTTTCCGATAAGCTTTAACTCAACTAGTTGCTGCTGATCGAGTTCATAATTAATATCTCCATAATCTACTTCTATTTCATAATTAATTACGCTCCCTGGTGCTGATGTACGGATCGCTTGCTCCATAGTGTTTTGGTATTCCACGGAATTGTTATAAGCCTGTTGGGGCGCAATGTTCTCCGGTATCTGTGCTGCATCTCCTAGTATTGCGTATCCAACTAAATGACCACCTGCATAATCTACCTTTGTGCCGCTGCTACTTAGAAACAACTCATCTTGTCCAAAATGGCCTATCCTAGTAACGAATTTCGGATCTTCCCGGTTTGGCCATTCTGTTGTTCCCTTATGAACCTCCGCTTTGATATGTCTCGGTCTTGTCACTTTCTCTTCGGAAACCTTTAAAGGTTTATTCTTAAGCTCATAATTATTGCCAAAATGCTTAGACAGAATGTAGTGGGGGGTAGGCAGATCCCAGTCTGCCATGACGGAGGTAATTTTACTCGAACCGCCAGAGTCAACTCTCGTGGTAGTTGCATAGTCGGTGTCATCAAAACTGTAGACTTGAGTTCGTTGAATCATCGTCGACCCTGACTTCTCATACAAACCACGTTTTGCCCTTCCTAAGCTCTTTCCTTGTTGCTGTATAACATGGGTTAACTCGTGGGCTATTGTTGATAGTCCTTGATTACTAGCAGGTGAATATGCATTTCTTTTAAAGAAAATGTCTTGCTTTGTTGTAAATGCTTTTGCGGCAATTGATGAGTTTAACTTATCAGAGTAATTATCCGTATGCACTCGAACTTGACTAAAGTCCGCTCTAAATATTCGCTCCATTGGCTCTCGAATTGAGTCAGGTAAAGGCTGACCACCCCCACGCATCTGTTGAATTGAGCTTTCTAATTCTGGAGTTGCAGCTACTTCTCCAACTTCTCCCTGTGGTTGAACCATAGGCTTCATTTGCAGCTTGTCTTCGTCTTCATCAGGCATCACCTCTCGCTGAATGATTTGGGCCGCATTAGACTCCACAGTCTTAGGGGCATTCAGTTGTTGCACTACTTGCTCAGCAACCCGATCTGCCTCCTGCTCATACTTGTCGTTTGGTTGACCAATTACCAGCTTCGGCTGAATCACCAGACCTTGCGGTTGAGACCCGCCTGTTATTTCTGAAGACAATCCTCGAAAACTAGATTTTTGGCTGCGCAAACTTGAGTAAGGCTGAGCATCTGCTCCCTCTCCCGTAAGCATTTGATTCACTGCCCGATTGCTCACCAACCCCTGCAACGGCTCAAGCCCGTCTTCTTTTGGCTTAGAATTAATTGCCCTAACCGGCTTTGCCTCAACCTTCTGGGCTAGAGCTTGAGCTTGAGTCAATCGCTGGTTTCCCATGAGAGCACCGCCTGCAAGGGGCTAAAGATTCAATTAGAACGAAATGCTGTAGCGTCAAAAATCACCTAATTCTAGGCCGAGACGCCTATTCGTCCAAGAGTTAGATAAATTTCCTCATACTTTAGCAACTGGCTAACTTCCTCAATAGCTGGCTTAACCACCAGCCTTTCAGCACAATAGGGCACTGGTCTGTTAGACGGTGAAGTATACACTCGCGTCGGTAAAAACGTGAGCGGCGCTACGCCAAAGCGTTGTGGGACTTGGCCAGTGTCTATCTGGTGCTTCGCGATTGTCCAGATACCTTTTGCACCCGAAAAGTCTGGCGAGAAGGCCTGGAAGTGGCGATAAAAATTAAGCGGTCTCAAGACCAACGGCGTGTGATTTGGGTTAAAACGGAGCATCCTTTTACTGCCATTAATCCCATCTTCACGCCCAGACCGACCCGACTCCACATCCACCAAGCTCTCCTCAGCCCCGGCTTCTTTAACACGAACCTTCTGCTGATCCGACGCAGCGGTGTTGTCACTTTGCCCTCGACTGCTTACACAGCAATAGCCAATAGTTGACGGCACATTACCCCTCTTCACAAGCTCCAATGCTGACCCAGCTGGTTGAGCCGTCTTCCCAGTGCTCTTTTTTCCAAAAGAGAGTTCAATACCGTGCTATCCAATGGGGGTGTTCAACATGCTCAACGACACCTATTCAAGTGGCTAAAGTCTTAGCCTTACCAGTATTGGGGGGTAGAGCACTGCTCAACATCTACTCAACAGTGTTCTACACCCATGGGGGTTCCCTCCTCTGGGGATATAGCTACTGCTGGATTGAACTCAGAACTACAGAGATATGGTTGAAGCAGAACCCGATTCTCGCCTTTCTGCTGAAACTATAGAAAATTGAACACTACGACCATTGGTGGAGCCAACACCGGAACTAATACTAAATCCGACTTAGTTACCCCTGAAATAGGGTAGGATGGGAGAATGCCAAGACCCCTCCATCTTGAACCTCATTTTTCAGCCGATGAGCTTAAAGCG
>NZ_JACJQN010000013.1 GCF_014696675.1 Phormidium tenue FACHB-1052
CCATGGAAATGAGGGTCCTAGGCTGAACTACTCAAAGCTTAGCGCTCATAGCCCTAGGCAAGCCTAAGCATTATTGCTCATCGCATAACTGGGATGCGCCCGTTGCTTCAGGACAGACAGTATTTCGGCGAAAAACTACTGGAAACGGAGATCTGAAGAGCCTACGATACATATCTATCGATAAATATCAAGATTTCTCCAAGCTCTTCCATTGCTTAATAGAAGCTATTCGGACGCAAAATTCTGGTGTGCAACTTTTTTGTGTTGGTGATGACTGGCAAGCGATCAATGGGTTTGCTGGCTCTGATCTATCTTTTTATCAAAACTTTGAGAAGATTTTTCAACCCTCTACCAAGCTTTCTATTAGTACTAATTATCGTTCAGCAGACTCTATTGTGAGGGTTAGCAATCAGCTAATGAACGGGCTAGGCAATCCCGCCCGTGAGATTAATAAATCGTTAGGGAAAGTAGAGATTGCTAATCTTAGTAATTTTAAGCCGTTGCCAGTTGAACAAGAGGATCATCCAGGAGATGATTTTACACCTGCTATTTTACGCTTGATCAATAGAGCATTTAAACACGATAAAAGCGTAGTTCTACTGAGTCGAAAAAATAATCTACCTTGGTACATAAATTATGGAGAAAAGCGTCATAAAAGACGAGGTCAACTAGGCAATTTTTTGGAATTATTACGCTCAAAGTTTCCTGAAACTTTAAGGGGAAAGATAAATATATCGACTACTCACAAATATAAGGGCTTAGAAAAAGAAATTGTTATTGTCCTAGATGCTGTCCCTCGATCTTACCCATTGCTGCATCCAGACTTAATGTTTACATTTGCTTTGGGAAGCTCAATTGAAGGTGCAGGGGATGAGGAACGCCGCCTTTTTTACGTTACACTAACTCGTGCTGTAGAACATTTGTTTATTTTAACCGAGACAAATAATATCTCTCCTTTTGTTGAAGATTTGCAAAGGAGGATAAATCTTCCTTTGCTAGACTGGTCAGCCTATGACCCTGTTGTTGAAAAAACAAGGCGGATCACTGTTAAGGTAACTAACCAAAATGGGGGAAGTAGTAATGGTACTTTCACGATTAGGGAACTACTGAGATCCGAAGGTTATGAGTGGGATAGCCGATTGAAAACTTGGTGGCGAAATTACTCAGCGCAAAATTTTTCAGTACAGTTATTTTTCGCCAATACTCAATGGATTTCTCATGCAAACGGCATTCAACTGAAATTTTATGATGACTTAGAGAAAATGCTAGCTAGCTATGTTATTAATCGTGGACAGCAGAGTTACATTTTTGATAATTTCCCGGCACAAATTTCACAGAAGTAATTCAGATATAGAGTTGTTACTTGGTTTATGTTGTTCTCTTGTCGCAGACACGGTGGCATAACAACCCCGACGCAGCAGACGGACGAGAGCCGCTGGTCGGGAACGTTATGCCGACTATTCTTTGGTTAGGGCAATCCGAGAAAGATTTCTCCAGGTATAAAAAGTCACCGTCACAAGGATCTGTGTAGGCGGTAACATTGGCGGGTTACCAATAAACGCCTCTGGTGCTACTGCCAATGCCCGTACCCAAAATTGTGATCGACACAAATGTTGTTGTTGCTGGGCTACGATCTAGGAACGGGAGCGCTTTTCGTCTATTAGGGTTGGTTGGCAGCGAGCAGTTCAACATCAATCTTTCTGTACCGCTAGTTCTGGAGTACGAAGAGGTCTTATTGCGAGAATTGCCAAATTTGGCCATTAATGCCTCAGACGTACAAGATTTCCTGGATTTTCACTGTTCTGTTGCGACCCATCACCAGATTTTCTTCCTCTGGCGACCATTCTTGCCCGATCCAAAGGATGACATGGTGCTAGAACTGGCGGTTAAAGCGGGGTGTGATAGCGTAGTGACATACAACATCCGCGATTTCGCAGGCATTGAGCGGTTTGGGGTTGATGCCGTTACCCCGGCAAGTTTCCTGGAGTCTATTGGAGGACTGTCATGAGCACGTTAAGCATCCAGCTACCTGACTCTTTATATAAAATCTTGCAGAGCCTTGCAGCGCAAGACGGGGTTTCGCTCGATCAGTTTATAGCCCTGGCAGTTGCCGAGAAAATTTCAGCATTAACGACTGAAGGGTATTTGCAGGAGCGCGCAAGCCGGGGCGATCGAATGAAATATGAGTCCGTGTTGGCTAAAGTAGCTGACGTTGAGCCAGAGTTGTATGACCAGTTGCCGCCAGCATAACAACCCGCTTGCACCCGACCGCCGCGAGGTTATTCCCTTGGATCGAGAGGTTATCTGCGTCGGGTAAAGCGGAACGTTAAGGTTTAGAGCAGGTAGCGATATTTATCAAGAGATCAGCTCTACTTTTGGTCGGAACCATAAGCAGCCTTGGGCTTTGCACCCAAAGCAGATAGCGGCGTTTCAACTCATCTTGAAACGCCGCTATCATTTCTGCTTTTGGCTTCTAATTAGCCTAGCTAACGCTAGGGTTAAAAACCCCTCGCAGCACTTTCTGCCTGAACTGATCGCAAATCATAGCGATCGAGGTTCATCACCTTATCCCACGCTGCCACAAAGTCATTCACAAACTTCTGCTGCGAATCGGCGGCTCCGTAGACTTCTGCCAGGGCGCGGAGTTGAGAGTTTGAGCCAAAGATCAGGTCAACGCGAGTAGCGGTCCACTTTTGTTGGCCGGTTTTGCGATCGCTACCCTCAAACTCATACTCATCCTCAGAGGTCGCCTTCCAGGTTGTGCCCAGATCGAGCAGGTTGACGAAGAAGTCATTGGTCAGGGTTTCGGGGCGATCGGTGAAGACGCCGTGCTTGTACCCGCCAAAGTTTGCCCCCAAAACGCGCAAGCCACCGACAAGAGCGGTCATTTGCGGGGCAGACAGCGATAGCAACTGCGCCCGATCGATCAGCAGCTCTTCGAGGGATTCGCTGTGTCTACCGCTGGTGTAGTTGCGGAACCCGTCGGCAGTTGGTTCCATGGGAGCAAAAGACTCCACATCGGTTTTCTCCTGGGTGGCATCGGTGCGGCCCGGCGTGAAGGGCACTGTCACCTCATGACCCGCGTTTTTCGCCGCTTGCTCAATGCCCGCGCAGCCGCCCAGCACGATCAGGTCTGCGATCGAAACCCGCTTGCCGCCTGACTGCGAGTTGTTGAACTCCTGCTGAATGCCCTCCAGGGTTTGCAGAACCGTTGCCAGTTGCTCGGGCTGATTGACTTCCCAATTTTTCTGTGGTTCGAGACGAATGCGTGCCCCGTTCGCACCCCCCCGCATGTCGGAGCAGCGGAACGTGGAGGCCGACGCCCAGGCGGTTGAAACCAGTTGGGAGACCGACAGCCCTGATTCAAGAATTTTAGCTTTGAGCGCGGCGATATCTTGCTCGTCAATCAGGTCGTGGTCAACGGGGGGGACGGGATCTTGCCACAAGAATTCCTCCTGGGGAACTTCAGGGCCGAGGTAGCGCGATCGCGGCCCCATGTCGCGGTGGGTTAGCTTAAACCACGCCTTGGCAAACTGCTCGGCAAACTCATCCGGGTTGTCGTGGTAACGCTGGGCGATCGGGTTGTAGATCGGGTCCATCTTCATCGACATATCTGCCGTGGTCATCATCGGGGCGTGTCGTTTCGACGGGTCGTGGGCGTCGGGCACCGTGCCTGCGCCCGCGTCGCCCTTGGGCTTCCACTGCCATGCGCCCGCTGGGCTCTTGGTCAGCTCCCAGTCATATTTAAATAGAGTTTCCAGGTAGCTGTTGTCCCACTGGGTTGGTGTGGGAGTCCATGCGCCTTCGATGCCGCTGGTGATCGCATCGACACCGACCCCCGAGTTAAAGGTGCTCTTCCAGCCCAAGCCCTGATCTACGATGGTAGCCCCCCCTGGCTCCGGCCCAATGTGGGTCTCTTCGCCCGCGCCGTGGCACTTGCCAAAGGTGTGCCCCCCGGCGGTGAGGGCGACGGTCTCCTCATCATTCATCGCCATCCGCTTAAAGGTTTCGCGAATGTCTCGGCCTGAACCTAGCGGATCAGGCTCGCCATCTGGTCCCTGGGGGTTGACGTAGATCAGACCCATCTGCACGGCAGCGAGGGGGTTTAGAAGTACGCGATCGCCCTCATAGCGCTCATTGCCGAGCCAAGCCTTCTCAGAACCCCAGTAGATATCTAGCTCTGGCTCCCACACATCCACACGCCCGCCCGCAAAGCCCAACGTCTTGAAGCCCATCGACTCTAGAGCGCAGTTGCCCGCAAAGACCATCAAGTCGGCCCAGGAAATTTTGTTGCCGTATTTTTGTTTAATCGGCCAGAGCAGCATGCGGGCCTTATCGAGGTTGGCATTGTCGGGCCAACTGTTGAGCGGCTCAAACCGCTGGCTGCCCGAACCTGCCCCGCCGCGACCGTCGCCGATGCGATAGGTGCCAGCGCTATGCCACGCCATCCGAATGAAGAGCGGCCCATAGTGGCCATAGTCGGCGGGCCACCAGTCCTGCGAGGTGGTCATTAGCTCATAGATATCTGCCCTCAGGGCCGCTAAATCGAGACTCTTGAACTGCTCGGCATAGTTAAAATCCTCCCCCATCGGATTGGCCTTAGCCGAGTGCTGATGGAGCATGTTCAAATTTAAAGCATTCGGCCACCAGTCGCGGTTCGAAGTCCCCATCCGAGTTTGAGGCCCACTTAGAACCGGGCATTTGCTGGCACTACTGACAACATTAGGGGCTGCGGGCTGGGGCGTACTGGTTTCAAGTTTTGCCCCACTATCTGCGCTCCCACTATCTGCGCTACTTGATGCCAGAACAGAGGATATGGCCCGCCAGATTTCCATTAGCTTGCCACTCATGGGAAACGGACATTTCATTTGGCTACTCGTCATAATTCCTTTCCTGATTGTGGTTAAGGTAAGTTTTCTTCTCTGCGTAACTTTTTTGCTTAGACAGAAAGCATCGTCCGCCACATCTGCATCAGCACAGCGGTCTGCTTCGGCTGCCTGGCCTCTGGGTTGATGTAGTGCAACATGGTGTCGGCATTAGAGACAACAGGCATCGCCTCAAAACCGTCTGGTTCTACAAACATTTTTTCAATCACCCCGTCTTTTGCCAGCATGGAATAGCGCCAGGAGCGGTATCCCATCCCTTTATCGGAAAGGTTGACCATCATCCCCATCTGGCGGGTAAAGTCACCGTTGACATCGGGAAGGAAGCGAACCTGATCGGCACCTTCTGCCTGAGCCCAAGCGGCTAGCGAGAACGGATCATTCACCGAAATACAAAAAATGTCATCGACGCCATTCGCTCGAAATAGCTTGGCATATTCGTTGTAAGCCAACAGTTGAATCGGCGAGTGCGGACAGGTGAACGCTCCTGGCACGGCAAATGCCACCACGGTTTTGTGATCAAAAAGATCCGCCGTCGAAAGCTCGTATCTATCCGCCTCGGTAAACATTCGAAAGGTGACGGGAGGGACAGGCTGGCCCTCATAGTTGAAAAACATGTGCCCAGCTCCTTACTCGCATTCAATATCAGTTAGGTTCTTCTCAACTAAGAAATTGATGGGTAGGGAGACTACCCTGCGAATACTGACGACCTGCCCTCGAACGTAATGAAGAAATGGTTGCAGGCCATCCCTATCAAGCACCCGTTAACTCGAAGCAATCGCGCTCTGCTAACAGGTGCAAGGCATTGGCAAAAACAATAAAACTCCTTTGCGTTAGCCAGCATGTTGGGGGTGCTCCAACTAAGCGCCCCTGGGGCTTACAAACTCATGCAGGCATTTAAGTCATACTCACTACGAGTTTGCATGATGCCAGCTTAATCAACTCCTTTGCGCTTGGGAGCTAAACATAAAAGTGTTTTGCAACATGTAATATCTCTACAAAATAAAATCTGTCCCCAGTCAGGTGCAGGGTTAAAGCCCACGGCAGCAGGCGGCGACGCCAACCATAGCCGAATCCTACAATCAGCCGATAAGCTAGAGGGTGCAATCGATACGCCCCCTTTGGTTTGCTATGAAACGCTTTTTTCGCGCCCTAACGGCTCCCCTGTTAGCCTCCACGCTGGTTGCCGGTTCGATACCGCTCCCCATTGGCAACGCCCAGGCCCAGGAGTCGGTATCGCCCCGCATTGCCCAGGTGCCCCAAACTCCCGACCAGGTCGTCGAGTGCGAACTGCTGATTGTTGGCGGTGGCCTAGCCGGTACCGCCACCGCCTACGAAAGCTTGATGATGGGCCACACGGTCTGCATGACTGAGCTGACCGACTGGGTCGGAGGGCAGATCTCATCCCAGGGCACCACGGCGCTGGATGAGTCGCGGGAGCAGCGGCGGCAGCTGTTTTATTCGCGGGGGTATAAGGAGTTGCGCGATCGCGTCGAGCGCAAATACGGCAAACTCAACCCCGGCGGCTGCTGGGTGAGCGCCTCCTGCTTTTTGCCCGCCGATGCCAACGCCATTCTGATGGAAATGCTGGCCGAGGCAGAGCGCGAGGGCGGCGGCGAACTCAAGTGGTTCCCCAATACGGTGGTCAAAGACCTGAGCTTGAGCACCGATGGCACCCAGATTGAGGAGGTGGTCGCGATTCGCCACAGCCCCGCACCGGGTACAGAACCCCTCAACACCGACTTTCTCTCCGAAATTATCGAAGACGCCTACACCTACGACGACTCGGCCCGCTTGGCGAAGGAAATTATTCAGTTTGTGCCCGCAGGCATTGAGCTGGAACGGATGGAAAATGCTCCCGACAGCAAGGTGGACTGGTTTGTGGTTGAGGCCACCGAGACCGGCGAGCTAATTGCCCTGGCCGATGTGCCCTACGAGCTGGGGCTAGACCCAAGATCGCCCCTCAACCCTTCGTCGCCCGTGCAAGAGCGCGACCCCTACTGCACCCAGGGGTTTACCTACACCTTTGCCATGGAGCGCACTGCCGAGCCGCAAACCTACGATATTCCTGAGTTTTATAGCACCTACGCGCCCTACTACAGCTGGGAGCGCGAGCGCGACTCGCTAAAAACGGCCCAAGACCACTTCGACTTTGTCTTCACCTACCGCCGCCTATGGAATGCCTCGCCTCAAACGGAGGCGAAAATCTCTGGGGTGCCTCGCCCAGGCGTGGGCGACATCTCAATGCAGAACTGGACCTGGGGCAACGACTATCGCCCTGGCACCGAGCAGGACAACCTGATTTTGACCGAAGACCAGCTGGCGGCCAGCGGTCAGCTAGAGCCGGGCGGCTGGCTGGGCGGCCTGCGCACCGACACCCTGCGCAAGGGCGAAGAGAATGCGATCGGCTTTTTCTACTGGCTGACCACCGGCACCACCGACTCGCAAATCGACGAATCCTGGAAAGAGCCTGAGCCCTATAACCGCTATTTGCAGGGGTTAGATTCGCCGATGAATACGGCCCACGGCCTGTCGAAGTATCCCTACATTCGCGAGGCGCGGCGGATTATTGGTCGGCCTGCTTATGGCTACGAAAATGGGTTCATGATCAGCGAAGTGGACTTTTCGTGGAATGACTTTACCGCTGAGTTCTATCAGGAGAACCTAGACGAGGGCACCTATACATCTTTGCGGCGCTACCTGGCGGGTCTGGGAACGGTAGATACCTTTGCGCCCGATGCCGACCCCAACACGTTCCCGATTCGGGCGCGATCGCGCCTCTATCCTGACACCGTTGGCATCGCCCAGTATGCGATCGACTTTCACCCCTGCATGGCTGAGTACCCAGCGGAGGCCCCCGGCAATATTGAGCGGCCCGGCGTGCGTCAGGCCCACGGCCAGGCCTACCCCGCCCAAATTCCCCTGCGGGCGATGATTCCTCAGCGGGTAGACAACATGCTGGTGGCCAGTAAGAGCATTGCCGCCAGCTACAGTGCCGCCGCCGCCTACCGGGTGCATTCCTTTGAATGGTCGGTGGGGGCGGCAGCGGCGCACTCCATCGACTTCTCGCTGCGCAACGGGGTGCTGCCCTACGAGCTAGTGGATGACCTGCCCAGCTATGAGCCCCTGCTCGACCAGCTGCGGACCGAGTTGCAGAGTAGCGGCAACCCGGTGCAGTTCCCGAACACTTCGATCTTTAACGAAGACTGGGGCAACTGGCGGCCCTGGTAGGGCGATCGCGCCAGCTATCAACCCAAGCAGTCGCCCTTGAGCGACACCCATCAGCAGGGTTTAGGATCCTGAGCGATCCTGAACCCTGGTTTTTTTGAAGAACCACAGATCTTAGAACAAAGGCATCTTGCCTGCACGGGCAAGATGCCTACCCTACAGATTTTTGCGATTCACTTGGGATTACATAGAAGTGGGATTCAAGCTGGAGACGGCAACCCGCCTGAGAACAATCGTAAACACCGATCCTGTTAGGTAGGCCACTCTTCCTACAATGCAACCATACAGAGATTTTATGGAGTAACCACGGGAGAGCGGAGCCTATGCAACCCACCCAAAGCCAATTTACCGAAAAAGCCTGGGATGCCATTGTGCGATCGCAGGATATTGCCAAGCAGTCGCAGCAGCAGCAGATCGAGAGCGACCACTTGATGCTGGCGCTGCTTGACCAGGACGGCCTGGCCAGCAGCATTTTTGCCAAGCTGGGGGTCAATGGGCAGGTGCTGCGCGATCGCACCGAAGCCTTTATCAACGGCCAGCCCAAGGTTTCGGGGTCGGGTTCGTCGGTGTACCTGGGCAAATCGCTAGATGCCCTGCTCGATCGCGCCGACCGCTACAAAAAAGACTACGGTGACGAATATATTTCCATCGAGCATCTAATTTTGGCTTACCCTGGCGACACCCGCTTTGGTAAGGCGCTGTTTCAAGATTTGGGCTTGAGCGAAGCCAAGCTCAAGCAGGCCATTCAAGATATTCGAGGCACCCAAAAAGTGACCGACCAAAACCCCGAAGGCAAGTATCAATCCCTTGAAAAGTATGGGCGCGACCTCACCGATGCTGCCCGTCGAGGCAAGCTCGACCCGGTGATTGGCCGCGACGACGAAATTCGCCGCACCATCCAGATTCTCTCTCGCCGCACCAAAAATAATCCAGTGCTGATTGGCGAGCCGGGGGTTGGTAAGACGGCGATCGCCGAAGGTTTGGCCCAGCGCATCGTCAACGGCGACGTACCCCAATCGCTCAAAGACCGCCAGCTAATCGCCCTCGACATGGGCGCGCTGATTGCCGGGGCAAAATTCCGGGGTGAGTTTGAAGAGCGCCTCAAAGCCGTGCTCAAAGAAGTCACCGACTCCGAAGGGCAAATCGTTCTCTTTATCGACGAAATTCACACTGTGGTCGGCGCGGGCGCGACCCAGGGGGCGATGGATGCGGGCAACCTGCTGAAGCCCATGCTGGCTCGCGGCGAGCTGCGCTGCATCGGCGCGACGACGCTGGATGAGTACCGCAAATATATTGAGAAAGACGCTGCTCTGGAACGCCGATTCCAGCAGGTCTATGTGGATCAGCCCAGCGTCGAGGACACGGTTTCTATTCTGCGCGGCCTTAAAGATCGCTACGAAACGCACCACGGGGTGAAAATCTCCGACAGCGCCTTGGTGGCGGCAGCCACACTGTCTACCCGGTACATCAGCGATCGCTTCCTGCCTGACAAAGCTATCGACCTGGTAGATGAAGCTGCCGCCAAGCTGAAGATGGAGATCACCTCTAAACCTGAGGAATTGGACGAGGTCGATCGCAAAATTCTTCAGCTCGAAATGGAGCGGCTGTCGCTGAAAAAAGAAGTTGATGCCGCCTCCGTGGAGCGTCTGGAGCGCATTGAGCGCGAGCTAGCCGACCTCAAGGAGCAGCAGAGCGCCCTGAATGCTCAGTGGCAGTCTGAAAAAGACACCATCGACAGCATTCAGTCGGTCAAAGAAGAGATTGACCAGGTCAACATAGAAATTCAGCAGGCCGAGCGCGACTACGACCTGAATCGGGCCGCCGAACTCAAGTACGGCAAGCTCACCGAGTTGCAGCGCCGACTCGAAACCGCCGAATCTCAGCTAGCCGACACCCAAACCACCGGCAAGACTCTGCTGCGTGAAGAGGTGACGGAAGCAGACATCGCCGAAATCATCTCTAAGTGGACGGGCATTCCGGTCAGCAAGCTGGTGCAATCGGAGATGCAGAAGCTCTTGCTGCTCGAAGACGAACTGCACGAGCGGGTGATCGGTCAGGAGGAAGCGGTGACGGCGGTGGCCGATGCGATTCAGCGATCGCGCGCCGGCCTAGCTGACCCCAACCGCCCGATCGCCAGCTTTATATTCCTCGGCCCCACTGGGGTGGGCAAAACCGAGCTAGCTAAAGCCCTAGCCGCCTACCTGTTCGACACCGAAGAGGCCCTGGTGCGCATCGACATGTCGGAATACATGGAGAAACACGCCGTCTCGCGGCTGATCGGTGCACCTCCCGGATATGTTGGCTACGACGAAGGCGGTCAGCTCACTGAAGCGATCCGCCGTCGCCCCTTTGCGGTTATCCTCTTCGACGAGATCGAGAAAGCGCACCCCGACGTGTTTAACGTCATGCTGCAAATTCTGGACGATGGCCGCGTTACCGATGCCCAGGGCCGCACGGTAGACTTCAAAAACTCCATCATCATCATGACCAGCAACATCGGCTCCCAGTTCATTCTTGATGTGGCGGGCGACGACGCTAAATACGACGAGATGAAATCGCGGGTGATGGACGCGCTGCGGGGCAACTTCCGGCCCGAGTTTCTCAACCGAGTCGATGAAATGATCATCTTCCACGGGCTGCTCAAGTCGCAGCTACGGGAAATTGTCAAACTGCAAGTTGCCCGACTCGAAACCCGGCTCGAAGCCCGCAAGATGGCGGTGAAGCTGAGTGAATCGGCCCTCGACTTTCTAGCTGAGGTAGGCTACGACCCCGTTTATGGGGCGCGCCCCCTGAAGCGCGCTATCCAACGCGAACTCGAAACTCAAATTGCCAAGTCGATTCTGCGGGGTGAGTTTGGCGAGGGCGACACCATCCATGTGGATGTCGAAAATGAGCGGCTCGCTTTTAGACGACTCAACGCCGACCTGCTTAAGGTCTAACCTGCCGATCACCCTAGGGAAAGCGGCCCTCCCCTTTCCCTAGGGTTTAACCTTTGAAACAAGCCGCAACACTTTAAAGGGCTACGGTTGCGCGGCTTGCTCTGGATTTGACAATATGGGTCATGGGCATTTTTACTGGCAGCGTTAGTATATAGACTCAAATATTATTCAGTAGGTTCTCGGAATCTATTTGGGCATACTATCGGTATGTCAGTCAATGCAGCTACCATCCGTCACCCCTAATATGGTTTCGGCAATGAGTGACCAAGCAGGAGCATCTTTATGACAAACCAGAGAACTCTGGTTTTGCACCGATTCGTTCAATAGTAAGTGGGGTTCCCTATGAAGATTGATCACGACGTTCCAAGACATACCTACGTCAATGTAATGGAACTGCTCGTCTCTGAAGAGGTGGAAAAGCACCTCAAAACCATGCAGCCCCGCATGCTGAAGTATCTCAAGCGGGTAGAGGTAGAGACCTATGCTCTCAACCGTTTGCCTTCGCTCTACGCTTCTAGCGAAAAAGGGCGGCAGCTTCAGTATGAAAAAGCCAAGCGAGAACTCTACAATCACATTAAAAGCGCAGTGCGCCAGGCCTTTGCCGCTGTGCAGGTCGATCCAATTCGGGCATCTGAGCCGTTGCACAACCAGCAAGACGACGCGGCCAGCGTTGCCCTCACCGCCCTGCGCGACCTGCTTAAGCAGCCCGACCTCAATTGGGATGGGGCGATCAATCGCTTGCGGTCTCTGCTTGGCCGTCGCGGCGACCAACCACCCACAGCCCCGGCTCAAGAGCCGTCGCACCGCACCCGCTACCGCAATGATGCTCCTGACGTGACCGCCGCTGCTGACCCTGACCATAGCCACTATTGGCGACCCGGCACCTATGGCTCTGAGGTTTCGTGGAAAAAAACCCACAATCCTGGCTCAGCCCAGACAGGCTCTGGCTTTGACTGGAACGACAACCGCTACTCTAAGTAGACGCGGCCCGAAACCTACGATCGCCGCTTAGTCGTTCAAGGTGATCTCTAAATCAGAACCTAATCGCCAGCACAAAGTTGCCTCTGTGCTGGCGATTTCCACATCTCCCAGTGCCCACTCCAGCAAATTTTCGGCGGCGCTACACCTACATAAAGCCTGCTTGAGCCAGCAGTAGGGGTGAAATGCCCAAGGCGCTGACGCCTCTGCGTAGACCAGCAGCCGTAGCAGGATCGGTGACCTCATAAAGGGCGATCGCCTGCTTAAAGGCCTGCAACGCTTCAGGCAACTGCCCCAGCTTAAACAGGGCTACTCCCAGGTTTTGGTGCGCTTCAGCATAGCTGGGGTTGAGGGCGATCGCCTGGCGGTAGGCGGCGATCGCCTCATCTAGATAGCCCCGAGCGCGGTGGGCGGTGCCCAGGTTGTAGTGGGCGATCGCCAGGGTTGGGTCAGCCGCGATCGCCTGCTCAAACAATGCAATCGCCCCCTCCAGATCGCCCTGGGATTTTTTCAAACTGCCGTAGTTAATCCACGCACCCAGCTTGAGCATGGGGGGTACAGCTTCGGCGAGGGCAGATTCGTAGTCATGGGCGGCTTGGGCGGGGCGATCGGCTAGAGCTAGAGCGCGGTGGTAGTGAAGCTCGTAGCGGGTCAGCTCGTCTAGGACATCGGCCTGCTCTAGGGCGCGATCGAGCAGCGGTAGGGCCAGCTCAGCCTGGTCAGACTCGACATAGAGAGCCGCCAGCTTATTCAGCAGGTAGCTGTCGTTGGGGTGCTCTGCCAGGTAGCCTTCCATGGCGGTGCGGGCGCGATCGAACTTGCCTCGCTCCACGACCACGGCTGGGTCGTAGCCGGTGTGGTGCAGAGCTACCTCGCCCAGGGTAATTACCTGCCAGCGAGTCTCCTGCGCCTGTAGTGCCGCCACGCTGTCGTCCACGGTTTCGTGGTAGGGGCGGTTAAAGGTGATCTCGGGCAAGCGGCGAAAGCAGCGGGTGATCAGCGTGTAGGGGGCTTGAGGAGCACCTAGTTCCAGGCGCAGCAGGTTCACAGCCAGCACGTCTTCGGCGGCGACATCCCCCAAAGGTTTCCCCTGGTCAAGCTGTTGCAGTACCTGGGCGGTTTCCGGTAGCAGCACCTCGTCGGCGTCGAGCACCAGCACCCAGTCCCCTGTGGCGTGGCGCAGCGATTCGTTGCGGGCGGCGGCAAAGTCGTTATCCCAGGCGAAGCGGTGGACTTTGGCCCCGTGGGACTGGGCGATCGCCACGGTGTCATCCACCGACCCCGTATCGACGACCACAATCTCGCCCACTACTCCCTGGGCGCTCTCAAGCGTGCGGGCCAACGTAGCGGCCTCGTCTTTGACAATCATGCAGAGGCTAATCATCAGCCTTCTCCTAGGGCCTGGTTTGCCCGTGCGATCGATTGGTGCACCTGGTCAAAGCCAGTGCCGCCGTAGCTGTTGCGGGCCGAGACCACCTGTTGAGGAGCGATCGCCGCGTAGATATCGTCCTCAAAGGCGGGGTGAATGGCCTGCCATTCTTCTAGGGTCAGCTCGCGCAGCAGCTTACCCGCCGCTAAAGAAGTCTTCACCACCTTGCCCACCAGGTTGTAGGCCTCGCGGAAGGGCACGCCCTTGGTGGCCAGGTAGTCAGCCACGTCGGTGGCGTTGGAATAGTCTTCGTTCACAGCCTGGCGCAGGCGCGGCACCCGGAAGTTGACCCCTTCAGACAGCAGAATGGTCATGGCCTCGACGCAGCCGCGCACGGTGTTGACCGTGTCAAAGATCGCCTCTTTGTCCTCTTGCAGGTCTTTGTTATAAGCCAGGGGCAAACCCTTCATCATCACTAGCAGGCCTTGCAGATGGCCAAACACGCGCCCAGTTTTGCCCCGCACCAGCTCGGGCACGTCGGGGTTTTTCTTCTGGGGCATAATGCTGGAGCCGGTGGAGCAGCTGTCGTTGAGGGTGACAAAGCTAAACTCTTCCGACGCCCAGAGAATCATCTCTTCGGACAGCCGCGACAGATGCACCATGATCAGGCTGGCGGCGCAGGCAAACTCGATGGCAAAGTCGCGATCGCTCACCCCATCCAGACTGTTGCCATAGACTTTCTCAAAGCCCAGCAGCTCGGCAGCATACTGGCGATCGATGGGAAAGGTCGTCCCCGCCAGGGCACCGCAGCCCAGGGGCGAAATATTTACCCGCTTTTGCAGGTCGTGGAGTCGCTCCCAGTCGCGCTGGGCCATGTCGAAGTAGGCCAGCAGGTGGTGGGCCAAACTCAGCGGCTGCGCCCGCTGGAGGTGGGTATAGCCCGGAATCAGGGTTTCCACATGGTCTTCGGCAAGGCTCAGCAGGGTCTGCTGGTACTGGCGCAGCTCGCCCTGGATGGCCTCGATCTGGGCACGCAAGTAGAGGCGCAGGTCGGTGCCCACTTGGTCGTTGCGGCTGCGGGCGGTGTGCAGCTTCTTGCCCACGTCGCCAATTAGCTCCGTCAGCCGCCGCTCGACGGCGAAATGCACATCCTCCGCCTCGACACCGGGGTTAAAGTCGCCCCGGCGATACTCCTGGCGAATGGTTTCGAGCCCATTGACGATCGCCTCGCCCTCTTCGGGGCTAATGATCTCTGTTTTGACCAGCATTTTGGCGTGGGCTTCTGAGCCGGTGAGGTCGTACTCAATTAGCTGAATGTCGAAGCCGATGCTGGCGTTGAAAAGCGCGATCGCAGGGTGCAGCGCCGTTTCAAAGCGCTGGCTCCAGGTTTGGGGAGAGGGCGTTTGCATTATTGTGCGGTCTGGGTTAAAAGGCAGTCAGGTTGCGGATGAAATATCCCAGCACAATACCGAAGAGCAGTGCCCACAACTGTCCTGATTCAACAAAATTGTTCCAGATATCGACCATATCCCCCAAAATGTCTTGGTCAAACTGCTGGGCCAGCACTGGGGAGAGCGCCTCGGTATCTACCGTAAATCCGGCCACTCCGGCCACGGCAGGTAGCTCAACTCCGGTAAAATAGCCGCTGAAACTGTCGCCATCGCCCAGGCTAATGGGGCGCAGCAGCGTATCTACAGAAAGCAGGGCAGCATCTTGCGAGAGAAAACCGTGGGTCTGGAGCATGACATCCATAGTGGGGTGACGACCTGAGCATGGTTAACACCCAACAGACTATCACCATACCGCTGCGACCGAGCCTCTGGAACCCAAAAACCGTCAGCGCTCTAGCGGTCTTGGCGGCCCTGGGGTTAGCCGCGTATCAGGCAGGACTGGGTCGGCCTGGAACCGAGCTGATCAACCTGGGCGGGTGGCCCCAGCTACGCGAGTTCTTGGCCGCTAGCCTGCGCCCCGATCTCAGCCCTGAGTTTGTCGTTCTCATGGGCCGCGCCGCCCTGGTGACTCTGGCCTACGCGGTGCTGGGCACAGCCCTCAGCGTGGGGCTAGGGATGATAGGTGGTCTGCTCTCCTCGGCGGTGTGGTGGCAGACGGTTCTGCCTGGAGAAGCTTCAGATCTGCGCCGCAGTCTGTGGCTGGGGGTGCGGGGGCTGCTGGCCTTTCCCCGCGCCATCCACGAGCTGATCTGGGGGCTGGTGCTGCTGCAAGTGCTGGGGCTAAACCCGCTGGTGGGGGTGCTGGCGATCGCGATTCCCTTTGGGGCGATCGTCGCCAAAGTCTTCTCAGAAATTTTGGATGAGACGCCTCCCGAACCGCTCCACGCCCTGCTCAATGCTGGCACGCCGCCGCTAGCGGCCTTTATCTACGGGCTACTGCCCCAGGCGCTACCCAACCTCCTCTCCTACACTTTTTACCGCTTTGAATGTTCCCTCAGGGCATCCGCCGTTTTGGGAATTATTGGGGCCGGAGGCCTGGGCTACGAGATTTTTCTGAGTCTGCAATCCTTGCGCTATGAGCAGTTGTGGACAGGGTTCTACGCGCTGATTGTGCTCAACGGCGCGGTGGATGCCTGGAGTGCCCTGGTGCGCCGCCGCATGGGCTTCACCAGCCGCCTCGACATCAACCGCAAACCGGGAGCTTCGTCTCGGCCTGCCTTTAAAGCGCCTAGCCAAGACTGGTTTCTGCGGCTGTCGTGGATGGGAGCTGCCCTGGCGATTCCCCTGAGCTGGTGGTGGTTGCAGCTAGATGTAGTGGTGCTGTGGTCGGCCCGCACCCAGCGCCTTTTGGGTGAATTGTTGGGCACCGGCTGGTCACCCCTGCCGAGCTGGGCCGAGCTGGTGAATTTAGCTCGGCTCTCTTGGCTGACGGTGGCGATGTCAATGGTGGCGATCGCCCTGGCGGGTCTGTTTGGCATCCTCTTCTCGCTACCCGCCGCCCAAAACTTTCTGCTGCCGGGCGGCCTGCTGCGTCCCATCGGCCAGCGGGGTGGGTCTGCCTGGATGGCCTATACCTTGCTGGGTCTAAGTCGGCTCGTGCTGCTGATCAGCCGCGCAATCCCCGCCCCTATCTGGGCACTAGTGCTGCTCTACATGCTGTTCCCCGGCGTGCTGCCAGGGGCGCTGGCCCTCGCGCTACACAACTTCGGCATCCTCGGTCGGCTCATGGCCGAGGTCAACGAAAACCTGGACGATCGCCCCGTCCGAGCCCTCAGCACCCTGGGGGCCAGCCCCAGTGCGATCGTGGCCTACGGCATCTTGCCCCAAAACCTGGGCCGCTTTCTGGCCTACATTCTCTACCGCTGGGAAGTCTGCCTGCGCGAAACCGTGATCGTCGGCCTGGTCGGTGCCGGTGGCCTAGGCCGTCTGCTCACCGAGCAAATCAGCAGCTTCGACTACAGCGGCGTGACGATCACCCTAGGCGTTTTTGTGGTGCTGACTTTTGGAGTAGATGCGGTGAGCCAGCGGCTGCGGGGGGTGTTGAGGGAATGATGGGGTAGGGGGTAAGGGGTAGGGGGTGATGGTGCTAATCAGTTCTCTATCACCTTAACTCCCCACTCCCCACTCCTCACTCCCTACCCCTCACCTTCACTTCGCCAATCGGGACACCCTCCACCCCCCTGCCACCCCTGGGGATGGATTGCGCACACCAGCATACAGCGCTTGGCGCGGCTGGTGCCGTAGGCGATGCCGTGATAGTTAGTGCAGCCCTGGCAGGGTTGGGGTCGAGTGGGCGGCAGAGATTGAAAGCCGACCTGCGATCGCAAAATCTGCTGCTTGCTCTGCCGCCGATGCCACTGTTCGTAGGCGCGGCGGCGGCATAAATCGTTAGCCCGGTGAAAGAGTTCGTCGGTTACGCTCACGACCGATTCTCCCGGTAGAGGGTGGATGGCGCAGGTTAGCATCAGCGACGACTTAGGTGAAGGCTAAGGGAGCAGGCCAGCCGCTAACCCAGGCACCGCCAGTGGCGACCTTATCTAGCCTACCGAACCGAGCCAGGCGATGCCGAAAATTTAAAAGGTCGCAATGTCACGCTACTGGCCCTGCGATCCAAGCCAAGGCCAAGGGAAGGCTGAGGAGGCAGTCTAGTGCCTTAGTCATGCAAATATTGCATGGATTTTGACGAAGGCTGCATGTTACAACATTGCCACACTTTTAGGAGTGTGCTAAAGGCAAAATTACAGCATTTGTTAATGGTGCCACCGAAGGATTAAGGCGAGAATAAGCAAGAGCTGCTAGCCAAATCCTCAAAACTATCAGTAAACTAGAACACAGAATCTAAAGATTCTTGTCTGACTTACTTGACTTTTACCTTTGCAGCTCCTCCGTCGTTACTGGGTTTAGCTATGCTTCAGTCCCTCCACTATTCCATCGATATCATCCGTGACGAAGCTCGACAGCTGGTTCAAAAGGGTGTGGTTAGCCGTCAGCAACCGATTTATACCCTTTGCCGCCACATCCCCGCCCGTGAATGGGCGCTGGTGGAAACCGAGCTAGAGTCTTCTGGGTTTTTGCTGCGCGATCGCGTCGGCGATCTCATGGGCCGCGAAGATTGGGAAAACGACTAGCCATAGCTAAGGCTGTCGTCTAAATCAGGGCTAATTTTTTATTTATTCATCCAAACAAACTGAGCTGAGCCGAGGAGTTGTCTTCCTCGGCTTTTTGTTGTTCGGCCACATCCCACAGCAGCTCGGGCAGGTTGGCCCCGGCTTGCTGAAGCTGGTGGTAGACCTCACGAGCCACCGCTGGCGATCTGGCCTCCTGGGGGCAGTGGGCAAAGAAATAGACGTCGGTACCGGCCTCTAGCCACTGGTGCAGCCGGGGCACCCATTCATCAAAATAGGTCTGGTTATAGGCCAAGTCGGGGTGGCTGATATAGCGAATAATTGTGAACGGGGCCGTCACCTCAGGCTGAAGCGGCACCCTCGGTTTCTTGCGCTCGGAGCCAATTTGCGGGTCATCGTCAGGGGTGTTGATGCAGTCGTAGATGGGGCGAGTATCGAGCAGTACACGGCCTACGCCCAGGCTGCTCAGCATCTGGTTCAGGCGAGTAGCGTGGGGTTCGGCAAACCAGTCCAGGTGGCGTACTTCTACAGCAATAGGATGCGTTTGCCGAGGCCAGCAGGCGAGAAATTCCCTTAAATCACCAAGCTGCTCGGGGCTGTAGGTAGGCGGCAGCTGAATGAATAGTGGCCCCAGCCGGTCTCCCAGGGGCATGAGAGTTTGCAGAAAGCGGTGAGACTCTTCGACAAAGGGCATCAGCTTGCCCTGGTGAGAAAAGGCGCGGGGCAGTTTGGGGCAAAACCGAAATCCGGGGGGCATGGTGACGGCCCAGCGATCGATGGTTTTGGCATCGGGCATGGAATAAAAGGTGGTGTTGCCCTCGACAGCAGTCATGCGATCGCTGTACAGCCGCAAAAAATCCCCCGCCTTGCTGCCCTTGGGGTAAAAGCTGCCCACCCAGTCTTTAAACGCCCACACCGCGCACCCAGTGAAGTAAGACCCCGCCATTGTTGCCGCCCCCGATTGCCTGTTGCCTCTTAATTCTGACCTAATATCAGCCCTCCCTGGGAAGCGATCGGGAATGCCAGGGGTCAGCACAGGGCAACAGGTTAAGGGTTGAGACAGATAGAGGTCGGGGCTAGCCTAGGTTAGTTATGCTTTAGACCACATCTTCGGGGAAAGACACCACTAGGCCACCTATTCATGGACTCTAACTCGTTTCTCGCGGCCCTCAACCCAGCCTCAATGGTGGTTAAGCCCAGCCGCCGCGTCAAGCTCAAAGACTTTGACCCCAGCTTTACGGGCAACTTTAATAAAAAAACGGCCAAAGAGCTTTTAATTCAGAGCGTTGAAGAACTGTCTAGCTACCAAAATGTGCTCTACGCCCAAAACACCTACGCACTGCTGCTGATCTTTCAGGCGATGGATGCGGCGGGTAAAGACAGCACCATCAAACATGTGATGTCGGGGGTCAACCCCCAGGGCTGCCAGGTGTTTAGCTTTAAGCAGCCCTCCAGCGAAGAGCTGGATCACGACTATCTGTGGCGATCGTTTAAAGCCCTGCCCGAGCGCGGCAACATCGGCATTTTTAATCGTTCTTACTACGAAGAGGTGCTGGTGGTGCGGGTGCGCCCTGGGTTGCTAGACCAGCAGCAGCTGCCCCAGAGCACGCTGGGCAAAGACATTTGGCAGCAGCGCTTTGAGGAAATCAACAACTTCGAAAAATACCTTGTCAACAACGGCATCGTGGTGATGAAGTTTTTTCTCAATGTCTCAAAGGAAGAGCAGAAAAAACGGTTTCTAGAACGCATCGATCGCCCCGAAAAAAACTGGAAATTTTCCATCGCTGACGTGCAAGAACGGGGCCGTTGGAAGGACTACATGGCCGCCTACGAAGACATGTTTAGCCACACCAGCACCGACTGGGCCCCCTGGCACATTATTCCAGCCGACAACAAGTGGTTTACCCGTCTGGCGGTGGCCAGCCTGGTGTGCCAAAAACTGAAGTCCCTCAACCTGGCCTTTCCCGTGCTGGAGGACAACCACATGGAGCGGCTGCATGAGGCGAGGGTGATGTTGGAGAGTGAAGAGTGAGGAGTGGGGGGTAGGGAGTGAGGAATAATGTGACATTCCCCTACCCCCTACCCCCTACCCCTCTACGCTCCAACTGCGCTGCCACCCGAAACAAATTCGCCTCTTGATACGGTGCAGCAATCAGTTGAATGCCCACGGGAAGTTGTCCCGGACGGTGAATGGGCACTGACAATACCGGCAATCCAATGAACGAAAGGGGCTGGGTGTAGAAGCCTAGATGGGGGCGTAGGGGATAGAGTTCGCCATCGATTTCCAGAGTGGTTTGGTCGAGGGGTGGGGCAACGCAGGGGGTGGTAGGTGTGATCAAAACGTCTACGTGCTGAAAGATTTCGCGGACGCGATCGCGGTACCACCGCCGCAGCCTTTGAGCCTGCAAATACCAGGCGGCGGGGAGCATGGCCCCGGCGAGGAAGCGATCGCGCGTCGCCGGGTCAAACTCCATCGGACTCTGCCGCAGGCGATCGAGGTGAAGCTGACTGCCCTCACAGGCGGTGATGATATAGGCCGCCGCCCTGGCCCGGTGGGTTTCAGGAAATTCTACCGCTTCAGAAACACTCAATACCTGGAGCACCTCCGTCAGAATGTCCCTGACTAAAGGTTCCATGCCGCGTTCAAAATGACCACCGAGTTGAGCGATCCGCAGCCCTTCAATTCCTTGGGTAAGAGAAGTTGCCACAGGTTCTGGGGGCCGTTGAGTACAGACGGGGTCAGCTGAGTCTGGCCCCTGCATGATGTCGTAGATCGTGGCGAGGTCAGGGAGCGATCGCGCCAGCGGCCCCACATGATCCAAACTGCTCGAAAACAGAAATGCTCCAGCCCGCGACAGCCGCCCGTAGGTAGGCTTCAGCCCATACACCCCACACAGCGAAGCGGGCACCCGAATCGAGCCATTGGTGTCAGACCCCAGGGTGAAGGGAACCAGGCCCGCTGCGATCGCCGCCGCCGACCCGCCAGAAGATCCACCCGACATTCGGCTGGGGTCGTGGGGGTTGGGGGTGGTGCCGAAGTGGGCATTGATGGTGACAAAGCCGTAGGCGTACTCATCCATATTCAGCGCGCCAACCAATACTGCTCCGGCCTGCTTTAACCGCGCAACAACGGTGGCATCCTGAGCCGCTGGGGGATTTTTCTGATTCAGCTTAGCCCCAGCTACCGTCGTAATGCCCTCAACGTCAAACAGGTTTTTGACTGCAAAGGGAACCCCGGCTAGGGGGCCGGGGTCTTTGCCTGCGGCGATCGCATCGTCAATGGCCTGGGCTTGCGATCGCGCCCGCTCCACCGTCACCGCCGTAAAACAGTTGAGCGCTGGATTGCGCCGGGCAATATCCGCCAGCATTGCCTCCAACACAGTCACAGCAGATAGTCTCCTGGCTTTAATGGCAGCAGCCAGGGCCAGGGCATCGGGCGGTTGGGTCATGGCTCAAAGGTGGCGGCGCTTTCTACGGTGTCGGGCAGCGGAAAGGTGAGGACGGGCTGGGCGATCGCAAAAATATGCTCCACATTCGCCACCACCCCAGACTTAATCTCATCGGGAAGGCTCAGCCCTAGCGTTGCCGCCATCAGATCTACATAGGTAGCCGTATCAAAGTCGGAGGGCTCAGGTGTCATGACCGCTTCTCTGTCCCTGCTTCACCCAGCACCTTAGAGCTAAATAAGGCTGTTGCCTCCTGCTGAATCGCGGTGTATTGGTCAATCACCGGCTGCACCGCCTCTTCTTCGCGCTCCACATAGTCGTAGAACTGGGTAAAGATGCGCTCCACTTCTTCGTAGATCAGCCCCAGCTTTTCGTTCAGGCGGCTGGCCACCTCCTGCTGAAAGCGGTCTTTTTCGCTGTCTAGTGCCTGCTCAAACTTAGCGATGATCCGGTTGCGCTGCCAGAGAATGCCGATCGCCAGCACCACCACCCCCACCCCGGCAAAGGCAATGCCGATAGCGCTAAGAATGGCCTCGGCGACCGCAAACTCAATAATGTGCAGAATAGTGCCCGCCACCGCCATAATGGCACCGCCAACAATTTCGTTGGCCATGTCGCCCGCCTGAGTCGCCAGCACATCGCCAAAGCCCTGGTCGGCCATCAGATTCTTAACCTTCGCCATCACGCTCTCGATCACCTCCTGGCGACGCTCCAGCACCTTGAGAGAAATATGGCTGCTCTCAATGCGCTGGGTTTTGACGCTCTCCAAGTCTTGATTGAGCCCGTCAAACAGCTGACGAATGCCATCGACAAAGTGCTGCGCGCCCTCATTAGAGGCTTCTTCTAGCGACTCGCGCAGATCGCGGGCGCAGCGCTCCTGAAACTCATCGATCCAGGCCTGCATCGACTCGTTCTGGTTAAAGATACCGACGAAGGAGCGCCGCATCACCATCATCACCGACAGACTCTCGCGAAAGTCGCGCTTGATGCGAGCCGAGATAATCTCGTAGCGAGCCGCCAGACGGTCGGCCAGGGTGTTGATCTCGTAGCGCGATCGCCCCCTGCCCGCATCGATCTTAGAGCGAATGCTTTGGGAGGTGGCGCGATCGGCCACCAGCTGCCGACTCAGCGCCTCCACATCGCCATTCAGCAGGTCAATAATCTGCTGGGTGGTCTGGCTCACCGATCGCAGCTTAATCTTGTAGCTCTCTCCCGACGACACCATCGCCTGAATGTATTGACGCACCGGCTCAAAACCGCTGTTGGCCGTATCGCCCTCATTCTCCAATACTGCCGAGGTAGGAAAGATGATTGGGGCTTTGATCTGTTTTTGGTAGGCGTATTCCTTCACCCGATCGATGTTGGTTTGCAGATCGGCAGGGCGCAGCAGGTCAGCCTGCTGAAGAATGAACACCACCTTTTTGCGCCACTCAGCGCTGACAAAATCAAGAAAATCCCAGGCGCTCTTTTGGTAAGGGTTTTTGGCAAACAGCACAAAAAACGTCAGGTCGCTATTGGGAATGTAGCGCTCGGTAATGATCTGGTGCTCGGCCACCACCGTGTTGGTGCCCGGCGTATCCACAATCGAGATGTCTTGCAGAATGGGGATAGGTCGCCCAATTTTGCGCAGGTTAGGCTCTACCTGTTCGACAAACTCTTGCTCGGCGTAGACAATCTGCTGAATCGAGTCGGTGCAGGGCTCAATATCGGTGGCGCACACCTCAGCGTCAAGCAGGGCGTTGACAAAGCTGCTCTTGCCCGCCTTGACCTCGCCCACCACCACAAACAAAAATGGCTCGTTGATGTTGCGGCGCAGGTTGTGGGTGGTGCGCTGCAAGTTGGGGTTGTTGATGGTGGTGGCCAGGGCCTGCACGCGCTCTAGCAGGCGATCGAGGTCGTCTCGATAGGCGTGGAGCTTTTTGTCAATGATTTGGCTGGCCACGGCATATCTCCTTAAACCTCGCTAGGCCATGCTGGCCTACCTTAAGTATCGCACGGCCAGCATTTTGGGCTGTCTTCCGTTTAGGTGGCATCTGCCCTCTGGAGCATCGAACGAAGACTTAGCTTGGGACGTAAGAAACTTCAACCCGCAAAAAATATGACTAGATGGTTAGACTAGATGGTTAATTATCGCCAATTGAATAATGGCGACGTGTTACAGACGGCAGGCATACTCCATATCTTCTGCGAGTTCAGTTTCAAAATAGTGCCGGGGGATCGGGCGCTCTCCCAAAAGCTGGCTAAATTGCCAATGGTCTAGGCTGGCTAGTTCGAGGGCTTTGCCAAAGGATAGTAGCTCTTGGGCATAGAGGGCGAGAGTGAGTTCTTTCAGCAGCTCTGATTCCATGCGGTCCTCCGGTAGTCGAATAGATGAATGATGGATTCAGGAATGGAGAGTTGCATAGTTCTAGCCTGGTGAGATGTGCCGCCACAGAAGGCTGCCGAGTAAGCATAGCTAAGGACTTGCAAGGTGAGCGGAGGTGGGCTGATAGGTCTCTCCTGCATGAACCGTCAATCCTTTACGTGGCAAATTGGGCGGCGTCGCCGCCAGCAGGTCAACGGTTATGTAGAACGTGGGCGACATTTGCTTTCTAAGGCATTGGACTAGGATTTGTCTAGACATCGCGACAGAAGAATAATTTCCAAATTATGTACGCAAGCTAAGGCAGACGAGCCCAACAAGACCTTCAAAACCCTTGATGTACAGAGCTTTCAAGCAAATCCCTACAGTTTTTTGGGCAACGATTAGACGATCGTAAAAACTTCCTTCCTCATAGTTATTGCGAAGATCCGGGGCAAGCAATCACCTGTAAAGCTTGCGTAGCAATGGCTTTAGCGATTCATAGAGTCTCTGCTTGCGATTTGACGGAGAGAGTAGCTTAGCTGTATCTAGTTTTTACGATCACATTCCTGTTCTTTGTGATATATTAGAAAAGTAGATGCTCAAATATGGTTGCTAACACATGAATACGAATGATAGTTTTGATTTGCAAAAGAGCCTGCAGGAGAGGTATTTAGCTGTTAAAAAGGGGGCAAGAGAGAATTCACTTATTGATTATGACAGTCTACTTATTCTCATAAGACAAGCCGGGTCGCTCTCGATGAACGAGCTTTCGGCTATTTTCGACGTTCCACCTCAAAATATTCACGTTAAGTTAGACCGGCTTTTAAAGTATGGGCTTATCGAGCGTGAGAGAAGGAAAGGACGCAAGGGGGTTAGAGAATACCAGCATTTCTTAGCCGCAGACGTTGATCCGGCTGAGTTACAAGCACTTACGGGAGACGAGCTGCCATCTACAGTTAGCGATCGACTAAGGATCGTGATTCATGAAGAGCGTATCCAATCGCATCAGCCGCCTTTAAGTCGTACTAAAGAAACTTTATCGACAACTAAAAGCCAAGAGTCTGTATTCCAGCCTCCACAGGCTAAATCAGCCGCTGACCAATTGATTTCTAAGCTTCCAGATTTTGATCCGACCTGGTCAAAAGAAATGCAGAATCGATGGATGGCTTCATTTGAGGCCATTACCAAGCGATTAACAGAAGAATCTGATAACTAAATAACTCGAAAATTAACATAGGAGAAAATTATGAATAATTATCGCAAGACTAATAGACCGTATTTCGTACTTGTTTTTGCAACTGTAGTAGTGCTCAACGGCGGTTCAGGTGGCGCTGCCTTTTACCTTGGGAACCAAACTGCTCTTACTGAAGCACAAAGTCGCATTCTCGATAGCACTATCGAGATGTGGCGCATGAGTACACCGGCTTTAATCGGTTTACTCGGTAGCCGTTCTAATCTTCCAGATAATAAAAATGATTATCAAGATTGAGTTGGCAGATGAGCCGTATTTATCACCTAAACTAAATTTTATGCAATCGACACCAAGAGAAATACGTTTATATGTATCTGTGGATGGCTCATGCCCATTTGAAGCTTGGTTGGATGGTCTACGCGATAGACAAGCACGAGCTAGAATTAGAAAACGACTAGACCGGGTCGAACTAGGTAATCTGGGAGACGCTAAGCCCCTAGGGGAAGGAGTTTCAGAACTTAGAGTTGATTATGGCCCTGGTTATCGCATTTACATTGCCCAAGTAGGAACCGCTATAGTCGTTCTTCTTTGCGGTGGCGACAAAAGCAACCAGCGACAGGATATTCTTAAGGCCAAGCAGTACTGGATAGATTTTCAGCAGAGGCAAGATGCCAGCTTATAAAAGCTACCATTCCTATCTAATTAAGTCGCTAGAAGACCCCGTAGAGGCAGCGGCCTATCTAGATGCCGTTTTAGAAGATGGCGAATTTGACCATATCTTGTTGGCTCTAAAGAATGTAGCTGAAGCTCGTAGAGCTTTAGTTACAGCTTCAGGTAGCTCGGACGTCAACTGGGAAGCCTGCTATCAACTCATTTCTCAGGGCGAAGTGCCTGGGTTTCCGCTGATCGCCAAGCTCTTGAACAGCTTAGGGCTGAAGCTTTCAGTTACAGTGAGAGACGAGCAAGCCGCCTAACAACATGGGCTGTAACCTTTAGTACTGAGGCTTCTGGGTGATTTCAGATCGCCCAGAAGCCTGACTTATCGTTAATCTATTTTCCGATCGCGCCTCAGCAAACTAAACACCTCACCTCGCTCTGGGGTAATCAAAATCCCCGATCGCGGTATCGTCACCAACCGGCTCCACTCTCGCTGCTCGGCGTACTTGAGCAGATGCAGGTAGTTGATAGCCCCTCGCACCCCCTCCGGTGAGCCAATCACCAAATGGCGCAAGCGCTCTCGCCCCGGCTGGGCGTCTGGATTCGCAAGCAACAGCGGACTAATCGCCTCCCGGTTCTGGGCAGACGACACCAAATATGGCAAACACAACATAATCGGGTTCCTTCCGAATGTAACGACGGGTAAGAAACCCAAAAACTTGGCCGCCCCAGACATGTTGCAGTTCAGGACGGCCAGGTAAAATCACCTTAGCCTCCGAGACAGCTAGACCCTGTCGACGGGGTTAGCCGCTGGTTGGTGTTGACAGCACCTTCCAGTGGCGTTAGACCAAATTTTTGGGACGTTCAGACTGCACTCACACAGCCTTAGCTCAGTAATCTAATCCAATCGCGCACCAGACGCAAGTAAGAATTGTTACCGTTGCTAGAAACTCTGCGTTTCTAAACCGGGTTGTATTTAACTACTGCACACCCTTGAGAAGCCCGGTTTCTGGCCCTATATCCTCACTTTCACAGCCCGTAAGGTTTATAGCCAACTCCAAGAGCTTCAATCGTCGTCTTCAAAAACACCTTTAAAGAACTCGATGGTGTCTTTGAGCGCAGCGATAAAGCTATCGATTTCGGCCTTGGTGTTGTAGAAGTACAAACTGGCCCGCGCGGTAGAATCAACGCCCAAAATGCGGTGCAGCGGCTGAGTGCAGTGGTGCCCCGAGCGAATGGCAATCCCAGACTGGTCGAGCAGGGTAGACAAATCCTGCGCGTGGACGCCCTCGACGGTGAAGGTAGCCAGGGCTGCCCGTCCGCCGCCGTCGGCTTGGGGAAGCGGCCCATAGAGAGTGACTTCCGGAATAGTCTGCATTTGCTGGTACAGATAGGCCGTCAGCTCGTGCTCGTAGGCAGCAATGTTGTCCATGCCCAGGGTCAAGAGATAGTCTACGGCTGCCCCCAGAGCGATCGCCTCTGCGATCGCCGGTGTGCCCGCCTCAAACTTGTGGGGCAGCGCGGCGTAGGTGGAGTGATCTAAAAACACGTCGGCGATCATTTCGCCACCGCCCATAAAGGGGGGCATGGCCTCCAGCACCTCTAGCTTGCCGTAGAGGAACCCGATGCCGGTCGGGGCACACATCTTGTGGCCAGAGGCAACGAACCAGTCACAGCCCAAGGCGGGCAGGTCGAGCGGCAGGTGGGGCGCGCTCTGGCAACCGTCGATCAGAACTTTGGCCCCGTGGCGGTGGGCAAGGTCGATGATCTCTTCTACCGGGTTGATGCAGCCCAGGGTATTTGAAACGTGGTTGACGGCTACCAGGCGAGTCTTGTCGCTAATCAGCTCACGGTATTGGTCTAGGTCAAAGGATTGGTCGGCGGTTAGCCCGACAAACTTGAGTACCGCTCCGGTACGCTGGGCCACAAACTGCCAGGGCACCAGGTTGCTGTGATGCTCCATCACCGAGAGAATGATTTCGTCCCCGGCTTTTAGCGTGCTCATGCCCCAAGCGTAGGCCACCAGGTTGATGGCTTCGCTGGCGTTGCGGGTAAACACAATCTCGTCGCGGCTGGTAGCTTTGACGAAGGCAGCCACTTTGTCCCTCGCGCCCTCGTAGGATTCAGTGGCCCGAGCGCTGAGGTTGTGCACCCCCCGATGCACGTTGGCATTATCGTTCTGGTAGTAGTGCTGTAGCGCATCAAGCACCGCCTTGGGCTTCTGCGAGGTAGCGGCATTGTCGAGGTAAACCAGCGGCTGACCATTCACCTCCTGATGCAGAATCGGGAAGTCGGCACGAACCTTAGCGGCGAGGGTTAGTTCCTGAGCGACGGTCATAGGGGTGAGGGGGTGGATGGGTAAGGGGTCAAGGCCACTGGGCGATTGCTTCGGCAAGGCGCGATCGCAGCGTCTCAACCGTTATCTTGTCTAAGATCTCCATAGCAAAAGCATAGATCAGCAATCGCTGGGCCTGGGGAGCGCTAATGCCGCGACTTTGCAGGTAAAAAATCTCGTCCGACTGAAGCTGGCTCACCGTTGCTCCGTGGGCGCACTTGACGTTGTCGGCCACGATTTCGAGCTGGGGTTTGGTATCTACCCGCGCAGTATCAGATAGCAGCAGGTTGCGGTTGAGCTGGCTAGCATTGGTGAGCTGGGCTTTTTGGGCTACGGCCATGCGTCCGTTAAAAACGCTGTGGGCTTTGCCATCCACAATCGCCTTGTGCTCCTGCTCCACAATCCCGTGGGGATGACTCAGGGCCACCAAGCTGTGGGTGTCAGCGTGCTGGGTAGCGGAGATAGCCCCCAACCCGTAGATCCTGGTGGTAGTTTGTTCGCCGGTTTGGTAAATCTCCCAGTTGTGGCGGGCCAGTTTGGCCCCAAACCCGGCAGCAACCCCAATGTACTGGCTATCGCGAGCCTGGGTCACTACAGTCTTGCCGATGTGAAAGGTGCCTGCGCCCTCTCGCTCGATGCGGCTGTGGGTGACTTGGGCGTTGGCGTCGAGCCACAGCTCGGTAACCGCATTGGTGAAGTGAGTGGCGGTGGACTCGCCCCAAAAATCTTCAACCAGGGTAAGCGCGCTACCTGACTCAGCCACCACCAAACAGCGGGGCTGAACCAGCAGAGCATCGTCCTGCGCCTGGGACAGATAGATAATTTGAATTGGGGTTTCAACCACCTGGTTGCGAGGCAGCCAAACCACCACAGCATCCGTAAAGCCCACGGTGTTTAGAGCCGTAAACACTTCGTGGTTGCCGCTGGCTTGGGCGAGGCGATCAGCCAGTTGGCTCTGGAGTTCGGGGCGATCGCCCAGCGAACCAACAACTGCCCCCTCTGGCAAGCCACCGAGCTGAGACAGCTCGCGACTCACCCGTCCGTTAACCACCACCACCTGAGCGCCAGTAGTCTCTGGCAAGCGCAGCGCAGCGATATCGGCCTCAGTGACAGAAGCCTCTCCAGCGGTGGCAAAGTCGATACCCAACATTGCCGACAGGTCGGTGAAGCGCCAGTCTTCCTGTCGAATCGAGGGAAAGGTTTGCTCGTTGAGGAAGGAGGCAGCGCGCGATCGCACCTCCGCCAAAGCCAGGCTCTCAGGCACAGCTGCCTGGGCAATCTGCACCAGTCCTTTCAGGTAAGCATCGCGCTGATCAGCCGTTCTTAACACGCTCACGTCAGACACAGAACTTGCCATTACGCCGTCACCCCCGTCCGAAATTCCTCCAGCACCCACTCGTAGCCGCGCGACTCTAGCTGCTTAGCCAGGTCTTTGCCGCCCGTGGTAATAATGCGACCATCGGCCATCACATGGACAAAGTCGGGCACGATATAGTCGAGTAGCCGCTGGTAGTGGGTAATCAGCACTACGGCGTTATCGGCGTTGGCCAGCTGGTTTACCCCACCCGCCACGGTCTTGAGCGCATCAATATCCAGACCCGAATCGGTTTCATCCAGAATAGATAGGGCCGGTTCTAGCAGCGCCATTTGCAGAATTTCGTTGCGTTTTTTCTCGCCGCCCGAGAAGCCTTCGTTGACGCTGCGATCTAAGAAAGACGCGTCCATTTTGACCACGTCCAGTTTCTCTTCGATCAGGTCGTCAAAGTCAAATACGTCAATTTCGTCTTCGCCGCGAGCTTTGCGGTGAGCGTTAAAGGCCACCCGCAAGAAGTCGCGGTTGCTGACGCCAGGAATTTCGAGCGGGTACTGGAAAGCGAGAAAAATGCCAGCAGTGGCGCGATCGTGAGGATCTAGCTCAAGCAGATCTTGCCCTTTGAACTGGATCTCTCCCGCCGTCACCTCATAGTCGGGATGGCCCGCCAGCACCTTTGAGAAGGTGCTCTTACCCGATCCGTTGAGACCCATAATGGCGTGAATCTCTCCGGCCCTGACTTCCAGATTCAGGCCCTTGAGAATTTCGGTGCCATCTACAGTGGCGCGGAGGTCGCGCACCGAGAGAATAATTTCGCTGTTGTTGTTAATCATGGTTCCTTTCCCGTAGGGTGGGCACCGCCCACCATGCTCCTGCGCGTTGAAATTTTAGGTTTTGAATTTGCGATTTTGGATTGGGGACTCCTATCTCTTACCGAGGATTGGTAGGGTGCATTCGCGAAGCAATGCACCGTGCGGGAACTCCGGCGAGGATGGTGCATTGCTGGCGCGAATGCACCCTACGGGTTTATCCCACCGTGTTCTCTAGCTTCAGCGCTAGCAGCTTGTCCGCCTCGGCGGCAAACTCCATGGGCAGCTTGTTAAACACATCGCGGCAGAACCCGCTGATGATCATCGACACCGCATCCTCCGGCGAAATGCCCCGCTGGGCAAAGTAGAACAACTGGTCTTCCCCAATTTTGGAGGTCGAGGCTTCATGCTCAACCTGGGCGGTGCTGTTTTGCACCTGAATGTAGGGGAAGGTGTTGGCGCTGGAGGTGTCACCAATCAGCATCGAATCGCACTGAGAGTAGTTGCGTGCGCCGGTAGCTTTAGGCCCAATCTTCACCAGCCCTCGGTAGCTATTCTTTGAGTTCGCCGCCGAAATGCCCTTGGAGATGATGGTGCTGCGGGTGTTTTTGCCCACGTGCACCATCTTGGTGCCGGTGTCGGCCTGCTGCATGTTGTTGGTCAGCGCCACCGAGTAAAACTCGCCCACGGAGTTGTCGCCCACCAGCACGCAGCTGGGGTACTTCCAGGTGATAGCCGAGCCGGTTTCAACCTGAGTCCAGGAGATTTTGGAGTTTTTGCCCGCGCAGAGGCCGCGCTTGGTGACGAAGTTGTAGATGCCGCCCTTGCCGTTTTCGTCGCCCGCGTACCAGTTCTGCACCGTGGAGTAGTTGATGCTGGCGTCATCCATGGCCACCAGTTCGACGATCGCAGCATGGAGCTGGTTGCTGTCATACATGGGAGCCGTACAGCCCTCCAGGTAGGTCACCGAGCTACCCGATTCCGCCACAATCAGCGTGCGCTCAAACTGGCCTGAGTCGCCATTGTTAATGCGGAAGTAGGTCGAAAGATCCATCGGACACTTGGTGTCTTTGGGAATATAGACGAACGACCCATCGCTAAACACCGCCGAGTTCAGCGCCGCAAAGTAGTTGTCGCCAATGGGGATGACGGTGCCCAGGTATTTCTCTACCAGGTCGGAGTGCTCTTGCAGCGCCTCGGAGATCGAGCAAAAGATCACGCCGGATTCTGCCAGCTTTTCTTTGTAGGTGGTCGCGATCGAAACACTGTCAAAGATAGCGTCTACGGCCACGTTGGCTAGCCGCTTTTGCTCCGAGAGGGGAATACCCAACTTCTCAAAGGTTTCGAGCATGGTCGGATCGACTTCATCCAGGCTGCCGAGCTTTTTGGGCTGGGTCTTGGGGGCCGAGTAGTAGACGATATTCTGGTAGTCGATGGGCGGATACTTGACGTTGGGCCAAGCAGGCTCTTTCATCGTCAGCCACTTGCGGTAGGCCTTCAGCCGAAACTCCAGCATGAAGGCGGGCTCGTTCTTTTTGGCTGAGATCATGCGCACCACGTCTTCGCTGAGGCCGCGAGGAATGGCGTCGGCCTCAATGTCGGTGGTGAAGCCGTACTTATAGGGCTGGCTAACAAGGGTTTGAACGGAAGCACTCATGACGCGACTCTATTAAACGGGCTGCACAATCGGGGGTAGACAGAAATCTGGCGGGACGGGCAGAAGCCTAGAACTTATTGGTTTCGGTGCGGATGGTCTCGAAGGTGATGTCTTGCTGATCGCCCGCGAAGGGGTTGTCGGGCGTGAGAAAGAGCATGCAGTGGCACTCTTTGCGCTCCTGCATGGGGATGCAGGGACAGTTCCAGTAGATGGCTTTAACTTCGGCCCCTTTGTCTTCGTAATGGCGACAGGGGCACAGGGGTGCGCCGAGGTCGTCTTTGTGTTTGGCTAGACCTTCAAGCACCACCGCAGTCACGCCAGCATCGGAGCAGAAGTAGGTGCCGGTGCGCTTGGCATAGCTCTGGGCAAAGTTGCGCATGAGCTCTAGGTTCTTGTCGGTGGCCTGGTTGGGTTTGAGGTCAGTCATTACGGGATTGGTACGCTACACAGCCCAATAATTTTATACAATTAAAGCAACTTTTAAGTTGTCTAACTGAATCTTAGACTAGTTTAACAACATAAAGGTTGTCAAAGTAGATTATCGTCCGATGGACTGGGATAACCTGGTCTGGGTAGGTATAGTCTCCTGTGACTATGTCCTCTATTAAGTCTTACTGTGGGCCAACGCCATGACCTCTGTGCAGCAACCCTCTACCTCTACAAAAGACGACATTTTGATGTACCTGCTCAGGCAGGGCGAAGCGACGGCCCACGATCTGGCAGAGCACTTCGAGGTGAGTGCCCAGGCTATTCGCCGCCACTTAAAAGATTTAGAAGCCGAAGCACTGATTGAGCACCGAGCGGTGCAGGAGGGCATGGGGCGGCCCAACCACCTGTATCAGATCAGTGCTAAGGGGCGCGATCGCTACCCCGCTAAGTACGACGAATTTGCGCTGTCTCTGCTCGATACCCTGGCTGCCACCATGGGCCAAGATCAGGTGGGCACCATGCTGCGCAAACAGTGGGAGCGCAAGGCTCTGGAATATCGCGATCGCGTTGGCACCGGCAGTCTAGGCGAACGGGTGGCTCGACTGGTGCAGATTCGCCAAGCCGAGGGCTACATGTCTGAGTGGCACGAGGTCAGCGACGGCGATGTGCGCCAGACCGGCCCTGGCTACATCATCACCGAATACAACTGCGCTATTTCCCACATTGCTGAGTCGTTCCCCAGCGTTTGCGGTCACGAGCTAGAGATGTTTCAGGTGGCGCTAACCGACTGCACGGTGCAACGCACCCACTGGTTGGTGAGAGGCGAGCATCGCTGCGGCTACCTAGTGCAGGGGTGTGATTAGAAATTTGAGCAGGTGGGAATACGCCGTGGAGCGGGAGTTACATATCTAGGGCCTGCTGGTGTGTACGGTGGGCTATCTGCTGGGAGTTTAGCTCGGCAGTTTGAGATCCAAAGCATCCAAAGTTCTGCCCAAAACGTAGATCTAGAACAACCCTCTCCAAATAAAGGCGGCTACTGGGGCATTCCTGGCAGCCGCTTTTCTCTTTTTTGGGGCTTTTGCCAACCTCAGTAGGGTCTGACACTATGTAATGTATAGCGACCACCGCACTTAGGAGAGTCTCTGCCCCTGGCAAAAACAGAGGCGGCGCGATCGCTATAGTTGTCCTTTACCATTTCCTCGCCTTGAACCATGCTTGACCAATCGCTCCAGTTTCTCACCCCAGAAGAGTCGGCGGAAGTCGACAAGGCGCTGCTGTCATCCCCCGAGAAATTTTTGGCCCGGCTTACCGTCTCCACCAGTAAGCTGCTGCGAGTCATTGCCGCCGATACCGACACACCCATCGAAGCCCTAACCGCCGTGCAGATTATCCAGTGGTTTGAAAAAGATGCCAAGCTCAAGCGTGAGCAGGGGGTCAGTGCGTCGGTGTTGAAGTGGGATGCGGAGAATTTGGAGAGATAGAGGGTAGGGAGTAGGGGGTAGAGGGTAAGGGGTAGGAAGAAGTCGAGAACATTAGCGTCTAACCTTCACCCCTCACTCCCCACGCCCTACCCCTCACTCCCCACGCCCTACCCCTCACTCCCCACCCTTTACTCCTCACCCCTCATCCTCCCGATCCCCCCTCACTTTCTGTAAACTAGGAAAGACCATCGCAACACCATAGATTAAGGAAGCAGCACGTCATGGGGTTATTTGATCGCGTTAGCCGAGTGGTTCGCTCTAACCTGAATGCGGCGGTGAGTTCGGCGGAGAATCCAGAGAAGATTCTGGAACAGGCCATCATCGACATGCAGGAAGACCTGGTGCAAATGCGCCAGGCGGTGGCGGGCGCGATCGCCAGCCAGAAGCGGGTGCAGCAGCAGTACGAAAAGGCTAGCAGCGAGGCCAACACTTGGCAGCAGCGGGCTCAACTCGCCCTGCAAAAGGGCGATGACGAACTGGCCAAACAGGCGCTGCTGCGCAAGAAAACCCAGGCTGAAACCGCCGTTGCTCTCAAGACTCAGCTCGATGGCCAAAGCGCCACGGTAGATCAGCTCAAGCGCAACCTGATTGGCCTAGAGAGCAAGCTATCTGAGGCCAAGACCAAAAAAGACATGCTCAAGGCGCGGGCCAGTGCCGCCAAGGCCAACGAGCAACTGCAAAACACCACCAGCAGTCTCAACACCGGCAGCGCTATGGCGGCCTTTGAGCGCATGGAAGAAAAGGTGCTGCAAATGGAGGCTAGATCCCAAGCGGCGGTGGAGCTGGCCGGGGCCGACCTAGAGAGCCAGTTTGCCTCCCTCGAAGCCGGGGGTGATGTGGATGATGAGCTGGCGGCAATGAAGGCTCAGCTCGCCGGTGGCACCGTTGACCAGGGGCAGCTACCCGCCGCCGAGACCGCCATCCCCGCCACCGAATCAACCGAGGTGGATGCCGAGCTAGAACAGCTGCGATCGCAGATTGACAAGCTCGACTAGACCTTAAGACGGGTGTAAGGTTTAGGGTCAAAAGCAACCCCTTAAACCCTCAACCTTACCCCTGCTCCTACCCAATGTGCCCCAGTGCTAAGGGTTTAAGAGCGCTCAGCCCCAGAGAGCATGTGGTCAACGCTGATGGCGCGATCGCGACCGTGGTTTTTGGCCCAGTACAGCGCCTTATCGGCCAGATTGACCAGGGTGTGGGGGTTTTCACCGTGGTGGGGAAAGCTTGCCACACCCAGAGAAATCGTGATCGGTGGCAGCGGCTGGCCGTTGAAGGAATTGGTGACATACTTCACGGCTCGGCGGATTTTCTCGGCTCGTTTTAGCGCGACTTCTGGGGTAGTGTCGAGCAGCACCATACAAAATTCTTCACCGCCGTAGCGACAGACAATATCCTGAGCGCGCACGTGGCCTCGCAGCAGCATGCCGATATTCTTGAGCACGGCATCGCCCGCCGGGTGGCCGTAGGTGTCGTTAATGGCTTTGAAATGGTCGATGTCGATCAGAATAATGCTGATATTCTGCTGTTTGCTAGCCTGACACAGGCTGTTGAGCACGGCCTCGGCATGGCGGCGGTTGAGCAACCCCGTCAACGGATCCTTTAGCGCCTGATCTTGCAGATCTTCGAGCAGCAGCAGCCGCTGCATCACAAACAAAATTTGCTCCGACAGCTTTTTCAGCAGCGCCGTCTGCATCGAAGTAAAGGGGTTTGACTCAGATTGCACCAGCTGCACAATGCAGGTGGTGTCATTGATCATGCCGAGCACAATGCACTTCGTCATCTGTTGAGGGCAATGGGTGACCTGGCACTGCTGGCATTCCTGGCCAACGCTAGACGGCGGGGCCAAGAGCTGCTCCTGGGAATAGCAACATTGCTGCTCTACCACGGCTAAAGGCTTCGCATCGCCCCACTCAGTGAGTATTGTAAAGCTGTCAGGCGGGGTCGAAAACAGGACTAACCGTCCCGACTGATGCGGGAAAAAATAGGGTAAATAGGTGCCCAATAGCTGGCCCAACTGTTTGTAAGACAGGCACGACTGAAGCTGAGCCACCAGATCGGCCAAGCGGGGATGGCCGTGCTGGATGCGATCGTAGACAGCGCCACCGGGGTTGAGCGCCACCACCCGCGATAAAAAATCGACGCCGTCGGGGGACGCACTCACGGCCAGTTGGGGCGTCACCTTGGACAGCGTTGCTGGGGTAGCAGGCTGGGCTAACGTTAGGCACAAAAGCAGCTGCTGGGTGAGGTACTGAAGGGTTTTGACCTGCACCTCGCTTAGCTGATCTACGGCCAGCCCAGGCACATAAATCGTAAAGTGATACCGATAGTCGGCGCTGTGCAGACGGCCCACCAGCACCGGCACTGGGCTGACCTCAGGGTGTAGGCCCGATTGGCTGTGGGTGCTGAGGGAAAGCTGATCGCATTTGAGGCCGGTTGCGTCTACTGGCTGGCTCGCCAGCACCTCACGCAGAGCGGCAGCAGGCAGTTGACCGTAATTCATCACCCCACCGTGGCGCCAGTCGTCGCCCACCTGAACCGTTAGCGCTAGCTGGGGAGCAGACAGGGTCAATGAGGCGAGCCGCAAGAAATTGCACAGGGCTGGGTAGGCATCTCCTAACGACGTAGGTTGAACTTGGTGCATGGTAGAGAAACCACCAGGATAAAAGAGCATTAAAGCTGTAGAAGACCTGATCGCTAATGACTGTATTATGCCGATCGTTCTCAGTTGCCAACCTCAGCGCAAGGGGAGGTGACGCTTGACTAGGGCTGATTCAGCCAGCCCTAGAGACCAGGGCAAAACAAAGGTTTTATAATGAGTGTTCCCTGATTAATTCGTTCCGATTAACTCTGTTTTACCAGCGGCAGCCTGACCTAACTCTCCCAGCACCATGCAAATTGCCCAGCGGATGAGGCCCTTACAGGCCAACGTGTTTGCCGATATGGATCGGGCTAAGGCAGCGGCCCGCGCGGCGGGCCAATCGATTGTCGATCTGTCGTTGGGATCGTCAGATTTGCCGACATCGCCCCACGTGCTAGAGGCGATCGCCACCGCCCTAAACGATCCCAGCACCCATGGCTACTGTTTATTTTCGGGCACCCAAGCATTCCGGGTCGCCGCCGCTCACTGGTATACCAATAAGTTTGATGTAGCCGTCGATCCGGAGACCGAGGTACTGCTGCTGATCGGTTCCCAGGAGGGCACGGCTCACCTGCCCCTGGCGGTGCTCAACCCCGGCGACTTTGCCCTGCTGATGGATCCTGGCTACCCCTCCCACGCCGGGGGCGTGTATCTGGCCAACGGGCAGATTTACCCAATGCCCCTGCACGCCGAGGATGGCTTCTTACCCCGCTTTGCCGACATTCCGGCGGCGGTGCTGGAGCAGTCGCGGCTGATGGTGCTGAGTTACCCCCACAACCCCACCACCGCTACGGCGTCGCTCGACTTTTGGCAGGAGGCGGTGGCCTTTTGCCAGCAGCACAACCTGGTGCTGGCCCACGACTTCCCCTACGCCGACCTGACCTTCACGGGGAAGCCAGCGGTGTCGGCCCTCCAGGCTGACCCCGACAAGACCTGCACCATCGAGTTTTTCACCATGTCGAAGTCGTACAACATGGGGGGCTTTCGGGTTGGGTATGCGATCGGCAACGCTGCAATCATTGCTGCTCTGCGCCAGATCAAGGCCAACGTCGATTTCAACCAGTATCCCGGCATTCAGCGGGGGGCGATCGCCGCCCTCACCGGCCCCCAAGACACCGTTCACAACATGGTCGCCACCTTTCGCCAGCGGCGCGACACGGCGGCGGCAGCCTTAAATCGCATCGGCTGGGCGGTGCCCAAGCCCGAGGCCACGATGTATCTCTGGGCCAAGCTGCCCGACCCCTGGGGCGATCGCTCCAAAGAATTTTGCCTGCGCCTGGTCGAGCAGACAGGAGTTGCCCTGGCCCCTGGCATAGGCTTTGGCAAGGCGGGCGAAGGCTATGTGCGCATTGCCCTGGTGCATCCGCCGGATGTGCTGGAGGGGGCGATCGCCCGTATCGCTGAGTTCTTATAAGTTCCCTAGGGCAAGAAACGGGGCCACAATGGGTGTCTAAGGCCGGAGCATGGCTGTAAATAAATCCGTAGAAGTCACCACAGCAATCAAAGCCACCAGTAAAGCACCGATTAAGATGGAGTAACCGAGATAAGGATTGCATTAACTTGCCCAGCTTTGACCTCATGCTGGGCTACGCCATTCATTAGTATCCAGGGTGCAACTCATTGGGTAATCAGAACAACTTGCGGTTCTGGTGGGGCCAGTTCTCAGGGTAGGATCTAAGGGTAATGGTAACATCTCCATCCAGCACTGCTGATGGTCAGCTTCGCATCGTTGTGGTAGAAGACGATCGGGGCAACCGTCTCTTTTTTGCCGATTACCTCACCTATTCTGGATTTAGGGTGCTGGCGCTGCCCCACGGGCTAGACCTGCAACAGCATTTAAAGGAGTTTCAGCCCCATCTGCTACTGCTCGATCTGGGGCTGCCCGAAATTGACGGCTACACTCTGCTCAAACAGCTGCGGGCATCTGATCTGTGGCAACATTTGCCCGTCATCGTTGTGTCGGGCTACGCCTTTGCTGAAGACCAGCAGCGCGCCCTGGCATTGGGGGCACAGCAGTACCTGGTCAAGCCCATTGCCCTTCAGCAGCTCACCCAGGCGATTCACACGGTGGTGCGATCGCCTGGGTGAGCCATCAATAAACGCGAACCGACGCTACGATAGACTGCCACCTCCCGACCCCGACTGTTGCTCGGCCAAATAGCGCTCTACATCTCGGCCCAACAGCTGAACGGATGCGCCAATATCGGTAATCGTGTGCTCAAGCTGGGACGAAGTCGCCATCGCTGACTGGAGCTGGTTGAGAATGTCTCTAATTTGCTCGCGATAGCGCGTTTCAAATTCTTGGGGAGTCATGGGGCAGGATCTAGTGACAGAAACGATCAGGAACAAGATGTAATACTAACTACATCAAGGGGGAGAGGTTTCCAGAAAGAATCGCTTATAAAATCAATCTTTACAGTTCTGTCCGGGATCGCAAGCGCCCGTGAAGCAGGTATATAAATAACCTGCTTGAATACGCACATATACTGAAGTCGGCAACGGGTTGACATGTCATCCAAACATATCACTCCTTTTTGCGGCGGAAAACCGTCTGCCCAAGAGAATTTTGCGGCATGAAATTGCCGCTATCCTGGTTAGTACAGAGGTTTAGCCCCTAGCGCCTGTGACTTCGGTTCAACCCATTACCCTAGTTAACGACCCTGAGCGCCTTGAGACGCGGCTCAAAGAGATCCCCAAAGAGCCGGGGGTCTACTTTATGAAAGATGGCCGCGACCAGACGCTCTACATTGGCAAGTCGAAGTGTTTGCGCACCCGGGTCAGGTCGTACTTTCGCGACTTTCACGGCCACATGCCGCGCATTACCGTGATGGTGATGCAGATTGTCGATATCGAATTTATCGTTACCGACACCGAGGCCGAGGCCCTAGCCCTAGAAGCCAATCTGATCAAGCAGAACCAGCCCCACTTCAACGTGCTGCTGAAGGATGACAAAAAGTACCCCTATCTCTGCGTCACCTGGTCAGAAGATTATCCCCGCATTTTTATCACCCGCAAGCGGCGCAAGAGCCTAAAGGATCGCTACTACGGCCCCTATGTCGATGTGGGCCTGCTGCGCAGCACCCTGCATCTGGTAAAGCGAATATTTCCGTTGCGGCAACGGCCTCAGCCCGTGCACCGCGATCGCCCTTGCCTCAACTACGACATTGGCCGCTGCCCCGGCGTCTGCCAGCAGCTAATTTCGCCGGAGGATTACCACAAGACTCTCCAGCGCGTCGTCATGGTGTTCCAGGGTCGCACTACCGAATTGGTGGATATTCTTACTGCCCAAATGGAGAAGGCGGCGGAAGACCTCAAGTTTGAGCTGGCAGCCCGACTGCGGGATCAGATTCGGGGCTTAGAGCGGCTCTGTGCCGACCAGAAGGTGGCCCTGTCTGACGATACGGTGTCGAGGGATGCGATCGCCCTGGCTGCCGACGACAAACACGCCTGCGTGCAAATCTTTCAGGTGCGGGCCGGTCGTCTGGTGGGCCGCCTGGGCTTCACCGCCGATGCTGAGTCGGGCACGCCGGGCGAAATTCTCCAGCGAGTACTGGAAGATCACTACCAAACCGTGGAAGCGGTCGAAATTCCGGCGCTGATTCTCGCCCAGCACGAGCTGCCCGAGGGCGACATGCTGACCCAGTATCTCACCCAGCGGCGGGGCCGCAAGGTGTCGGTGGAAGTGCCCCAGCGCCAGACCAAGGCCGACCTGATTGAAATGGTCGAGCGCAACGCCCAGTATGAGCTAGCCCGCACCCAGGCCGCCGCCGATCGCAACATTCAGGCATTGCAGGATCTGGCGATCGCGATCGACCTGCCCGACCTGCCCAAGCGCATCGAAGGCTACGACATCTCCCACATTCAAGGGTCTGACGCCGTCGCCTCCCAGGTGGTGTTTGTCGATGGCATGCCCGCCAAGCAGCACTACCGCCACTACAAAATTAAGAATCCCGAGGTCAAACCGGGCCACTCCGACGACTTCGCCAGCATGGCCGAGGTCATTCGCCGCCGCTTTCGCCGCTACGCCACCGACCCTACCAAGCAACGCCTGGGCAACCCCGACTGGCCCGATCTGGTGATGATCGACGGCGGCAAAGGCCAGCTCTCCGCTGTCGTGGAGGTACTGAAGGAACTCAACCTGCTCCAGGATTTGAATGTCGTCAGCCTGGCCAAAAAGCGTGAAGAAATCTTTTTGCCCGGCGAATCGATCCCACTACCCACCGAGGCCGAGCAGCCCGGCGTACAATTGTTGCGCCGCTTGCGCGACGAGGCCCACCGCTTTGCGATCAGCTTTCACCGCAAGAAGAGGACGGATCGGATGCGGCGATCGCGCCTCTCCGAAATCCCCGGCCTTGGCCAGCACCGCCAGAAAGAACTGCTCGCCGCCTTCCGCTCCATCGACTACATCCGCGAAGCCAGCCCCCAACAGCTCGCCACTGTCCCCGGCATTGGCCCCCAGTTAGCGCAGCAGATCTATGAGTACTTTCATCCCCAGGCCGAGGAGATCGAGGAGATGGTGTAGGGGAGTGATGGGGAAGATGAGGAGGATGGGGAAAGGGGCTGCAACTACAGAGTTGAAGGTTGCCTACAGACCCATTTGCAGAACAAAGGTTTAAACCGCAGCAGCTCAAGGGGATGGTGCATTGCTGCGCGAATGCACCCTACGGGAACTGTTTACACTAGGGACAGTCCCCTAAATCAATACTCCCCCTATGACCGTCGATGCCAATCTGCTAGAGCTGCTGTTTAGCGGTGCCAACCTCTTTGTGTTGCCCTTTTGGACCCTAATGATACTGGTGCCCAACACCAAACTCACCCGCACCGTCATGGGTTCCCTGCTTCCCTTTGCTGCCCTAGCGGGGTTGTACCTCTTTCTCTTCGTGACCAGCTTTACCAACGTCGAAGGCATCGAAGCCCTCTCCGACCCCAACCTCAGCCTGAGCGACCTGGCAGCGGTCTTTGCCCAGCCCCACGTCACCGCCACCGGCTGGGTTCACTTTCTCGCCTTTGACCTATTTGTCGGTCGCTGGATCTACTGGCAAGGTCAAGAAAGCGGCGTCTTCACCCGCCATTCCCTCGCCCTATGTTTCTTTGCTGGTCCCCTGGGGCTGCTGTCGCACCTGGTTACAGACGCAGTGTGGAAACGGTTTGCAGGCGGCAAAGTCAGTGAGACTGTAGGGAGTGAGGGGTGAGGGGTAAGGAGAACAACCTGCCTATCCACCCCCCACCCCCTATCCATCCACCCCTTACCCATCCACTCCCCCACTCCCCCTAGTCCCCAAAGGGTGATACAACTATCCCAGTGTTGGCCAGTTAGTTAGATAAAACCTGATGAGTTCTTTGGTGTCGTGGATGGGTAAAGGCAACGGAATTTGGGCACGACAGCCCTGGCGGCGGGTAGTGCAGTTTGTGGGGCTGTTTGGGCTAGTATTTGCGATCGCCCTGGGCTGCGCAGGCAACAACCAGCCCGCTGCCGATGCCCCCGCTGGTGATGGCGATGGCCGCATTACCATTGGCACTACCCTCACCGCCCGCACCCTCGACCCCGCCGACGCCTACGAAACCTTCCCCGGCATCTTGCTCTATAACCTAGGCGATCGCCTCTACACCTACGAGCCTGGCACCACCAACCTGGTGCCCCAGCTCGCTACCGAGCTACCCAACGTCAGCGATGACAGCCTGACCTACACCATTCCCCTGCGGGACGATGTCACCCTCCACGACGGCACTCCCTTCAATGCCGAGGTGATGGCCTTCTCCATCCAGCGGTTTATGGAAAATGGCGGTCGCCCTGCCTACCTACTGTCTGACAAAATTGCCACTGCTGAGGCCACGGGAGACTATGAGCTTACCCTGACCCTCAAAACCCCCTTTGCGGCATTCCCTGCCCTGCTGAGCTTTTCGGGCGTAACCCCGATTTCACCCGAGAGCTACGAGATCGGCACCGGCAGCTTTAAGCCCGATAGCTTTGTCGGCACCGGCCCCTACAAGCTGTCGGGCTTCACCAGTGACTCGATCAAACTCGACGTCAACCCCGACTACTGGGGCGATGCCCCCGCCAACCAGGGCATCGACATTCAGATTTTTACCAGCCCCGCCAACCTCTACAACACCTTTAGAACCGGCGGTCTCGACATCGCCTACCAAACCCTCGACCCCGAGCAGGTCGCGGCCCTAGAGCGGGAAGAAGACTCCGGCGGCTGGCAGGTGATCGAGGCGGGCACCAACGTGATCAATTACATGGCGCTCAACCAAAAGATTGAGCCACTGAACAATGTCAAGGTGCGCCAGGCGATCGCCGCCATGGTCGATCGCCCCCTACTCAACGAGCGCGTCTTCCAGGGCCAGGCCGAACCGCTCTACAGCCTGATTCCCGCCAGCTTTGACATTGCTAAGCCAGTGTTCAAAGACGCTTACGGCGACGGTGACTTTGATAAGGCCAAGACCCTGCTCACCGAAGCCGGATTCTCAGAGGCCAAGCCACTAACTTTAGAAATCTGGTATCCCTCAGCCTCTACCACCCGCAGCATTGTCGCCAACACCCTCAAAGAATCGATCGAGGCAGGCCTGCCGGGGTTAGTGACGGTGAGCGTACAGAACACCGAAGGAGCCACCCTTTGGGAAAACGTGGGCAAAGGCATTTACCCGATCGTTTTGGCCAATTGGTACCCCGACTACTACGACCCCGACACCTTCATTCAACCCTTTATGAGCTGCGAAAAAGGCAGCAACAACCTCTGCGAAGAAGGGCCTTCCCAGGCCAACGGCTCGTTTTACTACAGCCCCGAAGCCAATCAGCTTGTGGCCAAACAGCAGGCCGAGCAAGACCCCGACGCTCGTCAGCAGGCGATCGCCGACCTCCAGCAGATGATGGTCGATGACGTACCTTACGTCCCTCTGTGGCAAAACAAAGACTATGTCTTCGCCCAGGACGGTGTAGAAGGCGTAGCCGTGGAGCCAACGCAGCAGTTCTTGCTGTGGCAGATCAGCCGGGGGTAGGGAGAGACAAGGAAGGGGGGTAAATGAGGGGATAGGGAGATGAATTCAAAGTTCAAAATTGAAAATTCAAAATTTTGAATTTTGAACTTCCCCTTCCTCACCGCCACCTTGCGGGCAGCCGTCCCGCTTATACATCCTCCTCCCGCCTCCACCTCCCCTAACCCTCCTGACTCCTCACCCTCGCTTAAACCCCCTCCCCATGTCTTCTCGCTCCGCCGCCCTGCGCTACTACATCTTCACTCGGCTGCTGCTGGCTCCGCTGATGATTTTGACCATCACGACGGTGGTGTTTTTGCTGCTGCGGGCGACGCCGGGCGACCCGGTCGATGCACTGCTCGGAGCGCGGGCTCCGGCGGCGGCAAAGGATGCGCTTAGGTCGCAGCTTGGCTTAGATCAGCCCTTGTTCATTCAATACTTGAGCTACCTGGGGGATCTGCTGCGGCTGGATTTGGGATCTTCTCTGGCAACCCAGGGTCAGACGGTGTGGCAAATTATTCGGGCACACTTTCCGGCCACGGTTGAGCTGACGGTGTGCGGCATGATTGTCGCCACGGTGGTGGGCATCGGCGTTGGTGCCCTAGCGGCCTCGCGCCCCAATTCGCTGCTGGATGCGGGGGGACGGCTGTTTGGCATCGTTACCTACGCCATTCCGATGTACTGGTTTGGCATGATTTTGCAGCTTATTTTTGCGGTGCAGCTGCGCTGGTTCCCCATTGGCACCCGCTACCCGCTGCGGGCCGCGCCCCCGGCAGGGCCAACCGGGCTGTACCTGCTCGATAGCCTGCTGACCCTCGATTTTGGCGCATTCTTTACCACGCTCTACTACTTGGCCCTGCCTAGCCTCACCCTAGGGATTTTAATCAGCGGCGTGTTTGAGCGCATGGTGCGGGTCAATCTCAAACAGACCCTGGCGGCAGACTACGTGGAGGCGGCGCGGGCGCGGGGCATTCCAGAGCGGCGCATTGTGCTGGTACACGCGCTGAAGAATGCGATGATTCCGGTGATTACGATTTTGGGGCTGACCTTTGCCTCCATGCTGGGGGGCGCGGTGCTCACGGAGGTGACGTTTTCGTGGCCGGGGCTAGCCAACCGCCTTTACGAGGCGATCTCCCAGCGCGACTACCCAGTGGTGCAGGGGCTAATGGTGTTTTTCGCCATGATTGTGGCGGTGATCAGCATTGCGATCGATATTTTGAATGCCTATATTGACCCCCGCATTCGTTACTGAGCGGGCTGGTTCAGCTATTTGCCTAGATACCTGAATGGCATGGCTGCGATCGCAACCCTTCAAAAGAGCAAAGCTCTAAATTAAGGCAGGCCAAAATGCCGGAACTTAAACCACTAAGCATTCTTTTCACTTTTCGCTCTTCTATCTTCGCCTTTTTGCTGCCCCCCTTTTGAGCCTACTACCCCATTCGGCAATACGAGGTGTAGCCTAGGAGTAGCAAGGTGCGGCAGTGAAGTGAGGGCGTATTTTTTAATGCCCTTGGCCATAAAGTTGGTAACCAATTGTTGAGAAAAACAACGCTAGTTAACGTCTTCTAAAGTCAGGTTTAGAGATTGATGCGTCTTCTTTTGCGCTTTGGCAATTGGGCACGCTAACCAGATACGGGGGTTCAGCGCAAAGGTAGACCATGCCAGTGGATGTTTTAAGCCGAAACAACGTCAAGGTTATGGGCCAAGGGCAGCGACCTTTGGTGATGGCCCACGGCTTTGGCTGCGATCAAAAGATGTGGCGGTTTGTGGCCCCTGCCTTTGCCGCCGACTATCGGCTGGTTTTGTTTGACTATGTGGGATTTGGCCAGTCAGACTTGGCCACCTACGATCCGCTGCGGTACAGCCACCTTCAGGGCTATGCCCAGGATGTTTTGGAGATCTGTGCGGCGTTGGAGCTAGAACAGGCGATCTTTGTGGGTCACTCGGTGAGCAGCATGATTGGTCTGCTGGCGGCGATCGCCGCCCCCGAGCGCTTTGAGCGGCTGGTGATGATTGGCCCATCGCCCTGCTATATCAACGAGGATGCCTACGTCGGCGGTTTTGAGCGCCAGGATATTGACCAACTGCTCGACATCATGGAGAAAAACTACATTGGCTGGGCGCACTTTTTAGCCCCAGTGGTAATGCAGAACGCCGATCGACCCCAGCTCACCCAAGAGCTAGAGGAGAGTTTTTGCTCGACCGACCCCGCCATTGCCACGCGGTTTGCCAGAGCTACCTTCTACGGCGATAACCGCGACGATTTGGCCAGAGCACCGGTACCCTCCCTGATTTTGCAGTGCAAAGACGATGCGATCGCCCCCACCGAGGTAGGGCGATACCTGCATCAGCACTTGCCCCACAGCACCCTGGCCCTGATGGAGGCCACGGGCCACTGCCCCCACATGAGCCATCCCGACGAAACCGTTCAGCGGATAAAAACCTATTTGGAGGCGGCCAGTCTGGGTTCGGCCTATGGTTAACCGGAGTTCTACCCCAAGGTCTGCGCCCCAGGGCACCGGCCCCCTGCTCGACCAGGCTCCCTGCGGACTTTTGTCGGTGCGCGACGACGGCGTGATTGAGTACGCCAATGCCACACTACTGACGCTGCTGGGCTGGGAGGCGCTACAGGGTCAAAACATTGTCGCTATTTTGCCCTTGGCCAGCCGCATTTTTTATCAAACCCACGTGTTTCCCATGCTGCGGGTGCAGGGGGCGGTGAGCGAAATTTACTTTTCCCTGCGATCGCGATCGGGGCAAGACATTCCCATTTTGGCCAACGGGGTGCGGCGGCAGCGCCAGGGAGACGCCATCAACGACTGTGTGGTGATTCCCATTCGCCAGCGCATGCAGTACGAAGACGAGATTTTGCGGGCCAAAAAGCAGGCCGAAGCCGCGATTAGCGCCCAAAAGCAGGCCGAGGCCACCCTCAAACATCAGTACGAGCGGGCCGTAGCCCTGGGACAAATTACCCAGCACATTCGAGAATCCCTTGAACTAACGCAAATTTTTGCCGTCGCGGCCCAGGAAGTTCGCCAGTGCTTAGCGGCGGATCGGGTGGGCATCTATCGCTTCGCTCCCGATGGGGCGGCGGGCGGTAGTTTTGTGTCGGAGGCGGTGGCCCCAGGGGTGGATGCGGTCATGGTGACCCAGGTGCCGCACCAGGGGTTTGGCGATCACTACCGGGGCATTCGCCACAACGCTGGCACCCTGGCCATTAGAGATCTTCACGAAATGAGGCTGTTGGACGAGCACAGCCAGCTCTTTAGCCAGTTTCAGGTGCAGGCCAGCCTGGTGGTGCCCCTGCAAAAGGGAACCGATCTTTGGGGGCTAATTGTGATTCACCAATGCTCCGGGCCGCGCTACTGGCAGGGGGTAGAGGTCGAACTGGTAGAAGACATTGCGGCGCAGCTAGCGATCGCCATTCACCAGGCCGATTTGGTTAAACAGCTACAGAGCGAACTGCAAGAGCGCCAGCTCGCCGAGGTGCGCCTGACCCAGGCCAACGCTGAACTGCAACGGGCCACAGGGCTGCTAGAGCAGATGGCCCACATCGATCCGCTGACTCAAATTGCCAATCGTCGCCGCTTTAGCGATCGCCTAGAGCAAGAGTGGGCGCGTCTGAGGCGCGATCGCCTACCCCTCTCCCTGCTGCTGTTTGATGTCGACTATTTCAAGTGCTACAACGATACCTACGGCCATCAGTCGGGCGATGATTGCCTCTACGCCCTTGCCCAGGCCGCTCAAAAAGTATTGGGTCGCCCCACCGATCTGCTGGCGCGCTACGGCGGCGAAGAGTTTGTGATCATTTTGCCCAACACCATTCGGCAAGGGGCGATCGCAGTGGCACGCCACATCCATCAGGCGATCGCGGCCTTAGCCATTGCTCACCAGGCCTCAGCAGTGGGTTCCCAGATTACAATTAGTTTAGGCATCAGTACCCTCATCCCCTCTCAGAAACTAACCTCTACGGTGCTCGTTCAACAGGCAGACCAGGCCCTCTACCAAGCCAAGCGGCAGGGACGCAATCGTTCGGTGGTGTTTGACCGGACGATGTCTCGCCCCTAATCGAAGTCTGCCCTGCCGCCCCTGGAGTTAGCTTTTAGACCCCCCTGCGTTGTCCTAGGAGAGTTAGAGAGCCAGGAGCAGCGGGCTGAACAGTTTGTAGCGGGCAATCCCTCTATGCTGCCCTCAGAAGGCCGCCCAGCCAGCCCAGCGCCCAACTGATATACTGAACGTCCAACCGTTACAAAAAGCAAAGCGCACGCCTGCCCGCCCACGGAGATTATGCAGCCAACCGATCCGGATCAGTTTACCGCCAAAGCCTGGGATGCCATCGTTGAGGCCCAGGACGTGGCTCGCCGCTGCAAACATCAATATATGGAGGTCGAGCACGTGCTGATCGCGCTGCTCGATCAAGAAGAAGACGGGCTGGCCCACAAGATCCTCGACAAGGCCAACCTCGACAGCGACCAAATTCTCGACGATCTAGAGAAATTTGCCCAGCGCCAGGCCCGCGTGCGCCCCGGTGTTGACAGCAACCTCTACCTGGGCCAGAGCCTCGATCGCATGCTCGATCAGGCCGAGGCGGCGCGCCAAACCCTCAAAGACAAATTCATCTCGGTCGAGCACCTGCTGCTGGGTTTTCAGGAGGATGAGCGCATTGGCCGTCGGCTACTGCGGGGCTTTAATGTGGAAGGCCCCGAACTGATGGCGGCAGTACAGGCGGTGCGCGGCAGTCAAAAAGTCACCGACCAAAATCCTGAGTCGCAGTACGACGCCCTAGAGAAATTTGGCATCGACCTCACCCAGCTCGCCCGCGACGGCAAGCTCGACCCCGTAATTGGTCGTGACGACGAGATCCGCCGCGTGATTCAGGTGCTGTCGCGGCGCACGAAAAACAATCCCGTGGTGATTGGCGAACCGGGGGTGGGCAAGACGGCGATCGCCGAAGCTCTGGCCCAGCGCATCATCAACGGCGAGGTGCCCGAATCGCTTAAGGGGCGCACGCTGATTTCCCTCGACATCGGCGGGCTAATTGCCGGAGCCAAGTTTCGCGGCGAGTTTGAAGAACGGCTGCGGCTGGTGCTCAAGGAAGTTACCGACTCCGCCGGGCAGGTGGTGCTGTTTATTGATGAGCTGCACACGGTGGTCGGAGCCGGAGCGGGCCAGGGCACCATGGATGCCAGCAACCTGCTCAAGCCGATGCTGGCGCGGGGCGAACTGCGCTGCATAGGGGCCACCACCCTCGACGAATACCGCAAGCACATCGAAAAAGACGCCGCCCTAGAGCGTCGCTTTCAGCAGGTGTACATCGGTCAGCCCAGCGCCGAAGACACTATCTCCATTTTGCGGGGGCTGAAAAAGCGCTACGAGTCGTACCACGGCGTCGATATTGCTGACAGCGCCCTGGTGGCGGCGGCAGTGCTCTCTGACCGCTACATTGCCGATCGCTTTCTGCCCGACAAAGCCATCGACCTGGTTGACGAAGCCGCCGCCAAGCTCAAGATGGAGATTACCTCCAAACCCGAGGAGCTGGAGGGCATCGAGCGCCGCCTCATGCAGATCGAGATGGAAAAGCTCTCCCTGGAGGCCGAAAACGGCTCCATGACCAAGGCCTCGCGCCAGCGTCTCAGCCGCATCGAGCAAGAGATTACCGAACTCCAGGCCAAGCAGCAGTCCTTTAGCGGCCAGTGGCAGAGCGAAAAGCAGGCCCTCGACGCCATTCATGCCCTCAAAGACGAAGAAGACCAAATTCGCCTACAGATTGAGCAGGCCGAACGGGCCTATGACCTCAACAAGGCCGCCAAACTCAAGTACGACAGTCTGGAGAAGATTCAGCGCGATCGCGAAACCCTAGAGGCCCAGCTGGTCGAAGTGCAGGCCCAGGGCAATACCCTGTTGCGCGAACAGGTCACCGAGGCCGACATCGCCGAAATCGTCGCCAAATGGACGGGCATCCCCGTCAATCGACTGATGGAGTCAGAGCGGCAAAAGCTGCTCCAGCTCGAAGGCCATCTGCACGAGCGGGTGATTGGTCAAGACGAAGCGGTGGAGGCCGTGGCCGCCGCCATTCGCCGCGCCCGCGCCGGCATGAACGACCAGGGCCGTCCCTTGGGTTCCTTCCTGTTTATGGGGCCGACCGGGGTGGGTAAGACCGAGCTGGCCCGCGCCCTGGCAGAGTTTCTCTTCGACACCGAAGACGCGCTGATTCGCATCGACATGTCAGAGTACATGGAGAAAAACGCCGTGTCGCGGCTGGTGGGGGCACCCCCTGGCTACGTCGGCTACGAGGACGGCGGTCAGCTCTCCGAGGCGGTGCGTCGCCACCCCTACTCAGTGGTGCTGCTCGATGAGGTCGAGAAAGCCCACCCCGACGTGTTCAACATTCTCTTACAGGTGCTCGACGACGGTCGCATCACCGACTCCCAGGGCCACCGGGTCGACTTTCGCAACACCGTGGTGATCATGACCAGCAACCTGGGCAGCGACCACATTTTAGAGCTGGCGGGCGACGACGATCGCTACGACGAAATGCGCGTTCAGGTGCTCAAGGCGCTGCAAAAACAGTTTCGCCCCGAGTTCCTCAACCGGGTGGATGATCTGATTCTGTTCCACTCGCTGCGCAAGAGCGAGCTGCGCAAGATTGTGGCCCTGCAAATTCGCCGGGTGCAGCGCCGATTAGCTGACCAGACCATTGGCCTGGAGATTGCCGATCCGGCGATCGACTTCATCGCCGAGAGCGGCTATGACCCAGTGTACGGTGCCCGTCCCCTCAAGCGGGCCATCCAGCGGCTGCTAGAGAACCCGATCGCCACCAAGATTCTAGAGACCACCTTTGCCCAGGGCGCGACCATCACCGTGAGTTTGCAGAACGGCAAGCTGGAGTTTGACCACCGCGAACCCGCCGCCCCCGAGGTGCTAGCGGCGACAGAGGATGAAGCCGCCAAAGTAGAGTCGGTGGTGGGTTAGCCCCATCTGCACCCTAGGCGGGGTTATGGTGCAGGTCGTACTCGGCTTTTTTGGCCTGGAATGGGAGAAAGCGGTCAGGCCGCGCCGCGAGCCGGTTGCAGCGATCGCAGCGGTAGTAGGCGCGATGGCGCAGTTCTGGGCGATCGCGGCAGATTGCCTGCCCTCACCCACCGGGGCACAGGGGACACCGTTTACCGACCGTGGGCCTTCCCAAAGCTCAGCTGATAGTCAACCCCGGTTGATAGAAACGGTAGGTATTGCGGCCCTGGTTTTTGGCCTGGTAGAGAGCCTGGTCGGCATAGCGCAGCAGGGTGGTGGGGTCGGGGCCATCCTGCGGAAAAAGGGCGATGCCGACGCTAGTGCCAATGTGTAGCTGATGGTCATCGATCGCGAAGGTGGGTCGCAGGCTCTCTAAAATGCGATCGCAGGTGCGCCCCACCGAATCTGCATCAGTTAGCCGAGAGAGCACCAAAACAAACTCATCACCGCCCCAGCGCACTAGCAGGTCTTCGCTGCGCAGGCAGTGGGCTAGGCGCTGAGCCACCTGGTGCAGCATTTGGTCGCCGACCTCGTGGCCCAGGCTGTCGTTGATATCTTTGAATTTGTCGAGGTCTAAAAAGGCCACTGCTACCTGAGTTTGTTGGCGCTCGGCCTGGGCCAGCACCTTGGGCAGATAGGTGTCGAGAAAGGCACGGTTGGGCAGCCCGGTGAGCCGGTCGTAGAAGGCTTGGTGGTGAATTTTGGCCTCGGCCTGCTTTTTTTCGGTGATGTCGCGCACCAGCCAGCGCAGGCGGGCTTCACCGCCCTCACGGCTAGCGGAAACTGTAATGGCAACATCGATGGCCGTGCCCTCTCGGAGCACAATCTGGGTTTCCCAAGTTTTGATGGGCAGTGGGGTTGTGCCAGTGATCTGGGCCAGCATGGCGTAGAGGGCGCGGCGGTGCTTGATCGGTAGCAACAGCACCATGGGTTTGCCCACCAGCGACGCCTGGGGCAGACGCAGCAGGGCGGCGATCGCCACATTGCCCGCCTGAATGATGCCCTTGGCGTCGCTCACCAAGTAGCCATCGGGGGCAAGGTTAAACAGGTCTTGGTAGCGCTGGCGCTCGGTCTCTAGCTGCTGGCGGTAGTCAGCCAGAGCCTGATTTTGCTGAATTAGCTCTTCGTGGGCGGTGCGCAGCTCTTCGAGCACTAGGCTAAGGTCATCTAGGGCCAGGGCCAGCAGCTCGGGTTTAATGGGCGACGTGCTGGCGTGCTGGTGCAGTAGCAAGGCGCGCTGCTGTACAGCATCAATGCGCTTAAGCATAATATTCACTGCGGCCTGCCCTGACGGTAGTCGCTGAGATCTTGAAGCAGTTGGGCGTTGGCCTGCATGAGGTCTGCGGTGCGGGCCACGACTAGATCTTGAAGATCGGCCTGGGCCGCCTGGAGCTGCTGCTCTATGCGGCGCTGCTGAGAAATATCTCGCAGCGACCAAAGAATGGTAGTGGCCCCTGGGCCGCTGTCTTTGAGGAAGTTAGTGGCGATCGCCACCGTAATCGGCTCCCCCTGCCGCGATTTGAGGGTGACTTCCCAGGGCTTGGCAGGGTTGGGCTGAGCCAGCCGCCGCTGAAACTCTGACCAGTCACCCTGCTCGATCAGCACCATCAGCGGTTTGCCCACCAGCCCGGCCTGGGGCTGGGCAAACAATATCTCTGCTGCCCGGTTAGCGTGATAAATTTTGCCCGTTGCATCGGTAACTAAATAGCCATCGGGGGCCAGCTCAAACAGGGTGCGATAGCGCTGGCGCTCAAGGTCAACCTGAACCCGGGTGTCGTTGAGTATCTGGTTTTGCTCATGCAGCTCCGTATCTACGGCCTGTAGCTCTTCAAGCACGAGGTATAGGTCTTTAAGGGCCAGCTCTAGCAGAGTGGGGTCAATCGGGTTGGTAGTGGCCTGCTCGCGCAGCCTGAGGGCGCGTTGGTAGACTGCTTCGATTTGATGAGAGATACTCATGGGTCAGTCTTCCTAGGGATGGTGGATCATCCCGAACAAAATGTAGCTAGCGACACCTTCCTCAAAGGTTTAATTTCAGTCTACAAGGCGCTTGCTTTTGCTCGTTATCGTACCAAAATATTTTGCTGAATATAACCTCCGATAGAGTGAGCTTGCCTTCCCTATCAGTCATAAAATCAGGCGTTTATGATGGTTTTTTGGCGATCGCCAGCCCAGCTCAGGCTCTAGATTTCTCCTAGGCAAAGCTCTATTTTTGAGCCTAGATTAGGTCAGATTTGCTTTGAAGAAATCCTGTTTTTGGGATGTGGCCTGCTCTGGTGGACCTATATTCTAAATTGCATATCGCCACATTAATTTTGCTGTCATTCGACCTCCATTGGCGATTGCCTATACGTTCCACATTTTCAATCAAACCATTCTCATCTATTCTCCACTGGCGGCACGATCAGACATAGTTTCAATCGCCAATAAAACTAAATCGTCGCCGTTGGGCTGGGTCATTTTGCGGGCGTTGAGCCACATCGTTTGGAGGCCAATGGTTTCGAAGTTGTGCACCACTTCAAAGTCGTCGATCTGCATGTTTTGGGGCAGCAGGTCGTGGAGCAGCGATCGCAGCTGAGGGATATCCCACTGGCCGTTACCCAGATCAAAAATCAATTGCCCCTCGGTGTCGCTGGGACTGACTTGAAAGGTCTGATAAAACTGCCGATTTGCCGTCACCACCCGCAGGTCGTGGGTGAGCACCACTAGGGCCTCGCGCACGGTCTGCACAATGGCGTCGGCGTAGTCGCGGGCCTGGCTGAGCTGGTTGGCGCTGCGCTTGAGGCTGTCAATATCCACCAGCACCACCACCGCCCCATCGATGCGGTTGTCGAGGGTGCGGTAGGGGCGAATGCGCAGGTCGTACCAGCGGCCCTCCTGATCCTGCACTTCCTGGCTGCTCTGCTCTAGGGTATTGATCACTGCTAGGATGCGGGCTTCGAGGTCGGCGATGACCAGGCGGTGGTTGATGTCGCCCAGGGGACGGCCCACATCGCCGGGAATCAGATTGAACAGGGCGGCTGCGGTGGGGGTAAAGCGGCGAATTCTGAGGTCGTCCTCCAACATTAGAATAGGAATGTGGATGCTGCTGAGCAGGTTTTGAAAGTCGTCGCTGATGCGGGTGGTTTCGGCATTGCGGCGGTAGAGCTCGTCATTGATGGTGCTGAGTTCTTCGTTGGTGGCCTGAATTTCTTCTTTGGCGGTTTGCAGCTCTTCGTTGGTGCTCTGGAGTTCTTCGTTACTGGAGAGAACTTCTTCGTTAGCGGCCCGCAGATCTTGGTTGGTGGCCTCCTGCTCTTGAATGATCGATTGCAGGTGCGATCGCGTGGTGTCGAGATCCTGCTGGAGGGCGAGATTTTCTTGCCAGTACTGATTCTCCAAATCGGAGACAGGGAGGGCGGCCTCGGCGGCGGTGCCGTCTGGCACCACATCGGTGAAAAACACCAGGGAGTAAGCTTTGCCAGCAGGCTGTGGCATGAGGGGCACAACCTCAATCTGCACCGGGCGGCGATCGCCCCCTTCGATCAGCAGCGATCGCCGCTGCACCGCCTGGCTAGTTTGCTGGGCCTGGTAGAAGGCCGTGCGCAGGTCGATCCGCAGCCCCTCCTTCGCCATGGTGAGCAAATTGAGGCTGGCGCGACCGGGGGCAGGCTCTAGATAAGCCCCCGTCTGCCCGCGAAACTGCAAGATCTCCAGCCGGTCATTCACCAATACCCCCGCTGGGCCGTAGCGGTTGAGCACGGTTTGGTCGGCCAGGGCGTAGAGGTCAATGGTTTGGCTACGCTCTGGGGGTGGGTCGGGCATAGGGGACTGGGGGCTGGGGATGTAGGGGGTGGGGTCAAAGTCAAAGTTCAAAGGCAGCGACACCGACTGTTTGGCGTAGAGTTTGTAGTGGCTGTCGACCAACGAAAACAGGTGGCTAAACTCCCCCGTTGTCTCCGACGACCCCAGCAGCAAAAAACCGCTGGGCTTGAGGCCGTAGTGAAACATGGGCAGCACCTTGCTCTGCAAAGACGTCCTAAAGTAAATCAGCACATTGCGGCAGCTGATTAAATCTAGGCGTGAAAAGGGCGGATCGGTGATCAGATTGTGGCAGGCAAAGATGCACAGCTCTCGCACCACCTTGTTGATCTGGTAGCCGCCGTCGGTGGGCACAAAAAACCGCTGCAACCGTTCTGGCGACACGTCGCTCACCTGCACGGGCGAGTACCAGCCCATGCGAGCCACTTCAATCGCCAGCTTGCTAACATCAGTGGCAAAAATTTGAATTGGCGGGCTGACGCTGTGGCGGCTGAGATACTCCAGCAGGCAAATGGCAATGGAATAGGCCTCTTCGCCAGTCGAGCAGCCCGCCACCCAAATGCGCAGGGGCAGGTCGGGGTTGCCTTGATCGGCTTGGGCCAGCCGTTGTCTATTTCTCAACAGCGCCGGAAACACCGTCTGCTCCAGGGCTGTAAACACGTCTCCATCGCGAAAGAAGCTGGTTACGCCAATCAAAATTTCCTGGTGCAGGGCCTGCACCTCCTCGGGGTTGGCCTGAAGGTACTGACTGTAGCTCTCCAGGCTCTCTAGGTGGTGCAGAGCCATGCGGCGAGAGATGCGCCGCTTGACGGTGTTGGGTTTGTACTGGGCAAAGTCAATTTTGGTGGCCCGCTTCAGCAGGGTGAGAATGGTGTCTAGCCCGGTGTCGCTTGCAACTTTCTCCTGGGGCACGGCCACAGGGTCTGCTGGGTTGGGGCTGGTGATGTAGGGGTGGGCGCTGAGGCTAGCTAGGGTCTGGGCAATTTCTTCTGGCGTTTGAATAAAGTCGATCTGCCCGGTGGCGATCGCCATGTGGGGCATGCTGCTAAATTGTGCCGATGTCTCCAACTGCGCAAAGGTGATGCCCCCCGCCGCCTTAATCGCCTCTAGACCCAGAGTGCCGTCGGCATCTGCCCCCGAGAGCACCACGCCAATGGCTTTGGTACCCCGCTCCTCGGCCAGGGCGTTAAAAAAATTGTCAATAACGTGGCTGCCGGTGCGCGATCGCGGTCGGGGTTGCAGCCGCAGCTCGCCCCCCACAATGGTCATCGCCGTATTGTGGGGAATGACGTAGACGTGGTTGGGGGCGATCGCCACCCCATCTAACACCTCCAGCACCGGCATCTCGGTGGTGCGGCCCATGATCTCGCTCAGCAGGCTGGGCTGGTTGGGGTCTAAATGCTGCAACAGCACAAAGGCCATGCCCGTAGTGGTGGGCAAATGGCTGATCAGCTGAGTAAACGCCTCTAGCCCCCCTGCCGATGCCCCAATCGCCACCACCGGAAACATTTCCTCGGGCTGGGCAGGGATTGCAGGAGCGTCATCGGCGGAAGCGGGTGGCGGGAGCGTCATATCCGGGGTGAATCACGGCCTAAACCATCTGCGCTGAGCCAGTCTAGATTCAAACAGTATGACGGCTCAGCCCCCGATATCTCCCACGACTTTATCTACTTGGCCATTGCCTTCAGTCGCAGCCGTCGGTCTGCCCGCCCAGCGGCAGGCCACCTTTAACCAGCTCGAACTCAAAAGCCCCTGGCCTGGCAACACCCAACCACAACCGCATTGGGTGCGGCTCTATCGCAAGCTCACCTACCAAATGGTTAAGGGGTCTGTAACTATAAAAATGCTGACCGTTTAGCGTTTGGCGATCTTGCCCAATTCAATCATGAGGAGTGCGCCACCACTGGCAAAAGCGCCGCCGAGCATGCCCTGGGCCACCTGCATCTTAGGAGATTCGCTGAGGCAGTGCCCAGGCATTGTCTGTGCTTGAGTACAGGCCTGGTTTTTAGCGCGCGCTGCACCGCCCCCCAAGAGGATGCCGACCGAGAGCGCCAGGGTCGTGCCCCACAACATGACATTTTTTTCGCGTTGAATAAACATTTCGGTAGTTGACAAACGGTTGCTTTAGCATGCCCAACTGCATCAATATTCATAACGCACGCACGGCTATAACCTCCTCAAATGTCTCAAAACGCCCGAGCACTAAAGTTTCTGCGCCTGCGGATGATGATGCTGGGGTGAAGCACCTAGCCGACAGCAGCGATTTTTTCAGGGCGTTGCTGAATTGAGGTATGAATCTGCAAAAGCAACAGTTGCTGCATCGGCCCCCCACCCCCCCAAGTTTGGGGGACTTTGAAGTCGTCTGGTTCTCCCCAGAATTGGGGGGCTAGGGGGGCAAATCATACTGCTGATCAGCAACGCCTCTTGCAGAACAGCTTGGGCATTGCTGATTTCAGGAGGGTGTTGATTGACTAGCCAGCACTGGGGTTGAGGTCGATCATCTGGCCGGTGGTGTAGGTGCCAATGGGGCTCCACAGCACGTAGGGCAGGAGGAGTAGGGCAGCAAGCTCAGAGATTGGCAAAACTATGAGCGTCAGCAGAATGCCTAGAACCACTCCCAGTCCGCCTAATGCAGTGCCAACTTTTAGGCTTCTCAACCACAGCGTGGCAGGGATATAGGCAACGGTAATGACTTCTACCAATAGATACAAACCCATCAGCAGCCAGGTTTTAGCACTACCCGGATCGCCTTGCCAAACATAGGTGGCCGAGAACGCTCCGCAAGCAAAAATTACTGTCCAAATCAGCGGGATGGCGGGTTCAAAGAAGAGCCAATTGGGGCGATCGAGGCGCTTTCCCCAAGAGATGTCTCGGGGCCGAATAAAACTACTACCCAGGGCAATCACGAAGGTTATTCCCCCAATTATCATCCAGTTATCGTGCATTTTAGGGTCAGGTTTCAACCTGAATGAAACTTATTAAGGCTAAACAGAGCCTCGTGTGTTGAAAAATTGTTCTAAGTTTTTTAGCCGTCGCCGTCAGTCTTTGGTAGTAATTTGCGAGGTCTCGGAGGGTAAAGGAATTTAGCAAATTGCATTCAAACTAAATACTTTATGGTCTTGCCGCTTGCGGTAGGGCCGGAGCCAGAACCTGGTCGATCTCCTGCAATACTTCAGAGCTGAGATCAACCCCAGAAGCAGCAGCATTGTCGGCCACCTGCTCGGGACGGCTGGCTCCGATAATGGCCGATGTCACCCTCCCGTCGCGCAGAATCCAGGCGAGGGCTAGCTGGGCCATGGAGAGGTTGAGCCGCTGGGCGATGGGCTGGAGGTTTTGCACAGCACTGAGCACGCGATCGCGCCTCAGCTCGCTCATAAACCCATTCATTTTGTCGTTGGCGGCGCGGGAGTCGGCAGGCGGCGTAGCCCCCGGCTTGTATTTGCCGGTGAGCACCCCCTGGGCCAGGGGCGACCAGACAATCTGCCCGATACCGTGGTCGGCACAGAGGGGAAAAACCTCAGCCTCGGGCTGTCGCCACAGCATCGAGTATTGGGGCTGGCTAGAGACAAATTTTTCTACGTCGGGCAGATCCAGCGCCGCCTGAATCTGGGCCGGATTCCATTCGCTAAAGCCGATGTAGCGGGCTTTGCCCTGCTGCACCACCTCAGTGAGGGCGGCCATGGTTTCTTCAAGGGGCGTGTTGGGGTCGTAGCGATGACACTGGTAGAGATCGACGTAGTCGGTGCCCAGGCGCTGCAAAGAAGCGTCGATCTGTTTATAAATTTGGGCTGCCGATAGCCCCTGATCGCTGGGCGACATGGGAAAAAAGACCTTGGTGGCCAGCACGTAGGAGCTGCGATCGCGCCCCCGCAATACCTCTCCTAAAAACGACTCCGCAGCGCCACGCCCGTAGACGTTGGCCGTGTCAATAAAGTTGATGCCAACCTCAAAGGCCTTGTGTACGCAGGCCTCCGCCTGCTGCCGCTCGACTCCGCCGCCGTAGGTTAACCATGATCCCAGAGCCAGCTCCGAGACGGTGAGGTCGCTATCCCCCAACTGCCGATATTTCATCCTAAATCTCCTTCATTGATCGCGTTGAGACAAAATCTAGAACCTTGGCTTGAGCTGACTGGGCTAGTTGTCGGCTTTACCCGTCAACATTTTTGAGCCGACGAAGCTGGGCAATCAGTAGAACCTCCGCAAAATTTAGTCTGGGGACAGGTCAAATTCAGCCTACCCGTCCCTCAGTGTTGTCTCGAAGGGCGTTGTGTCGTCAGTTAGACTCGGCTCCCAAATACGAGTTTGAGTAGCCAATCCGACAGGCTAGGCACGGTGAGGTGGGTGAAGTCTCCCTTCACCTGCTCATAGCCCGGCATAGGCTCAAACAGACCGTCTGGAGCCTGAGGCGCTTTGAGATCGTCGGTGCGCTGACCGCGAAAGCCCACGTAGTTGAGAGCAACGTCCATCAGCCCCGGCGACAACCGCTGGCCCCAATCGAGCAGGCGACCGACATCCCCCACGATATAGTCACGGATTGGGTTCTCAGCAGCGTAGAGAATGGCGTCGGTGACCAGGCCCGGATCGTAGTAGGGCGGAATACCTGTGGGCTTAACGCCGACTTTAGTACGCATGTGGTTGTAGAAGGGAGTATTAATCACCGCTGGCTTGATGCTGGTGACATTGATGGCGGCCCCTTCGTGCTCTAGCTCTACCCGCAGCGATTCGAGAAAGCCCTCTAGTCCGTGTTTGGCCGTGGAATAAGGACTCTGCAACGGCAGTGCCCGTCGCCCCTCCATCGACGAAATAGCGATCAGCGAGCCTCGGCCCGCCTGTTTAAGGTGGGGCAGGGCCACTTTGGCCCCGTAAACCTGGCCCATCAGGGTAACGTCGATCACCCTTCGAAACTCTTCGATGGTCATCGTTTCGAAGGGGGCGAGGATGCCAGCGGCAGCACAGTGTACCCAGGTGTCGATGCGGCCAAAGCTGGCGATCGCAGCATCGGCGATCGCGCTGACCTGCTCAAATTGGGCGACATCGGCGGTGACGGCGATCGCCTCTCCGCCCTGCTGCCGAATTTCATCTACCAGCGACGCCAGTCCGCTCTCGTTGCGTGCCGCAACAACAACTTTAGCGCCCCGCTGAGTCAACTTTAAAGCAGCGTCGCGACCAATACCGCTAGAGGCCCCCACGACAACGACAACCTGCTGGTTAAGTGGTTTAAGCTCCATGAAAACTCTCTACATATCCTTAAGTCAGGGCTTCGGATCAAATCTTGAAGTCAACCACTCCCAATCCTCAAAAAGGCAATGTTATAAAATACAAATGGGGTTTGCCCCAATAGGTTTGGGGGCAGTCAAACTAAGCTTGCGATCGAAATGATATAAACTTCGGCATTGCTGAATCGAGGAATGAACCGGCAAAACCTTTAGACTCTGCACAGCACTCCCAAATCCCCAAGGCTGGGAACTTTGAGGCTCTGTCTCCCCCTAGGATTGGAGGCTAGGGGGGCAAATTATACTTACGTTGAGCAACGGCTAAACTTGCTAGGGCACGTGGGTTTCGCCCGGCCCTACAATCCCCACCTTGTGACGAAACATCAGCTCACCGCCAAACCAGCCACTGGCCAGTAGTAGCACTGACACCACCAAGGACAACACTAAACCGGTTGGCAAAATATTTGTCTCTGGGTTGCCCAACCGCAGCGCAAAGTTGCCGATACTCAATACCAACACCGCCACATTGAGCCCCATGTGCAACCAGCCCGCCTGGCGTTTGCGCGCCCTAGGAATGCGAACGAAGTCAAACATACCAGTTATGGCGGCGGCGACCCCAGACAGCAAGCCCACCCCCAACAGCCAAATCGACGCCTGTGCCCAAAACTCACCCTTGGTTAGCCAATAGCCCAGATCAGTACCCGCTACGCCGCTGAGAAATGCGATGGGGAAAATTACAATAATGGGATGAATGGGATGGCCCAGAATAGCTACAGTGCTGGTAATGCCGGTGCCGTGATATTCAGTGGCGCGACTATCAATCAGTGGTGGAATATTTGGATAAGGAACGTCACTACCCTGTCGATCTTGTTGAGTTTCTTGTGTTTCCATACTGCCTCTTAGATACAAAACTATACTGTCAAAATTCAGCGATTTACTGAACCTGTGATGTTCAACACTGCTCAAAGCCAGCAGGATGTTGGCCACTTCGCTTCCTTCAGGAAAAATCTGCGGGTTGACCGGATTTAGGATCTATACGTCCCCGCTTCGGAGAAAGGCCTAGCCCCATCCCAGCGTCGCTCTTACCTATTTCGAACACGTATAGAGATCGGCCTCCGAATTTTTGAAGGCAAGAACTATTCCTTAGCCAGAATTGAATAGTATTGCTATTGTTCCTTCTGACTTGAGGTCTTCAACACGAGATATTGAAAATGCGGAATGGCTGTAAGGAAAACCCGCTCTAACAGGAGTCTAATCATTAGCACAGACTATTTCGTCTTCCCTGGGGAGTATCTGCCTATTCCTTAAGGATGAATAAGCAACAGCAGCAATGCGATACTTCAGGGGTTAGTCTAGGGGTTCTACCTTAGGGAATAAAGATGGAGGAAGAAACTGAGGTCTTGCTGGATCGCTTTGTCCTTTAAAACGCTGTAGACAGTTCTAAATAGTTAGTCTTTGAGGCTATCCCTATTTTTTCAAAGGGTCAAAGAGCTTCAACCAGGCACTCAGGCTACAACAGCTCTCTTGGCAAACGGACTCTTAAACTAACACCTTTGCTTCGTATTCTGGTAAGTCTGTGACCCAAACGCCGTCATGGACTTCGACGTCGTAATTACTGATCCATTCGTGCCAGTTGATACCTTGGGGGAAGTTTTTAACTTCGTAGTCGGCTAAATATTGATTTGAGAAATTGACGACGACAACAACACGCGAGCCTTCATCGTTCCAGCGAATGTAGGCCAGCACTTTAGATTCTGGATCATCGTAGAAAAATTCCACATTTTCAGTGCGCAGAGCATAGTTGTCTTTACGCAGGTTAATCAGACTTCGATAGTGCTGCATCAGGTCGTGGTTGCGATCGTTCTTCAGCAGTGACCAGTCAATCTTGGCTGGTTCTAGGGTTTTAGGCTGGTAGGCTCCAAACTCTTCTCCCATCCAGATTAAGGGCACACCCATAGCGGTCATCACCAAAACAGCCCCCAGTTTCGCTCGTTTAAAGGCGATTTCGTCAAAGATTTCATGATTGGCTAGCTGCACCATTAAGCGATCGTGGTCGTGGTTGCTGAGATAGTTAATAGCGTTGACAGCCCCTTGATAGCCCGATCGCTTGGCATCAACTAAATCTTTAACGGTTTCTATATCAGTTTCATCTCCCCATAGCATGGGCAGCAGTTGGTGCAGAAATCCATCGCGCCAGCAGGCATCAAGGGGGCCTTCTAAATTGGTGGCATCGGGAGATTCGGGAATGAGTTCTCCGATGTTATAAAACGGTTTAGGCTGAGCCTGCTTACTTGTCTCATCGGTGAGCTGCCCCAAAAAGTCAAAGTGACCCATTTGGCTAACGGCATCAAATCGAAAGCCGTCGATGTGATATTCCGTAATCCAAAAGTGCAGGACATCTTTGACGAATTCCTGAGCAGGGCATAGATTCAGGTTTTCGTCATAGTGATCGTAATCGAATTCTGGGCCCCAATTTTGCTCAGGATCTTTAGGCTCGCTTCGATACCAATAGTTGTAGTCAATTTTTGTCAACGGAGCTTCGGAACCCGAATGGTTAAGAATAATATCTAAAATGACTCGAATGCCACGAGCATGGCACTCATCTACTAGATGTTTGAGGTCTTCGCTGGTGCCGTAGGCCGACTCTACGGCGAAATAATGGTGTGTGTTATAACCCCAACCTTGCTCACCAGGGAATTCTTGAATCGGCATCAGCTCAATGGCATTGATTCCTAGTTCGCAGAGGTAGTCAAGCTTTTCGGTAATATGTTTAAGCTGTCCACGCAGATTGGCATCATCCTCTCCGCCAGAAAAATCGCTAGCCAAAATTTCGTAGATGATCAGATCTTCGTTTTGTGGCAGCGCTTTATCGTCATGGTGCCAAACGTAATCGTCAACTGTAGGTTCGCCATCTTTAATGCACAAGACAGCGGCTTGATTGCTCTCATCTACATGACTAGCTCTCGGATCAATGACCTCAATCCACTGATCAGGTTCTAGAAAAAAGCTTTTGGACTGAACCCGGAACTTGTAGTCGTGGCGACCATCATTTAAGTCAACTTGGGCACGAAAATAGCCGTCTTCTCCTTTCTCCATAGGGATATCCTTCCCGTTGGAGAAGGAGCCAATCAAAACCGCGTCCTTATTGTAGGGAGCAAACAGCTTAAACTCAACAGGGGCCATAACCAAACCTTTTTTTCTTAATGTGATGCTAAAGCCTCTGGTTTTTACCTATCCTTAGACAGAAATTTTCTGTGTCTCGCTTTCCTAAGATGGGAATAGGAAGATGGTATTCGGCTAGTAGCGATACATTGTTGAACTAGAGCGGTTCTAGATGGAGTGAGGTATACAACTGCTGAGTTTCAGATCCCCCAGCACCTAGTGGTTTAAGTTTCACTCTGTATAGTATCTCCTTTGATCAGAGTCCCCCTTGACAAGAGATAGATCAATCGCTAAATACTTCACCCAAGTGAAAACCGCCATAGAGCCATTCTCACCGATCGCTCTTGCCATAGCATCAAGAATAAACATCAACGCAGGCGGCGCTGCTGAATTTGGTTTATCCAGCAGCGCCTGCTTGTAACTATTATCGCCGATTACATCACTGCCAATTACTCAGCGACTTCAGACTCGGCTTCCTTCTTCTTTTCTTCCCGCTTTTTTTCTCCTTTTTCGTTGATGTTTTCAACAAATTCTGTGATGCGCTCTTCGTTCTTCTCAGCGTAAGACTTGTGCTGCTTATCAGTCATAGGATTAACCTCAGTAACTAAATTGTTGAATCATTCATTCCAGATACAGCTTATCGGCAACCCTAAGCACTACCCTCTACTCAATGAGTGATTTACATCAATTCTCTAGAAAGCATTGATCAATTCATCTGAGCACCTGAGATCAGCATTTGAAAAGGTGCGAGCGGATTGCGATCGCTAATTTAACTCAACCCTCGAAGCAACGCCTCTAGACGACATCTCACCGTTAGAATCTCCTCCTTTCTACATTTTTTGATCTCTCCAATGAGCGATGAGGCCAACTGATTGCAGCTTTTAAGATAGTGAACAATGCAGCGATTGCCAGCTTTGCAATAGCTGCTGGCTTCGCACAACAAGGAGGAAGCACAACATGGCTTCACAACATAGACGAGCGGTCGGTATTTTTTCCAGTCGTCCTAAAACAGCATCGGCTCTACAGGCTCTCAGCGACTCAGGCTTTGCTATGGGCCATGTATCGATCATCGCCAAAGACCCCGAGCGGCAAAGTGCGATCGCAGGGGTTGATGTGACGGCTGAGGCTAGCAACCAGGCCGACAAAGGGGGTGCCGTCGGTGCGGTAACAGGCGGCGTACTGGGGGGTGTTACCGGTCTACTTGTGGGTCTGGGTACGTTGGTTATCCCTGGCGTTGGCCCTGCTTTGCTGGCGGGAGAGGCTGCTGCCGTAGTATCTACCCTGATCGGCGGAGCGGCGGGAGCGGCGGCTGGCGGGTTGGCAGGTGCGTTAATTGGTTTAGGCATTCCTGAGCACAGGGCTAGGCATTATCGCGATCGCGTCGCCCGAGGCGAATACCTCGTCATGCTCAAAGATACTGAACCGGAGATTGCTCGGGCAGAACGCACCCTTAGGGCTGCGGGTATTGAAGATTGGGGTGTCTACCAGGCTCCAGCCGATACAACCTACGCCAGCAGTGGTTCTCCCAACGCCACATTTAGTGGCACTGCTGTCGGTTCTAATGGGCGAGACAATCCCTACAACCGGCCTGACAACCGGGTCGATCATCCTATGAATGAAGCCTACCCCTACGACAATTCTCACCGAGGGAAAGAGGTGCCCCAGGCGACTAAATTGCCCCACGCTTCTAACCCGTTGGAGCCTTAAAACGCTGAAACCTAGCAGCAGCGCCAAGGGTTGAACGGGGTAGCCGCAACCAAAGCTGACGTTGCTAAATCGCTGTAGTTATTGAGGAAAAAAACGTGAATTTCTTAAAGTCTATTCGTCTTGGGGTCATTGCCCTATGTTTGGGAGTCATCTTGCTAACCACCAGTGCCTGTGGTAGTGCCACTCAAACCAGCACGGCCCCTAGACTGTCGCCTGGCACTGCCTATAGTCAGCTCGAACGGGGTGATACCGCTAGTGGCGAAAGCTACGGTCGATGGGTCATGCAGACTGCAAAAGGATTAGTCAGCGATGCTTTCGTGCGCGACAACAATAAGCTTGGTGTCGTGATCTCGCCTGACGTACAGCCTCGAGAGGTGAAAACATTGGCCCAATCGCTAGTGCAAGGGTTTCACAAAAAGTTCCCCAACCGCGATGTGAGTGTCTTGGTCTATGCACCTGACAAAGAGCTAATTTTGACAGCCAAGTACGACGATACGACTCGGCAGGTTGAATACCAATAGGCGACACGTTGTGAGGGCGCAGCTAGATTGAGCTATCAGTCTTGAAAGCGCTATCCACTGCAACATTTCTGAGTTGCTTGGGGTAGAAGAGTTTTGAAAGTAGCGGCTTTTCACTGCTTTGAAAAGCTGTAAAAGCAGTCAACTTGAAAGCAAGAAAACAAAATTTTGGAGAATTATGCTATGACCAGCAGCAAAGATTATAAACGTCAAATCATGAACGACTTGGCTGGTGGCGATGTCGAAAGCATCGATGCCAAAGCCACCCAGCCCGAGCAAGAGTACGCCAACTTTGACGACTTCGCCAATCGTTCATCTCGCAGTGAGCGCCGCGAACTGTTTGGGCGTGGGTTCCACCCCGATCGCATCCCCACCAGCGAAATGGAGCCTGAACTGCGTAAGGCGATCGCTCAGATCAAGCCCCAGCAGCGAGACGACGTTGCCCGCGACCTATTCAAGCATCTCAAAGAGCGTGGTCTCAGCGATCGCGATCTAGAGAAACAGCTAGGGCTATCGACCCACCATGCTGGCCGCATGAACGAGGACGACGTCACTAAACTGGCCGCCTTCGCCTACCACAACCACCCCGATGTCTTTCAGGAAGTCCTGGCTGACCAGCCTACTATTCTCAAGTTTTTGAGCAATCCGATGGTGGGTGCGGCTGTGGGCGCGATCGCCGCCAAGTGGCTAGGCAAGCGCTAAAAACCATCACTCTGTCCTGGCAATTCTTCCCTAGCGATATCGCTGTGACTTGCCTAGGAAAAAGAGCGCAACTAGCGTGTTGTTCTAACAGGGTTCTAACGGGCTAAACCCTTAACCACCCCTCTAGACAGTCACAGAGCTGAGTTGCTAACACGACCTCATCAATCAGCTGTTAACGCTACTCATGGATGGAAGCCCACCTGCTTAAGCAGGTGGGCTACTTTTTTTAGGGGACTATTACACTCAACGCAATCAACCGCCATATCAATGTATAAGTAAACACTCTTATCGACGGATTTACTTAATTTCCAAGACAGCACTGTCAAGACAGCCTTGACAGACTTTTATACAAAGCGACATCAAAAAGAATTGGGTAGCTATAAAAATATGAAACCTATAGGATGCTACGTTTTTGAATCTGCTCTAAACCGAGGGAAAATAATGTTAAAAATTATGGACTTTGGAATTTAAGCGTTGACGTTTTTTGGGCAATGTTGCAATTATTAGGGGGCTTATGGCCCATTTGAGCCTGGTTATCAACCCGATATTTCGAGCTAAGCTGGGCTATTTGAAACTAGAGCTAACCGATTATCTGGGCCACAAATTTTGGCAAGGCTGACCATGTTAGCCATACGAAATTGCGTTGTTGGCCACGGCTATAGAGCTGCATTGCTACAAACAACTCATTACAAATGTTGGTGATTTTATGGTTTCATCTCGCCTCGCTGCGGTGCTAGCGGCAGCCACGGTTACCTGGGGAGCCACGGCTTGTGTAGCGCCATCCTCTGGCCCTGGTGTGCCACCCCTCACGGGCAGCATTTGGGAACTCCAGCAAATCCAAATGAACGATGGCACCCTGCTAACGGCAAATCCACCGCAAAACTACACGGCAGAGTTTGATGAAGATGGGCAGGTGTTTGTCAAAGCCGACTGCAACCGAGCGATCGGCCAATTTACAGAATTCGCTGACGGACGAATCACGGTTTCTCTTGGGCCAACTACCCTAGCTGCCTGTCCCGAAGGAAGCATCAGCCCTCAGTTCTTGCAGGCGATGAATAACGCCAGCTTTTTCTTTTTTCAAAACGATGATCTATTTGTTGATCTAAAGTTTGACAGCGGCACTATGCAGTTTTCAGGCACCCCTACCCCCGCCCTGGTCGGCACCCTATGGAAGCTGCAGCAAATTCAGTTCAGCGATGGCACGCTGCTGCTCGCCGATCAGCCTGAGCACTACACCGCTGAATTTTTAGCCGATGGCACGCTGCTGGTGCGGGCCGACTGCAACCGAGGCCGGGCCAATTTCACAACCACCAGCGATCGCACCCTTCAAGTCTCGCCCATTGCAACCACCAGGGCTGCCTGCCCTGAGGGGTCAATCGGCAACGAATTTGTGCAAGCTCTAGGGAACTCTGGCACCTACTTTTTCCAAGACGGCAATCTATTCGTAGACCTAGCCTTTGACAGCGGCACTATCCAATTTTCCGCCGAATAGTAGTCAGTATCCAAACTCGGCTTTAAAAAACAGGGGGTTACTCGAGCCCCCTATTTTGTAGCATCTACTTATGTATAGGCCGCCCCCTTGGAGGGTCTGGGTATCGAGAGCGCTGAGCTAAGAACTGGGAGCCCCCAATCCATTCGACTGGCTCTACTCTACGACAACAGCAGGCAGTTCCAAGCAGTAGCCAGCCCCATAGACGGTCTTAATAAACTTAGGATGCCGGGGATCAGGCTCTAGCTTAGTACGCAGGTGCCGCACGTGCACACGAATGGTTTCGATATCGTCGTTGGGTTCGTAGCCCCATACCTCTTGCAAAATCTGACTAGGAGACACCGTCTGGCCATGGCGCTGAAGCAGGCAGTGCAGCAGCTCAAACTCCAGGTGGGTCAGCTTAACCGTGCCGTCAAACCAAATCGCCTCATAGCGCTCAGGAATCAGCGTGAGCGGGCCGTGGTTGAGAATTTCGCTGTGTTTGGCCGCCTGGGGAATGCGATCGGTGCGGCGCAGCAGGGCGCGCACCCTGGCCAGCATTTCATCTAGCTCAAAGGGTTTGGTGAGGTAGTCGTCGGCCCCGGCATTAAAGCCATCGACCTTATCTTGGGTCTGCGACAGGGCCGTGAGCATGAGCACTGGAATATCGGCAGTGCGGCGATCGCGGCGCAGGCGCTGGCACACGGTTAGCCCGTCCACCTTGGGCAGCATCAGGTCGAGCATGATCAGGTCTGGCAGCAGCTGCACGGCCAATGCCTGGCCCTTGATACCATCTCCAGCCTGGTTGACGTCGTAGCCTGCCATTTCCAAATTGACGGAAACAAGCTCCGCGATCGCAGCATCATCATCAATGACAAGAATACGAGGCATTACCAACTAAACGTGACAACCCGAAAAACACTGACCCAGCTAGAGGCAGGCCACAAAGCTTTGAGTAGCCTAGCATTACAACGTAAAGAGCCGTGTCGGAATAATACAATTCCTCGATAAATTATAAGCAGAACCCTTAAATTTTCCTGAGTAAACTAGGCTACAGCCCCCTGAGCTTAAGGTTTCCTTTAGATTTATTACTTTAAACTTAAAGGCGACCCTGGCTCCTTCCAGCGGGTAACCCAGAAGGGTACCGACGCAGAAAAGTTACTGCCTAGGTTGACTATTGACGTAAAAACTCCCCAGGTAGGATTCGAACCTACGACCAATCGGTTAACAGCCGACCGCTCTACCACTGAGCTACTGAGGATTAACTGCGAAGCTCGCGAAGCTTATATTAACGATAAGTGTGCAACCTTGACAACCCTCCAGTGAAAAATTTTTGGTGCAACTTTAGATCAGAACGGCTGCCGGTCATTCCCTATATTGGCCTTGGGCTTCAACCTCACGCCAGATTTTCATGCTGCCATTGCGGGCCACTCATGATATAGTCAAAGACTGTGTCGAAATTGTGGTAACCATGCCCAAGCTTAAGTCTCGCAAAGCTGCCGCTAAGCGCTTTCGTCGCAGTGGCAGCGGCAAAATCATGCGTCGCAAGGCGTTCAAGAATCACATGTTGCAGCACAAAAATGCTGAACGTCGCTCTCGGTTGTCTAAGATTGCCTTAGTGTCGGAAGAAGACGCTCCCAACGTGGAGCTAATGCTGCCTTACCTCTAGGTAGGAGCTGTCAGTCTGCTAGTGGTCATTAAACTTTAATAGTTCCAAGGGTTAAACAGTCATGGCACGTGTCAAGCGCGGCAACGTAGCACGCAAGCGCCGCAACAAAATTCTCAAGCTAGCTAAAGGGTTTAGAGGGTCGCACTCTAAGCTGTTTCGCACAGCCAACCAGCAGGTGATGAAGGCGCTGCGGTACGCCTACCGCGATCGCCGCAACCGGAAGCGCGATTTTCGTCGTCTGTGGATCACCCGCATCAACGCGGCTTCTCGCATGCACGGTCTGAGCTACAGCCAGCTCATTGGCCAGCTCAAGAAAGCCAATATCGACATCAACCGCAAGATGCTGGCTCAAATGGCCGTGCTCGACCCCAATGGGTTTGCAAAAGTGGTCGAAGTCGCCAACCAATCTTAGGAATTTGCCCAGACAGTAGGGGCAGTCGTAGTTTAGACACGGCCGCACCATGGCATGGAACTGGCTTGGGTTTGGTTTAGCACTGGGGGCGCAGCTAGCTGTGCTCCCAGTTTTTGCTGCGGATCTCGACACCATTCGCGAGCGTGGGCACCTGGTGGTGGCGGTGCGCGAGGGCTGGCAACCCCTAAGCTTTCGCGATCGCGAGGGCGATCTGGTCGGGTTAGAGGTTGACCTGGCCCACGGCCTGGCGGCGGCAATTTTCGCAGATCCGGCGGCGGTTGAGTTTGTGGTGGTGGCCAACGGCGATCGCATCCCGGCAGTTCTAGAAGATCGGGCCGATGTGGCGATCGCCGGTCTCACCCTAACCCCTGGTCGCCAGCGTCTGGTGAGCTTTAGCCCCCCCTACTACCTCGATGGAGCCGCCGTACTGGTGCGCGACCCTCAGGTGCAGAGCCTAGGCGATCTCCAGCGCCAACGGCTAGGGGTGCTTCAGGGAGCCAGTACTGTGGCGGTAGTGCGCTATCTGCTGCCGCTAGCTATCCTTACCCCTCTCAGCAGCTATCAAGATGCCTTTGATCGCCTCAGCACCGGCCAAATTGACGGCTTTGCTGGCGATGTGACAGTGCTGAGCGGATGGCAGCAGGCCCACAGTGGTTATTATTTGGTGCCCAGTCTACTGTCGGCTGAACCACTGGCGATCGCCCTACCTAAGGGCACCCAGTACACGGAGTTGCGTAGCCTGGTCAACCAGACCGTTATCGATTGGCATCACAGCGGCTGGCTAGAAGAACGGACTACCTTCTGGGGGTTGCCCTAGCCATGGCAAGATAGGTTAGTTCTCAAGTGCAGATCAAGACCGCATGGAAAACAGCAACCTGCTCCTTATTTATCTGGGTATTCTGCTGGCGTTGCTGAGCGTTGCCGCCTTTTTTGTGGTGCGCCAGGTAATCAAGACCCGCCGCATCGAAAGCACTCTGGGGAGACTCCAGTCACGGTTGACCAAAGAAAAGGGTACCGCCCAGGAGTACTACGAGCTGGGCAGTCTCTTGCTCGACAAAAAGCTCTACACCCAGGCCGCCCTCTACCTCCAGCAGGCCATTAAGCAACTGGGTAACGACGAAGCCGAAAACGCCGCCGTGGTTTACAATGCCCTGGGCTACTCCTACTTTGCCCAGGACCAGTACGACCTGGCCATTCGCAACTACAAAGAAGCGCTGAAGATTTCGCCCGAGTACGTCACCGCTCTCAATAACCTAGGCCACAGCTACGAGCGCAAACAGCTCACTACCCAGGCTCTAGAGATGTACGAAGCCGCATTGGCCCTTGAGCCTAAAAATTCTACCGCCCGTCGCCGCTTCGACTCGCTCAAAAAGCGCGTTTCTCCCGCCGACAAGGCTTAGCTGGGGGGGCCAAACTTTCTTTGGCTAAGCCCTGTTCTAGGCAGGCGTTATGAAAAGGCAATTTGTAGGGTATATAAATAGGTATAGGGATCCTGCTAAAGCAGGATGTTGCACCGACACCTACCTCTTTCTGCTCTTCATTGTTTTTCAGGGAGTGGTTTATGCGCCTCGATACTGGTACCCCAATTACTCGGCTTTTCTCAGCGCTAGTGACTATTTTGGCGCTTCTGGCCTTTGGCTTCGTGGCCTGGAAGGCTTTTGATGTCTGGCGTTCTGACCCGGCAGTAGAAGGCATTCACGATATTCTGCAACCTAAGCAGTAGCGCCCCTGCCTGTCCCTTGCCTGGTAGGATGTGGAGGTTCTTTGCCCCACAGTGTTGCCATGTCGGAGTTAACCGGGCTGCCAGCGCTGCCCACCCGTGCCGATGCTGCCGTTTACCGCATCCTCGATGCCAACCTCGATCGCGCCCGTGAAGGGCTACGCGTGATCGAAGAGTGGTGCCGCTTTGGACTGAATAACTCAGCTCAAACCGAGCAGCTTAAGCACCTGCGGCAAACCCTGGCCCAGTGGCATACGCCTGAGCTGCGCCTGTGCCGCGACACCCCTGGTGACCCTGGCACCACCCTCACCCACCCCCAGGAGGCCGAGCGCACCAGTATAACAGCGGTGCTTCAGGCCAATTTTTGTCGGGTGCAAGAGGCCCTGCGAGCCTTAGAAGAATACGGCAAGCTCTACCGCGATGACCTAGCGGCAGGAGCTAAGGCGATGCGCTATCAGGTTTACGCTTTAGAGAGCGAAATTCTTGGTGCTCATCGGCTACAGCGGCTGCGCCAGGGCTTGACTTATCTGGTGACATCGCCAAACGATCGCCTCCTGCCCATCGTTGAAGCGGCATTGCAGGGGGGTATTTCCCTAGTGCAATATCGGGACAAAGATACAGACGACCACCTGCGCCTAGATCTAGCTCAAAGGCTGAAGGATCTGTGCCACCGCTATGGAGCGCTATTTCTAATTAACGATCGCGTCGATCTCGCCCTGGCTGTGGAAGCTGACGGCGTCCACCTGGGCCAAACCGATCTGCCCATCGCCACCGCCCGCCAACTGCTGAGCAGTCAGCGCATCATTGGCCGCTCCACCACTAACCCTGACGAAATGCAGCGGGCGATCGCCGAAGGCGCTGACTACATCGGCGTTGGCCCGGTGTACAGCACTCCCACAAAGCCTGACAAAGCCGCCGCTGGCCTCGACTACGTGCGCTACGCTGCCGAGCACGCCACCGTGCCCTGGTATGCGATCGGCGGCATTAATACCGAAAACTTGAGCGACGTGTTGCAGGCCGGTGCTGAGCGAGTCGCGATCGTACGAGCCATTATCGAAGCCGAAAACCCCACCCTGATTGCCCAGTACTTTGCAGCTCAAACTAATCACCGCCACAGCTTTCACGCCGTCGCCGCCCCCGTCGGCTAACGCGCTACCCAACTGATTGACCGTTCTAGATAATGGGGTTTGAGGCGCAAGGTATAGGGTCTAAGGTTGTTATAAGTCCTCAAACCCTACGCCCTGAACCCTACACCCGATACCAAACTTTCCCCATGCTCGACTCCACCCCAGACAAATTCCATCTCCTTGTCAACGGCGAATCTCAGCCCTGCGCACCTGGTACGCTGCTGCCCAGTTTTTTAGAATCATTGGGTATGAATCCTCGTTTGGTGGCAGTGGAGTACAACGGTGAAATTCTCCACCGTCAGCTATGGGACACTACCCACCTGCACCCCAACGACAGGCTAGAGATCGTCACCATTGTCGGGGGCGGTTAGGGGCTGTAGGTACGGGTTTCCGCCGTTGGTTGCCCCTGTTTTTGCCGGGCAGCCGCAGCACTTCGCGTTACATTAAAGACATAAAGCACTCCGGTTTTACGCGATGGTTAAACAACTTTTTCAACGCCTTAAGCCATTTTTGAAGCCGCTGATGGCCGTGGTCTTGGCGGTAGTTTTGGTGTTTGGCACCGCCGATGGTGCCTGGGCCGCAGCGGGTGGACGCATGGGGGGCGGCAGCTTTCGGGCTCCGGCTCCGCGTATGAGCCCCAGCCCACGCAGTTATGCGCCTAGTGGCGGTGGCGGTTACTACCCCAGCGGCGGCTTTGGCATGCCCTTCTTGTTTCCCTTCATTGGCATTGGCGGCGGATTTGGCGGGTTGTTTACGCTGCTGATCTTCATTGCGATCGCCAACGTAGTGGTGCGCGGCCTGCGGGGTGCGACCTCTGAGGATGACTACGGCACTCCTATGGGCGGCAGCAACCCGCCGGTAGCCATAGCAAAACTCCAGGTCGGCCTCCTCGCCCAAGCCCGCGAATTGCAGGATGACCTCAACCGCCTAGCGACCACCGCTGACACCGGCACGTCTCAGGGGTTGGCCAAGCTACTGCAAGAAACTACCCTGGCCCTGCTGCGCCACCCCGACTACTGGGCCTACGCTACTAGTGAAGACAAGCAAACTCGCCTGCTCAACGCCGAGCAAGAGTTTAACCGCTATACCCTTTCAGCCCGCAGTCAGTTCAGCGCCGAAACCCTGTCTAACGTCAACAACCAGCTCACCCAGGCAGAGCCCCAGGCTCTGTTGACAGGCGATACCGATCAAGCTCCTGGCGAATATATTCTCGCTACGGTGGTTGTAGCCACTCAGGGTAAGCTCGATCTGCCCAATATTTACTCCTCTGCTGACCTACGCCAGGCCCTTAGCCAGATTGGTGCGATCTCCAGCGAAAACCTGCTAGCGGTGGAAGTCCTCTGGACGCCTCAACAGTCGGGAGAAACCCTCAGCGGCGACGAGCTGATTGCCCAATACCCTGAGCTAAAGCTGATTTAGACCGCTGTTTGACTCAAAGATGCCGAAAAAAAAGCCCTTTGGTAACCAAAGGGCTTTTTTGTAGAAGGGCTATGACCCTATCGCTGAAACCAGTTTTGAAGCAGTTCAGGCGATCGCCACAGCAAATACCCCGCAAGGCCAAACGTAGCCGTAATCAATCCTGTGGCCACGTAGCCTAAAATCATCATCACCCCATCGGCTTCGAGGGTGGCCACCACAAAGATCAAAATGCCCACCGTGGGGATGGGATTGGTAAAGGGGATCGGACTCATCAACAGCAGCGTTAGCCAGCTAATGCACAACCCGTTGATGTGCCAAATCGAAGGGTTGTTGGCCAGCCCCGGCAGGCGGGGTCGCACAAACCGCTCGGTGACTCGCGTTACCCGTTTGAGGTTGCTCAGCACGGTTTTAGCCAGCACTGAGGGAAACTGAAATCGGGCCACTCGTCGGGGCAGCCAGGGCGATCGTCGCCCCACCGCCATCTGCAGCGACAGCAGCAGACAGGCTGACCCCAAAATGGTGGTAAACCCCGGCGGCATCGGGAACAAAAACGGCAGCACCAGTAGCCCAATCACCAGGCTAAAGCCCCGCTCGGCGGTTTCGTTGAGCACGTGGGAGAGGGTCAGCGGCTGCTCGGCTATGCGCTCTAGCAAGGCCTTGATTTCCTGGGAAAAGCGGGGTTGAGGAGAATCAGAATCCATAGGGGTGAGGAAATTGGGTGGGATTAAAGCACATGTTTAGACCCGTTGGGCAGACCCGGCTGCTTGCGCCGTAGCGACAGTTGAATGACCAGTTTTTCGATTTCTAGCCAGGCAAACATGAGAGCGCTAAAGCCGAAGCAAATGGTCAGTTCTGAGGCTGACAGGGGATGAAGGCCGAAAAATTGCGCCAGGACTGGAACGTACAGTAACAACACTTGCAGGCCAGTAGTGAGTAAAACCGCACCCCATATGTAAGGATTCGACAAAGGATTGAGCTGAGCTGTTAAGCGGGTGTCTGAGCGAGCCGCCAAGGCATGGCCCATTTGGGCCAGGCAGAGGGTTGTGAAAACCATGGTTTTCCAGGTGTCGGGATCACCGGGGTAGCCAGGGGCGTTGGTATAGCGATAGGCCCAGCCCATCAGGCCAATCGTCAGCACTGCTAGCACGATGCCCACCCGCACCATGTAGGAACCCAGCCCACGGGCAAAAATACTCTCGCGCGGATTGTGGGGCGGACGCTCCATCACGTCGGGTTCGGCAGGTTCCATGGCCAAAGCCAGGGCGGGCACGCCGTCGGTCACCAGGTTCATCCACAAAATTTGCAGGGGCGAAAGGGGCACGCCACCCAGACCCATGATCGGGGCGGCGGCAATGGTGAGCACCTCGCCAATGTTGCTGCCCAGAATGTATTTGATGAAGCGGCGAATGTTGTCGTAGACGACTCGGCCCTCTTCGGTGGCCGCCACAATGGTGGCAAAGTTGTCGTCGAGCAGCACCATGTCGCTGGCTTCTTTGCTGACGTCGGTGCCGGTGATGCCCATGGCAATGCCAATGTCGGCCTGCTTAAGGGCGGGGGCATCGTTGACGCCGTCGCCCGTCATGGCGACAAATTCGCCCTGTTTTTGTAGCGCCTGCACGATGCGCAGCTTGTGCTCTGGGGCCACGCGAGCGTAGACGCTGACGTGGGGAACGGTTTGCTCTAGTTCCTCTGAGGAAAGGTGGCTCAGCTCGCGCCCAGTCAGAATAGTGTCGCCGGGTTGGGCAATGCCAAGGGTTTCGGCGATCGCCTTAGCGGTCAGCGGATGATCCCCCGTAATCATCACTGGGCGAATGCCCGCTCGCCGACAGTCAATTACGGCAGCACGCACTTCGGGGCGAGGGGCATCAAGCATGCCTACCAGGCCCAGCCAGACCAGGTTTTGCTCTTCGGGCTCCAGGTTGCCGTTAGGATTGGCGACGTTTGTGGGCTTCATGGCAAAGCCCAGCACCCGCAGGCCACTGGAGGCCATGGCGTCGTTGTGGGCCAGAATGGCCCGCCGCTGAGCCTCGGTAAGCAGCACCGGCTGCCCCTCGCCCTGGCTGGTGCTACAGCGTTCTAGTACCAGCTCGGCGGAGCCTTTGGTGAACATCACCTGGGGAGCCAGGGGCCAGGCGGCATCGCCATGGGCCTGCACGACGACGCTCATGCGCTTGCGCTCTGAGGTAAAGGGCACTTCGCCAATGCGATCGCACTCTTGACCCAGCTTTGCTTGATCAAAGCCCCCTTTGCCCGCTACGGCCAGCAGGGCTCCTTCGGTGGGGTCACCCAGCAAAGTCCAAATGCTGCCCGACTGATTGAGGGTAGCGTCGTTGCACAGGGCGCAGGCCATTAACAAGGCCTGGAGGGCTGGGTCGGCCTGGGGGGCGATCGCCGCCCCATTTTCCAAAAGGTTGCCTACCGGAGCGTAACCTTCGCCGGTGGCCTCGTACTGGTGGGCCACAGTCTTGACCTGCTGCACCACCATTTTGTTTTGGGTCAGGGTGCCGGTTTTGTCAGAGCAGATGGTGGTGACCGAGCCCAGAGTTTCTACCGCTGGTAGTTTGCGAATTAGGGCGTGGCGTTTCACCATGCGCTGGGTGCCCAGGGCCAGGGTGACGGTGATCACAGCGGGGAGTCCTTCAGGAACTACAGCGACCGCCATGCTGAGGGAGACTTCTAAGAGCTCGTCGAACAGGCTGAGGTCACCCGTGCGCAACAAGCCCGCCACGACCACTAGGGCGACGAGCACTAGGGAGCCGGTCACCAGCACATTGCCTAGCTGCGCCATGCGCTGCTGGAGGGGCGTAGGCTCAGACTCAACCGACTGGATCAGGGTAGCAATGCGGCCCAGCTCGGTGGTCATCCCCGTTTGGGTGACCAGCACGGTGCCGCGTCCTTGCAGCACTTCGGTGCCTTGGTAGACCAGATTGAGGCGATCGCCCAGGGCAGACTCTTCCTCTAGCAGCAGCTCTGGCTGCTTGATCACCGCCTCGGCTTCGCCCGTCAGGGCGGCTTCGCGCACCTGCAAATTGGCGGCACTGAGCAGACGGCCATCGGCGGGCACCTGCACCCCCGCCTCTAGCAGCACCACATCACCCGGCACCAGGGCTTTAGCGTCAATTTCCTGCTCTTGACCCTGGCGAATAGTGCGCACCCGAGGGGAGGTCATGTTTTTGAGGGCGGCCAGGGCTTTTTCGGCCTTACTCTCTTGCAGGTAGCCCAAAATGCCGTTTAGCAGCACAATGGCAAAGATCGCGATCGCGTCTTTGGGAAAGCCACCCTCGCGCAGATCGAGCACCAGCGACACCAGGGCCACGGCGATCAGCATCAGCAGCATGATATTTTTGAACTGATCCCACAAAATTTCCCAGGGACTGCGGGTGGCTCCTTCTTGAAGTTCATTGGGGCCATAGATCTGCTGCCGCTGCTCGGCTTCACTGGGGCTTAGCCCTTCGGGGCTGCTCTCTAACAGCGCGATCGCCCGCTCGGGGCTGAGGGTGTGCCATTGGTTAGACGCGGGGCGCGGCAGATCGCCCACGCCAGAGCTAGAACGTGTACTGTGAACCACAGGTGCTATTTAACCTCCAGAGCGTGGATGCCACTATTTAATAGTGCATAGACAACCTTTATAGCACTAAAAAATAGTGCAGACGCAAAATTTAATGCTTAGCTCCGTTGTGCCTCAGTCGCTAATTTTCCGTGAAAACGAGATGCAGCAGGTCTGCACCCTGCTCCGCCAGGATAGTGACTTTGTCATTGCTGGTGTGCCGGGCATTGGGAGGCGGACGCTGATTTGGAATGCTGCCCAGCAAGTTGGTGCTCGCTGTCTAGAAATTGACTTTCTGCGCTGTCGCAATGCGGGCCAGTTTCTCCGCTTTTTAGCTGATGGCTTGATCGACACTTTTGGGGCACCGCAAGAAATCGCCAAAATTCAGCAGTGGAGCCTAGAGCAGCCGCTGACGCTCGATCAGGGTCTGGCTGCCCAAGCGCAGCTGGTCTGGCCGAAAACCTCTAGTAAAGAGTGGCCTTTGTTTGAAGGGTTGCTGGCGCTGCCGCAGCACCTGGCAGAGTGGCTAAACTGCCAGGTGGTCATTGTGTTTCACAACTTTCCGCATATTCGCTCGTGGGATCGCCAGGGCAAGTGGGAGAGCCATTTGCGCCAGGAGATTGAGCGCCAGAGCCGAGTGAGCTATGCCCTGGTGGCCACGGTGGCCGAACCCTGGATGATGGCCAGCCAGCTACCGGTGATATCCCTAACGCCCCTCAGCGATCGCGACCTGCAACCCTGGGTGATTAGCACTATGGCCACGGCAGGCCTCAAGTTTGACCCCGACAGCCAGGCCCTAGAGCTATTTCTCAGCTACGCCCAGGGCCACATGAAAGATGCCATTACCCTGGCCCAGCGCCTGTGGCTAAACTGCAATGCGATCGCCTCACCCACCCCAGAGCTGATTCAGGCGCATCAGGTACACAGCACCATGCTGGGCCTAGCGCAGGATATGGCGGTTGTCTTTGAAGCCCTGCTGCTATTGCTGCCCCCCACCCAGGCTCGTGTGCTCGAAAGCCTGGCCCTCGACCCTACCGACAGCCCCCAGTCCAACGCCTACATTAAGAAACACCAGCTCTCGCGGGGCGGCGGTTTGCAGGGGGCGCTCACCAGCCTGGAGCAAAAGGGCTTGATCTATGGCCCCCAGTTTGGCTACCGGATTGCGCTGCCGCTGCTCGATTTTTGGCTCAAACAACGGTTGCGGTAGCTAGCCATTTAATTAACTTAAAGATTTTCTGCGGCGGGCACCAGTTCAAAACAGCCTGATACCGAGGCGGGAATGGTGCGGGGGCGATGACTAACTGCATCGACAAACACCCAGTCGGTCGCGCCCGTTGCCAGCACGGTGTCATCGCTAAGACGCAAAAATTTGTACTGGCGTGTGCTGCGTGCCTTGCGCAGGGTAGTGATCCAGGTGGTGAGGCGCAGGCGATCGCCCCCAAAGGCCGGGCGCAGGTAGGTGATTTGGTGCGATCGCGCTACCCAAGTAGCCCCCAAAGCCTGGGTTTCGGCGGTGCAGCCGACGCTGGTGGCGTGGGCCACGGCGACATCCTGCATCCACTGCACGTAGGCGACGTTGTTGACATGGCCGTTGCGATCGATCGCCTCAAGCGGCACAACAAACTCGTGGTGGTAGAAGGCTTTCATGGGATAACCGATCAACAATAGCTAGCGAGTCTCAGCAATGGCGGGGGAAGGCGGGGGCGATCGCACTCCATATACCCCCGTCATAATAGAGCCAGCGCTATTTGTAACCTTGCTTTTCTATGGCGAAACTCTGGCCCTACGCCACCCCCGGCATTCCCGACCACCTGTTTGAGCAGCTGCCCGGCATACCCCTTAGCAGTCGAGAGGTGCGGCTGCTGCTGCTGGGCTACCTGCGGCTCAAGCCCAAAGATGTGCTGTGGGATATTGGCGCAGGCACCGGCACCCTGGCGATCGAGGCCGCACTGATGATCCCGGGTGGCAAGGTGGTGGCCGTCGAGCGCGACGAGGATGTGGCCGATTTGATTCGGCGCAACTGCGATCGCTTTAGCCTCACCAACGTGCAGGTGATTCAGGGCAGCGCCCCCGGCTGCCTGAGCGAGTTACCCCACCACCCCGACTGCATTTTTGTCGAAGGTGGGCGCAACCTCAAAGAGATTTTGCTGGCCGCCTGGGACTACCTGCCGTCGCTGGGGCGAGTGGTGGTGACGGCGGGCAACCTCGAAACCCTCTACGTGGTATCTGAAACCTTTGCCCACCTGCGGGTGCGCAACATCGAGGCGGCTCAGCCCGCTGTTAACCGCCTAGAGACCAAAGGCAACTACCAGGTGTTTACGGCGGTAGACCCGATCTTCATTCTCAGCGGCGAAAAATATGAATGATGGTAAGGCCCGGAAGGTTCCCCCAGCGTTGAATTCTTTAGAGCGATTTCGAGGCTGTCTACTAGGGCTGGCCGTCGGTGACGCTGTCGGCACCACGGTCGAGTTTCAGCGTCGTGGGTCGTTTGCACCCGTAACAGATCTGGTTGGCGGTGGCCCCTTCAACCTCAAGCCCGGCCAATGGACAGACGACACCTCGATGGCGCTGTGTCTGGCGACTAGCCTAGTCGAAGTCGGTGCCTTTGATGCCGCTGACCAAATGAATCGCTACTGCAACTGGCGCGATGACGGTTATCTAAGCAGCACTGGCAACTGTTTTGATATTGGCAACACCGTCAGTCAAGCGCTGTCTGAATACAAAGTTTTCGGCAATCCGTTCAGTGGTTCTACCCATCCCCGCTCTGCTGGAAATGGCTGCCTGATGAGGCTCGCTCCCATCCCCATGTTTTATTTTCCCGATCGCGATCGCGCCATTCAGTTTTCAGGCCAGAGTGCCCGCACAACCCATGGGGCAGAAGAATGCATCAATGCCAGTCGTCTGTTTGGAAACATGCTGTTTCGATCGCTCTCAGGCGCTAGCAAAACCGCAATTCTCTTTGACAATGATCTAGAGACAATTGCATCTCCCGCCATTCAAGCTATCGCCGATGGAAAATATCAAAGTAAGCGAGTCAGTGATATTCGGGGCACAGGGTATGTTGTAGACAGCTTAGAAGCGGCACTGTGGTGTTTTTTGACAACGGAAAGCTACGAACAAGCCATTCTTGCGGCAGCCAACCTTGGTGATGATGCCGACACAACCGCCGCTATTTGTGGTCAAGTAGCTGGAGCTTATTATGGAGAATCAGGCATACCAATGTCTTGGCTTGAACGGCTTGCCATGCGTGATCGCATTACTGAGCTTGCCGATCGGTTGCATACTGCCACGCCATAACGCCCCTTCATACCAACCTATGCTCTGTATCCCCCCTCTTAGAAAGACAGAGGGGGGATAATTTGGCCTATCTTACAAGCATGTAAAAACGCTAAACCTACGCTTCCAACACGCGGTGGATGCGGCGCTCTAGCTGATCGAGATCAAGCCCGCCTTCGTCGCGGCTAATGCGGCGCACCGTCGAGTTGACCTTCGACAAGTCCTCCAGCAGGTCGGTCAAGATTTCCTGCTGCTGCCGCGACTGAATCACCTCACGCGGCTCCTGCACCAGGTCGCGCACGATGGTGTCTTCTGCCCGCGAGGCCACCACCGGGTCAGTGTGCCCCTCTAAATACACAAACGTCCGCCGTCCAGGGCCGCGCTCCTCCTCGACTGGTTGCAGCGAGGTCACCTGATCCGATCGCACATATTTGCCAAACCCTAGATGTACCAATACCGATGATTGAATCTTCATACTGCGTATTACGTCTACTACCGCTATATTCCCTATGATAAAGACTTTTCAGAATCGCTAGAAGCAAAGCCAGGAGAGGATTATACGGTATTTCAAGTAGGGGTTTACGCAACGTTTTTACAGGTGGAGAAATTGACTTTTTCAATGCAGCATCCCAGTCGTTATGTGTGGGACTTTTGGTATCACTTTGACCCGGCAGCCAAGCTCTTTCATGTTTTTTATTTAAATGCCGATCGCGCTCTAGTTTCGTCAGAACAACAACACTACGCCTCTTGCGTGGGCCACGCCACTACGCCAGATTTTGTTGCGATCGACTGGGGCGACGAGAGCAATTTTGACGTGCTAAAACCTCCTCCAAGGCATTGGGCAAATACCTGTCTCTGGAGCGGCGACATTATCAAAGCTAAAAATAGCTATCTCATGTTTTATACTTCTCGGGATCGTCGTCAAGACGACGGCATGACCCAGAGCATCGGCGTGGCTTACACCAGCGATTTGTTTTCTAATCGATGGCATTTTTTTGACACCCAGATAAAGCCAAAGTTTTTTTATCAAACCCAAGGCATTGCCGACGATCTGACCATTCACGCTTGGCGAGATCCCTTTTTGTTTCGGCACCGAGCCAGCCGCCAAATCTTTATGCTGGTGTCAGCCAAGGCGTTGAATGGCCCAATAGGCAGGCGTGGCGTCGTTGCTCTTTTGCAAGTGGCTGACGACAACTTTGCCCAGGCCGTGCGCGGTGACAGGGAGTGGCAATATTTCTCACCCCTATTAGACCCCGGCCATTACTCTGAAATGGAAGTACCACAGCTCTATCAACGGGCTGAAGGTAGCTATGAGCTGGTGTTTTCATGCTGGGCAAAGTACGATTTTTCACCGGTTACCGGCGGGGTAGGTGGATTCCAGGGCATCACGGCTCCCCAACTTTGGCCGGAGGAGCACGATGACCAAAGACAGTCCCGAGAGGGCGTTGGCTCAGCCTCTCCAAGGGAAAATCGCAGTCCACTGCCCCTGCGCAGCCAAACTATCCGGGTGCTCGCCCCAGAGACCCAGGGCCTCTATGCCTGTCGGGTTGTGCCTGAACTGAGCGGCGAAATCATTGGCTTTGACATTCAAACGGGCGGCATCCGCCGGAGCGGTATTCAAACTAATCTGGCCTCAATGGATCGTGACTTTTCTGATTTGGCGATTTGAACTGGGCTAACGCCTTGGGCTGGCTAATAGGAAGAACGCTGCCCGTAGGGTTTTCCACCCCTGCTTTCAACCTTGCTCAGCCAGCCGCAGCAATTTTCTAGGCCAGTCCTAAAACGCCTCGCCAATTGCTGCGTTCAGAAACGGTTCGTAGTGTTCGTCACTGATATATATCAATGAATATATATGCCGCCCCATCTATCGCCACGCATCCCCTGGTCTCAACCGACTGTAGTAGGATCTGGACATCTCAGCGCCAGCACCCAACCCAATGCAGAATTCAGGCTTTTTTCGCAGCGCCCAGCGGTGGGTTTCTCGCACCCCCGAGCGTGCCCTTAACCAGGCCTACGAAGCCGCCCAGATGATTAAGGCGATCGAGCGTGAGTACTTTAGTGGCAACCCGATTTCACCTCGCTACGGCAACTACGGCGACAGCGCGATCGCCTACTTCCAGAGCGAGCTAAAAAAGTACCTGAATCTGATCAAGGTGCGCATGGCTGTGTTTCGGGCCAGCCGCTCGGTCGTGCGGGTCACCGACCCCAGGATGACAGAGGTGCAGCTGCCTATGGCCGGGGCCGACGACCTGGCCGTCAGCGTGATTGACCAGCAGGCCATGGTTTTTCGCAAGCTCCAGCTGATTGACGAGGTGCTAGCCCGCTACGCCAACCTCGACACCAACCCCGAGCGCGTGATCACCCTCGCCAACGGGGCCAATGGCAGCCTAGAGCCAGCCCCCTCAGCCCAGGTGCTGCGATCGCGGGCCGACCAAGTGCGAGAAGATCAGCTGTTGACTGGCCCAAACGGGGCGATCGCCGCCAGCTCCCCACCTGCCGACGGCACCCGAGCTGCGGGCCTCTCCGACCGGGTCAACGTACTGCCCCGATCTATTCTTCGCACCGTCGATCGCATTCGCCAAGACCTCGACCCCAACGCCGAGCAAGAAGTGATCAAGGAGTTTCGCAACTCCAAAGCCAAGACCACCGCTGCCATTCGGTTTGTGCTGCTGCTGGTGATTGTGCCGCTGCTGACCCAGCAGTTTACCAAAGCCTTCATCGTCGGGCCGATTGTCGATCGGGTGCGGGCCGGGGGCGAAGAAGTCGAAGTCTTTCTCAACCCTGAAATGGAGGAAGAAGCCCTCCACGAGCTACAGCAGTTTGAAGAGCGGCTGCGCTTTGAGGTGCTAATTGGCAAAGTTCCAGCTCTATCGGAGCTGAATATCGAAGAGCGCGTCCGCGACAAAGCCGCCGAAGTCGAAGAAGAGTACCGCGATCGCAGCGCCAGCGCCGTCAAAAACGTGTTTTCTGACATCTTGGCCGCGATCGCCTTTGCCCTACTGCTGATCTACCGCAAGCAGGATGTCGCTAATATCAAGGCCTTCATGGATGAGATCGTCTACGGCCTCAGCGACAGCGCCAAAGCCTTCATCATCATCCTGTTCACCGACACCTTCGTCGGCTTCCACTCGCCCCACGGCTGGGAAATTCTCCTAGAAGGCCTCTCCCGACACCTCGGCCTCCCCGCCAACCGCGACTTCATCTTTCTCTTCATCGCCACCTTCCCAGTTATCCTCGACACCATCTTCAAATACTGGATTTTCCGCTACCTGAATCGGATTTCACCCTCGGCGGTAGCGACGTATAAGAATATGAATGAGTGACGGAGTAGGGAGTAGGGATAAAGGAGTGGGGGAGATGGGGAAGGTGAGGGAGATGAGGATGCGATAAGAGGTCAATCGCAGTTGCCCACAGGCCCGTTTGCAGAACAGAAGTTTAAACCGATGATCGGCCAATCCTTTCCGTGGGGTGAAGGGCGGCGGAACGCCATTCTCGACGGGGGTCTGGGGCCTGCGAAATGGCCCCAGCGGCAGATCTGGCTTTTGACCGAAATTGTGCGCCGCGATCGCCCCGCAGTAAATCCTCGATCTAGAACGCCAGACGTTGCACTGGGCAAATGGCATTTGCCCCTACGGGAGAGGCGATCGCCCCACCCCTTTCCCCCGACGCTCTGCCCATCAGCAGAGCACAATTCTCTCAACAGAAATTAACATTTCATAAAAATTACTGCTGATGTCTGCTCACCAGTGGGACAATCTGCCCACAGCTACGTTTGCCCTAGCTATTGCTAGCTCCGCTGCCTACCCTATAAAAAGCAGCCAACTCTGCCCCCACCGACACCCCAAACCTTACCCAAACGCTAAACTCTAACCGTGTCCTTCCCCTCGTAGCTCAGGCCCCCTAACCCCCCAAGGAAAGCCCCGTGTTTGAGTACCTGCCCCCGCTCAACGACCACAACCTGCCCTACCCCGACACCATTCACCCCATCGTGGTGCACTTCGTGATTGCCATGGTGCTGTTTGCCGTCCTCTGCGATCTGGTCGGCTATTTCACCAAAAACACCCGCCTCTTTGAAGTGGGCTGGTGGAATATGGTCTTCGCCACCGTGTCTATCTTTATCGCCATTATTTTTGGCCAAATCGAAGCCGGTCTTGCAGAACCCTACGCCGCCGCCGTCAACGACCTAAACCTGCACACCCTGATCGGCTGGTCGCTCTCCGGCATCATTGCTGCCCTGACCGGCTGGCGCTACATCATTCGCATTCGCACCCCCGAGCAACTGCCCATGCCTTATTTAGGCTTAAACGCCCTGCTGACGGCGATCGTGCTCTTTCAGGTCTATTTGGGCGACAAGCTGGTTTGGGTGTATGGCCTGCACAGCGCCCCCTTAGTCGAAGCCAGCCGGGGAGGTCTACTGTGAGTTTTGGCGTAATCATTGCTCAGGCGGGAGCCAATAACCTGCCCTACTCCATCCCCATTCACCCCAACCTGGTGCATTTGACACTGGGTCTGTTTATTGTGGCGATCGGCTTTGATATTGTGGGGGCGCTGTTTCCGTTAGAAAAGCGAGTATTTAAGTTTTTGGCGATTCCGGCCACCCGCTCCAACCTATTTGACGTGGGTTGGTACAACATGGTGGCCGCCGCCATCATCACCTTCTTTACCGTTGCCGCTGGCTTTTACGAAATTTTGCTGGCCGACATGGCGGTGGAAGGCGTCAGCGCCTGGGGACTGGGGATCAAAGACACCATGATCTGGCACGGTCTGGGGGGCGTGCTCATCCTGACGCTGATCGTAGCGATGACCGTGTGGCGAGGGTTTCAGCGCTATCTGTGGCGGCAGGATCGGGCTCGCCAAGTGCAGTGGAGCTACCTGCTAGTGGGGCTAGTTGTCTTTGGGCTGATGTTTGCCCAGGGCACCCTGGGCGCTCACCTGGGGGGTGATTTTGGCGTCCATGTCACCGCCGCTCAACTGCTGCGATCGGGGGGCAACCCTAATCAGCTCTAAAGGAACCACCGCGCTATGACGACACCGACAACGCCGAGAGAACCCCGCAGTCTTTCCTTTCGCACGGTTGCGCAGCTAGTCGCCCTGCTGGTCGCCGATGCCGCCGTCAGCCTTTGGGTCGGTCGCCAGGCCTACCTCTGGATGCCGCCCCAGGCCTCGGCTGAGGCCGTGCTGGTCGATGACCTATTTGGCTTTTTGACCACCATCGGCAGTTTTATCTTTATTGGGGTAACTGCCGCGCTGCTGTACTCGGTGCTGTTTCAGCGGGCCGATAAGTACGACATCAGCGACGGCCCTCCGGTCGAAGGCAACCTGCTGGTCGAAATTCTCTGGACGGCGATTCCCTTGGGGCTAGTGATCTGGATTGCCACCTACAGCTACCAGATCTACGACCAAATGGCCATTCTTGGCCCGATGGAGCACATGAACCACGTGCCCAGCTTGGGCCTGATGCCCCCCGCCGAGGCCGCGACCCTGCCCGCCGTGCCTGAGCAAACCCCGATCGAAGTCCACGTGCGCCAGTGGGCCTGGGAGTTTCACTACCCCGATCAAAACATCATTAGCACCGAGCTGCACTTGCCAGTGAACGAGCGGGCCAGGCTAAAGCTGATCTCCGAAGACGTGCTGCACGGCTTCTACGTGCCCGCCTTTCGCGTCAAGCAGGATGTGATTCCCGGCAGCACCATTGACTTTGGTTTTATGCCCATTCGCGAGGGGCGCTACCGGCTGCGCGACTCTGACTACAGCGGCACCTACTTTGCCGCCAACCAGAGCACCGTAGTGGTTGAGTCAGCCGAGGCTTACCAGCAGTGGCTGGCCACCGCCGCTCAGCAGCCCCTCACCGAAGCTGACAATCGCGCCTTTCGCGAGTTCACCAAGTTGGGCGATCGCCCCATCAGCGCCGGCTGGAAAACCGTCGAACCGGCTCCGCCCCCCCGTGTAAACTTTGCCAGCTCTGAGGAAGATAGCTATGAGTAATGCGTCGCTTGATGCGATCGCCGCCAAGAGCGAGCAGCCGTTTCCCGGTGCTCCCAACAACTGGCGACGGTTTTTCAGCTTCAGCACCGACCACAAGGTGATCGGCATTCAGTACATGGTCACCGCCTTTGTGTTCTTCCTGATCGGCGGGCTGCTGGCCATGGTCATGCGGGGCGAGCTGATCACTCCCGAGGCCGACCTGGTCGATCGCACCGTCTACAACGCCCTGTTCACCATGCACGGCACCATCATGCTGTTCATGTGGACCTTCCCAATGCTCAACGGGCTGTCTAACTACCTGGTGCCCCTGATGATTGGGGCGCGGGACATGGCCTTTCCCCGGCTCAACGCCGCCGCCTTCTGGCTGGTGCCGGTGTTTGGCACCCTGCTGATGGTCAGCTTCTTTGTGCCTGGTGGGCCATCGCAGTCGGGCTGGTGGGCTTATCCTCCGGTCAGCCTGCAAAACCCCACCGGCAATCTCATCAACGGCCAGGTGCTGTGGCTGCTGGCGGTAGCCCTCTCGGGGGTGTCGTCGATCATGGGAGCAGTCAACTTTGTCACCACCATCTTTCGCATGCGGGCTCCTGGCATGGGCTGGTTTAGAATGCCTGCCTTCTGCTGGACAGTGCTCAGCGCCCAGATGATTCAGCTGTTTGGGTTGCCCTCCCTCACCGCCGGAGCTGTGATGCTGCTGCTGGATCTGACGACGGGCACCAGCTTTTTTGACCCAGCCAAGGGCGGCGACCCGGTGCTGTATCAGCACTTTTTCTGGTTTTACTCCCACCCGGCAGTTTATGTGATCATTCTGCCGATCTTTGGCACCTTTTCCGAAGTTTTTCCGGTCTACGCCCGCAAGCCCCTGTTTGGCTACAAGTTTGTGGTGGTGTCTTCGGTGATCATCACCGTGCTCAGCGCCATGGTGTGGGTACACCACATGTTCGCCAGCGGCACCCCTAGCTGGATGCGGATGCTGTTTATGTTCTCCACCATGTTGATTTCGGTGCCTACCGGGGTGAAGGTGTTTGCCTGGGTGGCGACGGTGTGGGGCGGCAAGCTGCGGCTCGACACGCCCATGCTGTTTGCCCTGGGCGGCCTGGTCTGTTTCTTATTCGCGGGCATTACCGGCGTCATGTTGGGGGCCGTGCCCTTCGATATTCACGTCAACAACACCTACTTTGTGGTGGGGCACTTCCACTACGTGATCTATGGCGCGACGGTGATGGGCATCTACGCCGCCGTCTACCACTGGTTCCCTAAAATGACGGGCCACATGTACTACGAAGGGCTGGGCAAACTGCACTTTGCCCTCACCTTCATCGGCGTCAACCTCAGCTTCTTGCCCATGCATCCCGCAGGGCTCATGGGCATGCCCCGGCGGGTAGCTTCCTACGACCCCGAGTTTGCCTACTGGAACGTGATTGCCAGCCTAGGCGGCTTTTTGCTGGGGGTCTCGACCCTGCCGTTTATCCTCAATATCGTGAGTTCCTGGGTGCTGGGTAAGCGCGCCCCAGCCAACCCCTGGAATGCGATCGGTCTGGAGTGGCTAATTTCCTCGCCGCCGCCGGTCGAAAACTTTGAAGAAATTCCGATTGTGGTGTCTGGCCCCTACGGCTACGGCTCCGACGAACCCTTAGTTGCCAACAACCCTGCTGGAGAGTTGATCAGTGAGCACAGCTAACCTCGACCCCACCCTCAATACCCACAGCCCCCACGCCGCTGAGCACGAAGAAGACCATCGCATGTTTGGCTTCATCATCTTCCTGCTGTCAGAAAGCGTGATTTTCCTGAGTTTTTTTGTGGGCTACACGGTCTATAAAACCAACCTCACCGACTGGCTCCCGGCAGGTGTAGAGGGGCTAGAGGTGCGCGAACCGCTGATCAATACCATCGTGCTGGTGTCGAGCAGCTTTGTGATTTACTTCGCCGAGCGGTTTTTGCACAAAGAAAATCTCTGGGGCTTTCGCGCTTTTTGGCTGCTGACCATGGCCATGGGCAGCTTCTTTCTCTACGGCCAGGCGGTGGAGTGGATGGGGCTGCCCTTTGGCTTTACTGACGGTGTGTTTGGCGGCACGTTTTATCTGCTGACTGGCTTCCACGGCCTGCACGTGATGACCGGTGTACTCTTGCAGGGGATTATGCTGGGGCGATCGTTTCTGCCGAATAACTATGCGGGCGGCGAGTTTGGCGTAGCGGCAACTTCGCTGTTCTGGCACTTTGTCGATGTCATCTGGATCATCCTATTCATCTTGATCTACGTTTGGCAGTAGAGTTTCTTCTAGATCCCAGGGTTTTTCTATGCTGTCTCAGATTGCCTAAGCTTTGCCTCCAGAACCCTGGGATCTGCTCAAGCAAGCTCTGCGTTAACTAAAACCCCTATGCCCGCGAAGGATATCTACCATAATGCTGTCAAAACTGCCTTAATTAAGGACGGCTGGACAATCACTCAAGATCCTCTGAGTTTACGTATAGGTAAAAAAGATCTGTTTATTGACTTAGGTGCTGAAAAACTGCTGGCAGCGGAGAAAGGCTCAGACAAAATCGCTGTTGAAATCAAGAGCTTTGTTGGCCCTTCAGAAATTCGTGATTTAGAAAATGCCCTAGGCCAGTTCGTGCTTTACCAAAATGCCTTGAGCCTTACTGAACCAGATAGAATCCTATACCTTGCCATTCGAGAAGCAGTGTATCTCGACTTGTTTGAAGCAGAAATCGGCAAAATGCTCTTAGAGCGAAATGTTATCAAACTCGTGTCGTTTAACCCTGAGCAGGAGGTTGTCATCCGATGGATACCTTAGACGGCTACCGCCAGGTTATTCGCGCGGTTTTAAATCCCTACACCCAACTTGCCTACGCCAATGTCGATGTTCGCAACTTGGCCGCTTTTGACGCGGACACTGACCAATATGTCATTCTCTCTGAGGGTTGGAACGGCCAACGTCATCACCATGGATGCCTGATTCACATCGAAATTCGCAATGGCAAAGTTTGGATACAGCGTGATGGAACCGAAGACGGCATCGCCACCGAACTGGTGGCGGCAGGAATATCTGAGACAGATATTGTCCTCGGATTTCAAGAACCTTCGGTCAGACCCCATACAGGGTTTGCGGTAGCTTAACGGTTGCTTCCCTATCAACCTTCTTTAACCCCATTTGGTTTAGGCCAGTGATTTTCCTAGCCCCCCTTCGTGAGGAATTGTCATGATTATCGACGACCAGCACTACGACGTAATCATTGTCGGTACCGGGGCGGGGGGCGGCACCCTGGCCCGCAAGCTGGCCCCATCGGGTAAGCGCATTCTGCTGCTGGAGCGAGGCGGCGCGATGCCCCTCGAAGAGCAAAATATTAGCGATGTGGATATTTTTCAAAAGCAGCGCTACCACGCCCCCGAACAGTGGTACGACGGCGATGGTGAACCCTTCACACCGCAGATGAAGTATGCGATCGGTGGCAATACCAAAATCTACGGGGCCGCCCTCCAGCGCATGCGGGAAAAAGACTTTGAAATGGTGAATCACCAGGATGGCCCTTCACCCGAGTGGTGCTTGAAGTACAGCGACTTTGAGCCTTACTACACCGAGGCGGAGGCGATGTACCAGGTGCATGGTCAGGGCGGGGTAGATCCGACGGAACCGCCGCGCAGTGGAGAGTTTACCTACTCGGCGATCGCCCACGACCCCACTATCCAACCCGTGGTAGAGGGCATTGCTAACCAGGGCTGCCACCCCTACCCGCTGCCGATATCGCTGTCGCTGCGGGAGGACGACCCGACTGGGGATGCCGAGGTATTTGGGGTCAATCCGGCGTTAGATTTTGGCAACGTTACCCTCAAGACCTCGGCTAAAGTTACCGGCATTCTCACTAACCCAGCGGGGACAGCGGTCAAGGCGGTGCAGGCCGAGATCAACGGACAGTTCTATATCTTTATGGCCGACATCGTTGTGCTGGCCTGTGGGGCCGTAAATTCGGCGGCGCTGCTGCTGCAATCGGCCAACGAGAAGCACCCCCACGGGTTGGCAAACAGCTCTGATCAGGTGGGCCGCAACCTGATGAAGACTCAGCTAAGTTCGATTGTGCAGGTTACGGCCCAGTCCAATTCTGGAAAATTTCCGCGATCGGTAGGCGTCAACGACTACTACTGGGGCGACAGTCAGGTTGACTACCCCATGGGCCACATACAAAACATGGGCGGGGTGCTGCAAGACGCGATTTTTGCCGAGTCGCCCCCGGTGCTCTCGCTGATTACCAAGTTTATGCCCAACTTTGGGCTCAAGCAGTTGGCGACGCGATCGATCGCCTGGTGGGCCATGACCGAAGTGCTGCCTGACCCCAAAAACCGGGTGACGGTGAAGGACGGCAAGCTCTCGGTGGCGTTTACCGCCAACAATGCCGAGGCTCACGATCGCCTCGTGTACCGCTGGCTCGACGTGCTTAAGGCGGTCGAGAAAGACAGCAGCCTGTTCTCGCGATCGGGACTGCACCCCCGTGGCGAGGTGCCCCAGTCGGTGATGGCCTATCAGTGTGGCACCTGCCGCATGGGCACCGACCCCGATACCTCAGTGCTTGACGCTAACTGTCGCGCCCACGAGTTCGATAACCTCTACGTGGTTGACAGCAGCTTTATGCCCTCCAGCGCCAGCGTGGGGGTAGCGCTGACGGTGATGGCCAATGCCCTGCGGGTGGGCGAGCATCTGCTGGAGAGGCTGCGGTAGACGCCTTAGGTAACTAGGGTGACAGTGCCGGTATCGAGGTCGTAGCGGGCACCCACCACCTGAAGCTGGCCGGACTGCTGGCGATCGCGCACCAGCGACGACCTCAACACCTGCTCCACCTGGTAGCGCACGTTGGCTGTCACAGCGTTGTCTACCGCATCCCCCGGCAGCCCCTTCACCTGCTCTACCGCAGGCAAAATCGCCTGAACAAAGGTGCCAATATCTCCCGGTAGCGGTTCATTTTTTACGGCTGCTGTCACTGCGCCGCAGCGCTCATGGCCCAGCACCATCAGCAGCGGAGTTTCCAGCAGCTCCACAGCATATTCAATGCTGCCCACCACCTCAAGCGTGGCGATATTGCCCGCCACTCGTACGTCAAAAATATCGCCTAGGCCCTGATCAAAGATGATTTCAGCCGCCACCCGCGAGTCGGCACAACTGAGCACCGTGGCGAAGGGGTGCTGAGACTGGGTTAGCTCCAGCACCCGCTCCTCCGACTGGTCGGGGTGTTCGAGGTGGTGGCCAGTAAAGCGCAGGTTGCCGTCTAGTAATCGCTGCAGCGCCTCCTCAGGGCTGAGAGATGACGGTGCTAAAGTCGCCGCCGCTGCCGATTTGATCGGCCAGAGCGCTGGCCCTAGGGCCGCTAACCCGAGTAATCCACCGCCAAAAGTTAGCACCCGGCGGCGATCGATACCTCTATCGCTATGGTTCATAACTCAATTCCTTACAGCGACGCCACACATTTTACAGAGCGAATTTCCATCACATCGGAGATATAACAGGTACCGCCAAATTTATTCAACAATGGCCGCACATTCTCGGCCACAGTTTTGATTTGTTCCGGCATACAAAACGCGACGATATAGACGTTGTCGAGCATGGTCATATCGAGGTCTTCGCTGCCGCCTCGCAGCCCCTCGCCCTCTACGTTGCGAATCACCGCGTGACCGTGAACGCCCGATTTTTTTAGGCTCTCTAAAATCTTGGCCAGCTCAAAGGAGTTGGCAATAATCTCAATTTTTTTCACAAGGTGCATGGCTTAGTTCCACAACAGGTTAATGCCGTACAGATAAAGCGGAATTCCGACGGTAATGTTGAACGGAAACGTGACCGCTAAAGCCGTAGAAACGTACAGGCTTGGGTTGGCTTCGGGCACCGTTAGCCGCATGGCCGCCGGCACCGCAATATAGGATGCGCTGGCACAGAGCACAGCAAATAAGAGGGCATTACCTTGGGACATATCGATCGCCCTGGCGATTAGCAATCCAACGCCTGCATTCAGTATTGGGATCAGTATGGCAAAGGAAATTAAGAACAAACCGGTTTTTTGCAAGTCTTTAATGCGTCGGGCCGCAACTAGGCCCATGTCGAGCAAAAAGAAGGTCAGCACGCCGTAAAACATCTGCTGGGTAAAGGGCGACAAGACTTCCCAACCATGCTCGCCAGTGAGCACACCGATGATTAAGCTGCCGACCAATAGAAAGACTGAGCTGTTGAGAAAGGCATCTCGCAGCACCTCAGACCAGACAAATTCTCGATTTTCGTCCCTAGCGAAGAAGTTCACTAGAATTAGCCCGACAATGATAGCCGGGGATTCCATCAGGGCTAAGGCGGCCACCATAAACCCATCAAAGGGCATACCCAACTCGGTGAGGAAGGCGCTGGCCGTGATGAACGTAACGGCGCTGATCGAGCCGTAGGTGGCTGCGATCGCCGCTGAGTCATAGGTGTCGAGCTTCAGCCGCAAAATAAAAAACGTGTATAGCGGCACGGCGCAGGCCATCATGATCGCCGCCAAAATCGTCAACACCACCTGCTGGTTAATGCCACTCTTGGTCAGCTCAACGCCCCCTTTGAACCCGATCGCCAACAGCAAATATAGAGAAAACAACTTTGGAATTGGCGGCGGAATTTCTAAATCAGATTTAACTAAAACAGCTATCATTCCTAAAAAGAAAAATAGCACTGGAGGATTCAAAATATTGGACACGATCAAGTTGGCATTCATGTCCATCCCTCCTGATACTGATCAAGCCAGAAGTTTAAAAAACTTTGCATTTTGCAAGCTATTATTACCCAATGCCCATGGTTTATCGTGTTGAATCACCTTCTGTCAATGGTTTTGCTAAAATCTTTGCTCGATCAGTCATCAGAATGAGGCAAATTTCCTGACTGCAAAAAATTTCCCTCTACCAGATTTTCTTCGCGTTGTAACTCTTCACAAATAGCTCACGGGTGAATTTGAACACCAAAAGTTCGACTGGTTTTATAACCATACCGCTGTAGCTAGAGTAGGCCGAAGACAGTCCTTCTAGAGTAGCAATGACTGACTAGATTACTATCTAGTTTTTCGTTTTGCCGATAGCAAAACAGCTTTAGGATTTGTGCAAATCCTGGCGGCGAAAGGGTGTTGAAGGCGTGTGAGGCGAGAGCACCGGGGCGATCAACCGTTCAGCCTAGACTAGGCCACAATCTGCGCGGCATACTGGGCCGCTAGGGCGTTGAGCAGCGTCTCGGTGTGCCCCGTCCAGCCGATGATGCCATCTTGGGCGCGCACCATTTCGAGGGTAGATTGCTTGAATTTGGGAAAGTAACTCTCGGTGGCGTCTTCGACTAGGAGGCATTCGTAGCCGCGATCGTTGGCCTCGCGCATGGTGGTCTGCACGCAGACCTCGGTGGTCACGCCAGTAATAAACAGGTGGGTAATGCCCAGGGCTTTGAGGTGAGCTTCTAGCTCGGTGGCGTAAAAGGCTCCCTTGCCGGGTTTAGGAATAATCACCTCATGGGGCAAGGGCGCGAGTTCGGGGATGATGGCGTTGCCCGGTTCACCCAGCACCAGAATGCGTCCCATGGGGCCGCGATCGCCGATTTTAAGCGAGCCATGGCCGCGATCGCGCTTTGACGGCGGGCAGTCTGACAAATCGGGCCGGTGCCCCTCTACGGTTTGAAAAATCGGCAGATCATAGCGGCGAAACGCCTCCTGCAACGCCTTGACGTTGGGAATGATCGATCGCAGCAGGCTGACATCGTTGCCTAGGGCATCGCCGAAGCCGCCGGGCTCGATGAAGTCGCGCTGCATGTCGATGATAACGAGCGCCAGTCCGGTGGCGGGGAGGGGGTAAGGGTAGGGTAGGGCAGGTAGGGGCATGGGGGGTAATGGGGTTAGGGACAGGCGGCGTCTGCCCTAGGGTTCGATCAGGGGCAGGCGGTGTTTGCTCTATTCTTCGATTTGGACGGGTTTAGCCCAGATGGCGAGCACGATGCAGCCGTCGAGACTTTTGACGGTGTGGCGGGTGCCAGGTGGGTTGACTACCAGGGTGCCCGCTGTGTAGGTGCCGTTATCGTCGGTTTGCGAGCCGGAGAGTACCAAAATATGCTCAAAGCCGGTGTGGCGGTGGTAGGGAACGCTGGCCCCAGGCTGGTAGCGCAGCAGAGCGGCGGCGGCCTCGTTGGGTTCAGCCGGATAGAGCCGGAAAATATCAATCCCAGACCGAAATGGCTCCCAGGCCAATTCTGAGTCAGCCGCCATAGCCTTCAGGTCGCGCAAGACAATCGGTTGCATCATAAATCTCGTACTCATCCACTCATCCACCCATTTACTCCCCACTAATGCCCAGCCATCTTATGGCCCAGGGTTTTGATGTCGGCGGTGGCGGTGGGGCTTTCGTAGACCAGTTCACCGTCGCTGATCACAACGATGCGATCGCTCAGCTTCAGCAGCTCATCTAGGTCTTCGCTAACCAGCAGCACCGCCACACCGCGATTGCGGGCGGCGAGGATCTGGCTGTGAATGTAGTCAACTGCCGAAAAGTCGAGGCCAAAGCAGGGGTTAGCGGCAATCAGCAAGTTGATGTTGGTTGACGACAGCTCACGGGCCAGCACGGTGCGCTGCACGTTGCCGCCGGAGAGGTGACCCACGGGGGTATCCACCGACGGGGTTTTGACCGAAAATACCTGAACTAAGCCCTCGGCCATGCGCCGAATGTTGCTGAGGCTGAGCAGCCAGCCGCGCCGGGCCTGGGGCGGGCAGTCGAAAGTGCGCAGAGCCATGTTTTCGGCCACGCTCATGTGGGGTACACAGGCGTTGCGCAGCGGTTCTTCGGGCAGGGTGTAGACCTGGTGGCGAGCCATTTCTTTGCGGGTTGACTGGTAGGGCTCGCCGTTGACGAGAATGTCGCCGCTGTGGCGGGGGCGCTGACCCGCCAACACTTCTACCAGCTCGCGCTGGCCGTTGCCCGAGACGCCCGCGATGCCGACAATTTCGCCGCTGTTGACGATCAGGCTGGCGCTGCGCACGGCGGGCAGGCCATTGTCGCGATCGGCGCGCAGATCTTTGAGCTCTAGAACGGGTCGAGAATCGGTCATTGTGACCTTTTCGACCGGGGTGGCTTCGGTCTTTTCACCCAGCATCATGTGGGCCATGTCATCGATGGTCAAGTCGCGCACGTAGCCGTGGCCCGCTAGCTTCCCCTTGCGCAGCACCGTCACCTCGTCAGTAAAGGCCATCACCTCGCGAAACTTGTGGGAAATCATCAGCACGCTGAGGTGGCCAGCGGTGACTTCTTCCCGCAGCAGACCCAGCACTTCGTCGGCTTCGTCGGGGGTGAGCACCGAGGTGGGCTCATCGAGAATCAGCACCCGGCTATTCAGGTAGAGCTGCTTGAGAATTTCGAGCTTTTGCTTTTGGCCTGCCGCCAGTTGGGAAATGGGAGTACGCAGGTCGATCTGAAAGGGGGAGGTAGCCATGAAGGCGTCGAGGCGATCGTACTCGGCCTTCCAGTTGATCCACTGGGGGCTGTCGTAGCGCGAGAGCACCAGGTTCTCGGCTACGGTCATGGCGGGCACCGAGGTGAAATGCTGGTAGACCATACCCAGGCCAAAGTGGTGGGCATCTTTGGGGCTGTCAATGTCGCGGCATAGTTTATCGACCAGTACTTCTCCAGAGGTGGGGGTGTAAAAGCCCATGATGCACTTCACCAAGGTGCTTTTACCCGCTCCGTTTTCGCCCAGCAGGGCGTGAAAGCTGCCGGGGGTGACTTTGATCGAGACCTGATCGAGGGCGGTGAAGGTGCCAAAGCGTTTGGTGAGGTTGATTACCTCCAGCTCGGGCGGAGCGGTTTTGATCTGCGGTGCAGCAACGGCGGTTTTCATAGGGGAGTAGGGAGTGGGGGGTAGGGAGTGATGGGGAGATTAGGAGAAAGTAGGGTGTGCTTGCGGAACAACCGTGGGGCGGGCGCTGCCCACCATTTCCCCAAAATTCATCTCGGATTGGGCCAAAGCCTCGATTAGGGCTTCGGAATGGGCTACAGCACCAAACACGCCGCCCTGCATTTTGACCATCTTCAGCGCGGCCAGGTGGTTGCCGTAGTCCGTAGCGCCCGTGCAGTCAGACAGCAGCAGGCACTCGTAGCCGCGATCGTTGGCGTCGCGCATGGTGGTGTGGACACATACGTCGGTGGTGATACCCGCCAAAATCAGGTTGCGAATGCCTTTGCGGGTCAAAATTAAATCTAAATCGGTGGCGTAGAAGCAGCCTTTGCCGGGCTTGTCGATCACCACTTCGCCGGGCAGGGGTTGCAGTTCAGGGATGAGTTCCCAGCCGGGTTCGCCGCGCACTAAAATGCGCCCGCAGGGGCCGGGGTCACCAATGCCAGCGCCGATTTGGCGCGATCGCCACTGTTTGTTCTCCGGCAGGTCTGACAGATCGGGGCGATGGCCCTCGCGGGTGTGGATGATGGTGAAGTTGCGATCGCGCAGCACCTCTAGCAGCCTGGCGATCGGTTGAATGGGGGCGCGGGTAAGCGACAGGTCGTAGCCCATCTTGTCGACATAGCCGCCGATGCCGCAAAAATCGGTCTGCATATCAATCACAATCAGCGCCGTATTTTCGGGCCGCAGATCCCCGTCGTAGGGGTATGGATACGGCTCGGCTTCAACAAAAATTCCCATGGGCTCTCTCCAGTTGAATAGCTAATGGCGCACTGTAGATTGGGTTATAGCGAAGCGGCACCCAACGAATCTGCCGCTGTTGGGTTGCACTGCGTTTCACTCAACCCACAGTGCAAAGCATTCCTACAAAATGCTTTAAAAGACGGTGGCAAACTGTTACTCCTGAGCTTGTCCCAATGCTCCCGGTGCGCCGGTTAATGTGCGCTTGGGCGAGCAGGTAATCACCATAATCAGCAGGGTCAAAATGTAGGGTGAGGCGTTGAATAAGTAGTAATAAGCGTCAATGCCTACCGACTGGAGGGCAGGGCCGATCGCCTGGGCACCGCCAAACAGCAGCGAGGCGTAGAGACACTGCACCGGGTTCCAGCGGGCAAAAATCACCAGGGCCACGGCCATCAAGCCCTGACCGCTAGAGATTCGCTCTGACCAGCTGCCGGGGTAAAACAGCGATAGCGATGCGCCGCCAATACCAGCCAAAAAGCTGCCCGCCACAATGCTGGCCATGCGCACCTTAAAGATTGAAATCCCCATTGCCTTGGCGGCATCGGGGCTGTCGCCCACAGCGCGGATCAGCAGACCCCAGCGACTAGAGCGAAAGAACCACTGCATCAGCGGGGCGATCGCCACCCCCAAAATAAACAGCGGGCTAATGCTCAGGGCCGACTCTAGCTGAGGAATTTGAGTCCACCCCGCCAGGGACAACGTCGGTAGTTGGGGCGCTGAAGGCTGAATGAAGGGCTTACCCAAAAAGAACGCCAGGCCGCTGCCAAAGATGATCATGGCAATGCCCACCGCCACGTCATTCACCCGAGGCTGCTGGGCCAGCCAGCCGTGAATTAGCCCCAAGAACATACCGGCCACACCGGCCACAATCACCCCCAGCCAGGGTGACCCGGTTAGATACGACACGGCGTAGGCGCTCATCGCCCCCATCAGCAGGGTGCCTTCTAGGCCAAGGTTGATCTTGCCGCTTTTTTCGGTCAGACATTCTCCCAGACTGACCAACAGAAAGGGTGCGCTCCCCCGCAGGGTTCCGGCAATAATGGCAAGGGGTACCCCCCACCAGCCCAACACTTCACTGGCCATGGTTCTAACTCTCCGTGGGTGTGATTGCAGACGGTCAAGAAACGAAATTCAGGTGCGAATATAGCGGCCTCTCGTCCCCCCGTTCCTGCTTCCGAGGCAGGGTGTCAGTTCAGGGTGAAAGACCCATTCGGACTCGTGTAAATCCGGCTAAACCGGGGTGGCCGTGGCCACAGGGGGCAAAGGCCGCACCTTGGGGGGGCGCTCTTTAAAAATTGGCAGCCGCCCGTAGAGCGAATCGCTGTAGAGCACCGACAGAAACACAATGCCCTGGAACACCATCACCGTGGCGTCAGGCAGGCCATGGCTGCGCTGCAAAATGCCGCCGCTGGCGAGAATACCGCCTAGGAGCAGGGCCACCAGGCTGGCTGCGATCGGGTTGTGGCGGGCAATAAAGGCCACCAGCACGCCGCCGTAGCCGTAGTTCGCGTTCAGCGATTCGTTGGCGCGACCGTGGACGGCAGCCACCTCAACCATCCCCGCTAGACCGGCACAGGCTCCGCCCAAAAAGCAGATTGCCAAGGTGAGCTTGCCCACGGGTAGCCCCGCCACCCGCGCCGCCCGCACATTGCCCCCAGCGGTGCGCGCCGCAAAGCCAAAGGTGGTGCGCTGAATCAAGAAGTAGGCCAAACCGCAGGCAATTAGCCCCAGCACCAGACCGTAGTGCACCCGGCTGCCAGGCAAATTGCCCAGCATGTGCATTTCAGGCAGGGGATAGCTAGAGGGCTTGTTGAGGGAGCTGGGGTCTTTCATCGGGCCGTTGACCATGTGGTTGAGCAGCGCGATCGCGATGTAGTTCATCAGCAGGCTGCTAATAGTCTCATTCACCGCTCGGTAATGCCGCAGCGCCCCCACAATGGCAATCCAGATGCCGCCCGCCGCCATCCCGGCCAGGGCCATGCCCAACTGCACTCCAGGGGTGGGCAACCCCCAACCTCCCAAAGTGAGGCCACCGGCCACAGCGGCCAGCCCACCCAGCACCAGCGCCCCTTCGTTGCCGATAATCACCAGGCCCAGCCGAGCTGGTAGCGCCGTACACAACGCGCTCAGCATCAGCGGCGACGCCTGAATCAGCGTGTTTTGAAACGAACTCCAGCTGCCAAAAGCAGCGCGGTAAATCGAGTAGTAGACCCCCAACGGGTTCGCCCCCGCCAGGCCGCAAAACAGGCCAAATATCACCAGCGCCGCCAGCAGCGCCCCAGTGGGAATGCAAATTTTTTCGAGAAGACTCCGCCAGCGATCGCTCATAGTCATGCTCCTTACTTTTGCCAAGTAGTTAGGGGTAGGTGAGGGTTAAATTTTGAATTTTGAACTTTGCATTGAATTCAAAATTGAGAATTCAAAACTCTTCCTTTCACTTACCCGACACTCCCCATCACCCCTTCCGCCAGCCAGTTCATCTGCTCTAGCTCGATCGCCGTCTGCCCCAGCTCCTTGCCACCAGCAATGATGGTTTTGCCCTGGTTGTCTTTGATTTCGCCTTTGTAAATCACCAGTTCTCCAGAAACTAGCTGGGCCTGGGCGGCCTCTGCGGCCTGCTGGGCTGAGGCGCTCACCGCCGGGCCAAAGGGCGACAGCTTTAGAAAACCGTCTTTAAAACCGCCCCGCACCAGGTGGGGAATGCCGCCATTCATCAGGGTTTTACCCTGCTGCAACAGGCTGATGTAGTTTTTGTACACGTTCGACCAGTCCCACTCGGCCCCGGTGAGGTAGCCCTGGGGGGCCAGTTCGGACTGGTTGGCATGGTAGCCCGTGGCAAAAATGCCGCGCCGCTCGGCGGTTTCCATCACCACCTTGGGGCTATCTACATGGCAGGTGAGTACGTCGATACCCTGGTCGGCCATGCTGTTGGCCGCTTCGGCCTCGCGCACCGGGTCGGCCCAGTCGCCGGTAAAAATCACCTGAGTTGTCACGCTGGGGTCAATGCTGCGCGCCCCCAAAGTAAAGCTGTTGATATTGCGCAGCACTTGGGGAATGGGCTTAGCGCCGATGAACCCCAGCCGCTTGCTGTTCGAGGCGTGGGCGGCGACAACGCCCGCCACGTACTGAGCTTCGTCGATGTAGCCAAAATAGCTGCCGACATTCTCGGGGTGTACCCCCTCTTGGTACAGGCCGCCGCAGTGGAAAAACTGCACCTCGGGAAAGTCTTTGGCCAGGGCCAGCACGTGGGGGTCGAAGTAGCCAAAGGAGGTGGCAAAAATTGCCGTGGCTCCGTCCAGGTCGATCATGCTGCGGATGGTTTCCTGCACCGCGTTGGTTTCGGGCACGCTGGCCTCCTCAGAGGTTTTAACGCCGTCGAGGGCGTCGAGGCTGGCGCGGCCCTCGGCGTGGGCCTGGTTATAGCCATAGTCATCTTTGGGGCCGACGTAGATAAACCCCGCGGTGAGGGTGTCGCTGCCCCCCGCTGCTGTGGGGGAGGTGCTGCAACCGCTGAGTTTTACCGTCAGGCCAAAGGCACCGGTGGCCAGCAATCCCCGAATTGCCTGGCGACGGGTCACCTGAAACGTGGGTTTCCGCATGGGGGATTCTCCTTAGTGAGGGTGAAAGATAGTCCAAGCTGAGGCGCTGAATGTAAGGAGAGATTACCAACACAGGCTGGGCTGGGAGGTGCGAGGAAAGTTCGCCAAAAGTACGTTTCTAATCGGATAGAGCGCGGTCGGCTCGGCAAACTGTTACCCAAGGTACAAAGTTGGGGGTAGCGCTTGGCTAGGATCAGCCCCATAGAACTCCCCCTAGGCCCCATGCCGCTTCGGTTTTAGTACAGCGAGTAGCCTTGGATACACCACCATGACCGATGACGATGCGTTAGGACTGGTTGAGCGGGTTCTCGCCGAGCGTGGGGTGGCGCTCAGCCAGCTTCAGGCGACGTTATTTCAGCAGGCCTGGGGCGATCGCACCTACCAAGACATGGCCCTGGCCCTGGACTATGAGGTGGGCTACATCAAGCAAATGGGGTCTGACCTGTGGCAGTGCCTCTCTGAACACCTCGGAGAAAAAGTCACCAAGCGCAATCTGCGGGCGGTGCTGGCTCGCCAGCTCAAGACCCCTGACCTCGCAGCCAGCAGCCCCAGTGCAGCGCCTTTTCGGCGTCGCCACGACTGGGGCGATGCCGCTACCGCCACGGTATTCTACGGACGCACCGACGAGCTGGCCCAGCTACAAGACTGGGTGCTCGGCGATCGCTGTCGGCTGGTGGGGCTGTTTGGCATGGGGGGCATCGGCAAAACCACCCTGGCGGTAAAGCTGGCCCAGCAGGTGCAAGACCGCTTTGAGGTGGTGATCTGGCGATCGCTGCGCCATGCTCCATCGGTCAACGACCTGCTCAAAGACTTGCTGGGGGTGCTATTGCCGGGAGCCAACACCGCCGCTGAGTTTGATAGTCTGTTGCGATCGCTGCTCGATCAGCTGCGCCAGCACCGCGCTCTGATCGTGCTCGACAACGGCGAAACGATTTTGCAGCCGCGCGATCGCACCGGCACCTATCAGCCGGGCTACGAAAACTACGCCCAGCTCTTCTACAGCCTGGGCAATGTTGACCACTCCAGCACCATCGTGCTCACCAGCCGCGAAAAACTCAAGGAGATTGCCCAGCAGGAAGGGGCGACCCTACCAGTTCGCTCCCTGCGTCTAGGGGGGCTGCCGCCCCCAGTCGGCCAGTCAATTTTCCAGACTCGAGGCCAGTTTATAGGTACCCCCACCGACTGGCAGCATCTGGTCAACCACTACGCAGGCAACCCTTTGGCCCTCAAGATGGTGGCTGCCGTGGTGCAAGACTTTTTTGATGGGCAGCTAGGGCCATTTGTGCAGATTTTGGCCCAGGGGGACTCGGTATTTGGCGACATTCGCGATCTGCTGACCCGCCAGCTCGATCGCCTTACAACCGTCGAGCAGCAGGTGATGGCTTGGCTCGCCATTCATCGCGAGCCCGTTACCCTAGCGCAGGTGCGCGCTTACCTGGTAGCTCCCCTGGCCCTAGGCGAGCTAATCGAAGCCCTCACCAGCTTAGAGCGGCGATCGCTAATCGAGCGCGATACCCCACGGGCCAATGCTCGCAGCACGCGCTTCACCCTCCAGCCCGTGGTGATGGAATACATGACCGACTGGCTGGTGGAGCAGATCAGCCAGGCCATTTTGGCTCCGCCGACCATTGACCCCGGCCCGCTGCACACCCACGCCCTGGTTTTGGCCCAGGCTAAAGACTACATTCGCGACAGCCAAACCCGGCTAATTCTGCAACCCGTACTGGAACGGCTGCGACTGCGCCCTGACAGTTTGGCCCAGCGCCTGCGCCACCACCTCGACACCTGGCGCGGGCAGAGTTTGCCGAGCTACGCCTGTGGCAACCTGCTCAATCTGCTCCAGCAGGCTGACGTTTCCCTAACAGGCTGGGATTTTTCTGCTCAGACGATCTGGCAGGCCAACCTACAAGACAGCACCCTGCACAACGCCAACTTTGCCCAGGCCAACCTGTCGCGATCGGTGTTTAGAGACACCTTTAGCCAGGTGCTGGCGATCGCCTTTAGCCCCGATGGCCAGCTGCTCGCCGCCAGTGATGTCAGCTACGAAATTCACCTGTGGCGGGTCAGCGATGCCCAGCCAATGCTCACCCTGCACGCCCAAGACGGCTGGTGCTGGGCGGTGGCCTTTAGCCCCAACAACCAAACCCTGGCCAGCAGCGCCAACGGCACCATCGACCTGTGGGATCTCAAAACCGGCGATCGCTACGGTCAGCTCAAAGACTCCTCCAGCCGAGTTTTTTCCCTCGCCTTCAGCCCCGACGGGCGCTTTCTGGCCAGCGGCTGCGAAGACCACCAGATCCGCGTGTGGGATGTGCGAACCCAGACCCTAGTTCACAGTTTGGTGGGCCATACCGACGAAGTGCGATCGGTGGCGTTTTCGCCCCAGGGCTACCTGCGCGGCGGTCTGAGTCTGAGCAATTCGCGTAATGGTTCGTTTCAAAATCGCTCGGCCAGTCATTCCTTGGCCAGTGGCAGCTACGACGGTACCTTGCGCCTGTGGGACTTGGCCAGCGGCGACAGTATTGTCATGGCAGCCGGGTCACCTGTGTGGTCGATCGCCTTTAGCCCTGACGGCCAGACCCTAGCCAGTGGCCACCACAACGGCAGCATTGGCATTTGGGATGTCGTCACCCAAACCAGGGTGCGATCGCCTCAGCCCGATCCAACGGAACTTGCAATTCAAGGGCAACAGGCGGTGCGCTCTGTGGCCTTTAGCCCCAACGGACGCACCCTGGCCAGCGGCGGCGATGACCAGATTCTGCGCCTGTGGAACTGGCAAACTGGGCAGATTGATTGGGCGGTCAAGGGCCACAGCAGCTGGATCTCAAACGTCGCCTTTAGCCCCGTGGGGGGAACATCCACCGAAGAGAACGGCTATGTCTTAGCCAGCGCCAGCGAAGATCAGTCTGTGCGCCTATGGGATAGCCAGAAACACCAACCCCTGCGAGTGCTGCGCGGTCACAACAGCGGTGTGTGGTCAGTAGCGCTGCACCCGCAGGGTGACTACTTGGTCAGCGGTGGCCAAGATCGCCAGGTACGCCTGTGGCCGCTGACCACCCAGGCTCCTCCCCGAGGGTTTACCGGGCACGATGGCTGGGTCTTTGCTGTAGCGGTTAGCCCCGATGGCCGCTGGATTGCCAGTGGTGGCGAAGATCGCACCGTGCGCCTGTGGGATAGCGAAACTGGGAACTGTCGCGCCACCTGGGCCGACCATAGCCACGAGGTCTGGGCTCTGGCTTTTTGTCCTCGGGGTGCGATCGGGGGCGATCGCCTGGCTAGCGGCAGCCTCGACAGCACCATTCGCCTCTGGGATATCGATCGCCAGATGAACTGTGGCATTCTCACTGGCCACACTAGCGGCGTTTGGACACTGGCCATCAGCCCCGACGGTCGCCGCCTGGCCAGCGGCAGCCAAGATCAAACCGTGCGCCTGTGGGATCTTGAGTCCCAGACTTGTCTGCAAACCCTACCCTGCGAAGGCAGCTGGGTGCGGGGACTAGCCTTCAGCCCCGATGGTCGATTCCTCTCCAGCGGCGGGTCTAACGGCTATGTCATGCTGTGGGATTTGAAGCTGGGCCACCGCACCGTCATCGGCACCCACCCCAGCCTGGTGCTGGCCGTGGCCTTTAGCCCCGATGGCCAATGGCTGGCTAGCTGCGGCGGCGATGCCACCATCAGGCTGTGGAACCTGCGCACTCGCCATCCCCAACAGCCCCAGTGTCACCAAACCCTTTGCGGCCACAACAAGTGGGTGCGATACGTGACCTTTAGCGCCGACGGCGATCGCCTCATTAGCTGTAGCCAAGACGAAACCATTCAGGTCTGGCAAAAACTGCCGACCCCCGACGGCTTTATCTACTGTCACGCCCAAACGCTGCGCGTGCCCCGTCCCTACGAAGGCATGGCGATCGCTGGGGTAACCGGCCTCACCGACGCTCAAAAAGCGGCCCTAGTCGCCCTGGGGGCCAGCGAAACCCCGGCCCTCAGCCCCACGCCCTCGATCGCGCCTCTGTATTCCCCGTAGAGTAGACTACACTCCAGGTATCACAACTGCCCCTAACCGCTGGCTCTTGGCCCATGCCAGAGCACCCCAGCCCTAGGTTTGGAGCAGTTAACCTTATGTTGACCCAGAGGTGGCCATGACATCTGAATTTGCCGTCGGCGATCGCGTCCGCCTCGCCGCCCTGCCCCCCTATTTCAAAACCGCCGACCCCATGCCCATGCTGCGTCCCGCCGATACGATTCCGTTGGGGGCCGAAGGGGTAATTCTCAACCGTCGCCCCGGCGGCTATTGGGGCATCAAATTTGATAAAGGGTCTTTTCTCGTCGATAGCCAGTTTTTAGAGCTAGCAGAAACCCCGGCAGACTAAACTACCGGGGCCTGCAAGTCATCCCTTGTTACCAACTAAGCTGGCGAGACTTCAGTATCGGCCTCAGCAGCGGGGCTATCTGCCGTAGTTTCAGCAGCATCGCCTTCCGTAGCGTCACCTTCAGCAGCGGCGACGGTGTCTGCTGCAACGTCATCTGCTACCGTCTCTTCCGGCGCTGCTTCAGGCTCCTCGACCGCCTCAACCTTGGGCTTGGGTTTAGGACCGCGCATGAGAGCGGGAGGGACTGAGGGCTTGCGATCGCGATCGTCGCGATCGCGGCCTCGACCACCGCCGCCACCCGAGCGCTTACCCTGACTCCTAGGGCGCTCCTCGCCCCCGCCGCCGCCGCCGTCTTGTTTCACTCCCACGGTAATAATTTTTTTCTTGGGCTTCTCAGGGGAAGCATCCGGCGTGTCTGACATGACTTTACAGTAGTTAACGTCGTGGAGATCTTACCCCGAATCTGGCTCTGGCCCAATCTCGATCTATCAGACAGCAGCGGCACTGTCTGATAATTCCATCGCCCACAAAAAAGCCCCCTTTTATAAACTGAGGCCGCCCAAGGCCTGATGGCTGGCTTCCTGAGGGGCTAAGGCAAAATTGCTAAGGCCTGGCTGAAAAGTCAATCGACGACCCGCAGTCTCCCCTGGCTAAGCGCTTCATAAACCCGATTGATCAAGGCGGCATCCTTGGGGCTTAGGTCACGCTGAGAAAACATGGCCATCAATTGCTGTTGGTCGTTTCGGGTTAGGCGACGGGCGGCAAACATTTGTTCGATGGTCTGCTCAAGGTTTGACATGGTAACGCACTCTGATTGGTCGAACCGTGGCTATTCCGGGGAATGCATAACACAACCTGAGTGTTACCCCCGAAAACTATAACGCTTTGTATAGTACCTCGATTTTACTGAGTGACCAGAGGGGCGGCATCGGCGGGATAACCTAGTTTCTTCATCAAGAGTTGTGCACCTGGGAGAGTACATGTCCGTATTCTCACGGTCGGAGCCTGGCGATCGCTGAACGGGCTCCGCCACAGCACTGCTCTGAAATCAAGAGTTCACCGGGTATACTCGTGCCATAGGGGTATAGAGTCAACAGCTAATGCAATACCTGGCGAAGGTTCAAAAAAAAGCATTTTTGGGTGGTGCAGAACTGCTGCTGCTGGCCGAACAGACCTCTGAATCGACCTGGGCGCTGCTGCCCTCAGAACGCATCGTCGAAACCACCCGCCTCCTCGCCTTTCAAGAAGGCAATCTGGTGCTGGTAGACCTCGACAACCTGAATCAGATTGTAGCGGTGCAAGATGCTACCCCCTGGGTGCTCGGCTTAGTCGAGCACTATCTGGCCTATGGGGTCACCCCCGAAGCCCTAGAGCAAGAAATTGAGCGGGCCGAACGGTGGCGGCAGTCGCTAACCCTCAAGAGCCAAGAGGTCGATCGCCGCGCCCTCGAAACCGCTGCCCGCCGCGACGAAATTCAGGAGCTAGAGCGCAGCCTGAAGCAGGAACGCGAGGAATTAGAAACTCGCTGGCAGGCGTTGCAGCAGATGCAGGGGGAGGGGGGTGAGGAGTGAGGGGTGAGGGGTGAGGGGTGGATGGGTGGGGAGTGGATGGGTAGATGGGCGAATGAATTGTTTATCGCCCAAGTGCAAGTTCCCCACTCCCTACTCCCCACTCCCTACCCCCTACTCCTTACTCGCCTAACCCCCTACTCCCTACCCTCAGACGCTTGCCTATGCCCCAACATCCTGATTGAATAGGGGCATTAAAAATGAAGTTTTATGACGGGAAGGCCCTATGTATATCGTGCAGATTGCTTCGGAATGTGCCCCAGTTATTAAAGCCGGGGGGCTGGGCGACGTGGTTTACGGCCTTAGCCGTGAGCTAGAAAACCGAGGCCACTGCGTCGAGATCATTCTGCCTAAGTACGACTGCATGCGGTACGACCACATCTGGGGGCTGCACGAGGCCTACAGCGATCTGGTGGTGCCCTGGTTTGGTACTGACATTCGCTGCGATGTGCTGTGCGGCTGGGTGCACGGTAGGCTCTGTTTCTTTATCGAGCCCAAGTCGTGGGAGATGTTCTTTAACCGGGGCTGCTACTACGGCTGTGATGACGACCCCATGCGCTTTGCCTTCTTTAGCAAGGCGGCGATGGAGTTTTTGCTGCGCAGCAACAAGCGCCCCGATGTGATTCACTGCCACGACTGGCAGACCGGGCTGATTCCGGTGATGCTGTTTGAGATTTATAAGTACAACGGCATGGAGTTTCAGCGCACGCTGTACACCATCCACAACTTCAAGCACCAGGGTTTTGGCGGCAACGAGATTTTGGCGGCGACGGGCCTCAATCGGCCCGAGTACTACTTTCAGCCTTACCGACTGCGCGACGACTTTAACCCCTTTGCGATCAACTTTATGAAGGGGGGTATCACCTACGCCAACCACGTCAACACGGTGTCGCCCTACCACGCCTGGGAGGCCCAGCACACTGACCAAGGCTTTGGTCTGGGGCACACGCTACACACCAATCAGCACAAGTTCTCAGGCATTCTCAACGGCATTGACCCAGAGGTCTGGAATCCGGAGAGCGATCGCTACATTCCCCACCACTACGGGCTGGCCACCTTCGAAGACAAGGCGCTAAATAAGAAGGAACTGCGCGATCGCCTACTCCTGAGCCAGAGCGACAAACCCCTGGTAGCCTTCATTGGCCGTTTGGACGATCAAAAGGGCGTCCATCTCGTCCACCACGCCATGTACTACGCCCTAGAGCGGGGGGCGCAGTTTGTGCTGCTGGGCTCGGCTACCGAGAAGAGCATCAACGACTGGTTCTGGCACGAAAAACTCTTCCTCAACGACAACCCCGACGTGCACCTGGAGCTGAGCTTTAACGAAGAGCTGGCCCACCTGATCTACGCTGGGGCCGACATGATTGTGGTGCCCAGCAACTTTGAGCCCTGCGGCCTCACTCAGATGATCGGTCTGCGGTACGGCACTGTGCCCATTGTGCGCGGCGTGGGCGGCCTGGTGAATACCGTCTTTGACTGGGACTATGACACCCTGCATGGGCCGGAGGAGCGCAACGGCTTTGTCTTCTTCCAAAATGACACGGTGGCCCTTGAGTCGGCGATGAACCGCGCCTTTGACATTTGGAACCAGGAGCCTGAGATCTTCAAGCAAATTGCTCGGCAGGGGATGGCCTACGACTTTTCCTGGAATCATCCGGCTCAGGCCTACGTCGACCTGTACGAGTATGTGCGCCACAAGTAGCGTAAGATACAAAGCATCCCTGCGAGCAGCGCTGGTTTGACGGTTGCTTGATGGATGTAAAGCTGATGTGGGGCTACCCTGCTGACCTTAGCGATCGCCCCCATGAAATGGGCAAGCTTGGGGATAGGCCTACCATCCAGCACCCTAAACGGTGTCTGTTAAATGAATGTCTGCCGGATCTGACGCCACCCTACCTAAGCTCACTCGCGCCAAGCTCCTCCGAGGTCAGGGGGACGCCCTCTATGCCATTGGTCGTCACAGCGAGGCTCTGTCGCGGTTTCAGGCCGTGCTCACCCTTGACGACACCGACTACGAGGTGTGGACGCTGCACGGCTTTTGCCTGGCTGCCCTGAAGCAGTTTGAGGCCTCAATCGAAAGCTTTAACCAGGCGATCGCCCACAATCCCGACTACGGCTTGGCCTGGCACGGCAAGGGGCACGCCCTGGCTAGACTCAGCCACTTTGAAGAAGCCGTTACCCACTTAGAGCGAGCGGTCAAGCTTAGCCCCAGCGACAACAAAGCCTGGTATAACCTCGGTACTGCCCAAAACCAGCTGCGTCGCTACTGCGATGCCGTCGTCAGCTTTGGGCACAGCCTCAAACTCAGCCCCCAAGACCACCGGGCTCGCTATAACCAGGGAGTTGCTCTCTGCGGCCTGCACCGCTACGAAGAGGCCCTTCAAGCGCTGCACCAGGCCCTAGGCCAAAAGCCCGATGCCCACTACATTTGGAACCAGCAGGGTACGGTGCTGATTCAAATGGGGCGCTATAGCGAGGCCATTCAGAGTTTTGATATTTCCCTCAGTCACCAGACCCACAACCCCAACGCCTGGTATGGCAAGGCCCGCGCCTATGCCATGGCCGGTGACCTAGAGCAAACCCTCAAAAACCTCTACCGCACCTTTGTCCTCAGCCCCTACATGTATCGGGTAATGGTGCAAATTGACGCCCATTTCGACACCATGCGCCACCACCCTCGCTTTAAACAGCTCGTGGATGGAGCCCAGTAGGCCCAGAATAGTCAGCAGTGGCGTAATCCTGTACGCTTAGCGCCCTAGAACGGGGTGATATAGTGACCTGCGAATAACTACAGGACAGACAAGGCGATGGGACAAACACCGGCAACACCAGCCACTGGCGGCACGGTGGCCATTCGTGGAGCGCTGTTAGACTGCATAGCCGATCCCTTTTACGTCCCTGAAGCTCAGGCTATGCGGTATATCCCCGATGGGCTGCTAGTGGTGCAGGATGGTCACATTGCAGCCCTAGGCCCCTACGAGGAGATATCCCCGACTCTAGGCGACATCCCCATCAGCAACTACACCGGCAAGCTAATTACCCCCGGCTTTATCGACACCCACATCCATTACCCCCAAACGGGCATGATGGCCGCCTACGGCGAGCAGCTGTTGGAGTGGCTAAATCGCTACACCTTCCCGATCGAGGGCAAGTTTGCGGATGCGGCCTATGCTCGCACGGTGGCCGAGCTGTTTCTAGAGGAGCTGTTAAAAAATGGCACCACCACGGCTCTGGTGTTTGCGGCGGTGTTTCCGGCCTCGGTGGATGCATTTTTTGAAGTTGCCGAAGACCGAAACCTGCGCATGATCAGCGGCAAGGTGATGATGGATCGCAACGCCCCTGACTATCTTTGCGATACGGCTCAGTCCTCCTACGATGAGTCGAAGGCGCTGATTGAGAAATGGCATGGGCGGGGGCGACTGCTCTACGCCGTCACCCCACGGTTTGCGGGCACCTCTAGCGAAGCCCAGCTAAAGCTGGCGGCCCAGCTGCTGGATGAGTTTCCCGATGTTTACCTGCACACCCACCTGTCAGAAAATATTAGTGAGGTGGCCTGGATCCAGGAGATGTTTCCCCAGTATTCGGGCTACTTGGATGTGTATGACCAAACGGGGCTGGTAAGGGCGCGATCGCTGTTTGCCCACGGCGTGCAGCTCACCGATGCCGAATTTCAGCGGCTCTCTGAGGCCAAGGCGGCAATTTCCTTCTGCCCCACCTCTAACCTGTTTCTTGGCAGCGGCCTGTTTCGCATTGAGCAGGCCAAGAACCCTGCATATCCGGTCAAAGTGGGCTTAGGCACCGATGTGGGGGCAGGCACCAGCTTTTCGATGCTGCAAACCACCAACGAGGCCTACAAGGTGGCCCAGCTTCGGGGGCAAAAGCTTTCGGCCTTTAAGGCACTGTTTCTCGCCACTCTAGGCGGAGCTAGAGCGCTGTGCCTGGAAGACAAGCTGGGCAGCTTTGACCCCGGCAAGGAGGCCGACTTTGTAGTGCTCGACCCCCAGGCGACGCCGCTGCTGGCGCTGCGCAATCCAACAGGAATTCCTACCACCCTGGAGGAACTGGCGGATGTGCTGTTTTCGCTGGTAATTATGGGGGGCGATCGCGCCGTCACCGCCACTTACATCATGGGAGAGCTAGCCTACAGCTCAGAATCCCCCTGCACTCCTTGAATAATCCGCGATAGCTCGCTCTTTTCATCCACCGCAATCCGGGTGGGCGAACCACTGATGATCCGCTCCAGGTTGCGGAAGGAGTCTTTAATATCTGGCCCCTGGCTGTTGATCGTGTACTCGCGAATGCCCTTGTCGTGCCACGAGCCACGCATCTTAAACACGTTGATCGCCCGCGACAGCTCGCCCCGCACCTCCACATATTGCAGCATCAAAATCGTGTCGGTAATGGTCGAAATGTGCGACTCGGTAATCGAGTGCAGCCCCATAAACTGCTCGGTGGTGTTGGTGAAAAAGCCCGTGATCTCCTCCTGCTTGGCAAAGCCGGTTACGCCAATTACAAACTGCCGGAAGGAGTTGTTGCTGACGCCGCGATCGAGGGCCGAGAGCGAGTCGATCGCCACCCGAGACGGCTTAAACTGCGAAATCTCGGTTTTGATAATTTGCAGATGGTCTTCTAAGCCCGCCGACTCGGGGTAGGCGCAGATGATCTTCAAGAGCCCCTGCTCCTCCATCGCCTCAAAATCGACCCCCCAGGAGTAGGCGTTGCGGGAGAGCTGGGCGCGCGACTCTTCGTAGGCAAACAAAATCGCTCGTTCGCCGCTCTTGCAGCCGTCCACCAAAAACTTGCTGACCAGCAGGGTCTTGCCCGTACCCGTGGCTCCGGTGGCGAGAATAATCGAATCTTTGAAGAAGCCGCCGCCGCACATTTCGTCTAGCGTCGGCACCCCCGACGACACCCGCGTGTTAGACGATCGCTGGGTCAGCTGCATCGCCCCCAGCGGGAAGATATTGATGCCGCCGTTGGTGATGGTAAACGGGTACTCCCCCTTCATGTGGGTAGTGCCCCGCAGCTTGAGAATCTCCATGGTGCGGCGGCGGCGCTCCCCCTCCAGGGCGTTGCGCACAATCACCACATTGTCTGAGACAAACTCCTCAACGCCAAAGCGGGCCACCGGGCCATACTCATCCAGACGCTCGGTGGTCATCACCGTAGTCACGCCCATCAGCTTCAGACGGGCCACCAGGCGGAAGATTTCCCGCCGCACCACCGAGGCCGCATCATACTGCTGAAACACCGCCGTCACCGAGTCGATCGAGACCCGCCGCGCCTTGTATTTACGGATGGCGTACTGAATGCGCTCAATCAGCGCCGACAGGTCAAAGTTGCCCACCACGTCCTGGCCTTCGGGGTCGGGGGAGGCGTCAAGAATAAACAGCTTGCCGTCGTCCACGAGGCGCTGCAAGTCCCAGCCAAAGCTGTAGGCGTTTTGAATGATGTCTTCGGGCGATTCTTCGAAGGTGACAAATACCCCCGGCTCGTCAAACTCGGTGATGCCGTTGTAGATAAACTGCACCGCAAACAGGGTCTTGCCGGTACCCGAGGTGCCACTTACCAGGGTCGAGCGCCCCGCCGGCATGCCCCCGTGACTGATGTCATCGAAACCTTCAATCAGAGTACGAATTTTTCGTACCCCAGCCGGGTGGGCGGAGGGCTGCAAATCAGTTTGGTCAGAATCTGTCATGGGAGATCGATAACGTCATGGGCAAAAAACTGCCCTTAATAAATTAGCAGGACATCTTACTGAGGATTAAGCATACCCCGAACCAGTTGCCCTACCGGATTTAAGCGAGTTGGGCACCAAAAATTTAGAATTACCTCACGGGTCGCCGGGGGCGGAGCACAGATAGTGATGTCTCCCAACTGCTGACAAAGGCTAGAGCCATCGGTCGAGGTGTGGTGCTAGCCATAGATGTCGTCTTCGCGCAGCTCATCGTAGAGCAGGTCGAGGCCAATCAGCACGCGCTCGCGATCCGACAGGTCGCCAATAATTTTGCGCACGGGCGGCGGCAGAATCTTGGCCAGGGTAGGGGTGGCCAAGATTTTGTCTTCCTCGGCTAGCTGAGGATTTTTCAGCACGTCGATCACCTTGAGGGCATAGACGCCCTGAAATTCTTCTTCCAGGATATTGTTGAGGGTTTTGAGGGCGCGAATGGAGTTGGGGGTATTGCCCGCGACGTAAAGCTTAAGGATGTAGGTCTTTTTGATGGAGCTCATAGAACCCTCTGGGCTAAGCAGGAACAAGCATGATTGTATCGAGAGATTTTGGGGCAAGGACGGCGATCGCCCTAGGGTTCACGGGGGATCGATCGCCGGTACATTTCGCACAGGTGGGCAATGACGTCGATCAGGGTGAGGCGATAGTCCAGCAAGATCTCCTCACTGCGCCCCTCTAGTTTGAGCTGTTTTGAGAAGTGATCCATTAGCTCCATATGAATTTCAACAATCTGAGCCACAGAAATATCGGCCATGAACGCCTGATCGACAAAGTCGTCGATTAGCTGATTGAGGTTGATTTTTGCATCCTTGGCAAAATAGCCCAAGACAATCGTGCGATAGTCGGTCTTGAGCTGACCCAAAAACGCCGCACGGTCATCGGGGCTCATGTGGCGCAAAAAAGAGCTGGAGCTGCGTTTGTAATAGACGCCTAGGTAGCCTAATCGAGCTTTAAGTTTTTCTGTCAGGCGACGTTGCTGGGCGCTGAGACTGTTAGAGAGACTGTCAGCATTGGCGGCGGCAGTTGGGGATGAAGCCTTAGGATTTGGCAGCCGTAAAAATCCCTCGATAGCGTTTTGAATGACTTGGTCAAGCTGGGGCAAGGCATCGACAGCGCGGTGCACTAGGGCTCCGGGGTAGGGTTCAGGCCCAATAATGGGTACCGCGTTAGTCTCAAGCGATGGGTCAGTGGTAGAGTTTGGCAGGTCGATTAGCACCACCACCGGCAGCATCAGTCCGAGCTGCATCAAGGCGGGACGCAGAGCCTGTCGCCAAACCTCGTCATCGACTACCAAGCAATCGGGTAGATCGGGGCGACTCTGGAGCCAGTCAAGGGCATCGCCAAGCACAGCCGTTTGATGCACTGCGTAGCGGCTAGGATCCAGATCTAACTCGGGATTTTGCTTGACCTGATCACCGTGGGTCAGGATACAAATTTGAAGAGGAGCAACCAAGGGGCGACAGGGGTAAGCGGAATATGAATGAGGCCTTGGACAACGTTCAGGGCACAACAGCCAGAGGCTATCTGGGCCAGAACGGATGACACCGGCCTAGGAGATATCAGGATATTGTCAATTGTAAAGGGTGGTTGCCAGAATACGGTCTGCCCCTTAAACCTGGAAGCAAACCCCTTGGGGAATAAGCCCATGGCGCTGCCGCCCCTCGACCATGTTTTGAGCCCTGTTCCGGCCTACGGTTGGACGACTCCCCTGGGCAAAATTGCCTATGCCCTGGGGCAGTTAGGGGGTGATCTCCCCAGCCACATTGTGGTGGTCAACGACGAGCAGCAGCCCCTGGGGGCGATCGCCGTCGGGCAACTCTGGGCGATCAGCCACGGCACTTCGCGGCTGGGCGGGTCGGGGGAAACCGCTACCCTACAGTTGGCCGACTGCCAACCTTGGCTAAAACCCGTGGTTAAAATAATGGCCAGCGAGTGGGGCGATCGCGCGATCAGCACCAGACTTAGAGCCCTAGTCCTAAAAGCACCGGCTGGGGTCTGGGTCGGCATTGGCACCGACGGTCAGTACCTGGGGGTAATCAACCCCGTTCAGCTCGTGACCTGGCTAGCAGAGTGCGAAGCCGACTCTAAATCAGAGCAAAAAACCGGCGATCGCCTTGACACACCGTCCTTGGAGTTAGGACAGCAGGCTTGGGTGCTTGAACTCAGCCACGCCCTCAAGACCCCTATGACAACCCTGCTGGGGCTATCGACCCTGCTGCTTGACAGTCGGGTGGGGGTGCTCAGCGATCGCCAGTTTCGCTACGTCAGCCTGATGCGGCAGGCCATTCGCAAGCTAATGGGCCTCATCAACCTGCTGCTTGACTGGATGCGGCTAGAGACAGGCCAGCTCAGGCTGCTGCTCCAGCGGGTGTACCTTGAGCCCCTGGCCCAAGAGTTACTGCCTGGCTTCTTTAGCACCCAGCCTGAGGGCAGCGGGGCAGTGGCCATCTGGGCCGAAGACTTTACAGTGAGTTTAGCGATCGCAGAGGGGTGGGTGCAGGCCGATCCGCTGCGCTTGCGCCAAAGTCTTCACTATAGCCTGGGCTATCTAATCGCCTACGGCGCAACCCCCGGCGGGCTGGTGATCGAGCCCTGGGGGCCATGGCTAGGGATTACCCTATGGAGTTCAACGTTTATCGTTGACCCTGGCCCACCAATGGAAACGGCGATCGCCCCAGATGTCGAAGTTCAGCCGGTTCCCCAATCGTTAGACGGGTTAGGGCTGGCCTTGGCCCGTCGCTTCACCCAGCTCCAGGGCGGGGAACTCAGCAACTTGAGTGCGCCGAGCTGGGGTAGCCGCCTTACGCTGCTGCTGCCCCAGTTCGGGGCAACCGATAAGAGCGACACCACGCTAGTGCTGCTGGCCAGTGCTAGCCAATCCATCATTGATCAGGTCTACGGCAACCTGCGGGACAGCCCCTACCGCCTAGCGGTGGCTCCCTGCTGCCAAACCCTAGCGGCCATGCAAACTCGTCTCGCCCCCCCCTGTACGCTCATCCATTGGGAAGGGCTGGCCGATGCCCCGGCTGATCCGGCGGCTCAGATGGCTCTCCTCCAGCACCTAGAGATGCCTGGGGCAGTGGCCCTGCGGTCAGCTTTAGGGGATGCGGCGATCGCCACAACCCCTGAAACCACAACCCCTAACGCCGCAATACCAAAGATGCTATATCTAGAAACCCTGACGCAGACATTGCGGCCTACGCTAGATCAAATTTGCCGGGTGCCATCGCTGTCGCTGCCCCTCCCCGACGGGCTGACCATGCTTTTGCTGCGCCCATCGGGGGGGGGCAGAGCGCTACCTCCCCTGGTGTACACCTGGCTACAGCGCTACCACTGTCGCCTGTTGGAGGTAGACGATCTGCAACAGGCCAGCCTGCTGAGCCGGGTCTGGCAACCTAAGGCCGTAATTTTAGACCGGGAGATACCGATCGCGACCTCCTATCTCCAAGCGCTGGCCCGCCATCCAGACCTGGCCCGCCTGCCCCTGATTGCCCTGACGCCCCTGGCCGAGCAGGACACCGCCGCCCTGGGGCTATCCCTGGTGCTCTGCCCAGAGGTGCTGACCCAGCCGCCCGCCCAGGCGGTGGTGAGCCTCATGCGGGCGATCGCTCAGCACCATCCGGCCTCTAACGATTGAGCAAAAGCCGTTGATTTGGTTTGCGACGGCAAAATTGGCGCGTACAGTATAGTTGAGCAGCATTCTTACTCACAACTTTGGGCATATTGAGACCACCGCCACGGGCACTAAGACCGCCAAGCCAAGCCAATGACCTATGCACGAGCCTGAGATCCATCGCGTTAACTCCGTAGTTTCTCCTCCATCGGTCGGCTTTTTCGCATCCAACTCCGCCCTCTACTGGCTTACCCTGGCACTGCTGAACTCCCCCTACGAGAATGGTCAAACTACTTTTCTAACGCAGCCCCTGGGCACAGCGGCCCCTCAGCGGCTCATCGATGTGATGCCAGGCATTGTGTTTCAAGCCGATGGCGATACTGGCTGGTCCATGCGCTACCTCAGCGCTGGCTGTCACCCCCTGACCGGGTATCAGCCCGAGGAGCTGCTCAGCCCAGACTACCCAGCGTCGTACAACACCATTACCCACGTCGCCGATCTTCCCCGAGTTTTGGCCAAAATTCAGCAGGCAGTCAACCTAGGTCAAGCCTATGAGGTGGAGTATCGCATCCACACTCGCAGTGGCGAGGAAAAATGGGTTTGGGAAAAGGGATCGCCCACCGTCAATAGCCAAGGCCAGATCAACGGCATTGAGGGATTTATTACCGACATCACCCCCCTGAAACAGTCGGAGGCGGCCCTGCGCCAGGCGGAACAGGCCCTAAAAGCGCGGGAAGATTTGCTGGAGCTGGTGCTAGACAGCATTCCCCAATCTCTGTTTTGGAAAGACAGTCAGGGACGCTACCTGGGCTGCAACCAGGCCTTTGCCACGGCTATGGGGCTGTCATCACCCGCCGATATCGTGGGGAGCACCGACACCGCTCTGCCCCGCCTAAACGCAGAGGAAGCCGCCTACCGAGCCGCTCGCGATCGCCTGGTCATGACTGAGGGCGTCGCCGATCTCCGGGCCATTGAGCCCCAAACCTACCCCAACGGTCATCAGGGCTGGATCGACTGTAGCCGCCTGCCCATGCGCGATGCCGATGGCACTGTGATAGGAGTGCTCTGCACCTTTGAGGATGTAACCGCGCAAATTGCTTCCCAGCAGACCCTCAAACGGCGAGAACAGACCCTGGCGACCCTGGCTGAGATTCAGCGCCTGCTGCTGGCTTGGCAGTGGGATTGGCAAGGGCCTTCTATTTTGGCGATTTTTGCGGCACTAGGAGAGCTGGTGGGTGCCAGTCGGGTCTATTACTATGAGCTGCAAGGCAGCCAGGGTGAACCCCAGTTTTTGCGCCAGCGGATAGAGTGGTCGGCCCCAGGCATTGGGTCTACCGCTGGCGACCCCCGCTTTCAAACCCTGCCTTTAGAGCCTTTTAGCGATTGGCATGCCCAGCTGCGCCAACAGCAGACCATCAACCAGCTAGAATCAGACTTTTCTGACCTCCAGCGCCAGCTGCTGGGCGGCCCGCCGAGCAATGTGAAGTCGATTCTGCTGCTGCCCCTGACCCTGCAAAACCGGCTGCAAGGGGTGATGGGATTTAGCAACTGCATTGCCCCTCACCCCTGGGCCGAGGCCGACATTGACCTCCTCCAGGTGGTAACCGCTGACCTGGCCCTGGCCCTAGGGCGTCGCCATACCGAGCTGTCGCTAAAGCAGGCTGAGCTGAAATATCGCAGCATGTTTGAGAATGCCGTTGAGGGCATGTTTCAGAGTACGCCCGAGGGACAGTATCTAACCGTAAACTCCATGCTAGCTAGGCTTTATGGTTATGAATCACCCCAGGATTTGATGCAGACCCTGACCAATATTAACCAGCAGCTCTACGTGCAGCCTGGCCGCCGCCAGGAGTTTACCGAGCTGATTCAGGCCGGGGGAGCGGTGCTGGGGTTTGAGTCTGAGGTCTACCGCAAGGACGGGGCCATCATTTGGATTGCGGAGTCGGCGCGGGCGATCTATGACGATCGCAACACACTCATCGGCTACGAGGGCACCGTCGAAGACATTACCGATCGCAAGCGGGGAGAGGCGGCTATTTTGCGCCGCGATCGCCTGCTGCAAGGGGTGGCCGAGGCCAGCCAGTGCTTGCTTACCACCGCCGACATGCACCAAGCCATTCCCCAAGTGCTGGCCCGCTTAGGGGATGCGGCTACCGCCGATCGCGCCTACGTCTATACCCACCACCCCCAATCGATCACGGGGGAACCGGCCATGACCCTGCGCTACGAGTGGACTACTCCAGCCACGGCTCCCGGCATCGACCAGCCTCACTGGCAAGACCAGAGCTACCGCGCCCTGGGCCTAGAGCGTTGGCACACCCTTTTGCAGCAGGGCCAATCGATCTGTGCCCTGACCCGCCACATGCCTTCCGCTGAGCAGGAGGTGTTGCTCAGAGACGGCATTTTGTCGATTTTGATGGTGCCCATTTTCATTGACGCTCACCTGTGGGGCTACATCGGCTTTGACGCCTGTCAGCAGGAGTGGGAGTGGAGCGCCAGCGACGAGTCAATTTTGGTGGCGGTGGCGGCCAGCCTGGGGGGTGCCCTCAAGCGTCAGCAGACCGAAGCTCAGATGTGCTACCAGGTCTACCACGACGCCCTCACCGGGCTGCCCAACCGCACCTTTTTTGACCAGCATCTGCCCCAGGCGATCGCCCGCACCAGCCAAAATGAGCAGATGCTGGCGGTGATTTTCTTAGACCTTGACCACTTCAAAACCATCAATGACACCCTCAGCCACGCCGTCGGCGATCTGCTATTGCAGCAAGTCACCCAGCGAATCAGCGCCGCCCTGCGGGTAGAAGATATTGTGGCCCGCTGGGGCGGCGACGAATTTACGCTGATTTTGCCTAACCTGACCACCGCCAGCGATGCCGCCAAAGTGGCCCGACGCATTGCCGACCAGCTCACGCCCCCCTTTTTGCTGCAAAACCACGAGCTGCATGTCACCGCTAGCCTTGGTATTGCCCTGTTTCCCCAAGACGGCCAAGACATGACCACCCTGCTGCAAAACGCCGATGCCGCCATGTATCGAGCCAAGCAGCAGGGCCGCAACAACTACCAGTTCTACACCCAGAGCCTCAGCACCGAGGCCGCCCAGCGACTCAAGCTAGAAACCTACCTACACCACGCCCTAAGCCGCGACGAGTTTGTGCTTTACTACCAACCCCAGGTAAATGTTGTCACCGGGGTCGTGGTGCAGATGGAGGCCCTGCTGCGGTGGCAGCACCCCACCCTGGGGCTGGTGGCCCCAAACCAATTTATTCCCTTGGCAGAGGAAAATGGACTGATTGTGCCCATTGGCGAATGGGTAATGCGAACGGCCTGTACCCAAGTGATGGCCTGGCACCGGACGGGAATGCCCCTGGTCAACCTGGCGGTCAACCTATCAGCTCGGCAGCTTCAGCACCCCAATCTGGTCAACGTGGTCACCGCCGTGCTCAACGAAACCGGCCTGCCCCCTACTTACCTAGAGCTAGAAATTACTGAAACGGCGGCTATGGCCGATATGGCCGCCTCGATTGAGCGGCTGCGCGACCTGCGTCAGCTCGGCGTCAAAATCTCGATGGATGACTTTGGCACCGGCTACTCCTGCCTCAGCCACCTGAAGCAGTTTCCTCTCGACGGCATCAAGATCGATCGCGCCTTTGTCAAAGACCTGCCCCATAGCTCGGTTGACCAGGCCATGGTGAATGCGATTATTGCCATGGCCAAGGGGCTTTCCCTCAACCTAGTGGCCGAGGGGGTTGAGACCGCCGAGCAAACCCTGTGTCTCTACGAACTGGGCTGCACCGAAATGCAGGGCTATCTGTTTGGCTATCCCCAGCCGGCGGCGAAAGCCGCCCCCTTTTTGCAGGCTAGCCATGGCCAAAAATGGCGGGTGACGTAGGCATGGGTAAAGGATATAGGGTCTAAGGTTGAAGGCTAGACCCTATGCGCTTGTACCTTTCATCCCCGATCCCATGACTCCTCGCTACGGCGAAAGTCGTCGTTTAGGTGCCTAAACCAGGGCGGCCTTGAGGCTTTGGCAAAAGTCGGCAATGGTTTTCAGGGCGATCTCGGGGGTGTCGGCGGCCAAGCGTTTGACAAAGGCGCTGCCCACAATCACACCATCGGCTCCCCAGGCCTTGAGCTGCTGAGCCTGGTCAGGGTCAGAGACGCCGAAGCCGACGCCTACGGGCTTGTCGGTGGATTGTTTGAGATTGTCAATTAAGTCTTTGACGCGGCCTTGCAGCTCACTGCGGACGCCGGTAACCCCGGTAACGCTGACCAGGTAGACAAACCCTTGAGCCTGGGCAGCGATCGCCGCAATGCGATCGGGCGGCGAAGTCGGAGCCACCAGCAGTGTGACATCAATATTGGCGGCAGCGGCCCCAGCCAGCAGCGCATCGACCTCTTCGAGGGGCAGGTCAGGCACCACCAGTCCCGCAATCCCAGCCGCCGCCAGATCGGCCATAAACTGGTCAATGCCTCGGTTGAGGATGGGGTTGTAGTAGGTAAACAAAATCAGCGGTGCCTGCAACGGCGGCTGTAGCGCTTTCACCATGCCAAGGACAGCGTCGAGGGTAACTCCGTGATTTAGGGCACGGGTGGCCGCCGCCTGAATTACTGGGCCGTCGGCTAAGGGGTCGGAGTATGGCACTCCCAGCTCAATGAAGTCAGCGCCATTTTGGTCGAGCACCCGCAGGGCCGCAGCGGTAGTGCCGAGGTCAGGATCGCCAGCGGTAATGAAGGGAATTAGGGCGCATTCACCCCGCGCTCGCAGGTCACGGAAGCGATCGGAAACAAGAGCCATAGCGGGTTACCAAAAACTTAGTCCAAGGCAGGAAGCCAGCGAGGTTGGGCAAACATTCGCCCAATAGAGCACTCTAAGACAAGAGAGGCACTACGTCTATGGTTCGAGGTTTTGGGTTCAGGGGCGGGGGGAACGGGGCAACGATTGCGACTCCCTACGGTCGAATTGATTAAACCGTATCGATTTGACCATTGCATCGGGGACAAACTTGGTTGAGCCGCCGATCACCCTATACCCCTTACCCCCTAATCACCCTTTTCCTCACCGAGCTTGTCTTGAAGATCGGCCAACTGCTCGGGGCTGAGCTCGTCAAGGCGTTGCTGCAATACTGCCGACTCGTAGTTTTCCATCTGCTGATTGAGGGTCATGTTGTGGGTGACCACCCGCAGCAGGTAGCTGGCTAGCCAGGCCACTAGACCACCCACCATCACGACCTGGCTCCAAATGCCAGCGTTGATGCCGTCTAGGCCAAACAGTCGAAAGCCCAGGAACAGCCCGCCTCCGGCCAGGAATATGCCAATGCCAATGGCAATTACGTCAATCCGTCGCATAACCCCCTAAGCCTTGAGATTGCGGGGCTGAGGACGAAAATTTAGGAAGGGGCTAAACAGCAGCATGCCGGGGAAAAAGACGAACACGAGCCCGTATAGCAGCGTGCGCTCGACCGACCCTGCGATATACCAGCGCTGCCGCGCGTAGAAAATTAGCGCCAGGGGAATTACCACTAGGTAGACCCCAGCAATGCCGGCGTACGCTCCTGCCGCCAGTAAAAAGTCGTTTGATAGCGCTGGTATTGTCATGGCAATTGTCTACTCACCTAACTGTAAAGCCTGAGGGCTTGGGTGCAGGGCTTCTTGAGCACTCCGCTTAACCCAAATCATAGTGCCTCTTCGATGATTGTAAAGGGAAAGCCGGTGTGCGGCCCCAGATCACTCGTCCGCTGCCTGCACAGAGGCGCGATCGCCCGTTCTCACCAATCCCCCTTGAAGCACGCGCGCATACAGCCGACTGCTGCCAGGGTGGTGCTTTTGGCTGATGCGGCTAAAGCGGCGATCGCTAAACCACCGCATGATGGTGCGGCAAGGAACGGCATAGTCGGTAATCTCGAGCCACACTTGGTCGCCCAGGCAAAGCTGGCTGCCTGGGGCCAAGCTGGCCCAATCCAATCCGGCTAGGGTGAAGTTTTCGCCGACGCTGCCAGGGGCGATGGGATGCCCCTCCTGTCGCAGCAGTTCAATCACTTCTAACGACCAGAGACAGAGGGCGCGATCGGGGCCACCGTGGAATTTGAGATTGCGCTGGCGATCGCCCTCTAGACCATCCCTAGTCACCTCACCAGCGGGCACCGGCAATTTGGGCACCCCACCAGACGAAACACTGATCTGAACAACTCGACCGGTGGGCGTCATAAGCTTAGTAGCCCCCCAGGTAAAGACTTTACAAATTCCATATAACCTCTGTGATAGGTTCTAGCTCAATTTACGGCAGAGCATTTTTATTGCCTGCCTAAATTTTTCAGCATCGGGGACTGAGTGTCTAACGAAGGGAAATCCGGAGCCCTTTATAAATCTTTACAAGCTTTCTGTGGTATTTACGGATGGCCTTGGTATGATTTGCCGAGATTTGGCATCAAATACAAGTCTTTCGACTGTTGACAACGAGCCAAAACGAGCCTTCAGGGAGTGATGAATGCGTTTCTTTGGCTAACCCAGAGAGATGGCAGTGGTGTGAAGAGTAGTCTCAGAGGGGTGGTGTGAGACGTAATCAGCGACGACTGTACCGGGGGCTGCTGTTCTGGCTAGCCCTGGTTTTAAGCTATTTTCTAAGCCATGCAGTGCCACCATCGACGGTGGCGCAGGCTCAGAGTCAGATTTTTGTCAACCAGGCTTCAGCCCAATTTGCCGCAGTGCCCAATGGGCCACTAGTCACCACCGTCTCTAACCAGACGCAGGTGGGCACACTGACACCGCCAGGGCCACAGCTGCCGCTGCTGCAAATTACCAAGACCGCCGACCGCGCCGCTGCCGAGCCTGGCGATGTGGCAATCTACCGCATAGTGGTCACCAATCGCTCCTCCCAGCCGGCCACACCGCTCACCATTTCTGACCAGTTGCCCCTGGGGCTGCTCTACGTGCCCAATTCGGTGCAGGCGACTCCGCAGCAGCCCACCCAGGTGGTCACCACCGATAGCAGCTTAACCCTGACCTTTGCTTCCTTAGGCCCTGGTGAGTCGGTGTCTGTAGCCTACGGAGTCTTGCTGACCCCTGACGCCGTACGCGGCAACGGGCGGAACATCGCCCAGGCAGCGGCCCCCGGCTTTACACCGGTAACCGCCGCCTACCAGATGACCATTCGCCCCGGCATTGTGGCGGACTGTGGCACCATTTTGGGCCGGGTGTTTGTCGATAAAAACTTCGACGGTCAGCAGCAGCCCGGTGAGACTGGAGTGCCCAACGCCGTCATCTTTATGGACGATGGCAACCGCATTTTGACCGACCCTGAGGGGTTATTCTCGCTGGCCAACGTGCTGCCGGGCTATCGGGTTGGCACGCTGGATCTCTACAGCCTACCGGGCTACACCCTAGCCCCAAACCTTTACCGGATTGAAGAAAACAGCGCCTCTCGCTTTGTGCGGCTGTCGCCGGGTGGGTTGGGCCGAATGAACTTTGCCGTTACACCAACCTTTGGGGAGGAGCAGTCATGATGCCTCTGTCTTCTCGTTCGCTGGGGTTGGGCTTGTTAACAACCCTGGCTGGATCATTCGGTATGTTACTGCCCAGCTATGCCGCCCCTGGGGAACTGGGTACGGCAGCGGATCTGGAGATCTCTGGTAGCCCAGGGGCTGCGGTGCCATCTGTTGTTGACCCTGCGCCAGCCGAATCCGCCGCCATCGAAACCCTAGAGTTACCTCTGCCAGAGTCGCCACTGACGACCTCTGATACTGTGGTTTCGACGGCGGCGGTGCAGCCCTGGGCCGATTCAACGGCTGCGATCGCCACCGCTACCGTCCTCCCCTCAGGCGATCTCCCTGCGCCTGAAGCTCTGCCTGGGGAAGGCGGGGTGCCCTTAGCCAACCGCAGCGAGAACTCTGAACGGTTTGAGTTTCAGTTTGGTGGCGACCAGTTGCCCCTCGACCCGCCTCCTACCCAGCCGCTGCGGCCCGTTGTGCCCCAGCCTGAGGTGGCCGCCTACGCCATTACCGTCGAGCCCGAGCGCGACATTCAAATACCCGCTAATGGGCGATCGGCGCTGACTTTAGTCGGGGCGGTCACCGCTGCCGAGGGCGATCCCCTAGAAGACAATGTGGTGGTGACTTTGACCAGCAGCGCTGGCGAGTTTATTGGGGCTGACTACGATGGCGATCGCAGTGGGTTTCAGGTGCTGGCTCGGCAGGGGGTATTTGAGGCGCGGCTGCGATCGACCCTCGATGCCCAATCGGTTACGGTGCGGGCCATGGTCGATTCTCGCACCCTGCGCGAGCTTGACCCCACGCTGCGAGACGGGTACCCCGCCCTAGAGGCCACCACGCAGGTGAGCTTCGTTACCGATCTGCGCCCCACCATCATTTCTGGGGTGGTTGACTTCCGCATTGGTCGGGGCGGCACCAACCTGCTGGGCAGCTTCAGAGACTTTCTCAGCGCCGACTCCCTCAACCAGGATGTTGAGGTGAGCTTTACCACCGGGCTGTTTGCTACGGGTGCCCTGGGCGACTGGTCGTTTACCGGGGCCTACAACAACACTCGCGGCCTCAACGATCGCTGTGACGGCAACGGCCTTTACCGCGATGTGCAGGCCTGTGATCAGACCTACCCCGTCTACGGCGACAGCTCCACCACCGACTTTCTCACCGAGTCGATTGACAGCCTCTACCTGCGCTTTCAGCGCGATTCGCTCGCTCCCGATGCCGACCCCGACTACTTCATGTGGGGCGACTACGGCACTCAGGAGTTTGCCGGGACGTCCCAGCAGTTCACCGCCACCGTGCGCGAGCTGCACGGCTTTAAAGGTAACTACACCTTTGGCAACGGCCTCCAGCTGACCGCCATGTATGGCGACAACGTGCGGCCCTTCCAGCGCGATACCATCGCCCCCGACGGCACCAGCGGCTACTACTTCCTGTCGCGGCGGCTAGTGCTGCGGGGCAGTGAGAACGTGTTTATCGAGGCCGAAGAATTTAACCGCCCCGGCACAGTGCTAGAGCGCACTCCGCTCTATCGCGGCGTCGACTACGACATCGACTACGATCGCGGTACCCTGCTCTTTCGCCAGCCGGTGCGGGCCGTCGACCTCAACCCCCTGGGCACCACCCTGGTGCGACGCATTGTGGTCACCTACCAGGTCGATGACGCCTCGGTGCGGGGCAGCCTCTACGCGGGACGTTTGCAGTACCGCCCCGAGGGCGACAGCGGCGGTGTGGTGGGAGCCACCCTGCTGACCGAAAACCAGGGAGCCCAAGACTTTACCCTCTACGGCTTTGACTTCCAGTGGCCCTTGGGTGACCTGGGCCAGGTGACGGGTGAATATGCCCGCTCCTCCTTTAATGCCGGGGCCACCAATAACCAGGGCAATGCCTATCGTGTTGAGCTGAGCGCCACCCCCTTTGAGGGCATCACCGGCCAGGCCTACTACCGCTCTACCGATAGCGGGTTTAACAACACCGCTACCAGCAGCTTTAGCCCTGGCCAGACCCGCTGGGGGGCTCAGGTGCAGGCCCAAGTGGGGGCACAAACCCAACTGCGCGCCCTGGTCGATCAGGAGCGCAATGTGGGCAACGCCGTGGCCGTGCAAACCACCGCCCTTGGGCTGCTCCAGCCCGGCTTTAACCCGGTGCGGGGTGGGGTCGTCGACAACACCCTCACTGAAATTCGGGTTGGGGTTGTGCAGCAGATCGGCAGCGCCACCCTGGGAGTGGACTTTGTCAATCGCTCCCGCGAAGACCGCCTGACCAATTTCTCCACCGATGCCAACCAGTTGGTGTCGCGGCTCAACCTGCCGCTGACCGCCACCTTAAGCGCCCTGGCCCAGAGTGAGATCAACCTGAGTGCTGGTGACCCCCTCTATCCGACCCGCAATACTGTCGGTCTAGAGTGGGCTGTGCAGCCCGGCGTCAGCCTGCGGCTGGCCCAGCAGTTTTTGTCGGGGGTGCAGGGGCCGAGTTCGATCACCAGCCTCGACACCATTGTTGACTACCAGCTCGACGACAACACTACCCTGACCAACCGCTACTCGCTGTTGGGTGGCTACAACGGCATTACCGGTCAGGGGGCGGTCGGCCTCAACCACCGACTGACGCTGGCCCCCGGCCTGCGGGCCACCTTTGGCTTCGAGCGCATCTTTGGGGATGCCTTTAACATCACCGGATTGGGCCAGCAATTCGCCCAGCCCTTTGCGGTGGGTCAGGGGGCCTCGGGCCTTGGCCTTCAAGCTTCTACCGTATACTCAGTCGGGCTGGAGTATACCGACAACCCCGACTGGCAGGCCAGTGGCCGCGTTGAGTATCGTGACTCGCCGGGTTCGAGCAACCTGGTGCTGGGGGCCGCCGCCGCCGGGCGCATTACCGATGCACTCACCGGATTGGCCCGCTTTGAGATGGGCAATTTTGCCAACCAGACGATCACCGATCAGCTAGGGGATTCCAGTACGCTGCGGCTGGGGTTAGCCTACCGCAACCCGGTGAGCGACCAGTTCAACGGCCTGCTGAGCTACGAGTTTCGCAACAACCCCAGCAGCACCCCCAACAGCATCTTGCAGGGGGTCAGCTCAGAGGCCCAAGACCACACCCTGTCGCTGGAGGGCATCTACGCCCCCAACTACCGGTGGGAGTTTTACGGCAAGTACGGCCTGCGCTACAGCACCGCCAACTTAGCCCAGGACATTGGCTTCTCGAACAGCATTCACCTGGCCCAGGCACGGGCTACCTACCGCTTTGCCTACCGCTGGGATGTGGGAGCCGAGGTGCGCTGGCTAGGGCAGCCGGTGGTCGGCTACAACGAAACCGGCTTTGCCCTGGAGGCGGGCTATTACCTGACCCCCGACGTGCGGCTGGGGCTGGGCTACAGCTTTGGCGGGGCCAGCGATGGTTCCTTTGTGGGCGGTGGTGGCTATCGGTCGGCCAGTGGCCCTTACTTTGGCATTACCGCCAAGGTGAATCAGTTGTTTAACCGCTTTGGGGTGCAGCCGGTGTCGCCACCCCAGCAGCAAGAGTCTTACGTGGATGAGGCGGCCCTGATCGACAGGCCCGAGGCCGATGCAACGGGCACTGCCCCAGGAGGTGAGGAATGAATCAGCGGTGGTGGATCGGATATGGTGCGCTCGCTCTGGGCCTCCCAGCGGTGGGCTTGGCGATCGCCCCGGCCTTAGGGCAGTCGGCTCTGGCGACCTACAGCATGCGGGTAACTAGTGGTGATGATGGGCCGGTGCAGCCTGACCAAGGGCTGACGCTACGAGAGGCGATCGAGCTGGCCAACGGCACCCTTACCCCTGAACAACTGAGTGAGGCAGAGCAAGCCTTAGTGCAGCCTCTACCGACGGGGCAAGGCTCGCGGATTGGCTTTGACCTACCGGTGGGGCAGACCACGATCGCCCTAGTCGAGCTACTGCCTGAGATTGTCGCTCCAGAGCTGGTGATCGACGGTACCACCCAGGCCGGTTACGACGCCGAAGCCACCTATGATCCCAAGTTTCCAGCAGCGCCAGCGGTGAGCTTGACGGTGGCAGAGGGCAGCGAGGTGGCTCGCGGCCTGACCATTGCCGCCGATGGCGTGACGGTGCGGGGGCTAAGTTTGTATGGGTTTAGGACGAGCGATCGCGCTACCCAAACCACGCCACCCTCCGATATTTTTGTCAGCTCCCTGGCCCCCCCGGTCGACGCTAGCCCCCTCAGCCCCGCCCTAGAGCTGTTTCGTCTCGACCAGCCCGACATGGCCCCGCGCGGGGTCGTGATTGAGCAAAATTGGCTGGGGCTACCGCCCGACGGCGAGTTCCCCGCCGTGCCCTCGGCCTTTGGGGTGACGGTGTTTAACGCCGTGGAGACCACGATTCGCAACAACCGCATTCAAAACCACGACGGCAGCGCCATCATCACCGGCTTTCGGGCCGATGGCTTACAGGTGAGCGAGAACGCCATCATCGGCAACGGCTTGGCTGGCATGCCCGACGCCATTCGCCTAGAGGGCACGATCGCCGCCAGCGCCATCACCGACAACCTGATCTGCGCCAACGATGGCAGCGGCATTTATTTGTTTAAGCCGGAGGGGGCCACCCAGATCTCGGGCAACGCCATTCAGTACAACGGGCGACGGTTTGAGCGAGCAGCGGTGTACCTGATGGGCAGTGACCATCAGCTCAGCGACAACTTTATCGGCTACCAGCCGGGGCCAGGGGTGGCGGTGACGGCGTTCCCTGAGAGCCACCGCAACCAGATTCGCGGCAACCGCTACGCCGAGCTAGATGGCCTGGCCATCGACCTCAACACCCAGGGCAACACGGGGGTACAAGACTTTCAGAAGGGGGATGGACCGAACCCGCCGCGCAACTCACACCAGCGCCGCCGCGAGACCGGCAACGCCGCCATCAACGCCCCTCAGTTTGACGCCTACAGCTTTGCCAGCGGCCTAGAGGAAGTCACCCTCACCGGCACCGCCGACCCCGGCAGCGAGGTCGATCTCTACCGAGTGGCGGAAGATGGCTTTCCCTACAGCCCGCTCACGGAACCGTTGGGAACCGTAACCGCCAGCCCCGAGGGCACCTTTAGCGCCAGTCTAGCGCTGCCGCCAGGGACGCGGGTGAGCGCGATCGCCACCGATCCCGCCTGGGGCACCTCAGAACCCGCCGCTGTGGCTGGTGTCGCCGACGCCGATGGCACCCTACCCACTCTGCCCACCACCCCGGCAGAACTGCCCAACTGCGATCCGCCATCGCCACCGCCCACGCCCGTCGAGCCGCCGCCGCCCTTGGAACCCCTGCGGCTAGAGATTCCGCGTAACGTTCACTTTGCCCTCGATCGCTCCAACATCAGCCCCGAGAGTGCCGGGGTGCTCGACCAAATTGCCGCCGCCCTGCTCGAATATCCCTTCCTCACGGTGGAACTGCACGGCCACACTGACCCCCGCGCCAGCAACGCCTACAACCTGGCCCTGAGTGAGCGCCGTTCCCTGGCAGCCCGCGATTACCTGATTCGCAAGGGGGTGCCCCTGGAGCGCATGCGAATTGTGCCCCTAGGTGAAACCCAGCGCCGCAGCGAGGGTAGCGGTCGGGTAGACTATGCCCGCGATCGCCGCGTCGAGTTTATCTTTACCGACGTGCGCGGCCTCGATATTATCTTCCTCAACCAAGAGGCCGACCTCCAGCTTGAATAGCCCCCAGGTTTATAGTCACCCGTCAAATTTTGTTGAGTCTAGTTGATCAATGTCTGCTATGTGTCAGTCTTCTATGTTCCCCACTGAGGATAACAACGCTGTGAAGTGCCGACCTTCTTCTAGCTCCAACTGGCTTGGCCTGGTGGGCAGCCTGGTGGTAATAGCGACTGGACTGTTGGGGGGAGCACATCCTGCCTTGGCTCAGCTTGTTGCCCCCGTTGGTATTGACAGTCTAATTACAACTCCTCAACTTCCCGCCAACAGCAACAGCTATACCGGGGCACCCTATGCTTCTCCCTGTGACGCTACCGTAACTGATGGATTTCCAGGCTGCGGTGCCGGCACCATCAATATTTCCTTTGGGACTGGCTCCGACCGGATTTTAACAGCAGTCGAGATTGCCGGTACGCGCTTTGAGCCTGCCGACGATTTCAGCGTACCTCCGGTCGTTCCCGATCAAGTTGTTTTTCGGCGTGCTGGGCCGCCACTCGGCAATGGTGGAGCCGAAAGGCAGCTGCTCTTTTACGAGCGGGTGCCCAACGCTCCACCTACCGTTCCTCCCAACATCCCGCTCAACCTGGGCCCCTCTGAGGTCGTTGAATCCCCAGGCATTGAGACCATTGCCACTGCGATGCTCAACCCAGCGATTAATCGCGGTATTGACAACGTGTTTAACAACACACAGGATGGGCCGGGTGATCAAGATACCCGCAATAATATCGAGCGCATTGACTACATCATTGGTAGTGGTGCGGCGATCAATACAGCTTCGGTTTCTCCGTCGGATGTGGGTTTTCTAGTCTTAGAACGGGGTGGAAACGATGCGTTTAGCATTGCTGCCATCACGCAACTAGATGGAGCAGGGAATCCCATAGCCTACGGCCCGCTTGTGCAAGTGCCGGGAGGCACCTGGGGAGGAGACGGGGTAAATGCCACCTTTTCCACCGCCGTACTGCGCCGAGATGAGCCAGCTCCCGTTGCCCCAGCTTTGAGGCCAACCCACATCGTTGGCTCCCAGAGCATCAGGGGAATTTTCTTTCCCATTAATTCTCTGCTGCTAAACCCAACAGGCACAGTCACTACTTTTGGGTTTTCGTTGTTTGCCGCTGATATTACCCCTGCCATTGAGGGCACCAATGGCCTGGTAAATTTTGCGGGCTTTCCACTGGACACCGACGGGACTTCTGAAGGAGGACTAGATCTTGTCGCTGGTGGCTTTGGCCTGATTCGACGAGTGGGTGGGTTTTCGCTAGTGAAGCGGATCAGCAATTTGGATGGCCCCTCTCCGTTGCCTGACTTTAGCCAGGTGATAGGGACAGAAAGCGGTATTAACCTGCTGCGCAATAACAGCCTGGGCCAAGGGCTAATCACCATTTCTGACCCGCCGGTAGTGAAGGACAATGGCATTGAGTACAGCATTTATCTGGCCAACAGCAGCAACACCGAGGTTACTAACCTGCTGGTATGCGATCAAATTCCGGCGGGGACGACGTTTGACCCCAATGCCTACGGGACTGGGTTGGGCATTCGAGCGATCGCATCCTCCAGCCCGGCTGGCCCCGAGGTTGACTACACCAATGCCGCTGGCGACGACCCCGGCACCTTCTTTGCACCAGGGACAGTGCTACCTGATATATGTGGTCCTGACCAAAACAATGGGGCAGTGGTGGTCGATGTTGGAACCATCAACGCCAATCAGGTTGGTCTGGTGCGCTTTCGGACGAAGGTCAACTAGCTGACGACTGGTACCCTATGCAGAACGGCTGGCCAATAGGGTCAGCCGTTTTAGTATGAGGGCCAGGTCGTGGGCAAAAATAGGGCGCGTTGCTGCTGTCAGGGGTGGAATGTGGACAAAGAGAGCCTGGGTAGGCCAGCGGTGCTGGGCGATCGCCCCCAGCAGCTGGTAATAAAGATGATTACAGACGTAGGTGCCCGCGTCGTCGCTAACACCGCTGAGCTGGGTATTGGTTAGCAACCCCGCCAACGGCAGAGAAGTTTCTAGCGCTATATCTTTTTCTTTGCCGTAGCGTTCTAAATGTAGATGGCTGCGCCCCTCGGCCATGCCGCAGCACACCACCACCGGAGATTGCAGTTCAACTAGCTTGGCCATAACGCGAATAGGGGCCAGCTCAAAGCTGACGGGAATGTGGCGTAGAACAGTGGTGCCGGGGGGAAGCTGCTGCTGCTGTTGCAGGTGGGCAATCAGATCGTCGGCGGCGTTGGAGGGCTGGTGAGCGCGCCAGGGGGCGAAGGTGGTGAGGAGCATAGCGGGGTGAGGGGTAAGGGGATGGGCGAGTGATAGAGTAACGAGCTAGTTTTGAATTTTAAGGGTTGAATTTTGAATGCGTTTTGTCCGCTAAAAATTCAACCCTCAAAACTTTCCCCACCCCCTTACCCATCCACTCTCTACCCATCCCCAGGTAGGATAGAGTCTGAGCAAATCCGGGCGTTAGGGAGCAGGAGAGTGTATGGCTAACATTGCCGTAATCGACTATGACATGGGCAATTTACACTCGGCCTGCAAAGGGCTGGCGCTGGCCGGAGCCACGCCGACCATTACCGACGTGGTGGCCGATCTGGAGGCGGCTGATGCCCTGGTGCTACCCGGCGATGGAGCCTTTGACCCGGCGATGCGGCACCTGCGCGAGAAAGGGCTGATCGAGCCGATTAAGCGAGAAATTGCGACGGGCAAACCCTTTTTAGGCATCTGCCTTGGTCTCCAGCTATTGTTTGACGGCAGCGACGAAGGGATAGAGCCAGGGCTGGGGCTAATTTCAGGCCGGATTCGCAAATTTAAAAAAGAGCCGACGATCGCAATTCCGCACATGGGCTGGAACCAGCTAACCCTGACCCAGCCAGCACATCCGCTGTGGCAGGGAGTTAAAGATGGCGACTGGGTCTATTTTGTGCACTCCTACTATGCTGAGCCGAGCGACCCAGCGGTGAATGCGGCGACCACCACCCATGGGACTCAGACCGTGACGGCGGCGATCGCCCAAGACAACATCATGGCCATGCAGTACCACCCCGAAAAATCGGCCCCCGCTGGCCTCACCATGCTGGCCAACTTTGTTGCCCTGGTAAAGGCTCAAACTCCTATGGCTGTGGCCTAGCCCATGCTACGCATCTACGGCAACCGCGCCCTCAGAACCCTGCCCGGTCTGGACACCCGCCCCACCTCGGCGCGGGTACGCGAGGCGCTATTTAACATTTGGCAAAGTCGCGTGGCCGACAGTCGCTGGCTCGACCTGTGTACCGGCAGCGGCGCGATCGGAGCCGAGGCTCTATGTCGCGGTGCTGCCGAGGTGGTGGGCATTGAGAAATCACCGGAGGCCTATGCCATTACCCGCGAAAACTGGCAAAAGGTGGCCCAGAGTGACCAAACGTTTAGCCTATTTCGCGGCGATGTGGTGAAGCAGCTCTCGCGGCTGCACAGGCAGCCCTTCGACTGCATCTACTTCGACCCGCCCTACGACAGCGAGCTGTACCTGCCTGTTCTCGAACGGGTGGTGAGCCTAAGATTGCTTCAGCCTACGGGTGAGATTGCCGTGGAGTATCGCCCCGACGCTTGGGCTGCGATCGCCGTCCCTGGGCTAGAGCTAGTGCGCCAAAAGCAATACGGCATTACCCATTTAGCGTTCTACACACCAGAGTCGCCCGTGCCCTCAGCCCTAGTCCCATCGTGATTGGGTGCGGTGGCGAGGTGCTTGGGTAGAGCAATGTTGCCTTGTGACAAGGCGTAAAGCCTGGTAGGCTTTATGCGGCACCCTAGGTCAGGAAACCCTGACTTTTGAGCTACCGTCGCCATCGTTCTCCACCCCTGCTAGCTTCATGACTACCCCCAATTCTGGCATGCCGGACTTTCCCCACTGGGAAGAGGCCGATCCATCGCTGCGGCTGCGGCAGCACAATCGCCTGTTTGGGCTGCTGGCGATCGCCGCTGGGCTGGTCTTCCTCCAAGGCTACATGATTGCCCCCCTGATTCCCCGTTTGGCCGAGATCTTTGACGTCTCTGCCCAGGAAATTGGGTTTATCGTGCCTGCCTACATGCTGTCCTACGCCCTGGCGGCGCTGTTCTACGGCATTCTCTCCGATCGCTTTGGTCGCTGGCCGCTGATTCGTATTTCTCTGATTATTTTTATTGTCTGCACGGCCCTCACCGCCACCGCCCAAACGGCAGGCCAAATGAGCTTTTGGCGGTTGCTCACTGGCCTGGGCGCGAGTGGGGTGATTCCGCTCACCTTTGCGCTGATTGGCGATCTGTTTCCCTACAACCAGCGCGGTGCCAAGCTGGGTTTGATATTTGCGGCTATGGAAGGAGGCATGGCCGCCGGGTCTGCTGGAGGCGCTATTTTAGAACCCTTTGTGGGCTGGCGAGCCTTGTTTTTGGGCACGGCCACGGCAGCGGCCCTGGTGCTCTGGCGGTTGCGGCGCTACGGGGCGCTGTTTGACGAGCCTAAAATCGCCAAGCTACCCTCAATGGCCACAATTTTTGCTGGGTACCGAGCTGTATTGTCCAATTTTCGCGGCGCTCGCACCTACGCCTACGTCCTGTGGAACGGGGTATATCACTCCGGCGTTTACACCTGGCTGGGCTACTACATGACCCAGCGCTACGACATGGATGCCCTGGGCATTGGTCTGACCATTCTGGGCTACGGCATTCCGGGCCTGATCTTTAGCCCGCTGATTGGCAAGGCGGTCGATCGCTGGGGTCGCCGCTGGCTGATTCCCCCAGGCTTGGCGATGGCGGCGTTGGCCGGGCTGACGATGATTCCCTACATTCCGCCGCTAGGGACGACCGCCGCAATTTTGGTGCTCTCGTTGGGCTACGACCTGACTCAGCCTCTGTTTGTGGGCATTGTCACCGATTTGGGCGACGGCAAAAGTCTGGGGCAGACCATGGGGCTGAAGGTGTTTGTGCTGTTTACGGGCTTTGGTTTGGGCAGCCTGCTGTTTGGCGAAGCCCTGCGCTGGGGGTTTACCGCCGCTCTGGCGGTGTTTGCAGGGTTGCAGTTGGTGGCGGCGATCGCCGCCATTCCTCTATTCTGGCAAGAGAAGCCCCTACCGCTACCCGCCGCAGACTAAAAAGGCCGCGCATGCGGCCCATCGGTGAGGCTATCAAAGCCAGTGTTTTGGGTAAGGGCGACCTGGAATCCAGCGGCTAAAGGCCACCGTACACAGCACGAGCAAAACCGCCCCTGTAAACACGGGGGTAAAGACAAAATCCCAAGAGGCATCGCTCATGACGCCCACCAGGGCAATTGCTCCCGCTGGGGGGTGCAGGGTGTGGGTGAGCTGCATGAGCTGAATCGAGGTGGCCACGGCCAGGGCCATCACCCAGGGCGCAGTGCCAAAAAGACTGACGCAGGCAACGCAGACTATCCCGCCAATCACACAGCCGCCAATCACGTTGCGAGGTTGAGCTAAAGGGCTCTCAGGCACGGCAAACACCAGCACCGCCGTGGCCCCAAAAGGAGCGACGATCAAGGGATAGCCGGTGTAGACCGTGAGGTAGGCCAAGACGGCAATACCCACAAAGCTGCACAGGTAGGAAGTGAGAATCTGCTCGTGGGTGAATTGCGGCTGATGGGGTGAAGGGCGCAATAGTCTGAGGTTTTGAGGCGCAGGTCGATAGTTAAGTCTCATAGTGGTGTCCGCTATTGGCCCTTGACCGCCTGACTGGTCAACGCAGTCGATAAGCAAAAATACTCTGAAGGTATTTTGTCACACTTTGCTGACATAACTGCATAAATGTATCTGAAAGCACAGAAAATGAAGACTCTTAGGATGTCGTTAGCTGGCCGATCGCGTCCTCTCCCCCTGCAATCCCAATTTTGCCAAGGCGGGCTAGGGCCGCGATCGCACGACAGTGCAGCGCAGCAGCTCCTGCGCCCAGCACTTTAGGGTGTGCTCAATTGTTCTGAGGCAAACGCTCGGTTAGCTGGCGGCGACTAACGCCTGAATGGGTTCCCCGGTTAGGCTAAAGGGGCGCACTTCGGTGATTTTGACCTGCACCAGCTCGCCCTTCAGCGCCGCAAAATCGCCAGCGAAAAAGGCCAGCCGGTTGCCGCGAGTGCGGCCCATCACCTGGGTAGGATCTTTGGGGTTGGCGGCTTCGACCAGCACTTCTTCGATGCGGCCTGCGTAGCGCTGCGATCGCTCCGCCGCTTTGGTATTCACCAGATGGTTGAGCCGCTGAAGGCGATCGGCCTTCACCTCTTCAGACAGCTGGTTTTCCCACAGGGCGGCGGGGGTACCGGGGCGGGGAGAATAGGCTGCCGTGTTGAGCTGATCGAAGGCAATGTCGCTGACCAACTCCATCGTGCGCTGAAACTGCTCCTCGGTTTCGCCGGGGAAGCCAACGATCGCATCGGCGCTGATCGCCGCATCGGGCATGTAGCGGCGCACGGTGTCGATAATGCGGCGATATCTTTCGTGGGTGTAGCCCCGCGCCATCGCCTTCAGCACGTCGTTGTCGCCCGACTGAAAGGGAATGTGGAAGTGTTCGCACACCTTGGGCAGCTCAGCGCAGGCGCGAACCAGCCGCTCGGTAAAGTAGCGGGGGTGGCTGGTGGCAAAACGAAGGCGCTCAATGCCGGGCACATCGTGGACAAAATACAGCAGGTCGGTGAAGGTGTGCTGGTGCCGCCCATCGGCGGTGGAGCCGGGCAGGTCGCGTCCGTAGGCGTCGATGTTTTGGCCCAGCAGGGTGACTTCTTTGAACCCCTGGCGGCCCAGTTCTTCCATTTCGGTGCGGATGGCCTCTGGGCTGCGCGATTGTTCGACGCCGCGCACGCCGGGCACGACGCAGTAGGTGCAGCGCTCGTTGCAGCCGTAGATCACGTTCACCCAGGCGGTGATGGTGCTGTCGCGCCGGGGCTTGGTGATGTCTTCCATAATGTCCACCTCTTCGGTGGCGACGACCTGGTTGCCGTCGAATACCTGCTCTAGCAGGTCTTGCAGGCGGTTGGCGTGCTGTGGCCCCATCACCAAGTCGAGTTCGGGCACCCGGCGCAGTAGGGCTTCGCCTTCTTGCTGGGCGACGCACCCGGCGACAATCAGCGTCAGGTCGGGGTTGTCGTGCTTGCGTCTGGCCTGCCGACCCAGGTAGGAGTAGACTTTTTGCTCGGCGTTGTCGCGAATGGTGCAGGTATTGTAGAGCACCACGTCGGCGTTGAAGGGGTCGTCGGTCCAGGTGAGGCCCATGGTGTCGAGAATGCCCGCCATGCGCTCGGAGTCGGCCTTGTTCATCTGGCAGCCGAAGGTGGTGATGTGATATTGACGAGCAGAACCGGCCATAGGTCTAGGCTTTGGGATTAGCAACAACGCAGTTTCCCATTTTAGCGCTATGGCTCTGCATCCTTTCGCCAGTAGGAGTGATTTGAAGAAACAAAGGTGCTTATGGTGCTTGAACTGGGTCGCCGTCAGGAGGATGCCAACCTCCTTTTATCCATAATCGGCGGGCCTTTACAATAGAGCCTTCGTTATGAAAGTCATCGTTTAAATCGAGTCTTTGGCAGGTAGCTCGTCCACAGTCAGTAATGCCCACAATTTTGAGGCCACCGAATGACCAGATGAAGTGCTCAGCCCAGGACTGCAATCGTGGGTTGAAAAGACTGACTAGCTCAGCAGTTAGAGGGTCTATACCCGTGGTGAAGTTGTAGCGATAGCCGTTGCAGCGTTGACATGCCAGAGCAAGGTTATCTGGAGCATCAGAGCCGCCTAGAGATCTAGGGTGAATGTGGTCGATCGCAAATTGGGCTGCACCGGCTTCTTCGGATGAGTGGCAGTATTCACATAGGTAGTTGGCACGATCGCGCACGTATCGCCGTAGCTCAACATTGATAGTCATTGTTCAGCGATAACTTTGGCGTTTAGGAGAGTGAATATGCGATCGAGTTCAAGGATGCCAGCTAGTTCAGCTTTTTCGTCCTCGGTTAGCTCGTCGGTCTTCTGCCGTTCGGCTAAGTCATCTAGACGGGTTTGCAGAGAGTCAGTGAATTTGAACAAGCTGTGGCCTCGCACTTTGCGAAGCGTGACCCCAGAATCAACCCAGGACGAGGGTTGTACCATCATTTGAGTGATCATAGGCCAAGGATGGAGAAGGTTCTTCTGTTAGTAGCTGTATTTTTTGGAGAATGCGCTGATAAATCTGTTCGGGTAATCTATCGAGTTGCTTTTGCACGCTCTTGGGCACAACGATGGTATAGCTCATGCCATGCGCTGTGCCCGCTGCGCGGTGTACTCGTCAAGGGTGACAAACTCTCCAGCTTGGTACTCGGCATAGGCTGCGGCTACCGCAGTCTCTTCTTCGGGGTCGAAGGCTTCGTCGGTGGAGTCGTGTAGGTCGGTATCTAGAAACTCCCAAAGGCGTTGCTTGTCGGCGGGGCTAAGTTTGGCAATCGCTTGCAGGAGAAAGTCAAAGGGAATGGTGAGGTTGAAGGTCTTGCTCATAGAACTTACTCCGTCAGTGCTTTGGATCTGGCCTGGGCAAGTATCTCGTTTGCAGCTCGCTACAAGTACCATGTCTGTACCCGGAATGTACCTAGCTACAACGTAGCCATTGTATCAATTCTCTATATAGAGTTCGCAGCAAGCGTAGATGGACAAAAAAATATTTTCTCTGGGGAGCAGCGATCGCAGCTACGGCAGAGTAGTCAGTGACCACTGTGGGGGGGAGAAGGGGCGATCGCCCCAATGCAACCTGCTGAACTTGCCTGGTTTCAAGGAAGATTGAGCTAGCTAGCGCAGCTTAGGTTTAATGGTGGGCACTGCCCACCCTACTAGCTAATATTCTATTGAGAAATTAACTCCATCCATTCCAACGGTTGAATCTCCACGACAAACAGCTTGGGCAAGGAGAGACTCCTCCCAAGGGGTCGGGGTTATTGAGGTAAACGATCCTGCACTAATAGAACCAATGACTCGACTTGTTTGGTTTGAGCAGTTAACATCCATGCTCACGACTACTGGGCCACCGTCACTAACACCTACATTTATAATATCTGGAGCCAACTGGGCTTCTTTTACAGGTTCTTTGGGTTGAGGAGTAGGTAGTCCTTTGGTTTCTTGTTGCTGAGCATAAGAAAAATTAGCTTGATATTCATTAGCCTTAGTTTGGGCTACTGCATAGTTAGTATTATTAGCAGGAACCTCCTGCATATATCGAATGGCTTCTGACCAAAATTTTGCTACATCAGACCATTCTTCGGATGCCTTAGCAGTCTGAGCTAAGTTGGCTGCCTGTGTAGCACTTCTAACGGCATCACCAAAGGGATCACTTACTTGCGGTGTTAAAGGGGATTTATCAGTAACACTGGAAGCTGAATCTTCCTGAATCTGCTGATCAGTTTCCTCTATAGTTCGGTTGATCTCCTCAGCAGCGTTCTGCATTGAGGCAGCTTCTGGGGTTGGCTGAGCACGTTCAAATAAGAACCATCCGATAACTCCAGCCAAGCCTAATAGCACCAATAGCAGAGTAAAATTTTTCCCTCCTGAATTGCGGTTATGTTTCGTCTGACTTAAGGTTTCAGGAGTGTTAGAGAGAGTTGACTTTGGTTCTGTATTAGGGCTTTCTAAGCTCCACTCTTCAGTCCATAAAATTTGTTTTTCAATTGCTCTTGCGACAACTGAAGCTTTCTCGAAACCAGTGGGCTGAATGCTTTGCAAGTCTTGCTTGACCAAAGCTGCAAATTTAGGGTCTGGTGGTTCTTTCCCTCTCAGCAAGATATTTAATGAAGAGTCTATGCTAGTAACACGTACGGTAATTCCCTTTGCCTTGAAGGATTCGTTCATAAGACCTTCAATCGCTTTGATATCCCCTGCCTTTGCAGCAGTTTTGAGAGAGTCTGTCATAAAGGCCACCGGGTAAACCTGTTCACTATTCCATCCAGAGTTCCCGAATTCAGGAAGCTTCTTAGGTTCAAGTTATCAAGACAGAAATATTATGGATGCTTACTAATCTGAGAGTACGTCGCCCAGGTACAGCTTTACGAAATCCTTGGCAGCCTGAGGATTAAGGTTTTTCAACGCTTCTGTGATGTCCACGACTGTTTCCGCAGTAGGATCGCGTTCTTCGTGGAACCACTTATAGATGGCCGATCGCTGCAAGCCCATTTTGACGGCAAGGCTATTTTGGCTAATGCCGTACTGCGTGAGGACTTCCCGTAGCGCTTTACCTGCTCTTCCCATGCTCCCATCGTCCCAAAGGAGCAGAGCATCGTAAATGTAATCGCAAGAGATGACATCTTTGTAATGGATGCTGTATGATGCGCTTGTCATCTTAAGCGATTACATAAAGGTGTCCCTATGCCGCAAGCGTTTATGCCTTCAATCCTGTCTAACCCCGCTCTGCAAGTCACCATCGAACCCGCTGCCGAGCCAGGGCGCGAGATCATTCGCATTTTGGTCATCGGCAGCGCCCACGGCGTCGAGCGCATCATCCACGAACTCTATCGCCTCGGCTTTGCCGAAGTGCGCGAGTGGAGCAAACCCCAGCCCACCGGACGCATCAACGAAATCATGCGCGTGCTCACCCGCTATGTCTTAGCCGAGTAGAACGAGTGGCCAAGGTCAGCGTTGCTCACCCGCCCCTAGCTCATTTGCTCAAAGTAGCTATCGAGAAACCCTAGGGCATGGTTGCGGAGTTCATAGTACTCTTTGGATTCGCGCAGGGCAGTGCGATCGCGCGGGTGGTCAAACGGCACCGTCAAAATTTCGCCGATGTGGGCATTGGGGCCATTGGTCATCATCACAATGCGATCGGCCATATAGATCGCCTCATCCACATCGTGGGTAATCATCATCACCGCCTGGGGATTGCGCTCCCAAATATCCAGCACCTGGCGCTGGAGGTGGCCTCGGGTGAGAGCATCAAGGGCACCAAAGGGTTCATCCATCAGCAGCATCTTGGGCCGAATCGCCAGGGCGCGGGCAATGCCCACCCGCTGCTTCATGCCCCCCGATAGCTCGTCAGGGTATTTCAGGGCGGCAGCGGTGAGGTTCACCATCGCCAGGTGTTCTTCGACTAGATCGGCGCGATCGCGGGGCGAGAGATGGTCGCACACCTCATTTACCGCCAGCCGCACATTTTCGCGCACCGTCAGCCAGGGCAGCAGCGAATAGTTTTGGAACACCATCATGCGATCGGCCCCCGGCTTTTTAATCGGGTTCCCTTCCAAAAACACCCCACCAGAGGTAGCCTGCTCTAGACCGCTAACAATTTTGAGCAGCGTCGATTTGCCGCAGCCCGAGTGGCCAATAATGGCGATAAACTCATTGGCCCCCACGGTGAGGTTGATGTTGTCGAGCACCACCGTCGGGTCGCCGCCAGCGCTAGGGTAAGCCTTTACCAGGTCTTGAACAATTAAAAAATTCGTTTCAAATTCAGCCTGCCGTTGGCCAGAGGGCTGCGAATATTGGCTTGACTTAACCATGGTTTTCTCCTGAATAGTCCATCTAAATCACGGAAGACTGTTTAGCAGCAAAGGGGAAGATTCAAAGGTTAGAAAGTTAAAAGGTTAGGATTCCTCAACCTCCCAACTTTTCAACCGTCCAACATGCCAACCTCCCAATCGACTACCCTCACCCCATCAAGATCTGCTGGGGACGGTTAGCGCGAATTTCAAACCCGTTTAAATAACCCACTGGGTCGCTGGGGTCGTAGGCAATGCCGTCAATGAATAACTCTCCAGGCTCCACCTTGTAATCATCCGCTGGACAATCAATGCCCATTTCGCCAGCAATTTCTCGATATAGATCGGTGCGCCAGGCCTGCTTCGCCTTGGCTTCCGCATCGGCAGGAAACTCCTCAATTTGGCCCCAGCGGGTGGCCTGGGTCATCAGCCAGATCGACTGAGACTGCCACATAAAGGTGGAGTGATCCCCGGCAGGGTGGGACAGATTTTCTGGCAGGTCAAAAAAGATGGTGCTGTCGGGCATTTGAACGGTGCGAGGTTTGCCGTCGAAACCGCCGTAGTTGTAGTTACCCACCAGAGCCGGTTCCGTAAATTTGGGCTTGGCCCCGGTGAACGAGCGATCGGAGATAATGTCTGCCACTTCGGTGCGGTTAGCCGGGTCGTCGCAGTAGCGGCAGGCTTCGATCATCGCCTTGACAAGGGAGCGGTAGGTCTTAGGGTTTTCGGTGATAAAGTCTTCCATCACCGCCAGCACTCGGTCGGGGTGGCCTCGCCAGATCTCTTTGCCATGGGCAAAGGTAAAGCCGACATCCTCGTTGCCAGAGATAGCGCGGGTATTCCACGGCTCGGCCACCATGTAGGCCTGCATGGCCCCAATGCGGATATTGGACACCATCTGCGGCGGCGGACTAACAATAATGCGGAAGGTTTCTATGGGGTCAACCCCCGCTGCCGCCGAGAGGTAGCGAATGAAATATTCGTAGATGGCTGAACTGAGCACCGTGGCCCAGACCTTCTGAGATGTGGGTATGCCGTCAAAATAGCCCCGAAAGTCGCGGCCAAAGGCCTCCAGATCGCCCTCGTATTCTCGCCAGGGGCGCAGGCCAGACTCCCACATGGCGCGGTTCATGGTCATGGCGTTGCCGTGGCGGTGAATGGTCATGGCCGCACACATGGGAGCCTGGGGAGCACCCTCAGCCCCAACCCGAGCATTGGTGACAGCTCCAGAAACCACCGGGGACGCATCAAGCCGCCCAAAGATGACGCCATCGCGGGAGGTGCCCCAGCTAGCCTCGCGATTGAGGGTGACCGTCAGTCCATATTTGTGGAAAAAGCCTTTGGCCTGGGCGATCGCAAAGGGAGCGCAGTCGTTGACGGGCACGTAGCCCACCTTAATGTGCGATCGCTCCAAACTGGCCGGGTCAACCACCTGATCAATGTTGGCCGCCTGAGCCGCTGCCCCGCTAGGCGATGAACCGCTCGGGCGCAGCGCTTGACTACAGGCCGAGGCCGCTAGCCCTGCCGTAAACCCAACCGCCCCCTGCAGGAGCGATCGCCGATTGATCTTCGCCATCGCTTTAATCCTTTGATTCTGTGAGGTGTGAGGAATTAATTGACCTGACCGACTCGGTCTGAAGGTCTGCCCATACCCTGCCGTCTAGGAAATTTGTGCAGCAGTGTATTGAGAGGTTTTGGCCGTTAGTTGCAGGCTACATTGCCTTGGCGGGGCGATGGGTTGCCCATCGCTCAATCAGGGTAATGGCGTAGTCTAAAACCAGGCCCGTGAGGCCAATGACAATCACTGCCAGAAATACTGAGCTAAGGCTGAGCCGATTCCATTCATCCCAGATAAAGAAGCCAATGCCAATGCCGCCCGTGAGCATTTCAACCGCGACAATCACCAGCCAGGCGATGCCTAAACTTAGGCGCAAACCGGTAAAAATATAGGGCAAACTGGCTGGCCAAATAATCTTAGTCATTTGCCGCCAGCGAGGCATTTCTAACACCTGAGCTACGTCTAAATAATCCTTAGGCACGCTGGCCACACCTAGGGCGGTATTGATCACCGTTGGCCACAGGGAAGTAATAAAAATTACGAAAATAGCTGACGGATTGGCCAGGTTAAAAATTGATAGGGCAATGGGCAGCCAAGCCACCGGAGACACCGGGCGAAACAGTTGCACCAGGGGGTTGATCGCCATCATGGCGCGGGGTGAAAGGCCGATCCAAAACCCGACCGGAATGGCGACCAAAGTCCCGAGTAAAAACCCCACCAGCACCCGCCGCAAACTGGCCAACAGCAGCCAGCCAATACCCAAATTGCCCGGCCCACGCCGGAAGAAGGGGTTAAAGATATAGTCGAGGTTGGCGACGAAGGCCTCCCAGGGCGTGGGCATGAGCGTAGTAAAAAAGCTGGCGATTACCCACCACACCAGCAGCACGACGAGAAACGCGATCGCCGGTAAAACAATCCGTTCCAACGGCAGGCGAAATGTCGGCTTGACAGAGCGAGACTGCCTCGAACGGGCAGCCGCACGGGCGCGCAACTTAGGCTGCATGAGACCCTCCTAGAGGTTAATCATGGACAGCGAACAAGCCGTGTTAACACGACTTAGGACACTGAAACAGCCAGGCATTACTAACAATGCTGACGATTCAATCTCCCCTCAATGCCGACGAGGTTAGCTGACGGGCTAGGACTGAGAGATGTCCTCTTCCGATTACCCTCAATTGGGTATTAAGAACTCGGAAATACGCCCCTTTACTGGTTCCCCCGTTCTGATAGCACGGGCGCTTAGGCACAAACCTAAAGGCACGGAGCTGGCAGACTAGGCTGACTTGTTCGATTTACTGAGTCTAGGCTCAAAAAACTGGCCTGTCAACTAGAAACTTGGGTGACAATTGGTATATCTATCTCGGGGAGAGATTTAGTTGCTCTCGACACCCTACTTTCTATATAGTTTTGAGTACTTTGAAAGTAGCTAATGCCTCATTTTTTTGACATTTTCATTAAGTGACGTGCACTATCGCTGACATCTTTTTTGTGAATAATTACCTATTAATTAGGAAGGTAAAAATTCAGAATTGCTGGCAGCTATTCGACGATAGCCGCCAAAAGTCTATCAGCTTTTGAGCAAGATTGAGCTACTCTAGCTACCGGACAAATTGTTAAGCAGTCGCAACGATCTTCTCTACCCTATGTCTCAGTCAAGCCTAAGTCCCAAAGCCATTGTGCTGCTTTCGGGCGGCCTCGATTCGGCCACTGCCGCCGCCCAGGCGATCGCCGATGGCTACGATCTGACGGCACTGTCGTTTAACTATGGACAGCGCCACCAGCGCGAGCTAGAGGCGGCAAAGGCGGTGGCAAAGCATTTGGCGATCGCCGACCACCGCTTTATCGATGTCAATCTGGCCCAGTGGGGCGCGTCTTCCCTCACCGACCTGGCCCAGCCATTGCCCCAGGACGACCCCCAGACTGGCATTGCGGCGGGCATTCCCTCCACCTATGTGCCGGGGCGCAATACGGTGTTTATTGCTCTGGCCCTGGCACTGGCCGAAGCCAAGGAGGCCGAGGCGATCTACCTCGGCATCAATGCAGTTGATTATTCGGGCTACCCCGACTGTCGGCCTGAGTATTTAGCGGCGTTTCAGCAGTTGGCTCAGCTCTCGTCTAAGGCGGGGCTAGAGGGCCATGCCCCCGCGCTGGTCGCTCCCCTGGTGATGGATTCTAAAGTGGATATCGTGCGTCGCGCCGTGGCGCTGGGGGTGCCGATCGAGCAAACCTGGTCGTGCTATCAGGGCGGTGCAGCACCCTGCGGGCGGTGCGATTCTTGCCGAATTCGCGATCGCGCCCTAGTAGAAGCAGGCTATCCCCAGCTTGCTTCTACTACCGGCCAGGGTTAGACCCAAGCGCGTGGGCACGCCTTTGGACTGCGCTTACCGCTCCCCGCCTGTCTTGGTTTCCTAGCGGGGACTCTAGGGGAATGTGGCACAGTGTAATAAGCTGCATGACAGTCACTGCCCCATAACTAGGGGCAACGCTTTGTTCAACCCCCTCTGCACTCCACCTATGCCCTGGCCTCGAATTATTAGCGGAATAGTGGCGATCGCGGTCGCCCTGGTCATGATTTTGCTGGGGGGTTGGTACTTCACCCTGGGCTTTGGGGTGCTGATTTTCTTGGGGCAGCTTGAAATTTTTGCCCTGGTAAAAGCTAAAGGCATTTTGCCAGCGGCCAAAATCACCTTAGTGGTGAGCCAACTGCTGCTGATTACCGCCCATTTGTCGCCGCCCTTGGCCGATGCCCTGCTACCGCTAAGCGGTACGTTTATCTGCTTTTATCTGCTGTTTCAGCCCCAGGTGGCCACCATTGCCGATGTGGCCGCGTCTATTTTGGGCCTGTTCTACGGCGGCTATCTGCCCGGCTTTTGGGTGCGCCTGCGCGACCTGGGCGACACCGCCACCACCCTGCCCCTGGGCGGCTTTTGGCCCGCAACCTGGCCCCCTGCCCTCGACAGCTTGCCCTACGGTCTGGTTGTCACCCTGCTAGCCTTTGCCTGCATTTGGGCTTCAGATATTGGGGCCTATATCGCTGGAAAAATGATTGGCCGCACCCCGCTGTCTAATATCAGCCCGAAGAAGACGGTTGAAGGGGCAGTCTTTGGCATGCTGGGCAGCATGGTGGTGGCCCTGATCGGCAGCCACTGGCTGCAATGGCCTCTCTGGCCTGCCACTGGCGCTGCCCTGGGGCTGATGGTGGGCACCTCCAGCCTGCTGGGCGATCTCACCGAATCGCTGATGAAAAGAGATGCCGGGGTCAAAGACTCTGGTGCCCTCATCCCCGGCCACGGCGGCATTTTAGACCGCACCGATAGCTATGTGTTTACAGGGGCGCTGGTGTACTTTTTCGTCACCCTGCTGCTGCCCCTGCTGTCGGCGAGTTAGCGGCCTCGCTGTTCCCAAAAGTTCAGCTCTTGGCGAATGCGATCGCGCTCTTCTACATTGGCAAATCGCAGCTGGTGGCGTAGCTCTCCGATGACCTGGCGACGCTGGTTGTCCGATTGCTTATCCATAACTTCCTTTCAAAAACTGTAGCTATAACTACAGTTTAGAGAGTGATGTTCCGGGTTCTATCGCCTATTACAAATCTTTGAATGGTCAGCCAAAACCAACATTTGCTCACTAGCTGCCCACCGCCACCGGCTCAGCAGGCCTAGGGTCAGGCAGCTGCGTCGTAATCAGCGCCGCCGCCAGCACAAACAAGCTCGACACCCCCAGGCACCCCACCAGTCCCAACCACTGGTAAACCAGCCCCGAGGCGATCGTCCCCAGCAGCCGCCCGCCCGAGTTAGCCATGTAGTAAAAGCCTACATTCAGGCTCACGTCCTTATCCTCGGTGTAGGCCAGCACCAGGTACGAGTGCACCGCCGAGTTAAAGGCAAACACCACGCCAAAAACCACCAGCCCACCGGTTACGGCGATGTCGCCCCGCACCCCAGCCATCAGCGTCAGCGCAATCAGTGCCGGAATGGCCGTCAAAATCGAGGTCCAAAACAGAATTGTCTTGGCCTTGGGCACCACCTGGCCGGTGCGGTCTTTGCGCAATAGCTGCGGAGCCAAAAACTGCACCATGCCATAGCCGATCACCCACAGGGCCATATAGCTGCCCACTTGCATAAACCGCCAGCCCAGCACCTCATACAAAAACACCGGCAGCGCCACCACAAACCACACATCCCGAGAGCCAAACAAAAAGAACCGCGCCGCCGACAGCACATTGATCGCTTTGCTCTTAGAAAACAGCTGCTTGAAGGGCACTTTTTTGCCGATTTTGCCCATACCCGCAGGCAGCAGCGCCCCCAACAGCAAAATTATCCCCAGCAGCACCGCCTGAAGCAGCACCGCTGAACGAAAGCCCACCCCCTCTAGCAGGGCGGCTCCGACGAAAAATCCCACCCCTTTGAGCGCATTCTTTGACCCGGTGAGCACCGCCACCCACTTAAACAGGCGCGATGCTGCTTCCTTGGGCACCACCAAACGAATGGCGCTCTTGGAACTCATCTTGGTGAGGTCTTTGGCGATGCCCGAGCAGGCCTGAGCCGCCATTACATAGCCCACCTGCACCGGCACCCCCCAGTCGGGGTTCAAGCAGCTCAGCATTACCAAAGCAAAAATTTGCAGGGCAATGCCGCCGTAAAGGGTTTGCCGAATGCCCACCTGGGAGCCAATCCAGCCACCGAAGAAGTTGGTCACCACGCCAAACACTTCGTAGAAGAGAAACAGCATGGCGATCGCAAAGGGCCTATAGCCCAGCACGTGAAAGTGCAGCAGCACCATCATTCGCAGGGCACCATCGGTGAGAGTAAAGCCCCAGTAGGCAGCGGTGATGATGGCGTAGTTGCGCAGGCTCTCGGGCTTGAATGTGGAGGTGGTCATAGGGAGTGGGGGGTGGGGAGTGGGAGAGCCGTAGGGTGCATTCGCGCAGCAATGCACCACAGAGTTCAAGTCAAGAAAAGAGAAAATGTTCGCTGAGCCCCATCTTTTGAGGAATAAGCCTATATACTCTGGGCTACCTTGCAGGCTAGCTCGGCCATGCGGCAGGAGTAGCCCCACTCGTTGTCGTACCAGGCGAGAACCTTCACCTGGGTGTCATCTACGACCATTGTGGAGAGGGCATCAATAATTGAGGAGCGAGGATCGTCTTTGTAATCAACCGACACTAGGGGTCGGGTTTCGTAACCCAGAATTCCTTTGAGGGGGCCATCGGCGGCGGCTTTGAGGAGAGCATTGACTTCCTCGACGGTGGTGGGGCAATCGACTTCAAATACGCAGTCGGTCAGGGAGGCATTGAGCAGCGGCACTCGTACGGCTAAGCCATTGAGCTTGCCCACCAGTTCGGGGTAGATGAGCGCGATCGCCGTCGCCGACCCCGTCGTAGTCGGAATCAGCGACATACCTGTGGCCCTAGCGCGGCGCAGATCGCTGTGGGGAGCATCCACAACAGTCTGCGTATTCGTGTGGTTGTGGATGGTGGTGATCACCCCGTGGCGAATACCCAGCCCTTCGTGAATCACTTTAACCACCGGGGCCAAACAGTTGGTGGTGCAGGAGGCGGCGGTGAGCAGGTGATGCTCTACCGGATTGTATAAGTGGTCGTTGATGCCGTAGACCACGTTGAGCGCGCCTTCTTTGACTGGAGCCGCGACAATCACTTTTTTCACACCATTGGTGTAGTAGGGGGCGATCGCCTCTGCCGTGCGAAACTTGCCGGAGCACTCTAGCACCAGGTCTACGCCATAGTCGGCCCAGGGCACCTCACCGGGGGCAGCACCGCTGCTGAAGCTGAGAGGAATGCCATCGATAGTAATTTTTTCAGGGCCAACCGCTTCGACCTCCGGTGCCCAACGGCCATGGACTGAATCGAACTTGAGCAAATGCGCCGCTGCCTCGGGGCCACCCTTGACCTCATTGATGTGGACAAACTCCAGTTCAGGAAAGGCCCAGCCCGCCCGCAGCACCAGTCGGCCAATGCGGCCAAATCCATTTATAGCGACCTTTACCATCTCTAAACTCTCTCCAGCACGCAAGCAACTAGCTGTATGGCCTGCACACAGCTTCATTTCAAAAAATTTTGATGCTTTATTATTTCAAGAAACATTGATATGTCAAGTTGTATAGGCTACATCCCCATGAGCCTAGAGTTTCACGCTCCGCATGGCTGACGAAGACGAAGCAACCAGACGAGTGCGGTAAGCTGTAGTCACATCGTTCTAAATGACGGCGGGTGTCTAGATGGTGCAGGCCACAGCGCAACCCCTCAGTTTTGAAGACTTTCTCAATCAATACCCCAGCGATGGTGGACGCTACGAGCTGATTGAAGGCGAGGTGGTTGAGGTGCGACCCACAGGTGCCCACGAAGACATTGGTGGATTCATCGCCCTCAAGCTAGGTGTTTTGATTGACCAGTCGGGGTTGCCGTTGACGATTCCTCGCACCTGTGTGGTGAAACCGTCGCGGCCCAATGCGGGCTACATTCCCGATGTGGCTGTGCTCGATCGCACCCAACTCCAGCACGAACCGCTGTGGGAAAAATCGTCTACCGTCTGCAACGGAGCCACGATCAAGTTGGTGGTAGAAGTGGTCAGCACCAACTGGCGCGACGACTACGGCCTCAAGCTAGCCGACTACGAAGCTATGGGCATCGCCGAATACTGGATCGTAGATTTTCGCGCCTTGGGGGCCGCACGGGTGATTGGCCAACCGAAGCAGCCAACGATCACGCTCTGCACTCTAGGGGCCGACGGCTATCAACTAGAGCGATTTACTGAAAACGATCTCCTAGCTTCACCGACCTTTGAAGGGTTAAGGCTTACTGCGCAGGACATCTTTAGGGCGGGCGTAGAATAGTCAATTTCCCTTGCGCCTCACTCTTTTACGTTGCCAAAGCCGCCACCCCCCGGTGTAGCGATCCGAATGCAGTCCCCCTCATCTAGGGCTACAGTAGCCTGCCCAGGTAAAGGCTCAACCCGACCATCGGCGCGAATTACAGAGTTTTCACCTATCTGCCCTGGCTGACCACCCGCTAAACCAAAGGGCGGCACTAGCCGATGGTTAGAGAGAATGGCCGCCATCATCGGTTCGCGAAATTCGATGGTTCGTACAATGCCGTTGCCACCCGCGTATTTCCCTGCGCCGCCGCTGCCCTGGCGGATGCAGAATTCTCTCAGCAGCACCGGAAAGCGCCATTCCAGCACTTCGGGGTCGGTGAGTCGCGAGTTGGTCATGTGGGTGTGCACCGCATCGGTGCCGGGGAAGCCGGGGCCAGCGCCGGAGCCGCCGCAGATGGTTTCGTAGTACTGGTGGCGATCGCTGCCAAAGGTGAAGTTGTTCATAGTGCCCTGGGAGGCGGCGATCGCCCCCAACGCCCCATACAGCGCATCGGTCACCGCCTGAGACACCTCCACATTGCCCGCCACCACCGCCGCCGGGTACTGCGGGTTCAGCATTGATCCCTCGGGGATGACAATTTCCAGCGGTTTGAGGCAGCCCGCGTTGAGGGGAATATCGTCATCCACCAGCGTTCTAAACACGTAAAGCACCGCCGCTTTGCACACTGCTGCCGGAGCGTTAAAGTTGCTGGGCCGTTGGGGAGATGTTCCAGAAAAGTCAATTTTGGCGCAGCGTTCTTCGCGATTCACGGTGACCTGCACCGCAATCTGGCTGCCGTCATCCATGGGGTAGGTGAACTGCCCATCGTGGAGGCGATCGATCACCCGCCGCACACATTCCTCGGCGTTGTCTTGCACATGCTGCATGTAGGTCTGCACCAAGGCCAAACCGTAGTGATCCACCAGCTTTTGCAGCTCTTGCGCCCCCTTTTCATTGGCTGCGATCTGAGCTTGCAAGTCGGCGATATTCTGCGTCGAATTCCGCACCGGATAGGGGGCAGCCGTCAGGAGTTCCAACAGTTCAGCTTCCAAAAACCGCCCCTGATCAACCAGCTGCACGTTATCGAGCAGCACGCCCTCTTCCTCAATTGAGGTGCTGTTCGACGGCATTGAGCCAGGGGTAATGCCACCAATGTCGGCGTGGTGGCCGCGAGAGGCGACGTAGAAGAGTGGGCGGGTGGATGGGTGGATGGGTGGATGGGTAGATGGGTGGGTGGAGTTTTGTAAGTCCTTTGGACTGGCTATGCCTACGCCTAGCGTCTCCAAAGGAGAAATTTCGGTTTTCTCGCTGCCTGCTGTCTGCTGCTTTGCTTCCAAGAAGACCGGCGTAATGACGGTGATATCCGGCAAATGCGTGCCGCCGTTGTAGGGATTGTTTTGCAAGTAGACATCGCCGGGTTTGAGGTTATTGCCCTTGGCCTTGATCAAACTCCGCACGCTTTCGCCCATCGACCCCAGATGCACCGGAATGTGGGGCGCATTGGCCACCAGTTGCCCTTGCTGATCGAACAGCGCACAAGAGAAATCTAGCCGCTCTTTGATGTTGACCGAGTAGCTGGTGTTTTGCAGTGTGATCCCCATCTCTTCGGCCACGGCGCGGAAGAGGTTGTTGAAAATTTCAAGCAGCACAGGGTCGGGTGGGGTGGAGCTGGTGTCTGTGGCAGAGAAATTTTGAGTTTTGAGTTTTGAATTTTGAGTTTCTGACTTCTGACTTTTAGCTTTCTTGTTTAATATCAAATGCCCCTTTGCTGTCAGCGTTGCGTTCCATCCGGGTTCTATAACATTGGTTCCAGTCGATTCGATGATCAGGGCGGGGCCAGCGATCGCATCCCCTGGACACAAATCGTCGCGGTGGTAGACGGGGGTGTCGTACCAGGTATCGGCGGTGTAGACAGACACGCTGGTTTTAGGCACCAGCGGCATAGTGCGGGGTTTGACAATGTCGGGCTCGGCGGGGCTGTGGGTGTGACCGATGACTTCGACAGCGGCAGTATCGACGATCAGACGTTTAGTCTCCTGGGCGAAACCGTAGCGCTGGCGGTGCAGGGTGGTGAACTGCGATCGCATCGCCTCCACCCCAGCAAAATCCACCGGCAGCACCGAATCTGTCCCCTCATACTTGAGCAATAGCCGAGGCAAAACCTGCACCCCATCCACCAATTCAGGCACTAAATTTTGAACTTTGAATTTTGAATTCTGAATTTCAAATCCCTGCCGCCTCAGCTCCTCCAATCCTCTATCAGCTAGGGATTCCACCACCGGCTGAATCTGCGGCAGCGTCTCCTTATCTAGCGGCAGCTCCACGGATTGCTCATTGAGCGATCGCACATCCGCTAAACCCATACCGTAGGCCGACAGCACCCCCGCGTAGGGATGCAGAAACACCTCAGTCATGCCCAGGGCGTCAGCAATCAGGCAGGCGTGCTGGCCCCCAGCCCCGCCAAAGCTGCACAACACGTAGTCTGAGACATCGTAGCCCCGCTGTACGGAAATCTTTTTAATGGCGTTGGCCATTTTCTCCACCGCAATGGCGAGAAACCCAGCGGCCACCTGTTCAGGGCTGCGAGCATCCCCAGTCGCAGCGTGGATTTCCTTGGCCAGGGCCGCAAACTTCTCCCGCACCACCGCTGCATCCAGGGGCAGATCTCCCCTCGGCCCAAACATATGGGGAAAAAACTCGGGCTGGAGTTTGCCCACCATGACGTTGCAGTCGGTCATCGCTAGTGGCCCACCATGGCGATAGCAGGCCGGCCCCGGATAGGCCCCCGCCGACTCTGGCCCCACCCGGTAGCGGCTGCCGTCAAAGCTCACGATCGAGCCGCCCCCCGCCGCCACGGTGTGAATCGCCATCATCGGTGCCCGCAGCCGCACCCCCGCCACCTCAGTTTCAAAGGTGCGCTCGTACTCGCCCCGGTAGTGGGAGACATCGGTCGAAGTGCCGCCCATGTCAAAGCCGATGATGCGATCGTACCCGGCCTGGCGGCTGGTCTGCACCGCCCCCACCACGCCCCCGGCGGGCCCAGAGAGAATGCTGTCTTTGCCCTGAAACAGCGCCGCATCGGTGAGGCCGCCGTTAGACTGCATAAACATGAGGCGGGTAGGCAAATTTTGAATTTTGAATTTTGAATTTTGAACTATTACCTCTTCTCCCTCCCCCACGCCCATCTGCCCCGCCACCCGATCCACATAACGCCTCAAAATCGGTGACAGATACGCGTCCACGACCGTCGTATCGCCCCGACTGACCAGCTTGATTAACGGGCTCACCCGGTGAGAGAGGGAGACTTGGGTAAAGCCGACCTGACGGGCGAGGTCGCCCAGGCGCAGTTCGTGGGTAGGGTAGCGATAGCCGTGCATCAAGGCGACCGCACAGGCCCGAATTCCGGCATCGTAAGCTCGCTGAAGTGCCTGGGTGAGTCGAGCTTCTTCCTCAGCATCTAGGGAAACCAAAACTTCGCCCTGGGCACTAAGGCGTTCGTTGACCTCGATCGCCTGCTCGTAGAGCATTTCGGGCAGCTCGATGTGGCGAGCAAAGATGTTGGGGCGGTTTTGGTAGCCGATGCGCAGCGCATCCTTGAAGCCCTGGGTAGTGATCAGAAGGGTGCGATCGCCCTTGCGCTCCAGCAGCGCATTGGTGGCCACTGTCGTACCCATTTTTACCGCCTCGATCAGCTCAGCCGGAATGGCTTCCCCTGGCCCTAGCCCCAGCAGATCGCGCATACCCTGAATGGGGGCGTCGGTGTAGCGATCGGGGTTTTCGGATAGCAGCTTATGAACGATAATTTGCCCATCGGGGCGGCGGGCCACAATGTCGGTAAACGTGCCACCGCGATCGATCCAAAATTGCCAGCGGTTGGGCAGGGGCGGTAGGGTCATAGCGTAAAAGATTGGGAAACTTGAGACGAGCTTCAGTCTTCATTGTGAACTACCGCTAAACTCGGCGAGCAGGCAGTTGTCGTTGACAGACTCCCGATGCCAGACTCGTGGCAATGGGGATAGGCCATCTACATTTAGTGCTGGTGTAACTTTTATCTGAGCTCAACCCTATGGATACTCAATCTAAAATTTATGTAGCCGGTTCCGGTGGCCTCGTGGGCAGCGCCCTGGTGAGAACCCTCAAGGCTCAAGGTTATGAAAATTTGGTACTGCCCTCAAGCCAAGAGCTTGACCTGCGCAGCCAGGCCGCAGTGGATGAGTTCTTTGCCCAGGAAAAGCCTGACTACGTCTTTTTGGCAGCGGCCAAAGTGGGCGGCATCCACGCCAACAACACCTACCGGGCCGAGTTTCTCTACGACAATTTGATGATTGAGGCCAACATCATCCACAGCGCCTACCAGCACGGCGCGCAAAAGCTGCTGTTTTTGGGGTCATCCTGCATTTACCCCAAGCTCTGCCCCCAGCCGATGAAAGAAGACTACCTGCTGACGGGGTTTCTAGAGCAAACTAATGAACCCTACGCGATCGCCAAAATTGCCGGCCTCAAGCTCTGCGAAAACTACTGCCGCCAGTACGGCGTGAACTTTATCTCGGCCATGCCCACCAACCTCTATGGCCTCAACGACAACTTTGATTTAGCCAACTCCCACGTGCTGCCCGCGCTGATGCGCAAGTTCCACGAGGCCAAGGTCAATGGCGACCCGACTGTCACCGTGTGGGGCACCGGCACCCCCCTGCGCGAGTTTTTGTACGTTGATGATTTAGCCGATGCCCTGGTGTTTTTAATGAACAACTACAGCGATGTAGATTTCGTCAACGTCGGCACTGGGCAAGAGGTTTCGATCAAAGAACTGGCCCTCACCATGAAAGCCGTGGTCGGCTATGAAGGCGAGCTAGTGTTTGACACGACCAAACCCGACGGCACCCCGCGCAAACTGCTCGACGTCTCGCGCCTCAACGCAGCGGGCTGGCAGGCCAAAACCGACCTCAAAACCGGTGTTGAGCAAACCTACGCCTGGTTTTTGCAAAGCTACGACTCGCTGCGGGGCCGAACTGCCGCCTAGGTCACGGTGTTTCCTTAGGCGGGCTCGCATTTGCCGCTGCGAATCAACCCCACCCGGCGGGTAATGGCTTCCTGCTGGGTGGCGTAGGGCCCCCACATGGGTCGGCTCTCCTGTAGGCGCTCACGGCTGATGCTCTCAGCAGACAGCACGTTGCAGGTACCGTCTGCGGCCTGAACCACGTACCACCCCTCATTTCGTTCTGGCATTCACTCACTCCTAAGCATGTCATGGCGCTAACCTATTAAACTCGGTTTTGCTCCAAGTGGGGGGAGAGGTCAATAACAGAAGCGTCCGTTGTCGTTTGCTTGGGTATGCCCCTCGCCTTTGCGCATGGCTCCAATTAGGGTAGAAACCACTACACAGCGGTGAGTCTGTTGGCTACCTGACATAGCCACTGTAACGGTGCCAAGTTGGCCTTTTACATTGCCGTGCATATCAAACTTGGCATAGTGAATAGTGCCTGTTTTGACCAGAGTATTGTCGATATCGGCCAACCCCACGCCCTCCACCAGCGGTTGCCAAACAATGACCTGGGCTGGCAGAGTTGAATCAGGATGGCTGGCCCACTCAATGCGGCCATTATGTTCGCGAATACTAAAGCGGCGATCGTGGCGGTGCTGCATGGCATCGGCCTGGGTGGCCCTGAGCGCTTGATACACCATGTCTTGGGTAGCGTTGATTTTGCGCTGCTGCACAAAACTAAACCATGAGGGGGCGGCGATCGCCGCCATCAGCCCCGCGATCACCACCACAATCAATCCTTCAATCAGCGTGAACCCAGCAGAGTTAGCTTGCCCACAGAGCGGTCTGCGCGATCGCCGCAAGAGTTGAGTCATATCGTAAGTGCACAAAGCCTGATGCCCTCAAGATGCCCACGGGCCAAGGGGCACGGCAACGGTCTAGCCTCACATCGGCCATTGTGCTGAGCTATGCCTAAGAAAGCTGACACATAGCTTAAGCGGCGCAAAGTCGGTAAGCTGACTAAGGTGTTGCAGTAGCTCAGTTAAGTGGCTCTCAGCCCCTTGCCTGACGAGCCAGATTGCAGATTCACATTACATATTGACTGAGCGATCGCCCCTAGGGTGCTGCACCCGACACCAACGCCACAGTTTTAATTGACTAAAGGAGACTTCGCCCGTGGATGTTAGAGCCGCCGTTGCCCTTGGCCCTGGCCAACCCCTGACTATCGAAACCGTTCAGCTAGAGGGGCCTCGCGAGGGCGAAGTGCTAGTCGAAATCAAAGCCACCGGCATTTGCCACACCGACGCCTACACCCTCTCTGGCAAAGATCCCGAAGGGTTATTTCCAGCAGTCTTGGGTCATGAGGGGGCCGGAGTGGTGGCCGAAGTCGGCCCCGGCGTTACCAGCCTCAAGCCCGGCGATCACGTGATTCCGCTCTATGTGCCTGAGTGCCGTCAGTGCGAATACTGCCTCAGCTTTAAGACCAACCTCTGCCAGGCCATCCGCCTCACCCAGGGGCGGGGTCTTATGCCCGACGGCAGTAGTCGATTTTCTTTGGGTGGCGAGCCGCTGTTTCACTACATGGGCACCTCCACCTTCTCGAACTACACGGTGGTACCCGAAATCGCCCTGGCCAAAATTCGCTCTGACGCACCGTTTGAGAAAGTCTGCTACATCGGCTGCGGTGTTACCACTGGACTAGGCGCGGTGATTAACACCGCTAAAGTTGAACCCGGTGCCAACGTGGTGGTGTTTGGCCTCGGCGGCATTGGTCTTAACGTCATCCAGGGCTGCCGTATGGTGGGGGCCAACAAAATCATCGGCGTTGACATCAACCCCAACCGGCAGGAGTTGGCCACCAAATTTGGCATGACCCACTTCGTCAATCCGAAGGAAGTGGAGGGCGACCTGGTGGCTCATCTGGTGGAGTTAACGGGCGGCGGGGCCGACTACAGCTTTGAATGCGTAGGCAATGTAAATTTGATGCGCCAGGCATTGGAGTGCTGCCACAAAGGCTGGGGTGTCAGCGTCATTGTCGGCGTCGCCGCCGCTGGCGAAGAAATCAGCACCCGCCCCTTTCAACTGGTGACCGGGCGCGAATGGAAGGGCACTGCCTTTGGTGGAGCCAGGGGGCGCACCGATGTACCCAAAATTGTGGACTGGTACATGGACGGCAAAATCAACATTGACGACCTGATCACCCACGTTATGCCGCTGGACGAAATCAACACCGCCTTTGACCTGATGCACCGGGGTGAGAGCATTCGCAGCGTGGTGACGTTTTAGTAGTCCTAAGATACTTCTCGGACAGCCGGGCTATTTCCCAAACTCATGGGTACTTCTTGTGGGATAGGTATCCTACCTGTCGCACAAATCTAATGGACAATGGACAGCCGGGACGGCTATCCCACAAACCCTTTATTCCTCACCTTCAATGACCCTGACACTTCAGAAGCAACATGCCTGCTTTGGCGGTACAGTTGGTTACTACAGCCATCCGTCGGCTGTCTGCAACTGCGAGATGCGGTTTGCGGTGTTTGTACCGCCCCAGGCGCAGACTGGCCCGGTGCCGGTGCTGTTTTACCTGTCTGGGTTGACCTGCACCGAAGACAATTTCACCAGTAAAGCTGGAGCCCAGCGCTACGCTGCGGAACACGGCATTATGCTGGTAGCTCCCGACACTAGCCCTCGCGGCGAAGGGGTGCCCGATGAAGCGGAGGCCTGGGACTTTGGGATCGGAGCCGGGTTTTATGTGGATGCTACGGAAGCACCCTGGAGCAAAAACTACTCCATGTACAGCTATGTGGTGCAAGAGCTACCAGAGCTAATTGCCCAGGAATTTGCGGTGCGGCGCGATCGCATGGGCATTTTTGGTCACTCTATGGGGGGCCACGGGGCGCTGGTGTGCGGCTTGCGCAATCCCGATCTATTCAAATCGGTCTCGGCCTTTGCGCCGATCGCCGCTCCTTCTCAATGTCCGTGGGGTCAGAAGGCATTCTCGGGCTATTTGGGATCAGACCGTGAGAGCTGGAAAGCCTACGACGCGACGGAGCTGGTAAAGGTTCACCCTCAGCGCGATCGCACCCTTTTGATCGACCAGGGCACCGCCGATAATTTTTTGGCACAAAACCAGCTATTGCCCGACGTTTTTGCTGACGCTTGCAAAGAGGCCGGACAACCCCTAGTTTTACGCATGCAGCCGGGCTACGATCACAGCTACTTTTTTATGGCGTCGTTTATGGCTGACCATCTGCGTCACCATGCCGATGTGCTAACAAAGGGCTAGGCTAAGGAAAATTGTCCAAGCCTACATTTCGCGTTATCAGGAGACTCCGCCATGGTGAGATATTGTGTTGCTGCTCTACTAATCATGCTGGCATGGCTGACCCCAGGGGCAGCTTGGGCCAGCCCATCCTCCCCGCTGCTCGCCCAGGCTACTGTAGTAGAAGTGCCTGAGGGGAATGCTAGTGCGCCCCTTAGCGATGGCGATATTGCCACCTTTGCCAAGGTTTATCAGCAGGTGCAAACCCTGCGCCTCCGGGCCGAACGAGAGATGGCCAAGGCCGTAGAAGACGAAGGTTTGACCATTGAGCGGTTTAATGCGATCGCAGAGACTCAGCTCAACGGTGCGGCCAACAGCCCCGAAGACATGGCTAAAATTGCCGCAAAAGCCAAAATTTCTCGAAAAGACGACAAAAAATTCAAAACAGCCGTAGATCGCATCATCGCCATTCGCCAGAGCACCGAAGGCGATATGGAAAAAGCCATCGAGGCCGACGGGCTCTCGATCGATACGTTCAACAGTATTTTGGAGCGCTCCGCCGACGATACTGCCCTCCAGCGGCAGATCAGCGATGCGATCGTCAAGCAAACTCTGGCCGCCGCCGAATCGGTAGATTAGCTCTGGTCAAAGCAATAACTAAAACCCTTAAGAGTAGTTATCTCAGGTTTTATGAGGTTATGTGAACCCGGCCCCGGCCTTCGAGGGAATCAGGGTCACAATGGGCCACAGAAGCCGATCTGTGCTTACTCTTGAGGGTTTTTGTGATGGTGCCTTTCTTTAAACCCGCCCCTGCGGAAACCGATACGGAGACCAAGATTCTAAAAGCGGCCCTAAAGCTGTTTGCCAAGCACGGCTACGGGGGCACCACTACCCGTGAGCTAGCCCAGACCGCCGGGGTGGCTGAGGGCACCCTGTTCCGCCATTTCGAGAATAAGAAAGCGATTTTAGTAGCGGTGGCCAGCCAAGGCTGGGTCGAAATCCTCACCGATTTGCTGACTGAGCTGAGCGAAATGGCCAGCTACAAGGCGATCGGTCAGGTCATGCAGCGGCGCATGCTCAACCTGCAAAAGAACTCGGCCCTGATGCGGGTGTGCTTTATGGAAGCGCAGTTTCACCCCGAGCTGCGGGAGCAGATTCAAACCGAAGTGATCGACAAGATGATTGACGTTGCCGAAGCCTTCTTTCAAACCGCTATGGATCGCGGTGTCTATCGCCCCATGAACGCCCGCATGGTAGCGCGCGTCTTTTTGGGCATGTTTACGGTTGCGGGCTTTAGCCAAGATACCCTCGGCGACGAAGCGGCTTCGCCCCAGGCGATGAAAGACCTGGCCGAGTGCTTAACGGACATCTTCTTAAACGGCGTGCTGGCTTGAGGATGAGGATGATGAGGGAGATTGGGAATGTGGGGCAGCTTTAACTGTTTTCTTCCCTATCCCCCTTATCTTCCCCACCTCCCCCTACCGTCTTCCCTGGCCAAACAGGATCGCTTTTGCCTCATCGCTCATGGTTGATTCGGCGCGCATTGACTCGGCGATCGCATAGGCCCGCTCCACCGCTGGTCGCGCTTTGATCGACTCAAACCAGCGCTTCACGTTGGGAAAATCCTCTAGGTTTTGCTGCTGAGCTTCGTAGGGCACAATCCAGGGATAGCAGGCCATATCGGCGATGGAGTAGTCGCCAGCGATAAATTCGTGATCCTTAAGCTGCGTATCTAACACGCCGTAGAGGCGCTCGGTTTCTTTGACGTAGCGGTTGATGGCGTAGGGAATTTTCTCGGGGGCGTAGTTGTTGAAATGGTGGTTTTGGCCCAGCATTGGCCCCAGCCCGCCCATCTGCCAAAACAGCCACTGCATGACGTTGGCGCGATCGCGCAGCCCCGACGGCAAAAACTGCCCGGTTTTTTCGGCTAAATACTGCAAGATCGCTCCCGACTCAAATAGGCTCAGGGGTGCGCCGCCGTCGGCGGGCTCGTGATCGACCATGGCGGGGATGCGGTTGTTGGGTGCGATCGCCAGAAAGGCGGGGTTAAACTGATCGCCCTTGCCAATGTTGATGGGCTTGATGGTGTAGTCAACATCAGCTTCTTCGAGAAAAATGGTGACCTTGTGGCCGTTGGGGGTTGTCCAGTAATAGAGGTCGATCATGGCGAGCATCCTTGGGGGCAAAGCACGGGAGCAGACCCAAATAGCCTAACCAAGTCCTCCACTATTGTGAAAATTTTAGTACAATTGAACTATGAAATAGCGATGGTCATGGCGATCAAAGCAGTAACTGAGAGAAAACGCGCCGATATTAGTGCAAAACCCTAGCCTCAAAGGCGTTGTAAGCCCCAGGTTATGCGGGACTCAACATTTCTTTCGATTTTGTTCCCATCTGAATCTCGATCTAGCCTTAGAATCAAACGATAATTTTGGACTCGCGCCCGAGCAAACCGGCCCCCAAGGCCAGCCCACCGCCTCAGAGGATGACTCGTTATGGCCATTATTGCCCTCAAAGCCTGGTATCTCGAAGCCTACGAGCCGGTGCGAGATTTAGAGCAGCGCCCTCACGACCTGCGGCTGAGCAAAAACAGCCTGCTGAAGTCGGCACTGCGAGCCGATTTTTTAGACGACAGCGCCGATGTGAAGCAGTCGGCCTGGTTTCAGCGCTACCTCGATGGCGAAACCGTGGAATTTTACATTGAGGGCAGCGGCGGCTACGGCATCGCGAACATCGACCTGATCAGCCACGAGATCTACTTCACTAAGCTAGATGTCATGGCCCATCTGGAGCCGACCATCTACTTCTGCTACCAACAGGAGTACAGCGAGTCGGCGGAAGCGCTGCATGCAGCCCTGACCGATGCCGTCGAAAGCTTCAACAAAAAGTCTCGCGTTGCCCTCACCCTAGAGTTGTCCCAGCGACTCAGCGACGGCCCCGCTCGGCTCAACAGCGCCCTCACCCGCAAAATTCGCAAGTCGCTGCTATTTGTGGCTGACGGCACCCCGATCGCAGCCGTGGAGGGCAACACCACGCTGCTGGTGCCTAGCCCCCACGTGTGCGTGGAGATGGGCTACGCGCTCCAGGCCAAGCCCGCAGAGCAAATTTTGCTGGCCCAAATGGAGCGAGCCGATATTGTCGGACAGTACCCCTTTGACCTGCCTGCCCAAAACCGATTGACCTTTAAAACCAAGACCGACATTGTCAAGCAGATTCCCAAGGCCCTTGAGCAGCACTTATCTCGCTTTAATCTTTGGGCTTAGCGGCATCGATAAAACAACACCTGTAAACGTGTGGGGCGGGACGATGGCTGATCAGGGCCGAGCTTGACCATTGCTCGGGTTAATCAACACCCGATATTGTGCGGCGAATCACCGTGCCGGTTGAGGGCTGTGCCCTACAGTAAGAAAAACTTAGCCCAACCACGCCCTCTCTTTAGGAAGCCCTATGCTAGACGCCCCCGATCTGCTCAGATTGCTGCACCCGTTTTTAGCCGTCACGATAGTGATGCCGTTGATTGGCGTCGCCGTCTATTTTGCGGTGCAGACTCGCCAGCGGCGCTTAGCCGTAGCCGACAAAACCAAAACCACCATCTCTCCGGTGGTGGGCAAAGAGCATGTGCGGGTTGGGCAATGGCTGGCTGGGGCAGTGGTGAGTTTGGTGCTTTTGGGTTTGGCCCACCCCATCTTCAAGACCCTTCTACGGGAAAATGTTTGGGCTGAAGACCTCTTTCGAGGTGTGTTTGTGGTGGCTATGTACGCGTTCACCCTGGGGGCTTTGGTGCTGCTGTATCGCTCTAGCAGCCGGGTTTGGCGGGGCACCTTTGCGACGCTGACCGGCATGGGGCTTTGGCTATTGGGAATGCAGCCGGGGGTGTTTAGGCGCGGCTATGAGTGGCAGGTGTCTCACTTTTACCTGGGCATGGCCGCGGCCATGCTGATGATTTTTGCCCTCGCTACCCTGCCCGAAATTTACAAGTCTAAGCGCTGGCGGCTGACCCACGCTGCTCTCAACACCGTGGCGGTGCTGCTATTCATTAGCCAGGGGGTGACCGGCGTGCGCGATCTGCTGGAAATTCCGCTGCATTGGCAGGAGCCTTTTATCTTCCAGTGCGATTTTGAGAACAAGAGCTGTTAAGAGTGCCTCAGCACTGAGCCGCTACAATCTAGGCACTGCTGGGGTAGGTGTCGAATCGTAGAGCCCATGATGACTAAAGCATTTGCCAAGCGTCTGCCCCGATGGGGGTGGCTGGGTCTTGGGTTGGGGCTACTCACCCTGCTCTGTTTTGATGCGATCGTCAATCTTCAGGCCGAGCGGCTGTGGTTTGAGGAGGTCAACTACCTGGCGGTGTTTTGGCTGCGGCTGAGGTCGCAGCTGATCCTCGGCATTGTTCCGATTTTGTGCACTCTGGGGTTTACCTGGGGCCATTTGACCCTCGCCGATCGCACTCAACCGCTAGAGAAACCGGGCGATCGCCCCAACCAGGCCAGCAGTTTGGGTCTGAGCGGGCTGCTGCTAGTCAGCATAACGCTGAGCTTTTTGATCGGCCTACAGCTAATTTACCAGGGGCAAATTGCCGGTGATTTTTGGCAGCAGACCACTACCCTCTACGACTCCACCACGCCCCTAGCCCTGTGGCCAAAGCTCCAGCTCTTTAAGGTGGTTGGAATTTTTATCACCCAGCCCTGGCTGCTGATCGCCCTAGGCATTAGCACGGTGGCCTTTTTGCTCTATCCCCGACAGCTAGGGCGGCTGGCAGCCATGTTGATGAGTCTCGGCTACGGGCTGATTTTGGCCAAGCAGTGGCCCGCCGTGCTGCTAGCGCTCAACCCAGTACCTTACGGGCAAACAGAGCCGATCTTCAACCGCGATATTGCCTTCTATATTTTTCGGCTACCGGTGCTGCGCCTGCTGGAATTTTGGGTGGTTGGCGGCCTCTTCTTCACCCTGGTCAGCGTGTATCTGGTTTATTTGCTCAGAGATAATACCCTCAGCCAGGGCCGCTTTTATGGTTTTTCTGGCCCCCAGCAGCAGCACCTCTATAGGCTAGCTGGGCTGCTGTTTTTGGCCACCAGCGTTAGCCACTGGCTAGAACGTTACGACATACTCTACTCCCGTGAAGGCGTGGTCTATGGCGCGGGCTACACCCACGTCAATGTGGTGCTGCCCGCCAACTGGCTGCTGTCGATCTTGACCCTGGGATTGGGGCTGGTCTTTCTAAGCCGAGGGCTGCTGTGGGCACCGATCTATGTCAACCCGATACGCAAATCTCTCGCTGCTGCTAAATCTCCGCTGGGGGGTGGGGTGGGGATGGGACGCGCCAGCCTGCTGGTCACAGGTATCTGTGGCTACCTGGTATTAACCCTGCTGGGCCTGGTGCTGGTGCCGGCCCTAGTGCAGCGGCTGGTGGTGCAGCCCAACGAACTCCAGCGCGAGCGCCCCTTTATTACTAACTCCATTGCCCTCACCCGCGCCGCCTTTGACTTAGAGGCCATCGAGTCAGAGCCCTTTGACCCCAGTGGCGATATCAATGCTGAAGACCTAGAGCAAAACGATCTCACCCTCAAAAACATTCGTCTGTGGGACTCCAGGCCGCTGCTCGACAGCAACCGTCAGCTCCAGCAAATTCGCCTTTACTACGAGTTTAAAGATGCCGACTTCGATCGCTACAGCATCTTGAATCAGCAGCGCCGATCAGAGCGCCGCCAAGTGATGATCTCAGCGCGCGAACTCAACTACGAGCGGGTGCCTGAGATTGCCAAAACCTGGGTGAATGAGCACCTGGTCTATACCCACGGCTACGGTTTTACCATGAGCCCGGTAAATACCGCTGGCCCCGACGGGCTGCCCACCTACTTTGTCAGCGGCATTAACAACCTGCCCAGCAGTGATGAAGTGCGCCAGAGCATTCCCATTGGGGAGCCGCGCCTGTATTTTGGGGAGCTCACCGACACCTACGTGATGACCAACACCCAACTGCTGGAGCTTGACTACCCCAGCGGCAACGAGAATGTCTATACCTCCTACTTAGGCCGGGGCGGCATCAACCTGGACAGCCTTTGGCGGCGGCTGTTGTTTGCCCGCTACCTGCTCGACTGGCGCATGCTGTTTACCGAAGACTTTACCGCCGATACGCGGCTGCTGTTTCGCCGCAATATTGCCGATCGCGTCCGGGCGATCGCCCCCTTCTTGCGCTTCGACACCGACCCCTACCTGGTCGCCGCTGATATTGGCAACGCCTCGCAGCAGTGGGGCACTGGCGAGGCCCACGGCAGTCGCCCGCCGAGCACAGTCAGCTTTGAGGGCTTTCGCGATCGCGACCCCAACCTCACCGTCGAAAACTACGACTCCCAAGACACCGAAGGCTACCTTTATTGGGTGATCGACGCCTACACCGTCAGCGGTCGGTACCCCTACTCTGACCCCAGCGACAACGATTTCAACTACATTCGCAATTCGGTCAAGGTGGTGGTTGATGCCTACAACGGGGCGATCAGCTTTTTTGTCACTGACCCCAACGACCCTATTATTCAAACCTGGGCTCGGCTGTTGCCTGCCATGTTTGAGCCGCTAGAGGCCATGCCCGATAGCCTGCGTGCCCATATTCGCTACCCACAGGATCTCTTCTCGGTACAGGCCAATTCGCTCATGACTTACCACATGACCGACCCCCAGGTGTTTTACAACCGGGAAGACCAGTGGCGCGCGCCTAACGAAATCTATGCGAACGAGGCCCAGGAGGTTGACCCCTATTACCTGATTATGAAGCTGCCCCAGGAAGACACCGAGGAGTTTGTGCTGCTGCGGTTGTTTACCCCCGATCAGCGCAACAATTTGATTGCCTGGCTGGCGGCGAGGTCGGACGGCGATCGCTACGGGCTGCGGCTGCTCTACCGCTTTCCCAAGCAGGATCTAGTGTTTGGCCCTGAGCAGATCGAGGCCCGCATTAACCAAGACCCCGAGATTTCCCAGCGCATTTCTCTCTGGGATACCCAAGGGTCCCAAGCCCAGCAGGGCAACTTGCTGGTAATTCCCATTGAGCAGTCGCTGATCTATGTAGAGCCCTTGTACCTCGTGGCTGAGCAAAATCAGCTGCCCACCCTAGCCCGGGTGATTTTGGTCTACAAAAACCGCATTGCCATGGCTCCCACGTTGCAAGCGGTGCTGTCAGCGGTGTTTGTAGAGGAGCCCGAGCCAGCGACCCCAATTTTGCGCGAGCTGGGAGCAGAGACTCCCGAAACTGACCCGCTGCAACCGCTGCCGGGTATAGACACTCCCGCCGGAGCCCCGGCGGAGGGAGGCCTGCGAGAAGGACTGCTGGCGGAATAGACCGTCTAAGGACGATCTAGAAACTGCGCCAACAGCTCTTTGGCGGGTTCAACCATCGCCCAGGTGCCATCGGCTTGGCGGCGCAGGGTGGCAAAGGCCACGGTGTTGCCACTGCCAATGGGCTCACCTTGGGACAAATCGCCCAACTTCACCTGGCGCAGCCCGCAGAGGCGAAACAGGTAGGCGGGCACATCTGGGCTCGACAAAATAACGCACTGGTCGGCGTTGCCCTCGGCGGGTTGCACCTGACCATCAAAGGGCATAAACACCCGATTGCCTTGAACATTAACCGAGATATCGCCTAGGCCGCTCTGTACCGAGTAGCCTGCTAGGCGATCGCCGGGCTGTAGCGCCCACTTTTGGTGCAGGGTGACGTTGCGCGGGCCGGGCCCTGGGCCGGAACCGGAGCAGGCCGTAGACAGCAGCACGAGGGCCAGAGTGATGCCCTGCCCAGGCTTCCACCCCAATTGATGGCCGCCGTCTATCCTCTTCCTTAGCTTTGTCTTAGCGCCCATTGATCGCCGACCATAAATACACATGAACTTTAGTTCATTTATACTGAATATGCCATTATTTTTTGGCATGGATAGGGGCATAGCCCAATCGCATCTAGAGCAGGCCAAGGCGCTAGGATATTAGGGCCATTTGGAGGCCCGCCGTGTTTTTTAGCGTTGTTACCCCCACCTACAATCGCCAGCCCATTCTCGAAAAGTGCTTGCGTGCCCTCGAAAACCAGGCCGTTGACTCCGCCCTCATTACCGACTACGAACTAATAGTGGTAGATGACGGCTCTACCGATGGCACGATTGAGTGGCTGCAAGCCGCTGCTGCCGAGTTTCCCCACGTGCGGCTAGTGGAGCGCCACCACCAGGGGGCGGCGGCGGCCCGCAACTACGGGGTGCAGGTGGCCCAGGGAGACACTATTGTCTTTGTGGACAGCGATGTGATTATGCCGCCGGGCAGTCTCCAGGCTCACGCCCAGGCCCTAGCCGACGCCTACCAGCGTTTAGGAGACGATCGCGTATTCACCGCCGGACGCCTAGTAAACACCAGCAACTTTGAGCAGCCCACCGCCGAAGCTGCCAAGGTGACGGATTTCTCCAACGCCTTTTTTGATACGGCTAACCTGGCGATCGCCCGCCACTGGCTGCTGACCGCTGGCCTGTTCGACACCGAATTTAGCCAGTACGGCTGGGAGGATTTAGAGCTGGGGGTGAGGCTCAAAAACCTGGGCGTCACCATGGTCAAGGTGCCCGAAGCCGTGGGCTACCATTACCACCCCCCCTTCTCTCTCGACCAAATCCCCAAGATGATCGACCAGGAAATTCAGCGGGGTCGCATGGGGGCAATTTTCTACAAAAAACATCCCACCCGCGAGGTGCGAATGATGATTCAGATGACCCCCCTCCATCAAGTGCTTTGGGGTGTGCTCACCGCAGGCGGACGGCTCAACGAAAAAACCATGGCCCCCCTGCTGCGCTGGCTAATTGCCCAGGGCAAGCCCCAGGTGGCGCTGGAACTTGCCCGAGTGTTTCTCAACTGGTACACGGTGCAGGGGGTGTATGCCGCCTATAGCGAACTTCAGCAGCAGGGGTGAGTAAGGTAGGGGGTGGATGGGTAGGGGGTGCAAGACAGTCCTACACCCCACTAAAACCTCGATCTCTACATCAGCCACATTTCAGCAGCGCTGGCGATCGCCATCGCCAGCATGCCGACCGCCAGGTATTGCAGCAGGGGCGGTCTAGCTTGCCGCTGTCGCTCAGTAAAGCGGAGAACACCGTAGATGTGGGGCGCTCCGATCAGGAAAAAGAACAGGTGGAGGATGTCGACCTTCCGCCGCTCCAGCGTGAAATCGGATTGGGGGTTCATCGGAAATTCTCCTTTGAGGTTGGCACTAAACGTTGGTCCGTCGTGACCAGGCACAATGTAACACAACATTAAAAAAACTTGTGTTGTGTCGCGATGTGATCACTCAGGGTTTCACCCTAAAGGCAGGTTTGTGGAAGAAGAACAAAAATGGAAGCGTGAAAACCGAAAAGGTGCTTAATGGGTTTGAATTCTAGCGCTTTAAGCTGTCACAGCCCAGATTTTGCCTCTTCACCACAGATCGCTCAGGGGCTCGTGGGTTGGTGGCAGAGAGGGGTCGGGGGCGCGATTCCAGAGTTCGAGCAGCAGCTTGGCCAAGGCTTGGCTGACCCAGTCATTGCCCTCGGCGCTGAGATGAATGTGATCGAAGTAGAGCTGTTCATGGGCCGTCTGCTGAAACAGGGGCAGGCCGTCAAGATAGGGAATGCCCTCGGTTTGGGCAAAGGCAGTAAGGCGCTGGCGGGCCACGAGTTCATAGTCGCGGGGGCCATCGGGATCGAGTTCGCGGCGCAGGGGGGTCATGGCGATCGCCAGCCGCCCCCCTGCGGCCTGCACCACCTGGTTGATCTGGCGCAGGGCCTCTAGGTTGACCCCGACGCGATCGCCCCCTTGGTCGTGCAGCGCTTGCAGAGCCGGGCTGGGGGTGTAGCCGAGCCGCCGCTGGGCCACCTCCCACAGAGCCAGGGGTGGACGGTGGGTGGGGTAGGCCGGGTTGCGACCGAGTTCGTAACTGTTGGGGGCGATCGCAAACAGATCGTCAGTATTGAGCACCACTAGCACCAGCTGGGCCTCAAAGGTACCAAACCGCAGCAGATAGCCTAGCTCGTTGCGCGGCCCCCAGGAGTTGGCCGAGGCGTTGAGCACCTCTACAGTTTGAACTCCCGGTGGATTGAGGTCAACGAGCGCTTGCTGCACCTTGACCGACAGTAGCTCGCTTTGGTCAGTCCACCAGCCGCCGTTGACAATCGAGTCGCCCACCATCAGCACCCGCAGGGCATCGACCGGGCGCTGGGGAGCCACCGCTGGCCCCCGCATCGAATATTGGTTGATCTCAATGCGGTTGCCCCGCCGCCGCAGGCTCTGGTTGGGGGCCAGGCGGTAGCCAGTGCGGGTATCGGCAACGTAGAGGGGTGGATTGCCCAGGCCATAGCGCACCCGCAGCAGCAGCTCGACGATCGCGATCGCCCCTACCCCAATTCCCAACGCCCAGAGCACTATTTCTACCAAGGTCGTCCCTATCGCAGCACCACATTTTAGTCACATTCCCCACGGTTTAGGTGGGGAGTGAATGGGTAAGGGGGTAGATGGGTGGATGGGCGAGTCGGATTAGCAAACGACGGGATTCCTAATCAATGCTGCTCCTGCAATTCTCTGGAGCGCTGGATTAGGGGGGCCACGGGTTCAGCCTGGAGCTGGTGGGTGATGCGCTCGCGGGCCAGGGCGCGGTACTCCCAGAAGTGCTCTCCGGCGGCGCACAGGCCCAGATACATGTTGAGTAGCTGGGGCTTGCGCCTCACCATCGTCCAGAGCTGACGCCAAAACTGGCCCCGTAGCTCGGGGCGGCGCAGGCCCTGGTGCCAGACTACCTGGGCCACCAGCCGCAGCCCACGCCCCAGCGGAAACTGCATCGTCTGCCCTCGCCCCTGCACCGTGCGAATCTTGAGGCACTGCTCCATAGAGCGTCTGAGATAGTTGCTCGGCTCGTAGAGCGTCCAAAAGCCTTCGACATATTCGCGGGCAATGTCGGTCACAGGACGAGTGGGCACAAAGTTCATCAGCGTGTTTTGGTCGCCGGTAGCGTTGTCGATGCTCTCCATCAGGCGCTCTTCTTTTTTTAGCCGCTCCCAGAGGGCGGTGTTGGGCAGCGCTTGCAGCAGCCCCAGCATGGGTTGAGGAATGCTGGTCTCTTCGATAAAGGCCTGGATGCGATCGCCCGCCCCAGCCCGCTCACCGTCGAACCCGAGAATGAACCCGGCGTAGATCAACATTCCAGCGTCATTGATTTTGGTGCAGGCTTCCACCAGCGGGTTGCGGGTGTTTTGCACCTTGCGCGTGGTGGCCAGACTGTCCTGGTCGGGGGTTTCGATGCCCAAAAACACAGCGTAGAACCCTGCCTCGCTCATGAGCTGGAGCATCTCGTCATCCTCGGCCAAATTCACCGAGGCCTCGGTCATAAAGGTAAACGGGTAGTTGTGCGCCTGCATCCAGGGAATCAGCTCCCGCAGAAACAGCTTGACGTTGCGCTGGTTGCCGATGAAGTTGTCGTCCACAATAAATAGCGAGCCGCGCCAGCCCAGATCGTAGAGCGCTTGCAGTTCGGCCAGGGCCTGGTGGGGAGCTTTGGTGCGCGGCTTGCGACCATAGAGCGAAATAATGTCGCAAAACTCGCAGTTAAACGGGCACCCCCGCGAAAACTGCATCGCCATCATAAAGTACTGATCCCGCTCTAGCAGGTCGTAGCGGGGCATAGGGCTGTGGGTGACATCGGGCTTGTCGATCGAGCGAAAGGTGCCTTCGGTTTCGCCGCGCTCCAGCGCCTCTAGAAACAAGGGCACGGTCATTTCCCCTTCGTCGAGCACAAGAAAATCAGCTCCAAAGGCCAGGGCATCCTGGGGCACCGAGGTGGGGTAGGGGCCGCCCACCGCCACGGGTTTACCCAAGCGCTTGGCCTGTTGAATCAGTCCCTGAAAATCGGGCTTCTGCACCAACATAGCCGAGAGAATAACGATGTCACACCAGGCCCAGTCGGCTTCGGTTTCGGCGGTGACGTTGCGATCGCAGAACCGAATCTCCCACTCAGCAGGCAGCAGCGCCGCCACGGTGATGATCCCCAGGGGCGGTATCACGGCCTTGAGACCCGCGATCGCCATGAAGCGATCGTAGGACCAAAACGATTGGGGAAATTTGGGGTAAAGAAGAAGTGCTTTCATAAATCCCGTCGGTAATTTGAGTTGACTCTGAAATCCGTGGGAATATATTTTTTTCTGGCCAAGATGGCAGCTAAAGCAACAAAACTAGCCATTGCCCACCGCAATGACTGTTTCTGATACAAAGTCTTCAGTATTCAGGGAATACTCAAACAATTCACCCCTCTGGGGAGAGAATTAGCGAATTGTTGGAGCAAAATCAATGACTACAGATGGGCGATTAGTTCAAAACCATGGAATAAACGGGCTGATCAAAAATCAGAGGCATGGCTGAATTGAGGCGTGAATTTGTAAACGCCCTAGACCCTACAGACCCGCTTGATTTTCACCCCGCGCAGCCCGCCCAAGTGCATGATTTAGAAACGTTGAAAACTCTAGATCCCTTCAAAACTGAATCTGGGGGCAAATTATACTTGCATTGAGCAATACCAAAGGAGACCCAAAACGAAAAGCCCATTACGACAATTTAGCTGGGCTGTTTTAAAGACTGGGATAATAGCAGTTGAGAACCCTGAACAAAGCCAAGCAGTTTGCTTGAATAAGTCAATAACTAACAGCCTGTCCAGATTCTGGGGTCAGTATAGGTCTACCTTTGATCAATTGAACACGAAAAGTAAACTATTAGTTACATCTCTCATTTTTTGTACAACATTTGACCGTTGCTAAGCGATCGCCTAGGAACGGTACCGGATACGACCAGATGCACCCGCTCTCTGCCCCTAAGGGGCCGTTCTGCAATCTATTTTTCCACCAGCTCGCGGAACCAGTTGTCGCTCCACAGTTCGTCAAAGGCAGGCTCGGTGCGGGCTTCTTCGCGGTAGTCGGGGTCGAGGCGCACCGCCTGCTGTAGCGCCTCCATGGCGTTGTCGAACTGACGCTGGAGGGCATAACAGAGGGCCTTGTGGTAGTGGGCCTTGGGGTAGTCGGGGTCGAGGGCGATCGCCTTGTCAAAGCTCTTGATCGCATCCTCGTCGCGGCCCAGCTTCACCAGGGCCAGGCCCCGGTTGTCCCAGCCCTTGGGGGCGTCGGGGTTAAAGCGGGTGGCCTTGTCAAAACTGGCCAGGGCGTCGTCGTAGCGCTCTAGCTCAATTAACGAGAGGCCCCGGTTGAGCCAGGCGATCGCATCGTTGGCCTGGTACTCCACCGCTTTGTCGAAGGAGTTAAACGCTTCCTCATGCTGCTGCAAAATGCCATAAGACACACCCCGATTGACCCAGGCTTCGTGGTACTCGGGGTGAATCTCCAGCGCCCGGTCAAAAGCGGCGATTGCGTCTTCGCGGCGCTTGAGGCGGCTGAGCACCATGCCCCGGTTGAGCCAGGCTTTGGCATCATCGGGGGTGATCTCGGTGAGCCGGTCAAACACCGTCAGGGCGTCCTCGTGGCGGCGCAGCTCGCGCAAAATCAGCCCCTTTTGCATCAGCGCGACCGTATGCTTAGGCTCTAGCTCCAGGGCATGGTCGAGGGAAGCGATCGCCCCCTCCATCTGCTCCAGCGCTTGCTGGGCTGTGGCCCGGTTGAGCCACACCTGGGTATTGACCGGCTGAATGTCGAGGGCTTTGTCGTACTCGGCCACCGCCAGGGCGTAGTCACCGTCCGCCAGGTAGCGATCGCCCCGACCAATGTATTCATCGGCGGTAAGAAACAGCTGGGGCCGGTTGGTCTCCAGCCGGGTAAGCTTGTCGGTAATCGTCTCGAACTGCTGCCGCGCCTCGCTCATGAACGAGTCGGCCAGGTACTGGGGCGACACTTCGCCCAGGCGGCGCATAATGTCGTCCTTCTGATGCTGGGCCTCGGCCTGAATCGCTTCCAGCCGCACCCGATAGCTCTGCTGCAAGTCTCCCAGGCGGCCCAGGGTGACCTCGCGCCCGGCCTCAATGTCGGCCTCCAATCGGGCAAATCGCTCCGCCATTTCGGCCATCAGCCCGTCGAGCTGGGTGCGAGCCGCCGCCTCGCGCTCGGCGGTATTGGTGCCCAGGGTAGCCAGATCTTCGCTGAGGCGGGCGTCGAAGGTATCGATTTTGTCGAGGACGCGATCGCGGCGGGTAAAGATCGACCCGCGCACCTGATTGAGCTGCTCGGTAAAGGCCGCTTCCATGGCCCGCAGACCGTCGAGCACCTGGAGCTGCTGCTCGCCCGCCGCCTCTTGCAGCACCCGCACCTGCTGGCGAAAGGCGTTGGCGGTGCCCTCCACCTCGGCCAGTAAGGTGGAACGCTGGATCTCAGCCTCGGTGGCCATCTGGCTGAGCTGCCCCTGCAAGGTTTGGGCCGTGCGCTGAAAGTCGTCGAGGGTGTTTTGCTGGCGGGCATCCACCTCGGTGCGCACATCGGCAAACCGGGCCAGGGCCTCATCCGCCGCCCGGCGCAGGTCGCCCAGCAGCATGTCCTGCTGCTTCTCAATGTCAATCTTCAGACCGCCAAACTGAGCGAGGAACTCATCGGCCTGGCGGCGCAGATCAGCCAAAATGCGGCTGCGCTGGCCGTCTACCTCGCCACGCAGGTTGGCAAACCGCGAGGTAAATTCGTCGATGGAGCGCTGAATGGTTTGCAGCGCCAGGTCGCGCTCGCCCAGGGCACTAACTTGCAGATCACCGAGCTGACGGCTGATCTCCTCGGTCTGGGTTTGCAGACGGGTAAGGCTGCCCTGGCGCAGCGCCTCCAGAGCCTCGGCGATGGCGGCGGCCTGGCGCTCGACCTGGTCGCTGGCCTGGGTGGTGAGCTGCTGGCGCAGATCGGCAAGGGCCACCATGGCGCGATCGCGCTCTTCCTGCATCGCCAGCGTCATCGTGCCCATCTGGTCGGCAAAGCTGGTTTCGGCGTTGCCGATCTTTTGCAGCACCGCATCCTGATGCACTTCCACATCGCTACGCAGACGGTTCACGTCGCGCAAAAAGCCGGTCTGATTTTCTTCTAACGTGCGAAACACCACGTCACGCTGGAGCTGGGTGTCTTTACGCAGGGTGGTGATCTCATTATCGGCGGTGGCCCGCAGTCCGGTGAGGTGGCCGACAAAGTTGGCTTCGGTAGACTCTAGCTTTACCTGAAGATCGCTCAGGGTCGATTGCCAATCGTTGATGGTGCGGGCTTTGAACTCCGCCAGATCATCCACCAGGCGGTTGAGCACTTGTTTTTTGGTCACCGCTTCTTCTTGGAAGCGATCGGTGCGGCTGTCTAGCTCAGAAGCCCGCTCCTTGGCCTGAGCCAGAATGTAGTCGAGGTCGCGGGTGGCGGTTTGAATCTTGGTTTCTAAATCGGTGATGTCGTTGATCTGGTTGCGCACCACCACCGAAACTTCTTGAATCACCGATCGCCGCATCAGCCACAGCATCACCACACCAACGCTGAGCAGCAGCAGCAGAGTGCCCAACATGACAAAAAATAGAGTGGTGGCGCGGCGAAAGGCCAGATCGGCCTCGGTGCTCAGCCGCTCTAGCTCGGCGGTGGTCGCCGTCTGGGCCAGCAGCACCGGTTCCGAGGCTTGAATTACGGTTTGAGGACTATCCTGCGCCATGGCAGGCCGCACCGCCCCACCGCCGCTGATTAACATCAGCACCAGCAGCAACAGGGGGCGGGGAACATCGGCCAGGGAACGCATGGGCTGCCTCATCAGGACTTTCCTAATGGAATAGGACTAGGATACCTGATACTTCAAAGGGTTAGGGCAGGGGCCAGCAACATTTGGCCGGGGGTTTACCGGCCTCTACTGACCTTGCTAACGGCCATAGTTGTAGCCGTTGGGCAAAATTGTGGTGCTGTCGCAGCGGCTCTCGACCAGATCAGCCCCCGTCGCCCGAAATAGGTTACACCGGCTAAGGTTGGCTCCTTTGAGGTTAGCGCCCTCTAGCTTGGCGGCGCTGAGGTTCGCCCCCTCCAGGTTGGTAGCGCTGAGGTTAGCCCCGCGTAGATCGGCCCCGCTGAGGTTGGCCCCGTCCAGATTGGCTTCATGCAAATTGGCCCCCCGCAGGTCGGCCCGGCCCAGGTCGGCTCCGGTCAGCAGAGCAGCTTGCAGGTCGGCCCCGTAGAGGTTGACATCGCCCAAATGGGCTTTGATTAGGCTCGCACCCCCCAGCTTCGCCCCGCTGAGGTTGCCGTAGGGAATGTAGCTCTCGTCTAGGCAGCTACCCTGCAAATCGATCTGACGCAAATCTACCTCGAACAGTTCAGCCCCGGTCAAATCGATCGCTGCAAAGCATCGCTGACCGTTTTGATATGCCGCTAGCAGGGCATCTTTTGTAAGTCGATCCATCACTATTGCTGAAACCAGGCCGCGAGCCTGAGTATTTGTGCTCAACTAAACGTCACCTGCCAATGTATACGTTTACGTTTCGCAACATGAGCGCGTTAAGCTTCTCTTCAGGTTTTTGGCGCTGCGATTGGTTAGGGACCAGTCTTGCCCTTTAATCTTTCCCCAGGGGATACCTATTCACCCGGCACTCAGCACCGGGCCACGCCTCGCTACCCGTAGTCAAACCGCTCAGCCAAAAGAGTCGGCGGCGGAACGCTCCCCATGCTTTTCCTGTAGGCTACACTGATCACACCTGCCCGGCGCGGCCCGCGATGGCCCTTTGGGTCGGCCTGTGATCATCGCCCCCTCCCCTCCGGCCATGCCCGACGCCCTGGTTTCCATCGCCCAGCACTACCACAGCCGTACCAAGTACGACCCTGACACCCTCAAGTCGAAGGCGCGGCCCCTCGACTACAGCCGCCAGCCGACTCCCTTTAAAACCTACCGGGTGGGGGCCGAGATTGACCTCAAGCCCTACATAGATGAGAGCAACCCGCCGGAGCCAGACAGTGAGCGGCTTGACTGGATGCGGCTGTCGCGGCTGCTGATCAACGCCTACGGGCTGACGGCCAAGTTTCCCACCGATACGGGGCAGACGTTTTATCTGCGATCGGCCCCCTCGGCGGGGGGGCTGTATCCGGCGGAGATCTATATTATTTCGCGCGGAACTCGGCTGCTGCCAGCGGGGCTCTACAACTATCAAGCCCGCAGCCACAGCCTCTGGCGTTACTGGGATGATCACGGCTGGCAGCATCTACAGCGGGCCTGCTTTTGGCACCCGGCCCTGGAGTCTACCCATTTGGCCCTGGTGGTGACGGGGGTATTTTATCGCTCGGCCTGGCGCTACCAAGATCGGGCCTACCGCCGCATTTGCCTCGACGTGGGCCATGTTTTGGGCAATCTGGAGTTGGCTTGCGCTCTGGTTGACTATCGCCCCCACCTGGTGGCCAGCTTTGCTGACCAGGCCGTAGCTGAGCTGCTCTATATCGACGCCACCCAGGAAGGGGCGTTGGCGGTGCTGCCTTTGGCCGACTTGCTGATGGTGGAGCAAAATTTGCCCTGTGCCCAGGTGGCCTTTGCCACGTCGCCCCAGACCCAGTTCCCAGCGGTACCCGATGGGGAGTTGCTAAGTTACTTTCACCAGGCGACCGCCATTGCGTCCACGGCAGATGTCCCCCCGTGGGCGATGCGCCCCACGGGCGACACGCCCCAGCCCGCTGACACCCTCGAAGATAAGTACAACCTGCCCTTTGGGCTGCGGGTGCCCACGACGACCGCCCCGATCGCCTGGGGTCCCCATCTCGAAGAGCTAGAGATAACGCTGTTTAAGCGGCGATCGACCCGGCGCTACACGGGTGGGGCAATTTCCCTAGAGGCGCTGAGGTTATTGCTCGACTTTACTTACCAGCCCCACCACTACTGCAACCAAGGGTTTGACCCCGACCCCGACTACTGCGATCGCGCCCTGGTGCATACCTTCGTAGTGGCCTGCGGGGTCGAGGGGCTTGACGACGGCTGCTACTACTACGCTCCCCGCAGCGAAGAGCTGCGCCAGGTGCGCTTTAAAAACTTTCGCCGTGAGCTGCACTACCTCTGTCTGGGGCAAGAGCTGGGCCGCGATGCCGCTGCCGTGGTGTTTCACACTGCCGATCTAGCGGGGGCGGTAGCAGCCTACGGCGATCGCGTCTATCGCTACCTGCACCTCGATGCCGGGCATTTGGGCCAGCGGCTCAATCTGGCCGCCGTTCGCCTGGGGCTGGGGGTGAGCGGCATCGGCGGCTTTTTCGACGACCAGGTCAACGAGGTGCTGGGCATCCCGCCCGACGAAGCGGTGATTTATGTGACGACTCTAGGCCAGCCCGGATAGCTAGGGTTAGGCTAAACAGTAGATTGTCGCCCCCAGGGTTGATTGCTCCTCTGCTCAGTGGTGGTGTTGCGCTATGGCTCAGCTTCAGTCTCGCCCCCCAATTACAGACGGCCCTCGGCACCAGGCAGCGCCGCATGAGCCAGTGAGCCTGCTGCTGCTGGTAGCGGATGGAGCTGATCGCACCCGGTTTAACCCGCCTGGGGCGATCGCTCCGCCCACCCCTGTCCTGGGCGAGGCGGCTACCCTCGCTCAAGCCCTAGACCTGTGGCTCACGGGCAGGGCAGACTGGGTCGTTTTAGACTTAGCCTGGGCCGAAGGCAGCGGGCTAGCTTTTTTGAGCACCCTGGGCGAAGGCCAGCAGCGCCCCCTGCCGGTGATCGTGCTGATTGGGCCTGGGCAGGAGCGCGCCGCCCTAGAGGCGATGAAACTCGGAGCCGCTGACTACCTCTTTGCAGAGGACTTTACCCCTGAAGATCTCTGGGCCAAGTTGAAGAAAGCTGGTTTAGGTGCGGAGCCAGCGATCGCGGCTTCCCCCGATAACGCTCGCCAGCACTATCAAAATCTGGTCGAAAATTCTCCCGATATTATTGAGCGGTTTGACCGCAGCCTGCGCCATCTCTACGTCAGCCCAGCGCTGAGCAAGGTTTTGGGCATTGATGCGACCGCCTTTGTCGGCAAGACCTGCCGCGAACTTGGTCTTGACGACACCATGGTCAACGCCTGGGAAGCTGCCGCCGCTGTAGTGCTGGCCACGGGCGAGAAACAGGCCATTGAATTTACCGTTCCCACCCTGGTTGGCGGGCGGCACTTTGAGATGGCGATCGCCCCCGAGTGGTCTGAGCAAAGCCAGATCGAGTCGCTGCTGTGCATTTCGCGCGATATCAGCGATCGCGTGGTGGCCCAGCAAACCCAGCAGCGGCTGCTCACCGCCGCCCGGTTGGCCCAGCGCGAAGCCCAGGCGATGCGCGACGGTCTAGCCCGCGTGTTTGACCGCATCAACGACGGCATTATTGCCTTTGACCACGATTCGCGCTGTGTGTACCTCAACCCCAGCGGCGAGCAAACCCTGAGGCGATCGGCGCTACAGATCCTTGGCAAACAGGTCTGGGACGAGTTCCCCGAGGCGGTGGACACCCCCATCTACCAGGTCTACCACCGCGCCATTGAGCAGCAGCAGCCCGAGTTTTTGGAATATTACTTTCCGCCCCTAGACCGCTGGTTTGAGCTGCGGCTCTACCCCGATAGCAACGGCACCACGGTCTACTTTACAGACATTAGCGATCGCAAAGCCGCCGCTGCCAGTCGCCAAAAAACCAAGCAGCTGCGCCACGAGCTAGCGCTGCTAGAACGCATCCTAGAGTCAGTTTTAGCGGGCTATTGGGATATTGATTTTGTCGCCAACACTGCTTACATGAGTCCTAGCCTCAAGCGCATGTTTGGCTACGCCGACCACGAATTGTCTGACGCCATCGACACCTGGCAGACCCTAATTTTGCCCGAGGATTTGCCTCCTACCCTAGACAACTTTTATCAGCATATTCAGAGCCGTGGCGAGGTGCCTTACTACAACGAAGTGCGCTATCGCCACAAAAACGGTTCGATTGTCTGGGTGATCTGCGCTGGCCAAGTGATTGCCTGGGATGACGTCGGTCATCCCCTACGGATGGTAGGCTGCCACGTCGATATCACCCAGCTAAAGCAGACCGAAGCCCAGCTAAGAAAAAATCGAGGTCATCTCCAGGAAGCCCAACGCATTGGTAATCTGGGCAGCTGGGAGTTTGAAGTGGCCACCGATCGCATCACCTGGTCAGAGCAGGTCTACCGCATTTTTGGCCTAGACGTAGGGGCCAACCCCCTAAGTTTTGAGGCGTTGCAAAGCTACTTCCATCCAGACGATCAAACCCGCCACCGCCAGACCGTAGAGGCCACCCTAACGACTCGCCAGCCCTACGACGACGAATTTCGCATTGTGCGCGCCGATGGTAGCCAGGGCTATATCCACGCTAGGGGCGAAGCCCTGGCCGATAGCGCTGGCCAGCTCACCCACCTGACCGGCACTGTACAGGACATCAGCGATCGCAAGCACAGCGAGGCCGCGCGCCAGCGGGCCGAAACCCAGCTGCAAGATCTGTCGCTGCGGCTGTCGCTGGCCCTAGAGTCAGGCCGCATTGGCACCTGGGACTGGGATCTCCACCAGGCGGTCCACTGGGATCAGCGCATGTACGAGATTTGGGGGTTCGAAGGCCTGGGTCGAGCCGCCGTCTTCGACGACTGGGCGGTTCGTGTGCATGGCGACGACTGGCCCACCGTGGAGGCGACCATCCACCAGGCCTTGCAAGATGGCTTGCCCTACGACATCGAGTTTCGGTTTTATCGCCCTGACGGTGAACTGCGGTGGATACGCGCTGCGGCTATGGTGCAGCGATCGCCCGCCGGAGAAGCCCAGGCGATGGTGGGCATCAACTGCGACATCACCGACCAAAAGCAGGCCGAAGCCCATCTGCGCGATTTGTCCCTGCGCTTAGATTTAGCCCTAGAGTCGGGGGGACTCGGCACCTGGGAGATGGATCTTGCGACTCTTCAGATCAACTGGGATCAGCGCATGTATGCCATCTACGGCATCCCGAATGGCAGCCAAAGTATGACCCTTGAATCCTATTGCGACAGAGTCTACAGCGAGGATTTGGAGCGGATACACGCCACCTTTGGGCGAGCGTTGAAGGACGTCGCTCCCTCCGTTCTTGAATTTCGCATTCGTCGAGGCGATGGTGAGCTGCGTTGGGTTCGGGGCACGGCGCTGGTGCAGTGCAACGACCAGGGTCAGCCACAGCGGATGATTGGCACCAACTCCGACATCACCGAGGCCAAGCGCGCTGAGCAGCAACTGCTGCGCACCACCACCCAGCTCGAAGCCTCTAACCGAGAGCTAGAGGCCTTTGCCTACTCGGTTTCCCACGACTTGCGCGCCCCCCTGCGGGCGATCGACGGGTTTAGCCGCGCCCTAGTCGAAGACTACGGCGACCAGTTTGGCGATGAGGGGCGAGATTATTTCGATCGCATTCGTCACAATGTTGGCCGCATGGGGCAGCTAATTGACGATCTGCTGCGGCTGTCGCGGGTGTCGCGTCAGGCGATGACCTATGTGCCCGTTGACCTCAGCACCCTGGTGCAGGAGCAGATCGATGGGCTGCAAGGGGTCGATGGCGATCGCACCGTCACCGTCACCATTGCCCCTGGGCTCATTGTGACCGCTGACCCAACGCTGATGCGGGTGGCGATCGCCAACCTAGTGCAAAACGCCTGGAAATTTACGGCCCACCAGCCCAGCGCCCGCCTTGAGTTTGGGCTCGAACGGCAGCGAGGTGAGCCCGTCTACTACCTGCGCGACAACGGCGCTGGGTTTGACATGGCCTACGCCGACAAGCTGTTTGGCGTGTTTCAGCGCCTGCACAACACCGACGAGTTTCCGGGCACTGGCATTGGTCTGGCGACGGTGCAGCGAGCGCTTCACCGCCAGGGGGGTCGGGTTTGGGCCGAAGGCACCATCGGGCAGGGGGCCACCTTTTACTTCACCCTGCCCCAGGCCCCGGGGGGCGAGGTACAGCCATGACGGCGCTGCGCCCGATTCTGCTGGTCGAAGACAACCCCGACGACGAGCGTCTGACCCTGCGCGCCCTGCGTCGGGGCAACCTGGCCAACCCCATCGTGGTCGCCCGCAACGGCGAAGAGGCTCTACGGCAAGTGTTAGGCTCAGCCCCCCTGCCCTGCGTGATGCTGCTCGATCTCAAGCTGCCCAAGGTCGATGGCCTAGAGGTGCTGCGGCAGATCCGCTCCGGCGATCGCACCCGACTGCTGCCGGTCGTCATTCTCACCTCGTCTAGCGAAGACCGAGATATTATTGAAAGCTACAGCCTGGGAGCAAACAGCTACGTACGCAAACCCGTCAACATTGATGAGTTTACCGAAGCCGTGCGCCAGCTCGGCCTCTATTGGGCATTGATAAGTGAGCTGCCCCCCACGTTGCCATGACTGCTGCCGAACCCCTCCGGGCGCTAATTGTAGAAGACTCTGACGACGATCTGCTGCTGCTGCTGCGCGAGCTGCGGCGGGCGGGGTTTGCCCCCACCTGGGTGCAGGTGCAGACAGCAGCCGACTTTGGCGCGGCCCTCGCCGCTGAGGACTGGGATGTGGTGCTGTCTGACTATCAGCTGCCTCAGTTCAGTGCCCCTGCCGCCCTGGAGCTGCTCCAGCAAACCCCCTGCGACCTGCCGTTTATTGTCATATCGGGCACCGTGGGGGAAGCCACCGCCGTAACGATGATGCGGGCCGGTGCCCACGACTACGTGATGAAAGACAATCTTCCACGCCTGGCTGAGGCGGTGCGGCGAGAGGTGCGCGAGGCCCACAGCCGCCGCGATCGCCGAGCGGCCATGACCGAGCTAGAGCGTACCCGCGAGCTGCTGCACCTGGCCATCGAAGGCTCAGGAATTGGCATTTGGGATTGGCAGGTGCAAACCGGGGAAGTCTGGGCTAGCGATCGCTGTGCGGCGCTGATGGGCTACAACACCGCCGACCTCGGCCCCGCCCGCATCGACACCTGGCAGCGGTTTGTCCACCCCGACGACTGGAGCCGCAAAAAGGTCGCCCTACAGCGCCATTTTGCGGGCGACACCCCCGCCTACGACTGCGAGTTTCGGCTGCGCCATCGCCAGGGCCACTGGGTGTGGGTGCTCGACCGGGGCAAGGTCGTCGAGTGGGATGCCGCCCGTCGCCCCCTGCGCATGAGCGGCACCTATACCGATATCACCGAGCGACGGCTGGCCGAAGCTGAGCACCGCCGCGTAGCCGATCAAATGCTGTTCAACAGCCTCCACGATGCCCTCACCCAGCTGCCCAACCGCAACTTTTTGATGCAACGGCTCGAACTGGCCATTCAGCGCTGCCAGCGCGGTAGCCAGCGCCAGTTTGCGGTGTTGTTTCTCGACCTAGACCACTTCAAGGTGATCAACGACAGCCTCGGCCACCTGACGGGGGATGAGGTACTGGTGCTGGTAGCCCACAAGCTGCGATCGCTGATTCGCCCCAGTGACCTGGCCGCTCGCCTCGGAGGCGACGAGTTTGTGCTATTGCTCGAAGACATCGACACCCTGCAAGAGCCCGTGCGCATCGCCGGGAGGCTGCTGCAAGAGCTGCAAGTGCCCCTGACCGTAGGCGGCCACAACGTCTTTCTCAACGCCAGCATTGGCATTGTCATGGGAGGGGGCGACTACCATACCCCTTCCGCCCCCCTGCGCGACGCCGACATTGCCATGTACCGGGCCAAGGCCCAGGGGCGCGGTCGCTACGTGGTATTTAACGAGTCAATGCACCTCCAGGCCCTACAGCGGCTCCAGCTTGAGCAGGAGCTGCGCGACGCCATCGACCAAGATCAGCTAGTGCTCTACTACCAGCCCATTTTTCACCTCAAAACCAAGGCAATCTCAGGATTTGAGGCTCTAGTGCGGTGGCAGCACCCCGATCGCGGCTTCATTGCCCCCGACAGTTTTATCCCTATCGCCGAAGAGACCGGGCTGATTGTCCCCCTCGATCGCTGGGTCTTGGGCCAGGCTGCCCAGCAGCTAGCGAGTTGGCACCAGCGCTACCCCCACCGGGCCGACCTGACGGTGAGCATCAACTTTTCGGTCAAAGATCTGCTGCGCGCCGACCTACTCAGCGACCTCACCCGTATCCTGGGGCAAACCGGGCTCCAGGGTCACCACCTCAACCTCGAAATCACCGAAAGCACCCTGATTGAAGACATTCAGGCCATGGTGACGATTTTGCAGCAGCTCAAACACCAGGGCTTTACCGTCACCATTGACGACTTTGGCACCGGCTACTCATCCCTCAGCTACCTGCATCAGCTTCCCGTCGACGCTCTCAAGATCGATCGCTCCTTTGTCATGGCCATGGAGGCCAATCGCCGCAACTCCGACATTGTGGAGACCATCATTACGCTGAGTAATCGCCTGGGGCTGGCCGCGATCGCCGAAGGGGTCGAAACCGAAGCCCAGCTCCACCACCTGCAAAACCTAGGCTGCGAGCTGGGCCAGGGCTACTGGTTTGCCAAACCCCTCCCCGCCACCGAGGCCGAGATACTGCTGCTGCCCGCCCCCACTACGGCCCCGCACTAGTCCCGCCCTGGGCTCTACTCCGGAAAGAAAAAGTCGGTGGGCTCTTCGTCCTCTTCGGCGGCAATGTAGCTGCGGTAGTATTCCTCTAGCTCGGCTGCGCCAATGGAGCGTTCGGAGGGGTTCTCAAAAAATGTTTTCACCTTCAGGTAGCGTCGCAACCCCTCAGCCCCGGCATCGTGCTGGGTAGCCGCCTTAAAGTCGTCGGGGAAGGTGTCGCTAATCTGTAGCCACGCCTCTTCTAAAACATCCTCTACGTCTTCGTTGGGGGCGCTCTCAATTAATGCCTCTAGCCCATCGAGAATGTCAATTAGCTTGAGAATTTCTGGAATTTTCTCCGAATCAGACATTGAGCCGTGCATGGATAGCGCTAAACAACCGCGAATGCTTAGGAAAATCTTAGTGGAGTATGGGCCAGTTTGATCGACCCCCGGCAGGAGAATCTACTTGCCAGCAGACAGATTCTGCCGCCCAGGGTGCTGTCATTGTCCAAAAGGATTTCCCTAAGGCATAGTGATACCGCCCTGGGGCTCTAGGGCGGCGCGCCACTCGCGCAGGCGCAGTTGGGCTTGGGCGTAGGCTTCGGTTTGGGCAGGCACGGCCTCGGCCAGGGTAATTGCTCGGCTGGGGTTGGCCACGGCTTCAGTTTCCGCCAAGCGCAGAATGTCCCAACTCCAGCGGGTGAGGGCCTGGGTGGCCTCGGCCCGCTGAGGGCTGCTCTCGGGCACCTGTTGAGCCAGCCGCACGGCATCTACCAGGGCACCCACGGTACCCGACTGAGCCACCTGGTAGGCCTGCTGCAATAGCTGCTGTCCCTGGAGCTGGCCTCGCCAGGTTTGAATGTTGGCCTGGGCATCGCTGTGCAGGGCGCGGCCTGAGCCAATGCGCGAGGCTACCGCCACAGCTTCAGCTAATCGGCCCTGGGCGGCGAGCTGACGGGCCTGGGCCAGCAGGGGGCCATCTTCGGCCCGCTGGAGGTCGGTGCGCCACTGGCTAATTTCTTTCTGGGCTTCGTCGTAGAGGGCGCGGCCTGAATCAATCTGGCGGGCAGTGGCGATCGCCCCAGCCAGATCGCCCACCTGGGCCTGCTGCTGCGCCAGACTGAGAATGGGGCGGTCTTCGGTGGTTTCGATCTGGCCTCGCCAACGGCCAATCTGAGCCTCGGTGTCATCCCAGGCCGGGTTGGCACGGGAGACTTTTTGGGCCTCAATGATGGCGGCCTGGAGGTCAGCGACGGTGCCGGGGGTCGCCACCTGCCGGGCCCACTCTAGCTGCGATCGCCCATCCACTTCTTCTTGCCAGCGGCGCATCAGGCCCTGGGCCTTGCCGTAGAGGGGGCGATCGGCCCCGATGCTTTGGAGCCGCACAATCGCTCCCTCCAGCCCGCTAATGCCGCCCTGCCACGATAGCTGGCTGGCGTCGATTAGGGTGCGCATGTCGGCAATCTCGGCCCCCATATTCAGCGCGGCTGGAATTGTCTCTAGCATTTTCCCCGCCGCCTCAGCGTCGCGCCGCTCTAGGGCGGATTCGGCCATATCTAGCAGATCGCGCCCAAACTGGCGAATTACCGCCTGCGCCTCAGCGTAGACCGGACTCTTGCTATCGATGCCCTGGGCGATCGCCAGGGCCTCCTCCATGGCTTTGACCGTGCGCTGCCGGGCCAGCTCTTTGGCCTTGCCCAGTTTGTTGAGGTCTTCGCGGGCGGCGGTAATTTTGGTGGTCAGCTTGTCGTACTTGGTGGTTTTCCAGTAGGTGTTGTCCACGTCTAGCAGCTGAATGGCCTTGGCAAAGGCATCCTGAAAAGCCAGCGTCTTGAGGTCGGCCTCGGCGGCCTGGTAAAGGGTTTCGGCCTCTTTCCAGATTTGGTTCCAGTCGCTGACCTGCTGGCTGACCAACTGGGCGGCAGCGGTGTGGTTGGGAATGCGCTGGGCGATCGCGATCGCCTCCGCCAAATCGCCCGCCTGAAATGTAGTTTCGGCCAGGGCCAGAATTTCTTCAGACCAGTCTTCAATGCGCAGGTCGATCTCGCCTCGCAACGGGTGATCCGAGGGTAGGGATTCCAGTAGGGCGATCGCCTCTAAATAGCCCTCTACCGTCGCCTGCTCGGCGTAGGCTTCGGCACACTGCAATCGGGTGGTTGCCGAGGCCGTCGGCCAAAAAATCGCCCGACAGTTGGGCAGGTTAGGAATCCGAAACAGGCTGATAGCCGACATCGCCCCCACCCCAGATACCAGCACCAAGACGCCCACCGACCAAACAGGCCAGGTTTTTGCCAGCCGCTGCACCAGCGTGCGACGCGGCTGCGGCTGCACAGGAGCGACGGCAGCACCGTTATCGGCCCGCTGCCGCAGGTCGGCCAAGGGATCGTAACGGGGCGACCCTGGGTCACGAACAGGTAAGCCCGGAGTCAACGGCACAGGCCGAACAGACCTATTGGCCCGCCCTGGATAAATCGGTCGCTCAGAGGTGTCTTGGTCTGAAGCCATGCCCGCTTCCTGAGATTGGCGTCGCTGCGGCTATTGTATCGAGCGGTTCAACCCGCCCCGCCGCAGGCACCGTGAAAGTCAGCCCTAGTATAGCCATGTCCTGTATAAACGCAAGACCCTAGCCGCCCACCTGGTCTTTGTACTCCTCGGCGGTCAGGGCGTCGTCGAGATCGTCGAGGTCGCTGGCCCTAATTTTAACCAACCAACCATCGCCGTAGGGGTCATCGCCAATCTGCTCCGGCGCTTCAATCAGCGCTTCGTTGCGCTCCAGCACCTCGCCAGAAACCGGCGATTTCAGCTCTTCTACCGCCTTGACCGACTCCACCGTGCCAAATTTTTCGCCCTTTTCGAGGCTGTCGCCGATCTCGGGCAGTTCTAAGAAAACAATGTCCCCCAATTGGTCAATGGCAAAGGCGGTAATGCCCACGGTGACAATGCCCTCGTCGTCATCGGTGCGGGCATATTCGTGGCTGTCGAGATATTTCAGGGTTTCGGGATATTCAAATGCCATGGCGTAACCTCACATCGCCCCAGGAAGAGTAGTTTGTCGCGCAGCGGTCGTACAGATGGAATGGAATCCAGTGCCAGTGTGCCATGAGTCGGCGGTTTTGGTGCAGGAATGAATAGGGAGAGAGTTTTGAGTGCTTAGTTTTGAGTTTTGAGTTTTTGTTGTAACCCACAGCATTCAAAACTCAAAATTCAACATTCAAAACTGTTTATTCCCATCTCACTTCGCTCGATAAAATGGCCGCTTCACCACCGTCGCCCCCTGGGGTTCTCCGCGCACCTCGACCTCAAGGGCTTGCCCTACCTTCGCCAGGGGGGCGGCGACGTAGGCGAGGGCGATGGGGATATTTAGCGTGGGGGCCAGGGTGCCGCTGGTGACGGTGCCAACGCGATCGCCCTGATCCAGCACCGGATAGTCGTGACGGGCGATGTGGCGACCCGCCATCGCCAGGCCCACCAGGCGACGGCTGACGCCCTCGGCTCGCTGCTGCTCCAGCACCGATCGCCCCACAAAATCCCCCTTTTCATCCAGGTGCACCAGCCAGCCCAAGCCCGCCTCCAGCGGGGTGGTGGTGTCGTTAATGTCTTGGCCGTAGAGGGCCATGGCCGCCTCCAGCCGCAGGGTATCGCGCGCGCCGAGGCCGCAGGGGGCGGCACCGGCCTCGGTCAGGGTCTGCCACAGGGCTAGGGCGGTGTCGGGATCGGTCATGATTTCAAAGCCGTCTTCGCCGGTATATCCGGTGCGGGCGACCCAGGCTAGCTGTCCCAGCAGAGCCGTGTCACGGTGGGCAAAGCGGCCCAGGGCGCTCAGATCGAGAACGGTATGGGGTTGGAGGAGGCTAGCGGCGGCGGGGCCTTGGAGGGAAATGAGGGCGCGATCGCGCGATTCGTCTATCAGCTCAATCCCTTTATCGGCCAGGTGCTCTAGCAGCCAGTTTTTGTCTTTATCGGTAGTGGCGGCGTTGACGATCAGCGCTACGGTTTCCGCACCTGTTCCTGAGCGGGCGGGCGGCGACTTGAGGTAGACAATCAAATCGTCGATGATGCCGCCTTCGGGGTTGAGCAGCACGGTGTACTGGGCCTGGCCCTGGGTGAGCCGCTCTAGGTTTGAGGGCACCAGGGTTTGCAGGGCCGCTATCACCCCCGGCCCCCGCAGCTCAAACTTACCCATGTGGGAGATGTCAAACAGCCCAGCCCGCTGCCGCACCGCCTGGTGTTCCTGCTTGATGCCGCCAAACTGCACGGGCATCGACCAGCCAGCAAACTCGGTCATGCGCGCCTTCTGATCGACGCAGGCAGAATAGAGAGGCGTTTGCAATAATGTCATGGGGGGGAACTCTAAGGCCATTCAGAGTGTACTGAGAAAACCTCTGTCTGATTAAGGCTTTACACCCTTGCCGCCCCAGCTTCTTTTGGTAAAGGTTAAAAGTCTGCGGTTACAAGTTGCCCTGCCGTTGGGCGCAGGGTGCCCTGACTCGAGCGGTAAGGTCAACTACCCACCGCAGGTATAGCCGTCGCCAGATCGGTTAGGACATTCTGCACAATCCCTTGGAGCGAGGGCTATAGGCCAGGGCGCTGCCACAGTTTTTGCCCATGGTAGTGATTTGTGTCCTAAGCGCAGTGGCCAACGTTATATAACGCCTGTTCCCTTAGTTGTGTTTCCCATGATTGCTCTTATGCCCCACGGGTCTTGTTTCCTGTGGGATCCTCAGCTGACATCCCTGCATGTGGCCAGCGATCTGGCCGTCGCCGTCGCCTACTTTTCGATTCCGCTGCTGCTCCTCCTCAACCGACAGCACATCGACCTTCAGATTCGGCCGGTGCTGCTGCTCTTTGCGGCGTTTATTTTTAGCTGTGGCATTGGCCACGGCCTGCGCGTGTGGAATATCTGGCACACCAACTACTGGCTCGAAGGTGGTTGGACCTGGATTACCGCCGTGATCAGCCTCTACACCGCCTGGGAACTCAAGGCCCTAGTGCCGCAGCTACTCAACACCCACAAAGATCTAGTCACTATTCGGGCGCTGGTGGAGCAAGACCCCCTCACCGGCATTGCCAACCGTCGGGGGCTAGAGGCAGCTCTGACGGCCCTGGTCTATCAACCCGGAGCCACGGGGCACACCCTCATGCTGCTCGACCTCGACGGGTTCAAAGAGATCAACGACACCTACGGCCACAGCGCAGGCGACCAGCTACTTCAGGCCGTTGGGCAGGTGCTCAGTCACCAGATTCGCACCACTGACCTGGCGGCCCGCATTGGCGGTGACGAGTTTGCCCTGCTGATGGTGGGCTGCCTGCCCGAAGAAGCCCTGGATAAGGCCGAGGTCATTCGCCAAGAGATTTTACAGATTACCATGCCCCAGCTCCAGCCACCCAGCCGTTGCCCACTGGTTTCAGTCAGCATTGGCCTCAGTGGCTTTACCTCCGACCAGGGCGTCACCCAGAGCTACCAACAGGCCAACGCAGCCCTCTACGCGGCTAAGTACAACGGCAAAAACCAGATTAAGCTAGCCTCTCCGGTGACGGCATAGATCTGCCACAGATCTGCTCTAGTTTTTGATAAACCCACCTAAGTCGGGGCGGTAGCGCGCCACAAATCCACCCCGGGCGTCATACACCGCCACCTGACGATCAACCTGGTGGCTGGTGGTAATAATTTGCTCAATTAGCTGCTGGGAGCCAGGGTTAAGCTGGTTGGTGAAGGCAAAGGTGCCGTCCGCCGCCGGGGGGGTAATAGATTGGCGCAGAGGTTCGGCGTACTGGCTAGAGAGCACCACGCGAATTTGGCTGGCGTCTTCGCGCACTGTGCAGGGGGTGGCTGAAGATTCGCAGAGCTGGGCCAGGTTAGTGGTGAGAGTTTGCAGGGCCACGGCAGTGCGGAGGCGGTTTTGGGCGTTGGCCAGGGCTGGCTGATAGGTCTCTAGCAGCACCCCACCCTCCGCCGCCAAGATGGTGTCGGAGGGAATTTGCTGGGCACTGGCCACCGCCTGACGCCACTGGCTCACGGCCAGAGTCCACTGGCCCTTGGCCTCGGCAGCGGCGGCGCTGCGGGCGGCCTGCACGGCCTGGTGATAGTTGCTGGCACCGGCCTCTTCTAGGGTAGAGCGGTTGCTGGCGCGGTTAATCTGGGCTTGGTAGTCTCTGAGCTGAGCCTGGGCTTCGTCATAGACCATGGTGCCTCGAGGAATCAGCGACAGCCCGTTAATGGCTGCCTGCCACTCTTTGGCGGCCAGTTGCCAGCCTGCCAGAGAATTGGCGGTTTCCATCCGCTGACGGGCCAGATCGCCGGTTTGAATGGCGGTGCTAAAGTTGGCCTCGGCTTCCTCTTCGGCAATGATGCGGCGGCCAATGGCGCTGTAGTTAGCTCGGTATTCGCGCAGCTTTTGCTGGCTGTGGTCAAAGGCCGGGCTGTCGGCAGAAACGGTACTGAGCTGGTCGATCGCCTGTTGCCAGAGCATATGTACCTTCACCCACCGCTCCACCGGGTGAGGCGGGGATTGGCTCAGGTTGGCCGCCTCGTTGGCCAGCGCCTGGGCGCGAACAATGGCGTTGAGGAAGACAATGTTGCCCTCATAGCGCACCAGGTCGCCCTGGGCTATGTCGTAGTGAGCCGACCAGGTGGGAATGGGGGTCAGCAGATCGATCGCCGTTTGGAGGTCGGCCTGGGCCGTGGCCAGGTCATCGCCGGTCGGGGTGCCGACTAGGGTGGCCTGGGCCAGCTCGTAGTGCTCGGTGGCCTGATCGAGGCGATCGCACCCCCCGACCACACAGGGCCGCGACAGGGCATAGGCAAAGGCTCCGCTGCCCACCAAAATGAGCCCCGCCAGGCCATAGCTCCAGTAGTCGCGCAGCGATCGCAGCCCCTGGCGAGCCCAGATCTGGCTGCGCTCACTCCAACCGGGGCCTGGAGGCGGCTGCACCGCCGTGTCGGGCAGCGCCAGGGCCGCATCGCTAAACCCCAGCCCAGGAGCATCGGTTCTGGCATTGACAGCGGCAGCCCTGACGTCGGGTTCAAAAGCCCCAGCCTCAGCCAGGTCGTCGGGGCGATCGCTGACGACGGCATCGACCTCGGCATCAGCCCCATCATCGACAAAGGGCATGGCAGCTACCGGAAAAATGACCTGCACCGCATCCTGGGGGTGCCAGGTAAACGTGTGCATGGCGTAGGGCTGAGCGACTGCCTTGAGCTTGAGGTAAACCCGCACCGCCAAGGCATCGACCGCCGCCCAGTCGGCCTCTGGCAGCCCCACCGTCGGCACCAGCTCCCGAAACGCCGACTCCAGATCTTTCAGTAAGTCGCTGGGGGCACCCACCTCAGGGGCTCTGTGCTCCGCCAGCAAAAGCAACCGCCCCGCCCGCTCAGAGCAGTCGAGGGTCAGCCCCGGATGGAGGCGCGTCTCTTTGAGGTAAGCGGCAAAGGCCCGCTGCAGCGGTTCAAAGCCGGTGTGGGTAGAAGGTGATAGTGAGGTCATAGCGTACCGATGGATATTGCCCCAAGCCGTAATGCTCCAAAGCGTGAACGATCAAACCGAACAACCCAGGTGGAGAATTCTGAGCCGTTTTCTGAGCCGTTTAAAGTGCTCCCAGGCCTAGGCTAAATCCTCAGTCCTACTGGTGCTGGGAACCGCCGCACCAGGCCTGGGGTCTATCCCAAGGACTGACCCAATTAGGGCACGGACTTCCTTAGTGAGTATGCTAGTGCAAGGTTGATATTCTGCGACAAGATATCTGGGGTAATAGATCGCGGTGCTGATTCTAATTGTGGAAGACGAAGCCGAAATTGCCCGCCTGATTCGGCTTTACCTCGAAAAAGAGGGCTTTACCTGTGAGGTCTGCGACGACGGCGAAACTGCCCTGCGCTACCAGCAGACGCTCCAGCCCGATCTGATGATTCTCGACGTCATGCTGCCCAAGCTCGACGGTCTGGAGGTGTGCGCCCGGGTGCGCCAGGGGCCAGGAGCCAAAGACCCCTACATTCTCATGCTTACCGCCCGGGGCGAAGAAATCGATCGCATCATTGGTCTGTCTACCGGGGCCGACGACTATCTGGTCAAGCCCTTTAGCCCCAGGGAACTGGTGGCCCGGGTGCGCGCCCTGCTGCGCCGCAGCCTGCGCCACAGCCAGGAGGCCCCGGCTCAGACCTACCGCACGGCTCACTTTAGCCTTGACCTCGATCAGCGCACCGCCCACCGCCAGGGCGACTCTAGCGACCTAGAACTGCTCGATCTCACCCCGCTGGAGTTTGACCTGCTGGCCACCTTCATGAGCTACCCTGGCCGGGTCTGGAGCCGCCACCACCTGATCGAAAAACTCTGGGGCGAAGACTTCTTTGGCGACGAGCGCGTCGTCGATACCCACATTGCCCGCCTGCGCAAAAAAGTTGAACCCGACTCGTCGCAACCTACTTTTGTCAAAACCGTGACCGGCGTAGGGTACCGGTTTGAGGATGACGCGGTGTAGGGGAGTGGGTGAGTTAGGGACGTTTGTGCAGGCTCAAGCCCATGAGGTGTGCGTCAATGTTGGGCTCGCTAGTGGTCAGGCTGAGGTGCAAACGGCCTTCGGTCACGGTGATAGGATAGGGGCCGTAGCGTGCCCAGCCTCGATGGGGAAGATAGCCAAGGCCCTGGGCCACGGACTGCCCAGCTACCCGCAGTTCTAGGCTGTGCCAGTGGGTTTTGTAGTTTTCTATGATCCACAGGTAGAGGTCGTAGCTGTCGTTGGGCAGGGGTTGCTCAAGCTCTAGGGTCTGTGGCTTAAAGATGACGGAGTTCAGCATGATGCGTGTCTCCCAACTGACGTAGGGATCGGGCACGCAGTAGGTGGTGGCAGCGGTGGCTCCCGGCGTGGCCAGCCCCGTCGCCAGGGCCTCTGGGTATGACTGCCAGCGATCGCCCCCGATTTCCACTGCCTCGCCGCCAAAGTTGATGCCCTTGATAAACTCCCCCGGCAGGCGCGCCATCGCTGGCGCGGGCCTAACCCAGTCTCGCAGGGTGACGTAGAGCTTAAACAGCAGCACTTTCAACGGGTTAGCCATGGGGCAGATCAGCTCGACAGATCGCTCCAATCCTACAAACTGGGCGCTTGGCAGAGTTAGAAGAAACACTACCAGGGACGAAAATTCACCGTTTCTTCAGTTCCTCTCATCTTCTCGGGTTGGCCCGGTGTCAACCTGCCGCTACCCGCTACTATGGGGGACTGCCAACACTATTAAACGTTTCAGCCATGGGCCTTTGGCAGCTCGAGCACATTCGCATCATCCTGGTCGAGCCAGCGGGGCCGCTGAACGTGGGAGCTACGGCGCGGGTGATGAAGAATATGGGTCTGCGCCACCTAATGCTGGTCAATCCCCAGTGTGATGCGGCCTCGGAGGAGGCCCAGCGGATGGCGGTGCATGGCGGCGATGTGCTGGCAGCGGCGACCACGGTGTCGAGCCTGCCGGAGGCGATCGCGGGGTGTGAGCGGGCGATCGCCACCACTGGTCGCCTGCACCGCCAAGACCAGCCCCTAGAGCTGCCGGAAACCGCCCTACCCTGGCTGCTGCCCCCCACCCCAGCCGAGAGCTTTGCCGCCGCTCTGATCTTTGGCCCCGAAGACCGGGGGCTGAGCAACGATGAGCTGGTCTATGCCCAGCGCTGGGTACGCATTCCGGCCAGCGACAGCTACCCGTCGCTGAATCTGGCCCAGGCGGTGGCGGTCTGTGCCTATTTGCTCCATCGAGGGGCGATCGCCGAGGCGCTAGGAGAATCGTTTTCGGCAGTGGGGGTAGCCGCGACGGCGGGGCATTTAGCGCCTCTAGAGCAGATAGAGGGCTTTTATCAAGATTTGGAAATCGTTTTGCTGAAAATCGGTTATCTTTACCCCCATACCGCCGCAAGCCGCATGGCTAAACTGCGGCGATTGCTGCATCGAGCCGGTCCCGATCGCCAAGAATTGGCTATGCTTAGGGGCGTTTTGCGGCAGATCAACTGGGCAGCCAGTCAGCTTCCCAACGACTACTAACCCTCGATCGCAGCGGCAAACGGGTGAACGGGCACACAGGGCGAAAGGCACAGGGCGAACGACCATGGCACAGTACGACGATCCTCGAAATTCAGCTTCGGCAGGCCGTCCTGAGGCGGGCTCGCCCTGGGGAGAGTCGGCTCCAGGGTCTAGCCCGGGCCGCGACGGGCTTCAGCTACCGGGCGAAGCCGACTCCGGCGGCTGGGGCAACGACGGCCAGCGCCCGTCGCCCGTGGCTCGTCGTCGCAACCAGTGGCGGCAACACCAGCAGCTCGCCCCAGACTTTGGCCCAGCCCCAGTAGAGCCCGAGATTGAGCCGGTCATGCGCCCCACCGCCCGCAACGCCTCGCTGCCAACCTTGCGCCGGGGCCCAGCTCAGCCCCAGCCGACCAGCCCCAGGCCCGCTGCCTCCAAGGGACGGATTTTTGAACCGCGCCCGGCTCGTGTGGTTCAGGCGGCTCCGCCGAGCCCGGCTCGCCCTGGTGCTCCGCCGCTGCAAATGCACCCCCACAGCATTCACCCCAGCACGTTAAATCCCAACGGTGCGATCGCTCCAGCGAGAGGGCAAACCACCCCCAGAGCCCTGCCCCCCAACGTCACCCCCCTACGTCCCCCATCTCGGCGAACGGCGGCTCCCACGGCTCCCCGCCCCCAGCGGGCTGGCCTATCGGCTCCCGGCACGCTGGAAGAGGCGGCTACCCCCGGCGGCGCAGGCGATAGTTCGCTGCCGCCCCGACGATCGCGCGCGGCGACGGCCCGACGACGGCTGGCCAACCCGCCCCTGCCGCTGCTCTACCTGATTCGGCTAATTATTTTGGGGGTGGGGGTAGCGGCGATCGCCGGCACCCTGCTCTCGGTGCTCAGCCCCAGCAACATGGCTGCCCCCGGCGAAGCCCCGACCCCCACCGCCCAGGGCAACACCAGGCGCACCACGGGTTCTCTGGTGCAGGGCACCGCCGCCACCGTGGCCGACCTGCGCCTGACCGGCGAAATTTCTCACCTCAAGGGCGAGCTGGAGCAGTTAGCCACCCTGACTCCGGGCCTCACCCCGGTCGGCTTTGCCGTTGATCTCGACTCTGGTCAGTATGTTGATTTAGGCGGAGCCGAACCCGTCGCCTCAGCTAGCACCATTAAGGTGCCGATCTTGGTGGCCTTTTTGCAGCAGGTCGACGCGGGCACCCTAGCCCTCAACCAATCCATGGCCCTGCAAGAGGAGTATATGGCAAACGGCTCAGGCACCCTGCGCGGCGAAGCGGTGGGCACCGAATACACCGCCCTAGAGATCGCCACCCGCATGATTGTGACTAGCGACAACACCGCCACCAACATGATGATTGCCTCCCTGGGAGGCATTGAGGCGCTCAACCAAACCTTTGCCGCCTGGGGGCTAGAGCACACCGTGCTGCGCAACGCTCTGCCCGATCTAGACGGCACCAACACCACCAGCGCCAAAGACCTGACCCTGCTGATGGCCCTGATCGACCAAGGGGGGCTGCTGACGCCCCGATCGCGCGATCGCCTGTTTAGCATCATGCAGCGCACTGAGAATGGCAGCCTGATTCCCTCCGGCATTCGCGATGGCTCACTGCTGGCCAACAAGACCGGCGATATCTCGGCCATGCTGGGCGATGTTGCCCTGGTCGATGTGCCCAACGGCAAGCGCTACGCCCTGGCGGTACTGGTGCAGCGCCCCGCCAACGACGGTCGCGCCAGCGAGCTGATTCGCCGCATGACCGAAACCATCCACGCCGAAATGGCCCAGCCTGTGGCCCCCGTCGGTGGCGGCAGCACCAACCCCGCCCCGCTCAGCCCCCCCGGAGAGTTTGAGACTGAACCTCTACCAGAGGAGTTTGAGACTCAAACTCCCCAGGAATACGAGGATCCCTATGCCCCAGCCCCAGTGGATTTGGCCCCACCTGACCGGGCACCGGCGCGGGATGAAATTCCGCCAGGTTAGAGAGCATGGGTGAGGAAGGTGAGGGATTAGGACAGAACAACTATCTTCCCTATCTCCCTCATCCTCCCTATCTTCCTCACGTCCCCCTCATTCTCAATACAAAAACCGCTCGTGGCGAATCACATCTTCGCCTTCGAGCTGGTCGTAGCTACCGCCGTTCACCTGGTACACCGCTAGGGCCTGATCGCTAACGTGGTATTGCTGGTTGCCGTCAATGGCGATGTAGGTACCCTGGCTATCGCGCACGTCGGTGGTAGTGAGGGTTTTGTTGTTGGTTTTGTTGGTGCCGATGTAGCTTAGCCCCTGGGGGGTTTGGCACAAGTGGATGTTAAAAGACTTGGTTTCAAAAAACGCCTCTGGTCGATTGTCTCCACAAGGGCCAGTGGTGATTTCTTCAGAGCTGGGAGACGGCGCAGCGACCTGGGCGCTGGTGTCGATAAAGTCGCCCCGTACCCAGCCCTCGGCTTCGGACTGAGCAAACTTGACGTAGTACCAGCTCAGGCCTCCTTCACCCTCGGCCAGGCGCAGCAGCGTCACTACGTCGCCGCCGAGGCCGTAGCCCCGCGAGTCAGATTGGGTAGTGGGCTGCGATCGCAGATTCACTTGCGACCCCTCCCCCTGAGTCACTAGCTGAGCGGTGCGAATGGGGTCAATGGGTGTCGAGCGATAACCACCGTCCTCCGCCAGTGCCGCCGCCTCGGTTGCAGCCGTGGGCGTGCTCTCGACCCCACCAGAAGCCGCGTCAGAGACCTCAGCCCCCCGGTTGCAGCCACCCAGTAGAACGAGCAGCAGCAGTCCCAGACCCAGTTTGGCGTTTCCCGAACCCAACCCCATGCGTGACCTCTCGACCAAATGTCGCCGCTAATGGTAGCGCAATCAGGGGAAGTGGGGAGAAGGGGAAGAGTTTTGAGTTTTAAGTGCTTAGCTTTGCATTCAAAACTCAAAGCTCAAAATTCAAAACTGCCCCCTAAGCGTCCCACTTCACCTTAAAGAGGCGAAACAGCTCATAGTCTTTGGTGGAAACGACCCTTGCGCCCTCAGCTTTGACTAGGGCGGGCCAGCGATCGAGAGCTTCTAGATGCACCTCGGCCCCCAGGTAGGTTTCAAGGATGGCCCAGGGTTCGGCCAGCTCGGCTTCGGGGTTGATGGCGTCGAACAAAAACCAGCCGCCGGGCTTGAGGACCTTTTTTACCTGTTGCAGCACCGTGGCCCAATAGTCAGCGGGGTAATAGCAGCTGACGCCCGTGGCGATCGCCATGTCGAAGGTGTGGGGCTCATACTCCAGCCGATGGGCGGGGCCTTGGGTGACGCCTTTGAACAGCTTCGAGTTGAGCTGGGGGCCGCGAGCGGTCAGCGCCGCGCAGGCCACGGAGCTAATCTCGTGGCCCTGAAACAGGGCATCCCACTCGCGCCATGGGTAGATCAAAAAGCTGATGCCGCAGCCGATATCCAGGCAGCGATCGCGCTTGCGGGGCTTCACCGACTCCCAAAAGGGCGTCGAGATCCGCGGCGTCAGCGTACCGGCAATCCAGTCTTGAAACACCGCCATTTCTTCTACCTCGGGGGGCAGGTCAAAGGCCTTGCCGGCGAATTCCTGGTCGTAGCGCTGGGAAACAGCTTGTACCTGAGCCCCCCAGGGAGAGGGGTCGGCGGCGGGCAGGCGGCTCATCCTTTCAACGCTCGGTTAAAGTTTTGGCGGTACGACTTATTGAGGGCCAAGAACAGCGGCCACAGTAGGGTGAATTTAACCCTGCCGTCGGTAAAGTTGGTGCGGTTGAATCCCGTCCAAAACTTAAAGGCCCCACCGCCATAGATAACGGCCAACAAAAGCGCGATCAATGTACCCATAGTCACTGCTCCTTTCTACCCGGTTCACCTATGCTTCTACAATACCAACGTTGCTTCCGGTTGCCCGCCATTGCCTTAATTTTCCAAACGTTTGCTCCCCAAGGCGCGGCGGAAGAGAACGGTTGTGGCAGAGCAAAACAGATTTGACCTGGATAGAACGTAGCTCTGAATACATTTACTCCAATCTATCCTTAAGTGGATCAATGCCGGATTAATGTTATAGATATCCCTGTCGATGGTTGTGCTCGGTGTTTGGTTGAGAGCCCTAGCTAGATCTGGGGCAACCCCATCAGGAATGTTTACGCAGCAAGGAGACTCTATGCGCGCAGTGCTAATGGCCGGTGGTTCAGGAACACGACTTGGAAGGTTAATGTGACATCACTGAGAATCGGATCCAGTATTGAGGGATTCGTCAGGATGAGGGTTGATGATGTGGCCGCTAGTGGGGATACCG
>NZ_JACJQN010000014.1 GCF_014696675.1 Phormidium tenue FACHB-1052
CGGTATCCCCACTAGCGGCCACATCATCAACCCTCATCCTGACGAATCCCTCAATACTGGATCCGATTCTCAGTGATGTCACATTAACCTTCCAAGTCGTGTCAGGATGGTAAGTGCAAATAAAGGTTTCAAACTGGTCAACTAGCACTGGGTCGCGCCAGCCCCGCTCTACTTCTTGACGGATAATCTGAAGCGATTCTTCAAGGGAGAAGGCGGGTTTGTAGGGGCGATCGTGGGTGAGCGCGTCAAAGATATCGACTAGCTGAAAAATCTGAGCCAGGCGCGGAATAGCCACCCCGGCCAGGCCATCGGGATAACCGCTGCCGTTCCAGCGCTCGTGATGGTGGCGAATGATCGGCAGTACCCCCTGCATGGTGCGCAGGGGGCGGCAGATGGTCTCACCAATGGCGACATGCTGCTCCATAATGGCGCGTTCGGCCACAGTGAGGGGGCCAGTTTTGAGCAGCACGGCATCGGGGATGCCCACCTTGCCGATGTCGTGTAGGTAGCCCGCCCAGGCGAGATCGCGAATGTGGCTTGGGCAAAGCCCCAGGTATTCGCCAAAGGCACGCCCGAGGCTAACCAGGCGATCGCAGTGATCCCCTGTGTTCGGGTCGCGGCTCTCGATGGTGCGGGCAATGGAGAACAACACCTTTTCGGCATGGTCGAGATCTTCGTTGAGGCGCTTCTGGTGAACCAGCGACTTGACTCGGGCCGAGAGTTCGAGCTGGTCGAAGGGCTTGGTTAAAAAGTCGTCGCCCCCCGCTTCAATGCCCTGTAGTCGCGACTCGCGATCGCTCAAGGCCGTGACAAACACCACCGGAATCAGCCGCGTGTTGTCGTTCTCTTTGAGCTGGCGGCACACTTCAAACCCATCCAGGCCAGGCATCATCACATCCAGCAAGATCAAGTCAGGCTGGTGCTGCAAGACTCGGCTTAGGGCGCTCTGCCCGCAGCTAGCCTGCTCCACCTGATAGCCATCGATCGACAACAGCGCTACGGCAGCCATGCGGCTAGGGGCGTGGTCGTCGACCACAAGCACACGGGGTGGCAGAGGGTTTCGGTAGGGCACAGCAAGAACCTTAGGAATGGCAACAACCGATCAACAGAGTTAACTACAGCCTATCGGGGAGATAGTTTTTTTTCATATGGGGGCAGCCACCGCTTGCGCCAGCGCGACGTTGGTACTAAGTTTGACGCAGCCTGCTCCTGCTGGCGGTGCTGCCGAATGGCCTCAGCACTGGCGCTCAAGGTAGGGTCGCGATAGGGAACTGCGGCCCGCGTCAGCAAATGCTCTCGCTCTTGCAGCGACAGCGGCATTAAGCCCTCAGGGTTTACCTGAGCCAGAGTACCCGGCCAGCGACGGCCAACAGCATTCACCGGCCCAATCGAGAGCCCCGCCAGCCAAAAGGCCGCCCGCACCGCAGCGGCGGCGGAGTAGGTGACCAGGCGACCCTGGGGGTGCAGACAGGCCGCTACCTGCTCAATAAACTCTACCGTCCACAATTCAGGACAGTGGGGCGGCGAAAACGGGTCAAAGAAAATCACGTCGGCCTGAAATCCCAGGGCTTCAATATCTTGAATGCGCTGACGAGCATCGCCCCACAGCAGAGTGGCAGCGAGCCCAGGGCGGGTCACTTGGCCGGTGGCGGCCAGCTCTCGCAGGCAGGTTTGCACGGCTGTAGGCCATCCATTAATCAACCCGGCCTCTACAGCTTGGCGCGGCACGCGAGCATCGAGTTCTAGGGCCACCAACCGCACCTGGCAGGCAGGGTTGACCTGGGCAACGGTGGCCAGAGCGGCAGCGGTGTTGTAGCCCAGCCCGTAGCAGACATCCAGTACGGTCAGGGTTGGGGCCAAGGCCAGACTGGCCAAGCCGGTGGCGTCTACATAGGTAGCCTTGGCCTCGGCGTAGGCCCCGTCGCGACTGTGGAACCACTCGCCAAAATCTTCTGAAAACAACGTCATCGACCCATCGGCGGTGGGTTCAAGAACCAGAGCTCCAGTGGGAAGTGACATGGGCTGTTACACAGGAAATGATGTCCATTGACTTAACTCTAGGGTACTCAAATTCTGCCCTCCCCCATTGCCAATGGTTACCGATCGCTATTAAAGCGATAAGGGATTTTGACCCCAAAGCCTCGCAGTTTTAAGCGAGAATACCTATAGTTAAGAAACGTTTTGGTTGCTAAACCCCTGGTACGCACTCCGGGTTGGCAGCACCTAAATTTTGCAGGAGGTTCTCCATGGTTGTAGCGGCACCAGCGCAAAAGCGTCTCACGGTTCAGGTTGAAGGGGTGGCTGACGACACTACCACCATTCGCTCGCTAGACTGGGATCGCGATCGCTTCGACATTGAGTTTGGTCTGCAAAACGGCACCACCTACAACTCCTTCATTATTCGCGGCGAGAAAGTCGCCCTGGTCGATACCTCCCACGCCAAGTTTCGGGAGCTGTATCTCAAGACCCTAACCGGCGAAATCGACCCCAAAACCATTGATTACCTGATCATTAGCCACACCGAGCCCGACCACAGCGGCCTGGTGCGCGACGTGCTAGAGCTGGCTCCCCAGGCAGTGGTGGTGGGGGCTAAGGTGGCGATCGCCTTCCTCGAAGACCTGGTGCACCGCCCCTTTGAGCGCCTGATCGTCAAAAACGGCGACACCCTGGAGCTGGGCAACGGCCACACCCTGGAGTTTATTAGCGCCCCCAACCTGCACTGGCCCGACACCATCTTTACCTACGACCACAAAACCGGCGTGCTGTTTACCTGCGACGCCTTTGGTCTGCATTTTTGCAGCGATGCCCCCTACGACGAAAACCTGGAGCTAATTTCCCCCGATTTTCGCTTTTACTACGAATGCCTAATGGCCCCCAACGCCAGGTCAGTGCTCGGGGCAATGAAGCGCATGGAAGCCCTACCGCCGGTGAGAATGGTGGCCACAGGGCACGGCCCCTTACTGCGCTACAACGTGGCGGAGCTGACGGGCCGTTACCGGCGCTGGAGCCAGGAGAAGACCAAGGCCGAAGACCTGGTGGCGGTGTTCTACGTGTCGGATTACGGGTACAGCGATCGCCTCTCCCAATCCATTGCCCGCGGCATTACCAAAACCGGCGTCGCCGTCGAAATGATGGATATGCGCTCCGCCGATCCCCAAGAAGTCACAGAATTAGTGGGTCGGGCCAAAGGATTAGTCGTCGGCATGCCTCCCGCCTCTGGGGTCGGTGCCAGAGAAACCCAGACCACCCTGGGCACCATTCTGGCGGCGGTGCACGGCAAGCAAACCATCGGCCTCTATGAGTCCTACGGCGGCGACGATGAGCCGATTGATCCCCTCGCCAACAAGTTTCAAGACCTAGAGCTGATTCAGTCGTTTGCGCCCATTCGCATTAAAGATAACCCCACTGAAGGCATCTATCAGTCATGCGAAGAGGCCGGTACTGACCTGGGTCAAGGCCTCGCCCAGGCGGGCAAGCTGAAAAAGCTCAAATCTCTTGATGTTGACCTAGAGAAAGCGCTGGGCCGCATCAGCAGCGGGCTGTACATCATCACCGCTAAAAAGGGTCAGGTTTCTAGCGCGATGCTGGCCTCCTGGGTGGCCCAGGTTAGCTTTCAGCCCCTGGGTTTTTCGGTGGCCGTGGCGAAAGACCGCGCTATTGAGTCGCTGATGCAGGTGGGCGATACCTTTGTGCTCAACATTCTCGAAGAGGGCAAGCACCTGGGCTTAATGAAACACTTTCTCAAGCGGTTTGCTCCCGGTGCCGATCGCTTTGCCGGCGTGCGCACCCGCCCCGCCAACAACGGCTCGCCCCTGCTGGCCGATGCCCTGGCCTACGTGGAGTGCGAAGTCACCAGCCGCATGGAGGTGAGCGACCACTGGATCGTCTACTGCACGGTACAAGACGGCAAGGTGTCTGACCCCGATGGCCAAACCGCTATCCACCACCGCAAGGTTGGCAACTACTACTAAGCCGCGATCGGTAGGGCATCACCCAGAACAGGCAGGATGCCTATCCCAAAGGGACTTTAAACAGTTTCTCAGCCCTTTTGGGATGGCTGTCTCGGCTGTCCTACCCCTAGCCGTCTATCGTTAAGGGCAGAGAAAAGCTACAGACAACTCGACCTTGCCGCACCCTGGGGCAATGATGTCTCCTAAGATGAAGTACTCCAGGTTCTTTGAGGTCTATTGTTGCCGTCCTTTGCTGCGATCGCTGTCACCCCCGCCGGACTTAAATCTCTGCTGCCCCTGGTTACAGGTCTCCCCGCGACCCTATGGTTGCCCCACAGCCTAGCTGCCGAAGCGGAGTCTTTATCGATCCAAGCTCGGGTTTACGAAAGCTCCCTGCCCGAGATCATTGCCGAACTTTGGCCTACCCAGGATGGGCTTATCTTTGCCCTGGCTACCGGGGCAGTGGTACGCCTGATTGCCCCCTTGCTGGCCGATAAAACCACCGATCCCGCAGTGGTGGTGGTGGCTGAAACGGGGAGTCAGGTGATCAGTCTCTGCGGCGGCCACCAGGGCGGGGCGGATGCTCTGACCCATCGGATCGCCCTGCTGCTGGGGGCAGAGCCAGTGATTACTGGATCCGCTTCGACCCACGGGCTGCCGGGGGTGGATGTGCTAGGAGTGCCCTTCGGCTGGAGCAAGGGCAGCGGCGACTGGACGGGGGTGAGTGCTGCCCTGGCCCACGGCAAAACCATTGAGGTGCTGCAAGACTGCGGCACTACCCTCTGGCAAGACCACCTGCCACCGACCCATCCCTTTAGCTTTGAGTCGATTCGCACCCCCGCCGCTCGGCTGTGGATTAGCCCAATTCAGCGGCAGTTTGCTCCCGACAACGATTTTCCGAAAGCTCAGTGGCACCCGAGGGTGCTGTGGGTGGGCATCGGCTGCGAACGCGGTACCCCCCAGGCGGTGATTGAGGCGGCGATCGGGCGCATCTGCCGAGCCGGGCACTTTGCTGAAGGGGCGATCGCTGGCCTCGCCAGCCTCGACCTCAAATCCGATGAGGTGGGCTTGGTGGCGCTCTGCCAAGAACGCCAGTGGCCCCTGCACTGCTTCACCGCTGAGCAATTAAAGGCGATCCCCGTCCCCAACCCGTCCACGGTGGTGGAAGCGGCGGTGCAGACCCCGAGCGTGGCGGAGGCCGCTGCGATGTTGGCAGCGGCGGGCGATCTGCGGGTAGCCAAGCAGGTGGTGCGGGTGGAGGGGCAGCCGGGGGCGGTGACGGTGGCGATCGCCCAAGCCGAGCGAGAATACATTCCCAAATCGGGGCATCTGGCGCTGGTGGGCATCGGACCCGGCGATCTGAACCAGATTACGCCAGCAGCTAAGGGGGCGATCGCCCACGCCGACGTGGTGATCGGCTACGGCCTTTACATTGACCAAATTCGCCCCCTCTGCCGCCCGGGTCAAATCGTCGAGCCCTGGCCCATTACCCAGGAGCGCCAGCGGGCCGATCGCGCCATTGACCTAGCTCGCTGGGGCTTGAGCGTAGCGGTGGTGTCCTCCGGTGACTGCGGCATCTACGGCATGGCTGGGCTGGTGCTAGAGCAGCTCCAGGGCACCGGCTGGGATGGCGAAACGCCTTCGGTGGATGTGTTCCCCGGCATTTCAGCCCTCCAATCTGCCGCAGCTCGGGTAGGGGCACCGCTGATGCATGACTTCTGCGCCATTAGCCTTAGCGACCTGCTCACCCCCTGGCCGGTGATTGTGAAGCGGTTAGAGGCAGCGGCCCAGGCCGATTTTGTAGTGGCGCTCTATAACCCCAAATCAAAAACCCGCACCGAGCAGATCGCTACCGCCCACAGCATCTTGATGGCCCACCGATCGCCCGATACGCCAGTGGCAGTGGTGAAGTCGGTCTATCGCCCCGACGAGATGATTCACCGCACGACACTGGCCAACCTGCTAGAGGCCCCCATCGACATGCTGACGGTGGTGCTGATCGGCAACCAGAGCACTCAGCGCCACGGCCCCTGGCTGATCACGCCCCGTGGCTACAACGGCAATCTAGAGCAGGCCATTTAGCGCCCCCAGGTAGAGTAACCCACAGAGGTGAGGCGGCCCAGACCGATCTGCGATTAGGATTGAGGAAGGTGCCAACGCAAAAGTCGATAGTCCTTTCACTCCCGCCGAGGAGGTTGACGATGCCGCCTAAGGATCTGACCTCTGCCCGTGACCCCGAGGTAACCGCAACGCTGATCAGCGGTCTCAGCGCCTACGGACGACTCTATGGGTTGCCCAATTCACCCGAGCAGGTGCAGGGTTTGCTTGGCACCCTGCTGCGGCTATATCTGCCCAAGGAGCCTGCCGCGCTGATCGACATTGTGGCTCAACAGGTGCTCGATGGCCTCACCGCTGACGATCTCAAAAATGCCGTTGTCGATCGCGCTACCAGTGCCCTAGCGAAGGAAACCCACCGCTGGCAGCAGCATCTAGAGCAAGAAGCGCAGGGCATTCTCACGACCTACGTGCAGCGCTATAGGCCCAATCTCACACCAGAAACGCTGAGGACAATAGTTACCGCTGTGATGCCGCTGCTGGGCAGGGCGATCGCCGACCAGCGGCCTCTCACCCGTTCAGAAGCCCTGGGCCTGATCAGCCAGATTGTGCAAGCCTTTGATGTCGATGGCGCGATCGCCGCCATCGACCCTGCTTACCTGGCGATCGCCGAAACCCTAGCCACTGCCCTAGCCCAGCGACCGATGGCCGAGGCAGTAGGCGAAACCGTGACCGCTTACGTCAAAAGTCAAACCCCAACCCTGATCAATGTCGGAGCTGACCTCATTGTTGCGGCTCTGAGCGCGGTGCTGAAAAATCAGGTCGATTTCAACATTGACACCCAGCTCAGCGTCGTCAATGAAAAACTGCTGATCGAGCAGGTCTACTTTCAACTAAATATTTTGCAGCAGTCACCAACCCCTTCAAAGGCCGCCTGGGCGATCGCCGACCAGGTCACCGCCGCCGTCGAGCAGTACCGGCAAGACCGTAGGGAGGACAGCGTCGATGTCACCGCTGGCTTAGTCAGTGAGGACGGCCTCTCCATCTCCAGCCCGCTGACCTCCACCCGCCAACCGGGCGATCGCCCCCCACCGACTCACCAGCTTTAGAATAGTTTGGCGTCTGCCCGCAGTGCCCCTAGGCTATGCCACAGCTCCCCACTGTGCAGCCAGCCCACATAGCCTGAGTACAGGCAGTCATTCTCAGCAGAGGCTAAAAACACGTGGTGAATGCCAAAGGGGCTGAGCCACAGGCGAATACTGGTGCCGTCGGCGAAGGTGTGCCAGGATGTGGCCCGGGCGAAGTCGCGGCGGTGAGCATCGGTCATACCCGGTATCTGACGCAGCTGCTCCACCAAGAAATGGGGCAATAGCGGCGCGCTCAGGCTGTCGCCCTGCCAAAACTGTTGAATCTGCGCCACCACGCGAGGGTGACAGCGCAAGGCCGGATGGCTGATACCCTCTAGGCAGACGAACTGCCCATTGGGCACCTGTGTGCTCTCAATGTGGACAGTGCCATCGCTGCCCCCGTCCACATCGCCTGCGACCGATAAGGTGGTGATGACGGCAGCAATTCGGGTGGCGAGGGGGCGGCGATCGCGCCCCAAATCAGCGGCAATACCGACCCCTACCTGTAGCGGATCTAAAATGCGGCCCAGGTCGGCTCCACCCACCGGGGAGCCCACCAGCGTCAAAAATTCTACCCTCGGCCACCAGTCGGGATGGCGATCGAGCACCTCCAGCCAAATTAAGCCCCCCATCGAGTGGCCCACAATTCGTACCGGGAGATCGGGCTGTCGCGCTAGGGTCGCCGTGGCCAAGGCATCAACCTCATCCACCAGGGGAGACATTCGCAGCCAGGTCATGGCGTAGTTGAGGCAGGGAGCCACAATTTGGGCGCGATCGCCCGCTAGCTGCTCCGCCAGCGTCATCATCGACTGGTTGGTGTCGGCCCAGCCGTGCTGAGCAAAGAGAATGTAGTCTCCGGGCATGGACGGTCTCAGGCGACTTCCCGACGGACGGCCATCGCTGCCCCAAGCAGCGAAGCCCCGCTAAACAATAGGCTAGTGCCCACATAAAAGCCAATCAACCAGAGGGAGCTAAACGGCCAGCCATTGATCACCAAGATTCCTAGAATAAGCGTGACGATGCCATTGATCGCCACAAACCACGATAGGGTGCGCCCAGCTCTGTAGGTAAACGCCATGATGATGGTAAAAAAGCCCTCGGCAATAAATAGCAAACCAAAAGCTAGCGTCAGCGCCGCCGTCGCTTTCGCTAAATTAAACAGAATGTAGAGCCCCGCCACGATATAGAGCAGGCCCACCCCTAAGCTCAACCCCAGCGCCCTGACCGCTCGCGCCTGAAATGCCTGCAAAACCTGCAAAATTCCGCTGATTACGGCAACCCATCCCAGGGCAGAGGTAAAAATAGCCGAGGCGATCGCCGGCATTAAGATTGCCACAATACCTAAAACAATCAGACCTAGGCTGAGGGCCATGACCCAGCCCGTCGCTGTTTTAATCCCAGTACTCGGTTGAGGTTCTACAGTCATGACAGCGCCTCGTTGAATAGGATCTGTTGGTTAACAAGGTTGACCGTTCTCTATGGCGAACACTCGATTTGAATAACCACATTTTGCACCGTCCGCATTTCGCACCGGTAGATCCAACGATGACGAGTGTTGCCAGTCCAGCAACCTTATATCCTACTTCTGTGGTAGACCGCTATCCCTCGCTAGACCAGACTTTAACCTCCCATGCCATCTTGTTTGTCTAACCTATGACCTACCCTCACAACCTAGTAACTGCTGCTTGGCTAGCCCAACACCTGGATGACCCCAAAGTTGTGGTCGCCGACTGCCGCTTTGCCCTAGCCGATCCCGCTCAGGGAGCGCAGCAATATGCCGCTGGCCACATTCCCGGGGCTTGGCATCTAGACCTCAATCAAGATTTATCCAGCCCAGTGCAGCGCCACGGGGGTCGCCACCCGCTGCCCGATCGCGACACCTTCAGCCAGCGACTCACGGCGATGGGAGTAGAGTCTGGCCCAGAGCCCACCCTCGTTGTCGCCTACGACGATAGCCGCTTTGCCTTTGCCTCGCGCCTCTGGTGGCTGCTGCGCTACCTCGGCCACGACCATGTCGCCGTGCTCGACGGCGGCTGGACAGGCTGGGTTGAGGGTGGCTATCCCACCAGTGCCGAGAGCCCTGCCCCGCGATCGGGCCACTTCGTACCCGCGCCGCGCCAGGATTGGATGGTCGATATGGAGACGGTGCGCGATCGCCCGGAAGGAGTGCTGCTGATCGATTCGCGATCGCCCGATCGCTATCGGGGCGAGGTCGAACCCATCGACCCCGTGGCAGGCAGCATTCCCGGCGCGGTGAACTACTTCTGGCAAGATGTTTCTACCGAAAACGGCCAAATGAAACCCGCCAATGAGCTAAGCCAACACTGGGCCGGGTTAAACGATGCCGAAGCGGTAATCGTCTACTGTGGCTCGGGGGTAACGGCCTGCGTCAACCTGCTGGCCCAAACCGTAGCGGGTCGCCCCGTGGCTAAGCTTTACCCTGGCGGCTGGAGCGACTGGTGCTCCTATCTCTAGAAGCTTGATGCGGCTGAAGACAGGGCTTTTTAGTCTTGCTGAAGGGGTAGGGCTGGGGTAGCATCTTCCTGCTTGGAGGCAGCCTCCACAGAAACACTGCCCTGGGCCTCTAGTTCAGCCACAGTGGGCACTTTGCCATTGCTTAAATGAGCTGATTCAATGCTGGCACTCTCTTCAACCCGCTTCGAGAAGCCCCAGGCAAACACCAGGGCAATCACCAACACCATTGTCCACTCTGGAGGCACTAGAGTGGGGTCAATGACCCGCACCAACAGGCGAATACCCACAAATCCTACGGTGATAAAGCCCGCGTCTTCTAAGTGCTCAAACTCCTCTAGCCAGCGGATAAACAGCCCCGCCATAAACCGCAGGGTGATAATGCCAATGGTGCCGCCCAGCAAAATCACCAGCACATCTTTAGACAGCGCCAGAGCGGTGGTGACGCTATCGAGCGAAAAGGCCAGGTCGGTGAAGGCAATTACCGGAATCGCCTGTAAAACGGTGGCAAACCTGGGGCCGTGGTGCTGGGCTTCGGCATCGGTTTCAGCGGTGAAATGTTTATACACCAACCACAGCAGATAGGCGGCCCCCATCACCTCAAATTGCCAAAACTGAAGCACCCAGCCTGCCGTCAAAATTAGCCCGACCCGCAATACAAAGGCGATCAGCAACCCAAAGTTAAGCGCCCGGCGCTGCATGGTTTCGCTCTCTAGACCTTGGGCGATCGCCGCCAGGGCGATCGCATTGTCAGCCGACAGCACCGCCTCCAGAGCAATCAGCACCGGCAGCAGCAGCAGGGTATCGACCCCAAAGTTGTTAGAGATATCGAGTAGTCGGTCTAGCATTAGCTCAGTTCAGCCGCCTAGAGTAGCGATCAAAATAGTTCAGGGAAAAGTGCCGGGCTGACTCGCCCACCTGGCCCACGGTCGCAGACTATTTAGGGAATCTCCCTCGCCTGCGCTAAACCCGGACAGCGGCACAATGGCTTCAGTCTAACGTGCCCGACTTCCTTAGAATAGTACGGTTACCATCCACCCGCAGGGGAGACCGCCCGAGTGTTAAGTTCGCTGCTGACGCAATTTCGCCATCAGTATCCCCAGGGCAGTCTGACGTCAGATTTGCTCACGATCCACGACGGACTGTACGTGGTGCGGGTCTGCGCTGGAGTAGACAACCTAATTTTGGCGAGCGGGTTAGGGGCAAACACTGCCCTAGAGATGGCCGAAGATATAGCCACCACCCGCGCCCTAGAGCGTCTGAGCTTGACGGCTGAACCGCCCAGCCTGACCCATCCCATCGGAGTCGAGAGGGTTGAGGCTCCTAGAGCCGCCACACCACAGCCTAGCCACGGATTGGCCAACCCTGAGGCGATTCTTCCGGGAAGAGGCTCCGCCAACGCCCCTTCACCTTCAGCGCCGCCCAACGACGAACTCACTCCGACAACTCATCTTGAGCTGCCCCCCCCGCGGCTGAGCCTAGTCCCCCCCACCTTAGACCAGGAAAATTTCCCAGAGCCACCCGCTGCCGAGCTGCCCCTAGCAGCTATGACAACTCCTGTTCTGCCCCCGCAAGTCACTCCATCTGAGGTTGAGTTGCCCGCTACTTTTGAGGTGTCGGCCAACGAGTTTATCGATCTGACCACAGAACCGGCAGCGGTCGATCTATCAGACATCATTGCCCAGACCGATGTAGAACTCCAGCGGTTGGGCTGGGGCGTCGCCCAGGGACGCGAGTTTTTGAAGAAGACCTACGGCAAGCTATCGCGCCACGACCTCACCGACGACGAACTGCTGGAGTTCTTGCTGTTCTTAGAAACTCAATCCCCACACGACGGCACATAACCCCCCAAAGCATTGCGTTTTGGGGGGGTGAGAGATTTACATCGCTGTCAGTGGGCGGGAACCGACGGAGGTGCGATCGATCACCTGATCGATGAGACCGTACTCCACCGCTTCTTGCGGGCTCATAAAGAAGTCGCGCTCGGTGTCTTGGGCAATCTTATCGATCGACTGGCCGGTGTTTTTGGCGATCGCATCGTTGAGCTGCTTCTTCAGGTAAAGAATTTCCTTCGCCTGAATTTCAATATCAGTAGCCTGACCCTGGGCACCACCTAAAGGCTGGTGAATCATGATGCGGGAGTTAGGCAGACTCATGCGCTTGCCCTTTTCGCCTGCGGTGAGCAAAAACGCCCCCATGCTGGCGGCCAGCCCCACGCAGATGGTGCAGATCTGGGGCCGAATGTGGTTCATCGTGTCGTAGATGCCCAGACCCGCCGACACGGAGCCACCGGGGGAGTTGATGTAGAGATAGATATCTTTGTCGGGGTCTTCGGCTTCGAGAAACAGCATCTGGGCCACAATCAGGTTGGCCGAGTCAGCGGTAACCTCTTGGCCGAGGAAGATAATGCGCTCCCGCAAAAGTCGGGAATAAATGTCAAACGCGCGCTCGCCACGCCCGGATTGCTCAATAACGGTTGGGATCATCGTGATAAGCCACTTTGTACGGGTTTATTTGATTTTAGCGAGTTGTGTTCCCCAGGGGGGCGGAAGATTGGAGGGATAGCCGAATCAGGGTTTGTTATCCTGACATCCATATCCCTTTCCAGGCGCAGCCATGGCCGTTAGCGTTGATCGAATTTTGCGGTGGAAGCAGACGGGCGCACCCGCCCAACCTATTACCGTACTGACCGCCTGGGATGTGATGTCGGGGCAAATTGTTGACCAGGCCGGGGCCGACATTGTGCTGGTGGGCGATTCGTTGGCGATGGTCGCCCTAGGCTACGACACCACCCTGCCACTGACCACCGAGGATATGGTGATCTGCGCCAAGGCGGTGCGCCGGGGGGTCAAAAATGCGCTGTTGGTAGTCGATCTCCCCTTCCTCAGCTATCAGACCAGCGTTGAGGACGCCATTCGCGCTGCTGGCCAAATGCTTAAGATAGGTGCTCAAGCCGTGAAGCTAGAAGGGGGCCACGATGAAGTGGTCGAAACGGTGCGTCGCCTGGTGCAGTGGGGCATTCCGGTAATGGGGCATGTGGGGCTAACGCCGCAGTCGGTAAACCAGCTAGGCGGCTTTCGCAAACAGGGCAAAACCCCAGAGGAGGGCGATCGCATTCTCGCCGAGGCCAAAGCCCTAGAGCAGGCCGGAGCCTTCTGCGTGGTGCTAGAGCACATTCCCGCCGAGCTGGCCCGCAACATCACCAAGGCGCTGAGCATCCCAACGATCGGCATTGGGGCAGGGGTACACTGCGATGGCCAGGTGCTGGTTACCGCCGATGTGCTGGGGCTGTCGGCCTGGCAGCCGCCCTTTGCCAAGGTCTACGCCAACCTCCGGCAGCAGGCCGTTGAAGCTGCCCAGCAGTTTTGTGAAGAGGTGCGATCGGGGCAGTATCCTGCATGAGCATAGTGGCAGTACCTCGTATAAAGTATCGGGATAGTACCTCGTACAAGTATCGAGACAATCCCCTGAGTGAAATTCCGTTAAGCTAGAAACGCTGGCAACTGGCACAGAGACGATTTACTACGGTTGATACCTAAGTTATGACCACAACTCTTCAATTTAAGTACGACGTTAAGGATATTTCCCTGGCGGCTCAGGGCAAGCAGCGAATCGAGTGGGCCGGGCGCGAGATGCCTGTGCTGCGCCAGATTCAAGATCGCTTTGCGGCAGAGAAGCCCCTGGCGGGCATTCGGATTTCGGCCTGCTGCCACGTCACCACTGAGACGGCTCATTTGGCGATCGCCCTCAAAGCTGGCGGTGCCGACGCTGTACTGATTGCCAGCAACCCTCTTTCTACCCAAGACGATGTAGCCGCTAGCCTGGTGGCCGACTACGGCATTCCGGTGTTTGCCCTGCGTGGTGAAGACAGCGCCACCTACCATCGCCACGTCGAAACCGCCCTCGACCACCGCCCCAACATCATCATCGACGACGGTAGCGACGTGGTCGCCACCCTGGTAAAAGAGCGCCAGGCGCAGCTCTCCGACATCATCGGCACCACTGAAGAAACCACTACCGGAATCGTGCGCCTGCGGGCCATGTTCAAAGATGGGGTGCTCAGCTTCCCCGCTATGAACGTCAACGACGCCGACACCAAGCACTTCTTCGACAACCGCTACGGCACGGGTCAATCGACCCTCGACGGCATTATTCGCGCCACCAACGTGCTGCTGGCGGGTAAAACCGTGGTTGTGGCTGGCTACGGCTGGTGCGGCAAAGGCACCGCCATGCGGGCCAAGGGCATGGGGGCCAACGTCGTTGTTACCGAAATTGATCCGGTGCGGGCGATCGAAGCCGTCATGGATGGTTTCCGAGTGATGCCCATGGCTAAAGCCGCCCAAGTGGGCGACCTGTTCATCACGGTCACCGGCAACAAGCACGTGATTCGCCGCGAGCACTTCGAAGCGATGAAAGATGGCGCGATGGTGTGCAACTCCGGCCACTTCGACATCGAAATCGACCTCGAATCGCTGGGCGCGATGGCCAGCGAAGTCAAGCAGGTGCGCAACTTTACCCAGCAGTACATGCTCACCAGCGGCAAGTCGGTGATCGTGCTAGGTGAAGGCCGCCTGGTCAACCTGGCCGCCGCCGAAGGTCACCCCAGCGCCGTGATGGATATGAGCTTTGCCAACCAGGCCATGGCCTGCGAATACCTGGTGAAGAACCGAGGTTCCCTCGAACCCGGTCTGCACTCCATCCCCGTTGAGGTGGATAAAGAGATCGCTCGTCTGAAGCTGGTCGCTATGGGTATCGAAGTCGATAGCCTGACCCCCGAGCAAGAGATCTACATCAACTCCTGGACTGTGGGCACCTAAGCGATTTCGGGACGGAGACTCGCTTCGAGTTTCCGTTTCTAGGATGCCCTAGGCTTTACGCTTCGCGAATCGCCTCCTTAGACTAAAGCCCCAGGCTGCTTAAAGCAGCCTGGGGCTTTGCCATTAAATAACCCCCGAGGCCGAGGCACCGGGGGCTGGTTAAAAATAGGGAGTTAGTTATAGCGCGAAGCCCGTCTTAATCTGTACCTAGAATGCCTCACGGGCACGGCTGAGTCATCCCTTGCAACCGTATCTTGATGGCAGATTGGTCGAGAAGGGTTTCCTCTCAAGGGTTTTGCGAACTGTGACGCCTGTCACTTACAGGGTTCCACAGGCCGATGCTATAAAGGTTGGCTGCGCTGCAATATTTCCACAGCTAAGCAAAGGGGGCAACCTCTAAGGTGAAGCCCGGCAGCACAGATTCTCCAGAAAGCTGGGTAGGCAGCGATCGCACCTCTGCCCCCTGCCCAGGCCGATAAATTTCCACCTGCTGATCCTGAGAATTGACCAGCCAGCCCAGGCGAACACCGCCGGCCATGTATTCCTGCATCTTCTCGCGCAGAGTGGTCAGATTGTCGGTGCTCGAACGCACCTCCATGACAAAATCAGGCGCAATGGGGGGAAATCTGCGCCGCTGTTCTGGGGTCAGCGCCTCCCAACGGGATAGTTCTACCCAGGCGGCATCGGGCGATCGCTTGCTGCCGATCGGTAGCTGAAAAACAGTGGACGAGCTAAAGACTTTGCCAAGTTTAGTTTGTCGATTCCACAATGCTAAGTCAGTCCCCAACTCCATCTCTTGATTGCCGCTCTCACCGCCAACAGGGGGCATAACGATCAACACTCCTTGGGCATTTTGCTCGATCGCCATCTCCGGGTTGTGAATGCAGAGTTGGTAAAACTGCTCATCGGTAAAGTGAACAGCCTCAAGGTTGAGTTCAAGGGGCAAATCCAGGGTGGTCATAGGATGCTCCGAGAGGGGTGGGCGATCTCTAACTGACGGCGGTGTCTTCTATGGTAGCGACTCGTCTAATTTGTAGAAATCGTCAAAAACCGTTGCAGACGAACAACTCTACAGAGTGAACTGTCTAAACTAGTCACTAACTTGCATCACCAGTACTGACTCTGAACGTGATTTATCACCGATTTCAGCCCAGTCTTACCGGCTTTTCTTTAACTTGTGGCTACCTGATGGGCAGCAGATTTGCTCTGCCCCGCCGTCGCTCTGGTCTATGCCAGGGCGATTTTTGGCTGAGAGGATTGTCGCCAGCGGTGAAGCGAGTTGCCGATAAACTTCGTTTTTATCACCCGTTTAACCATGAGCTATAGCTTTGACATTGTGGGCATTGCCCCGGTACTGCAATTCTTCAACCACCAGCAGCAGGCAGAGGCGCGGCGCGATCGCAGCCAGGCCTTTCTCGGCAGCTATTGCTGCACCCTCGATGCCTTTATCGACGCCACCGAGGCCGTGCACCGCAAGCCCGATTGGGATTGGGATGCGATCGTCAGCACCATCGTCGCCTTCTGGCTAAACCAAGAACAGGACGTGCGCCACTGGAAACAGCAGTTTGCCGCCGCCCAGGGCGACCAAAACCTGATTGTGGCCCGCGTGGTCAACTACGACAGCCTGCGCCACGAGTTTGAGACCCTGTTCGAAGACTAAGCGCAGGGCTAAGATGCGAAGAACATGCCAGAATAAAGGCTGAATTCAACATCCAGCATTCGATAGGTTCCGTTGATCAGGCTTCTGGCAAAAATTCGCGATATCTTCCTGCACTGGTGGGGCGACTTCACCCTCCAAACCCGGCTGATGGCCGGGGCAACGCTGGTGGTGTCGATGATCACGAGCGCCCTCACCTTTTGGGCCGTCAACACCATTCAGATGGATGCCCGACTCAACGACACCCGTTTTGCCCGCGATCTGGGCCTGCTGCTCGCCGCCAACGTCGCCCCCCTGGTCAACGAAGCCGATCGCACCGAGCTAGCCCGCTTCTCCTACAGCTTTTACCAAAGCACCTCTAGCGTGCGCTACATGCTTTACGCCGATGAGAATGGCGATATTTTCTTCGGCATCCCCTTTTCTGAAGCAGCAGTCCAAAACTCCCTCACGCTGCGACGACGCATGCAATTGCCCGAGGGCTACGCCCAAAACACCGATCGCCCCCTGGTGCGCCAGCACCTTACCCCTGCCGGTGAAGTTACCGACGTCTTTGTGCCCCTCAACTACAACGGCATTCACCTGGGCGTTTTGGCTATGGGCATTAATCCCAACCCCACGGTGGTGGCCTCTTCACACCTGACGCGGGATGTCACCATTGCGGTGTTTGTGTCGATCTGGGTGATGGTGATTTTAGGAGCCGTGTTCAACGCGCTCACCATTACTCAGCCGATTAAAGAGCTTTCGGTGGGGGTTAAGAACATCGCCGACGGCAATTTTAGGCAGCGCATTGACCTGCCCCTCGGGGGCGAACTCGGCGAGCTGATCTACAGCTTCAACGACATGGCCGAGCGCCTAGAAAGCTACGAAGAGCAAAACATCGAAGAGCTTACCGCCGAAAAAGCCAAGCTCGAAACCCTGGTTTCTACCATCGCTGATGGGGCCATTTTGCTCGACAGCGATATGCACGCTGTGTTGGTCAACCCTACCGCTCGCCGCATTTTTGGGTGGGACGATCAGATTTTGGACGGGAAAAATATTCTGGAACACTTTCCCAATGCGGTGCGGGTGCAGCTTACCCGGCCCCTGTTTCAGGCCGTCAAGGGCGACTCAGAAGCGATGGAATTTCGGGTGCCGATCACCGAGCCTAGCCATCGCACCCTGCGGATCTTGCTCAATACCGTGCTCGATCAGGCTAAGGAGAACGTCAAAGGTCTGGCCATTACCGTGCAGGACATTACCCGTGAAGTGGCCCTCAACGAGGCTAAGGCTCAGTTCATCAGCAATGTCTCCCACGAGCTGCGCACGCCGCTGTTTAATATCAAGTCGTTCATCGAAACCCTGCACGAGTACGGCGAAGACCTCAGCGACGGCGAACGCAAGGAATTCCTCGAAACCGCCAACCATGAAACCGATCGCCTTACCCGCCTGGTCAACGACGTGCTCGACCTGTCGCGTCTAGAGTCGAGCCGCCAGTATCAGCTCGACGCGGTGGATATTATTCAGCCCATCGAGCAGACCCTGCGAACCCACCGCCTCAATGCCCGCGATAAGAAGATTGAGCTGCTACAGGACGTGGAGCCCAACCTGCCCCCTGTGATCGGCAACTACGACCTGCTGCTACAGGTATTCAGCAACCTGGTGGGCAACGCGCTGAAGTTTACCGAATCTGGCGGCCAGGTGATGCTGCGGGCTCACCAGATTGTGCCCCCCGGAGACGACCCCAACGAGGGCGGCTACATTCGTATCGAGATCTCTGACACCGGCATTGGCATTGCCCCCGAAGACCAGCAGGCCATTTTCGATCGCTTCTTCCGGGTCGAAAACCGCGTTCACACCCTAGAGGGCACTGGTCTAGGCCTCTCCATTGTCAAAAACATCATCGAAAAGCACAGCAGCCAGGTGCATTTGGTCAGCGAAGTGGGCATTGGCACCACTTTCTGGTTTGATGTGGCTGCTTACCAACCTGAGGCGATCGCGGTACTAACTAAAGACAGCACCCACAGTGATGGAGGCAAAGATTTGGCGATCGCCGCCGTCAGCCCTGGGGCCTCCAGCCCCTCATCGATTGCTTCCCAGGCTGACCAAAGCTAGCCTTGGTCTATAGCTCAGCACTGATTGGTAGCCAGGGCCGCAATTGCTCAAACAGATGTCGCACTAAAGCCAGATCCTTTACGCCGGGCTGGTGTTCCACGCCGCTAGAGAGGTCAATGCCGTCGGGTCCAAGCGTCGAGAGTGCCGTAGACACATTCTCGGGGGTGAGCCCACCAGCCAGCATCCACGGGCAGGTCGGTCGAAACGACACCAGGGCATCCCAATCCAGCGTTAGCCCCGTACCGCCAAGCTGATCGGGATGGTAGGCGTCGAGCAGCAGGGCATCGACGTAGGGGGCATAGGTTTCAGCCAGGACTAAATCTGCGGCGGTGCGGACACGAATAGCTTTGATGAGGAAAATACTAGGTATCTCAGCTAGGAGCTGCTGACATTGCTCTAGGGATTCCTGACCGTGGAGCTGGATGTGGCTGAGGTTGGCCTGGCGGGCGATCGCGCCCATCTCTTCTAGAGTTGCATCGGCAAAGACTCCGACGGTTTTAGTCACCACGCCCGCCGCATCTAAAGCATTGGTGATTTCGGCGATCGCAGCGGGGGTCAGGTAGCGGGGCGACTGGGGCACGCAGATAAAGCCGAGGTGAGTGGCACCGTGGCGGGCGATCGCGATCGCCTGCTCAGATTGGGTAATGCCACAAATCTTGACCCGCATGTTAACTCTGTTGAACATTCCGTTGGGGGTGTGTCGGCGGATTTTTATAATCCAACTAGGCTTAAATGCCCATACTAAGGCCGCTGCCGTTAAATTTCATTTCTCAAGACCCAATTTTAGACCTCTAGCGGAGAAATAACATTGCTGTTTTCTACCCTACTTGCCGCCTACACTGTGCCCACCACCCCGGAGTGGTCGCCCAAAGTGGCGCTGATTATGATCACCTGCAACCTATTTGTGCTGGCCATTGGCAAATACGCCATTCGTAAGCCTGGGGCTGGGCCAGCGCTGCCCGTAGGTCTGCCAATGTTGTTCGAAGGCTTTGGGCTGCCCGAGCTGCTGGCGATCGCCAGCTTTGGCCACATTCTCGGCGCTGGCATGATTTTGGGCTTGGGCAACGCCGGGCTGCTCTAGCCTCACCAACGCCTAGGCCAACGACTTTGTGGGGCGATTGATAGAATAAAGCCAGACCCCAGACCCGAGTGCCCTAGTTTTGCTAGCCACTACCGGGTCTGGGTTGGTATTTGACAGCATTCATAGGAGCTAGGCAATGCAATCCAACTGGCGCGTTGGGGCCATTTTAGGAATTCCCCTATTTGTCGATAGCTCCTGGTTCATTATTTTGCTGCTGGTGACCGTGTCCTACGGGTTGGAGCCCAGCTGGCACTCGGCCTGGGGCAACCTGGCCTGGGTGATGGGCTTTGGTCTGGCGCTGCTGCTGTTTGCGTCGGTGCTGCTGCACGAGCTGGGCCACAGCCTTGCCGCTAAGGGTCAGGGCATCGCGGTCAACTCGATCACGCTGTTTTTGTTTGGCGGCATCGCCTCCATCGACAAAGAATCAAAAACGCCGGAAGATGCGCTTAAGGTGGCGATCGCCGGCCCGTTGGTCAGCTTTGGTCTATTCCTGCTGCTCACCGCCATCTCCCAAATTGAATCGCTACCGACTCCGGTGAGAGTAATCACCGGCAGCGTAGCTCAGATCAACCTGGTGCTGACGCTATTCAACATGATTCCCGGCCTGCCCCTCGACGGCGGCCAGGTGCTCAAGGCTCTGGTTTGGAAAGTCACTAACAGCCGCATCAAGGGCATTCGCTGGGCGGCGCGCTCCGGTCAGATCTTGGGCTGGCTGGCGATCTCCTTTGGCCTGGTCATGGCGTTCGTCTACCAAGCGTTTTCCGGCTTTTGGATTGCTGCGATCGGCTGGTTTGCCCTGCGCAATGCCGACGCCTACAACCAGGTCACCAATCTACAGGAGGCCATGTTGGCCCTTACCGCCGCCGACGCTATGGCCCGCGATTTCAAAGTCGTCGATGCAGACATGTCGCTGCGGCAGTTTGCTGACACCTACCTGCTCGAAGAGAACCGCCCCCCGGCTTACTTCGCGGCCTCGGATGGGCGCTATCGGGGCTTGGTCACGGTTGAAGACATGCGGGCAATCGAGCGCAGCCAGTGGGACACCCTACCCCTCAACCACATCGCCAAGCCACTGCTGACGATTCCGTCGGTGCGTGAGGGCACACCGCTGACCGAAGCCATTGACCAGCTCGAAGACTTACAGCTACTCCGGCTCACGGTGCTCACCCCGGCTGATGCCGTGGCGGGCACGATCGATCGCGGCGATGTGGTGCGTGCGATCGCCGATCGCCTTGGCCTACGGGTTTCCCCCGCCATGATTGAGCGCATCAAAGAAGAAGGGCAGTATCCCCCTGGGTTACAGCTGTCCTCGATCGCAAAATCAGTAATTGAAGAGGCGCGGGCCTAGGGCTGCAAGATGTAGGGCTTAGGACTGTTCTTGCCCCCTACACCTCGTACCCTATACCCTGCTAGCTCATGCCAAATTCGGAGACTAGCGCCTCGTCAGAATCATCGGCGATCGTGGCCACAATAGTCATCAGGCGGGAGATTTCAGCGGGGGAAATATCCTTCAGAATACGGCTTGAGATCACCAGCACCTGATTGCCGGAGATGCCGAAGCGAGCTTCGAGGGTTTCGTTGCAGTTTTTCTCGAGCAGCCGCTTCATCAGGCGAGGCTCGTCTTTGGCAGGCAGCACAAGTACGGGAGACCACACGGTTAGCGTGTCGGTCTCGGTTTCGCCGGTTAGCTGCGCATACACATCGACACTGCCGTACTTAAATCGCCACAGGTGACCGTCATCAGTCTGGCTAACCATAGCTCCATCCCCTTGATCCAAAGAAGCAATCACTGCCTCAATGGTGTCCACGTAGGACACAATATCTAACCCATCCTCAGGCGGGGTGGAACAGGATAGATCCATATCTATTGCGTCTTCAGTCATAACAGACCCTTGGTAGCTATTGATCAACAAATCAATGGTGCAGCCGATCTGCGGTGAGGGGGGTTAGTCCCCAACCGTCAAAACACTGCGGCGATGGTCAGAAACCGGCCCGGGGCCATCGCTGCGCCTCCCCAACTGTAGCCCCTTGCGCTATCTCTGACTATCCCCCGGTCGACTTTCTCGCGGCTCAACCAGCGGCTGTGGCCAATGTGTAGGCTACCTGAGCCAAGTGCCCTCACTAGCCAAGCAGCCTCACCGCTGGAGTGATATTAAATAATTGTGGCTGTTCAACGCGTCGTCCAGAAGCCGGAGATTGGTCGCCATTTCCAGATCGGTTGAGACCTTTTGCCTAACCCCTTGCTCGCGACTCGTGCTCTAAGCACAGTGGCCAACGCGATACCTGATTCACCCCACTGTCTCAACTTCCTGGAACTGATCCTCCAGCGTGTCAAAGCTGTAGTCGCGCACCTCGGGTGCCTCAGGCGGCACCTCAAACCCCGTCATGGTGCAGGCTTGGCGGCGCTCGGGCCGCGACGAGTAGCGGCAGAGGTGTTCGATAAAGTGAAACACTACTTTAGGGTCAGACCACTTCATCTCGGCCCGCTGCTTGAGAATGATCAGTGCCTCTTTGTCGCTCATCGAGCTACGCCAGCCTTTGCGCTGACGGCACGACACCCAGGCGTTGAGCACCTGAAAAATCCGGGCCAGGTGATTGTGGGGAATAGCCCGCAGGTGGTACTCATCGAGAACGTCGGCGACTTCCTGAAGACCGGCATCTCTGGCTAGCTGAGCGCTGGCATTGAACAGCACCTCCATCTGGGTGATGGCCTCGCGATGGTCTCGGTACTCTTGTCTGAGGTTGTGGTCTTCGAGGTAAATGGCCCCCAGGTTTTTGAAGTGGGCGGCCAGAAAGAGGGTCTTTTTGTCGCGATCGCCCAGACCGGCAATAGTGCCGTAGGCGAGGCACAGATCTGCCAGAAAAATGGATTCTTCAAACAGCAGGGGCTGCCTGCGCCTGAGCAGACTGCGCAGCAGTTTAACGAAGCTGTGGAAGCTTGGGTAGCTCATGGGTCAAGGGTTCCCTGAAACAGCTGGCGGCAAACAGAACGTTCACCACTAGATGAAGTGTTGTGGACTACGCAGACCAACCGTAGACTATCGACCGGTTTGATGTTAATCATCACCAATCTGACCGATCTTCGCCACCGCTGGTCTACACCCAATCTCTATTGCCGAATCAGCAGAGCCAGGACAGGATTTTCAGGGAACACCCCAAGTCTAAGGCAAAATTATGGTGCCGGGACGCCGTTGGCCAGGTCTTCGAACCCTGGAGGACTTTCCCTTAAATTCCTGGAGGACTTTCCCTTAAATTCAAGGAGCGAGCAAATTTAATGAGGTCAACCAGTCGGCCAACCCGTTCAAAATTAGCTGTACCCCAATGGCCATGACAAACAGGCCCAACAGACGGCTCATGGCCTGAATGCCGCTGGCTCCTAAAGCTTTGAGCAGCAGCGTGGACGATCGCAGCGACAGAAAAATTACGACACCAATCAACCCGATCGCGACGGCGATCGCCAGCATATTTATCGCGGTGGGAACGGATAGATCGCCACCCGCTTGGGCGGCTAGGCCGAGGGTGACGGCGATCGCCCCCGGCCCTCCCAGCAGCGGGATGGTCATCGGCATGAACGAAATATCTTTGTGCTCGCCAACGCGATAGGCAGCATCCTGATTATCCACCTCGTTGAGCTTGGGATCAGAGTTCATTGCTTTCCATGCCGCGTGGAATACCACGATGCCTCCGGCGATGCGCACCACCGCCAGAGATACGCCAAAAAACCGCAGCACGCTGCCCCCAACTAGGAGCGTACTGATCAGCAGCAGCACCACATTGCGGGCAATATTCAGAGCGTACTGGTTGCGCAGCGCGGCGGGCACCCCGGTCGTCAGCACCAAAAAGATCGGCACTGACCCAATCGGATCAACCACCGGGAACAGGGCCGCAATGCCGCCCACCGTAAAGTCAAGAAAGCTTCGCACCGCTGGTTAGCCTGAGAAAACCTGGTTTTACTCTACGGCTATTTTTCGTCTCGTAGCGGCGGCTGGGCTACAGATGACCAGACTATTTCCAGGCGCGGTTTTCTAAATCTCTGACCTGGCGCTCTAGGCGATCGAGCCGTCCGCGCAGCTCGTCCATTTCGGCTTGACGGGGCACGCCCAGGTCTTGCAGCGTATTGCGAAACAGCCGCTGAAACTGCTCTTCAAGCGCGCCATTGCCCTCGTTGAGCTGGGCCATCACCTCGTCCATCAGGGTGCGGGCCTGTTCGGGGTTAAACTTGCCCTCGCGCACCCACTCCTCGCTGACCTGCTTGACCCGCTCAGCGACTAGGGAAGTAGTGCCCACGCCAATCATGAGCAACTGGCGTAAAAGGTTGTTGGTATCCATGAAAATCTCCTTGCTATTTGCGGGGCGCGATCGATGGAGGTATCAGGCGATCATCCAGGAGTTTGACCAGGGCTTAGGGCGTTCAGAGCCATGCCTCAAACCTTAAACCTTTGACCTTAAACCCAATTAGCCCCCTATTCATTCTGTCAAAGATTTTGTTGGCTCTTGGGTAATGAAAGCCGAACTCAACCTGCCGGATGCCCTTAGCTGCCCGACAGTTCATTGACTTTGGCCCGCACCGCCTGAATGTCTTGCCACATTAGCCACTTGGGACTGCCCTTATCGCGTGACGGGTTGCGCAGCAGGTAGGCCGGGTGAAAAATGGGCATACACAGGCGACCTTCCCACTCCATCCACTGGCCGCGCACTTTGCTAATGCCCGACTTCACCCCCAAGAGCGCCTTTAGAGCTGTAGCTCCGGTGAGAAGAATGATTTTAGGATCCACCATACGAATTTGCTCTAGCAGGTAGCCCTTGCAGGCGGCTACCTCCGCTGTGGTGGGCACGCGGTTCTCAGGTGGGCGACACTTGACGATGTTGCAAATGTATACATCGGTCTCGGTGTTAAACCGCACTGATTCAAGAATTTTCTCTAGCAGCTGGCCCGACTTGCCCACAAAGGGCACACCCTGCTCGTCCTCCTGCTGACCGGGGCCTTCGCCAATAATCAGCACCGGAGCGGTGGGGCTGCCCCGACTAACCACTACATTGGTGCGCGTTTCTGACAGGTCGCAGCGTACACAGCCCCGACAGTGGGTGCCCAAAGTCTCTAGGTCAGGGTAAATGCCGGGGGGAATAGGCACCGATCCACTGGTGGGAATGGCATCAAAATCTACGGTGCTGGGGTCTGCGATCGCGCCCTCGGTAGCGCCACTGCCAGCATTAAACAGGCTAAATTGCTCGTCGGCCATCGATTCTTGGGGGCAACATCATCCGCTTGGCCTTTATTGTAAAGGGTCTCGACCTGCCTTGCCTGGCGATTACTCAGCGGTGCCCCAGGTCGGCGTTGTATAGTAGAAAGCTAGTCAAATTATGTTTGTTGTCCAGGAGCCTCAGTCTTGACTTTCTCCGCCGAAGATTTTGCCAAAGCCCTTGAGGCCCACGACTACGACTTTCAGGTGGGCAGCACCGTGCGGGGCACCGTCATTTCCTTTGCTCCCGACGGGGCCACGGTGGATATTGGCGGCAAGTCAGCGGCCTTTTTGCCCATTCGTGAAGCGGCGGTGCGCCCCATCACTTCCTTTGATGGCGTGCTCGAACCGGGCGTTGAATACTCGTTTCAGGTGATTCGCGACCAGGATGCCGATGGTCAGGTGCTGCTATCGATCCGCAAGCTTCAGCTCAAGCAGCTGTGGAATAAGCTAGCCCAGCAGGCCGAAGAAAGTGCCGTCATGGAGGTCAAAGTCACCGGCTTCAACAAGGGCGGCGTGACGGTCGATGTGGAAGGCATGCGGGGGTTTGTGCCGCGATCGCACCTGGGCCGCACCTACGAAAATCTGGAAGATGCGGTGGGTCAGCGCCTCACCGTGGGCTTCTTGGAGGTTAACCCCGCCGCCAACAAGCTGGTGATGTCGGCCCGCATGGCTGCCCGCAGCCAGATGATGAGCACCTTGGCCCTAGGTCAGCTAATCGAAGGCACCGTGGCCAGCCTCAAACCCTTTGGCGCGTTTGTGGAGTTTGACGGCATTAGCGGCCTACTGCACATCAAGCAAATCAGCAAAAACTACGTTGAGTCACTGCCCTCGGTGCTGAAGGTGGGCCAGCCAATCAAGGCGGTGGTGGTCGCCCTCGATCCAGAGAAAAACCGTATTTCCCTCTCGACCAAGGTGCTCGAAAAGTATCCCGGCGAGATCATCAAAGAAGCTGAAGCCGTGTTTGAAGACGCTGAAAACCGCTTAAACGACGTCAGCCGGATGCTGAACGACAGCGAGGCATAAGCGCTATGGGCACCGTATGGGAACTCGACTTTTACTCCCGGCCCGTGCTGGATGAAAATGACAAAAAACTTTGGGAAGTCCTGCTCTGCGAGGGGTTAATAGACACCAAAGCAGAGGCTGACCAGCTCTTTCGCTACAGCAAGTTTTTGCCCAGCAGCGACGTCAATTCTATTGTTCTGAAGGGAGCAATCGAGGAGGCGATCGCCGAGGCCACCAGCCAGGGCATCGCGCCCCCCAGCCGCATTCGGTACTTTCGCTACCAAATGCAAAACATGATTCTGCGAGCCTGTGAAGACGCAGGCATTCCAGCGCGGCCCAGCCGCCGCACGGTGGCGTTGCAGCGGTGGTTGAGCGATCGCAACCAAACCGTGTACCCCCACATGGAAGGCTACACCAACGTCCCATCTCCCTCTGTGGCCGCGCCACCGCCCAGTCCTCAGGCACTGCCCGATGCCCTGCTGGGGCAGCAGTGGGCCTTTGTCACCCTCGAAGCCGCCGCCTTTGCCGATCTGCCCGACTGGGAAATTGGCTTTGGGGAATCCTTTCCCCTGGATATGGCTAACCTGAACCCCAATACGCCCATCCCCGGCCTGCTGATTTTCTCCCCCCGCGCCACCGCCCTTGCTGCCTGGATGTCGGGCCTGGAGCTGGCCTACTGGCGGGTAGAGTCGAGCAAAAAGCCCGAAATCATTCTCGAAACCGGTGCCTCCGACAGCTGGATTTTGGCGGGTTTGCCTGGCCCTAAGCTGCTGGCCGAGGCCCAAGCGTTTGAAGCCGCTAAAGCGAAGTCCAACCAAGTGCACTTCATTGGCATTCAAGACAGCCGCGAGAGCGAATTTTTTGCGGGGTTTTGGCTGCTGCAAGAGCTGCTTTTGGGGTAGTCAAAATGCCCCCCGCCCAGGCGTCTTTTATTAGCCCGATCTCAGAGGCTCCTCAGAATCCTCAGGTTTCAGTCCTCCGATGCTTCAGGCAGGCCTACCCATGCCCAATCGTAAGCAGCAACCCATAGTTCAATCCCTCACCCAGTGGCCTCACTGGCGCAACCTGGGCATTTACGTCCTCCTGCTGGTTATTGCCCTGGTGATGGTGTTTCCGCTGCTGTGGCTGCTCAGCACCTCCCTTAAGGGATCAACAGAGAACCTGCTAGCAAACCCACCCCAACTCCTGCCCCAGCAGCCGACCCTGGCTAACTACCGGCAGGTATGGCAGTCAAACCCCTTTGGCCAATATTTTCTCAACAGCACCGTGGTGGCGGTGCTGACCGTGGCGGCGAACCTGCTGCTGTGCTCGCTGGCGGCCTATCCCCTGGCGCGGCTGTCGTTTTTAGGCCGCGACACCTTGCTGGCACTGATTGTCGCCACCATCATGATTCCGTTTCAGGTGGTGATGATACCGCTGTACATTTTGGCGGTGAATTTGGGGCTGCGGAACACCTACCTGGGGTTGGTGCTGCCCTACCTGGCCTCGGCCTTTGGCATTTTCCTCATGCGCCAGGCGTTTCAGGGCGTGCCTAAGGAGCTTGAAGAAGCCGCACGCATGGACGGCTGCTCTGATCTGGGCATCTGGTGGAATGTGATGCTCCCCGCCACTCGCCCGGCCCTGGTGACGCTGGGAATCTTTGTGTTTATTGGCACCTGGGGCGAGTTTCTCTGGCCGCTAATTTTGCTCGATCGCCCCGAACGCTACACCCTCCCCCTGGGCGTGGCGCGGCTAGCTGGCAGCTTTTCTCTAGACTGGCGGCTGATTGCGGCGGGGTCAATTTTGTCGGTGCTGCCCGCCATTTTGGTGTTTGTGCTGTTGCAGCGCTACATTGTGCCCACCGAGACGGGAAGTGGGGTTAAAGGGTAATGGCTAGCCCCGGCGGCCCACAGCACAGCGTTTTAGTATAAAGAACTACAGCTTTATCGGTTCCTTAGATTCATTGCTTAAAGTAATGCGGGCGAATCATTCAACCTCGCTTCATCAGGCCGCTGCTTCTAGGGCTGCGGCTCCCTTTTGCGCAATGAGACTCGACAAACTATGAAACTTAAAACCCTGGCTGTTGCCTTGCTTTCCACCGCTGCTGCCGTTGGCCTATCTATTTCTGCGGCCTTTGCCCAGGTCGCCGAGGTGAATATCGACAGTCTCAACGTGCGCTCTGGTCCCGGCCTCACCCACGGCATTCGCGGCACCATACCCAGGGGAGCCCAGGCCAAAATTATTCAAACCCAGGGCAACTGGCTCTATATTGTCACCGGCCCAATTGAGGGCTGGGTTTACGCCCCCTACGTCACCATTCTGGATCAGCCTGGGCCAGGGGTTGACTCTCCTGCAACCACTGTCATGGTCTGCAACGGCACCAACCGCATGACGGCCCGCGTGTATCGGCAAAACGGCGAACTCAAGCTGCGGGTGCACGATCGCCTCGACAACCTCACCTGGCTCGACTCCCCTGCCCGCATGGAAACAGCTTCTGGGGCCACGACCTACGTCAATATTCGCGGCGAACAAACGACTCGGGTGTTGCAGAGCCAAAGCTCGCCGACTAACTGCTCAATTCAAACCACTAACCGCCCTATAGAGGCTGGGGTGGTGACCGAAATAGAGCAGCCTTAGCCATCTCTAAACGCCTGCGGCGCTTGAATGGGGATGAAGTTAGATTTGGGACAAAACGGCAGTTCTCTGGGTAGAAGGTTCTATATTCGAACCTTCTACCCAGAGAACTGAGAAAGCAGATCTAGGGGTTTCGCCCCAGCCAAAATCCTAACAAACGGATTGATTTAGGCTGAAAATATGCTGCTTTATTTGCCGCCCGTGACTTTGTTAACTAGGTCTTTGGCGTCGTCAACGAGGCTCTTTTGATCAGGGTTTTCTTGGCGATACTGCTTGAGATTTTCTTCGTAGTTTTTTTGCACACCGTTAGGGTCATCAATGACCTCTACAGCCTCTTCATATGCTTGGTCACGGGGTTCTTCGGTCAGAGCTTGGTCTACGGGTGGGGTCACAGTAGCCTTGCTGTTGGCGGCAAAAGCAGGCTGGGTGGCCAGCGTGAGCCAGCTCATTAGCCCAACTAGGCAAACTAGGGCGATCGCGCGAAAGCGGCGGCTAATAACTTCTTTAGAGAGCGTGATCAGGCGTTGCATAAAGTTTTTAAGATCCTTAGTATAAATGTGAACAAATCCGGTTCTGTAAGGAAGCGGCAGACTAGAGCCGCTGACAACTAAGAACAGATTGAACCGTATAATACGAGACCTAATGCCTGTGCCTCTCTACCCCCAGGCACATTCTACGGGCTGAGTTTTAACGACCTGTAAGACCGGCTGAAGGGTAAAAGGTTTAGAGTTGCAATCCGCTGCTTAACATAGGATTTGGAATTGAAAGAAACCTATGGCACGGTTTTTGCCGAGACACCCCAGTCATTTACGTTGGGGGAGCGACTGCTGTAGGATGGTTGCCTGTGTAAAATTTCGGCTAGGTTCAGGCATTAGCGCTAGGTTCTTAGCGCGCTCTAGAGCTGGGGCTACCGGAATGCTTGGTGTGTTGCGCCGGTGCCATGATTCCCCCATCCCAGTTGCAAAAGCTTGAGTCTTGCCCCAGCGGCCCATTACAGATTGAACCCTTGCCCGCTCTAGGTGGGGATGATGGGGTGGCGCTACAAACCTTAGCCCTGTCTTTAGCCATCCCCACCTATAACGAAGGCCAGAACATTGGCCCCCTGGTGGAACGACTGATCGCCCTCCTCGACAGTGCGATTCCCCAGGACTACGAGCTGATTGTGGTTGACGACAACAGCCCTGACCTTACCTGGAACACAGCGCTGGAGCTACAGGCAACCTACCCCCAGGTGCGAGTGCTGCGGCGGCAGGAGGAGCGCGGCCTCTCTTCGGCAGTGATTCGCGGCTGGCAGATCGCCCGTGGGCGCATTTTGGGCGTGATCGACGCCGATTTGCAGCATCCTCCCGAGGTGCTGCTCGGTTTGTTGGCAGCCATTCAGCAAGGGGCTAACTTGGCGGTGGGCAGTCGCCACGTCGAGGGCGGCGGCGTCAGCGAGTGGAGTCTGGCGCGGCGAGTGCTGTCGCGGGGGGCGCAGACGGTGGGCCTGCTGCTGCTGCCTCGGGTGGTGGGTCGAGTCAGCGACCCGATGAGCGGCTATTTTATGGTGCAGCGGGAGGCGATCGCCGGCCCTCTGCTCAACCCCAAGGGCTACAAAATTTTGCTAGAGGTGCTGGGGCGCGGCACCATCGACACCATCGCCGAGGTGGGCTACGTCTTTCAGGAGCGGCAGGAGGGGGCCAGCAAGGTCACCTGGCGGCAGTACATCGACTACATTCACCACCTACTGCGGCTGCGGCTGGGGGGGCGGCTGTCGCAGCTACACCAGCGTTTCCCCATGCAGCGGTTTGTGCGCTTTGGCGTGGTGGGGCTGAGCGGCGTGGTAGTGGATATGGTGATTCTCTACCTGTTGCACAGCACCCTAGGACTGCCCCTGACCCGCAGCAAAATTGGGGCGGCTGAAGTCGCAATTATCAACAACTTTATTTGGAACGACGCCTGGACCTTTGCCGATGTCAGCATGCTGCAACAGGGTTGGTCGGCCCGGCTCAAGCGGTTTCTCAAGTTCAACCTGGTGTGTCTGGCGGGGCTGGTGCTGAATGTGCTGGTGCTGAATGTGATCTACAACTGGGTGTTTGGCCAGCGCTGGCCCTACCTGGCGAATCTGGTGGCGATCGCGATCGTCACCTTCTGGAATTTCTGGCTCAACCTCAAGCTCAGCTGGCGGGTGACGCAGGTGAAATAAAGGGGTTAAGGTATCAGGTTTCAGTCCGCCCCTTAAACCCTATACCTGAGATCTTGAACCCGCCTTTTTAAAGGCATTCGAGGGTAGCAAAGACCTGATCAGCAGCGGTTTGCGGGGCGTCGCCGTGGGCCAGCACCCACACAAAGCGAGCATCGTTGTTGTGCTCTACAAAGGTCAGCAGACTGGCGGCGTTGTAGGTGTTGGGGCCGTCTTCAAAGCTGCCTGTCTGAATTACGACCGATACGGGTTGGTCGCAGAGGGTGCGCTCTTCAACCCGTTGCTCGGTGAGTTTATAGCTGCCTTGGGTGGTAATGCTGTTTTGAAACTCTTCGACAAAGCTTTGCTGAGCGTCGTTGCCTTTGAGGTAGCTGGGCAACTGGCCCATGGTCAGCAGCACCGACGGTGGCGAGTCGGTATTGGCCACCTGGAGCATCTGCATGCCAAACATGTCCATATTAAAAATAGATTGAGTCTCACCGGGAATGGCGTAGGTAAATAGCTCTTGGCTATCGGCTGAGCCCTGGTCGGGGCCAATGGCAAACCGCATGGTGCGGTTGATAAAAAACGCCAGGGCTAGCCCGGCCAGCACCGTCACGCCGAGGCAACCACCGCAGCCTAGCGCCACCCACTTGGCCGTGTTGCTTCCACCAGAAGGGGTTGGGGGTGCGGGGTCGGCCTGGGTCATTAGTTAACACTATACAAAATGCGGTATTGCCATCATATCGCTCACGTTTTAGGGCGCTGCCGCCGATGATGAATCTTTGCGATCGCGCGATCGCAAAGATGATCCCACCTTCGCCTTATCAAGTTTGAGGGCGAAGGGCTGAGCGGGCGATAAGGCAGCCTAGTCTGCGGAGGTTTTTGGAGTAAAAAAGCCCTAACTTGGCTAAAAATGTACCTTTAGCAACTTAAAAAACCTACCGCAAGAGTGTTTATAATGCTCAATGCTGAAAAATGCCCTTTCGACAGGTAATTTTGCTATGGTTTCTCGTCTAATCGGTGCTAAATCGTCGGCCTCTACCTGGGGTCGCCTAGGTGCAGCGGCAGCACTCTGCCTCGTCGGTGCCGTAGGCTGCACCACCCCCGTAGAAGTCATGGATCCCTACGAAGAAGCTCCTGCTACCGAGGAGCCCACGACTGAGGAGCCTGGAGCCACAATTGATGTATTTTTCGGCGATGTCGAGAGCCCAGAGGGCGGCATGGTGAAACAGCTTCGGCTGCCCGGCCCCGAAATCGGGGTGATGGTGGCCTGCGACCAAGAAGGCTTTGTGCCGTTCGCCTACAGCGATATGGGTATGGATTGGGTCGGTTGCCAAGTGCCTAACCCCGGCGACGCCGTCGGCCCCGAGTCGGCGCTGACCGAACCTGAGCTATCCGATGTACCTAGCCCCGTTGGCGGCACCGTCTCTATGGTGACCATCCCCGGCCCCCAGAGCGCTGTTTCCGTGCTCTGCGAAACCGGCACTCCCTTTGTCTACGAAGATCAGGGCACTTGGATCGGCTGCCAGGGCAGCTAGGGGTAAAGGGTAGGGAGTGGGGGGTAAGGCATTTTAGGCGTTGCTGAATTGAGGTATGAATCTGCAAAAGCAACAGTTGCTGCATCGGCCCCCCAACCCCCCAAGTTTGGGGGACTTTGAAGTCGTCCGGTTCCCCCCAGAATTGGGGGGCTAGGGGGGCAAATCATACTGCTGATCAGCAACGCGGCATTTTACTCCCTACCCCTTACTCCCTACTCCCTTCTTATGCTCCTACCGCTTCTTTCGCGGCGTAGAGCACCTCGGCGGTGATGCTAGCCACGCCCTGCTCACGGGCGAACTTCTCAGTGTTGCGCTTCACCTTGCCGCGCACGAAGCCGGGGATCTTTTGCAGCTCGGCCAGGCCGTCGGCGCTCCAGCCCAGACCCGCTTCGACGGCGGCATCGGCGCTCATGGTCTTGGTGAGAATTTCCTTGGTATCGTGGCCGCCAAAGAACTCCAGCAGGTGGTCTTCCATACCCAGGGTGAAGGAGTTGTAGACCAGGTCAACAATCTGGTTGGCTCCTTCGTAGCCCATGAATGGCCGATAGCCCACGGGGAAGTTTTGAATGTGGATAGGTGCGGCAATCACGCCGCAGGGGATGTCGAGCCGCTTGCCCACATGGCGCTCCATCTGGGTGCCAAAGATGGCGGCGGGTTCGAGCTGGGCGATGCGATCGCCAATTTCCCCATTATCCTCACTGACCAAAATCTCGTCGCAGTACTCACCCACCTCAGCGGCAAACCACTCGGCGTCGTACTTGCAGTAGGTGCCCGCCAGCACCACGTGGATGCCCATCTCGCGGGCGAGAATTTTGACCATGGCAGCGGCGTGGGTGCTGTCGCCAAACACCACAGCCTTTTTGCCGGTCAGGTTCTGACAGTCGATCGATCGCGAGAACCAGGCCGCCTGCGACACAAACCGGGTCTGCTCGTCGATGAAGGCGTCGTAGTTGACCTCGGCCCCCTGCTCGTTCAGCACCGTTTGAATGGCGCGAATGCAGCGGGCGGTCTCGACAATGCCCATGGGGGTGATATCCACGTAGGGCATGCCCAGCTCTTCTTTGAGATACTCCGCCGTCAGCGGCCCCACTTCACGGTAGGGCACCAGGTTAAACCAGGCCCGGCCCATATCTTTGATTTGAGTAACCAGCGCCCCCTCAGGCATCACCAGGTTCACCTCAATACCGAGCTGGGCCATCAGGGTACGCAGCTCACGGCAGTCGTGATTATTGTGGAAGCCTAGGGTGGTCATGCCAATGATATTCACCGAAGGCTTCTCGGTTTTACCCTCGGGCAGGGTGCCCTGCTTGCGGGCTTTGGCAATGTAAAACTGCACGATCTGCTGGAGGGTGCGATCGGCGGCCTGCAGCTCGTTGACCCGGTAGTGGTTGACATCGGCCAGCAGCACATCGCTTGCTGAATCGAGACTGGCGCGCTGCACAAAGTTGGCCAGATCCTCTTGCAGAATGCTGGAGGTGCAGGTGGGGGTGAGCACGATTAAATCGGGCTGCTCTTCTTTGTCTTTGCGGACGATATTATCGACCACCTTTTCTTGGGAGCCGCGCGCGAGGACGTTGCGATCGACAATGCTAGCGGTGACGGGGGTAAAGTCGCGCTCCCGCTCTAGCATCGATCGCATGACGTTGAAATAGTCATCCCCCAGCGGCGCGTGCATAATCGCGTGCACGTTCTTGAACGAGCTCGCAATGCGCAGGGTGCCAATGTGCGCCGGGCCGGCATACATCCAGTAGGCCAGTTTCATCGGGTGAGTCTCCTTGGTGGCGGTGGTCAGCGTGAGTTTGCCGAAACACCCTGAGCCGCGCAGCCCTGGTAGACCCAACGGTTTTGATTGTCGCGAAGATGTAGCTCTGGTGGGGGCCTCTGAGAGAATTCTTTACCTGAACCGCCAGAGACAGCCCTACAGACTACAGCCCGTCAACGCTTAGCTACGGGTTAGCGATCGCCCAACAGTCTGCCCTCACAAAAGGTGAGTTCTTGGCAACAGACCGTTGATTGCAGTAGTTCGGCCACTTGCACCGCAGGACTAGGCTCCAAGCCCGGATAATCTGTTTGCAGATAGTCAATCACCGCGTCGGCTGGCCAAGGCCCCAGCGAAGTTTTGTAGTCCGAAAATTCTGCCTGAATCTCTTGCCAAGACCCATACTGCTTTTTGGATAACAGCATTTTGGTCTCGGTGTAAATAAGGTGAAGTTCCATCTACAGAACCGCTTCTAGGGCTTGGGAAAAGGCCTCAGGGGCATCGAGCATGAGCCAGTGGCTGGTATTGGGAATGGTCGTCGTTGGCAGCATTGGCCGCAGCACGTGCAGGCTGAGGGGCATCGCATTAGATGCAGCCACAATGGCGTGGGCTTGAGCACCGGGTGAAGCCAGATAGCGATCGAGGGCGGCTGCGGCTTCAAAGGTGAACAACTCACGCCCGGTACCGACTAAGGCTGCCTTTGGGGTGTGATTTAGACGCGCCAAGATGTTGGTCTGGGTTTCAGGGGTGCCGCCGGTCAGAGCATTGCGAAAGGATTGTTCCAGTACCGATCGCCAGTCCTCCCCGACCATGGCCTGCTGCATCGGCGCAATCTCTGCCCCATAGACCTCCGGGGGGCATTGAGTAGAGTCAATCGGCGGATCCACCAAGATCAGCTTGGCAATGCGGCAAGGTTGAGCGGCGGCGGCAGCAAGGGCAACGCAGCTACCGTAGCTGTGGCCAACTAGGAGAATGCTTTCTAGCTGCAAGGCATCCAGCACCACAAACAAGGCATTCGCGCAGGCGGCGGGGGAATAGTCATCGTCGGTTGGCGGGGTAGACGCGCCGTGACCGGGTAGAGAGATCGCGATCGCCGTTCTCTGCTGAGCCGTCTGCTCTAACTGTGGTCGCCACAGGTCAGCGGCGCAGGCCATACCGTGGATAAACACCGCTGGCAGGGCCGAAGTCTCTGTAGCAGCGTCAGCCACCAGCACCTCAATACTGCCGGTAGTAGTGGCGATGGGGATGGAACGCATCTCTCATTCCTCGTCTAGGACAGGTGAAGTCTTGGGTTAAAACAACCCGAAATGCCACGATTCCAGCCTATCGAGATTTTTTCATTTTTCGCTCTTCTATTTTCGTTCTTCAGCCCGTGCGCAGGTTTGCTCTGGCGCTATTCAGCAAACATTTCGGCCAGGGTTTCCAGCAGCATTCTCTGTTCACTGGGGCTGATTTGACCCAGGCGTTTAACCAACCGGGCTTTATCGACGGTGCGAATTTGGTCTAAAACAATCTGGCCGTTTTTGCCCTCAAAGCGGCAGGCAATGCGGGTAGGGTAGAGCTTGCCCTTAGTCGTCATCGGAGCCACGATCGCAGTGGTAATGTAGCGATTCATCTCGTCGGGCGAGATCACCACGCAGGGTCGTGTTTTTTTAATTTCGTTGCCAACAGTGGGGTCGAGGTTGACGAGAAAAACGTCGAAGCGGTTGACTACCATTCCCATTCAGCGTCGTCCCAGTCGGTGGGGTTGAGGTCGTCGAGTAGAGTGTCGTCATGACTGTCTGCCATGGCAGCAAAGGCGGTGTCCCAACCGGCTCGCTGGCGAGGGGCGGTGCGAATGACGAGGTGATCGCCCTCAACCTCAACCTCTACGTCTGCGTTCAGGCCGCTCTGCTCTAGCAGCAGCTTGGGAATACGAATGCCCTGGGAATTGCCAATTTTGACAATGCGAGTTCGAATGGCGGTGCCCATAGACCTGTGTGCCCAGACGTTAAGTAATTACATTGTAGATACGCTCACAAGGGGCGTCAAGGGGATGATCCATTACAAACATTCATCAGGTTAGGACAGGTTCGACGTAGGGGCATAGCACTGCAATGCCCCTACCGTAGGATTCCGCTTGGCAAAGTGGTCTAACTCAATCAACTGCTGCAATAGTCATGGGCGGCTCTCGATATCGCTGCACCCTAGGGCATTTCAAAAAGTGTCTCCACCGTAGATGCCGTAGAGGAAGACTCGCCTAGGGTTGACGTAGTTATTCACATCGTTCATTCACACCGTTAAGGAGTCAGCCGATGAATTCTGTGCAGCCGCCATCGAGCCACAGTCAAGCCTGGGTCGTGCAAACCTGGCTAGCCTTTTTGCTGTCGGTGGGCAGCCTATCGCTGGGCATCTTTTGCCTGCCGGTGGACGCTTGGGTAAAAGGCTACATGGGCATGGGCACCCTGTTTGCCCTGGGGTCTACCGCCAGTCTCTCTAAAACGGTGCGCGACCTGCACGAAGCCAGGCAGGTCACTGCCCGCATTGACGAAGCCAAGGTTGAAAAACTGTTAGCTGAACATCACCCGCTGCGTTAGGGCGATCGCTCGTTGCAGGCGGCAAAGTAAAACCCTAGCAAAACCTCCCTAGAGTGCCACCGCTTAAACGACACTGAGCGAATAAACGCAATGTAGGACAGCGCCAAGGCCCCAAAAAACAACGCCACCTGCTCCAAGGATATTGCCCCAACGCGGAGAATATTGACTAAAAACACTCCGCCTAGGATTAGCAGCCCGAATGAGATGTTGCGATACATGATGTGGGTAGCCTGGTACAAATCTGCGGTAACCAGGGAGGGTCTATTGTTCTCTTTGAGATACGAGCAGACCCTCGAATAGAGGTGGTTCATCGTTTTTGGCATGCCAACTTTGTCGTGCAGCAACAGCAGTAAGCGGCTCTCAAAATCGAGGGTTTTGGGGTCAACATCTTTAGCTATTCCTTGCAGCCACTCGCCCCTGTTTAAGAGAATTTCGGTGGGGAAGTAATGCAGGTCGCGATCGAACACATTACAGAGAGCCAAAAAAAACTTCCAGGTCACGCTCTGCGCCAAGCCACCGAGCAGGTAGCTAACAAACGCCAAGGCAATCACCACCTGGAGTGAGACACTGGCTTGAATTAAACCAGCAAAATCTTGCACGTTAATTGCTGGGTTATAGAGCAAGAAGATCGCCAGTACGAGGGGCACCCCCCCAAGAATGGCGGCAAAAAACTCGTACGGCCCCAGCGCAAACTTGAATAGATCCATAACCTTAGAATGGCTAAATCAACGCCAAATCAACAGCAGACGAGTCTAAAAGAATCCTTCAAAGGCCTTCAGTGCCTCATCTTCGAGCACAGGGCCAACCACTTTAACCGGTCGCTTGCCGTGCTTGAGCACCTCGCGGCTGGCTAGCGGTAGCTGAAAGGGAGACTCACCCTGGATGCTGTAGAGGCGATCGCTGCTCAAGGCATATACCAGCCGCCCCACCCCACTCCAAAAGATTGCCCCGGCGCACATAGGGCAGGGTTCGGTGCTGGCGTAGAGGGTGCAGTCTTTGAGGGTGTCTGGGCTGAGGTTTTTATCCATTTGCCGCAGCAGTACGGTTTCGGCGTGGCCGGTGCAGTCGCGCTCGGTGATTTGGTTGTTTTCGGCTTCGGCCAGCACCTGGCCTGAGGCATCGGCCAGCACGGCACCAAAGGGGCGGTTGCCGGCCTCGCGGGCGCTATGGGAGAGGGCGATCGCCCGCCGCACATGGCCTAAATCTTGCTCACTCACATCGCTCATTCGCCACACTCCAATTGATTGCTCACCCAATCATGCCACTAGAGTTGGGGCTACTTAGGAAAGCCGTTGGGAATCTCAAAGCGATCGCCCGTGCGGCAGTATTCATAGCCCGCCATCCGCCCGATCGCCCCCACTTTATCCACATCAATCCGGTTGTTCTCGCCCAGCACGTCGTCGCGCACAAACAGGTGCACCACCTGGCCAATCACGGCGTTGCTGAATTGAGGAATGAATTTGCAAAAGCAACAGTTGCTGCATCGGCCCCCCAACCCCCCAATTTTGGGGGACTTTGAAGTCATCTGGTTCCCCCCAGAATTGGGGGGCTAGGGGGGCAAATCATACTGCTGATCAGCAACGCCGCCAATCACAATGTGAAACTCGCCCACCGGCACAATTTGCAGGGTGCGGCACTCAAAGGCCACGGGCGACTCGGCCACGCGGGGCGGCTGAATCACCCGGCTGGGAGCGGGGGAGAGATTCACATAGTCAAATTCCGACTCGCCGTAGGGCAGCGGCTCGGCGCATTCTGCCACCTGGTGAGCGTAGGACTCAACCGCCAGGTTGATCACGTATTCCCCAGTGCCGCCCTCGTTGGCAGGGCGCACGTTGCGCAGGGTGTCTTTTTCGCTGCCGTCGGGCTTGAGGCTGATGCTAAACATCAGCGCTAGGGGTTTGTGGCCCGCCGCGTTGAAGTAGGAGAAGGGTGCCAGGTTGGCCACGCCCTCGGGAGAAAGGCTGGAGACAAAGGCAATTGGTCGAGGCACAACGCTGCCGATCAACAGCTTATAGCGAGTCGAGGGGTCGAGAAGCTCAGGGTCAATTTCCATGGGGGTCGGGGTGCAACAAAGGCAGTCGCAGGCATTTTGCCACGTTTCGCCCGCTGCGACTGAGCCCTCCGTAGCTAACCCCGACATACCCACCATGAATTTGGCTGTCCTAGCCAAACAATCCCATCGCTACCAATGGCCGCTGTACGTTGCTGTCAGTGACCTGGCGATCGCCGCTTACGAACCGCGCTGTTCAACCTGCAAGACCAGGATATGGACATCAGCGGGCTCTTTGACCAGCGTTTCTGGAGGAGTTACCGTCGGCCAAACCGTCTTTAACTCTTGCAAACTTTTGGCGATCGCCGCATGGTCTTCGGCGCGGGTCTGCTCCATCTCTTGAGCAATGGTTTGATATAGCTGGTCAGAATACAAAACAAACCCGCGCGAGTCTTGATACTCAACCGCTTCCACAATTTTGCCATCCACCACGGCGGCTTCATACTCTTCAGCGGCGGTTTTGAGGACGTGGCTGATGACTTCTAGCACAAAGTCAGGGGATTGGCGCTGGTCGGCGGGCAAGGCCGCGATCGCTCCATCAATCGCAGCGATCGATTCGTCAAACTCGGTTTTGAGCTGAGGGCTCTCGGGGGCAGACTTAGTTAGGTCAAGCAGCTCATTGAGCTGGTCTTTGAAGGGCGTGACATTGCGCTCGGCGAGTTGAGCCTCGACACCACCATAGAGTTCTTCAACCGGGTGGCCAATGTGGGGTTCAGCCTCTGCATAGCTCCCGGCGGCGATCAATTCTTCTGCCACCATCAGGTGGCCTTTCATCAGCGCCAGGGTGGTCATGTAGTCGGCGTCGGGATTGCTGGTGGCTCCAGCTTCGCCACCTTCACCACCTTCGCCGCCCTCGCCACCTTCACCGCCTTCGCCGCCCCCATGGGCCATATCTGCCGTGGGAGCGGTATCGGCACCGACTTCACCACCTTCGGAGGCTGGCCCGCCACAGGCCCCTACCGCCGCCGCTAAACCAACCGCTAGAAACAGCTCTACAGGCTTGAGTTGCTTTGCCATATCAGTATCAATTGAGAATAAATTGCATTTAATCTTGTGTCTATGAGCCTAGGACTATATGAGATCGCATGTCAATAAGCTCCAAGGCGATCGCGACGAGGCAGGCGACAAACCTAGGCTGGCAACACATCAAATAGCCCCATGCAGCCGTGCTCTGCGATCGCATCCTGATGCGGGTGAAACATATATTGGCCGGGATAGGGGTAGGCAAACTCTAGGATGTGGCGCTCAGCAGTGCCCATGGTGATCACGTCAGAATCGCCGGTTGAGGTGAGGGTGCGCCCCGTCGGAAAAATCTGAAACAGGTTGGCATGAATGTGGAAGGTCACCGCTACGTCAAACTCAATCATGTTGAGCAGATACAGCCGCACCCGCTGGTTTTGGTAAATGGGAATCGGATGATCGCGGTAGTAGTTGGGAATGCCGTTAAAGGCATACAGCTCGTTGTGCCCATCGTTATTGATGTCAAAGCCGCCCATCACCAGCACCATCTCGTCGGCAGGTGGACGGCCCTCGGGCGGATCCACAATAAACAGACCATAGAGCCCCTTGCTAATGTGACGCGTCACCGGGGCGACGTGGCAATGGTAGGGATGCACGCCAAACGGCCCGGCCTCAAACTCATACACCATCGTCTGACCATGGCGAATTGGCTGAACCCCATCCATCTCGGCGGGGTGAATGCCGTGGAAGTGCAGACTGTGGGAATGCCCGTCCTGGTTGTGGAAAATAATCCTCACCCGCTCCCCGGCTTTAGCTCGCAAGGTGGGGCCTGGCACTCTGCCGTTGAGGTTCCAGCTCATGAAGGTAATGGCACTGTTGAGCTGGAGGGGTGAGCTGTTGGCCGTCACCTCAAACTCACGCACGGTGCGACCGTTGTCTGACTTGAGGGTGCCGTAGTCAAAGTCGCGCAGCAGGGCCATGGGGTCAAAGCTGTTGTCGGTCGGCGGCCCATAGCCCTCAGGCAGCGGGGGAATGCGCGCGGCCTGCGATTGCCCCACCCAGGCCGACCCGACTACTGCCGCCGTCGCAACTGCCCCGATGCCCCCAGCCCCCCAGCCCAAAAATTGACGCCGTGACCAGGCCGTCGGAAATTTTGCCAAGGGTTGTTTAGCCATGCCAAAGAAAAAACCATCTTCTTGAGAATAGTTCTTAATGGCCCGAATTGTTAGCTCTCTAGGCTTTGAGACCTCTAGCGGCAGTAGTCATTAACCGGCTGCGCGGCTTGGATTGTGATCGGTGACCACTGACGAATGACAAACTCGCTTAAGCCCACATGGTCTGGACGGGCTGGGTCAAGGGTTGCCCAGTCGGCGCGATCGCCCCAATCATAGGTATAGCCTAGCTGAGTCCAGGGGTAGGGCAGAGCGCCAGGAGGTTCCGCGCCATTGATTGCGATCGGCTGTCCCTGGTATTGATAGCGCTGATCATACTGGGCATAGAACCAGTGCAGATAGCTACTCGGCACCGAGGCAAATTCGTTGGCGGTGCGAAAGGTCAGCTCGGCCTCATGGTCGGTAATCTCAGGATCGGGGCTGGGGCGAAAGAGAAACTGTGGCTCGACCCAGACCTCAACCACCCGACGATTGGCCGATTGGACAGCGGGTTCTGGTGGCAAGCCGAGCACCTGGCCCAGGCGGGCCGCTAAGGAAATCTCCGGCGTTGGGGTGTAGGCTTTACAAAAGTTCTGCAAGTCTGGAACCGCTGTGACCCAGACATCGCGGGTTACAATCAGCCGACTCCCCACATTTTGGGTGTAGCCCACCCAGTCGGCCCAAGTCGCCATTAAAACGCTGCCATGGTCATCCCAGGTGAGGGCGCTGTTGTAGCGGGTAATGGCGGTCAGGTCTCTAAAGACTTCGCTGGGTTCTGGCGTTCTGGCATCTTCGACGGCATTCCAATAGGCCGGTGGTGGTGCGATCGCCCCTGATTGAGCCTGCACCGGGCTTGCGATCGCACCACCAATCTCAGCCAGTCCCAGCACAATGGCTCCAATGCTGAAGCGTAGCGTTTGCCTAGAGTTCATGACCATGCCATGCCACAGAGTTGTATTGCGTTTAGAGTGCCCAGATGTGGCGATCGCAGAAAGCATAAGCGCTATAGGTTGGATCGAGCACTAGCGCAACCTAAAAGCGTTAAGCCCAGTGTTGGTCATACTTCGTTTTACCAAACTACCCATCTAAGTCTTGAATCATTTGGCGGACTGTTGAAATCAATTGAGGTATGTCATCTCTCCAAATATCATAGATTTGCTGTTCATCTACCTCAAAAGAAACATGAGCCAGAATATTTCTCAAACCCATATTTTCTTGCAAAGGAATCTGAGGATAAGCCGCTAGCAGGCCTCCCTTTGTTTTTTGATTGATTTGCTTAACGATCTAGTAGTAGACCGTCATCAGACATAGATGGCTTCTCTGTCTAAACGTGCCTTAAAGCGAGGATTCATGTTCTCATGGTAGCGGATAACGTCTACGGGGAGGTTTATAAGCTCAATGAGGTCTAGCCTCAGTCGAGACGTCAGTAATAAGTTGGGGTAGTCCGTCTTGAACACAACATCCACATCGCTGTCAGGGCTGGCTTTTCCACGGGCGTAGGAGCCAAAATAGCCCAAAGCAGTTAGCTGAAAGCTTTCTCCCCGTTGCTCTTTAAACTCTCGCAAAAGCTTTTGCAGTTGCGCTGGGGAGATTGCCAGTTGGCTTTCTGTTTTCAAAATGGCCATGGCGTTACGTAGTTTAATTAGCCTGACTCTAGTAATTTTAGCGTGTGTGCTTTTCGAATAAACAACGTTGTAAGTTAGGTAGAGCGCTAGCAGAATCCAATATGGATAAATCTAGTGTTGGGTTACACCTCGTTTCACCCAAATTACTTACTACGGGCATTCTTTAAGAATCAAAGCGAGTAGTCCTTTAATCTCAGCGTCTACCAACACAGGGTCAGAATCATAGGGGAAGTGACTGCCATAGCGAAAGTGCCCTTGTAAACTTGGATGAGGAGAGACTTCAATCTGTTTCGCTTGCAACCATTGACTCAGTTGGGTATCGAAACCATCATACCCTTGGGTTTTAGGCACGCCCTTGAAAAAATTATCATCCTTAATACGAATATCCCAACCATCTATGCTTAAATCCGCTACGATACCAATACCATAACCATGCGAAACAGGAATCCAATATCCAACAGCTTCTCTAAGCGATTTATCTCGAAGGCCGCTGCTATAAAACCAGAGCTTAACTGTATCTGATTCTTTCTCTCTCATTAATTCTGCCAAAGTACCTGCCTTTTTCTTCATTTCTTTCTGCAAACTTGTTACTTTTTGCAGCAAAGAGATAGTGTCTTCCTCATGGGATCTTAGGAACGTCAGAAATTCTTGATTCATTACTCTTGCATCGTATAAGTTCTGAGTGGTTTGAATGAAGTCCAAAAGAAAGATTAAATATCGATTATCTGCATTGATAATTTGAGATCCAATTCGATTAAGAATCTCTTGGCAAAAAGATTTATACAAGACCGGCTTGAAATTCCCTATGTTAGCTCCTGGGGGAACATCAAAGAGCGTCAACAGAATCAATACAATCGGTCGCTGGCTAGCAGCTTTATTTGCGTGCTCCTCGTAGTCTATAAAGGGATTAATTGCAGCATGAAAAATCTTGTTCTCGATGACGATTACAGCATCTGGATAGGCATCAATCAGTAGATCGATTCTTTTGCCCGAAGACGTAATAACCTCTCGCGATACGAAAACAACCTGCGGATTGCTGATTGTGACAGGGGTTGCTACCAGAGAAAGTAATGCTTCTAGAAGCAGCGCGCCTAAGCCATGCTCAGCATTTGGGTTGAAATAAAAGTCGAGCACATTGCTGGCAACATTTTCCAGGTGAGGATATGACGTAATCTCCATGAATGTTGGAGAACGCTTCTCATGGAAGGCTATCCGGCGAAAACGAGCTAAGGCTTCTGACAAGCTCTCATAATTCATAGGGATGAGGAAAACTATTTTCTAGAAGTTACCTTAAGCGCCCGTAACAGAATTTGCGTCTAACCGTTCTGCTAGCCACAGTTTAATAATGGCTTCGCGTTGAATCCCTAACCGCTGGGCTTCCTTATCCAAAGCGGCTACCATCCACTGTGGAAAAGTGACCTCAATTGCTTGGGGTTCTAGTCCAGGTCGTCTTGAGGTAGAGAGGTCAAAGTACTCCAGCACGTCTTCACCGTCATCGAATTTGCGATCTAGGTCTTTAGCATTCATACAGCGATACCTCATTGTCGCGGGAGCGGCGTACAGAAATAATGCGGATGTTCATACCTCGGTAGGTGATGATCGCAGACCAGTATTTTCCCTTAATCTTACCAATTACTAAGAAGCGCGGTTCTACTGCCGATATAGCCTGTAGCTCTATCCGATACTGATCGTGCCAGAGCAGCTTGGCTGTCTCAAAATCAATGCCGTGTTTCGCTAAGTTGCTTTGGCTTTTATTGGGGTCATACTCAAACTGCACTACAAAGCCTGTTTAGAGATATTCCGAAAACTTTTTCATACGGGATCCTGCCAAAAAACAGATCCCAGGGTTTTCAAAAACTCTGGGATCTTAAACTCGCTATAGCGGTCGGTAGACGCGGTAGTTGATGTTGGGGAAGATGTTGTCTACTACCTCGATCTTCTCTAGCCAGCCGGAGTCGATTTTTTCGCGCAGAATGTCATCCCACAGCTTTTGGAAACGCATTAGGTGTGACCTAGTGCGCCGCACCGCATAGGGCACCATCGTCCCCGTCCGCATAATGAAAGCCCAGTCAGACGATTGCGCCAGCAGCAGTTCGCGCGCGGCCTGGTTGAGGGCGCGCCACTCTAGCTCGTCGGCGGGTTCGCGCTTGGCCAGGTCGATCATGCGCTCGGCGGCCTTGTGCAGGTGGGGGTAGATCCAGGAGTTGGTTTCGTTCAGCCAGTATTCGTGGAAGCCTTTGTAGCCCCAGCTCGACTGGGAGGGGCGGCAGACCTGCTGGGTGGGGTGGCCCTGGAGGTAGTCGGCCAGGTGGGTCATTTCGTAGGTGTTTTGGTCAAACCAGCTCTTGCGGAACAGGTAGTCGAGGAACCAGGGGCCTTCATACCACCAGTGGCCAAACAGCTCGGCATCGTAGGGCGACACAATGATCGGCGGGCGCTGCATCAGGCCGTGGAGGTGGCCGATCTGCTGCTCACGGTTGTACATAAAGTTGGCGGCGTGCTCAGCGGCTTTTTCTTTGGCCCAGTAGGGATCGTAGAGCTGCTTGTCGGAGAGGCCCAGGCCCTTGCCGGTAATTTTGTGATATTTGATGCCCACATTCTTGCGCTGGCCGTTGGGCATGATGTAGGGCTTGATGTATTCGTATTCGGCATCCCAGCCCAGGTCGCGGTAAAACTCGCGGTACTCAGGCGCACCAGGGTAGCCCACCTGGGACGACCACACCTGCTGCGACGACTCATGATCGCGGCCAAAGGCAGCCACACCACTCTCGGTAAAGATGGGGGCGTAGCTGCCAAACCGAGGCCGGGGCCGAGCGTAGAGAATGCCGTGGCCATCGGTGAGGAAGTAGCGCAGACCGGCGTCGGCGACCATGCGCTCGAGACCTTCGTAGTAGGCGCACTCGGGCAGCCAAATGCCTTTGGGGGGCTGACCGAAGGTGTCTTCGTAATGTTCAGCGGCCACCTGAATTTGCGCCCACACCGCTTCGGGATACATCTTCATCAGCGGTAGGTAGCCGTGGGTGGCCCCGCAGGTGATGATGTCGAGGTTGTTGCTGTCTTGGTACTGCTTAAAGGCGGTGACCAGGTCGCCGCTGTAGCTCTCCCACACGTTGCGGACGTGGTTGAACTCTTTAGCGTAGGTTTCTGCTAAGTATTGCAGGTGACCGTTGTGGACGTGGCGCTCGACCTCTAGCTCGGTGAGTTCTTCGAGCATGGCCAGGTGGGCATCGAAACGCTCTTGCAGCAGCGGGTCGCGCAGCATGGAGACCAACGGCGGGGTCATGCTCATGGTGAGCTTGAAGTCGATGCCGTCGCGTTTGAGCCCCTCAAACATGGTGAGCAGGGGCACGTAGGTCTCGATAATCGCCTCGTAGAGCCACTCTTCCTCCAAGACGTAGTCACTCTCGGGGTGTCGCACGTAGGGCAAATGGGCGTGGAGTACAAGCGCGAGATATCCAGTAGCCATAGGGTGCCGTTGAGGGAAGTGAACTAAGAGCCGAGCTGTGGGGAGGGTAACCGCCGTGACCAAATTCTAGAGCAAAAGGTAAACGCTAACGGCTGTCTGGGCTGCATCCACCATCGGGGGCTGCTTGGGAGGGTTGTTTATAGGCGATCGCAGAGTCGGCACTGGTATGCCATGAAACGGTGACTCTAAAAAGTTCAGGGAGAACTCTTTCGGGGGAAAGGCTAAGCGTCAGGGTCGGGAGGGGAGGAGTAAGGGGGTGAAGGAGGTGAGGAGGATGGGGGAGCGGTTTGGGGCGGGAGCCTATAAAGTAGTAGCCCGAGCCTCTCAATGAATTTGGCGAACAAGAGCAATCCGGCAGACGCAAGCTTATGGGAAAAGTCTTTGGTTGGGTATTCTGCACGGCTTTAGCCCTGGTGGGCTGCCAGCGGGAGGCGGCGGTGCCGTGGCAGGCTACGACGCTTTCGACTGAGGCGATGGAGAATCTGGCGTTGCCACCGTTTTTGGTGGATGCTCAGGCGGCGGCTCGCTACCGGCAGGAGGGGCTAACTTTTCGGCAGCAGGGAGATCTGGAGCGGGCGATCGCTACCCTCAAGATCGCCGCCGCTCTCGACCCCCGCAACCCCGAAGGCCAGGTCTTGCTGGGCTGGACTCAGCACCTCGCCGGGTTCGAGGCCCCTGCGATCGCGGCGCTGCAAACCGCCCTAAGCTACAGCCCAGAGCATGTGCCCGCCCTCAACGCCCTGGGCATTGTGTATCTGGTGAATGGGCAGCTAGAGGCGGCAGTGGAGACCCACACCCGCGCCGCCGAGCTTGAGCCTAGCAACGAAATTGCTCACTATAACCTCAGCCTGGCCTACCAGCGGTTGAAGCAGGGGGAGCAGGCGATCGCATCTGCCCAGACCGTCACCGAGCTAGAGCCAGGCAACCCCCACCCCTGGGTGGCGCTGGCGCTGGCCCATTGGTCAGCCGGGAATACGACTGAGGCAACGGCAAACTATCGCCAGGCCCTAGGCTTAGACAGCCGCTACACCAGCCGTGACTATCTCGACCACCTCGAACAAGCCGGGTTCAGCCAAGAGCAGATTGAGGCGACGGAGGAAATTCGCCAGACAGTGGGGCCGTAGGGGTTTCAGGGTATAAGGTGTAGGGTTTAAGGAGTGTCTTGTACCTCGAACCCTACACCCTCCGCCCTTAGATAGGGATGTGCCCAGCCACGCTGTGCGACGCTTCTGTAAGTAACTCCGGTACCCCCATGACCGCTGCAACTCTGCCTGAGCTATCGGCCCAAAACGTGCTCTCTGCTCGCGCCCGCCTGGGGGAAGGCCCGCTGTGGGATGGCGACAAGCAGGTGCTCTACTGGGTCGATATTCTCAATCACCGCGTCCATGTGTTTGAGCCCAGCAGCGGCGACGACTGTCACTGGGATGTGGGCGGTGTGGGCAGCGCCCTAGCCCTGATGGCAGGGGAAAAACTGCTGGTGGCTATGGGCGATCGCATCACCAGCCTCGATCTCACCTCAGGGAAGGTCGAAACGCTTCACACCTTTGAGTTTGATGCCCCCGGCACCCGCTTTAACGACGGCAAATGCGACCCCCAGGGCCGCTTTTGGATTGGCTCGATGAGCCCAGACCACCCTGGCCACGCGGCCCTCTACCGCTACGACCCCGACGGCTCGGTGCGCACCATGGAAACCGGGCTGACGATCTCTAACGGGCTGGGCTGGAGCCCCGACGGCCATACTTTTTACTTAACTGATTCGCCTCAGCGCAAAATTTTTGCCTATCGGTTTGATGGAGCCACGGGGGAAATTAGCGATCGCACCGTCGCCATCGACCTGAGCACCGAAGACGAAGCAGTAGAACCCGACGGCCTGACGATCGACGGCGATGGCAATATCTGGACAGCCCTCTGGAATGGCGGCTGCGTGGCCTGCTTTAGCCGCTCTGGGGAAGCCCTGGGCCGGGTTAACCTGCCGGTGCAACGCCCCACCTGCCCCACCTTTGGCGGCCCTCATCTCTCAACGCTCTACGTCACCACCGCCTCCGTGGGACTGAGCCAAAAGGAGATCCAGCAGGGGTTTTATTCGGGAGATGTGTTTGCGATCGCAGCCCCCGTGCCCGGCCTGCCCACCAACCCCTTTGGGGCTTAAGCCTCTATCCATACCGCGCCTGTCATGATAGACGCAGTGGAGCACGCGCTATTTAAGCTGAAGGTACCCGTCCCTTGATGTTGATAGGGAGCATTTCAACCTAGCCTAGTAGAGATAGGGCGATGGTCAAAGACCGACCCTGAAGGGTCATCGCCAAGACAGCAGCCTGAGCTTTTTGCCAACGTCACTGCCCTTCACACCGCTCTATGGCTCCGGGAAATCTAATCGGGAGACTCCAGAGATGAATGCCGTATTAATTGTCAACCCCACCTCTGGGCCAAGTGAAAATTCTCAGCTAGTGCCGGATCTTACCAACGCCTTACAAAGCCAGGGTATTCAAGCCAAAATCTGCCCCACAACAGCCGAGGAAAATGGTCAAGGGTTAGCGACCGCAGCCGCAAAATCGGGAGCAAAACTGGTAGTTGTCGCCGGGGGCGACGGCACAATTGAAGCGGTCGCTCGGGGCTTGGCCCATACCCAGACGGCATTGGGCATTATTCCCCTTGGCACCCGCAATAATATTGCGGCCAGCCTAAATATTCCTACAGATATGGCCCAGGCTGTACAAGTTCTCATCGAGGGAGAGCGCAGTCAATTTGACCTGGGCAAAGCCAATAACCACTATTTTATGGAAGTAGTGGGCATAGGACTAGAAGCCTCCCTTTTTCCCTGTGGAGATGATGTCAAGGAAGGCATCAAGAGCAACTATTGGGCGGCTATTAAAAGCTTTGTTGCTGGCTTCAAAACCTTCTTGCAGTTTAGACCACACCGTTTAGTCTTACGCTTTGATGGCAGAAGGGCGCGGCTGAGTACGCTACAAGTCAATGTCTGCAACAGCCCTCGCTATGGCATCGAGTTTGCCCTAGCACCCCAGGCTAAAATGAATGATGGCAAGCTTGATCTCATTTATATCAATCAGCCCTCTAAGTGGGATCATTTTCGCCACTTTTTTGCCGCTATGCGGGGCAAACACCTCCCCCATGAACGGCTCAAAATGTATCAGGCCTCCACGATTGAAGTGAGAGCGTACCCAGCGCTAGAGGTTCATGCCGATGGGGAATGTATCGGCACAACGCCGGTCATCGTTGAGGTTGTTCCTAAGGCCCTCTGGATCTATGTACCCACACCTGAGCTAGTGGTCACCTTCACTCAACAAAACAGTGCTGCTGAGAAAAACAGCATTTTTGATTTCATCCAGCACCCTCACATCTCTGAGCCGCAAATTCCTAATTCTGAAGCCTCTGAGCTTTAAAGGCTTCAGTGAAAGACTCACGCCCTCAAAGGCCACCAATGTGCACCAGCCCTAGCACGCAAACCCCAAGCCAGATACCGCCAGCTACCCAGCCGCTCAAGACATCGGTTGGCCAATGCACACCCAGATACACCCGGCTAAACCCCACCCCCAGGGTTAAAAGCAGAGCCAGCGTAGCCGTAATCTCCAGCGGAATGCTGAGGGAGGTTAGGACAGCGGCCAAAAGACCGTAAAACGAAATCGCGCTCATGGCATGGCCGCTGGGGTAGCTGTAGTCCATCGGACGTTTAGACGAAGACCACAAGTCGGGCCTTTCCCGGCGGAAGAAAGATTTAAAGACCCCATTCAGTAACCATGACCCGCTTAGCCCAATGGCTAGAACCAGGGCCGCGATCGCGCGATCGCGGTAAATCAAAATTCCACCAACCACGATCAGCACAGGGATGGTAATTTCGCCTTGAGCTAGCTGGGTGACAGCCGTCATACCCCTATCGAGGATTGGGTTAGCTTGCGCCTTGAGCGTCAACAGGCAAAACTCTTCAACCGATCGCAACCGGTCTACAAACAAAATCCGGGCTAAAAAAGCGCCCACCGTCAAAATAAATGCGCCCGAAAAAAGGCCTAGGAGCAGATAGGGCATAAAGGCAATGAGCGACTGGAACAACCAGTCAAGGCGGGGGCTAACCTCTGCCATTCATACTCTCCTAGGACAGCGGATAGGCGTTGCTAGTATTGTATGTTCCCCGTTAGCACCAGACTGCCATCTTCCCATGCAGCCGTAAGCCCGTGCAGTTGAGCAACGGCGTGCTTAGGCCCGAGGAAATTGGTCTATTGCATATCTAACATCCGGTACATCCCCTGCGGTGGGCAACGGCACTACCATGAATCCTCAGCCGTTTTTCCAATCAGGCCTATACCTCCGATGAACCGCAATTTAGAGACTTCTGGGGCGCAGTACCCCTCCTTGTTCAATCGCATCTTTCGTGACGACGAAGGCAACCTCGTGATCGCTCAACCACCAAATTTGCCAATTTTAGTGGCGGTGACGGCGACGGTTCTCCAAGCCATTCTTCCCGATGGCCCGCTGCAAACCACCGCCGAGCTGGTGGCCTTTGGCACCTGGTTCACCTGGGCTTGGCTAGAACTGTTCACTGGGGTCAACTACTTCCGCCAGTCCCTTGGACTCTTCACCCTAGTTGGCTTAATCGCTCTCAAACTCAACCTGGGCTAACTTAAGGGCGGTCAGTGCCATTTACCTCACCGGCTGGCTCTTCTTTCTGCTGCCGCATTAGATCGACCCCGCGCGAGGTGCCCAGGCGAGTGGCCCCCGCCTGCACCAGGGCCACCGCTTGGGCAGCCGTGCCAATGCCGCCAGAGGCTTTAATGCCCACCTGGCCCTGGGTCAGCTCCCATAGCTGGCGCACAACTTCGACGGTAGCGCCCCCCTGCCAGCCGGTGCTGGTCTTTAAGAATGAAACACCAGCATCCATGCAAACTTCGGCGGCCAGAGCAATCTCTGGTGGGGTAAGCACGGCGGTTTCGAGAATGGCTTTGACCAGGAGCCCTGTCTCTTCGCAGATGGTGGCAATTTCGCGGTGAATGGCTTCTGTTTTGCCCTCTTTGAGCCAGCCCAGATTGATGACCACGTCGAGTTCATCAGCGCCCCGCTCGGCGGCCTCCTGAGCCTCGTAAAGCTTAGTGCCTGAAGTGGTTGCCCCGGTGGGAAAGCCAATCACCGTACAAACTTTGACTTTGGTGTTGTGCAACAGATCCACGGCCTGGGGCACATGGCAGGGGGCGATGCAAACCGAGGCAAACCCGTAGCGATCGCCCTCAGCACACCACTGGGCCACCTGCTCCGCCGTAGCCGTCGGGCTCAGCAAAGAGTGATCGATATAGGGGGCCAGATCTACCCCGTCATCTGCTGTTGGTCGTCGGGCCATAGGTCTAACTGCCTCTAGGTGCCAAAAACTGGTTGGGTTGGCGATGGATGCGGCTTTAGCCAGGGGCAACTGGTCGCCCGGCAAAGCTGTGGCGCTGCGATCGCATCTCACTATATAGCGTTCTAGCCACAGACTAGGGCTCAACAGACTGCCTGCGCCACTCTATCTTAAGAAATATATCGCCCATGTCCGCAATCTCACGCAGCCTGCGGCAGAGCGGAGTAGGGCTTTTCTTTGCATAGCTTAATACTATTGACAAATCGCCTCAGCTTAGAGATCGCTGACGAAAAAAGTAACCCTAGTTCAGGCCAGAGTTTTCTGAGAAAAAGCAACTTTTATCTATAAATACATCTATAAGTACACGATCCGGTTGCACGATCCTGAAATAAACAATTTAGGGGTTCCTAAAGTGCGATCGCCTAAACATTAGCTTTAGCATAGCTTTACTGATATTAACAGCCTCAGTGTTGTTTAAGTCAGTTACAACACTTTATTTATGCAGGTGTGTTGCTGGCATCGGCTTTAAGTAAAAAAGGCATTCCCCATCTTAGAAAATACCCACCAAAGTCGTGATTAAAGTTCAAAGAGAAGGCCGTGTTTTAAACTCTCTTGAAAAACACCCAGATTCTGAAATCTTAGGTATTCACGCCATGTTGTCGCCTGGGCCTAAAGCGATAAAACAAGGATGTTGGAAACAAAGCCCTACTTTAAGGATTAGCCCAATGAGCCTCGAACCCAAAGAATTTATGTCTAAGATGGTGTCGCGCATTGGCTTCACCGCCGCCGACCGCCAAGTACTTCAAGCCGCCGCCGGGTGGGGCTTAGAAATTGCCCCCGAAATGGCCGACTATTTCTATGAATATCTGGGCCGCGATGCCGAGATGAATGCCATTCTCAACGAGTCTGAGGGCAGAATTCACCGGCTGCGCGAAACCTTTGTGGCCTGGTTCCACGAAATGTTTACCGGCATGGATGACTGGGGTGATGCCTACGCTGAGCGGCGCTGGCGCATTGGTCTAATTCACGTACGCATTGGCATCGGCCCCCAACACGTAGTGCCTGCCATGGCTGTAGTCGTGCATGAGGCGGGCAAACGCGCCCAGGTCGACGGCAAAAATGAGCAGCTACGCGAAGCCCTAGCCAAAATTTGCATGGTCGACCTGGCCTTTATTGAGCAAGCCTACATCGAAGTCTCTTCGGCAGCGGTGCTGAAAGAAACCGGCTGGTCTGAGGGTCTCTTTAGACGGCTAGTTAAAACCGGTGCTGCGGCAATGTAACGCCTAACCGCACGCTTTTTCTATTGTTTTACTTCAACTCTATTCACTTCATTTTCCTCAACCAAAAAGAGAACTAATCATGGCTATTAGCACCGAAAAACTCACTAACATTTTGCAAAGCTTTGTCACCTCTACCACCGACATTCAAGGGGCGGCTGTGGTCACCCCCGACGGTCTGCCTCTAGCGGCTAGCCTGCCCGGCGGCATGGATGAAGAGCGGGTTTCAGCCATGTCGGCGGCTATGCTTTCTCTAGGCGATCGCATTGGCAGCGAGCTAGCCCGTGGCGGCATCGATCGCATCTTTGTCGAGGGCGACAAGGGCTACGGCATTCTCACTAGCTGCGGCGAAGACGCTGTCTTTCTGGTGCTGGCTGACAAAGCGGCAAAGCAGGGCCTGCTGATGCTCGAAATCAAGCGCACCCTGGCCGATCTAAAAGCCGTTTTGATGTAGCACCCCATGGCAGAGCATAGCCCCCCTTTTTTCCAAGGGGGGCCGGGGGGATCTCTGACCATTGCGATCCCCAGGCACTTTGCCTATTTAGAATTACGCTCCGTCCCCACGACGTTTGACCTTGTTCTTCATTGCCTCCACCCCTTCATGGAAATCATGCGTCTAGTGGTCACTGGCCCCGTGGGGGCCGGCAAGTCGACCTTTATTCGATCCGTCAGCGAAATTGAGGTGGTAGACACCGATCGCCGCGCCACCGACGACACCCTGCTGCTCAAAAAGCGCACCACCGTTGCCTTTGACTTTGGTCGCCTCCAGTTTGGCCCCGACATGGCCCTGCACCTCTACGGCACCCCCGGCCAGTCGCGCTTCGACTTCATGTGGGACATTTTGATTCAAAAGGCCCACGCCTACATTTTGCTGGTGGCGGCCCATCGACCCCACGAGTTTCGCGAGGCCCGCCGCATCATGACCTTCATGAAGCAGCGATCGCCCGCCCCCATGATCATCGGGCTCACCCACACCGACTGCCCCGGTGCCTGGGATGCCGCCAACATTGCCCTGGCCCTCGGCTACCCCAACCCCGCCCGCCGCCCGCCCGTGGTGGCCGTCAACGCCAACGAAACCGCATCGGTAGCCCAGGCCGTCATTTCCCTGGTGCAGTTTACCTGGGCGGGCAGCTTAGCCCCTACAACCTAGCCGCCCGCCCGGCAGCACCACTGAAAATTCAGTTAAACATGCGGGATTTACGGATGCGGTGTTGAAGCTAGCGGTACAAAACCGTCAACTCCCCAAGCCCAACCCCATTCCCACCCATCCCTCTTTTGATCCTCCACGCCTACTCACCCACTCACTCGCCCACAGAAAGGGATAACACCCATGACTGTCACTGGATATCTCGCCGATTTCTCGTTGCCCGAACTGTTCCAGCTCGTCGAACAGGGCAATAAAACCGGCCTGTTGACGATCTGCACCCTCACCGACCCCAACGCCGTCGCTCGCCACAACCACCACATCTGGCTGAGCCAAGGGCAAATTGTTGCCGCTGGCAACAGCCTCGACCAGCAGGGTCTAATGCGGTTGATTGCCCAGCGGGGCTGGATGGGCGATCGCGCCGTCTCGCGGCTGGCCCAAACCTGCCAGATCCACACCCCCCTCGGCCTGTGCCTCAAAAACCAGGGCGTGCTCACCGCCGAGCAGCTCAAGCTGCTGTTTTATACCCAGGTGATGCGCCAGGTGTGCGCCCTGTTTGCCCTGCCCGACGGCTGGTTTCAGTTTGACCCCAAAGCGCCGCTGCCCGTCTCCGAAATGACCGGCCTGATCGCCACCGCCACCGATGTCACCCTGGCCGGGCTGCGCGCCCTCAAAGACTGGGCCGCCCTCGACGAAAAACTGCCCGACCCCTCCTCAGCCCTAATCAGCGTGGTCGAGAGCAAGCCCAGCCTGCGCCTCAACCCCAACGAATGGCAGGTGTGGGAGTTTACCAACGGCACCATGGCGATCAAGGATATTGCCCAGCAGCTCAACCTGCCCGTGGCCAAGGCCCAGCAGATTGCCTTTCGCCTCATTGTCACTGGCCTCGCCGAAGAGATGCCGATGGTAGCCGCCCCGCCCACCGCCGCCTTTGACCTCGCGACCCCAACCCTGCTAGAGCATGGGCCTACCGCCAGCGTCACAGCCGAATCGGCAGGTGCAGCCCCGGTCAGCCAGTCTTTTCTGCAAAACCTCGTCGGCTTTCTCAAAGGCAAGGTGTAGCCATGACCCAAGACGCTCTACGACTGCTGCAAGGCTTTCTCGGCCTGCTCAAGCTGACCGATCTGCTCACCAGCCCTCCGGGCCTGGCCGTCACGCTGTGGCTCTGGCTCTATCTCACCCTGCCCTATGACACCGCTTTGGGTCTATGGCTAGCCACCCTCCTACCGTTGCTGATGGCGAGCCACGAAACCGCCAAAGACAAGTTTTGAATTTTGAACTAAGAATTCAAAACTCAAAACTAAGCACTCCAAACTTCTCCCCCCCCCACCACCATGGAAAACACCATCACCCTCCAGCCCTTCACCTGGGACGACTCCCTCAGCACCGGCGTACCGATGATTGACGCCCACCACAAAGAGCTGATTGCCGCCGTCAATGATCTGGGACTGGCGATCGCCCACCACAAAGGCAGCACTGCCATCAAAAAGCTTTTCGCCTTTCTTAAGTTCTATGCCGAATGGCACTTTGAGCATGAAGAAGCCTGCGCCGCCAAGCACAAGTGCCCCATTGCCGAGGTCAACCAGCAGGCCCACACCACCTTCATCGAGAACTTTGGCCAACTGCACGATCGCTACAAAGCCAGCGACGCTAGCGAAGCGGTCGCCATCGAAATTTATCAGCAGCTAGCCGACTGGCTGACCAGCCACATTCTTAAAATCGACACCAACATTGGCCGCTGCATTCGCAGTGCGACTCAGGCTCAAACCCCTTAGCTTGCAGCATCCCTAGCCCCAGTGCCGTTGGCCAAGGGCTGACTTTCGCTGAACTGGGTTTGATCAAACAGATGCACCGTGCGAATCGGGTAGGGAATCGAAATGCCTGCTTCGTCGCAGGCCGCCTTGAGGGCCATGGCCACCTGGGTTTGAATGCGGCGCACCTCTGCCATTTGAGGCGTCGTCCAGTAGCGCAGCTTAAAGTCGATGGAGCTATCGCCAAAGCCCACCACATCGACCTCGGGAGCTGGGTCACTCAGCACCCCGTCGGTGCGGTTGATCACCTCTAGAAAGGTTTGCTTAGCCAGGGGCAAGGGCGTCGTGTAATCGACCCCAATGCCCAGGTCGGTGCGGCGGCTGCGAAAGGCGGTCAGCACCCGCACCGGGCTGGTAAACACGATCGCATTGGGAATTTCGACCAGCTCCCCGGTGTAGGTACGCAGCTGGGTCGAGCGAATTTTAATCGCCTCGACCGTGCCCTCGTAGTCGCACATGATCACCTGGTCACCCAGGCGAAAGGGCTGTTCCACCAGCAGCAAAATGCCCGCCAAAAAGTTCTTAAAAATATCTTGAAAGGCAAAGCCGATCGCCACCGAGCCCAGCCCCAGCAGACCAATAATGTCGCCCAACCGCAGATCGGGAAAGGCAATCACCGCCGCAATAATAATTCCTATGGCCCAGGTGCCAATGCGGGTAACTTGCATGGCCAGCAGTTGCAGCGATCGGCTGGGCACAAGGCGCTTCGCCATTCTGCCCACCATCTTTTGGGTCACCTTGGCGGCGTAGCCCGTGAGCAGCACCAGCACCAGGGCGATCGCCAGCCCCGGCAAGAGCTGAATAAACTGCCCCACCAAATCAAGCAAACTGGTCTGGACGCGCTCAAGCAGAAGGTTCATGGGCAATGAAAGCCAATCACAACAGGCTTTTGGCAGCCTATCACCGAGGTGTGCGATCGTCATCTGCCCCAGTGGGCTTGCCTATCCCCTTAGGTAAACGTTGAGCTGCCCTGGAGTGAACACCCCAGAAATTGCTCGTACCCCCGCTGGAATTGCTGCTTGCCACCCTGCTCGACGATGCTGCCGTGGGCCACAATCACTCGATCAAAATCCCAGCGCAAAACTTGCTCAGCCGAAGCTTTGACCTTCTCCTTGTCCCTGGTTGCCACTCGCTCTAATAACGACGGACTCAGGTTTTTGTAGCCGCCCCCAAGTTTAGTGACTAGCTGCGTCAGCCACGGAGAACTCTCGTCAAAGCAAAAAGCCGTATCCGTCAAAATCAGCGTCCGGCTGGCGGTATGGAGGAACACCCATTCCTCAAGCGGATCTGGGCCACTGGGGCTCAGGGTTTTGAACCCATCAAAGAACAGATGCTCAATGCCGTCCCATGGACTGTTCGAGCCGCCGGATATAGCCTGATCGATCGCCAACTTTGGCCACTTTGCCCTCAGCCCCGCCGTCGCCCAAAACGTCGCCGCTGGGTACAGCGCCTTGAACTCTGCGGCGAAAAGATAGTGATACAGGTTAGGCGCAATGATATGCGTGACGGTGCCCAACTCATTCAGCTCGTCTACCAACTCCTCACTCACCTGAATTGGCGAAATCACCACCAGCTCGCTGCTAGCCAAACGAATCACCGTCATGCGGGTGCCTATGCTCAGCCCAAAATATCGCAAGGGCTGCTCGGCCACCCAAAGATCGCGATCGATTGCTCTGAGCATAAAAGGAACTCCTTAACATCGTCACCCTCGCCTAGGGCAGCCAGGGATATTGCCGAAAATCAGGCTCTCGCTTTTCCAAAAACGCCTGCCTGCCCTCGGAGCCTTCTTCGGTCATGTAGTAGAGCAGGGTGGCGTTGCCCGCCAGCTCTTGCAGCCCCGCTTGACCATCGCAGTCGGCGTTAAAGGCCGCTTTGAGGCAGCGAATGGCGATCGGGCTTTTTTGCAGAATTTCCTGCGCCCACTGCACACCTTCGGCCTCTAGCTGTTCGATCGGCACCACGCAGTTGACCATGCCCATATCGAGCGCTTCCTGGGCGCTGTACTGGCGACAGAGATACCAAATTTCGCGGGCTTTTTTCTGGCCTACCATACGAGAGAGATAGCTAGCCCCAAAACCACCGTCAAAACTGCCCACTTTAGGCCCAGTTTGGCCAAAAATTGCGTTATCAGCAGCGATAGTCAGATCGCACACCACGTGCAGCACATGGCCACCGCCGATCGCATAGCCCGCCACCAGTGCAATCACCACCTTGGGCATGGAGCGAATCAGCCGCTGCAAGTCGAGCACATTGAGCCGGGGAACACCGTCGTCATCCACATAGCCGCCGTGGCCGCGCACGCTCTGGTCGCCGCCCGAGCAAAAGGCGTATTTGCCGTCGGTGTGGGGGCCAGCCCCGGTCAACAGCACCACGCCAATGCGGCTGTCTTCGCGGGCGTTGGAAAACGCTTCGTACAGCTCGACAATGGTTTTGGGGCGAAAGGCATTGCGCTTGTGGGGCCGGTTGATGGTGATTTTGGCAATGCCATCGGCCTTTTGGTAAATGATGTCTTCGTAGGGCTTTACGTCTTGCCAGGCAACCTGCATAGGGGGCGAATCCAGATAACACTGGTGTCTAGCGTCTCACATCGGGGTGTGGAATTCTTTCTCAAGCCAGAGGACGGCATTGGCAAGACACCGTATGCTGAAACCCGATATTTGAAGAAAAATGAAGGAGACCCTATGGGATTGGGCCTACTTGTGAACGGTCAGTGGCAAAAAGAACGCAGCCAAGAGGATGATAAAGGCCGCTTTGTACGTCCCGAAACCGACTTTCACCATTTCACGAAAGCGGACGGTACGAGCGAATTTAAACCAGAGGCCAATCGCTACCACCTCTACGTCTCGCTGGCCTGTCCCTGGGCGCATCGCACGCTGATTATGCGTGAGCTGAAGGGGTTAACTGATGCCATTTCGGTATCGGTAGTGGATCCTTACATGGGTGACGAAGGCTGGGCCTTTAGCGACTACCCTGGCGCGGTTCCCGACCAGGTGAATGGGGCGCAGTATTTGCGGGAGATTTATGTCAAGGCCAAGCCCGACATTTCTGGCCGGGTGACGGTGCCCATTTTGTGGGATAAGCAGACCCACACCATTGTCAACAACGAGTCGCGAGAGATCATTCGCATGCTCGATACGGAGTGGAATGAGGTGGCCACCAATGCCGTTGACCTCTACCCCGCCAACCTGCAAGACAAAATCGACAGCGCCATCGACGCCATCTATCAGCCCATCAACAATGGCGTGTATCGGGCTGGGTTCGCCACTAAGCAGGGTGCCTACGAGGAGGCAGTGACCGAGCTATTCGACGCCCTCGATCACTGGGAAGGCGTGCTCGATCGCCAGCGTTACCTGTGCGGCGATCACCTCACCGAAGCCGATATCTGCCTATTCACCACCCTCTACCGCTTCGATGCGGTTTACTACGTGCATTTCAAATGCAACCTGCGGCGCATTGTTGATTACCCCAACCTGTGGGGCTACCTGCGCGATCTGTACCAGCAGCCTGCCTTCAAAAACACCTGCAACCTAGACCACATCAAACGCCATTACTACATGAGCCACCCTGGAGTGAACCCGCACCAGATTGTACCCCTGGGGCCGGTGATCGACTTTGAGGAAAAGAGCGATCGCGCCAAACGATTTAGCCTGACCGCCGGTAGCGCCCGGTAGGAACTTCTAGCTGCAAGAATGCCTTGCTGATGCTGGGCAGAGAGTTTAGCCTGTGCAAAACGTAATTCAAACGGTGAAACAATGGATTTAATGGGAATAGTCAACCAGGCGATCGCCGCCTCCGATACCGAAGCTAACGGTAGCCTGATCGGCTCACTGCTAGGGAACCTCAACAACGCCCCGGTGGACAACAGCAAAATTGGCGGCATCGCCAGCAGCCTCCAGGGCGTGCTGCAAGATAAGGGCCGAGGCAATCCGGGAGGGCTGATGGGGACGCTGCAAACCGTCGCGGCGACGGGGGCAGTAGAGCGATTGCTGGCCAATGATCAGGTTAGCGCGATCGCCCAGCGAGTCGGGGCCGATCCGGCCATGGTCAGAAGCTTGACCCCGCTGATCGCTCAATTTTTAGTCAAAGGGTCGAATGCCCAAGGCGGCGGGCTACTGCAAAAGGTGCTCTCCGGCGAGGTTGACCTAGGGCAAATGGCTGGGCTGATCGGCATGGCCAACAAATTCTTGTAAGGCGAGATGCTTGGCTAAGAGTTTGGGGGTTGGGTCTCTGAGCGGGTTGCCAGCATTGATGCTGAAGCTCAGTAGAGACCCGACTCCTTTTGAGACGCGTTACGACGCTAGGCTTTTCTGAAGGCGATCGCGCAGGGCCGCCAAGATTGACAGGTCAGCATCAACGCTCGATCGCCCATCGTATTGAAATGGGTTATCCAAATCGCGAATTAGCAGCAGCAAATAGGTAAAGGCAGTAAACAGCAGGCACGACACCACCAGGGTTTCGCTAAAGCTGGCAGAACCAATCAGCAGCAGGGCGCACAAGACCCCCACCAAAAACAGCTCTAGCAGCACGTAGGCCGGGCCGATAAAGTCGGTATCGCGATTGATGCCAATGTAGGCCAGCAGCAGACGAATTTTGGCCTGCTCCGCTTGCATGCGGCTGATGATGGGGCCGCTGGTGTAGGGCAGCATCCCCGCCAAGGAGACGTTGAGCTGGTCGAGGTTAGGGGCGATCGCATCCTGGGGTTTTTCTTGCTCTAGCCAGTCGAGGATAGCCTGCACAATAGCCACCAGATTTCGAGTCAGGGGGATAGGGTCATACTCTCCGTTAGCCTTGGCCACCAATAAACTGCTGTCTTGAATGGCCTCAATGGCATTGGCCACCTGCACCGGCATATCAGCACTGGCCTTGAAGTCGCTCAGGGTGCCGTTGAGCACAAAGGCAATCACAAAAGTTGCCGCCCCAAACAGCGACCCGGTGAGGGGGTCAAAGGCCCACGGTTCCCAGCCCAAACGGTGTACGGCCACCTTAGCCAGCCCATACAGGCCCGTCAGCGGCAGCACCGTCAGCAATATTCGCCACTTCGTTGGCAACACCATGGTTGCGATCGCTCCTAGAGCAGCCCTCTACACAACCTCAACCCATAGCTTGGGCTGTTGTTATGGTAAGCGCTGGGCTGAGCCATGACCTACGCGGCGAATTATGCAAATCCTACATGTTGCTCATGCGATAAAAGGATGGCTTGCTACAAAGCGTAACTAAAAATACAAAACACGTTGCGAAGTTTGAATAATTTAAGCTCAAATACCGCAGTGTAAGGCCGCAGAAATGCTGACTTTTCCCTCGGTATTTGTAGTAAGCAAAAAATCGTGGGGCTGCGGCTTTGTAAATCCTAAACACTGCTTTACTGAAACGGCTTAACCTGACAGAGAAGCTCTCCTTTTTGCAGCATCCAGCTTAGAGTCTGGCTAATCTAGGGGCGAATCTTAGCCCAAAGCCTCCTAATCAATCACCTATCTCTTGTTTGTTCTGCCAACATTGCCACAGTTTGTTTAGAAAATTTCTGATTTTATAGAGAGCTAAACACTGGCTTCTGTGAGCAGCAATTTAGGTTGAGACTCAGATTTCCTCGGGGATGACTACAACGGTGAGATGCCGCTACCCGATTCTTTTTTCCAATTCACCACATTGCCTAACGTTGGAGTGAGCACAATATGACTCGACTAAATCGCCGTAGATTTTTGATGACCGCCGGCACCGCAGCAGCCGGTACTGTGCTGCTCCACGCTTGCAGTCAGGGCGAATCTGACTCAGCTTCGTCAGACACCCCGACCGCAGCGCCCGCCAACTCGTCCGAGGCCCCAGAAACGACCACCGCCAAGCTGGGCTTTATTGCGCTAACCGACTCTGCCCCGCTGATTATCGCCAAGGTCAAAGGGTTCTTTGACAAGTACGGCATGACCGACGTATCGGTTGAGAAGCAGGCCTCCTGGGGCACCACCCGCGACAACCTGGTGCTGGGTTCTGGCGGCGGCGGCATTGACGGGGCGCACATTCTCACCCCCATGCCCTATCTGATCTCTGAGGGCATTGTCACCGACGGCAAGAAGGTGCCAATGTACATTCTTGCCCGCCTCAACACTAATGGTCAGGGTATTTCGCTCTCCAACGACTACCTCGATCTCAAGGTCACCAAAGACAGCACCCCGCTCAAAGAGGTGTTTGCCAAGCGCAAGGCCGAAGGCAAAGAACTCAAGGCCGCAGTAACCTTCCCCGGCGGCACCCACGACCTGTGGATGCGCTACTGGCTAGCCGCTGGCGGCATTGACCCCGACCAAGACATCTCGACCATTGTGGTGCCCCCGCCGCAGATGGTGGCCAACATCAAAGTGGGCAACATGGATGCCTTCTGCGTGGGTGAGCCCTGGCCGCTGCAATTGGTGAACCAGAAAATTGGCTACAACGCTCTCACCACGGGCGAACTGTGGAAAGACCACCCTGAGAAAGCGTTGGGTATGCGGGCTGACTGGGTCGATGCCAACCCCAAAGCTGCCAAAGCGCTGCTGATGGGCGCGCTAGAGGGTGCCATGTGGTGCGATCAGCCTGAGAATAAGGAGGAAATGTGCCAGATTCTCTCCGAACGCGCCTGGTTTAATGTGCCTGTTTCAGACATTATCGATCGCTCCCAAGGGAAGTTCGACTTTGGCACCGACCGCGTCGAAGAGCTGCCCGACCTGATGCAGAAATACTGGGCTGACAATGCCTCATACCCCTTCAAGAGCCACGACCTGTGGTTCTTAACTGAGAATATCCGCTGGGGTAAGCTGCCCGCCGATACTGACACCAAGGCGTGGGTCGATGCGGTCAACCGCGAAGACCTCTGGCGCGAAGCGGCCACCGCTCTGGGCCAAGAAGCCATGATTCCCAAGAGCACCTCCCGTGGAGTTGAGACCTTCTTCGACGGCGTTACCTTCGACCCCGAAAATCCCCAGGCGTACCTCGACAGCCTGAAGATCAAGCGGGTGTAGATCATCCCTGACCCCTCTCCCCCCGGAGAGGGGAACTACCTGCCCTGAGTTTGCTGGTCTGGAAAATTCTTCGTCCGCTGTTCTCAATCCTGGAGATGCAACCCCAATGACGGCACCCCTCGATATTCGCCCGACGCGATCGCGCTTCAACCTGCAAAAGTTCGCCAATTCGTCTCTGGATGCGCTCAAGGGACTGATTCCCCCGGTGGTGGCGATTCTGATCTTCTTGGTCATCTGGCAAGTGCTCACCATGGGGCCTGATGCCAACCTGCCTACCCCGGTGCGCACGGTGACAGAAACCTGGGAACTGATCATCAACCCCTTCTTTAACTACGGTGGCACCGATAAGGGTCTGTTTTGGCAGGTGTGGACTAGTCTGCAGCGGGTTGCCCTGGGCTTTACCCTGGCGGCGGTGGTCGGCATAGCTCTGGGCATTTTGGTGGGCACCAGCTCGCTAATGTATAGCGCCCTCGACCCCCTGTTTCAAATTTTGCGCACGGTGCCGCCCTTGGCCTGGCTGCCGATTTCGCTGGCGGCGTTTCAGCAGGCGAATCCTTCCGCTATTTTCGTGATTTTTATTACGGCGATCTGGCCCATCATCATCAACACCACCGAGGGTGTTCGCCAGATTCCGCAAGACTACAACAACGTGGCGCGGGTGCTCCAGCTATCTAAGTCTCAGTACTTCTTCAAAATTTTGTTTCCGGCCACCGTGCCTTACATCTTCACCGGATTGAGAATTGGCATTGGCCTATCTTGGCTGGCGATCGTGGCGGCAGAAATGCTGATCGGCGGCGTGGGCATCGGCTTCTTCATCTGGGATGCCTGGAACAGCTCCCGCATCAGCGACATCATCATCGCCATTCTCTACGTGGGTATTGTCGGTCTGCTGCTCGATCGCCTGATTGTATTCGTCGGTGGCCTGGTGCTGCCCGAAGAACAGAAGCAGTAGGGTGGGCACTGCCCACCGTTCCCCTGCACGACCCAGCGGTCAAATCGCCAATGTGTCAGGGGACGCGCTGACCTAAACCTGTGATTCTGCCAAAGGTGTGTGGTGGGCAATGCCCACCCTACGCCGCCAAACTTTCTGGCTTGCTCGCTCGAACTGCACCTTCATTCCCTGAGCGCTATGTCTGTCTTTGTTGAAGTTGACCATATCGATCGCGTCTTTAAGCTGCCCACAGGCGGCGAGTACATTGCCCTCAAAAACATCGACCTGCAAATTCACAAAGGGGAGTTTGTCTCCCTGGTAGGTCACTCGGGCTGCGGCAAATCGACCCTGCTCAACATTCTCTCAGGGCTAGATCAGCCCAGCGCGGGCGGCATTGTGCTCGAAGGGCGGCAGGTCACCGAGCCTGGCCCCGATCGCATGGTCGTCTTCCAAAACTATTCCCTGCTGCCCTGGCTGACGGTGCGCGAAAACATTGCCCTAGCGGTAGACCGGGTGATGAAGAAGCATCCCCAGGCGGTGCGCGATCGCATGATTGACCACCACATCGAGATGGTGGGCCTGCAAAAGGCGGCGAACAAGCGCCCTGGCCAAATCTCGGGCGGCATGAAGCAGCGGGTGGCGATCGCCCGCGCCCTGGCCATTCGCCCCAAGCTACTGCTGCTGGATGAACCCTTTGGGGCACTGGACGCCTTGACGCGCGGCGGGCTACAAGAACAGCTAATGCAGATCTGCCAGGAAAACGAAGTCACCTGCGTCATGGTCACCCACGATGTGGATGAGGCGCTGCTGCTGAGCGATCGCATCGTGCTGATGACCAACGGCCCCGAGGCCCACGTGGGCCAGATTGTCGATGTGCCATTCCCCCGGCCCCGCGAGCGCATGGAGGTGGTCAAGCACCCCAACTACTACAGCCTGCGCAACGAGATCGTCTACTTCCTCAACCAGCAGAAGCGGGCCAAGCTGCATAAGGCCAAGCCCGTGGTGGCCGTAGCCGCCAATGGCCTGGAGAAGGTCAATCTGGAACTGGGCTTTATTCCCCTGGTCGACTGTGCGCCCTTGGTCGTCGCCAAAGAAAAGGGCCTGTTTGAGGCCCATGGCCTGAGCAACGTCACCCTGAACCGGGAGCCGAGCTGGAATGCGATCGCCGACGGCGTGGCCACTGGCCGCCTCGATGCCGCCATGATGGTGGCGGGTATGCCCCTGGGTATGACCCTGGGCTACGGCAACCAGCAGCCCAGGCCCATGGTCAGCGCCCTCACCCTCAGCCGCAACGGCAACGCCATTACCTTTAGCAAGCGTCTATTTGACGAGGGCGTGCGCAGCCTGGCCGACTTCAAAGCGGCGATCGATCGCCGTCCCGATCGCGTCCACACCCTGGCTGCCGTGCATCCCACCTCAATGCACAACCTGCTGCTGCGCTACTGGCTGGCCGCTGGCGGCATCGACCCCGATCGCGATGTCAGCGTCACGGTGATTCCCCCGGCGCAGATGGTTTCGACCCTGAAGGCGGGCACCATCGACGGCTACTGCGTTGGCGAACCCTGGAATGCCCGCGCCGTCAGCGAAGGTTTGGGCGTGGTGATGGCGATCGACAACGACATCTGGCCCGGCCACCTGGAGAAAGTGCTCGGCGTCACCGAAGCCTGGGCCGAACAGTATCCCAAGACCCACGTGGCCCTGGTCAAAGCGCTGCTCGAAGCCTGCGAATACTGCGACGATCGCCGCAACCGCGAAGAGATTGCCGACATGCTCTGCAAGCCCGAATATGTTGGGGCTGACGAAGCTCTCATTCGTCAAGGCTTTGTAGATCCCTACGATCGCGGCGACGGCAGCGATCCCGAGCCGGTGCTCAACTACATTCAGTTCTTTACCGGCAAGGCCAACTACCCCGACGTCTCTGAGGCGGTGTGGATGATGACCCAGATGGCCCGCTGGGGCATTACACCCTTCCCTCGCAACTGGCTGGCCGTGGCCGAGCGGGTGAAGCGGGCCGACATCTTTGGCCAAGCCGCCCGCGAGCTGGGGCTGGTGGATACAGGGCGCGATCGCCATCCCATTCAGTTGTTTGATGGCGTTGTCTTTGACCCCGACGAACCGCTGAAATACCTGGAGCAATACGCCATCAAGCGCGACCTACGCATCGAAGAAATCCCCATGGATATTGCCAACGCACGGTAGAGGCTCCGGCTATTCAGAAACCGGGTTGCTTCTGTGGATTCCTGACCTAGGCTAACTCCTCTCCAGAGACCCGGTTTCTTGCCCACCTATCCACTCCCAGCTCCCCACCCACTCACTCCCCAAATCATGCAAGTGCTCAACTCCCCTACCCAGTCCACCATTGACCGTCAGACCCAGGAACCGTTCCTGATTTTCGACAACCTCTCTAAGGTCTACCCCACCCCCACAGGCGATTTTGTGGTGCTCGACGGCATCGATCTGGCCATCAATGAAGGGGAATTTGTCTGCGTCATTGGCCACTCAGGCTGTGGCAAATCGACCCTGCTGGATATGGTGGCCGGGTTTCGCCAGCCCACCGACGGCGAAGTGCGCCTGCAATCCCAAACCATTCAGGAACCCGGCCCCGATCGCATGGTGGTGTTTCAAAACTACTCGCTGCTGCCCTGGCTCACCGCCTACGAAAACATTTACCTCGGGGTTAACTCGGTCTTCCCCAACAAGCCCGAAGCCGCGAAAAAGCACATCGTCATGGAGCACCTGGAGATGGTGGGTCTGGCCGATGTGGCCAACAAAAAGCCCAGCGCCCTCTCCGGGGGCATGAAGCAGCGGGTCTGCATTGCCCGTGCCCTCGCCCTGCGTCCCAAGGTGCTGATCCTTGACGAACCCTTCGGTGCATTGGATCCGATCACGCGAGAAGAACTGCAAGAGGAGCTGTTGACCATCTGGCGCGACCACCAGATCACCGTGCTGATGATCACCCACGACATCGACGAAGCGCTGTTTTTGAGCGATCGCGTGGTGATGATGACCAACGGCCCTGCCGCCAAAATCGGCGAAATCATGCAGGTGCCCTTTGCCCGCCCCCGCGATCGCGCCCGCATGATGGAAGACCCCAAGTTTTACGAGCTGCGCAACGAAGCCCTCGACTTCCTCTATAACCGTCACGCCCACGCCGACGATTAGGGTCGAATCCTCTCTCGCTATCCTCAAAGGCTTCAGGGTATTCGCTCTGAAGCCTTTGACTTAGGTGCGCCGAGGCCTCTACTGGTTGATTGAATTGGGTGTTGCGGGCTTGGGGGCCGACGCAAGATTCAGTGCCGAGACGGCAGGAACGGCTATTGCGATCGCAGTTCAGCTTGATACGGTTCCAAGGCCCTATCCAGCGCTGGCAAGAACGTCGGCGAGGTAAACAGCGGTTCGAAGAACTGCACCACCGGGATGTTCTCTACCCGAGGCAAAAAGTCCGAGGGGTTAGGCCCGTCGATATGGCGGCTAAGGATCCCAAAGCCCAGGCGCTGGCTGCGGGGTTGCCAGCTCGGTGCCGTGCGCTGAAGCCAATCGGTGAAATCCGCAGCACCTGCCATGCTAGCAACGAGTTGAGTAATCATTTGGGGCTCCGGCAAAGCTAGAGCTAGGTCATCAATATCTTCGGGCTGAGTGACCCAGGCTCTCTCTAGCAGTGCTTGGCGCTGATCGGGGGTTTGCCAGGCCAGAATAGCGTACTTGGCCGGGGTTTCGGGCCAGGTGTCAACATCCACAGGCTGGCCCTCAGCGAGCGTGAGACAGCCCTGCTGAAGGTCGCCGCCGCTGGTTTGCCAGTCTTCGCCTGCCCCAGCCAAATCACCGCGCCACCAGCGCAGACTGCCCCTAGCCTGGTGTAAAAAACTGGTCAACGTTGGATCTTCGGTCTGCTGGAGCAGTTCCCCGTAGCGCTGTTCGACCTGGTTGAGCACGGCAGGATAGATATCGGCAAAGCCCTCCACTCGCCAGAGAGGACTGGCCACCAGGGCAGGATGGCGGATGGCTTCTAGGGTAAAGGCCTCGGTGGCGCAGTCGAGGTCGCCGGTTCGCAGGCAGGCAAACCCCAGACCAAAGAACACACCCATTTTGGCGGGCACCAGGGCGATCGCCTCCCTAAACGACGCCTCAGCCTCATCGAACTGGCCCTTTTCAATTTGAAGCCAGCCCAGGTTCGATTGGCCAAATTCCTGGTAGGGCACCGCCTGATTGCCGGTTTTAAACCAGGCGATCGCATCGTCAAGCAGCACCTGGCGCAGGGGCGGGTTATCGCTCGTTTGCAGGGCAAATTCGCCCAGGTGGTAGCCCAGCTGGTAGGGGTAGTAGGGCTCCCAGGGGGACAGCTTATGGGCCTGCTCTAGCTGGTTGGCAAAGCGATCGATATCGGCAGGTTCTGCTGTCAGGGCCGAGAAGCCACTGCTGGCGGTGCCCCAAGCACGGTGGGTGGGCACTAACCAGAGGGTCATGGCCAGCATCAGGCCGAGGCCAGCTCCGGCCAGCCAGCGGTGACGACGGGGCGACGAAGCCAAGTCCTCGGTTGTGGAAACGGGGTTGAAGGTGCAGGCGAGCACGGCCAGATAGAGGGCGAGGGTGCCTGCGATCGCCGGAATATCCAGCTGATAGTCGGTCAGACTCATCAACCCAAAAGCAAACAGCCCCGCTAGCAGACTCCACACCAGCACCGGGGGCAGCCCGTTGGGGGTATCCTGCGCGCCGCGCCGCATCCACCGCACCGTTAGCAGCACCAGCACCAGTACTAGGGCCAAGGCTGTGGCGATGCCCCAAATACCCATCTCCCCCCACAGCTGCGCCGGGGTGCTGTGCAGCTGGAACTGTAGCTCGGCATCGCGCCCGGCCCAGTGGGGGCGATATTTCTGGTAGACCAGCGGCACGCTGCCCGGCCCCACCCCGGTAAAGGGACGGCTCAGGCCCATGCGCCATCCCGTGACGTTGGTCACCACCCGGTAGGACAATTCTCCCCCAGCAAAATTGCCCTGGGCTAGGCTGCCCAAGACCTGCCGCAGGCGCGGATTGGCGATGATGCCCAGTACCCCCAAGCCCAGGGCGGTGCCGCCGATCGCCAACGCCAGGGGGCGGGGCAAACGGTTGTAGAGCAGAGAAATGCCCACCGCGATCAATCCGGTGACCATAAGTGCCAGCCAGCCGCCGCGCGAGCTGGTGGTGTAAAGGTTGAGCAAGCCGAGCACCATACCCGCTAGCCACAGCCAGCGTCGCCAGCCCCGATCGCTCCAGGCCAGCCCTGCCAGCAAAGGCAGCACTAGCACCAGATAGCCCGCCACGTAGTTTTGGTGGCCGATGGGCTGCCAATTGCGCAGGCTGGTGAGGCCAAAGTTAAATGTCTGATTGACGCCGTAGCCCTGAAGCGTTGACAACCGCGCCAGCTCAGGTTGATAGATCTGGGTGATCCACAGCACCAGACTGAGCAGAATGAAGGCTAGACCCAGGTAGCCCTGAAACCGCAGCAGAGTGTGGAACCGCTGGGGATGGCGGAGCCAGCTACCGAGGGCATAGAGGGTAGCGATCGCCCCCACCGCCGCCCACCCATACCATCGCGCCTGGGCCGGAAATTCTGCCCCTATCGTAGAGACGACCAGCCCAACTACGGCCAGCAGGGCCACCCAGTCGAAACCGTTCCCCAATTTTTTGAAAGGGCGGTGCCAAAGCTGCCACAGCAGCCACAGCATGGGCAAAGTCAGCCCTACCTGCCACAAAAATACCCAGGGCCAAGCCACTATCAAGGTGCTGCTGCCCGGCAGCAGGGTAAAAACTACGTAGAGCGCTGCTATGAGCAGGGCTAGCAGCGTGCCATCGCTAGAATCTTGGGCTGAGGGTTTTGGCTGGGGTAGGGCATCCTCGGTCATGGCTTGGGTAGATGGGTAAGGGGGGCAAATTAATCTGATTTTGTCAGGTGAAAGTGGTTGTGGGTCGGGTGGGGCAGGCCCAGAGCTTGGGTGCGGAGAGCCTCAAGGCGATGGTCGAGGGCAGGAAACTCCCTCGGCCAGGCCGGGAAGAGGTTGAGCTTGGCTACCAGGGTATAGTGCTGGAGGTTTTGCGGCGTCAGCATGAGGGTAATTTGTTTGGCCTGGTAGTTGCGGTAGGCGAAGGTGAGCGACCCTCGATAGCCCTCCTCTGGGTCGGTGACGACGGAGGTCAGCCACAGGCGCAGCGGTTGGGTGCCAAGGCTTTCTTCAATTAGCACATCGTCTAGGTCGGGTGGGCCATCCTGGGGCTGGGCCGGGCTGATGGGATAGGTGCTGGGGTCGAGCCAGGCGGCGAGCAGCCTCAGCTCGGGGCTGTGTTGCCCCAGACGCAGGTCGTGCGCTACCGCCTCAAGGGCAGCCTCAGGATCCGATTCGGCTAAGAGCAACCCCGAAACCACAGGTCGTAGCACATTGGGATCGACCTCCACGGTGGGTTGCTCAGTCCACCAGGCAAGTAGGGCACGGGTTTCGTAAAGGGTGGCAAAACCAGGCTCGCTAGGAACAACGTTTTTGAGTAGGGCATCGTATTCGGCGAGGGTGGCCTGCACCACAGAGGCATAAATCGCCTGATAGGGAGCGGCTTGCCACTGGGGATAAGTCAACGCAGCAGGGTTGACTAGGGCTTCTAGGGTGAAGGCAGCAATGGCACCTGTTTCGTTCCCCGTCTTCTGCAGCAGATCGCCCAGCAGCCAGTAGCCGTAGTGGCGGTGGCGGGGCATGAGCTGCACGGCGCGGGAGGCATAGGGCAGGGCTTTAGCTGGGTCAGTAGTTTGGTGTAAAACGGCTAGATTGTGGTTGAACCAGGCATCGTTGGGGGCGGCCTGCTGGGCCTGGTGGGCGTAGTCGAGCAGCAGCGATCGCACATTATCCTGCGCTTCAGATTCTCCCAAAACCTGGTTGAGACCCCACAGCGCTTCACTAGCTACCGCCGAAGCAGTCGGATCCCAAGAGCTGAGGCGGTGGGCCTTGTACCAACGGGTGTCGGCCAGGTTGAGCTGCTGGTTGTAGAAGGCGCGATCGGCCAGGGCACCGTAGGCCACGGTGAGTGTGAAGGGTAGCCATAGGGTCAACAGTATCCCCAGCCATAGAGAAACTGCCAGTCGCGATCGCCGCCTGGCAGCCTGTCCCAACGGTGTGGCCGTGGGTAGATAGCGATCGCCCAACACCAGCAGCAGCACCACAATTCCTAGGAGCGTGCCTGCGATCGGAATATTCTCCAGTTGATAATCGGTCAGGCTAGAGACTCCGTAGGCCAACAGGCTGCCGCCAATGCCTCCCAGCAGCGCCCGATCCGTGGCTTCGAGCGGCTGCCGCCAAAGCCCGATCCACAGCCGTAGAACGAGCACAATCCCAGCTAAAAATATCCCCAACCCAACCAGCCCCAGTTCCCCCGCAATCTGCACCGGGGTATTGTGGAGCTGTTGAATATGCTCTAGGCCTGCCCCCGTTTCGATCGGGCGATAGAGGTTTGACACCCGACTCATAACACCGGGGCCAATGCCAAACAAGGGGCGATCGCGCAGAATATTGCCGCCCAATCGCAACATAAACCAGCGATCGAGGGTCGGGCCGTCGGTAATACCGCCCGCGCTAAACCAGGCGCGAATGCGGGGATTGCTAGCCAGGGCCAACCCCAGAGCCACAGTTCCCCCCAGGCCAGCTAAACCCCAGCGCCAGCGCTGGGATGGTTTGAGATCTCTAAAGCGACTTAGCCAAGTGATCAGCAGCCACACCACCAGCCCCAGCGCCGCCCCCCGCGATCCGCTGACGTATAACGCCACCAGCATCAGTCCGGCAGAAATCAGCCAAACTCCACGCAGCCAGCCCGTTGTAGCCACCGCCGCCGCCACCGCCAGGGGCAGCATCAGCACAAAATAGCCGCCCACAAAGTTGTGGTGCCCCAGGGGCTGATGGTTGCGCAGCGCCGTCAGAAAATTGTCTGCCGCCCACATAGCGTTGTCGGGTCGCCAGAGGGTCAGGCTCACCACTGCGGCCCCGGCGGCCACCACGACTAAACCCCACCACAGCCGGAGGCGACTCAGCCAGCTGCGTTGGCCGGGCCCAGACGCATCGACCACGTTGCGGTAGAAATACAGCACCGCAATATAGGTCACCACCAGGCTCACATTCCACAGCGCCACACGGGGAAACGGCGACACCAGCGCCGACAGGGCCAGGACAAGACCCATCCCCAGCGCCACCCAATCCAGTCCGTAACCCAGGGCGTAGAAAGCTCGTTCGGGCTCTGAGCCAGATGCTTGTGCTGCGTCAGTGCTCCAAGCCTCTGGATAGTGCAGCCGCCGCCACAGCCCCACCAACAGCGCTATACCGCCTGCCTGCCACAGCAAAATCCAGGCCCAGCCAACCATGCGGTAATAGCTCAGCGGCAGCCAGCTAAAGATCAGGAGCATCAGTCCTCCGGCCAGCCATAGCCCCGGCTTTTGGCCAGTCCAGCCGTTCCGACGGTGGTCAATTCCCGAGTTCGCCGCATCGCCGGAATCTGTTGCCCCTGGCGAAGGGGAAGAATCGGCGGTCAATAGGCCCCCTTGCCCCAGAGCACAATTCCCAGGGTGGCGGTGAGAATTTCTAGATCCAAATTCAGCGACCAGTTATCGATGTAGTGCAGGTCGAGGCGAGCCACATCATCAAAGGTGTCGATGTCAGAACGGCCCGAAATTTGCCACAGCCCCGTCACCCCCGGCAGCACTTGGTGACGAATGTTGTGCCAACCGTCGAACTTGGCCACATCGCGCACCGGCAGCGGACGCGGCCCCACTAAGCTCATCTGGCCGCAGAGCACGTTAAACAATTGGGGCAACTCATCGAGGCTGGTGCGGCGCAGCAGGCGGCCTACCCGAGTAATGCGCGGGTCGTGCTTGACCTTGAAGAGCACCCCATCCGCCGACTCATTGTGCTGCTCTAGCTCGGCCTGGAGCCGAGGCGCATCGACCACCATGGTGCGAAACTTCCACACCTGGAAGATATTGCCGTGCAGGCCCACTCGCTCCTGGCGAAAGAAAATTGGCCCGGCTGAGTCGAGGCGAATCGCTAGGGCAATGCCCAGCAGCACTGGCCCCAGGGCGATCACACCTAGGCCTGCCCCCAGGTAGTCCATCGAGCGCTTGAGGCGGTAGTCCCAGCCGCCCATCAGGGGGGCGTCGAGACGCAGGGTCGGCAAGCCTGCTACAGTCTCGGGGGTGCCCCGGCGGTAGAGCATGTCGCGGCTGGTGGGGAGCAGCTGCATGGCAATGCCCGCCCGCCGCAGCTTCCAGTACAACTCAGAGGCCAGGTCGGCGGAGGGAATGCTCTCAGCCAGCACTAGGGTGGCTCCGGAGGCCAAAATCGCCTGGTAGGTGGTAGCAGAGTTGGCGGTGGTCGCCAGGGCTGCCCCAATGACGGGAACCCTAGCCCGCTGAGAGAGCACATCGGCCAGGCGCTTGAGCCGGGGGGCAGGGGCAATCAGAAAGACTGAGGCGGGCACCTTGGATTGGGTGAGGGGGCGCAGCAGCAGCGTTGCCACTAGCCGCAGCCCTACCACCAGCCCCACCCCGCTAAACCAGGCCGAGAAAAACAGCGATCGCGGCAAATCCAGCTTGGGGTCGTAGAAATACATCACCACCAGCGCACTCAGATACACCAGGCTGAGCAGCTTGCCCGCCCGCAGGTGCTTTTGCCCCTGTGATTTGGTGTCGTAGAGCCCACCGTAGGCAAACAGCCCCACGGCACAGGCCACCAGCACCCAAAAGGGGCTGGGCAGCCCCAGCCAAGTCCACCATACGAGCTGAGGCGGAATGGGTGAGAAGAATTGGTTGAGCGATCGCGCAATGTTCCACGACAGCCCCAGCGCCAAAATATCCGTAGCCAGCAGCACCAGCCCCCGCCGCCCCGAGCCAGCCAAGGCGTCGCGTAGCTGAAATCTAAGTCCTCGGGGGGCGCGAATATCTTGGCGGTAGCGGGGCCGCTGTTGCATTACGGCGGGTACGGCACGGTGACAATCCATAGCAGGGGGCAGACGCATAGGGATGAGTTGGCCCTAGTATTCCGCAATTGTGCTGAGAATCCATCATTGGAGGATGGGTTTGAGGTGGAAGGTTTAGGGGGGTAGGGGGTGAGGGGGTAGGGGGTGAGGGGGTACATAAACCGTGAACCCTAAACCTTAAACCTGGAACCCTTTTCGCTAGCCCGTGCTCCCCACAGCCGATATCTGGCCACCTGCGCCCCAAACAGCAGCACAAACATAGGGTTATTCACCAGATAGCGCTGCCACAGACGGCGCGGCTCTTGGCCAAAGCGGTAGAGCCACTCTAGGCCGAGGCGCATCATCCAGCGGGGTGCTTGGGAGACATCGCCGCTGAAGAAGCTAAAGGCCGCGCCAACGCCGATCATGACAGCGTTGACCTGGCTTTGGTGGCGGTGCATCCACTGCTCTTGCTTGGGGCAGCCCAGGCCGACAAACACCACCCGCGCCCCCGACTGGTTAATGCGCGCCACATCATCGGCGGCTTCCTCGGCTGAGAGCGGGCGAAAGGGCGGGGCGTGGGTGCCCGCAATCGGCAGGCCGGGGAATTGCTGCTGGAGGGAATTGGCCATTTTCTCTAGCATGGGGGCGGTGCCGCCGTAGAGGTAGATGGGTAGGCCGAGCTGGGCGGCGCGATCGCACCAGGCCAGCATCAGATCTGGCCCATAGACTCTGCTCTGGCCAGGCACCCCCAGCAGCCGCAGCCCCATCACCAAGGGCATACCATCGGAGGTCACCAGGGCAGCATCTTCGAGAATGCGCTGGTACTGCGAGTCCCAGTAGGCGGTCATCACCACGTGGACGTTGGCAGCGACCACGTAGCCCGATCGCCCGGTGGTGGCCCAGGTTTGAATGCGATCGCAAGCATCCCTATAGCTGGTGGCATCCACCCGAGTTTTGAGAATGCGCCTAGCTTGAAGCACTGGCTCCGTCATGGTAGTGACCCTTGCATAGCACCTATTCTATCGGGGTCTGAGGTCTGGCCCCCTTAGCTTCTAATCTCGGCGGGGGGCGAGGCCGAGCTGGCCCTGAAGCTCCATGTGGTTGGGGGTGAAGGCGGTGGTGGCGCTGAGGCTGCGCAGGCTGCCGAGGTAGGGTTTGGCGACATCGAAGCTGGGGTCGTCGTGGAAGCCAAACACTTCGTAGGCCAGGGCTAGGGTAGCGCCCACGTTCAGATAAAAGTAGCCGTCGTTGGGAGTGGGGAAGGTCGCTGTCGCCTCGTCGAACAAGAAAAAGTCAGACAGAGGATCGTGGGGTGAGGGGGCCAAAATACTGGCCATAGGCACCGCGCCAGAGGTGATAGCCAGGGTATCGTCGGTGACCCAGCCGTGGCTGCCCACGCTGAGGTCGGGCACATAGTCACCGTTCAAGCTAGAAAACAATTCCCAACTTGTGGCGGGCTGTTGATTGACGGTTCTGGGGTGAACGGTGAGGCCAACGCTGGGCAGCAGGTCATCCACCGCGGCCAGGGTGCGATCGGCGGTGGGGCGATCGCTGGTCTGCAATAGCAGCCCCAGCCCCACGTACTGCAAGGGGCCACCTTCGGTGGGAAAGGCGGCGATCGCATATTCCCCGTCCATCCAGCCAAAGACATCGTCGTCGAGGTCAAGCCCGGTGAAGAGGGTGAACCCAGCGCGTACCGTGGCCAACCCATCGCGGGTAAAGTCGCTAGCCTGGTCTAGAACACTGGCCACAGTGCGCCAAAGGCCCGCGATGTTGCGGCCACTCATGACCACAAAAGTCGAGGCAGGCAGCAGCTCTAGGGGGCTGTCGGCGTTGGCCACCGTGGGGGTGAGGCCAAAGGTAAAGGGCACCGCATCGTAGTAGTAGCGGCCTCGAACTTGCATGCCGGTTGCCATGGGATACACCAGGGCCTCTAGAGTGCCGCCAAAGTTAAGCGATCGCAGACTTCGCAGCGTTTCGTCATCCAGGCTGGTGGGAGGCGTGGGGAAAGGCAGCGGCAGCTCGGCGGCGGGCAGATCCGTGGCCGAAAGGTTGTAGTTCAGCAGCTCCAGGGCGTTGCCATAGACGGCAAAGAGAGCCTGGGTACGCTGTCGATTAGTTAGGGTGCGCTGAAATTCTCGGCTATCGGTGAGGGAGTTTTGGGCTGCGCTCTGGCGCAGGTGTAGGTATTGCTCAAGGGCGGCGGGGCTTTCTGCTGTGATCAGAGCGTCGGGCAAAAAGGCTACGGCCAGGCCGCTAGGGCCAAACTCTGGCAGGGGTACTGGCACCTCGACCTCAAAAGTTTCTTCCTCTTCATGAAAGGGGCTAACGGTAAGGGGCAAGCCTACCGCACCGTTAAAGCGCAAAATTTGCGGAGTAGGACTGGCTTTCAGCGGCACAATCTCCGCCTCCCCGGCTTCGAGGCTGGGATCGTCGATAGCTTCTGGATCCGCTTCATCGTCCCAATTGCAGGGGTCTGCGTTGACCTCAGCGGGGCCACAGGCTTCTGGAATGGCTGGCTCAGACCACTCGTCAAACTCGGGGGTAGGCCAAAAGTAGATCTCGGTGCCCAGGGCAGAGGTCACCTCTGGGGCATCCCCTTGCAGCTCAAAGAAACTGTCGCGAAAGGCGGCAAAGGCTTCAGCGTTAGTAACTGGAGCCACCATGATCGAGGCTTCGGCAATAGTCGCCGATTCGCCCGGTGGCACCGGCAGCAGCGCCACCACGGCGGTGTCGCCGATCCAGGGAGCTACCTGGCTGGCAAAGTCAATCCCGTAGGGCAGGTAGGGCAACCCCGGTAGGGCTGGGGTCAATCCCTGTTCTTCGTCCAGCAGTTTAAAGAGTTGGTACTGACTGAGCTGACCCCAGGTATCAGTGGTGGTGTCGATCAGCAGCACCAGGGCGGTGTTGTTGGGCAGATGATGCCAGGCGTCGGGTTCAACGGCGTGGGTGGCTAGGGGCGGAAGGGTGCCAACCGCTATCCCTGACCCCATAAGTCCTAAGGCCAACCTTCGTCCCAGGGGATAGAGGCTTGTCCACCGAATCCAACCCAGTCCTCGATTCCCAGTGTCCATAGCTACGCTGCGCTCCAAACAATCTTTTCTATCAAAACCGAGGAAAAGAGCGATGTCTGTAAACTATGGCGGTTTATTTACGTTGAGGGCGAAATTTCGACCACATCCACGGGTATTTGGCCCGCCGCGTAGGCCCGCAGGGCGTTGATGATGTGGATATTGGCCTTGGGAAAGGGAAACTCTTCAATGGTGTCGAGGGTGACCCAGCGCACCTCATCGCACTCGATGGGCTGGGGGTCGCCGCTCAGATGGGTGCAGTGGTGCACGTTGAGGGTGACTTTGAAGTGCGAATAGGCATGGGTGACGGTGCAGAGGCGATCGCCCACCGCAATCTCAATCCCCAGTTCTTCCTGAATTTCCCGCGCGATACAGGCCTCAATCGTCTCGCCGGGTTCAATTTTGCCGCCGGGAAACTCCCACAGCCCACCCAGTAGCCCCTCCTGCTTGCGGCGATCGATCAGGATTTGGTCTTGCCCATTCCAAATCACAGCGACGCCAATTTGCTTGTGGGGCAGGGGGCCTTTGGTTTCTGACATGGGCAGCTCCGATTGAATATTGCGATTATAGGCTTGGCAGTGGGCCTGCCAGGGGCAGCGATCGCACTGAGGATTGCGCCGCGTACAGAGAGTTGCACCCAGATCCATCAACGCCTGGTTAAAGTCGCGGGGGTTCTGAGGATCCAGAAGATGCTCCGAAAGCACCCACAGATCCTTTAAGGCTTTGGCTGGCGGCACCGGCAGCGCCACCAGCCGGGCCAGCACCCGCTTCACATTGCCGTCGAGAATGGCGTGGGGTAGGTTAAACGCCGAACTGAGAATGCCCCCCGCCGTGGTTTTGCCAATACCGGGGAGCGTGGTGATGGTGTCAAAATCTTGGGGAATTGCGCCCTTATGCTCTGTGGCAATGCGCTGGGCAGCCTGGTGCAGGTTGCGGGCGCGGGCATAGTAGCCTAACCCTTCCCAGGCTTTAAGCACTGTTTGCTGGTCAGCGGCGGCTAGCGCCTCCACGGTGGGAAACTGCTCTAGCCAGCGCTGGTAGTAGGGCAGCACCGTCTTCACCTGGGTCTGCTGGAGCATAATCTCCGAGATCCAAATGGCGTAGGGGTGGTCAATATTGCGCCAGGGCAGGGTGCGGCCACAGTCGGCGTACCAGGCCAGCAGCTCTGCTCGCAACGCCTCAACAGGAAAATCCGGCCAGGGCAGCGTTGCCAGGGCCGGATTGGGGGAAAGAGGGTTTAGCACCCTCCTCGTGCTCGTTGTGTAAGAACCCTCAGTGTCGCGCGCGGTAGAACGGCGACGGCCAAAGGAGGAATTGAAACTTGGTTGATCCGCTGGGACAGGTGGTTGACTAGGGCTCACTCAGCTTCGACTATTCGGGATCCGGGGCAGATTCTGCCGACATCAGCGAGTCCTCAAAGGCCATGCGCTGTTCAGCGCCCCGCAGAAAATACCCGCTCATCATAGCAGAGGCCAGCAGACGACCCAGGTTTTCGCGGTTGGTGGTGATTTCTACGTCAAAGTGCTGGGAGGGCAGCCCGCCGAGCAGCCCGATAATGTTGTGTTCCATCATCTGTTGCACTTCGGTAGAAGCAGGATTAGAGAGCTGGGCAATCGTCTCAGGGCTCATGCCATGGACGTACTGCATGAGGGAGTTGGGATGCTCAGAGGAGTTTTTGAAGCCGTTGAAAAGGTCTTGGGCTTTACCGGAAGAATTGCTCACAGGAGATACCTCGCTTGGCTAGCAGTGTGCGTGCGGCCTGGGTTTATCGAATTGAGCTGGATAGGGTTATTGTTCCCCATTGGGATTAGAACCCTAACTTTTTGTTGTCTACGTCACTATTGACTATCTACATGGAGTCGCTCAGTCATTCCTGAAACCCATGTAACTAAGTTAACAGGCTAGGTTTTGTCGCTGGGTAGGCAGAACCGTACCACTGGTGGAGAGGTTTTGCCCTGAAACGGCTGTGGGATGTTTCTCCATAGATAGATGTCTGGGTCAACCCTAGGGTTCAAGCTGAAGCAAGACTTTCTACGGGTATTCCATCTAACTGAAAATCCTAATCGAGGTTACTGAGATCAAATGTTCGGTAGAGCATGGTTTGGGATGAGGATAGAGCCAGAATAATCCCAGGAAGGTTTTAGACAATTTAAGGTAGTCATCATTTTGTCATGAGTGCTATCTGTCACAATTGCCAGCAATGTCCCCAAAAGCCCCAAAATGACGCTTTCTTCACCCTTTGCACCATCGTTAGAGGTCTCCTTGGCCACCGCTGTAGTGGCTCAGTATAGGGCTGTGCGCCACCTCAGCGAAACCCTCTGTGAACCACTTGAGATTGAAGACTATGGTGTGCAGAGCATGGCCGATGTTAGCCCTCCGAAGTGGCATCTGGCCCACACCACCTGGTTTTTTGAGACCTTTCTTCTGCGCCCCTACCTCGAAGGCTACCGAGAATTTCACCCTGGCTACGGCTATTTGTTTAACTCCTACTATGAGGCAGTGGGCGATCGCCACCCCCGCCCCCAGCGCGGTCTGCTGTCGCGCCCTACGGTGAAGGAGGTCTACGAGTATCGCGCCCATGTGGATGCGGCGATGGAGAGGCTGCTGGGCGATGGTCAAGGACCGGCCCGAGAGGGCGATCGCGCCGACCATCCCACCGTGGCAGAACTGACTAATCTTGGCCTGCACCACGAGCAGCAGCACCAGGAACTCATCCTCACCGACCTCAAATACAACTTGGCGATCAATCCCCTGCGCCCCGCCTACCGTTCAGATGTCGCATTGGGACAGGCTGAATCCTCAGCACCGCTGACGTTCATAGATTTTCCTGGCGGCCTCTATGACCTTGGCCATCAAGCTGCTGGGTTTGCCTTTGACAACGAAGGCCCAGCCCATCGGGTCTATCTCCAAGATTTTGCCTTGGCCAACCGTCTGATCACCAACAGCGAATATCTAGAATTTGTTGCTGACAAGGGCTATCAGACCGCTGCTCACTGGCTCGCCGAGGGTTGGGGCATGGTGCAGAGCGAAGGTTGGCAAGCGCCTTTGTACTGGGAGCAGCGCGACGGTGAATGGTGGGTGTTTACGCTGGGCGGCATGCAGCCCGTGAACCCAGCGGCTCCCGTATGCCACCTCAGCTACTTTGAGGCCGATGCCTTTGCCACTTGGCGGGGCGATCGCCTCCCCACCGAAGCCGAATGGGAAGTGGCCGCCGCCCAGATGCCCATCCAGGGCAACCTTCTCGCTGCCGACCACCTGCACCCTCAACCAGCCTCTGCATCCCAAAACCTTCAGCAGCTCTACGGCGATGTTTGGGAATGGACCCAGAGCGCCTACCTGCCCTACCCCGGCTTTCGCCCCGCCCCCGGTGCCGTGGGAGAATATAACGGCAAGTTTATGTGCAACCAAATGGTGCTGCGCGGCGGCTCCTGCGTTACTCCACCCGGACACATTCGCCCCAGCTACCGCAATTTCTTTCCGCCCAGCGCCCGGTGGCAGTTTAGCGGCCTGCGGCTAGCGAAGGGGTAAGGGGGGGTAGGGGTTAAGGGGGTGATGGAGCTTTTAACCCTCGATCACTCCCCTACTCCCTACTCCCTACCCATCTCTCCCACTCCCCTATCTCCCCCACTCCCCCACCTCCCCATGCCCCCCACCTCTCAAACCAAGCCCTCTCCCGTCAAGCTCTACGACTTTCACCCACCCGTGGAAGACTTTCGCAGCGCCGTGCTGCGGGGTTTGAGCCAGCCGCAGAAGACCCTTTCTCCTAAGTTTCTCTATGACAAGCGGGGGTCGGAGCTGTTTGATGCTATCTGCCAACTGCCGGAGTATTACCTGACGCGCACCGAGATGGCCATTTTGCAGACCCATGCGGAGGCTATTGCGGCGGCTCTAGACCACCGCGTCTTGGTTGAACTGGGCAGCGGCAGCAGCCAAAAAATTCGCATTTTGCTGAATGCTGCGCCTCAGGTAACAACCTACGTGGGAGTCGATATTTCGCGGCAGCATTTGCAGGAGGCCTGCGCGGCGCTGATGGGAGATTTTGGGGGGCTGGATGCGATCGCCGTTTGCGCTGACTACACCCAACCCCTGCCCATCGCCGCCATTCCTGAGCTGCAGAACCGCCCCACCATCGGCTTTTTTCCCGGTTCTTCCATTGGCAATTTAGAGCCTACCGAGGTGATCACTTTCCTCAAAACTGTGGCGGTGCTGGGCGACTTAATCGTGGGGGTAGATCTTAAGAAATCCCCTACCATTCTCGAACCCGCCTACGACGATGCCCAAGGGGTTTCAGCAGCCTTTGCCCTGAATGTGCTGGAAAGGATCAACCGAGAACTGGGGGCCGATTTTGACCTGAGCCAGTTTGAGTATCGGGCGCACTACAACGAGGCCCAGGGGCGGATCGAGATGGCGATCGCTAGCCTCTGCGATCAAACGGTGCATCTGGGCGATACAGCGATTGCGTTCAAAGCGGGCGAAACTCTACGCACTGAGCATTCCTATAAATACACGGTGGATGAGTTTCAGCTCTTGGCAATGGAAGCGGGTTTTCAGCCGGTGCAGGTGTGGACTGATGAGCAGCAGCTCTTTAGCCTGCACCATCTAAAGCAGATTTAGGGCGCTGGCCTATAGAAAAAACTTTTCTGGCGTTGCTGATCAGCGGTATGATTTGCCCCCCTAGCCCCCCAATTCTGGGGGGAACCGGACAACTTCAAAGTCCCCCAAATTTGGGGGGTTGGGGGGCCGATGCAGCAACTGTTGCTTTTGCAGATTCATTCCTCAATTCATCAACGCCACTTTTCTACAGCAAGCAATGCGTTGCGGAACTGTAATCCATTCGCGATCGCAGCAAACACCAGTGGTAGGATGCTATCAAGCTAGGGGTGTCCGAGGAATCGGACTGAGATCATACCCTCAGAACCTGACCTGGTTGATACCAGCGGAGGAAAGCGTTGCTTGAGGTCACGCACCGAAACGACGAGCCTATAGGCGTTCTGGACTTGTAGATCTAGAACGATTAGTGATGTATCGGCATGGCCTGATGCTTGCTAGCTGTAGCGCTTGTTGTTCGGTTTGACCCGCCCTCACCCGCCCAGGAATCTCCTCTAGCGCCACACCGTTGTTTGTGAGGTGCGTTTCTATGACCCTTGGTGCGACAGCGATCGCTGTGATTTTGATTACGGCGGCTAGCTTTACCCTGCTTGGGTTGCTCCAGGCCAGCCGCCACACCATTAGCCTCGAAGACTACATGGTGAGCCGCAATCGGGTGGGCACCGGCATGGCTCTGGCGACCATTGTGGCTTCGGCCATGGGCGCTTGGATTTTGTTTAGTCCGCCGGAGGTGGGGGCCACTAGCGGCATCGCCGGGATTGTTGGCTACTGCATTGGCCAGGCGACCCCGGCAGCGCTGTTTGCCTTTATGGGCACGCGTATGCGGTTTCTCATGCCTAAGGGCCACTCATTAAATGAGTATGTGCTGCACCGCTTTGGTAAGGCCATGTATCGGCTGACCCTGGCGATCGTGGTGTTTTACATGTTTGTGTATTTGGCGGCAGAGCTAACGGCAGTCGCTAAAGCCGTCGAACTCATGGCCGGGGTACCCCTCTGGCTCACGGCTCTGCTGGTGATTAGCGCTGTGTTTATCTACACTATAGTAGGCGGCCTGGAAGCAACGATTTTTACCGATGCAATTCAGTTTGCGGTGATTGTGCCGCTGCTGCTGCTGAGCTTTGGCATTGCGGTGTTTGCTTTGGGCGGCTGGGGAAATGCGATCGCCCCCGTCATCCAGACCGCCCCAGAGCTGCTGACCCTGGCCAACGGCCCCGGCATCAAATTTGGGGCGACGTTGGTGATTGCGGTGATTGCCGCCGAAATGTTTAACCAGACCAACTGGCAACGCATCTACGCTTGCAAGAGCGATCAGGTAGTGCGGCGATCGTTCTTAGGATCGTTCTTAGTGATCTTGCCTATGCTGTTCATTGCGGGGCTGCTGGGCATTTTGGCTATGAACTTTGGCTTCAACGACGATCGCGCCTTTTTCTCACTAATTCAAGCGCTGAACCTTCCCGGCTGGGTGAGCATTGCAGTGCTGGTGCTGGTGCTGGCCCTAGTAATGAGCAGTCTGGACTCGCTGCTGAATGGCATTGCCAGCGTGTTTACGCCCGAGCTGCTGCGCTTTTTCCCCGATCAATCTACCAACGGCATTCTGCGGCTGAGCCGGGTGTTGACGGTGGCCGTGGGCATTCCCGCCATTCTGATCGCCTCGCGGGGCTACAACGTGCTGTACCTGTTTTTACTGGCCGATCTGGTCTGTGCCGGGGCGTTGTTTCCGGTGCTGTTTGGGCTATATTCCAGACGACTGACGGGGACGATGGCGTTTTGGAGTGCGGTGGTTGCGATCGCAACCGGTGCCCTGTTCTTTCCCCGGCCCGACTTTAGCCCCTGGAATGGGCTGCCCTTTGGAGGCGATCTGTTGGTCAGCTTTGCCGCCCCCATCGTGGTGTCGACGCTGATTTGCTTGCTCTGGATCCAGATCAAGGCCCAGGGCGGTAAGACGGAAGCGTTTGACTTCGGCATTCTCAGCCGCGACATCCGCGCCTATGGGGAGGGAGATACTTTTTCTGTGGGGAAGTTGCCCAACAGGTAGAAACCCGATTGCCTCTCTTAGCGGCCTCTATCATGCCACAGGTTCTAAGTTTCTTGTGGCATCGTAGACGGGATGGCAAAGGTAGTGGCTTAGATGGATGCTGGACAATTCCTGCTGTTGGGGTATTACGTATCATATTTAACGAATAATGCCCTTAGCATCCTTACATAACCCTGGGATCTATCAATGAAGCTTCAAATCCCTGAACCTATCAAGCGGATAATCTGTCTATTCCCTTAAAAACTGAGCCTCATCGTATAGATTTATCGGACATTAGAGAAATAGCTAGCTTACATGCCAGATCCAATATATAACTTAGGCAAATTCAGAGAGTTTATATGGAACAACAAATCAAAGAATTTAAAGATGCCCATGAGGGCGTCAGTGTCATCAAGGACGACTATGTAATTAAGATGAAGTCCGGAGAGCATAGTGACTGGAAGGAATCAGAATTCACTCGATATATAGTTGAAAACATAAGAGGTCTAGAGGCATTCCAATTTGTATTAAGAAAAGAAGAAGATTTTGCAAAATTATCAGAAGTTCTTGTCAAAAAGCCTGAGCTTTTCAAAGATTTTCTGGCTGTTAGATATGATGGCTGAATTGAAGTTTATTTGAATGATATTGGCCGTTCTGCTTTTAAGCTTCGAGATAGAGAGGTGATGATTGAGATAGAATTGAATTATCACAGGAACGATGTAAGAATACAAATAAAACAAGAAGAGTTTACAGATACATCAGTCGGAATATTGGCCTCATTCATGAAGGGAACTCGCTTCCTTCGGCGAACGAGTACAATACTAGCTATTGAAGGACTTGAGCGCCCCTCAAATGAAGGACTGGAATCTGACGTTCGAAATATTATTAATTCCGTACTATTTGACATTGAATGTTCCTACGGATTGGTGTTTGAAACGGCAAATATCGAAACTTATAAGATGAGGCGAACTGGCCGCAGATCTAGTTTTAACGAAATCCCTGAAACCCCAATCCAATTACTGTATAAAGAATATGTACCGGAATTAATTGAGTATTTCCACATAGCGCAAAAAGTAGACTATCTGCCCTTCAAATACATTTGCTATTTTCATATAGTTGAGTATTTTATGGATAAGGCAGCCTATGCGGCAGTTTCACGGAAGATAAAAAACATAATGTCTAATCCAGATTTCCACATTAGAAGCAAAGAATATATTTCTCAAGCAATAAACATATTTAAGAAAGAGAACGAGAAGTACACCACTGATAAAGTCAAAATAGGTCGAGTTTTTCGTGAATTTGTAGAAAAAGAATCTATTTCAGAGCATTTAGAAAATATAGGCCTAAAAGATCACTTTGAGAAAGAGCATAGCCTACAGTGCTCAAAGATCTTGAATGTGTGTGCAATTGATAGCTCCAACGAAAACAACTTTTACGATACATTGACAAAGAGAGTTTACGCACTAAGGTGTTCCATCGTTCATTCAAATCCTGATTTCGATGAGTCGAAGGCGGTTCCTTTTATTGCAAATCCAAAAAATATGGATTTTCTGCGCGATGAGATAGAACTTTTGAAAGAAGTATCCAGAAAAATCATAATTAATAGTGTTGCCTAATATCAAAAATCATGAAACTGGGTTCAATCCTACAAGCCCAACGAACCGCAGGAGTTGGGCTTCGCCACAACACACCCTACAACATCGTTTAATTAGGACTATCTGCTTACACAGCGCCAGGCGAATGATCCATAGGTTCTCAGCCGTCTTCAACGCCGAACCGTTAGCTCGCAAACCGTACATATAACGTTGAGCACTAAATAAGCGCACGGCCAAAAATCACCGTGCGCTTAGGGCCAGACCTGACGCTTATAAAGTCAATTTGTAGCGTCAGCTGATGGCAGAGCTATTAGCTAACTATTGGGTAGAAGGAGCCGTTGATTCGGGATGGCTGGGATGCCAGACGAAGGCGAAGTAAGCCGCGATCGCCCCGGTTACCGCATTGAACCAGACGTTGTTGCCAAAGATGGGCATGATGCCGAACAGGGTATTGGAAAGCGGGATCAACCCCATGATGGCAAGTAGCAAATAGCTAATGGCAAAAAATCGATTGTACCTAAATGCCCCTTCTTTACCTGTAGCCGAAAACAGACCAAAGCCGCCAATAGCCAAGTGAACCATATTGTGAAGCAGGTTGGTCGGGAAAAGTCCAAACAAATAGCCAAAACCTCTTAGGTAAGCAGCTATGTAAGTAGGCCCACCGCTAACTGGAATATCGCTTGTGTCTACCGGTACACTAGCTCCCATTTCTGCGCCAGGCAGGTTGATGAGAGCGGGAATGAAACCAGCAATTCCTAAAAAGGTAAAGATGATTCCCAGTGCTAATGCACATTTTTGTTCACTGTTCATGTTGTTCATTTTTAAGATACTCCGTGCGACAAAATCTTTCGACAAAACTTTCCGTAAGAACAGTAATATCTATGACTAGTAAATAAAAGCGGTAGCTATACTGCTCTCAACTATCTAGACTGTGGAACTCGATTGGTTACTGCTTTCGTAGCTGGCTTTTCTATCCTTTTTGCGCTCTATGCTCAGAGAGGCTCCATGACCTCAGCTGATAGCGTCGCCACTCCTGTAGAAAAAGTCAGCGGTAACGCTAAGTGCATCCTAAGAACTACGTGATGCCGCTTCCTCTGACTGAAGAACTAAGTTAGTTAGCGCTTTACCTGTCAGTAGGAGTATTTATGGCTAACGGTTTTTGTCTGCGTCCTGACCGTAGGGCGTCGGTACGCTCTGTGAGGAACCATAACTAATTCGCGCTTCCCCTAGATATCAGTGGTACGATGCCTGCAAGCTAGGGGTGTCCGACTCGCATCGGACTGAGATCATACCCTCAGAACCTGACCTGGTTAATACCAGCGGAGGAAAGCGTTGCTTGAGGTTATCAGCCGAAACAACGGATAGATTGACGTTCTGGCGCTATGCCAGGGCATTGGGTGAAGATTCAGCAGATGGCTGAGCTTTGCTTGCGATCGCTCCACCCTGTTCGGCCTTACCCATCCTCACTTACCCAACGTGATCTACCAGGCAAGACCTCTAGCGCCACACCAGAGGTAAACCATGAGAACTGAATGGATCGCTAAGCGCCAGGGCCATGCCAACGTGTCGCAGATGCACTACGCTCGCCAGGGCATCATCACCGAAGAGATGGCCCACGTGGCAAAGCGAGAGAACCTGCCCGAGGATCTGATCCGCGATGAGGTGGCACGGGGCCGCATGATCATCCCCGCCAATATCAACCACCCAAATTTGGAGCCGATGGCGATCGGCATCGCCTCGAAGTGCAAGGTAAATGCCAACATCGGCGCGTCGCCCAACTCGTCAGATATCAACGAAGAAGTGGCCAAGCTGCACCTGGCGGTGAAGTACGGAGCCGACACCCTGATGGATTTGTCGACTGGGGGTGGCGATCTCGATGCCATTCGCACCGCCATTATCAACGCCTCGACGATTCCCATTGGCACAGTGCCGGTGTATCAGGCGTTGGAGAGCGTTCACGGCAACATTGAGAACCTCACCGCCGATGACTTTCTGCACATCATCGAGAAGCACGCCCAGCAAGGGGTCGATTACCAGACCATCCACGCCGGGATTTTGATTGAGCACTTGCCCTTGGTGCGCGATCGCATCACCGGCATTGTCTCGCGTGGCGGCGGCATTCTCGCCCGCTGGATGCTGCACCACCACAAGCAAAACCCCCTCTACACCCACTTCAACGACATCATCGAAATCTTCAAGCGCTACGACGTTTCGTTCAGTTTGGGGGATTCGCTCCGCCCCGGCTGCCTGCACGACGCCACCGATGCTGCCCAACTGGCCGAACTCAAAACCCTGGGCCAGCTCACCCGCCAGGCCTGGGAGCACGACGTGCAGGTGATGGTCGAAGGCCCCGGCCACGTGCCGATGGATCAGATCGACTACAACGTCAAAAAGCAGATGGAAGAGTGTGCCGAAGCCCCCTTCTACGTTCTAGGGCCGTTGGTAACGGATATTGCCGCTGGCTACGACCACATCAGCTCGGCCATTGGCGCAGCGCTGGCGGGCTGGAGCGGGGCGGCCATGCTCTGCTACGTGACGCCGAAGGAGCACCTGGGTCTGCCCAATGCTGAGGACGTGCGAGCTGGGCTGATCGCCTACAAGATTGCGGCCCACGCGGCGGATATTGCCCGGCATCGGCCTGGGGCGCGCGATCGCGACGATGCTATGTCCCACGCCCGCTACAACTTCGACTGGAACAAACAGTTCGAGCTGTCGCTAGACCCAGAGCGTGCCAAAGAGTACCACGACGAAACCTTGCCCGCCGACATCTACAAAACCGCCGAGTTTTGCTCTATGTGCGGCCCCAAGTTCTGCCCCATGCAGACCAAGGTCGATGCCGACGCCCTGACCGAGCTAGAGAAGTTCTTGGCTAAGGAGAAGGCCACAGTTTAGATTCGCGATTTGGGAAAGCCAGATTCATAATCGAGACCCTGTAGGGGCGTAGCATGCTATGCCCCTACGGGATCCCTACCCCTGGCGCAAAAGATATTTTCAAGGTAAAGGCACACAGCCTGCGCTCTTGAGAGGCAAAAAACTATGCGTCAAAACAGCACCTATGATGCTTATTGAGCAGTGATCAGGCACCGTTATGACCGAATTGGGGACTCTCAAGAACTACATCAACGGCCAGTGGGTGCCGTCTGCGGCAGGGGATGTGCTTTCGGTGAATAATCCGGCTACGGGGGAAGTGCTGGGTCAGGTGCCCGTTTCCCCCAAAGAAGAAGTCAATCAGGCCGCCCAAGCTGCGGCGATCGCCTTCGAAGACTGGCGTCGCGTACCCCCGCCCCAGCGCGTGCAGCCCCTATTCAAGCTCAAAGACCTGCTGGAAAACCACCTGGACGAGCTAGCCCAGATCATCACCCAGGAATGCGGCAAAACCCTGGCCGAGTCGAAGGGTGAACTGCGGCGGGCGATCGAGAATGTAGAGGTAGCCTGCGGTATTCCGATGATGATGCAGGGCACGGTGCTAGAGGATATTGCCAGCGGTATCGACGAGTTTATGATTCGGCAACCGCTGGGGGTGGCGGCGGCGATCGCCCCCTTCAACTTTCCCGCCATGATTCCCTTCTGGTTTATGCCCTACGCCCTGGCCTGCGGCAACACCTACATCGTCAAACCCTCCGAAAAAGTGCCCCTGACCATGCAGCGCATCTTCGAGCTGCTGGACGCGGCGGGCTTTCCCCCCGGCGTGGTGAACCTGGTGAATGGGGCCAAGGAAACGGTGGATGCGATTTTGGAACACCCCACCATTCGGGCGATCAGCTTTGTCGGCTCTTCCCCGGTCGCCAAGTATATCTACGCCCAGGCGGCGGCCCACGGCAAGCGGGTGCAGTGCCAGGGCGGGGCGAAGAATCCCGTTATCGTACTGCCCGATGCTGACCAGGACATGACCACCCGCATTGTGGCCGATAGCGCCTTTGGCTGTGCCGGTCAGCGCTGTCTGGCGGCGTCTCTGGCGGTAACGGTGGGGGCAGCGACCGAGTGGTTTACCGATGCGATCGCCCAAGCCGCCGCCACCCGCACGGTTGGCAACGGTTTGGACTCCAATGTACAGATGGGGCCGGTGATCACAGCCCAGAGCCAGCAGCGGATTGAGAGCCTAATTCAAACTGGCGCTGAGGAAGGAGCGACTGTGCTGGTGGACGGTCGAAATGCCCAAATTCCCGACCTGGAAGCCGGTCACTTTGTCAAACCTACGGTGCTGCAAAACGTGCCCCCGACCGGAGAAATTGCCCACACCGAAATCTTTGGCCCGGTGCTGGGGCTGATGGCGGTGGATACGGTGGAGGACGCGATCGCCCTGGTAAACCAGAGCCCCTGGGGCAACATGGCCTGCCTATTCACCAACAGCGGTGCCGCCGCCCGCCAGTTTCGCTACGAAGCCACCGCTGGCAACATCGGCATCAACATCGGCGTGGCGGCACCGATGGCGTTCTTTCCCTTCAGCGGCTGGAAAGACAGTTTCTTCGGCGACCTCCACGGCCAGGGAGCGCATGCGGTGGAGTTTTTTACGCAAACCAAGGTGGTGGTCGAGCGCTGGCCCAAGGAGTGGAGTCGCCAGTTTTAGCATCGGCGATCGCCGTGGTTCTGTCGCCGCATCGCCCCCCGAACCAGTCACCCTGTCACAGGTGGTGGCGTAAAAATCACTAAGTGTCTATGGAAGTTTTGATTTCGGCGATGCTGCCCGTTGCCCTGGTCGCCCTGGTGGGGTTTGGCGTAGGGCGCAGCTTTGAGCTAGACATGCAAACCCTGACGCGGTTAAACATCTACGCCCTGCTGCCCGCGCTGGTGTTGACCAGCCTGGCCGAGACCACGCTAGCGATGGGCAGTGCGATCGCGATCGTCACCAGCTTTTTGCTCAATACCGTGGTGCTATACCTGCTGGCGGTGGGGCTGAGCCGTCGCCTCGACTTTTCAGCGGATGAGCAAAAGAGCCTCATTGCCATCGTGATGTTTTCAAATGTCGGCAACCTGGGGCTGCCCTTCATTTTGTTTGCCCTCGGCGAGGCCGGGCTAGAGCGAGCAGTCGTGTATCTGGTGGGTTCTAGCGTCATGATTGCCACCGTCTTTCCCATTGTGCTACAGCAGGCCGGGCTCAAGGCAGGGCTCAACGTCACGCTGCGGCTGCCGGTATTTTGGGCCGCCCTGGCGGGCATCGGGCTTCAGGCTACCCAGGAAGCATTTCCGCTGCCGCTGGAGCGGGGCATGGCACTACTGGGGGAGGGCGCAATTCCGGTGGCGCTGCTGACACTGGGGGTACAGCTGGCGCGGACGGAGCTGGTATTCGGTCGCTATGAAGTAATCGGTGCGGTGCTGCGGCTGGTGGTGGCACCCCTACTGGCCTACGGCATTGGTACGGCGCTGGGTTTGCAGGGGTTAGACCGGCAGGTGCTGGTGCTCCAGGCAGCCATGCCCGTGGCCGTCAACTCGCTGATCTGGGTAACGGAACTGGGTGGAGACAGAACCCGCGTCGCTAGAACTATTGTGCTTTCGACCTTGCTCAGTGTGTTTACCCTGCCCGTGGTGCTGTGGCTCAGCAATTGATCGGGCGGTTTTGAATTCTGGATTTAGGATGATTGTTGCAATGCCGCCGAATGATGTAGCCAAGATCCTAGATAGCGAGCTACTGCCACCTAGCCCTGAGCTGCGGCAGGCGGTGGCGGTGGTGTGCGCTCGCGACCCCACCTTTCAGCGCATTGAGGTCGAAGCTGGCCCTCTCACCGTACGCGCCTGGGCACCGGGCTTTCCCTCGCTGGTGCGAATTATTCTGGGGCAGCAGCTCTCGTCGCGGGCTGCCCAGGCCATCTTTCAGCGGTTGCAGAAAGAACTGGAGCTGACGCCTGAGGCGATCGCCGCTGCTCCAGCCACCACCCTACAGCGGGTAGGGCTGAGCCGCGCCAAAATTGCTACCTGTCAGCGGCTTTCAACCGCTATTTCATTGGGCCAGCTCAGCTTAGAAACCCTCGCCACCTTGCCCGACCAAGAGGCGATCGCCCATCTAACTCAGATCAAAGGCATTGGCGTTTGGACAGCGGAAGTCTATCTGCTGTTTTGCCTCCAGCGGTTGAGCACTTTCCCCGCCTCAGATTTGGCCATTCAAATTAGCTACCAGCGGCTACACAATCTGGAAAGCCGCCCCATGCGCCAAGACCTATTGGCCTCTACAGCATCGCTGCATCCCTGCCGGGGCGCAGTGGCCCATCTACTGTGGCACTACTATCGACATTTAGCCCAGCAGTGATTGACAGCTAGGGCAAATGCCATACACCGTAAACTGGCAGTTCAGCAGCGAGAACCCGTGGGAGGCGCTTTCACTGCTGCCCACCTGGGTCATTTTAGCGTCTTCAAATTCCTCCACATCCCCGCAGTGAACACAGACCAAATGGTGGTGCTGATCCATAAAGGGAGTGTTGAGTTCGTAATACTTTCTGCCCTCGGCTAACTCTAGCTCTTGCAGCAGCCCGAGCCGAACCATGACGTGCAGCGCTCGGTAAATCGTTGAAAAGCTAATCTTTTCGCCCTGATCTATCAACTGCTGGTGAATCTCTTCGGCGTTGAGATGATGCCCTAGGGCCGCTAGCTGAAACAAATCCAGAATCTTTTGCCGCTGACTGGTGAACCGAAACCCCTCTTTATTAAGAACGGTTTTGAGTAATTCGGGTTCCTGATTTAAGCTGGGCAGCGGTGGTTCGTTTTCCATTGTGGGTTCGTTGCGCTTAAAGAAGCTGGGGCTTTGCCGAGATAAATTAGGGATCGTCATCTGGCTAGGGGCATATTTATAAAACAGGTTTGCGAGGCCAAGGTGGTTCTGGGACAAACTAGCCAAAACCGTCAAACGTGTCTTTTACCAAAGGATTTAAGACTATCGAAAACTATTTTCGATATACAATTCCATGGTTATTGAAAATCATTTTCGCTATTCATATTGGCAATCTACTTTTGCATTTCTCTATACTTTCTAAGCAACTAAAGTTATTAGCTAGATTCAAAAAAGTAGGGTAGGCTCAGAAAGTAGCTGCCAAACATTGGGGTGGCTTTTACTGCTGATAAAGGGGGATGGTTATGCCAATCACTGAAACACTGCTGCAAACCTATGGCGAGGTAGCAAACAACCCAGTTTTGCTTGAGAAGTCGGTTACAGAGCCGGTGGTGGATGGACTGGCGACGCTCTATGCCAGCTTTACGGCCCTGTCGTTGCAGTACCAAAAACACCATTTTGTGGTGGAAGGTTCTGAGTACTACATGCTCCACAACTATTTTGAGGAGAGCTACGAAGCGGCCCAAGGCCATGCCCACGAAGTGGGTGAGCGCCTGCATGGGCTGGGGGGAATTCCGCCTTTGAGCTTTGGCAAACTGGCGGAGCTGTGCTGCTTCGACATGGAAAACGACGACACCTACCGCTGCCGCATCATGATCGACCACGATCTGAAGGCTGAGCAAGCGCTGATCGAGCTGATTCGTCGGCTGGCTGCCCAGGCTGAAAGTTTGGGCGATCGCGCTACCCGCTACCTCTACGAGCAAATTTTGCTGAAAACCGAGGAGCGAGCCTACCATCTGGAGCACTTCCTCACCCCAGACAGCCTGAAGCTGGGCTGGTAGCCACTCTCTTACCCCCCTTTTTAAGGGGGGCAGGGGGGATCTTCCTACATCGGCACTTTCCCCAATTTCGCACATCTCACGCTGGCTCACGCCCACCCCCTACCCATCGAGATACACCTTCCAGACAATCCAGCTAGAGAGCGCTACAAAGGCGATAATCACCAGCCAGTGATCTAGCCGCTGGGGGTCAAATTCCTGGGCAGTCATCGTTTTGCATCCAGCCGCGCTAGCGCTTCGGCAGGGCTGGCCCGGTGCAGCATTTGTCCATTGGGCAGGCGCAGGTTGGGGCCTTGCTTGCAAGCTTTCATGCAGCCAGTGCCCTTAATGGCCACGTGGGCCAAAGCCGGATCGCGATCTACAGCGTCTTGCAGAGCGGTTTGGAGCTGGCGACCGCCCTGCTTGTAGCATTTGCCTTTGGTGCAGACCTCGATGCACATGCGCTTTGGTGAGGTTTGAGCCAGCGCTGGGGCCGGGGCCAGGTCGCCCCACTGTTGGCTCAGCACCGCTGCCTCGCACTGGGGCAGCGGCAAAATATTGATGGCCCGCCAGCGATCGCCCTCAGGATAGGCCCAGACCTGCACAAAATCGCCCGGCGCTAGCTCTCGCAACAGCATGGGGCGCAGATATTTGGGCAGCTTGACGGTGAACTCAGTCTCCCCCGCTTGCAGCAGCAGCCCCTTGATCTTGCCTTTGTCGGAGCGATAGGCCCCGCTGTACTGGCCTTTGAGCACGTGGCCAGCCGGGGTGGCGGTTTCAGCCTCTAGAATGGCGGGCTCGTGGAGGGTTCTCATGTCAAACTCCTTTGCTGCCAGCAGCACTTGAGGTGGTCGGCGAGAACTTGCTTAGGCTGGGTGGCCGCCTGCACCACGCTCCAGACCAGCAGGGCATCAGCGGGGGTGTGAATGGCAACGGTGAGAGGGCGATCGCCACCACAGGCACACACTAAGCTCAGCTCTTGCAGACGACGGTAGACGTTCCAGCGGGTGACCCGGTCTAAATCAACCACGGTTTCAGCGGGGGCAGCGTTTTGCAGGTCTTGCCCTGACCCTAAATAATCTGACTCTAAAACGTGCATATTAACTCGACTGAATCTCCATAGTGATGACCGCCAGGGGCCTGAACTTATTGAAACTAACTCTGAACTAAACGCTAGAACATGGGGCTCAGCCGAGGCTTAAAAGAGCTGAACCCCTGTCCTAGCAAGCATCGAGGCATTTTTTGAGAATTACTGAAGGCGATACCCTGGGGACATCGGCTGTTGTTGTTATTGACTATCGTTATTACTAAGATACCCAAGCCCTGGGATTAATGCAACAGATTTTCAATAAGGCTTGCCTATTGCCAGGGCTAGTCTTGCCGGTCAGTGCGATCAGAAAAGCGCGATTGGAACAGCGTGGGTTTGCCCTGACCGATACAATTGCATCCAAGAGCAGCTATTGCGATCGCCCATGCCCGCCCCCAACAAAATCGCTGCCCAGCGCGATCAATTACTGACCACTTACAAGCAGCTCTCCCCTGAGGAGAAAGAGCTGTTGCAGCTGCTGTCGCTGCTCTACGCCCCGGTAAACCGAACCAAGCTGCTTGACATCTATAATCGCTACCTGAAAAGCGTTCAGAAAAGCCCGACCAGCATTAATCACCTGAACCCCTTGTTCACTCGGCTGTCACGCAAGGAATTGATCGTGGCGGCGAGCAACCAGGGCTCCCATACCCAACCTCTGCTCACTGAGTTGCTCACCCGCGATGCCGTTGCCCAGGGCCGCTTTGAGCCGATGGTGACTGCAATTCAGGCAGCCCTGCCCATTCGCACCCACGGCTGGAATAAAGATCTGCTTTTGTTCTCCAGCGAAGACGAGTTCATCCGCGAGGTGCGCATTGGCGTCTACCGCTACGACTGGAAATTTATCAAAAAGCAGTTCGAGAGCTTCTACAGCAACCCCTACAACGCCAGCCGTATCTCTCTAGCCGAGGTCTATGCGCTGATCTGCGACAATCCCTTCGATCGCGATTGGTTTCTCACCCTCAAGCGAGTTCCTGAAATCTACGAAGCCGCTCTGGGCAGCCTCTGCCGCAGTTCCTTTACCGACCTCGTCCCCAACGAGCACTTTTTTGAACTGCTCCAAGAGGAATGTAGCCAGCCCAACTCCACCGCCAGCGATCGCCTCAAAAGCATCTGGATCGAGCAGCTCATGGCCCGAGGCCGACTGGCAGAGGCCGACGTCGCCCTAGAGCGCTACGCCAAAGACGACCCCATCGAAGAACTGCTGCACCAAAGCTGGCTCGACTGCCTACGGGGCGACTACCCCCAAACCATCGAAGCTGGCCGCGTTGCCCTTAAACTGCTGAAAAAAAGCACCGGCAAACGCAAGATCTATTTTGACAATTTGCCCGGCATCTTTTTGCCCCTAGCTCTCATGCAAGAGGGCTCCTCCCTTAGCTTTAGAGAGGCCGAGGGCTACGCCCACATCATCGCCGAGCAGAGCTACCACCACTGGATGAGCGTGATCTATAACTGCCTGGAGAAGGTGGCCCAAACGCTCCAGGGCAATGCCGCCGCTAAGCGCTATCTCACCAACAGTCCCGTCAGTGACCTGGACAACAACACCAGCATTGAAGTGCTGATCGACATGATCTGCCTCTATTGGGTAGATGTAGAAAACGCCCAGGCACGTTTGCCCAGAATGGCTCAGGCATTCTATAAAGCCGCCACCGAAGCTGGCTACGACTGGCTGGCTCTCGAAGCCGCCACCCTGCTCACTCGTCTAGGCGATAACACCTACAGCGCCAAAGCCGCCGCCCTACAACAGAAAACCGGCATTGTGCCCCTGGTGGATATTCTCAAACCCAAACAGCCTTGGGAACTGTCGCTCACCGCGCTGATCGGCCTCAACCCCACCACACCCTCCCAGCAGGCCAAGGCCCCCGTCGCCAGCGACTATCGTTTGGCCTGGTTTATCACCTACTACTCCGAGCAGAGCTGGCAGCTCCAGCCCAAGGAGCAAAAGCTCAGCGCTAAGGGCGGCTGGAGCAAGGGACGGGCGATCGCCCTGCGCCGCCTCAAACAAGAACTCTCCAGCTTTCCCTACCTAACCACCCAAGATCGCGAAATCTGCTCGCACCTCACCCACGACCCCTACAGCTACGGCTACGACAACTACAAATTTTCGCCCCAGGTGCTGCTGGCACTGGTGGGCCATCCCCTGGTGTTTTGGGAAGATGCCTCGACGACGCCGGTGGAGGTGGTGAAGGGGGAACCCGCTCTGCTGGTGCGCCAGACGAAAGCGGGCAAACTGGCGATTTCGCTGACCCCGGCAGTGGCGAGCAAGCAGGCGATCGCCCTAATCAAAGAAACCCCCACTCGCCTCAAGGTGATCGAGTTCACCCCCCAGCACCACCGCATTGCCGAGGTGCTGGGGCCAAAAAATTCTTTAGAGGTGCCTGAGAACGCGAAGGAACAGGTGCTCGCCGCCATCAATGCCGTGGCTGGGTTGGTCACCGTGCATTCCGACATTGGCGGCGGTGTGGCCGATGCCGAAGCGGTGGAAGCGGTGCCTAAACCCCATCTGCACCTGCTGCCTGCGGGGGAAGGTCTCAAAGTTTCTCTGCTCACCCGGCCCTTTGGCGACGACGGCCCCTACTATCGACCGGGAACCGGCGGCGAAATGGTGATCGCCGAGATCGATGGCCGACGACTCCAAACCCACCGCAAATTAAAAGAAGAGAAAAAACTCGCCCGCGCCCTCGAAAAAGCCTGCCCCACCCTGCAACGCCTCGACGACACCGACGGCGAATGGCTGATCGACGACCCCGAAGACTGCCTGGAGTTAATTTTAGAGCTGCAAGACGTAGGCGACCAGGCAGTGGTGGAATGGCCCGAGGGCGAAAAACTCCGCATCGCCAACCGGGTCAGCCTCAGCAACTTCAAAATTCAGATTCAGCGGCAGCGTGACTGGTTTGCCGCCAGCGGCGAACTGCAAATCAGCGACGACGAAGTGCTGGGCATGAAACAGCTAATGGAGCTGCTCGACGCTGCCCCCGGTCGATTTGTGAAGCTGGCCGATGGCCAATTCCTCGCCCTCACCCAGGAGTTTCGCAAGCGGCTTGATGACCTGCGCGCCTACTCTGAGACCAGCGGCGACGGTGTGCGGTTCCATCCCCTCGCCTCGTTGGCCATGGAAGACTGGATGGATGAGGTGGGCCAGCTCAAAACCGACAAACACTGGAAAGACCACCTCAAGCGGTTGAAGGAAGCCAAGGATCTCAAACCTGAGCTGCCCTCCACTTTGCAGGCAGAATTGCGGGATTACCAGGTTGAGGGCTTTAACTGGCTGGCGCGGCTGGCCCACTGGGGCGTAGGAGCCTGCCTGGCCGACGACATGGGCCTGGGCAAAACCCTGCAAGCCCTGGCGCTAATTCTCACCCGTGCTCCCGAGGGACCGACACTGATTATTGCACCGACCTCGGTGTGTATGAACTGGTTGAGCGAGGCCGAAAAGTTTGCGCCAACGCTGAAGCCGATGCAGTTTGGCACGGGCGATCGCCAGCGCACCCTCGACAACCTCCAGCCCTTTGACCTCTTGGTGTGCAGCTACGGCCTGCTGCAACAGGATGACGTGTCAGACATGCTGGCCAAAGTCGAGTGGCAGACCATCGTGCTCGACGAGGCCCAGGCAATCAAAAACTCCGCCACCAAGCGATCCAAGGCGGCGATGAAGCTTCAGGGCGGTTTCAAAATTCTCACCACCGGCACCCCGATCGAAAACCACCTAGGCGAACTGTGGAACCTGTTTCGCTTTATCAACCCCGGCCTGCTGGGGTCGCAGGATCAGTTCAGCACCCGGTTTGCCAATGCGATCGAGCGCAACCAGGACAAAGCCGCCCGCAACCGCCTGAAAAAACTCATCCAGCCCTTCATTCTGCGGCGCACCAAAACCCAGGTGCTCGACGAGCTGCCCGCCCGCACCGAAATCACCCTCCAGGTCGAGCTTAGCGCCCAGGAAATGGCCTTCTACGAAGCGCTGCGGCGCGAAGCGGTAGAAAAACTCGCCGACCCCACCATCGAGTCGGGCACCAAACACCTGCAAGTGCTAGCCGAGATCATGAAGCTACGCCGCGCCTGCTGCAACACCCGCCTGGTCAAGGGCACCACCGCCCTGCCCAGCGCCAAGCTCGAAGCCTTTGGCGAAGTGCTGGAAGAATTGCTGGAGAATAACCATAAGGCCCTGGTGTTTAGCCAATTCGTCGATCACCTCACCATTCTGCGGGAGTTTCTCGACGGGCAAAATGTCAGCTACCAGTACCTCGACGGCAGCACCCCCGCCAAGGATCGCAAAAAGCGGGTCGATGCCTTCCAGGCCGGTGAAGGCGATGTGTTTTTGATCAGCCTCAAGGCCGGAGGCACCGGGTTAAACCTGACCGCAGCGGATTATGTGATTCACATGGACCCCTGGTGGAACCCGGCGGTGGAGGATCAGGCCAGCGATCGCGCTCACCGCATCGGCCAGCTACGCCCCGTCACTATCTACCGACTGGTGGCCAAACACACCATCGAAGAAAAGATTGTGGACTTGCACAAGCAAAAACGCGACCTAGCCGACAGCCTGCTTGAAGGCACCGACATGAGCGGCAAGATCTCTACCGACCAACTGCTTCAACTGATCAGCGCGGGCTAAGGGTCTGTGACTGGGAATTGGGATTGCTTGCGGAATCTACTCTTCTTTTGTCAAGCCGTTAACGTTTTAGGGTAGGGATCGCGATCGCATTCATGTCTTGCTTCACCCGGCGGTGCCACCCCTTGATATTCAGGCGACGTGACATATACTCAGCCACCGCTAAGCGCAGGCCAAAAAAGCTGATGCGGCGCTGCCACATAAATACCTTATCAGCCAGCTTAAACCGTTTGATATCTAGAGAGTTGACCGGCAACCTAGGCAAGTTGCTGAGCTCATACCCTCGATCGATCAGTAAATCTGAGATATTGGCTTCTACTACCTGGATTTCCCAGGGAGAGAGATGCGATCGCCATAACCCACTAAACTTCGGATCAGGCCGAGTAAAGTAGCTGCCTGCTTTGCTAAAGTTCAGCATTCGAGCATTGTAGTCAACGCCTAGAAATTCACAAACTTCTGTCAACGTCCCTACCGTGTCGTTGACCATATCCTCATAGGTAATTTCTAAATATTGCCCCTCGGGCAGATGCTGAGCCAGGCGATCCCAGGCTTGCTCTGCCTCACGCCACTTTTCAGCGGCGAACCAGGGATTTCCAAAGAGATGCATTTCTTTCATCCAAGAGTAGGCAACATCTCGTCCGTCGCGCACCAGGTGGATGAATCGGGCATTGGGCCAAAGTCTTAAAAGCCGAATAAAGTCAAAGTGGCTGATCGCCCCCACTGCCAGCTTGTCGCTGCAATCTCTCTGTTGGCAAAGAAAATCATTCACCAACCCACGAAAATCTAGGTCAGGGTCAATAGTAAAGTCGCAGCAAGATTGAAAAATAAACTCAGATTCTAACCACTGGCGATACGTTGCAATATCAGGGATAGCGCCATCGTCAGACACCAACTCGGTGATGTAGCCCACCTCGTCGATACAAGATAGCTGGGGGTGATGATCTAGCATGAGGCGCAGATGGGTAGAGCCAGAGCGCCCTGAGCAACATATAAAAAAGGGAGAGCTAACAAGCGGGCGCTGAGTACTGCGATTCTGGGCCAACGTATTGACAGCCGCAGCCGCAGCAAAGCTGGGCGATGCACCTTGCTTCACCATATCTATGAGTCCTTAAGTTGGGGCAGTACTTAAAGGCGATAGATAACCCCTACAAAAGCAGAGCAAAGGTTATCTAAAGGTAAACTTATACTTAAGACATAGTAGGCAGGGTTAACTTTAGATTAATTAAAGTTTTGATTATTCTAGATAAAGTTTCTGTGAAGTTGACTGCTTGATAAAGTGCATTTACCCCATATCTATCTTTAGAAATAGAGTCCGACGAAACGGCAAATCAATGGGTCAGAGGGCTTGGAAGCAGTGCCAGCGAGCTTGCAACCCTGGCAAAATACCAACCAGGCGACAGATTGACATTTAAGCGCAAATCATGTAAAAGATCAGGTTTTGCTTGACAGGTCAGCACCCACCAAGTCTGAACTAGGGTAGAAAGTCATAGCCGCCTGGAGAGGAGGCGAGAAGAGTGCAGGGATAGGCTCCACGAAGGTTAAGGGCGTTGCTGATCAGCAGTATGATTTGCCCCCCTAACCCCCCAATTCTGGGGGGAACCAGACGACTTCAAAGCCCCCCAATTTTGGGGGGTTGGGGGGCCGATGCAGCAACCGTTGCTTTTGCAGATTCATTCCTCAATTCAGCAACGCCGGTTAAGGACGCAGAGGACTTTACTAAAGGGAAGTGCGGCCTGCTGGAGCGATCGCAACATTTGCCGCTGCCACAACCCTAAAAGCGGCAAAATAAGGCTTTTATGGCTTAGCGATCGCACCAATTGTGGTCATTGTTTGCAGCCCTTGCCTGACCAGCACAAACAATTAGATCTCTCGCTCTGTTAGCCCAAACTGTGGAATTGTTGTGAGTCCCAAAGCTGCATATCTTCAACAGGCTACACAGGTTGCAAGTCTATGCAATTTTTCAAACAGCAATAGGCTTCAAAGCAACCTTTGGAGTATATTGTCTTGGGTGAGAAAGGCCAAGATTATCATTAATCTACGAGAAGGCATCAGGCCTATAAAAGAGGAATTTTGACCTCAAACAAATGCCTGAAAAGTAGAAAAAGGGGTTAGTAGGCGACCAGGGTGACAATTGATCCTGTTGGGAACAGCCCCTCAACCTGACGAAAAATGAGCCTATTGGCACTAAAACCAGCCAATTCCAGCTCAACCAAGCCAACCCAGTGACCAACCTGGTATATCTTTTCTTGTAGATGTGCTCGATTTAGCAGAAAATCTTGGCGATCAAAAAGCCCTGACCTTTGTGATATTTCGCAAACTTTTTAAGGCATTGATCTGATTATTTTCTTAAGAGACTAGTCAGGAACCCACGCCTCATCGCAGAATGTCTAGGCGCAGTCTATAGCTGTCCCTGTTTGAGTTCCTTCCTGTTGCTCGATAAATCAATGACCCTATCTCAACCGCCCCAAGCTCAAGGTCTTTACCATCCCCAGTACGAGCACGATGCCTGTGGAGTTGGCTTCATTGTCCATATGAAGGGCGCTCAGTCGCACAGCATTGTGCAGCAGGGGCTAACAATTTTGGTCAACCTGGCTCACCGGGGCGCGGTGGGGGCCGAGGCCAACACTGGTGACGGGGCAGGTATTTTGCTACAAATGCCCCACAAGTTTATGGCTCAGGTAGCGGCGGCAGAGGGCATTTCCCTGCCAGAGCCAGGGCACTACGGTGTTGGGTTCTTTTTCTCGTCGCCGAATGCGAGCGATCGCGCCAAAGGTCGCCAAGTCTTTGAGCAAATCGCCGCAGACGAAGGGCAGAACGTGCTGGGCTGGCGCGATGTGCCCACCGACAATACCTCCCTGGGCGAGACCGCTAAGGCCAGCGAACCGTTTATGCAGCAGGTATTTATTGGGCGATCGCCCGACTTGGCTGACGACCAGGCCTTTGAGCGCAAGCTCTACATCATTCGCAAGCGCACCCATTCAGCCATTCACCCCACCGGGGTAGACCCCTACTGGTATGCCACTAGCCTGTCGTGCCGCACGGTGGTCTACAAGGGCATGCTGACGCCAGAGCAGGTGGGGATGTACTTTCCCGACCTGGCCGATGAGGCGATGGAAAGCGCCCTTGCTCTGGTGCATTCGCGCTTTAGCACCAACACCTTCCCCAGCTGGGAGCGGGCGCACCCCTACCGCTATGTGGCCCACAACGGTGAAATCAACACCCTGCGCGGCAACATCAACTGGATGTATGCCCGCCAGTCGATGTTTGGCTCTGAGCTGTTTGGCGGCGACCTCGATCGCGCCAAGCCCCTAATCAACAAAGAAGGCAGCGACTCCGGCATCTTCGACAACACCTTAGAACTCATGACGCTGGCGGGCCGTTCCCTGCCCCACGCCATGATGATGATGGTGCCCGAGCCCTGGACGGCCCACGAGTCGATGAGCGCCGAGAAAAAAGCTTTCTACGAATACCACGCCTGCCTGATGGAGCCCTGGGATGGCCCAGCGGCGATCGCCTTTACCGACGGCACCATGATGGGTGCGGTGCTCGATCGCAACGGCCTGCGCCCCTCCCGCTACACCGTCACAAAGGATGACCTGGTGATCATGGCCTCAGAAGCCGGAGTGCTACCCATTGAACCCGAGCAGGTCGCCTACAAGGGCCGCCTGGAGCCGGGCCGCATGTTTTTGGTGAATATGGAAGAGGGCCGGATCGTCTCCGACGAGGAGATCAAGCACCAGATCGCCGCCGAGCAACCCTACCGGGAATGGCTCGATCAACATTTGGTCAAACTGGCGGATCTGCCGGAGGCCACAGACTCCGTAGGGACAAATGGCCATTTGCCCCTACCCACCCCTGCGCCCCTATCGATCGCCCAAACCGCCTTTGGCTACACCTTCGAGGAGCTGCGCCTGCTGCTCAAGCCCATGGCCGAGAGCGGCGTCGAAGCCGTCGGGGCTATGGGTACCGACACGCCGCTGCCCGTGCTGTCGAATAAGCCCCGGCTGCTGTACGACTACTTCCACCAGCTGTTTGCCCAGGTGACCAACCCGCCGATCGACTCCATCCGCGAGGCGATCATTACCTCGGCCGATACCACCATCGGCAGCGAGCGCAATTTGCTCAAGCCCGAGCCCGAGAGCTGTCGGCTGATCAATCTCAAAACGCCAATCATCACCAATGCGGAGCTGGCCAAGCTGAAGAATGCTGGGGCTAGCGGATTTCCTTCGACGACACTGCCCATTGTGTTCAAGGCAGCTGACGGTGAAGCGGGGCTAGAAGCGGCGCTAAATGGCATCTTTGCGGCGGCGGATGAGGCGATCGCCAACGGCACCAGTTTGATCATTTTGAGCGATCGCACCATTGACGCCGACCACGCCCCCATCCCTGCGCTGCTCGCCGTCGCGGGCCTACACCACCACCTGATTCGCAACGGCAGCCGTACCCGCGTTGGCCTGGTGCTAGAGTCGGGCGAACCGCGCGAAGTCCACCACTTCGCCACCCTGATCGGCTACGGCTGTGGTGCCATCAACCCCTACCTGGTGTTCGACACCATCGAAGGCATGATGGCCGACCAGCTCCTTCCCCCCATGGATTTGGAGAAGGCCTGTCAGAATTTCATCAAGGCGGTCACCAAGGGGGTGATCAAAATCGCCTCCAAGATCGGCATCTCCACCATTCAGAGCTATCGCGGTGCGCAGATCTTCGAGGCTCTGGGACTCAACCAAACCGTCATCGACCAGTACTTCACCTGGACAGCTTCGCGCATTCAGGGCATAGGGCTGGACATGCTGGCCGAAGAAGCCCTCAAACGGCACCGCCATGCCTTCCCCGATCGCCCCACCGACCGTGTCACCCTTGATGTGGGCGGTGACTACCAGTGGCGCAAAGAGGGCGAAGCCCACCTGCTCAGCCCCGAGGTCATCCACACCCTGCAAAAAGCGGTACGCACTGGGGATTACGCGGCCTACAAACGCTATGCCACTCTAGTCAACGAGCAAGACAAGCAGATGTTCCGCCTGCGCGATCTGCTGCAATTCAAGCAGCGCGAGCCGATTCCCCTTGACGAGGTGGAGCCGGTAGAGGCCATCACCCGCCGGTTTAAGACCGGGGCGATGAGCTACGGGTCGATCTCGAAGGAGGCCCACGAGGCGCTGGCGATCGCCATGAACCGCATCGGCGGCAAGTCTAATACGGGCGAAGGCGGCGAAGACCCCGATCGCTACACCTGGACCAACGAAAAGGGCGACTCCAAAAACAGCGCCATCAAGCAGGTAGCCTCTGGCCGCTTCGGCGTTACCAGCCTCTACCTGTCCCAAGCACAAGAGATCCAGATCAAAATGGCCCAGGGTGCGAAACCGGGCGAAGGCGGGCAACTACCGGGCCGCAAGGTCTATCCCTGGATTGCCAAGGTGCGCCACTCGACCCCCGGTGTGGGCCTAATTTCGCCCCCGCCCCACCACGACATCTACTCCATTGAGGATCTAGCTGAGCTGATCCACGACCTCAAGAACGCCAACCGCGACGCCCGCGTCAACGTCAAGCTGGTGTCTGAGGTGGGCGTTGGCACCATCGCCGCTGGGGTAGCCAAGGCCCACGCCGATGTAATTCTGATCGCTGGGTTCGACGGCGGCACCGGGGCCTCACCCCAAACCTCCATCAAGCACGCCGGGCTACCCTGGGAGTTGGGTCTAGCGGAAACCCACCAAACCCTGGTGATGAATAACCTGCGCAGCCGCGTCATCGTCGAAACCGACGGCCAAATGAAAACCGGTCGTGATGTTGTCGTCGCGGCTCTGTTGGGGGCTGAAGAATTTGGCTTTGCCACCGCGCCCCTGGTCTCCCTAGGCTGCATCATGATGCGGGTCTGCCACCTGAACACCTGCCCCGTAGGTGTCGCCACCCAAGATCCTGACTTGCGGAAGCACTTCATGGGTGACCCCGACCACGTGGTCAACTTCATGCAGTTCATCGCCCAGGATATGCGCGAGCTGATGGCCGAGTTGGGCTTCCGCACCCTCAATGAGATGGTGGGCCGCACCGATGTGCTGGAGCCCAAACAGGCGATCGCCCATTGGAAGGCCAAGGGCCTCGATCTTTCCCCCATGCTCCACCAGCCGGAGGTTGGCCACGAGGTCGGTCGCTACTGCCAGATGGCCCAGGATCACGGTCTCGAGAAATCTCTAGACATGACCACCCTGCTGGAGCTGTGCGAGCCTGCGATCGAGCGGGGCGAACAGGTCACCGCTACCCTACCCATCCAAAACATTAACCGGGTAGTGGGCACCATTCTCGGCAACGAGATCACCAAGCGTCACTGGGAAGGATTGCCGGAAGACACTGTTCACCTCCACTTCCAGGGCAGCGCTGGCCAGAGCTTTGGGGCCTTTGTGCCCAAGGGCGTCACCCTAGAGCTGGAAGGCGAAGCTAACGACTACCTGGGCAAGGGCCTCAGCGGCGGCAAGCTGATTGTCTACCCGCCCAAGCAGTCGACCTTCGTGCCCGCCGAAAACATCATCACTGGCAACGTCGCCTTCTACGGCGCGACCAGTGGCGAAGCCTACATTCGGGGCCTAGCGGGTGAGCGCTTCTGCGTGCGCAACTCGGGCGTGACCGCAGTGGTAGAAGGCGTCGGCGACCACGCCTGCGAATATATGACCGGCGGCAAGGCGATCGTGCTGGGGCTAACTGGGCGCAACTTTGCGGCGGGCATGAGCGGCGGCATCGCCTACGTGCTCGACGAAGCCGGTGATTTTGCCACTCGCTGTAACACCGAAATGGTGGATTTAGAACAGCTCACCGACCCCGAAGAAATTCGCGACCTGCGCGAGCTGATTCAGCGCCATGTCGATTACACCGAGAGCAAGCGGGGGCTGAGCCTGCTAGAAGACTGGGATAACGCGATCGCCAGGTTTGTGAAGGTAATGCCCCGCGACTACAAGCGGGTGCTGCAACACATCCAAAAAGCCCTGGCCGATGGGCTAACCGGCGACGATGCCCTCACCGCCGCCTTCGAAGAAAACGCCCGCGATGTCGCCCGCATTGGCGGAAGTTAGATCAACCGTAGGGTGCATTCGCGCCAGCAATGCACCGCGCGAGAAATCTTGCACCGTGGTGCATTGCTTCGCGAATGCACCCTACAAATTCTTCTGACTCACAAAAATCCCAAAGCATCCAAACATCTTCAGGACAACCACCATGGGAAAACCGACTGGCTTTATGGAATACCTGCGGGAAGTGGCGCAAGAAGTTGCCCCCGCCGATCGCATTCGAAATTGGGATGAGTTCCACCTCCACATGCCGGAGGAAAACCTCCGCACCCAGGGCGCTCGCTGTATGGATTGCGGCACCCCCTTCTGCCACACCGGCATGACCATCAGCGGCATGGCCAGCGGTTGCCCCGTCAACAACCTGATTCCTGAATGGAACGACCTGGTCTATCGCGGCCTGTGGGAGGAAGCCCTGGAGCGGCTACACAAGACCAACAACTTCCCTGAGTTTACCGGGCGCGTCTGCCCCGCCCCCTGCGAAGGCTCCTGCGTGCTGGGCATCACCAGCCCCCCGGTGACGATTAAGAATATTGAGTATTCCATTGCCGAAAAAGGCTGGGAATCGGGCTGGATTACCCCCACGCCACCGCAGCAGCGCACGGGCAAAAAAGTCGCGGTGATTGGCTCTGGCCCCGCCGGACTGGCCGCCGCCGCCCAGCTCAACTCGGCAGGCCACTGGGTCACTGTGTACGAACGGGCCGATCGCCCCGGCGGCTTGCTGATGTACGGCATCCCCAACATGAAGCTCGATAAGCAGCAGGTGGTGCAGCGTCGGTTGGATGTACTGGAGGCTGAGGGCGTCACCTTTGTCTGCAACACCGAAGTCGGCAAAGACATTTCGGCTGAAAATCTGCTCAAGGAGTTCGATTCTGTAGTGCTCTGCACCGGCTCTACCAAGCCTCGCGACCTGCCCATCGAAGGGCGAGAGCTGAAGGGCATTCACTTTGCGATGGAATTTCTCACTGCCAATACGCGATCGCTGCTGGATGGCTACCCCGGCAACGACTACATCTCGGCGGCGGGCAAGGATGTGGTGATTATCGGCGGCGGCGACACGGGCACCGACTGCGTGGGCACCTCCATTCGCCACGGGTGCAACAGCGTCACCCAGGTGGAAATCATGCCCCAGCCGCCTGAAACCCGCTCGGCAGGTAACCCCTGGCCCGAGTGGCCCAAGGTCTACAAGATGGACTATGGCCAGGAGGAAGCCGCCGCGATGTTTGGTGACGACCCCCGCGCCTACCTGACTACCGCCACCAAGTTTGAGGGCGATGAGCAGGGCAACGTCAAAGCTGTCCACACCGTGCAGATTCAGTGGGGCAAAGACGAAAACGGTCGGTTTGTGCCGCAGAATGTGCCTGGCACCGAGAAGGTTGTTCCCGCCCATCTGGTGCTGCTGGCGATGGGGTTTCTTGGCCCCGAGCAGCCGTTGATCGATGCTTTGGGTCTCGAAAAAGATGGCCGCAGCAATGTGAAGGCTGAGCATGAGCAGTACACCACTTCAATTCCGGGCGTGTTTGCGGCTGGGGATTGTCGCCGGGGGCAGAGCCTGGTGGTGTGGGCGATCAATGAAGGGCGTGGGGCGGCGCGAGAGTGCGATCGCTACCTAATGGGCACCACCGAGCTGCCCTAGCCCATTAACTCGAAGTCAGGTCTATTTGCCTAGCTCAACCCTCAAGGCCCGTAAGCACGACTTATGGGTCTTGAGGGTTGGTTTATTGTGGCTTGCCTACGAAACGGCAGATTTAGGCGGTGGTTGTACCAAGAGGCTAATAGGAGCGATCGCAAGGTTGGATAAATGTTTAACCAAGGCTAAATAAATTTTTAGCCATCTAAATATATTGAGTAATCCTCTGCTAAGTAGCAATGATAGTTTGAGTAAATGACAGACGGTGCTCACCGCTCAACTCATACCGTTGTGTATAAAGAAAACATCTTCTTTCAGGGAATTTACTAGTTCAGTTTTACCAGTTCAGCGAGCGATTGAGCGAATCACAACCTTAAATAGAACATTTGAACCTCCAAGCAAAAATCTTTTAGGTTGTTAGAGTGGAGCAAAATTTAGGGAAAGCTAGTAGTGCCTACCAGACGATAGGTAGCTATACGCAGTTTCTACCTTCAAATCTAAAGCGAATTTACTATGCCATCTAATCAGCTTAACTCACTCATTCAAGAAGAGATTAGTCGCCTCGCCGAGCATCACAATGTTGGCTCCGAAATACTTCTTGAATTTGCTCAGTTTGTTATTGAAAATCACAAGAAAAAAGATAAAGCAGCTAAGAAACCAGCGAAGAAGATCAAGCCCCTGTCGATGGCTGAGCTTAAAAAGGCTGTTTACAGCTATTTTGAGGTCAAGAATACAACTGAGCTGAAGAAATCTGGCTCCTTCAAAATGGCCATAGACGGTATGGAGCCAATGAACTTAGGCCTGAAAGATTCCTGGGAAGTTCTATACCGAAAGTTTATTGGCGTTCTTCCTGGGGAGGAGCAGGAGAAGGGCTACGGCTGCATCAATGGAATTGATATATTTAAATATTTTTCGCCTTGGCAAGTATTTGACCTAGATCCAAAATCAGCTTCAAAAGAAGATATCAAAAAGGCTTATCACGCTTTAAGTAAAACATATCATCCAGATGCTCCAGGCACGGGTGACGCTAAAGTTTTTGACCGCATCAACACCATGTACCAAAGCATTGGTGCGGAGGCTTAGAAATGGCAAGAGACACCTCAAATTTCACTATTAGAGACGAAGAGTTAGCGAAAGCTCTAGAAATAACCGTTGAAGAGTTAGAGAAAATCATAAGATTCTTCGAGTCCGATCCCAATGATGAGTGGGAACTACGCGAGAAAGATCACTATATCTACATTAATAGGAACTATAAAGAACGTATATTTGCAGAGCACGGAGCATTTGCGATCGCAAAGTATATGGACTCAGTAGAACCCAAAAGCTTTTGGGCTACCATTATTGAGTTTATAACTAGACACAAAGAAAAACTTCGAAATGCATTTGTTCGACGAAAAATTCATGAGAACTGTAGCTCTTTAACCCTTCGAAACAACAGGCATTTTCTATCTAAGAAGGATGCAGTCAATATTTTTTGCACAAGCTATGCCCGTCTTAATCGAGCGTTTGATGCAATTCAAAGTTCTGGACAACCCCTTGAAAAGTTCAAAGACTTTGATGATTTTGACGGCGTTAGATATTATTCTTTATCTGGCTTTTATCGTTTGGGCAAAGAATTGTCTCAATCGCTTACTGTAAAAGATCGCAGAGAATGGTGCAAAGCGCTTGAGGTAGTAGGAGAAAAAGCATTTAAGCTGATTATTAGCGCTGAAGAGTCTCGAAAAAAAGAAATAGAAAAGGCAAAAAATGCTGCTAAAGACAGAGATCGAAAGACATGCCAGATCACTCTAATTCAGAGCAGTAGAGCACATAAATTCGATCTTGCAGCGCATCATATTTACTCTGACAAAGCATATCCAGATCTGGCAGCCTGTGTAGATAACCTCATTACACTCAATGAGGAAATTCACAAAGAATTTCATACCTGGAATGGTGGTACTAGAGTTAGTTGCACAGCTGATGACATGATCAACTTTATTATGGAACGATACCCCGACGCTGAAGAGGTGCTGCTAAAGCTTTACAGAGTTAAGTCTGTGTTTGGTCATCACCAACCAACTGCTGCATCAGGGCGTAGGTCTTTTCCACCTGCCGCTTAGTTAAGCAGATTCACAATCTACTATTTCCCTAGTGGAACCGCGCAAGAGTGCGATCGCCACTTCATGGACACCACTGAACTATCCTAAGCTCACCGGTTTTGAAACCGGGTTTCGACTAAACTTTAATAGCTAAATTAGCTTTTGAAGTTTAGAGCAAGAAACCCGGTTTTTCTGTCTAGTGAGCCTAAAATGCTTCTGCCTAGTTTTCAAAATCCAGCTTTGCTTCGGCAAGCGCTCACCCACAGCAGCTACGCCAACGAACATCCCAACGAAGGCCCCGACTACGATCGCCTAGAGTTTTTGGGCGACGGCATTCTTGAACTTGTGGTGCGCGACTTAATCTTTGCCCGCTATCCTCACCTGGCTGTAGGGGAAATGTCGCAGCGGTGCGATCGCCTCGTCGATGAGCCTTCCCTCGCAGAGCTAGCAGTGCAGCTAGGCATTCCCGACCAAATGCGCCTTGGGGCTGGAGCCCAGCACGAACGCCACAATCCCAGCGTTCAGGCCGACATGTTTGAAGCGGTGATCGGCGCTTACCGCTTAGACGCTGGCATTGCCGCCGCCTATAGCTATGTTGAGGCGATCATGAGCCCCCTGATCGATCGCGCCCTAGACCTTCAGGCCACCGACCCCGTGACTGAGCTGCAAGAATATGTACAGGCCCACATGGGTGGCACGTTGCCCAGCTACCTAGAAAAAGAGCGCCTTGGCCCAGACCACGCCAAAGTATTTACCCTAGAAGTTTGGGCTGGCGGCACAAACTATGGCATCGGCCAAGGCCGCAGCATCAAAGAAGCACGTAAAAACGCCGCGATCGCAGCACTGAGGATCTTAAAGCCATGAATGCAGCAATTTTGGGCTGTGGATACGTGGGCAAAGCAGTGGCCCAGCTTTGGGGCAGCCAAGGCGTCAAGGTCACCGCCACCACCACCAACCCCGACCGAATTGAAGAGTTACGTTCCATAGCAGCGGCTGTGCAGGTAGTGCAGGGGTCAGATGCAGGTGGCATTGCCGCTCTCCTACAAGATCAAGACACGCTGCTCATCTGCGTAGGGGCCGGTCGCCAGGCCAACTACGAAGAAGTCTACTTAAAGACGGCTCAAACGGTTGTGGGCGCTCTCGATCAGGCTCCTAGCCTAAAACAGATTATCTTCACCAGCAGCTATTCCGTGTATGGCAACTACGATGGCGCTTGGGTGAGAGAAGATGACCCAGTCAAACCCGCCACCGACAATGCCCGCACCATGGCCGAGACCGAGCAAACTCTGCTGAAGGCAACTACGCCCGAGCGCAACGTCTGCATCTTCCGTCTCGGCGGCATCTACGGCCTAGGGCGCGAGTTAGCCAAAATCTACAGCCGCGCCGCTGGCACCACCCGCCCCGGCTCCGGCCACGAAGGCAGCAACTGGATTCATTTAGATGACATTGTAGGGGCGATCGCCTTTGCCCAATCCCAATCCCTCAGCGGCCTTTACAACCTGGTGCAAGACGAAATTCCCACCGTACGCGAGCTGATCGATCGCGTCTGCCAGGCCCACCAACTGGAACCCGTACAGTGGGATCCATCTCAACCCAGTGCTCGGCCCTACAACGTGCGGGTGTCGAATCGAAAACTCAAGGCGGCAGGCTACACCTTTCGCCACAGCACCTTCGAGGGCATTTAGAAAGCCTAATTTTGCCCCACAAACTCAATGCTGGCCAGATGCAGTTTGCCCTGGGGAACCTGATCAAACACTAGCTCCACACTCGTCAACGCCGCCAGATCTACGCCTGAAAACTGCCCTAGGGGAACGCGCAGGGCGCTGGGATAGAGGGGTGCCGTGTTGCCGTGGGTAGAGTCAGCCTCAAACTGCCTCAAAGCAGGCACCGTCGAGAGAATTTCGACTCGTGCCGCCCCTCCTTGGCGATCGCGCAGCACCACCGCAAACACGGGCTGCCCCTGGGGTATCGACCAGGATGGGTCAGGGGCGAGACGCAGTTCCAGGCTGGTAAAACTGCTGACGTTGACGCCCTCCAGGGGCACTTGCAGCGATTCTGTAGCGGCCTCCCACCCCAGGGTGAGCAGGGTCGGAAAGTGTGGATAGGGGCGTGAGGGCTGCTGGCAATCGGTCAGCGGCTCACAGAAGGTTGCCTTGAGACCGGCGGTGAGAATGGCAGCCGGAGCATCCTCAGCCTCAAAGACGGTGTAGCGCTGGGCATTGGGAGACACGAGAGCGGTGAGTACCGACTGTTCAAACAGCTCCGCTGGAGCCGCTCGGTCAGGAGCCATGCCCACTTCAGCGAGGCCAGCCGATCCAGGGGGAGACCAGACGGTGCGCAAAAACGCCTGGGTATATTGGGCGAGAAAGTCTTCTTGGGCCACCCGCGATAGGCGATCGCGTGATCGCTGAGGGTTGCACAACGGCCCGTTATCTGGTTGCCGATAATAATCATCCTCAGCCACAGCGGCGTTGAAATAGTTGTGGTTGGCTCCTGGAAGTAGAATTCCGGCAATCGGCGTAGTGCGGGGCTGCTGCCGGGCGGTTTCGACGTAGTAGAGGCTGCTGAGGTCAAAAATGTCGCGATCGCACCCCCCAGCGATCACCGCCGTCGGCACATCAGGCAGCTGGTAGGCATTGGGGCGTTGGGCAATGGGGTAGCTGCGGGTAGGGCTGATCAGCACCAGGGCCGACGGGTTCAGGTCAGAAACGGTTCTACCTTGCAGAGCGCTGAGGGCCGCTGCGCCACCGCCCATAGAGTGACCCACCATCGCCAGACGGGTCGAGTCAACGCGGCCCACCAACGGTATCCCAAAACCAGAGACATCTCCTTGGTTAGCCAGGGTCAGGCGGGTGAGGTGAGCGTCAATAATCTGGCCGCTGCGCTGGTCAGCAAAGTCGTTGCGGGTGTCGGCGGTGGCCCCGTAGGTCTCGCTAAAAGCCGCATTGAGATTGGGAATCAGCACACCGTAGCCAGCTTCAGCCAGAGCTTGGGCTAGGTAGGCAAAGCCCAGATCAAAGCGAGGTTCAGGGTCACAGGGCCACTGGCTGGTAGCCTCGGGCTGAAAGTGGCACCCAGCATGGCGACCGTGAAGCACCACGACCCAGGGAACAGGAGAATTGCCGGGAGGAAGGGCGATCGCCCCCGTCAGCGCCAGCGGCATGGTGTCTACAGCCGTGCCACTCTGGGCCAGATTGGCCATGCCCAAATCGTAGGATTTCACTAGAGGAAAATCTGCCAAATCTGGGGTAAGAGCCGTCTCCGGCGGGGGCAAAAGCGCCAGGCCCGCGATCGGCATTCCCCCTAGGCTGAGCATCAGGGTGAGAATTACCAGAGCTAGGAACCTTTTGGCGTCCCTGCTTGCTCTAGGTAGGAGCACAGCATGCTGTGCCCCTACAAACCTTGAACAAGGATATCGACATCGCCCAGCAGCTCTGCGATGAGGATTAACCCACCGCAGAGCCATCAAGCCTCGCCGCACAAAACCGGGCCTAGTAGCCGTAGCTCCAACGGGCTCGGTAGCCCCGCACATCGATATGGGTAAACACCGAAGAACTGGCCAGCCCGCCCCGGTTGCCCCACCAGCCGTTGAGCCGCGCATATACATCAAAGCACCGCACACCGGGCACCACAAAGTCCACCGCATCGCCCGATAGGTGACGCGACATTGAGGCTCCGCCTACCGCCGCGTTGGTGGCCGGGTCACGATACCAGGAATTGATTTTCAGCGGCTTATCGCCGTACATCTTGCGAATTTCTTCCATGGCGTCGGCCACTTTCAAAATGTTATAGACGACGCCAGCGTTGGCGGGGCGACGGTAAGCCCCCGTAGAGCGGTTGACGTGCAGAGCCTCACCCCAGGTAAAGTTGCCCCGCACACCATAGCGGTTTTTGGGCTGAATCGGATCGTTGGAGTAGTAGGTGCCCGTAAATCCAGGGAAGCTCATCGCCACGCCCCGATCAACAGGATTGCTGGGCTGTCCTGGCCCTTGGTCACCGGGACGGTTATCAATTTCGGTGCCCGAAATCTGAATATCAGGCACATAGGCATACCAAGAGGTGCGATTTTGGGGGCCGAGAAAGGCACCTTGCAGGGCCACCCGCACATGGTTGCTCTCGGGCTGAGCGTAGGAGTTTAACAAAAACACCGTGCCCTTCTTCACCAGCACTTTATCGGCATCAGAGAGCTGGCTAGCTTGCACGGGCCGAGCCTTAAAGATGGTGTCACCCGTAATTTCTAGGGTCTGCCGGTTGCCGTCTACCTTGGTGTCGAGGCTGTAGACATACCATTTGGTGTTGACTTCGGCCCCTACGATCGCATCAGCCAGTTCGACCTCATAGTGGTCACCTGCCGCTGGCTTAAAGGCCAGCAAGTTTAGCTGGGTGCCGTTTTTCACAAACACCTTCTGCGACTCGCTTAGCTGCGACGAAATTTTAGGCTCGGTCTTGAAGAGGGTATCGCTGATCACCCGCAGCCGCACGCCGGTCAACACGTCAATGTCTGGGGTGTAGACATACCAGGTGCGATTGGTTTTATCGCCCAGGGTGGGTTCGAGCAGCTGCACCTGCCAGTGGTTTTTGCCTACGTCGATATAGTACTGAATATTAAAGGTCGTGCCGTTGGTGACCAACACCTTTTCAGCATCGGTGAGATCGCTGGCCAGTTTGGGTTGGAGCTTAAAGTAAGTCGTGCTCTTGACCCGCAGCGCCAGGCTCTTGACAGGTTCGGGAGCGGGTTCGCCGTCCGCGCCCGGTTCTGCGGGCGAAGTGCCGCCCGTCGGGGGTGGAGTTTCGCCTTCGGGCGGTGGGGTTTGCCCCCCTGATGAACCCGCCTGCTCTGGCTCTGGCCCACCAGTACCTACCGACACCGTCATGGCTAGGGGCGAGTCCGATCGCAAAAACCAGTCCCGCATGCCCTCGACATTCAGCACCCGCTCGTTGGGGTTTCCGGCAGAGGGACGCTTCTGAATGCGGGAGATCCACTGGTTTCCCTGCATCAGGTAAAAAGCTTCATCGGTTTCCTTAACCCAGGTACCCATGGTTGAACTCCCGTAGACACAGTGCAGTGCTGGCCCATGCAGAGATGGCCACCTAGCTATGAATATTAGAGTTTAAAAGCCGTTGTGGCGCAGTTTTGTCGCCAATACACGAGGTTTGTTACCCAAAGCCGTTGCCAGCGGCTCATGGGTAGAAGCTGACCCCAAAATGTGGGCGCTCAGGTCAGTGCGCCCAGCTTCTAAAAACCCAAGGGAAGACAGGTCTGGGCCAGCATTGTCCCGGTTGCCCTTCAGGTGGCCCCAGCTTTGGTAAATCAGCGGCAGGGCGCTGCTGCCGATCAGCAGGGCGATCGCCAAACTCAAGGCTCCATCGACCCAAAACCAGTGAAACAGCGCCATACACAGCGCCCCCACAATCACCCCCACCGAACTCACCAGGTCGGCCACCACGTGCAAAAACGCCCCGCGCCGATTCAGCGACTCATCGCCCTGGCCGTGCAGCAGCCACACTCCAAATCCGTTGATGGCTAGGCCCACTAGGGCCGTCCCCAACATCGGCCCGCTAACCAAGGCCACAGGTGGCGCACTTAGGTGCTGCCAAGCCTCTAGGGAGATCAACCCCGCCATGGCCAGCAGTCCCAGGCCATTTACCAGAGCCGCGATCGCTTCCAGTCGCGGCTGCCCCGGTCGAGGGCGGGCCAGCGTCAGCCGCGTCAGCCAGCTCGCCGACAGCGCCAGGGCGATCGCCCCCACATCGGTCAGCATGTGCCCCGCATCCGACTGAAGCGCCAGACTGTGGCTCTGGCTACCCACCAGCCATTCCACCACCGCAAACCCCAGCACTACGCTCAGGAATAGTCCCAACCGCTGGCGATCGACGGCATCAAGACCACAGCGACAGGCAAAGGTTGACGTTGGGTGAACCGAACAAACCATAGGTAAACCGCAAAACTGAGCAATTTTTCTAGCATCTTGGCATGGTTCCAGCATTGTGGGCGCATCAATAGACACTTTCCCCACTCCCCTAGCCTACCCCTCCCCCCTGCCCACTCACCCTCTACTCCCCTCACCCCATCGACAGCTTCACCTTTAGCTGAGAGAATCTTCCGCCGATCGCCTGGTTGTCCCTATCCCGTTGCGAGCCGCCCGTAGAAAACAGCAGATGAGGGCAAAATCGTCCGCTAAGCGGCCTAGACTTAGGCTTGGGAAGCTTATCGTTAAATCTGGCCAATGCCCGTTCTCAAACTGCTGCTTGTGCGTCACGGCCAGTCGGTGGGCAACACCGAGGGCCGCATGGAAGGATGCAGCTCTACCGAGCTAACCCCCCTGGGCGTTGAACAGTCGCGACGGTTGGGCCAACATTTGGCCATCACCGGCTGGCACCCTACCCACCTCTATTGCAGTCCCTTGGCCCGCTCCACCGCCACCCTGACAGACATAGTCAACGGCTTAGGAGAAAAGACTTTTCAAGCGATCGATGGGCTGACCCCGGCCCCAGATGCTGATACCACGGAACCTCCGAAGCCTGTGACTCTGGCCTCTGATCAAGCGGTGCCCATGACCCTGCTGGATGACCTTAAAGAATACGACGCCGGAATTTTTACGGGCTTGACCTGGGCTGAAGCCCGCGATCGCCATCCCGACCTCTGCCACCAGCTCGAAACCAGCCTCGACTGGCAGCCCATTCCCCAAGCCGAAACCCTAGAGCAAGGCCACAACCGAGCCCAGCGGGTAGTGGATGGGCTGATCGAGCGTCACCGCAACGGCGATCGCATTCTCGTCATTGGCCACCACTGGATTTTGCAGCACGCGATCGCCTGCCTGATGGGCTGCGATCGCGCCTGGGGTCTGCCCATGGCCAACACCGCCCTGTTTGAATTTTGGCTCGATCGCGATCGCTGGCCCCAACCCGGCCCCAACCGCCTCAATAGCGAACTGTGGCGCATTAAACGCTTCAACGACACCACTCACTTGCAGAGCTAACGCTAGTTTTGAATTCTCAATTTTGAATTTTGAGCTGTGCTCAAACGCGAAAATTCAAAACCAAACCCTCAAAACGGCGTTACTGAATTGAGGAATGAATTTGCAAAAGCAATAGTTGCTGCATCGGCCCCCCAACCCCCAATTTTGGGGGATTTTGAAGTCGTCTGGTTCCCCTCAGCATTGGGGGGCTAGGGGGGCAAATCATACTGCTGATCAGCAATGCCCTCAAAACTGAATCCGTGCATCCAAAATAAACGCATCCGTCAGCTGAGGCACCCCCGCCGAGCTGGCCGGTTGCAGACGCAAACGCTGCCGCACTACACAACCCACCAAATCATCCACCGCGCTGTTACCCGTGCCCTGCACCAGCCGCACGTTAGAAATCTCGCCGCTGGGCTCCACCCGAATCTGCATTTGCACCGAGGCAGTCGAGCTTCCTGCCAGCAGCGCGTCTAGGTTGGCAAACCCACAGATCGAGGCTAAAGGCCGCACTGCAATAGCGCTGGTGCTCAACAGCTGCGGAGCTGTTTCAGGAATGTCACGGCCATTGGGGTCAGGGCGAATACCCACGGGCATCACTTGCCCGCCCTGCCCCTCAGTCTCACCCGACGCACCATTCCCTGGGGGTGCCGACGGTGGCGGCGCAACCTGGGACGGACTATCCACCCCAGGTTGCGCCTCTGTCCCCGGCGGTCGGCTGACCTCTGGCGCTGGCGAAACCGGTGGTTCCGGACGGGGAGAGACTGGAGCCACCGGAGGCGGTGGCGTAACTGAAGCCGGAGTAGGGCGAGGAGCCGGAGCCACTGGCGGACTATCCACTGGTGGCGGTGAGGAAACCGACGGTTCTATCGACGGGAGGGCCAGAGCAACTGGCGAAGCTTCTGCTGGGGCGGTCTGCAGCGATGGGGACGTCGCAGCCGCCGCCAATGGATCCGTTGTTGCAATCGAGGCGTCAGCCAAGGATGCGACATCCGTGTCTTCGGCGAACTGCCCAGGGGCAGCCTGAGCGGCAGACAACTCCACTAGCTGAATCGGCAGCGGAGCCATCTCACCCTCGGGCAGAGTCGGGGTTTGAATAGCTAGGGTTCGTACCATTCCCAAGGCCAGGCCGTGGGTTAGCACTGAGGCCACAGCAGCCACTGGCCACAGCAGCTTGGGGTCGCGGTGGCGGGCAAAGGTCGTCAGAAATGAGGAGTTGGCCATAGCTAGCAATGCCCTCGCTAGGGCAGACCAAAGACAGTATCGGCGTTGTCGAGCTGTAAATAAAATGATTCTCTCGATCGTACTCCCTGGGCAGGGAGAGAAGGGTATATTGACTGCTAAGGCGATGGCCAACCGTCCGGCTGAGGGCCGGGCACTCGCTCCGCGAACGGCAGCGCTGGCAATAGTTGTGTTTGCCGCAGAGGCTCATGGTACAGGCCGACCCAAATATTTCTTCTTCCCTTCCGGCCCCGGCAGCACCCCAGCCGCACGTTCGCCCAGCCAGTCTGCGCGATCTCGACCGGCTTACCGACGTGCTCACCGGCAGCTTTTACGATCGCGACGGCTGGCGGCTGTGGGTCTATCCCTTCATTCGGCTCGGCATTTACGAAGATTTGAAGCAGCGGCTCAAGGCCCAGTCGCCTCGCTACGCCTGTCTGGCTGCCGTCGCCACCCCCACCTCAGGTTCTACTGCAACTAGCGGAGAGGCCATTGCCGGTACTGTGGAAGCCTCGCTCCGCCAGCCCTGGCCCTGGCAGGGCGATCGCCACGTCTACATTTCAAATTTGGCGGTCGATCAAACCTTTAGGCGGCAGGGCATTGCCATCACCCTGCTGCGATCGTGCGAACAGGTGGCGCAACGGTGGGGCATCCGTGAGCTGCAACTCCACGTCATGGAAGACAACCTAGCGGCCCGGGCACTTTATCGCAAGGCAGGATTTTCAGTCGTGCAGACCGAGGACTCACCAGCCTCATGGCTAGGGCTACAGGCCCGGCGGCTGATGATGCACAAAACCCTACAGCCGCCGTCTCACCCAACCAAGCCCTAGTCCGACCAGACAACTTCACAGAAACATCAAGCTACAAACAGAGAAATTTATCCCTACTTCAGCGTAGCTAAACACTTCACCGAGGGCTCGATAGGCGTTTACCCTAGAATGAAGGCCTGGGAACACTTAGTAACCAGAGCACTCAAAAATAACCCAGACTGTAGCTAATTGAGCTGTTGTCGCTACTATGTGACGGGGATGATCTCCAACTTTGAGCAGAATATTCCAGGGCCAGGATACGGGAGTTCTCTGCACTCCCCTGGATTTTCTGCGGCTCGGCCTATGCTTTCCCACGCCGTTAGCCCAGTGAGTAGCCTGTCAAACCCATTTTTTGAGTCTGGCCTGCTGCTGCCAGAAGACGATGACATTCTGGCTAGAATTCGCGGTGGTGAACTGTGGGTTGTCAACAGCCGCCGTCGCAACGGTTTGATTATCCACAAAGAGTTTTATACCGAGTTTGCCGGCCCTGGTGCCGCTGTAGGCGGTGGCCTGGATGCCGACTGCCGAGCTGTGATTCCCCTGGGCAGCCTGTCGCTCATTTCTCCTGAATCGGCCGAGGCCCAGCAAAAAGCCCTTAAAATTCGCCTGCAGTGGGTGCGGCTCACCCAAAACTTTACCGATAAGCCGGTGCCCATCGATCGCGCCCAGCTTATCCTCGAACAGTTCAAGAGCTACTTTGACCAGAGCATTGTCGACAACGTGCCCGACGAGGCCTTTGCCCTGCTCGTAGGCGTGCTCCCCTACACCGTCCGCCGCGCTAGAGCCCTGGTGTAGGGGCAAAGGGCATTCGCCCGACCGCACTGAGAGTGACAGACAGGCTTTCGGCGAAGCACCCTACAGCTGCTGCATGTGGGCTAAGGTTCGCTGATTCTCCGCTGGGGTGCCGATGGTGATTCTCAGGCCGCCACCTGTGTGGCGCACCAGCGTTCCTTGCCTGCGCAGACAGTTAAACCAGCGCTCTAGCTCTGCGCTTGAAGATTGACCAGAGGACACTGGCAGTCGCCCATAGAGAAAGTTAGCGTCGCTGGGCCAGAGCCGCAGGGGGGTGTGCTGGGCGATCGCATCGGCCAGTTCCCGCCGCTGCTGCTGAATCTCGGGCACCACTGCCAACAACTCCTGCCTGTGGGCGAGGGCCAGCTGAGCCACCGCCTGGGTGAGGCTGGGCAAGTTGTAGGGCAGGCGCACCTTTTCGAGCGCCTGAGTCAACTCTGCATTCGCCACGGTATAGCCCACTCGGTAAGCCGCCAGGCGAAAGGCTTTCGAAAACGTCCGCATCACCACCCAGTTGGGTCGAGTCAGCACCTCCGCCACGGTGGTCTGCTGGCTGAATTCGAAATAGGCCTCGTCCACCACCACGAGGATTTCGGGGGGCAAAGACTTGAGCCACTCTACCTCGGCGGCGGTGAGAGCATTGCCCGTGGGGGAGTTGGGGTGCACCACAAACACTACTCGCACCGGGGCTTCCTGGGGTTGGTCAATCGCCTGCTGCGCTGCGGCCAGATCGAGCTCAAAGGTGGCTTCACTGCGGCCTACTGTCACCACCGGAATGCCCAGGGTGCGGGCGAGAATGCCGTACATCGAAAAGGTGGGGTTGGCCACCAGGACCGAGCCTTCACCGCCGACGGAGGTGGCGATCAGCAGCGAGCGAATCAGTTCGTCGGAGCCGTTGCCGACGGAGATATGGTCGGCGCTAACGGCGGTTCCGCTGGCGGATTCGGTGACGTACTGGGCGATCGCGCTCTTCAGGGCCCCATGCCCACCGTCGGGATAGCGGTTGGCGGCGACGTCGTGGTGCAGGTGCCAGGCCAGCTTTTCTTTAAGCGCCTCGGGCAGATCGTAGGGGCACTCGTTGGTGTCAAGGATGTCGAAATTAGCGGGGGATGGGTCGTCTGCTGACTCAACGTGAGGGGTGTAGGCCGTCAGTTGAACCACCGCCGATCGCAAAAAGGGCAAAGCCATGGAGAACGCAAGTGCAGTAACCCCCCCATTATTGCAGAGCCGGTAGGACGGCTAGGAAGATGGGCATTAGCGGTATACTTTTGCCAACCTGGCTCCCCCAGTGGCGTTTCGTCGGCTGCTTTTGATCCAGGGGAGTACACTGAGAGGGATAGGCACTTAGCCTATAACCGCTGCAAAATCAAGGCCAGAACCGCAGACCACCATGCTAGACGCACTGATCATCTTTTCATTTATCCTGGCCGGGGCGGGCATCGGGTTCTACAGCATTGATCTGCTGCCCCAGCCGATTTTGCAGCAGGTTACCAACATTGAGGCGCTGGGTGCAGTGACCGCCGTGTTCGGCGGGTTGATTGGCACGGGCTTGGGCCTGGTCATGCAGACCAGCTACCGCCGCCTAGAAAGCCAGGTTAAAGAACTGCCGCCCGATCGCATTCTCACCCGCGCCGTGGGTCTGGTGCTAGGTCTGCTGATCGCCAACCTGATGCTGGCACCGCTGTTTTTGCTGCCCATTCCCTCGGAGTTTGGCTTTATTAAGCCGATGACGGCGGTGTTAGGCAGCGTGCTGTTTGCGGTGTCGGGGATGAACCTGGCCGACACCCACGGGCGATCGCTGCTGCGCCTGGTCAGCCCCAGCACGCTGGAATCGACCCTGGTGGCCGAGGGCACCCTCAAGCCCAGCAAGACCAAGGTGCTCGACACCAGCTGCATTATAGATGGCCGCATTGAGGGGCTAATGGATACCGGCTTTTTGGAGGGCCAGCTGCTGGTGCCCCAGTTTGTGCTGCAAGAGCTTCAGAACGTAGCCGATGCCAGCAATGACCAAAAGCGCGATCGCGGTCGGCGTGGGCTAGATGTACTCAATCGCATCCGCGAGTCTTACCCCAACCGCCTGTTGATCAATTCTGTCGACTACGATGACATCCCCACCGTGGATGCCAAGCTGGTAAAGCTGGCCCAAGAACTCAACGCCATGCTGCTTACCAACGACTACAACCTCAACAAAGTCGCCAGCTTTCAGGATGTCGAAGTCCTCAATATTAACGATCTAGCCCAGGCTATTCGCCCCGCCTACCTGCCCGGCGACGACATTGATCTGAAGATTCTCAAAGAGGGCAAAGAGCCCTCCCAGGGCGTGGGCTATCTCAACGACGGCACTATGGTGGTGGTTGAAGAGGGCCGCGACTACATTGGCGAAGAGCTAGAGGTGGTGGTGACCGGGTCACTGCAAACCTCCGCTGGACGCATGATCTTTGCCCGCCCCAAGACCTCTATAGTGGCCTCCTAGGCCGGACTGCAATAGGGTACGATCAGCATCGGCTTTTCATTACCGTTGCCATGACCGCCCGCATTGAGCTAACCGACGCTGCCCCGCACCAAACCCTGACTCTTGAGTTCCCTGCCGACGGGGTGGCGCTGCGAGGCCGAGTGCGGGTGCCGGGGGATAAATCGATTTCCCACCGATCGCTGATGCTGGGGGCGATCGCCAAGGGCGAAACTCGCATTCAGGGCCTGCTGCTAGGGGAAGACCCGCGCAGCACTGCCGCCTGCTTTCAAGCCATGGGCGTTACCATGTCATCGCTTGAAGACGAATGGGTAACGGTGCAGGGAGTGGGCCTGGGCAATTTACGAGAACCGGCAGACGTGCTCAACGCCGGAAATTCAGGCACCACTCTGCGACTGATGCTGGGGCTGCTGGCGTCACACCCCGCTCGCTATTTTGCGGTGACGGGCGACGGTTCGCTGCGATCGCGCCCCATGGATCGGGTGATCAAACCCCTGAGCCTAATGGGCGCAGAGATTTGGGGTCGGCAGAACAACCGCCTCGCTCCCCTGGCGGTTCAAGGGCAGTCTCTCAAACCGATTCACTATCACTCTCCTGTGGCCTCCGCCCAGATCAAGTCCTGCATTTTGCTGGCCGGGCTGCTGACCGAAGGCGAAACCACCGTCACTGAGCCCAGCCTATCGCGCGACCACAGCGAGCGCATGCTGCGAGCCTTTGGAGCCGACATTGTCGTAGACCCCGACACCTGTAGCGTCACCGTGCGCGGCCCCGCCACCCTCACCGGACAGACCGTGGTGGTGCCGGGCGACATTAGCTCCGCCGCCTTTTGGCTGGTGGCTGGTGCCATCACCCCCGGCTCCGATCTAGTCATTGAAAACGTGGGCATCAACCCTACTCGCACCGGCATTCTCGACGCCCTAGCAGCCATGGAAGCCGACATTACTCTAGAGAATTCCCGTGAAGTTACCGGAGAACCTGTGGCCGATCTGCGGGTGCGCCACAGCCGCCTCAAAGCTGTCCGCTTGAGCGGTGACCTCATCCCCCGCATGATTGATGAGGTGCCAATTTTGGCCGTGGCAGCGCTGTTTGCCGAGGGCACTACGGTAATCACCGACGCTGAAGAATTGCGGGTGAAGGAGTGCGATCGCATCGCCGTTATGGCCAGCCAGCTCAACCAACTGGGTGCCCGAGTTGAAGAACACCCCGATGGCCTCACCATCCACGGCGGCACAGGCCTCACAGGGGCCATCGTCGATAGTTACACTGATCATCGAGTGGCCATGAGCCTGGCGATCGCCGCCCTACGAGCCAAAGGCTCAATGCAAATTCAGCGAGCCGAAGCAGCAGCGGTTTCCTACCCGAGCTTTACCGCTACCCTAGCTGAGCTTTGCGGATTGAGCGTAGGTTGAGTTAAGTTCGTGCCCAAACCATGACTTAGATCGTCACCCTGGGCACACTCTAAGCAAGCCCAAGAGGCAATTTTAGGGCTCGACGTTTCAGCACCCGATGTGGCAACCGTTGAAAAACTTTGTCAATAGCCTGACCACCTACATGGCCCTCAGCCCCGACATGGTCGCCCGACAACGGGTGAACCAGTGGCTGCGATCGCGCCCGTGCCTCACCTGTGACGAGTGGTACCGCTACCATTGGACCCCGCCAGCAGTGCGCCGGCCGCTGCCCAAACCGCTGATTGACTTTACTTACCAGCAGCTCACCGACTACTCCGGCCTCGAGATCGGTCGCGTCAAGCCCAGCGATCACCTGGTTGACGATTTGTCGTTTCCAGCGGTGTGTTGGTTTGACTGGAGCCTCACCCTCTGTGAAGATTTCTACGAAACCTTTGGCCTTGATATCAGCGAGCACTTCGACGAAACTCAGCTGTTCACCTGCGCTGATTTGGTGAACTTTTTAGAGCAGCAGTTGGAGAGTCGCAAAGATGAGGAGATCAGGGAGATAGGGGGATGAGGGAGATGAGGGAGTGCTTGGGATGCTGCTTTTTACCTTAGTCTTTCCCTATCTTCCCCACCTTCCCCATCTCCTACTCGCCCCAGCAGCGGTTTGAATTAAAGTGAAAGGGTAGCCTACAACGCGCCGTCGAGATAGGCGTAAGGATTCCCCATGAGTTTGAAAGACCGCATCAGCGACGACATCAAAACCGCTATGAAGGCTAAAGAAAAGGTGCGCCTAGAGACGGTTCGCAGCATTAAAAAAGTGATTCTCGAAAAAGAGTCTTTGGTGCGCCCCAGCGGACAAGATCAGCTCACCGCCGACCAAGAACTAGAGGTGCTGACCCAGCTGGCCAAACAGCGCAAAGACTCAATCGAGCAGTACCAAAAAGCCGGGCGCGACGAGCTTGCTGCCCAGGAAGCTGAAGAACTAGCCATTATTGAAGAATATCTGCCCCAGCAGCTCAGCGATGCCGAAGTCGAAGCCATCATTGACGATCTGATCGCCCAAACCGGGGCCTCGTTGCCCAAAGATATGGGTAAAGTGATGGGACCAGCCATGCAGCAGCTCAAAGGCCGCGCCGATGGTGGAAAGGTGCAGGCTTTGGTCAAGGCCAAACTAGCGGGCTAGAACCGAATTTAAGCCTTTTCATCCTCAGTCTGTTGGGGCAGATGACGATCGCTCCCGCAAGATCTAGCCATCGCCAGACCTGGTAAAACACTTTGCTCAACCTTTTGGGGTGATGTCTATACAGTGGGCTGTTGGTTCTGGCTTTGCAGCTTGTAGCGCAGCTCGGTGAGATAGTCGTCGTCACCAATCAGGTGCTCGTTATAGTTGCGCTGCCACACCGACTGCCCCAATTGGTTAAGCCGCAGATTGATGCGCTTGGCCGCTACCGCTTTAAAGCTGGCAATAAATGACGACAGCAGCCAGGGCTTTTGGCCTTCATCAATGCCGGTTAGCCCGGCACCAACTGTAGCTGGCACCTGTAAAAAGACAATGCTTTGCAGACTAGTGGGGGTAATTGTCCAAACATCGAGGTCGATGCCTTTGCGATTGGCAGCAGATCGGACCCACTCGTCAGCCACGATCAAGCCGCAGTCGTTGAGACACAGCTGGCCCTGCCTGTAGTCGCCTAGTAGCGGCTGCTGCTGAAAGGTCGAAAGCCTAATCAGGTAGGGCTTAGGCGCAGCGGAATGAGTCAAGATATTTGCCCTCGAAGCAACTATGGCGTAGGCGTTATTGCGTAGACTCATGAGCGCCAAACCATGAAAGCACCAGTACCCTAAGTCTTCCCAACCGACTCGGGCCAGTATCAACGTTGGGGATGAAGTTACGGTGTTGTTGCGGCTGTTCTACAGGCCATCGCTTAAAGCTTGGATGAGCTTGTCTAAATAGCTGTTGATGAGCTGGGCTGACGCCTCGGGTAAGGCAGCCAACACTTGAGCTTGCAGGCTGCGGTAGGCGGCGATCGCAGAGTCCTGTTTATGCAGGGCGCGGGTAATGTTCTGCATCCACATCACATACTCTTCCATAAAGCCGTCTGGGTCATCGATCAGAACGGCTTTAGCAATGCACTCTAGGGTATAGAGCATGTCGCGCCGGCACTTGGCTCCGTGGGCTTGCACCACCTCGCGGTATGAACCCACCATGAGCTGGCGCAGGGCGTTGAGCACCAGAGTTTCACCGTCTGCTCTCAGACGGGCATAGGTCTTAAAACGCGTATCGAAGGATGCCACAAACTGGGCTAGGGGCCGTAGTTCTAAATCGCTGAGGTAGCGACCGTCAGACTCCCGAATGGAGTTGAGCAGAGTGTGGTTCATAGCCGGGGGAAGTGCGTTGACCCAAACAAATATCGCTCTAAGTTGCACCTGGAGTTGCAAAAGGTAACAATTGGAAACGCTTAGAGACAGCAGGCTGCGCTCACGTCAATTATTTTTTTCAGGCGGATCTGGCTGGTTAATAATGTCGTTGATGACGTTATCAACTGCCACGGTGAGGCGGTAGGGAATGACATTTTCTGATTGAGATACCACCACAATCTCGTAATAACCTGACTGGGGCAGCTCTCCAGCCCAGGTGTTTTGCTCGGCATCGGCCAGAATGTGGGGCAGCTCGTCGGTGGGCACCGGCACGTAGAGCGAGAGGCGGGTGCTCTCCGGGGGGGCTTGCAGATTTAGACGCAGCAGCTGCTGAGCGGTGAGATTGACAACATAGATCTGGCCGTGGCCAGGGCTGAGGTTGCCTTCCTGCTGCTGGTTGAAGGTGCCTGGCTCAAAGGTAACTTCGGTTAGGTTTTCGCCATTTTCCATGGCGTTGACTTGGTCCTGGGCCAGAGCAAACCAGATTTGGTCAACAGCAGTTTCGACAAAACCCTCTCTTGCCCGCTTCGGAAACAGCTGGCTAAAGCGAGCGTCAGCCAGATCGTAGAGGGCATTGCTGCTGACGTAGAGGGCGTTGACCTGGCTTTTCCAGCGATCGCTGTCGGTAGGGTTGTAGCGGCCTAGCTTGCTGCGGGCGTCAGTGCTGAGGTTGGCTTCGATCAGGTCTAGATTGTCAGCGGCGATCGCATCCCACGCCGCCCGCAAAGGCTCATCCTGGGGCTGATCGGTGAGCTGAGTACCCTGGCGATCGGGGTTTTGCTCGTAAAACAGCTGGTCGGTCAGGCTGGTGATGTAGGACCAATCAACGCTGAGCGTGACGGAGCGATCGCGCAGGGCCTGTTTGCGCTCGCGCTCAGCCTCACTGAGGTTGGGATTGCTGACATCACTGCCGCCGGGCGAAACAACGTCAGAGCCATCCCCCCCCAACTGGCTCAGGGGGTCTAGCCACCACCATAGCCCTCCGGCGACTCCCACCATAACCAGCAACCCAGCCAGGGCAGGCCAACACCCCGACGATGTTTTTTGCACCGGCACTGCCCGAGGCGGCGGGGCCACGGTAGCCGTGGGATCGTAGGCCATGGGTGGTGCGTAGGGAGCCGCCGGAGCGATCGCCACCGTAGGCGCTGGCCTCGGCGGTTCAGGCTGGGGCGGTGGCACCGTGGGCTGCATGCGAATGGGCATGGGCTGCGACCAGGACGCTGAGAGCGAGTCGGGGTGGGCCAGGTTAAGGGCAGCCATCGCCTGCCCGGCAGACTGGTAGCGATCGCCTGGATCGTGGGCCACCAGCTGAGTCAGCACTTGGCGCAGGGTAGCCGATAGCTCGACCTGCTCTGGCCAAACCCAGCGATCGCGGCGGTCGTCATAGAGGGCGTCGGGGTCTTTGCCCGTCAGCAGCACCAGAGTCGTCATGCCCAAAGCGTAGAGGTCGGTGGCCGGGCTCACCTGGCCCGATTCGAGCTGTTCTTCGGGGGCATAGCCCACGGTGCCTAGGCGGGTGATAGTGCCATCGGCGGCCTGGTAGGGCTGGGCTACCCCAAGCTGATAGCGCACATTCACCACCAGCTGCTTCACGCCGCCAAAGTCGATCAGCACCGGGCGACCGTCGGCATTGCGCTGAATTAAGTTGTCGGGCGAAATATTGCGATGCACGATGCCGATGCTGTGCAGGTATTGCAGCAGCGGCAGCGTTTGCATTAGGAACTGCACCCCCTCCGCTTCGCTAAAGCTCTCGCCGACGGCACGACGGCGATCGAGCAGTTCCTGGTAGGTAGGGCCTTCGACGTAGTCTTGTACCAAAAACAGCCGTCCCTGATCCCGCAGCAGCTCACGAAACCGAGGCACCTGGGGATGGTTGATCTGATAGAGAATGCTGGCCTCGCGTTCAAACAGAGTTTGGGCTTTATCCAAGGCCAGCTTGCCTGGCACCTGAGGGTTAAACTCCTTCAGCACGCAGAGTTCTTGAAATCGGTGGGTGTCTTCGGCCAGGTAGGTATCGCCAAAGCTGCCCCGACTGAGCTGCCGCAGCACCCGGTAGTGGCCTCCGAGCAATCGTTCTCCCTGTCCTGCTTCAGCCATAGGTGCGTACTGCTGAATCTAGCTATCTAATGTTGCGTTCGATGCATTTGTCACAGATTAGCGCAAACCCGTACTGTTTCTGTGAACGGCTCAAGCGGGTCACCCCCGGTATAGTTGGGCAAAGCAATAGCCCAGGCCTCAATACAAAAAGACCCCTGAGTTAGCTATCCTCAGGGGTCTGAATCAGGGTGCATCTACCGCTCCAATCTCCTAGAGCGATCGCTAAATTCCGGTGAAATACCTAGAGTTCACGGTTACTTGAAACAAAGTGGCTATGATCCAGTGGCTGTGTGAATTGTTGACGTTTGCCCTATGGCTAGCCCTCTGACCTCCTCTAGAATTCAAGATTTTCCCGCCGATGCTCCCGCAGCAAGGGCGGCCCTAGCGCCAGGGGTGTATATCGTTGGGGCGGGGCCAGGCGACCCAGAGCTATTGACCGTCAAGGCCCAGCGCCTGCTGAGTCAGGCCGATGTGATTCTCTACGCCAACTCTCTGGTGCCTCAGCAAATTTTGGCCTGGACCCGTCCCGACGCCGAGCGCATCGGCACTGCCACCATGACCTTGGAGGGTATTTTGCCGCTGATGGTGGAGCGCGTGCGGGCCGGAAAATCGGTAATTCGCCTGCAATCGGGCGATCCCAGCCTCTACAGCGCCATTCACGAGCAAATTCAGGCACTGGCGGAGGCCGAGGTGCCCTTTGAGGTGGTACCGGGCATTAGCGCTTACCAAGCGGCGGCGGCGAAGCTCAATGCTGAACTAACGATTCCGGGTCTGGTGCAGTCGATCATTCTCACCCGCATTAGTGGGCGCACTCAAGTGCCGGAAGCAGAGGATTTAGCCTCCCTAGCGGCTCACAAGACCAGCTTGTGCCTCTATCTCAGCGCCCGCCACGTGGAAGAATCCCAAGCCCAACTTTTGCAGCACTACGAGCCGGATACCCCTGTGGCAATCTGCTTTCGCATCGGCTGGCCCGATGAGCAGCTCTTAGTGGTGCCCCTGTCGGAGATGGCCAAAACCACCCGCGAAAGAGACCTGATTCGCACCACGCTATACATCATCAGCCCAGCGCTGCGAGGGCAGAAGGTCAGGTCGCAGCTCTACAACCCCGACCATACTCACCTGTTTCGACCGCGCCAGGGCTCAGTCACCCCTTCCGACTCCAGTCAGGATGCGGTTGCGACCTAGCCTTGACCGCAGGAGGTTCTAGGCTTAGAGTGTTGGCATAAATTATGTCTCTAGGGTTCCGGTTTGGCTGCTGTGGTCAAATGGCTGGTCCAAGAGAGGCAGGTTAGTGATGGCGTTGGTCAAGGACTGGCCCCTAAGGGTCATCGCTAACTACACGGCGGGATAAAAGCCCGGGAGGATTTTAGGAGTTGGGTATCCAGCTCCTTTGATTTTCCTGGGCTTTGCTGTATCTGACCTGGGAATCGCGTTTAGTCTAGTGCTTAATTTAACCCCGTGAGGCTTTTCGACCATGACTACCGACCCCTCCAATGATCCCGTCTTTCAAAGCCCCGACGGCGCTTCGAGCGAGGCCCAGCGCGCCCTAGAGATGGAAGCCCGTCTGCCTCTCACCGGCTGGCAGCAGGAAGTTTCTCAAGGCCTAGAGTATGGCCTAGAGGCAGCGGCGAGCATTCGCGATCGCACCATTCCCACCTTCTCTCGCGGCGAGCTGCCCCACTACGCGGGCATCAATACCTTTCTGAAGGCACCCTACGTAGAAGACGTGCGCAAGGTGGGTGAGTACGATGTAGCGATCGTCGGCATTCCCCACGACTCGGGCACCACCTATCGCCCCGGCACTCGCTTTGGCCCCCAGGGCATTCGCCGCATTTCAGCCCTCTACACCCCCTACAACTTTGAGATGGGGATTGACCTGCGCGAGAGCATTACCCTCTGCGACGTGGGCGATGTATTTACCATTCCAGCCAACAACGAAAAGTCCTTCGACCAGATCTCCAAAGGCGTGGCCCACGTGTTTGCCTCGGGCGCGTTCCCAATTTTGCTGGGGGGCGACCACTCCATTGGCTTCCCTACGGTGCGGGGCATCTGCCGCCACCTGGGCGACAAGAAAGTCGGCATCATCCACTTCGATCGCCACGTTGACACCCAGGAGACCGACCTGGATGAGCGCATGCACACTTGCCCCTGGTTCCACGCCACCAATATGGCCAATGCCCCAGCCAAAAACCTGGTGCAGATGGGCATCGGCGGCTGGCAGGTGCCCCGCCAGGGGGTGAAAGTTTGTCGCGAGCGAGCCACCAACATTCTCACCGTCACCGACATCACCGAAATGGGCCTCGATGCCGCCGCTGACTTTGCGATCGCCCGCGCCACCGACGGCACCGACTGCGTCTGGATTAGCTTCGACATCGACTGCATCGATGCGGGCTTTGTGCCCGGCACCGGCTGGCCTGAACCCGGCGGCCTGCTGCCCCGCGAAGCCCTCTACCTGCTCAAGCGCATCGTGCAAGAAACCACCGTCTGCGGCATCGAAGTGGTCGAAGTTTCGCCCCCCTACGATGTCAGCGACATGACGTCGCTAATGGCCACCCGCGTGATCTGCGACACCATGGCCCACCTAGTGAAGTCGGGCCAGCTGCCCCGCCGCGAGAAGCCCAGCTACATCCACGAAGAGGCGAATATGAGTGTGGATGAACCCTGGCAGTAAGCGAACTAGTCTAGCGTCAATAGTTCATTAGGCGAGGAGGATGAGGTGGTGAGGATGGTGAGGTGAAAGAAAGCAGCCCTCCCCACCTTCTTACCTCCCCGTCTTCCTCATCTCCTCACTTCTTAACTTTCCTGCCATGCACGAAACCGATATGACCAAGGCCCTGATTCTCACCGTGCGCGACTGGTGGGAAGCGCAGCCGGGGCAGCCCGCAATTGAGAAAGTTCACCTGACCGTGGGCAAGTTTACCTGCGTGGAGCCGGTGGGCCTACAGTTTGCCTTTGAGGTGCAGACCAAGGGCACCTTTTTAGATGGGGCCGAGCTGGTGATTCGCGAAACGCCACTGGTAGCCTTTTGTCATGACTGCCAGAGCGAGTATCGGCCTGAGATTGGCCTGCAATACGCCTGCCCCACCTGCAAGTCGCCGATGGGCGACATTCGCTCGGGGCGTGAGCTAAAGATCGATCGGGTAGAGTATGCGGAGGCGACTAGCCCAATGCCTCTCCTGTAGCCTGAGATAAACTGAGACTTATATAAAAGCAACAGGCCACAGTCATGCCCGCCCAAAGTCGCTTTTTAGATCAGTTGCAGGTGCTCAACAGCCTTTATCAAAGGGGCTATCACAGCGATCTCATAGAGCGTTCCCTCGCCAAAATTATCGAGTTAGAGCATGGCCAAGCTTTGCAACAGGCCTCAGACATCCAGGCTAAGCTCCAAGTTTATGAAACTCAGTATCAAATGCCCTCAGACGCCTTCTACCAACAGTTCAACGCTGGAGAGCTGGGCGACAGCATTGATTTTTTTGAGTGGAGTGCCTTTTACGAGATGTGGCAATCCGTTCAAGCGCGACTTGGCGTCTTGCAATCCATTGGTAGCTAATGGATGCCCGGCAGTATCTTACCGAGATCAAATTCAAATTAATTGCAAGCCCTATCGTTGAGTCCTTCTCAATTGTTGAGGAAAAAGATCTACAAGACAGAGGTTACTTTCGGGCTCGGGTCACACTAACAAACAGCGATTTCCTCGAAATTGCGGAATACTTCGTCGTTATCGACGACCAACCCCGACCAGAGCGCTACCGCTACCAATGGATGGATAGCACCCGGAAAATACTCCGCAAGCGTTGGGATAACGTTCCCCACTTTCCAAATTTATCCAACTTCCCTCACCAGGTCCACATTAGCGCCGAAGACAACGTCCAAGCCTCTACGCCGAGAGGCACCATAGAATTTCTGGCTTTCCTAGAGGCAGAGATCTTGCCTAGCGATTAGTGCTAACCGCCACCGCAAAAATCTAACATCCCTATCCAAACTCCTCCCATGCACCAAACTTTTGACGCCGCCCTGGGTATCGATCTGCTCCACGTTAACCAGGCCGGGGCCGACCACAACCGCGCTCACTTCGATCGCTGGGGGATCACCTGCATGAACATCATGAGCAGCCCAGGGGCGGGGAAGACGGCACTGCTGGAACGCACCTTAGCAGGGCTGCACCAAGAGCTGGCGATCGCCGTCATTGAAGGCGACATGACCACCGAACTTGATGCCAATCGCCTGCGCCAGTACGGGGTGCCGGTGATCGCAATCAATACGGGGCGATCGTGCCACCTGGATGCCAAGATGGTCGCTGGTGGCATCCACACCCTAGAGCATCAGTACGATCCGCATGCCCTCGATTTGGTGCTGGTCGAAAACGTGGGTAACCTGGTCTGCCCCGCCGAATTTGAGGTGGGCGAACACGCTAAGGTCGCCCTGCTGAGCATCACCGAGGGAGAAGACAAGCCGCTTAAGTATCCGATCATGTTTCAAGAGGCCGACTGCCTGCTGATCACCAAGGTAGATTTGGCTCCCTACCTAGATGTGAACATCGAGCAAATCGCGGCCAACGTGCGGCAGATGAACCCCCACTGCACGATCATTTCGGTTTCGGCTAAGACTGGCGAAGGACTAGAGAAATGGTTTGGTTGGGTGCGATCGCGCGTTCAAGCATCCCCTTTAACCAAGACCCATACCCACGCCTAGACTGCATCGCTGCGCGGATTCACCCTGCGGTTTGGGATCCCATTATTCAGGAGAGTTAAAAAAGATATCTAGCAGATCGCTAGGATGGCCCTAGCAGTCGCCGCATGGCACCACCCACGGCTCGCTTCATTTGCTGTTTACGTCGCCAGCGCTGAAATTCCTGGCGGTAGGCATACTCATTGGGGCGATAGATACGCCAAACATTCCAGCTAATCTGCAACGCCCAAGGGCCAAGGATTAAATAAATTAACCAATTCCAGAGCCAACCACCAGTTACAAGTTGAAATACCAACACAAAACCAGCGGTAATCAAAAACTGGGTCAAACCATGCTGAAACCGCTGCTGGCGCTGGCTATCAAATAGCCTTTGGTCGGCCAGTTCGTACTTTTTTATATCCCACTCGCGCTCAGCAGCGGCGATCGTGTCGGCGGAGATGCCCAGTTCATCGGCAATTTCTAATAGCTGGGCGCGAGAAAGCTCACCTGACTCGGTTTGGCGGGCGATCGCAATACTCAAGATCTGCTGAGCATCCTCAGCCGGGTATAAAAACTCACCATTGTTGGTGTAAGCATCTGTTGCCAAATCTGCCATCGTCACCCTCTGAGCCGAGATTCTCTCTTTTCTTATAAACAAAATCTAAACGTTTGCGAAGGCGGTTGGGGTACGGGAAACCTATCGTCACAGACTTGAGCGATCGCAGGCTGCTCGTGCAAGCTAGCAATCTTGGACTAGGGTAACGGTCGGATAGCTTGATTTGATAGGGTTGGAGATCTCTGCCTTGGGGCTAAGCATGCGGGCCTATCAACCAGCATCAGCGGCCCATTATTTACCAGTCGTTGAGGAGAACGCTCGTGCTAGCAAAATTGTTAGGACTCATGGTCGGGCTTTGGGCTGCCACCACCGCGTCTGGGGCAGCGATCGCCACCCCCCTCGATCTCAATCGCCCTGAGGACGCGCTTCAGGTATTTCGCAAGTTGCTTTGCTCGGTGGAAGACGGCAAAACCGTGTATTTTGTCTGGCAGGGCAAGGTTTTTAGCCGCCGGCCCGGAGAAGCCGATCGCCATTTGTTCAACGTGCAAGGTGTGAGCACCCGCGCCTGCACATCACTAAAGTCTGAAACCGGCAGTACCGGATTTCGGCAAGTCACCCGAGAAGTGATGATCTACCTTGACCCCGAAACGAACGCCCTGCTAACCACCTGGAAAACCCCCTGGACTGGGGAAACTACGACCGTACACCCAGTCGCCAACGATCCCGTCAATTCCTCCCCGTTTTGGGCCGACACCACCGGGCAACGCCTTCAGTTTCAACACTTTGGCAACACAGACCTTCTCTTTTTCACGGTGACGCTGCCGTTGTTCTACGCCGATCCGTTAGGGGGAAATTATCAAGACTACGTTGGTGGCCATTACCATGCGATGGAAATGTTCACCTTTTCGGCGCAGCGATCGCACCTGCTAGCCTCTGCCGATCAGGACATAGACGATATAGCCGTTAGCTGGAGCCGCATATCTCCCTGGCTACCCTGGATGAAGATGGGAGGGCACCCCGGCGAACTCGTGGTGCATGCAGCCGGCACCCGCATCGGGTCGTGGCAGCAATTACCCGAACCCCTGCGGAGCCAAATTGCGGATAACTTTGCTCTGTATCAAACACCGCCTCCCCTGGACGACAACCGCCCAAACGAAACTACATGGACTAACTTCCGCGACTTTTTAGACGGCGCAGAAGGTCAGCCTTAGGCCAAGCTCTGCGCTGCTTAGAAAAGTCACCCTAGATTTGGCAAGCAGCCTTGAATTTTGGGAATGCTAGCGATTGGATACGCATCTTAACCATCGGAGTGTGCACTATGACTCAACTGGTTCCCATCCGCTTAGAGGATGGCACCGAGATCTACATGGAGGCCACCGACGACGTGGTTGCTCCCGACTCGGCCCCAGCCCCCTACGCCGATCCCTACGCTGAAACCACCCGCACCGCCAAGGGGTTTAGCATGACTGCCCCAACAGCACAAATTCACGCTGCTCAAAGTTTTAAGGCCATTGAAGGCACCATTCGCACCTATACCAGCCACACCATGAGTGCCTTCAAAGACATGGCCACCGCCAATGTCGAAAAAGTCACCCTAGAGTTTGGCCTCAAGGTCGGCGGAGAGGCAGGCGTTCCCTATGTTACTAAAGGCACCGCAGAGAGCAACTTGAAAATCACAGTGGAGTGCTCGTTCAACTAAACCGCCTTCAGAACTAGAAATCATCGTCACCCAGCCGGGTTTCGGCCAAAATAGCTAGCTTTTGTTGGCTAACCTGGCAGAAACCCGGTTTTTGTTGTGCCAATTCTGGGCCGATGTATAATGATCTGATGTATAAGTCCTAGAAATCACGGTTTTTTCTGCATCTTGTTTATTGTTAATGGGATGCAGCAGGCCGCAGGTCTTAGGATATCTAACGATTCCCACAGCAGATCTGTCACTAGACCGCTCTTGGGAAACCTACCGCTGCGCTACCCTTCCCTTAGGCTGGGTTTGATCGTCTTTAAGACCGTTCCTGAAAATCTAACTAACACCACCACCACAAGGGAATGAGATCTTGCAGGGATTGACGAGGGAAAAACCTATCTTAATCACCTGTTGTGCTGCCGGTGGTGCGCTGTTTATTCTGACGCTGCTGGTCAAAACCGGCACAGGAACAACGCCGTCGCTGCCGCCACCCCCTCCCAGCGCAGAAAGTCTGAACGTTCAGACCGTACCGGTACCATCGCCGCCCACTGCTGGCCAAGATTTACAGCAAGACCGCTTTGAGCGCGATCTGAACCGACAGCAAGATCTGGTGAACAGCCTACAAGACGAGCTGCGCGCCCAGGAGAATCTAGCCGATGACCTCAAGGCCCAGCTCGAACGTCAGCAGGCCGAAACGCAAGCCGTGCGGGAGCAACTCAACACCTACCAGACGGCGGTGGAGGAGATGACATCCCAGCAGGTGCGGCTGATTGAGTCGATACCACGCAACAACGAGACTCAGACCATGCTGCTGTGGGGCATTTTGGGTCTGTTTATGCTGCTGGTGCTGGGCGGCGGCACGGCCTTTGCGGTGATTGCCCTGTGGCTCATGCACCTGCAGCGGCGCACCTATCAGCCGCCGCCCCAACCAATGATGTATCCGGTGCGCATGCCGCCCAGCCCCTACTTTTATTACGAAAAGCAGCCCCTACCGCCGCCTGCCCAGCCGCAGCCCTACATCCAATACGACGTTAGACCCTACGAATAGGGTTATGCCCCAGCAAGGGTTCGAGGATACAGAGGGTTTAAGATTCCCGTTGTAAGGTTTAAGGGGTAGTACAATGCCCTGACCCTTTGCTGATGTCATCTAACCCCTAACGACAATGGCTATGACCCTTACCCAGGTTTGGGGTGCCTTTTTAATCTTTGTGCTGTCTCCGGTAGTGGGTGGGTTGCCCCTGACAGGGTGGTCAACGCGGCTGCTCTCGGGGAAACGGCTGCGGCGAGTAGGCACAGGCAATGTCGGGGTGTCGGCTGCTTTCTACCACGGCGGCAAAGTAGCGGGCATTGTGGCGGTCTTGCTGGAGGCGGCCAAGGGCATTGGGGTCGTGCTACTAGCGCGGCACTACTTTCCGGCAGACCCGGTGTGGGAAATTATTGCTCTGATTGGCCTGGTGATGGGCCGCTACTGGTTTGCTAAGGGAGCGGGTACTACCAACGTGGTGTGGGGCGTTGCGGCGTACGACTGGCCGACGGCGCTGCTGACGTTTATGCTCAGCGGGCTAGGGTTTACCATCTTTCGCGAGCGGCGTCAGGGTCGGCTGCTGTCGCTGGTGTTGCTACCGCTGATCACCGCTCTGCGCCACTCCGATGGAGAGCTGGTGTTGGCGATGTCTTGCCTCAGCGGGCTGATCGCCTGGATTTATCAAAAGCTACCTGACGATCTCGATTTGCCTGACGATCAAGGACGATTGGAGTCTCGTACCATGTTTCGGTTTTTTCGCGGCGATCGCGCCCTTGTAGCCCTCGATCGCGCCCTTGACCCCACCAAGTTTGGCCACAAAGCGGCCACCCTGGGCCAGCTAACAGCCTGGGGCTACCCGGTGCCGCGCGGCTACGTGCTGCCCGCTGGCGATGACCCAACCGCGCTGCTGGCGATCGCCGAGCCCTCCCCTACCCAGCCCCTCGCCGTCCGCTCCTCGGCCCAGGACGAAGATACGGGCACGGCCTCGGCGGCGGGAGTGTATCAGTCATTTCTAAACATCACTAGCCAGGAGGCCCTGGCGGCGGCGATCGTGCGGGTGTTCTCGTCCTATAGCGCACCTCAAGCAAAGGCCTATCGGCAGAGCAAGGGTTTACCCGAACAGGGGCTGGCGGTGATCGTGCAGCAGCAGGTGCAGGGGCAGTTTTCGGGAGTGGCCTTTAGCCGTGACCCGATTGCCCGCTGCGGCGATGCGGTGGTGATCGAAGCGCTGCCCGGTGGAGCTGACCAGGTGGTGGGGGGGCAGGTGACGCCCGAACAGTATAGAGTGCTGGTGCAAGCCGACGATATGCCGCCCCTGGCAGAAATTGCCGAAGCCGATTGGCAGCTCTCCGACGCGCTGACGCTGACGGTAGAGGGCCAGGGCCAAACTCCCTCGCGGCTGCTTCAGCAGGTGGCCTACCTGGCTCGCCACCTGGAGAGCCGCTACCAAGGTGTTCCCCAAGACCTCGAGTGGAGCTTTGACGGCAACACCCTATGGCTGTTGCAGAGCCGCCCGATCACCACACTGCAACCGCTGTGGACGCGCAAGATCGCCGCCGAGGTGATCCCCGGCACGATTCGCCCGCTGACCTGGTCGATCAATCGGCCTTTGACCTGCGGCGTGTGGGGCGAGATTTTTACGGTGGTGCTGGGCGATCGCGCCCGTGGGCTCGACTTTGAAGCCACCGCTACGCTGCACCACGCCCACGCCTACTTCAACGCCACCCTGCTGGGGGATATCTTTCGCCGCATGGGCCTGCCCGCCGAAAGCCTGGAGTTTTTGACTCGCGGGGCCAAGTTTAGCCGTCCCCCTCTGGGCTCCACGCTGCGGAATATGCCCGGTCTGGTGCGCCTGCTGCGCCGTGAACTCAAGCTGGAGCAGCAGTTTACCCAGGAGAATCGCGATCGCTTTGCCCCCGCCCTGCAAGCCCTAGCCAATACCCCCAGGGATACCCTTACGCCTCAAGAATTGCTCGACCGAGTAGACCAGATTCTTGAGTTGCTGAAGCGGGTCACCTACTACAACATCCTCGGCCCGCTGAGCTTTGCCCTGCGCCGCGCCCTGCTCAAGGTGCCGGAAGAAAGCCTCAACCCGATGCAAAATGACGAGATTGCGGCCTTGGAGGCGTTGCGGGCGATCGCCCAAGATATTCGCCAGACGCTCTCGAAGCCTGAACTGGCCCGCATCACCGACAGCTCGTCGCTGATGACGGCCCTGGCCGAAAGCACCGACGGCGAATCGTTGCTCAAGGCCATGGGGCAGTTTATTGAGCAGTACGGCTACCTCAGCCCCGTGGGCACCGACATTGCCGTGGCCACCTGGCAAGAAAGCCCTGGCCCAGTGCGCGAACTGCTAGCCCAGTTTGTGCAGCAGCCACCACCCCCTAAAACGACCGCCTCACAAGGTAAAGCCACTACAGTGCAGCGTCGCCTCGATCTCAAGGGACAGGTGAATACGATCTACAACCGGCTGCTAGCCGAGCTGCGCTGGAGCGTTTTAGCCCTGGCAACCCAGTGGCAAACGCAAGGGCATTTGCAGGAACGGGATGACATCTTCTTGCTCACCCTAGAAGAAATCCAGGCATTGGTGGGGGGTAGGATGCCCGACTGGCGCGCGGTGCAGGAGCGGATTGGCGATCGCAAAGCCCAGTACGAGCGAGATAAGAAAATGCCTGCTGTCCCCTACCTAGTGTTTGGCAACGAGCCCCCCAGCCGCCAGATACCCCTCATGCCAACCGCTACCGTGCAGCAAAAGCTCACTGGCATCGGCGCTAGTGCTGGCACCGTTGCGGGCCCAGTATTGGTAGTGACCCAGCTTGAAGCCGTAGCTGCCGCCAATGGCCCCTTCATTCTAGTGGTGCCCTATACCGATGCCGGTTGGGCACCGCTGCTGGCCCGCGCCCACGGGCTGATTGCCGAAGTGGGCGGTCGTCTCTCCCACGGGGCAATCATCGCCCGCGAGTACGGCATCCCTGCCGTTATGGATGTGACCAACGCCACTCAGCGGCTACATACCGGCCAGTGGGTACGGGTCAATGGCGAAACCGGCGTTGTAGAGGTGCTAGAACCACCCGCAAACAGTCTGGCCCTAGAAGCGGGTAGCAAATAGAGCCATGGATTGAACTCAACTCCACACTCCATAACCCGACTCAACCCAAGGCAACTTTGTAGGTGCAAACGGCGTTTGCCTGGCCCAATTAGGAGCAGTTCAACAAGACTCGGCCCCAGCTTGGCCTGTACAGTCACGTTCTACTAGACCCTTCAATGATTCAAGAGAAAAAGCTTGGCAAGTCAGTACGCTTGAACTATTCTTATAAATGCAATTGTACTATTGCAAGCCCCAGCACTCGGTTTTGCAGCTATGGATGGTCGCTTTGACAGGGCGCAAGCCTTGGGTTGGATCGTTGCGCTTAGCGTTGGCATTGGCACGATGACAGAACTCACTCAATCAACTCCCCAAGTGGTTGCCGAAGAACAGATCCCCGCCAACCCCTGGTTGGGGTCATCGTTTCCTCTAGAACATTTTTCGCGCTACACGTCACCCTTTGGCTACCGGCAACACCCCATGGGGGGCAACCGCTTTCACTACGGGCTAGACTTAGCCGCCCCTATGGGCAGCTATATTCGCAGCTGGTGGGAGGGCAAAGTAGTTGAAGTGCACGACCACACCGCCTGCGGCACCACCGCTATCATTCAGTCCGGCTCCTGGACTCACGTCTACTGTCATATGCAGGGCAGCATTGTGGTCGAGAAAGAAGGTGGCCGGGTATTGGTCGATCGCGACGGCGGCATCGAGATTCGCCAAGGACAAATGGTGACCTCGGGCCAGCGCATTGGTCGCGTGGGCATGACCGGCAGCACCACTGGCCCTCACCTACATTGGGGTCTCAAGTATGATGGAGCCTGGGTCGATCCAGCCTTAGTGCTCAAGGCAACGTTTGACTATCAGCAAGCCTCACAGACGGCGCAGGCCGTAGATTAACCCCTGGCAAACCTGGGTGAGAAAATCTAGATCTAGCGTCTCTAAAGTGTCGGTAGGCTGGTGATAGTGGGGGTTGCGCAGGTATGCAGTGTCTGTCACCAAAATAGCCGGGTAGCCTAAGTCCCAAAAGGGGACATGGTCGCTGCGGCGAGTGTCGGGCACAGCCTTTCCCTGGTTCACAACGGGCAGCCACTGGCTACGCAACCCGGCAGCACGAAACCCCCACCACAGCCCCATCATGGTTGGAATGCTTTGCCAGGGGCCGATCTGGGCGATGTAGTTGCCCTGGTTGGGGTAGACGCGCTCTAACCCAGGCGGATACTTTTGAGAGCGGAGCTGTTGGCAGCAGTAGCCCAGCATTTCAAGGGATAGCATGAGCCCTAAGGGTTCAGCGCTCTGGTGCAGAGCGGCAGCATAGTGGTGGCTACCTACAAAGCCCAGTTCTTCTAAGTCAAAGGCCACTAGGCGCAGGGGAGACTTGCCTGGCCACTCGACCCAAGCGCGGGCTAGCTCCAGCAGCACTGCGACGCCGGTGGCATTGTCATCGGCCCCAGGGGAACCGGGCACTGAGTCGTAGTGAGCCCCAACTAAAATAGGCGGACGATGGGGATCGCGCCCTGGCAGGTTTAAGACCCAGTTGGTGTGCTGTTGACCTCGATGCTCGAAGGTATGGCCTGTGAACTGACCCCAGCGGGAAAACTCTTGCTGGATATATTGCTGCACAAAAAAGTGATTGGCAGAGGCAAAGTAGGGGTTGCGATCGCCCACCACCTGCTCCAGATGAGCCACCAGCCGAGATTTGAGAACATCATCGGGCAAGGGCTTCACCTAGGCAGGCTTTTGCAGTTCCTTAGTGATATTGGCCAGCTTCTGGCGAGGCAGCAGCCGGGTTACCAGCGACAGCACTTTGTTAGTGGTGCCGTGAACCGCGATGCGCTGACCTTTTTCCATGGCGGTGTAGGCATAGGCGGCAACGGCTGCTGACGTGGGCAGTGTTTTGCTCTCAAACAGCTTGGCGTCTTTGATTTCAGCCCGCGCCTGAAACTCTGACTGGGTGGGGCCAGGACACAGGGTAGTGGCGGTAACGCCAGTGCCCTCTAGCTCGGTGGCGATCGCATCTGTAAACGACAGCACGTAGGCCTTACTGGCGTAATACACCGCCATATAAGGCCCCGGCAAAAACGCCGCCGTAGACGCCACATTGAGAATCCGGCCCTGCCCCTGGGCAATCATGGCGGGCAGATATAGTCGAGTCAGGTGGGTCAGCGCCACGATGTTGAGTTGAAGCATAGCGTTTTGCTTGTCCCAATCGGCCTCAGCAAAAGCGGTTAGCGACCCAAAACCGGCGTTGTTCACCAGAGCGTAGGGCGTAATGCCCTTGAACTGAGTCCATTCGTAGAACTGGTAGCGGGTATTGGCATCGGTCAGATCGCCCCGATAGGTGAGCACCAGCACGCCGTAGGCCTTCTGTAACTCATCCTTAAGCTCTAACAGGGGTTCTTCCCGACGGGCAACCAGCACCAGGTCGTGACGGTGGGCAGCACATACCTTCGCCAGCTCATAGCCAATGCCGCTAGAAGCTCCAGTGATCAAAATTGGCTTGGCCATGGTTTGCCCCCAGAGAGTCAGCTAGAGAGAATCGGCTTGATTCTAACGAATTGCCGCTGGGGTCGCCTGACCACGCCGCGACTGAATCTCCAGGTAGACCAGCAGAGCGTTGACGTCGGCAGGGTTAACGCCACCGATGCGCGAGGCCTGGCCAATGGTCAGCGGTTTGACCTGGTTCAGCTTCTCGCGCGCTTCTTTTGAAAGGGTGTCGATCGCCGCATAGTCAAGGGTTTCGGGCAGCTTACGATTGGTGCTCTTGGCCACCTGGTCGATCTGGTTTTGCTGCCGCTGAATGTAGCCCGAATACTTGATGTCGATCTCGGCTCCCTCTTTTTCTTCGCGAATCAGCGCTGGATTGCCGAGGCCGTAACGGTCTAGGTCGCCGTAGTGCAAACCCGGACGGCGCAGCAGATCGGACAGGGTAATCGAGCCTTTGATCCGCTGGTCGGTATCCGCCGCAATCCTTTGGCCCAGCTCGTCATGCTCTTTGACCCGGGTTTCTTGCAGGCGCTCTTTTTCGGCGGCAATGTTGGTGTACTTGCGGGTGAAGACTTCCCAGCGGCGATCGTCAATCAGGCCAATTTCGCGGCCCAGGGGGGTCAGGCGCTGGTCGGCATTGTCAGAACGCAGCAGCAGCCGATATTCTGAGCGCGACGTCAGCATGCGGTAGGGTTCCCGCAGATCCTTAGTGCAGAGGTCGTCGAGCAGTGTGCCTATGTAGCTCTGCTCGCGGGCAAACACCAGCATCTCCTGATCGCGCACTAACCGGGCGGCGTTGACCCCAGCCACAAAGCCTTGGGCAGCAGCCTCCTCGTAGCCGGTGGTGCCATTCACCTGGCCTGCGCAGAATAGCCCCTCAACCCGCTTGGTCATCATAGTGGGGTAGCACTGGGTGGCGGGCAGGTAGTCATACTCCACAGCATAGGCGGGGCGCAGCATAGCGCAGTGCTCTAGGCCCGGTAGCGTGCGCAGCATGGCTAGCTGAAGTTTCTCAGGCAGGCCGGTCGAAAAGCCCTGCACATAGATCTCAGGAATGTCGCGGCCCTCAGGCTCCAGAAAAATCTGGTGGCTCTCTTTGTCGGCAAATCGCACGATTTTGTCTTCGATGCTAGGGCAGTAGCGAGGCCCTTTTGAATCGACCCAGCCGCCGTAAATCGGCGACAAATGAAGGTTTTCTTGAATGAGCCGGTGGGTAGCGGCAGTGGTGCGAGTGAGGTGGCAAGGCATCTGCTCGCGCTCAACCCAGGCCTCGGGGTCAAAGCTAAACCAGCGGATGTCATCATCGCCGGGCTGGGGTTCGAGCACATCAAAGTTGATCGAGCGGCGATCGACCCGCGCCGGGGTGCCGGTTTTGAGCCGCCCGGTTTCAAACCCCAGGCGGTTGAGGGTGTCGGTTAGGCCAGTAGCAGCAAATTCTCCGGCTCGGCCTGCCGCCATTGATTTGTCGCCAATCCAGATGGTGCCCCCCAGAAATGTTCCGGTGGTCAAAATCACGGCTTTGCATTTGAAGGCAACACCAAAGTAGGTTTCGACCCCTACCACCTCGTCGTTGGGGCCGAGCACCAAATCCGTCACCATGCCCTCGCGGATCACCAGGTTCTCCTGGTTTTCGACGATGGTTTTCATGACGGCGGCGTATTCGCGCTTGTCGGTTTGCGCCCGCAAGGCCCATACGGCGGGGCCGCGAGAATTGTTGAGCACGCGCTTTTGCAGGTAGGTGCGATCGGCCATTTTGCCAATTTCGCCCCCCAAGGCATCGACTTCGTGGGTAAGCTGCGATTTGGCTGGGCCACCCACGGCGGGGTTGCAGGGCTGCCAAGCAATTTTGTCGAGGTTGAGGGTAATCATCAGGGTGCGACAGCCCAGCCGCGCCGAGGCTAGGGCCGCCTCACAGCCCGAGTGGCCACCACCAACGACCACCACATCATATTCATCGAGAAAGTCGGCGGCACCTGGGGCAATCATGGAATCTGGACACAATAGTACTCACGGACTTCTAGTTTAGCGGGTTGCCGGTGGGTCTCTGGCCAGTGGGTCTCTAGATTTATGTCAGGTCTGAGAGGATGCGCTTAATAGCGGCGACCAAGTCATCGACTTCTGACTCCAGTGTGAGGTAGTGGGTGCAGGCGCGGACGCAGTTGGGCGCTAGCAGGGTGCGAAGAAACACATTCTGGCGCTCTAGCTCATCCACCAGTCGCTTGTGCCAGGCTGGGGAAGGCTCGCCGTTCTCTAGCACCCAAAAAGACACTAGGCCAGAATCGGGCGGGGTTTGCCGCACCGGGCGCAGGTAGGGCAGCTCTTGCAACTGTGACCACAGCCGCTGGCTGAGTTCCACTAGACGTTGGTAGCGCTGGGTCGCGGTGCCCCACTCGGCCTGATGGGCGATCGCCGCCCTTAATCCCGCCAGCAGCGGATAGTTGGAAGTCGCCACCTCGTAACGCTCACCGTTGGGCTTCCAGCCGGTGGGGTTAGCGGCAGCGTCGGTGGTAATGCCGCGCCAGCCAATGAAGGTGGGAGCAATCTGCGCCATCGCCTCGGGGCGCACGTAGAGACCGCCTAGCCCGGCGGGGCCGCACCACCACTTGTGGCCGGTAAAGGCGTAAAAATCGACCCCGATCGCAGGCAGATCCAGCGGCAGAGCACCGACAGACTGGGCCGCATCCACTAGCACTAGCACTGGGTTGGGGCGATCGCGGCAGACGTCAACCATGCGCTCTAGGGGCAAGACCTGGCCGGTATTCCACAAAATGTGGCTGACCACCAGCAGCCGGGTATTGGGTTGCAGGTGCTCAGCCACGACGGCGGCTGGGTCACCGCCATTCACGGTTTCGAGCAGGGGGCAGAAGCTGTAGGTGACGTCGAAGCGGCGGCAAATTTCCTGCACGGCGGCGATCACGCCGGGGTGCTCGCAGTCTGACAGCAGCATGTGATCCCCAGCCTTCCAGGCGATCCCCCACAGGGGAATGTTGCAGCCGACGGTGACATCTTCGGTGAGGGTGATGGTATCGGCGGTGGTGCCGAGTTCGGCGGCGATCGCCGCCCGAGTCTGAGCCGCCTCAGCCATAATCCACTGGTTGGTTGCCCCCGAAAATGGCCCCATTTCCTGCATGTGGTGGTGGGCCTGAAAAATGGCGTCTAGGGTAGTCTGGGCCATCGGCCCCTGCCCGCCATAGTTGAAGTACTGCTTACCCCTCAGGGCCGGAAACTGCTGGCGGTGGAGAGCTAGGCGATCGAGCACAGCAGTAGAAGAGGAATCAATCACGGGCAGAGGATTTGTCTAAAGAGAGGGATCTTCTCAACCCTATACTACCTAGCCCAACCCTGGGGCCGCCTCAGCCCATTCCCGATCGCCCAAGCCGCGCCGCGCTTCCCCGGAAACCGCTATAGGGTATAACATGCTTAGAATAAGAAACCGTGGGATTGATCCCAACCCAGTAGTCAGCTATGGGAAGCGATTGGCAGCAGCAGTGGAGCGATGATACCCAGCGATGGCTATCGCAGCCCTGTAACGTGGCCATGCCCGTTGGCCAGCTAAGTGCTTCTCTTACAGCTTTGGTGCATCCGCAACAGCAGCCGTTTTCTTTGTTCTCTAACACCTGCCCTATAACTCGCTTTGTCTGCTAGCCACCCCCTGCCACCGCATTCAAGTTCAGTGGGTGGCCCGCCAAGCCTCCTGAGCTTTCCAGCTGAGACGACGACAGCGCCTAAACCCCTCATTCAATGGCTTACCGACGACGTGCTGTTTCACTACCAGCGCTGTAGTCGGCGGGCCTTTTTAGATCTGTATGGCGATCGCATTCAGCAAGCGTCTCCCTCTGACTACCTGCTCAAGCTGCGCCAAGATAGCCTCACCCACCGTGAGCGCGTGCTTGAAGATTACTATCCCCTCCACCGGCCCGAGTTTCCATCGGGCGACTGGGCCGCTGGGGCAAAAGCCACGTTAGCCCTGATGGCTGAAGGCGTTGAGGCCATTCGCCAAGGGGTATTGGCCGCTCCCTCAGCGGTGGATGGGGTGCAGTTGGTGAGCCAGCCCGACCTGCTGATCAAGCGGCCCGGCTGGTCATGCTGGGGCAATTGGGTCTATGTGCCCGTAGATATCAAGCTGGGCAAAAAGCCGAAGCTCGACTATCAGGTGGTCGCGGCCTACCATGCCTACGTGCTCTCGCGAGTACAAGGGGTGTGGCCTGACACCAGTTGCCTGTCCCTGCGCGGTGGGCAAACCTACCACATCGACCTGGCGCGACTGGTGCCCAAGCTGCAAATGGTGCTCAACGACTGCCTTAGGGAACTGCGCAGTACAGTTACGCCGGAGCTGTTTATTTCCCACAGCCGCTGCGATCTCTGCCACTGGTTCAACCATTGCTACACCGAGGCCAGAGCAACCCGCCACCTATCACTGCTGCCGGGAGTCACCCCGGCCCGCTACGAGTTTCTCAAGCAGCACCACCTCACCACCGTGGCTGCCTTGGCTCAGGCCAGCCCGGCCCACCTAGCTCCCCTGCCCGGCTTTGGAGAACAGGTAGCCGAAAAGCTGGTTCATCAGGCCCAGGCGCTAATCGACAACCGCGCTATTCCGCGCAGCGCCCCCCATGCCCCCCACGGGTTTCCGCTGTGGCCGGAAGATTTACCCGAGGGCGAAGTTGAGCTGTACTTTGATATTGAGGCCGCCCCCGATCAAAATCTGATCTACCTCCACGGCGTGCTGGTGGTCAACCACCGCACTGGTGAGACTAGCTTCCATGCCTTGCTGGCCGAAAACCAACATCAGGAGCGCCGCGCCTGGAACGATTTTCTCGATTTGGTGCATACCTATCCCTACGCGCCGATCTACCACTTTTGCCCCTACGAGGCCCAGGCGGTTCGCAAGTTAGGGCAGCTCTACGGCACGCCCCACCGCCGCATTGAGGCCCTACTCGATCGCTTTTTTGATATCCACAAGTGCATCACCGATGGCGTCACCCTGCCCATCGAGAGCTATGCCCTCAAGCACATTGCCCGCTGGATGGGCTTTGACTGGCGTGACGAGGGAGCCAACGGCGCCCAGTCAATCTGCTGGTACAACGCCTGGGCCGAAACCGGCGATCGCACCTACCTGAATGCCATCCTGCGCTACAACGAAGACGACTGCCGGGCCACCTACCACATCAAAGACTGGCTAGTTAAGTTCGCTGAACCCTACTGGGATCAGCTCTACCAAACCATTGGCTAGGCAATCTGTCTCGCCATAGTTAGCCTTCAGTGCCTAGGAGGCAACCACGCTATAGCGGCCAAAAATCTTGGCTAGCTCTGGTACAGCGCTCTCCACGTCGCCTTTCACCGACTTGCGCAGCTTGGTATACGACGATCGCACCACCCCGTTGTCGGTCTTGGCAATGCGGCGATCGGTCACTCCCAAAATGACATCGGCAGCTCGCACCTGGTTCTGAGTCAGGTAGGCCACCGGATCGCCCGCCTGCTCACCCTCGATCCACATAGGTTCTAGGGAGACTACCACCTCGGGCAACATTCGCCCAATGGCCCCAGGAATATAGCCTGAGTTCATCCCCTTGACGACGCCGTAGGTAGTTTTTAAGGCCATACCCCCAAAGCCACCCTTAGAGGCCACCTGGTTATCGATGAGGGAGGCACAGTCAGCCACCACCTGGGCTTTCACAGCTTTGTCATTTAAGATATCGCTTAACCCCATAGCATTAAAAATCTCAGTAATAAGGTTTTGTCCTGGTCTCAATCTTCTATAGCCCTAAGGCTAGATCAGCATTCCCTAGGTAAGGTTCGAGATTGCTTAACAGATCGATAAACTTTGTAGGGCAACCCTTGTCGCGAACCCAATTGATCAGTAGCGTCGTTCTGGGCAGAAGCCATCTACCCAAGAGCCGCCAGATCGACGACCCAGGTCTGCCCGTCTAGAGAGACGCGATCGCCCGTCACCAGCTTCCGCCCCCGCCGAGTTTCGACCTCCCCGTTGACGCTCACCTCGCCATCTTGAATCATCAGCTTGGCCTGTCCCCCCGTCGAAACCGCCTGCATTTGCTTCAAAAACTGGTCGAGTTTGATGTAATCCATACTGGCCATAGCGCTATCAGAAGAAGGGTGGGAAAGAGCAATAGAAAGTCTTCAACTCTAGAGGCTAAGCCGCCCCTTACACTCAAGTAAGGGTGTTTATATCACGGCTGCCAGTGGAGGGGCACAACGTTGACCAATCATCAACTCCTGCAAGAGCTTAGACAGAAACAACAGCAGCTTGAGCAATTTCGCCGCGCTGGCAGCGCGTCGCTCCAGGCGCTGCTAGACCAGTACGACTGGGGGGTCATCACTGGCGCAGGGCACGGGGGCTTACCCCTACTTACCCTGCGGTTTGACTATCGCATTGCCCTCAATGACCCCTGTTTACTGGCCTTGGCAGAAGAGGCAGAGCAAACCTGGGGCCCCATAGACTTTGCCCTATTCTCCGGCGAATCTCAAGATCCCGTACGAGTGCTGAGCCGCACGCTGCTCGATCGGCGCTGGCGCTGGCGGCAGTCTAGTCACTAGCCTCGGCCTAAGCTACTCGCCTCCGCAGCGATTTGGGTTTCAATAGCTCAGCTTTAGTGCGTTGACAGGCACCTCATCCCACGACTCGACGGTGCGTATTTGGGCGACCCAGCCCGCGGCTCGTTGCTCGTCGGATAGGTTGTCTAAGAATGACTGGTAGCAGTCCTGGGCCTGGGCTTCGTCGCTGCAGGCAATGCACGAGTAAATGATCCCCGACGGATCAATCTGTTCGTTGACCCAAATCATGCGCGGTTGTGCCTCTAGACGTCTCTTAGCCGACTCTAGCACTTGGAACCTCTGTTTTTGAGGCAGACCTTAGGAAGCCGCCACCTGAGGAGTGCCGACGCTGACTACGGTTTGGCGCAGCTCTGCGATCGCCTGCAACTGGTAATCGTTGACTTCCTGAAGCTTGGTAACGGCCCCAGTTAGGTTCTCCAAAGACTGCCTCAGCCCATTGACGCTTTCCTGCGCCGGGTTAAGCAGTTCTTCGCAGACCGCTAGCTTGCCCATCAAGCCCGCTAGATCTTGCTGCTGCCGCCGCAGATCTGCCTCAAAGGCTTCTACCTCAGTGCGGTTAGTGGCCAGGGCCGCCTCAGCCGTTCCAATCTCCTTCTTGAGCTGACTGATGCCATCCTGGAGCTTCTTCACCTCAGTCTCTAGGGCCTGAATCGTATCCGTCGTGTGCTGGCGCTGAGTATCAATGGTGTTGAGCAAAGGCTCGAGATCGACAGCGCTAACCGGCGTTTCCTCCACCGTTAGACCCTGGCGTCGCCGCAGTACCGCCTGATGCTGACTTAACACCTCCTCACGCTCTAGCAAATTGCGCCGCTGGCCCACTAGGGTCTCGTTGAGCATTTGGTAGCGGTCTTGCTCCTCTTCAACCTCAGTTTCTAGCTGAAGGCGCTCAAACTCACTGGCCTGCTCGATCTTGAGCTTGATCTCATCAATCGCCTGCTGCTCTAGGTTCAGCTCCTCTTCCTGGTCGGCGACAAAGCGAGACATTTTCTCTAGATCTTTTTCTAAATCGCCCACCATGGTTTGGAGGTGGTCTAAATCCATCGCCTCCAAAGCCGCTACATCGACCTTTTTGCTCAGCCGTACCTTGTCGGTGGTGTTGAGCAAGTCGTAGATTTTCTGGTGCAGGTTCGCTTGGGCTTGCAGAGTATCCGTTAGAGTCTGAATCTGCTCCTGCTGGGTTTTAACCATCTGCTGACGCAGCTTTAGCTCTTCGCGTTTGGCTACCAGCGCGGATTCAGCCTGACGCCAATCGGCCCAGCGCTGATTGAGCTGGCTAGCCTGCTGGTCTAACTCCTGCTGGCGCTGCTCTAAGCCCTGGCGTTGGCCTTCGAGCGCTTGTCGATAGTCGCCTAGCAATCCCTGATGGTAGTTCAGCCCATCGGTGGCGTGGGTAAGCGGATCCCGCAGTGCTTCAACGGGCATCACGGCTTCGGTGAGACGGTTGAGGGCACCTTGCAGGTTGGCTACCTGGTCTGGGTCAAGGCCAGCGGCTGCACTGCCTTCGGCCCGCTGCTCTTCCAGGCGGCGCATTTCGCCATTGAGGTGGGCCCAAGCCCCTTCGAGGTCTTGATTTTTTCGGGTGAGTTCTTCCTGCTGTTGCTCAAGGCTTTGGCGCAGCTGATCTAGCTCTTGCCGCTGGGCATCTAGCTGTTCAAGATCGGCTTCGGCCTGCTCGACCTGCTCCTGGCGGGTCTCTAGCTCTAGCTCACGGCGGTTGAGTTCCTGGCTTTGGAAGGTAAGCGACTGCTTCCACTGCTCAATTTCTTCTTCCTGGGTCTTAGACTTTTTGCTTAGGTTAGAGAAATTTTGCAGAATGGTGGTCAGCGATCGCCCCGCCTCATAGTGACGCTGGATTTGGCGGCTATTGCTGACCTCCACCATCACTAAGGCACCAGCGTTGTAGGAGGCGTCGTCGGGGGCCACTAGGGTCTCGTCCCCGGTCACGGCGCTCCAGCTATTCTCGCTGCGCTGACAGGCAAGTAGCTTAAACTCAGGCTTGCCGCTGCCAATAAACCCGGTCTTTTTCTGGACTTCTGCTAGGTACAGCACGCTGGTGGTCCTCGTGGCTTAGAACGTTGACGTTAGGAAAATAAATCTGACGCAGTAATTTTAAAGACCTCGCACCGTAGGTCGAACGGGGCTGCTTGTTTAGGTAAACGATTTAGTGGCTGCGTAAATGTGTCCTGATACACCATTTAGCTAGCTCTAGATTAGCTCAGAGCCTCAAGTGCCAAGCATCCTATCTATCACCCACGCTACCGTCCATCCTAGTTGTAATTTGGCTTACCCATAAACCCTATCGCAAACCCTTGGAGTCAGGGTAAAGTTCAAGACCCTGCCGTCAGAAAAATCGCGATCGCACCATAGCGACAACTTAACTACGACGAACCGCATCAGCCTTAGACTGACGACTCAAGCCATCTTACCCATCTAGAGGGTACTACCGCTGCTGCCAAAGCTAATGGGAATCTTAGCTAAATTTTCGCCCGGTAAACTCGGCGTGTGGGCAAGCGATCGCAACCGCTCGCATTGCCAGTTGGACAGCGCATCTTTAAGGTTCCCAAAAATCTTCCCACCGAGCAAAGAGCTATGACCTGATCGCGCAGCATCTCTGACGAAGCGCCGTATACTGAAAACAAACCAGAGAGGGCTGCTTCCCAACTGATTCCTGCTAGGCGTAACGATTGCCCTTAAGCTAAACCCTTCAGCACAGCAGCACAGCCCTCTAGCAAGGCAATCGTTATGCCCAGAAAATTGAAGGGTACGATTGGGTTTCTAGTTAGGGCATGCTGAACTCAGCCCCCGACCTTCCTGGCCTGGCTAATCAGGTGCCGTTCCCATCTTGGGTTGCCTCATGCAGGGTTATCTGTCAGAAATCGATATTCGCAGCATTCTACAGCTCATTGAGCTGGGGCAGCGCACCGGCGAACTGTACCTAGAAAGCTACGGCAGCACTAATAACCAGTCCCCCAATCAATCCTTTGATGGAGGGCTCACGCCAGCTGATTCCCGCTCCTGGATTGTATTTTTATCTAACGGGCAGCTCGTTTACGCCGGCACCACCGACAACAAGCTCGATCGCCTGCGCGACCATTTACACCGCTACGGCATCGACCAGTCGCTGCCAGACCCCAGCACTACCGCCGCGATCGCCGCCTTCAACTCCCTTGAGTACGGCACCCTATGGGCCCTGCTCGAACAGCACTTAATCACCCCCGATCAGGGCCGCACCATGCTGAGCCACATGGTGCACGAAACCCTCTTTGACCTACTGAGCCTCCACCACGGAGCCTTTGTGTTCCAGCTCAGCTCAGCGCTGAGTCCCCAGCTGATGACCCACACCATCAGCGACCTAGTCGCAGGCATCACCCAGCAAATTCAAACCTGGCATCAGCTGCACCCCCACCTGCAATCGCCCGATCAGTGCCCCGTTCTACTAGCCCCCGAAGCCTTTCAGGCCAGTGTGTCCAACCAGGCCTACCAGCGCATGGTTACCTGGATGGATGGCAAAACGTCCATCCGCCGCATTGCCCGCTACCTCAGTCGCGATCTGCTCAGCGTCGCCCGCAGCATAGTCCCTGCCCTGCAACAGGGACAAATTAGCCTGGTCTACGGTTCTACTGAGGTAGACCTAGCCCCCGTCAACCAACGGCCTGGCCCCGATCGCTTGCCTCGAATTGTCTGTGTTGACGACAGCGCTACCGTTCGCCAAGCCGTAGAGCGCATTCTCTCCGGGCAAGGCTACGAAGCCACCTCCATTGGCAACCCCCTCAAAGCCTTGGGCTTGCTGTTTCAGCTACAGCCCAACCTGATTCTTTGCGACATCACCATGCCCGAGCTTGATGGGTACGAGCTATGCGCCATGCTGAGACACTCCAGCGCCTTTCGCCAAACCCCCATCGTCATGCTCACCGGCAAAGACGGCTTTTTAGACCGAGTTAAAGCCAGAATGGTCGGCGCAACCGACTACCTGACTAAGCCCTTTGGCCCTGGCGAGCTGCTAGCGCTGGTCGAAAAGTACGCTGGCCCTGGCGACCTCAACCGCCCTCGCCCCGACACCCTGCTAGCCGAAGCCATCGAAGACGAATTCGACCTTGACTTTAGCAAAGCCCCTATGCCCCAGTAACATTCCTTTGCCTAATCAGGGTTTTTGGATCAAATCCGATAAGATTCGCCATAATCTAAACAACCCGGATGATTAATTTATCTAAACCGAAAGCATGGCCTGCGTTTGAGGGTACGTTAGAGTCACAGGCTTGGAGTCCTTAGGGGCTGCTTTTAAGGGCGGTCAGTCGTGTCTTAAGCTTTGATCAGCAATAGTCACACAGCGTCACTGACGGTTTACGTCTGGCCATTGAGCTGACCTTTTTGAATCAACCTATGAGTACAGTTCTGGTGGTAGAAGACAGTGTTCCTCAGCGGGAAATGATTACCGAGCTACTACGGGGTATCGGCCTCAGCGTTACCGTAGCCAGCGATGGCATGGAAGCCCTTGAGCAAATTCAGAGCCACCGCCCAGACATGGTTGTGCTCGACATTGTCATGCCTCGCATGAACGGGTACGAGCTCTGCCGCCGCATCAAAGCCGATCCCCTGACCCAAAATTTGCCGGTGGTAATGTGCTCCTCTAAGGGTGAAGAATTCGATCGCTACTGGGGTATGAAGCAAGGGGCAGACGCTTACATTGCCAAGCCGTTTCAACCCACCGAATTGGTGGGTACGGTCAAGCAGCTGCTCAGGGGATAAGACTCAAGCGCGACGCAACAGAGGATAACGTAACAACAAGCTTATGGTAGGCAATCCAGACTTTCTCACCCAGACCGGGCAAGACCAAGATCCAGAGCTGCAAGAGCTGGAAACGCCCGATGGCGAGCTATTTTTGCGCTTCTTTGTCACCCCCGAGGATGAATTTGCGCTGCCTGCCACCGGCATTCGTCGCATTATTGAGCAGCCCCCCGATCGCATCACGCCCATCCCCAATGTGTCGCACCTGCTGCTAGGCACCCTCAACGAGCAGGGCCGGGTGGTATGGGTAGCCGATCTGGGTCAATTTCTCGGGTACTCATCGGTGCTCAACACCGATCGCCCCGAGATCTCAGTCATCGCCATTGAAGATCAGGGAACTATGCTAGGCTTGGCCGTCAACCGCATTGTGGGCACCCGCTGGCTCAACCCTGACAAAACTCGGGTGTCAGACAATAGCCCCGACACAATGGCTCCATTTTTGCGCGGTGAATGGGTCATGGACGCTGAGGAAAACAAAACCCTCAGGCTGCTTGACCACGTTGCTGTTATTCGTTCAGCCCGCTGGGCCACCTAGGCTTAGCCCCATCCTTACCCCTTAGGACATTTGCACCGGCAGGAGAAGACCATGGCTTCAGGCATCGATTACTCTCAAGCCTATCAAAAAGCAGAACGGGCCTACGTACAGGGCAACTACTCGGAGGCTGCGGCAGTTATCGATCAGCTGGCCGACGATTACCCTGAAGACCCCAGCGTGCTGCTGCTGCGAGGCCACATCTACTGCTACGGCCTACAGCGATACGATGTCGCCGCCGCCCAATATAGCGCCGTGCTCGATCTGACCTCAGAGCCCGAATACGTCGACTATGCCAGCAACGGTCTCGACTATGCCAATCAGTTTGCCGCAGAGGCATCCTCCGGTACGGCGATAGACTACGAAACCGATGCTGGCGATACCTTCTTCGACGCTGGTGCTTCAATGTCGATGGGTTTAGGGAGCGGTGTTGGGGCGACCAATGCCCCTGGGCTGTCAGATAGCCATCTCGACCTCGGCGACTTTGGCCTGGAAGACGACATGCCCGGTGCGATCGCCAACGGCGGGTTTAGCGACACCTCCTTAGCCGATCCCTTTGCGGCTGATCCCTTTGCCACCGACCCTGATGACAGAGTCGGCCTTAGCTTTGGCGCTGACTCTGCCAGCGGCAGCGGCTGGGCTGAGGGCCAAGAGAGCCTAGACGACATCACCTTTGACGACGATGATGCCTCCTTTGATTCCCTTGAAGTGGGCCATGGCGACGACCCCTTTGGCGGTGCCGCCGAGGCCCACAGGGGTGACCTCTACAGCGACATGGAGTTGGCCTCCCATGGTTTTGACCAGGGCTGGCCCCCCGCCGATGACGGCGGTGACGACATGACGGTGTTTGCCCCTGAACCCGATCTCCTGACCGACGATTTCGACACCGCTGGCGATAGCTCAGATCTCGACTACAACGGCTACACCGACAATGGATACATGCCTGATTTAGACGACAGCACTCAGCCCAGCAGCAACGTTGACTTTTTAGACGAATTTAGCGACTTTGACGACTTGGGCAACCTACCTGATTTTGAGCTATCAGACAGTTCTGCTGGATTTACGACGCCCTCGGTCGGCACCTCAGGGCTGACTTCAACGGACGACAGTGGCTTTTCCGGGGGCACTTCCGCCTTTGACCTCAGCGACATGAACGATCAGGCAGTGATCAGCGACGACGATATTTTTAGCATTGCGGGTGCCAGCGATAGCCTGCCTGTGTTTACCCAAACCGATAGCCATGACGTGGAAGCGGTCACCACTGAGCAAGACTGGCTGGCCTTTTTAGACAATGCCCCGCTGCCTACCAAAGAGCTGATCGTGGCCATTGCGGCTGGCGTGGCCTCGGCCCTGGCGGTAGGCGTGGTTAACTTTGCCGCATCGACTATACAGCCAGAGCGATCGATGCCCAAGGTCGTGCATGCCGCCATGGCGCTGGCAGGTGGAGTGGCCGGGTTTGGCTCAGCCCTGGTGGTAGGGCGTTTGGCCCACCGCCAGGTAGGCCGCAGTGTTGACGACCTGCAGCAGCAGTTTGACACCGTGATCCGGGGCAACCTGTCGGCCCGAGCCACGGTGTTTACCGAAGACGAGTTTGGTCGGCTGGCCAGCAGCTTTAACAAAATGTCGCGGGTGATTTTAACCACCACCAGTGAAGCCCAGCGCAAAGCTCAGGAGCAGGAGCAGGCCAAGGAAGACCTTCAGCGCCAGGTGATTCGTCTGCTAGACGATGTGGAGGGGGCGGCTCGGGGCGACTTGACCGTGCAGGCGGAGGTCACGGCTGACGTGCTCGGCGCTGTAGCCGACTCCTTTAACCTCACTATTCAAAACCTGCGGGAGATTGTGGAACAGGTGAGTGTGGCCGCGCGCCAGGTGAGCAAGGGATCTACGGAGAACGAGATTTTTGCCCGCAGTCTCTCGGCAGACGCCCTGCGCCAGGCGGAGGAGCTGGCAGTGACGCTGAACTCAGTACAGGTGATGACCGACTCGATTCAGCGGGTGGCCGAAAGCGCCCGTGAGGCCGAGGAAGTGGCTCGCACCGCGTCATCTACTGCCCTCAAGGGAGGTGAGTCGGTGGAGCGCACGGTGGCAGGTATTTTGGAGATTCGCGAAACGGTGGCCGAGACGACCCGCAAGGTGAAGCGTCTAGCGGAATCTTCCCAGGAAATTTCGAAGATTGTGGCGTTGATTTCGCAGATTGCCTCCCGTACCAACCTGCTGGCCCTCAACGCCAGTATTGAGGCGGCGCGGGCTGGGGAAGCCGGTCGGGGCTTCGCGATTGTGGCTGACGAGGTGCGGCAGCTAGCCGATCGCGCCGCCAAGGCGTCTAAAGAGATTGAGCAGATCGTGCTGCAAATTCAAAGTGAGACGGGCGGGGTGATGACCGCGATGGAAGAGGGTACCCAGCAGGTGATTGAGGGCACCCGCTTGGCGGAGCAGGCGAAGCGATCGCTCGAAGACATTATCCAAGTGTCAAACCGGATTGATGTGCTGGTGCGATCGATTACCGCCGACACCGTCGAGCAGACCGAAACCTCCCGCGCCGTGGCCCAGGTGATGCAATCGGTAGAACTTACCGCCCAGGAAACCTCCCAGGAGGCTCAGCGGGTATCAGGTTCGCTGCAAAACCTGGTGGGAGTTGCCCGCGATCTGCTGACCTCGGTGGAGCGCTTTAAAGTGAATAAAACAGACAGCTAGGTGCAGTTAGTCAACGGGAGCAAGCCGGACGCGGTCGAAAAGCATTCAGAGGGGAATTGACATGTCGCCTGAAGATCAAAAACGCATCTTGGGGTACTTCATCGAAGAAGCCAAGGATCATCTCAACACCATTGAGCAGGGTTTGTTGAACCTGGCGGACACCCTCAACGACTCGGAGATGATGAACGAGGTGTTTCGGGCGGCCCACTCGGTGAAAGGCGGGGCCGCCATGCTAGGGCTAAATAGCATTCAGCGCACCAGCCACCGCATGGAAGACTTTTTCAAGGTCATGAAAGAGTCGCCGATGCGCCCCGATCGCGACCTGGAAACCATGCTGCTGCAAATTTTCGATGGGCTGCAAGAGCAGCTAGAGCAGCTGCAAAGCCCCTTTGGCCTCACCAACGACCAAGCTCAAGAGATTATGGCTCCTTTGGAGCCCATTTTTGTGAAGGCTGAAGCCCACATCGACTCGTTGATCGCCGCCGCCCCAGCGGCTGCCCCAGCCGCCGCACCGCCGCGCCCCACCGTGGTAGCCGCCGCCCCTCATCCCGAGACCAGCGCCCTCCAGCTTGTGTTTCGCAGCGATGTCCCGGCGCTGTTGCGAGATATGCTGGCCACCTTCAAGCAGCCTGACAACAGCACGTCTCGCCAGGCACTCAGTCGGCTCTGCCAGCGCATGCACAGCGTGGGCGAACAGTTTGAGCTGGCTCAGTGGTGCAGTCTGACCCAGGTGGTTGAGCGGGCGATCGCCAACCCTGATCAGACCTACCGCACCCTAGCGCCAGTGGTGATCAAAGACCTCAAGCAAGCCCAAGACCAGGTGCTAGCCGGAGGCCTTAACCAAGTGGCCGCCTCCAGAACGCTGCAAGACCTGCTCCCCATTCAGGCTGAGCCCGAGTTGGGTAGCGACGACTCCACCCTCGACGCCTTGCTGGCCGAAGCGCTTAACGACCATGCCGATGGCCCTGACCTGGCCGATTTGTTTGCAGCAGCGGAAGACGTTAACACCGACGATCTGGCCCTAGCTAACACCGAAAACTGGCTCGAAGACCTGACCCTAGACAGCACCGACAATGTGACCGACACCGGTTTAGAGTCCGTCTTTGGCCAGTTCACACCACTGCCCGCCGAACCCGTTATGCCCCAGGGAACGGCAGGCAGCATGGGGCCAGAGGTAGGAGAAGCAGAACTCAACAGTCTAGCCGACCTGTTTGAGGGTGCCCCCGACAGTCTGACCGACATTTGGGAAGAGGATTTGTCAGAGGTCTCCCTAGAGGATTTAGACCTAGACGATGACGATACCGCCGATAGCGACAACTCTGAGTTTGCCGACTTGTTTGCGACCGAAGCAGCCGCTAGCAACCCTGACACCTTAGAAAGCCCCGACATTGACGACATGGCCAGTTTGTTTGGATACGACCTCGATGCCGGTGCAGAAGTCGAGCCTGCTGGGGGGGGCGAGCCCAATTTAAGCCCAAACTCTGTCAATTCTTTGACCGAATTGCTCACCGAAGATAGGGCACCGGAGTCTACGGCCACAGCAGAAACTGCCGTAGACCCCTTGGCAGATTTCCTCGACGATGGAGCCAGCTTTTTGGCAGGGGAAGTGGCTGACGTGCCTCTGGATGATTTCTTTGATATGGGCGAATCTGCTGAGGCAGGTGCGGCCAGTGCCAACAGCAATGAGGTCGATAGCTTCTTTGATTCGCTCCACGATGAGGATTTCATCGACGATGACGATGCCCACACCATGCCTGAGCTGCACTTAGAGCTTGACTTAGATAGCTCAAGCAACGTCGGCTCTAGCGCTGATAATAATGGGCTATTTAACGGTGGATCGTCGCATCTGCTCACTACAGACAACCAAGCCCCTAGTGGAGACGCAGCGGCGCAAGAGCCTGCAAGTCTTTTCGGGGAAGCCGATGCCTTCTTAGATGACCCCTTTGGCGAGCTGAACCTCACCGACAGTGCGTTTGACCTCGCCTTTGATGATGTCCCTGAGGAAGCGACGGAAGAGGCTGAGCTGGCTGCAACCGAGGCCGACGCCAGTTTTGACATCCCCACCGATGATGGCGATGGGGACGAGCTAACCGCCGCTACTTTTGAGGTTGAGGGGGGCTGGCCCGAGGCACCGGCAGAGGAAGCAAGCTTTGCCGATTTAGAAAGCCTACTCGATGAACCGGCTCTTCAGGCCGACCTATTCACTGACTCAGATAGCTCTCTGAACGACGACCTGAGGCTACCCGACGATGCCTTTGATGGGTTTGGGGAAGATATTTACAGTGGCAACGGTCGCGCCGAGACTCCTACACCCGCTAGCCAAAGCTTCGATAACTATGGTGAAGATAACGACAGCTTTGATGATTTAGAAGCCCTTCTGGGGGAAGATTCCCCCATTACTAATACAGCAGATCTAGGACAGATAGATAACGGGCTATCCACCGCCAGCAGCAACTTTGACAGCGGCGATGACGAATTTGACGATCTTGAGAAGCTGTTGGAAGAAGCCGATCAGCTCGGCGGGTCAGCTCCAAGTTTAGGGGCTAGGCGAACCGCGTCGATGCAGGCAGCGAGGCGATCGCCCCGCCGAGCGACCAACACCACCGACCAGACCATGCGCGTTTCGGTGGGTCACCTCGACAACCTCAGCAACCTGGTGGGAGAACTGGTAGTCAACCGCAACTCCCTAGAGCAAGACCAAGAACGCCTGCGGCAGTTTCTCGACAACCTGCTGCACCAAGTCTCGCAGCTCAACGATGTGGGGCAGCGCATGCGCGACCTCTACGAGCGATCGCTGCTAGAAAGCTCGCTGATTGCCAACCGCCAGGCCTTTGCCCTAGGGGTTTCCTCCTCTGACCGGGGCGGCGGTCACGCCACCGGGGCCACCTTCGATGCCCTAGAGATGGATCGCTTCACCGGCTTCCACACCCTCTCCCAGGAGATGATCGAGCTGATTGTCCGGGTGCGGGAGGCCTCGTCGGACATTGAGTTCACCATCGACTCCACCGACCAGATTGCCCGCCAGTTTCGCCAGGTAACGACCCAGCTGCAAGAGGGTCTCAATAAGGCGCGCATGGTGCCCTTCGGCCAAACCGCCGATCGCCTACCCCGCGCCGTGCGCGATATTTCGCTCAAGTGCGGCAAAGAGGCCCAGCTAGTGGTCGAAGGGCGCGACACCCTGATCGACAAAATGATTCTAGAGCGCCTCTACGACCCCATGACCCACCTGGTCAACAACGCCATTACCCACGGCATTGAGTCGCCCGAAGAGCGTCTGGCCACGGGCAAGGGCCGGGAAGGCACCATTACTGTGCGGGCCTTTTACCAGGGCAACCAAACGGTCATCTACATCGCCGACAACGGCGGTGGCATCAACCCAGCGGTGGTCAAGGCTAAGGCCCTCAAGCAGGGGCTGATCACCCCCGCCGAAGCCCAAACCATGACCGAGATCGAGGTCTACGATCTGCTGTTTTTGCCGGGCTTTAGCACCCGCGATCAGGCTGATGACTTCTCAGGACGCGGCGTGGGCATGGACGTGGTGCGCACCGCCCTATCCGACATTCGCGGCTCGATCACCGTTGAGTCTGAAGTGGGCAAAGGCACCAGCTTCACCATCCGCCTGCCGCTTACCCTGAGCATTACCAAGGCTCTAAGCTGCGTCAACAACCAGGCCCGGATCGCCTTCCCGATGGATGGGGTAGAGGATATGTTCGACGTGCCCAAGGAGCGCATTCAAACCGACGCCCAGGGCCACGCCTGCATTCTCTGGCGCGATACACTGCTGCCCTTCCGACCCCTCAGCGACCTGCTGCGCTTTAACCGCAGTCTGGGCCGGGGCCGGGTCTACGGCGGCCCCCAAGACGAAGATGTGGTCTCTATGGTGGTGTTGCGCAGCGCCAGCACCTTTATCGCTCTCCAGGTTGACCAGGTAATTGGCGAGCAGGAGATTGTGATCAAACAGCTAGAAGGGCCAGTACCCAAGCCCATCGGCATTGCTGGTGCCACGGTGCTAGGTGACGGGCGCGTCATGCCGATCGCCGACGTGCTGGAGCTGATCGATCTAGCCAGCGGTCGTCTGCGCCGCGATGCTTCAACCTCGCTGTGGACGCAGACGGTGGATGAAGAACCCGTCGAGACGGTCGCCCAAACCGACCCAACGGTGCTGATTGTGGACGACTCGATTACGGTACGCGAACTGCTGTCGATGAGTTTCAACAAGATCGGCTACCGGGTCGAACAGGCCCGTGACGGCCAGGAAGCCTGGGAAAAACTGCGCTCTGGCCTGCCCTGCGACCTGGTCTTCTGCGACATCGAAATGCCCCGCATGGATGGTCTAGAGCTGCTCTCGCGGATGCAGAAAGATGATGCGCTAAGCCAGATTCCCACTGCTATGCTGACCTCGCGAGGGGCCGATCGCCACCGGCAGATGGCCGTTGATCTGGGGGCTAAGGGCTACTTTACCAAGCCCTACTTGGAGGAAATGCTGCTGGATGCGGCCAAACGCATGCTCCAGGGCGAGAACATGATTCGTCGGAGGACATCTGAGGAATCTGCAGAATAGTTGGGGGTTACACTTACCCCAGGCTGTAATTACTAAGGTTGGAGTATACCGTCAAGAGAGCATCAACCAAGCTTGAGAGGTCATGATGGTTGCACACTAATGCTTCTAAGTTTTGAATGCAGAAACATCTGAGCAAAGTCTGTTTTGGAGAATATTTTGGAAAGAAGATCGTTGCCTCACTAAATATTCCAACACTTCTCAGACACAAAACACATATTACCGTTATGGAGAGTATACAAATCTTCACCTTTGGTGTATTTTTCCTTGTGCTGACTTTGTCAAAGTACTATGGTAAGGTCATAAAAGTTCGGCTTTCCAAGCTTTCCAAGGGTCTAACCATTCTAGCCACATCTTTGGAAAAAATTAAAGGCATGAATTGCTATGGAATCAATGAATAGTGGATTACATAGAATTAATCACCATTTGCGGTTGAGAACACAAATAATTGGGTACAGGCCGAGGTTAGAGGAAAAACTAGAAGAGAAAGTTGAGCAAGAAATTGTTCAACCTTGGGAAGCTATTCCCAAGAGAGTTAATAGCTTTAAAAAAGCTATTAAGAGGGCCGAAGACCATCTAAATGCGCGCTCTTCAATTATAGATTTTAATTCTGGGCAGCGATCAAGCATTGAAAACATTGAAGAGGCGAAGTTAGAAATTATTCTAAACTCTCTGAAAATCATACATTCCGAGGTGAATTGCCAAGTCGCTGCAATTTTTCTAATTTCAAAAGATGGGCTACTCAAAAGAGCTGGTATTTTTGGGCGCGACAAAAGTGGAAATCTAATCGATAATAAGTGGTACAAAGAAGAAATTTACGAGGTTGGCAAGAGCTTCACAGGCTCTGTGATAAATCAAGACTCCTCTCGTGAATCTGGATACGGAGAAATAAAATATTCTTCTGACCTCCATGCCTTTGAACTCAATCCTTTTAGCGAAAGACAATACGTCACTAAGATTGGTCAATTAAAGGAGGCTATTGCAGTTCCTCTGAACGGAAGGAATAGAACTTACGGGGTTCTAAGAGTAATCAATAAAAAGAGTGGGTTTTCAGCTGAAGATATATCTCGTTTGGCAAATCTTTCTGATTATGTTGCAACAGCATTGTCAAATTTCAGAAGAGATATTCAAGTTGAGATCCTTCGCTATCTTAGCCGTCTCTTAATTCAATCCCATGGCGATAGTCCGTCCGTATATCAAGAGATAGCAGATTTATTGGCCCGAAACTCTGAAATGCCATATAAAAGTTGTATTATTCGAGTCAAAAGTCAATCTATCGATTCGTTGCATATAAAAGCTGTTTCTTTATGGGACGATGTAACGCAAAATAGAGATGACAGTCCACTTTTTATAAAAGATGGCAGGTTGCCAGAACAGGTTGTTAAAACAGGTAAAAGATTAGTCGTTAGAGACATTAGGAGTCCGGAACACATAACAAAATTTGTCAATCAAAACTGGATACTAGAAAATAAGTTAGATTCTTATGGTTGTTTCCCATTGACGGTGAAGGGCGAAGTCATAGGTACTCTGTCTCTTTATACAGGCTTCAACTATGAGTTCTATCCTGACGCAGTAATTTTTATTCAACATGTAGCCGATTCTTTAGCTTCGTTCATATATAGGACAAGACAAGATCGGTTCATTTTAAGGTTAGAAAGATCACAAAGACTTTGTCAGAATGACTACTCCAACCTAGTTCGGCAAGATTATCTTAGAAATTTTATTGAGACAAGAAAAGATAAAAGCATCCTGGATTTAAAGATTAGCCCCGTTACTGTACCTTTAGAATCGTCAAGTTTTTCTCAGAAACTGGCCAGAGATGGAATCCTATGGGATTCTTTTTTGAGAATAGCGCTAGTTTTGTCAATCTGGTTTTACGTATTTTATCGAACTGGAATTGTGGCTGATTTTACCGGAATAGCCAAGCTCTTTTTTCTAGGATTTATATTATTTTATGTGATTTGCGAATTGCTTTATGCTGGCTTATTCCCAAAAATAAGGTACCTTTTTAACCGCAAGTAGATCCCTTTATCTATTCTTGGAAATGACATTTTGGTAGCTGTCTATTTTTGTGACATGATAGGAGTATTAATGGTTAGCTTAACAATGATTGTCTAAATCTTAATGGACGCGATGAGGGACTGGGTGCAATCAGTCTCAAACTTTAGAAGTTTGGGATTTTGGTCTTTATTAGCTAGTGGGGCATTATCCATTGGCTATTGGTTACTCTCCGATGTAATATCAATTGACTTGCAAACGCGTGATGTAGCATTTGTGGGTGCGATGATTGGCCTTGGATTAGATCTGTTCTTCCGCAATACACTCATTGGAAAGCTGCTTATTTGTGCTTTAAATGCGTTTTATATATCAATATTTTTTCACGTATTTAAACTAACATTGGGTGCCAGCACTGCGAGAGAAATTCGAGAAGAATTGATTTCAAGTATTCAAGTAGAATTGAAATCTAAAAACTCCGCTTTTTCTGAAAGAAAACTAACAGTGAGTAATAGCGAAGATTTAATGAATGAAATCGCTATGCTTAGAGCAGATGTTAATTTTGTAATGGATGAAGTAATTAATTTAGATAGTCAAATTTGTGAATTCCAGCAGGATTTAGGAAATCTATATCGGCAGGACGATCCCTAAAGTAGGGAGAAATTATTTGGGGCAACCCTCCGCAGCCATTTTTTACCGACGCAGAGATTAGAAAGGGTTTGAGTCAAAGGCATATTACTTTGGCTTTCTTAATATTTTATTATCCATGTTTGCCTTATTGGATTTCGTATGCTGGCAACAATGTGTTATTTCCCTTTGAAGGGTACTGAAACTGAAACCTGAGATACAGCCTTCAGACTGAGAACGATCGCACTGCTTAGCGACGGCAGTTCAGGTTAGGATCACAGACAACTTGAGCAGGGTGGGCCATGACCGTAGCGGAGCGATCGCGCATTGACTGGGCACCGATCATCGACGCCTTTAGCGCCGCGATTGGGAGCGATCGCGTGGTGCGCCGCAAAGAAGAAATCTTGGTCTACGAGTGCGACGGATTGACCAGCTATCGTCAGCGGCCCGCCGTGGTGGTGCTGCCCAAAACGACCGAGCAGGTGGCGGCGGCGGTGAAAATCTGCGATCGCTTTCAGGTGCCCTTTGTGGCGCGGGGCGCGGGCACTGGCCTCTCGGGTGGAGCACTGCCCATCGAAGACTCGGTGCTGATTGTCACCGCCACCATGAACCAGATTCTCTCGGTGGATTTGGACAACCAGCGGGTGGTAGTGCAGCCGGGGGTGATTAACAACTGGGTCACTCAAGCCGTGAGCGGGGCGGGCTTTTACTACGCCCCTGACCCCTCTAGCCAGTCGGTGTGCTCGGTGGGGGGCAACGTGGCGGAAAACTCGGGCGGGGTGCACTGTCTCAAGTACGGCGTAACCACCAACCACGTACTGGGGCTCAAGGTGGTGCTGCCCACGGGCGACATTGTCAACCTCGGCGGCGAGGTGGCCGAAACCCCTGGCTACGATCTGTGTGGCCTATTTGTGGGTTCGGAAGGCACCCTGGGCATCGCTACCGAAATTACTCTGCGCATTCTCAAAGCGCCTCAGTCAATTCAGGTATTGCTGGCCGACTTTACCTCGGTGGAGGCGGCGGGGGCAGCGGTGTCGGCAATCACCAGCGCGGGCATCATCCCCGCTGGCCTAGAGATGATGGATAACTTTAGCCTCAACGCGGTGGAAGATGTGGTGGCCACCAACTGCTACCCCCGCGACGCGGCGGCAATTTTGCTGATTGAGATCGATGGATTGCCAGCGGAGGTGGAAGCTACGGGCGATCGCATTGCCAACCTCTGCCGCCAGAACGGCGCGCGCACCATCACCATCGCCACCGATGCTGACGAGCGCCTGCGACTGTGGAAGGGCCGCAAAGCCGCCTTCGCCGCCATGGGCAAGCTCAGCCCCGACTACTACGTGCAAGATGGCGTCATTCCCCGCACGCAGTTGCCCTACGTGCTGAAGGAAATCGAGGCCTTGGGTGACAAGCATGGCTACCGAGTGGCCAACGTCTTTCACGCGGGCGACGGCAACCTGCACCCGCTGATTCTCTACGACAATGCCATTCCCGGCCAGCTAGAGCAGGTCGAAGACTTGGGCGGCGACATTCTCAAGCTGTGCGTGCGGGTGGGTGGCAGCATCTCCGGCGAACACGGCATTGGGGCCGATAAACGCTGCTACATGCCCGACATGTTTTCGCCCACGGACTTGGAGACAATGAGCTGGGTGCGAAAAGCGATTGACCCTGAGATGTTGGCCAACCCTACCAAGTTGCTGCCAACTCCTAAAACTTGCGGTGAAGCTGCTCAAAACCAAGCGAAAGCTACATTCCCAGAGGTGGAGCGATACTAAATAGTCTTTACACTTTTCGACTAGGTTATGACGTGTAAGAACATCTACAGTCGCTATATCCATTTATCTAGTGATAATGAGAAAACGGCCAATAGATCATTAGATAATTCTGGCTATTTGGTGAGTTTTTTATACATTTCAAAAGTCACAGCAGATCCAGTTGGCGCTTTATACGGTTAATCTTCTACTGCTTTTCTGTGTGATAGCTAGAATTTTATTTTATTTTCGCCGTCAAAAAATATGATAGGGCTTCTCCTTCTAAGGTCATAGTAATAGGCTCATCCTCCTGGTAGATACAAGCGGGGGAGGTATCGCTCTAAAGTTGCATCAGCGATGGGTAAGCAATTGAGAATTTTGCCCACTTCAATCGCTTAACTATATTCTCACCGGAGGTTTTGATGTCTAACCCTAGAGCCGAAAGCGACAATTACGATCCGCATATTATTCCGGCGGAAACTGCTGCCCGTAAAGAACGTGAGGGTGGCAACTTTAAGCAGACCCGTGATGAGACTCACAGTTCTATTGACCCCAGCGGTGGTCAAACGGTGGATAAAGAGGGTCTCGCTAACAACTACCCCATCGAGCCTGAAATGTATATTAATGAGCCCGGCGACCTGCGCGAAGAAGCAGAGGCCGAAAAGGCCCAACGTGTGGCTGAACTGCGCGAAATTAATCAAAACGAAGAACAAGGCAAGGTAACCACCGAGTCCGATGAGCGCGGCAAAGGTGTTGGGGCCGTCTAGGCTGCCTGAGAATGTAGCATTCTTGTAATGCTTAGTGCGCTGGTGCGATCGCAGCGCGACAATGGGGGTAGGTCTAACGACCGCCCCCTTTGTTTTTTGCAATCTTCAACGTTATTTTGAGGGCATTACCGCAATGACCCCAGCTACCCTGAGAGAACTGGTCAATCGCTACTACCAGGCCGGTGCCCGCGACCTGCACGGGCTAAATTTGCAGGGGTTAAACATGGCCGCCGCCCACTTGGCCAATACTGACCTGCGCCGCACTAACCTCACGCGGGCCAACCTTTACCAGGCCGACCTGACCCACATTGATGGCTACCAAATTACGTTGGCCCAGGCCGATCTGCGCGGCGCATCTTTGGCCAATGCTGTACTACGCGAAGCCGACCTGCGCAAGGTTCACTGCCACCGCGCCACGCTGATCAATGCTGACCTGCGCGACTGCTGCCTCGATCACGCCGACCTGAGCCACGCCAACTTAGAAGGGGCTAACCTCACTAAAGCCGACCTGAGCCACGCCAACCTCTACTGGGCCAACCTGCGCTACACCAATTTGACAGGGGCCAACCTGACTAAGGCCAACCTGACGGGCGCGAAATTCTGCCAGACCATCATGCCCGATGGCACCATCCGGGATTCAGAGTGTGCTGTCGTGCCGCAGGCAACGCCTTAACGCTGAAGCCAACCCTAGCGCAGCAGTTCGTCTGGGCTGAGGGGGGCGGTAGTTTGGCGTTCGTCGGCGGGGGTAAGGGTGTAGGGCAGCGGGGGTTCTGGCACCAGCAGGTAGCGATCGCCCCAGCCCCCATTGGTGCGGGCTAGCAAGTCTGCTGAGGGCGTAGTTTGCCCACTCGGCAGAGCCACCGACAGAGCCTGATCGGCCCACAAAAATGGATCGCCATCGGGGGTGACTCGCAACACAGTTGCCAGTCGCCGCTGCCTATTTTGAGCTAGCTTGTCGCCGAGGGCTGCACCTAAATGGTGGGGAGCTAGCGCAATGGCAAACTGCACGGTTTTGCTGGGTTGAGCCACTAGACCAAGGGCATCGGCCTCGGCTTGCCAGGGTTCTTGATAGCGCCCATCGGCGGCCACCTGCCAGAGGCTGAGCTGGGCTGACCACTGGCCATTGGCCACGGTGACGGGCTGGTAGTCGAGCACTGAGTAGAGGGGGCGATCGCCAGCGGTGGTGCCTTCAGGTAGCAAGTGGCGCAGGGCGATCGCGGTTAGCTGAGTGTCGTTAGGCAGGTTCGTTGTGCCGACGAGGGCGAACTCACCATTGCCCTGGGCTGTGGCCTCAAGGGTGAGCGTTGTGGCCTCTGACAAAGGAGATGAACCGGACGGCAGAGTAGTTTGACAAGCCGCACAGGCTACCAGGGCAAGCACCAGCAACCCAATTCCTTTTAGCCGTGAAATAATCATTGACCAACGGTGAGGAACAATCTATCTAGAACCCATGCAACCACAGCACACCTCTACCATCAATACCTAGAGAACGTCTTTTGCAACTCCACACAGAAGACAAGAGGCTAAAAACTTTTTTGGTATTTCATCCTGACGGCAAGAAATCTATCTGTAGGAGGAGTTAGCGCTAATACCTGAGCTTGATCGTACCTGAGCTGAAATCGTCCTGACATCGTTATCCCATCACTAGATGCCTGAGTTTGATTCTCAGCTTTTTGATCCCAGTCATGAGTACATTATTTTTTCGTCGTTTTCAGACCGTTATCTCTGGCATTGATTTGACCGACAGATTTGATGGTTGAAGAGTAAGACCTAACTGCTGTTCTCAGAGAGTCAAAATTTCTGAAATCTAGATCACTTTAGTTTGCAAGAGCTAAAGCGTGAGGAGATTAGCTGACATTGTCTTGTCTGAGATTATTGACGAGTGATTGACGGATTCAATTTATCTCTTTAATTTGGCTACTTAGCAAGCCAGATATATCTTTCGCGCTTATTTTCATCCAATTATTTTGAGTATCTTATGGAGCGTTCTATAGGTGCTTGGGTAGCGCTGCGATATGTGCTAAACCTTGGCGCGGCCACTGGTATTGTGCTAGCAACTGCGCTTTTGGGGCTGCCTCCTGCTGCCTGGGGGAGCGAGTTGCCCGAAAACGATGCAGCAGCAGACAGTTTTCCTACAGGCAATCTGCCTAACGACAGCGCACTTGTAGACAGCGCATCTGCCGGTACGTTGCCTACAAACAGTGGAGGCAGCGGGTCTACGGTAGCCTCTGCTTTTAACAGCGAGCTTTGGTTGCCAACTAGCGACAGGTTTTTGCCGCCGCCCAAACCAGCGATGGTCAAGAGCAGCCCGGCGGTAGTGCTGGCCCAGGGAATGCCGCCAACCCAAATTAGTGAAGCTGGCGTGCTAGAAGAGGTTCCTCAAGCTGCAACGCCTTTGGAAGAACGCTCCGTTTCAAGTGAGCTGCCGATCGCTGCGACGATCGCACCAGAACCAGCTCCCTCAACGACAACCCTTTCTGCCGATAGCCCACCTCAGCCAGAGCAAACTGTAGCCCAAACTGTCGAACCAGCAGAACGCTCTGAAATATCTGCCCAGGCGGCCTATTTACAGCAGGGGAGTGAAGGTTCGGCCCGTCTGCGGGTGGGGGGAATTTATGTGCTCAGCCCTTCGGTATTTGCCGGGGCTACGGTAGACCTCAGCACTGGGCAAGCCTTTTCTAACACTGACCAAACCGGCCTTAGCCTGAGTGAGCTGTATTTGACCGCCTCGCCCGCCAGCCTGCCCGAACTGCGGTTCACGGTGGGGTTGATGGATTTGACCTCGTACCTCGATCGCAACAGCTTTGCCAAAGACTCACTGACTCATTTCTTTAACCCGGTGTTTCAAACCAACCCGGCTCTGAGCACGGTGAACGTAGCCTCGCGCCCTGGAGCCTTGGTGAACTGGACTCCGGTGGATGCGGTATCGCTGACCGCCACGACCTTTTCGTCGAGCCGCGACCTGGGCAGCTTTGCCCTCGACTCGTTTGCCGGGGAAGTGGGGGTGCGGATGGGCAACGCCATTGTGCGGGGCACCTACGTGACCTCGACCGATGCCGGCCAGAGCGACGGCTTTGGAGAAATCGGCTCGTTGGAGCGCGGCAACGGTGAGTTTGGTGCACGGTCGGGCGATCGCGAGACGGGCTTTGGCCTCAATGCCGAGGCCTTTATCCCCGGTCTCAAGCTGGGCTTTTTTGGCCGCTACGGCTGGTACACCAACCAAACTCTGGGGGCCAGTGGCCAGACCTACAGCCTGGGCGTCAACGGGCTAGATGTGTTTATGCCGGGCGATCGCCTCGGGCTGGGCTACGGTCGTCAGCTCTCGAACAGCGACCTGCGCCAGGCCAGCGGCGGCCCCACCCCCGACGTGTGGGAGCTGTTCTACGACGCCCAAGTTTTCGACAACCTGCGAGCCGGGGTGAGTGTGCAGCAGCGCAACGCCTTTAGCGAAACCTACCTCGGATTTCGGGTGCGCTACGACCTGATGTGGAACCCCCTGCGGAGGGCAGCAGAATGAAAATCATCCCCCATAAGCAACTGGACAACGCCAAAACGTCCCCTTTCCCCCGGAGGGCCTTGAAGGAGAATTCGCTACCTCAGGAAACTGGAGAGATCCCTAGAGGACGTTTCCTAGCGCAAAATTCTCTATTAATAGGAGCCCTTGTCCTTAGTTTGGAGATTGTCGCCAGCCCTGCTGCCCTAGCCCAGAGATCGCCCCAGGTGAACGAAGGCTATACTCTGCTCGATCGCGGCTGGGTGAATGATGCGATCGCCGCCTTTCAAGCGGCCCTACGCCAGCAGCCAAACTCTGCGGAGGCACGGCTGGGGTTGGCGATCGCCTACCAGCGGGCAGGCCGCGATGCCGAGGCTTGGGCCGCCTACCAAGCAGTGCTACAAATCAGTCCTGATAACTCCACAGCCTTAGAAGCGCTGGGCGAGCTGGGCGGCTACCGGCCCGAGTGGCAAATTGGCGGAGTTAATGCTTTAACCCAACTTTTAGCCCAAAATCCTGGCAATCTTGAGGCCCTCAGTCAGCGGGCACTGCTCTACGGCTACCAGGGGCGCTTTTCAGAATCCCTAGCCGATTACGATCTGCTCCTAGGCCAAAATCCATCTCCCCAAACGCTGCTGGGGGCAGCACAGATCTATGCCTTTAGCGGTGACCATAGCGGTGCTCTAGCTCTGTTTGATCGCTACCGGCAAACAGGAGAATTGCCCGTAGAGGCGTTAACGGCCTACGCGTTGACCCTGCAAGAGACGGGTAATGCGGCAGGGGCGATCGCCCTGCTCGAACCTGAGCTGAGGAATCCTGACCGCACCGACAACCTTTCCCTCGGCATTCGCACAGGTCTAGCCAACGCCTACGATGCCAGTGGTCAAACTACTAAAGCGCTGGAATTATTGACCCCGCTAGTGGGTAAGGTCGACGCGCGGCTGGCGCTGGCCCGTGCCTATAGTGCGATCGGTCGCCGCCAGCTCGACCCCACCCTGTTTGAACAATCCACTGTGTTGTACCAGCAGGCATTGGATGCGGCTATCGCCCCCAGCTTCGGTCTGCGGGTTGAGGTGGCCGACGTGCTGAGCGAATGGCCCGACACCGAACCCCTTGCCCTGACGATGTTTGAGCAACTGGCCGTGGAGAACCCTGACACCGCCAGCCTGACGGTGAAAGCGCGCCTGCTGGCCTACAGCCTGGGGAACGAAAGTGCCGCCGCTGTAGCCGAGCAAATTTTGCCGCTGCTCTCCCCTATGCCCAGCTCAGCGCCGGAGCAGCGGGCTATCACCACCGCCCTGGTGCGTTTGGATAACCCTGACCCGGCACTGCTGCCTGTTTACGAAGCTGTAACGGCAACGGTGGATGCGCCGCTGCTGACCTATCGCATCGCCCAGATTTACCTAGGCCAAGGCAACCTGCAAGCCGCCCGCGATGCCCTCACCACCTACAGCGCCACCAGGGCAGGGCAGGGCGATTGGGGTACAGAACTGCTGGTCGCCGATCTGGAGCGGCAGCTAGGCGATCTAGAGGCTAGCGCCCGCCGCTACGAGGCTGTGGTTGCCGCTCAGCCCGATTCGCAGACCACTGCCAGTGCCCTGAGGGGACTGGCGTTCGTGAGGACACTGCAAGGGAAGCCTAAGGCAGCGCTGCCGGTGTATTTAGCGGCGATCGCCGACCATCCCGACAACCCCAACTATCCCCTGGGCTACGCCCTGTTGGCCTACCGCACTGGGCAGATCACCTCTACCGTCGCCGCTGAAACCCTCGATAGCTGGCTGGCCTCCCAAAACCTGGAGACTCCACCGACAGAGCTGTTTGAGCTGGCAGGCGCACTGCCCGCCGATCGCCGCCGCGCCGACCTCTACCAAACCCTACTCACCCAGCGGCCAGACGATCTCTGGCTGCGATGGCGCACCATCGAGCTGTTGGCCCAGAGCAACCCTACCCAGGCCCAGGTCGAGCTGGACTCGCTGATTGCCGCCAACCCCGACGACCTGACGGTGTACTTCTTCCAGGGCGAGCTAGCCCAGCGCCAGGGGAACCTGGCCTTAGCCACCACCGCCTACCAGCAGGTGCTAGAGCGAGAGCCTGAGAATCTCGGTGCCCTGGCAGCTCTAGCCGGGGTGCAGTTTCAGCAGGGCAATTTGTCCACCGCCCGCGACCTCTACAACCGGGTGCTAGCGCTGGCTCCTGACTACTGGGAGGCCCGCTATGCGATCGCAGAACTCAACATCGCCGACGACCAAAAGCTCACGGCCCTAGAGCAACTGCGACAACTTCCCTCCGAAGCCGCCCCCATCAACCTCGAACAGCGCGCTCAGGAGGTGGAATTTGACCTACTCCGCCGCCGAGGCTTTCAACCTAGCTGGGAGCGCTACTAAAACCCATCCACTCCCCACCCCCTACCTCCCTACTCCCCACCCTCCTCACGGTGACTACCCTGATGCGACTCTTTAACCTGCGGCGATCTCAAATCCGACTGCTGCTCTCAGTGCTGCCCCTAGCCCTGGTGCTGCTAGCCGCCGTGCCCAGTTGCACCGCTCCAGCTGCAGCCTGTGCCTGCCTAAATAGTGAGAATGAAGTTGCCCTAGAGCTACCTTTCAACAGCTCCCAAAACGATCTGCTGATCGAGAGCTGGCGAGCCTATCGCGATCGCTTCATTCAAGCCGATGGGCGGGTGATTGATCGGGAAGACGGCGATCGCACCGTCTCCGAAGGCCAGGCCTACGCCATGCTGCGAGCCGTTGCCGTCAACGACCCCGCCACCTTCGATCGCACCTATACCTGGGCCAAAAACAACCTCGCCCGCGTGAACGATGAGGGAGACCCCACCGATCTGCTCTGGGCCTGGAAATGGGGCCAGCGCCCTGACGGCTCCTGGGGCAGCATCGATGCCAACTTTGCCACCGATGCCGACATCGACGCCGCCACCGCGCTGATCTTGGCCGCTCGCCGCTGGTCGTGCCCTCAATACCTTGACGACGCCCGCGCTCTGCTAGCCGACATTTGGGAGCACGGCACCATAGAATTTCCCGACAGCACCCGCCAGCTCATCCCCGGCCCCGCCGCCGCCTTTCGCCTGGAGCCAAACCAGGTGATTCTCAACCCCTCATATTTTGCCCCCGCCAGCTTTCGCCTGTTTGCCGAGGTAGACCCCGACCGCGACTGGACAAGCCTGATCGACAGCGGCTATACCCTGCTGAACGATCTGGCGACCTTCTCCACCACTGGCCTGCCCGCCGACTGGATTGCCTACAACCCGACAACCTATACCTACCGCCAGCTCCCCCTTGATTACCCGCTGCAAAGCCGCTACAGCTTCGATGCCTTTCGCGTCTGGTGGCGCGTCTCGCAGGATGCCGCCTGGTTCAGTGAACCCCGCGCTCAAGCTTATTTAGAAACCCGCACCCCCGAACTGATTCGCCGCTGGCAGCAAGACCAGCGACTGCCTGCCCGCCTCACCCTCGACGGCGGTGCCGAAGCCAGCTACGAAGCCACCGCCCACTACGCCATGCTCTACCCCGCCCTCTTGCAGGTAGACCCCGCAACAGCCCAAGACATCTACCGACAAAAACTCCAGCCCACTTACAAAAACGGCTTTTGGGACAGCGATACCGCCTATTACACCCAAAACCTCGCCTGGTTTGGCCTGCTGCCCCTAGAAGTCTCCCCCGATCGCCTCCAAACCGTTGGCGCAAGCCTTTGCCAATCGTCGGAGTAGAGAGGCAAAGTTTTGAATTTTGAATTTTTATTTGAATTTTTAGTTTTGCAATTCAACTCAAACCCCAGAACCCAAAACCTAGCACTCACACCCTAAAACTCAAAACTAAGCACTCAAAACCAAAAACTTCCTCCCCTCTCCCCTACCCATCCACCCCTCACCCCTCCCATGCTCCCCCTCTCCCCCCGCACCTGCCGCCGCTTGGCCCTCTACCTCACCACTCTGCTGCTGATCACCGGGCAACCCCTGCTGGCCCAGGAGGCAGCACCGCCCACAGAAACCGCTCCCGCCCTGGCAGAAATCAGCCTCCCCAAACTGCCCGCCGCTCCGGTGATTGCCCCCAGCAAACCCGGCCAGTACGTGCTCGAATTTAACCGCAGCCCGGTGGTGGGCAATCGCCTCCGCTTTAGCGGCATCTACGACGAGCAGCGGCTGCACTTCACCCGCCCTCGCAATTGGCAGGCCGAGTCGGTCAAGGTGCTGCTGCGCTACCGCCATTCCGCCGCTCTCTATGCCACCCGCTCCAACCTTACGGTGCTAATCAACGGCACCAGCATTGGCAGTCTGCCCCTCAATCAGCCCATGGGCAAAATTGGCGATGCGGTCATGGACGTGCCCGCCGACCTGCTGCAAGACGATAACGAGCTGATTCTCGCCGCCCTGCAAAACAACTCCCCCACCTGCACCCAAGACCCCTTCGACCCCTCGCTGTGGACTGAGGTGTTGCCCGACTCCAAACTGGTGTTTAACTACGCGCCCCAGGCGGTAACTCCAGACTTTAGCCAGTTTCCCTACCCGCTGTTTGACACGCTGAGCCTGCAAACCAACCAAATCGCTTATCTGCAACCGACCGCGACCAACAGCCCCTGGCTATCAGCTACAGCCCGGCTGCAAACCTACCTGGGCCGCACCGCCCACTACCGCCCCCTCGACACCCGCCTGGTGAATGGCGTGGAGGCCCTGGAAGCCGACGAACGGCTCGTAGTCTTGGGAACTCCCGCTCAGCAGCCCGGCTTGGCCGATTTAACCCTGCCCTTTGCCCTCAAAGACGGCAAATTTGTCGATAGCGCGGGTAAACCCCTCCCTGACGACGCTGGCCTGCTGATGTGGTCTACGGCAGCGAACGATTTTTCTCCGGTGCTGGTGATTACCGGCAATGGTGAGGCAGGGGTGGCTAAGGCCGTGCAATACCTGGTGCAGCCCCACCATCAGCAGATTGCTACGGGCCATGGGGTGGTGGTTAACCAGGCTGGGGATGTGCCCGCCCCCCCAATTCGCCAGTGGCCCGGCTATCTGCCCGAAGAGAATGACTTTTTGCTGACAGATTTGACCTCCCCCACCCGGCAGCCGTTGGACGAGATGACCGTGCGCGGCTCCCACGCCCCAGCAATGGAAATCGGCTTCAAGGCGCTGCCCGACGATCGCCTGCTGCGAGGCAGCAAAATGCGCCTTTCCTACAGCTATGGCCCCCAGGTCAACCCCCTCACCTCGATGGTGGATGTGGAGCTAGACGGGGTATCGATCACTGGGGAACGGCTAACCGAGGTCAAAGGCGCGAACCGGCGCACCCTAGAAGTGGATCTGCCGGGCGATCGCATCACCCCCACCTCCAAGCTCCAGGTCAACTTTCGATTAGATCCCCGCGAGCGGCGATCGTGCAGCCGGGTCACCGACCAGCAGCTCTGGGGCACCATCCACAGCGATACCAGCTTTAGCCTCAAGCGCAGCGCCATCACCAGCCTGCCTGACCTAGATCTATTCAAAACCGGCTACCCCTTCACCGCTCCGCAGGATCTGTCCACCACGGCAGTAGTGCTGCCCGACAGCCCCACTGCCAAAGACGTCACCGTGCTGCTAGAGCTAGCCGAACGCCTGGGTCGTCTCAGCCAAGCTGACTCGGTGCAGCTCGCCGTCTATCGCCAAGCCGATCTGCCCGAGGAGGTGCGCAATGACCGGCATCTGGTAGCGATCGGTGCCCAACCCCGCTTCCCCCTACCCGAACTGCTCAGCGAAGACGGCTTTGCCCTGCGCGGCAGCGGCACCCGCCAGTGGGGTGACACCCAGGTGCAGCCCCTGCCCGACGGCGAAGGGCTGATGAAATCGGTGATTTCACCTTGGAACGCCGAACGGGTGGTGCTGGCCCTCAGTGGCCGCGACGACATCGGTTTGGCCCAGGTGGCTGACCTGCTGCGCCATGACCCCCTCTTTTACCAGATCGAGGGCGACACCGTGCTGGTTAGCGCCCAGGTGCCCAACCCCGACCCCTACACCAGCGCCGACTATCGCCTGGCTACCCTGCGTCAGTCGCCCCAGGTACAGCTCGCCACCACTACCCCTTACCCCTGGCTGTGGCAGGTCACTCGCAACAATTGGCTGTTTATCGTGCCCGCCACGGTAGCCCTAGCGCTGCTGATCTACGGAGCCGCGCAGTCGGCCATGCGGCGGAGTGGGGAGTAGGGCAATTCAAAGTGCAAAATTCAAAGTTTTGAATTTTGCACTTTGAAATTTGAATTTTGCACTTCCCCAATTCCCAACCCTTCACCTTTCACTCGCGCCCCATGCTTCACCCCCCCGCCCCGCCCTTCTACCACTGGCTCACCAAAACCCTACCCGATCGCGCCTACAGCCTTACTCAACACCTGAGCCGCTGGCAGATGCTGCTGCTGCTGGCCTGTCTGGGGCTGTTGACCAAGCCACTGCTGGTGGCTCACCCGGCGATTTGGCAGCAGGCGATCGTGGCGGTGCTGCTGATTGCCTTGGGTTATAGCATTCTGCATTTAGAGGATGGCCATGCCCGCAGCGGCGGCGATCGCGAGCGACTACACCTGTTTATGATCACCCTCAGCAGCCTCACCACCCTGCGCTATCTCTACTACCGCACCCGCAACACCCTCAATTTCGACACGCCACTGGATGCCGTTTTCTCCCTGCTGCTTTACGGGGCCGAGCTATATGCCCTGGGGACGCTGTTTTTGTCATATTTTCAGACACTACAACTGCGCGATCGCACCGCTGTAGACCTCACCCCCGTACCCCAGAACGAGTGGCCTTCGGTGGATATTTACATTCCTACCTACAACGAGGAGGTAGAGATCGTGCGCAAAACCGTGGTGGCAGCGGTGGCGATCGACTACCCCTCAGAGAAAAAGCAGGTCTACGTGCTGGATGATGGCCGCAAATACCCCGAGCGGCGGGCTGAGCTACAGGCGATCTGCGATGAACTGGGGGCTAAGCTGCTGGTTCGCGACAACAACGATCACGCTAAGGCGGGCAACATCAACACGGCCCTAGAGCGCACCACGGGCGATCTGGTGCTGATTTTGGACTGCGACCACATTCCAGTGCGGGGCTTTTTGCAGGCAACCGTGGGCTTTTTTCTCGACAAAACCGTGGCCCTAGTGCAGACGCCCCACTGGTTCTACAACCCCGACCCCTTCGAGCGCAACCTGCTCACCCAGGGCCAGGTGCCCGTGGGCAACGAGCTGTTTTACAAGGTGCTGCAAAAGGGCAACGATGCCTGGAATGCGGCTTTCTTTTGCGGTTCGGCGGCGGTGGTGCGACGCAATCACCTATTAGAGGTGGGCGGCATTGCCACCGAAACCGTCACCGAAGACTGCCACACTGCCCTGCGGTTGCACTCCCTCGGCTACCGCACCATCTACTACGACAAAATTATGGTGGCGGGGCTAGCGCCCGAAAAATTCTCGGCCTACGTGGGGCAGCAGGTGCGGTGGGCGCGGGGCATGGCCCAGATTTTGCGGCTGGAAAATCCGCTGTTTAACCGTCAGCTCAAACTGTCGCTGGCTCAGCGGGTCTGCTATTTCAGCGCCACGTCGCACTTTTTCTTTGGCTTCCCCCGGCTGATGTATGCCCTGGCCCCGACGCTGTTTTTGCTGTTTAGCATCAACTCGGTGAAGGGACTGGGGATTGAAACCCTGTTCTACGCGCTGCCCCACATTGTGCTGTCGATGCAGACTAACCATATCCCCTACAAGCGGGTGCGGTTTTCCTTTTGGAACGAAATCTACGAGTTTGCCATGTCGTTTCAGGCGGGCATTGTAACGCTACTGGCCCTGGTGAACCCTAAGCTAGGCAGCTTTAACGTGACGGCAAAGGGGCTGGTGGTCAACCAGCGCACCTTCGACGCCAACAGCGTGCGCTATTTGCTGGTCTTGGGATTGTTGACGGCGGCCTCGCTGGTGGCGGTGCCCTTTTGGCTGCTGCTCAGCCCCGAAGACACCCAGGCGGTGCTGATCAACGCCCTCTGGTGCGGCTTTAACCTGGTGCTGGTGCTGGCCGCCTGTCTGGTGGCGCTCGAACAACCCCAGCTACGCCGTGCCCACCGCCTGCCCCGGCAGCTCACCGCCATCATCCATAGCGATGGCCAAAGCTGGACGGGCAAAACTATTAATGTGAGCGAGAGCGGTGCCCAGGTGCAGCTCGAAGAATGGCCCAACGTGGCCGACCAGGTGTGGGTGGAGCTGGTCGGCGACTATGACGGTCGCGCCCTGCTTGAAGCCCAAATTGTGCGAGCTACGGCCACCAGTCGTTTAGAAACCGAGCTAGCGATAGATTTCATCAATGTCAGCCCCAGCCAGGCCGACGATCTCACCCTGGTACTGTTTTCTGACGTAAAGGAATGGTATTCGCAGACCCGCGAGCAGGTGGACAAGCCGCTACGATCGCTGCAATTTATCGCCACCACCCTCTGGCGGGTGTTCACCGATCTGCAACCGGCCACCGGCCAAAAAATGCGCAAGCAGGTGCAGGCCCCCGTAGAGCTGGCCTGGGAAGGCTGGCACGGCGACAGCTACCCGGCCCGCGTGGTCGAAATCGGCAGCCGCGACCTGCGCTTAGAGGTGCAGAACGTGACCGAGCTCGATCGCGCCACCCTGCTCGAAACCTTTCCCACCGTGGGGTTACTGTTTCTGCCCAGCAGTGAGCTGGCTAAGGCCCAAAGCATCGTCGCTCAGGTGGCCCAGGCGATCGAATTGCCCACTCTCAACGGTGTGGAGGCAAGGCTGGTGCTGGAATTGACCTTTCCCACGGCGCTGGCCAGCCAGCAGCGGCGCAAGATTCAGACGTTGCTGCGATCGCTAACCTAGCCCTTCATCCCTAGCTCTGAATTGCGTTCCCTGTTGCCTCGATCAGGCCATGGCCCATTGGTATGCACAGCACTTGACGCCTCAGCCCGATCAGGGCTGATCGGGGAGATTGGGCTACCTTCTTAAATCATTGACTAGCTATTGAATACTCCTGCCAAATAAGTTCCCTTAGAACATAATTCTTCTAATAGGAAAAGCGATCGCATGCAAAAACTACGCCATTCAAAATAACTTGGTTTAAAGCCTATCCAAATTCAAAATGAGAAGTCATCCAAACCTTTACTACCACTTTATAGTCAGCCGATCTCATTGCCTAGCGTTCATTTATTTTTCATATTTTTGATTACTCAATCTGCTACTATTAGATTAGTCAATCAACGGTTTAGCGCTTCATTCCTGACTATCGATCATTTTTCAAATAACTTCTATTGACCTCATTTAAATGTTGGAGTGTGACTAGCTTGGCTTCCTATCTAGCCCCCAGATCAGGTGAGAGCTATTCACTCCTAACCATTCTCGCTAACGCATCTACCGCATCAAAACTTACTGTTAAGCCAGTCGTTTTTTGGGAATGGTTTATTAGGGTCAAGCCCTGAGGTTTTATCAGTATTTATCCACAGCCATTGTGTACGAGCCATTTTGTTGCCGTTGGCCAAGGTTAGTTCTGCTAGTTGAGCAATCGTGCGATCGCTCTAGCTGTGGCTACTAGCTAAATCATTAAATGATTTAGCGCACCCCAAAGTTTTTTGACAGCCTTACTGTCGCTGTCCGTTCTACGTTAAGCAAGCCGTCATTTAGCATGCTGTAGCGCTGCGGTGTCCCTAGGGGTAACGCACGGCTGAGCTGCCAATTTTACCTACCATTCACTGTGCATTCCCCTGTCTCTGTAGTGAACCGCTATGCAACCATCGCTGTTGAACCCCGTTCCCATGGCACCGTCTTCTCCTACGCAATTGCACCCCCTTAGCTTGTTAGCCCAGGTGAGTAGTCGCCAGGCCACCGGCTGTCTTCAGGTCATTACCCCAACTAACACTTGGCTATTGCACCTAGATCAAGGCCAGCTCACCTATGTTTCTACCGTTGACCGAGCCTTTGAGCGACTAGATAGCCATTTGCGGCGGTTAAGTGTGCAGGTGCCATCGTTGGTGAGCGCAGTGCGCGTGCAGGTGCGACTCCTCTTTGAGCAGCAGGCCACCACAGCCACCGCCGACTATCAGGCCATTTGCTGGCTAGTCGAGCAGCAGCACTTGCACCCCAATCAAGCGTCAACCCTCGTCGAAACGCTCTCTAAAGAAGTGCTAGAAGCTTTTTTAGACGTGCGCCAGGGCAGCTATGAATTGGTTGAAGGCAACAGCTTGGGCAACGCCCCCCGATATTGCCAGCTCAATCTGCGCACCACAGTAGAAGAATGCTACGCCCGTCTCAAACAGCGCCGCAATGGCCTTAGCCAACTCAATGGTGGCTACTCGCCTAAGGGGGCCACCACCATAACCACGACCGAGGCTGCTCCTGCAGTAGCCGTCAGTGGCCCTAACCTCCAGACGGGGGGCATAAAGCCAGGCGCTAAAGCCCATTACACCATTGCCTGCATCGACGATAGCCCTACCGTGCTCCAGGCGATTAACAGCTTTTTAGACGACAAGATTTTCTCGGTCATTATGATTGATGATCCCGTCAAAGCGCTGATGCAGGTAATTCGAACTAAGCCCGATTTGATTTTGCTCGATGTCACTATGCCTAGCCTAGACGGCTATGAGCTTTGCTCGCTGCTGCGCCGCCACCCAGATTTCAAAAATACTCCCATTATTATGGTGACGAGCAACACCGGGTTTATCGATCGCGCCAAAGCAAAGTTAGTGCGATCGTCGGGCTATTTAACGAAGCCCTTTGATCAGTCAGATTTGCTCAAATTCATTTTTAAGTATTTGAATTAGTCTGAGTTTTTTGGGCTTTATTTTCAGATATTTGCGATCGCCCTTGCAGCTTTTTCTGGGCTGGTCTAGCACCTGGCGACCGTTGAAAACTTCTATAACTGGGCCTGCCCAAGCGATTGAGATCGGCTTTTTTAGGCAACAGTTCAAAGCAAGAGCAGCAATCTATCCACTCTTTAGGTAACTCGATTATGCAAGCGACTCTAGCAGGCACCATTTTGGTGGTTGAAGATACCCCATCCGAAATGGAGCTAATGGTGCACTACCTCCGCGACAGCGGCTGTACTGTGATCTGCGCCGTAACGGCCCAAGAGGCTTTAGACAAGGCCGCCCAACACCCCCCTGATGTCATCGTCAGCGACGTGGTCATGCCCGGTATGAGCGGCTTTGAGTTGTGCCGCAGCCTCAAAAAACAGCCCGCTACAGCCCACGTACCGATCGTGCTCTGCACCTCTAAAAACCAAGATATCGATCGGCTGTGGGGCATGCGCCAAGGAGCCGATATCTACCTTACCAAGCCCTACACCCGCGAGCAGCTAGTGCAGGCCGTGCTCACGGTGATCAAGGTGAATCGATGAGTAATCTATCGCTAGCTCGATCCCAGTCATCGGGCGAGGGCAGTCTGGCGACCCAAGCGCTCACGCCGCTGACCCACAGCTATTTGCGCTTTACCCTGGGCACCCAACCGGCCCTGCTGCCCACCCGCCAGGTGCAGGAGGCGATCGCCACCCCCGCCGCCCGCATTACCCCCATGCCCAACATGCCCCCCGCCCTCTTGGGGCTGATAAACCGCCGCAGCCGGGTGTTGTGGGTGGTTGACCTAGCCCTGCTGCTGGGCCTGCCCACGGCCTACCCCAACTCGCAGCAGTACAACCTCGTGCTCATGCAGCTAGGCACAGTGGCCCTGGGGCTGCGGGTGAGCCAAATCGACGGCATTCTCAGTCTCTCGCCCCAGCATATGCAGCCCGCTCCCACCCATGTACCCCCGGGTTTGGTGCCTTTTCTGCGGGGCTGTGTGCTGCAAGAGGGAGAAGTGCTGCTGGGGCTAGATGGCGAAGCCCTGCTGCGCGCCCCGGCTATGCAGGCGATTTAACCCTGTTTACTGCCGTTTTCCCCAGCCCTAGCCCCAGGGGCTAAGGCTACCTGCTCTCCCTACTATCAGCAGTTTGCCAGGCATCGCTAACGTCACGTTGCCCCTAAGCCTATTGGGCAGCCCTATTTCTCGACCCAACTCAGCTCATTCATAAGGTAGTTGACCCATGACCACAGATTTTCGACCCTATACTCCTACCAACGCGGCTGAAGAGCCCGACCCGATTAACGGCAAGGCCCATAGCCCGGATCCCACAGCCAACAACTTCCAGGGGTTGATGTATCGCGGGGTAGCCTACGGCCCAGACATTAAAAACACGGTCAAAATTACCCAGCGATCGCAGTTTGGCTGGGTGCAGTGGTTCAGCAACCTGAGCGTGCGGCAAAAGCAGCTCGCCGGTCTGTTTACCTCCGAAGCGATTTCGGTGCTGGGCCTGGTGGGGGTGGGGTCGCTGTTGATTATCTCTGGCGGGCGCAGTCAGCTGCTCAACCAGGCCAAGGCCGAGCTGGCGGTCACCGACATTGAGTACAACATCAAAATCAACCAGATGGGGTTTGGCTTTCGGGGCCAGTCTGACAACCCCGCCATCATCAATGCAGCGGTAGCTTACGCCAGCGGTGAAGCCGTGCCGTCGAGCGCGATCGCCTCGGTGCAGCAAATTCTCAAAAACGAAATCAAGGCCCGCAACATTGAGTACGCCACTCTGGTGGGCAACGATCGGAGAATTATTGCCAATGCCAACCGCGATCGCCGGGGCCAGTCGTTTGACCCCAATGGCCTGGTGGGTACCATGCTGCAAAACCCTCGCCAGATCAAAACTAGCGCCATCGTCAGTTGGGCTGAGCTGCGCAACGAGGCCCCACCCCTGCCAGCGGGCTTCACCGACCAAGACGCGCTGATTCGCTACACCATTACCCCCGTTAACGACCCAGCTTCGGGACAGGTGGTGGGGGCACTGGTTTCCGGCGATATCGTCAACGGCAAAGACGTCATTCCCCGCGAGTCGATCGCGCCGTTTGGCAACGGCTACAGCGCCATCTACCAGCGGAGCGAAGGGGGCTTTGAGCTAGCCAGCGGCCTCTACGCCGGCGAGAACTCCGAGTTAGACCAGGCTGCTGCCAACGTGCCCCTCGACTCCTCTACGTTGATCGAGCAGGCCGTCGCTCGCCCTGGGCAAGAGGTGACCCGCCGCGATCGCATCAACGGCACCACCTACACCCTGGCCGCTCGCGCGGTCGAAGACTTCAGCGGCGAGCCGATTGCGGTGATGGTACGGGGCACCTCCGAAGCCGGCCTCAACGCGCTAATTGGCAACAGTCTGCGGATTCAAATGCTGATCGCCCTGGCGGCCCTAGCTGCTAACGCGGTGATTGCCGCCCTGTTGGGTCGCTCCATTTTGCGGCCGATGAAAGATCTTCAGCAGGCGACCTGGAAGTTTGGCATGGGCGATCGCCAGGCCCGCGCCGAGGTCTACGCCACCGACGAAGTGGGTCAGGTGGCCCAGGCCTTTAACCAACTGGCCGAAAACATCACTGCATCAGAAGATCTGCTGCGCCGCCAGGGTCAAAAAGAGCAGCGCTCTGCCGCCCGCGCCAACCTGCTGGCCAGCCTGACCAGCCGCATTCGCCAGTCGCTCAACGAGCAAACCATTCTCAGCACCTCAGTTGAGGGTCTGAGAGACGTGCTCGAGGCCGATCGAGTGCTGATCTACCGCTTCCATACCGACTTCAAAGGCGGCGACATTACTGCCGAAGCGGTAGCGCGGGGTTGGAAGCGCGCTATGGGCCAGACCATCAAAGACCCGCTCACGCCCGAGGCCCTAGAGCGCTACTACGCCGGACGGGTGACGTTGATGACCAACCGTACCGAGGCCGAACTCTCCCACTGTCACTGCGACATTTTAGAGAGCCTGGAGGTGATGTCTAATATGGTGGCCCCGCTGCTAGTCGGCGATGAGCTAATTGGCCTGCTGTGCGTACACCAGTGCGATCGCCCCCGCGACTGGATCACCGACGAAGTCGAACTGCTCCAGCAGGTTGCCGTACAGATTGGCTATGCCCTCAGCCAGGCTCGCCTGCTGCAACAGCAGGAAGTTACCGCCACCCGCGAGCGCCAGCTCAACGAAATTGTCTCTCTGATGCGTGAAAGCCTCGATCAGGAGCGCATTTTCCGCACCGCTGTGACCGAAATCCGCCGGGCGTTGCGCAGCGATCGCGTCATTATCTACCAGTTCGACGCCACTTGGAAAGGCACCTTTGTGGCCGAGTCGATCGAGCAGGGCTGGCCCACCGCCCTGGGCAACGACCTCTACGACCCCTGCTTCAAAGAAAAATATATTGAGCAGTACCGCCAGGGCCGGGTGCAGGCGGTGGCCAACCTGGCCGAGGCCGGGCTGACCGACTGCCACCTGCGCCAGCTTGAACAGTACAAAGTTAAAGCCAACCTGGTCGCCCCCATCATCATCAACGACGAGCTGGTCGGTTTGCTGATTGCCCACCAGTGCAGCCACACTCGCAACTGGGATCCGACTGAAATCAACTTCTTCCGCCAGATCGGCATTCAGCTGGGCTTTGCTCTAGAGCAGGCCCGCCTCTACACCCAGACCGAAGCCCTCTCCGAAGAACGCCGCCAAAAGCAAGAAGCCCTACAAATGCAGCTGATTGAGCTGCTCAGTGAGGTTGAGGGGGCCTCCCGCGGCGACCTCACCGTGCGCGCCGATGTCACCGCCGGCGAGATCGGCACCGTCGCTGACTTCTTTAATTCCATTGTGGAAAGCCTGCGGCAGATTGTGACCAAGGTGAAAAGTTCCACCGAGCAGGTCAACGCCTCCCTGGGCGAAAACGAAGGGGCCATTCAGACCCTGGCCACTGAGGCCCTGCGCCAGGCCGACGACGTCACCCAAACCCTGGCCTCAGTCGAAGCCATGACCGCCTCCATTCAGCAGGTGGCCCGCAGCGCTCAGCAGGCCGCCGTGGTTGCCAACAGCGCCTCCACCACCGCCGCAACCAGCGGCCAGGCGATGGATTTGACCGTACAAAACATTCTCACGCTGCGAGAGATTATTGGCGAAACCTCCAAAAAGGTGAAGCGCCTGGGCGAATCGTCGCAGCAGATCTCGAAGGCGGTGTCGCTAATTAATCAGATCGCCATGCAGACCAACCTGCTGGCCATCAACGCCGGCATCGAAGCCGCCCGCGCCGGGGAAGAGGGCCAGGGCTTTGCGGTGGTCGCCGAAGAAGTCGGTGAACTGGCCGCCCGCTCTGCCGAAGCCACCAAAGAGATCGAGCGCATCGTCGAAACCATCCAGCGCGAAACCGCCGAAGTGGTCGACGCCATGGACCAAAGCACCACCGAGGTAGTCGCCGGTACTCGCCTGGTCGAAGACGCCAAGCAAAACCTGGGCCGCATTCTCGACGTCTCCCAACAGATTGACACCCTGGTGCGCTCGATTTCTGACGCCACCGTCTCCCAGGTCGAAATCTCTGAGTCTGTAACTCAGCTCATGCAGGCGATCGCCGCTGAATCCACCCGCACCTCCCAATCCTCCCTGGAGATCTCCACCTCCCTGCGAGAAACGGTGGATGTGGCGCGATCGCTCCAGGCCACCGTCGGCACCTTCAAGACCGGCGAAGAGTAGATGGGTGAAGGGGTGGATGGGTAGGGGGTAGGGGGTAGATGGATGAATAGCTTCTACCCCAACCATCAACGGTTCATTCCTACCCTACTCCCTACCCCCGTACTCCCCTACCCTCGTACTCTCCTACCCCCCACCCCCGTACTCTCCTACCCCTTCCCCCACCATGTCCGACGCAAAGGAACTTGAAATTCGGCTTCAGTTTCTCGACGAGGCCCAAGAATACCTTGATACCCTGGGCACCCACCTGATGGGCCTGACCCAAACCTTTGAAGCCAGCACCATCAACGAAGCTCTACGGGCCGCCCACTCGATCAAAGGGGGGGCCGCCCTCATGGGGTTTCAACTTCTCAGCGATCTAGCCCACCACCTCGAAGACAGCCTCAAGGTGCTAAAGGTGCAGCGAGGCAAGCTTGACATTGATGCCGACCTAGAGCAACTGCTGCTGGCAGCGGTCGACTGCCTCAGCCAAGTGATGGTGGGCCAGCGTCAGTGCCTCAGCCAGGGCCGCCAATCCCCCGTTGAGGAGCGATGGCTTGAGCACCATGCCGCCCCCATATTCGAGCGGCTCCACGATCGCCTGGGCGACCCGGTCGAGGAAGACGCCTACTCCATGCTGTCCCCCGAAGACGGCCAGGATGTGATTCCGCTGCTCTTTCAAAGCGAGGTGGAGGGCTGCCTCCAACGGCTAGAGGGGGTGCTGAGCGAGCAATCGCCCTGCCTGCGAGAAGAGGTTCAAATTCTTGCCCAAGAGCTGGGCGGGCTGGGGGAAATGCTTCAGCTAGAGGCGTTTGTCAGCCTCTGCCAGTCGGTGGCAAACCAGGTCACCCTGGTCGCGGAGGACGATCTGGTGATGGTTGTGCAGGAAGCCCTGGCCGTGTGGCGGCGCGCCCAGGCCCTGGTACTCACCGGCCATCTGGGCGAAATTCCGACTCAAATGGTGGTTGTAGGCGCTACTTTCGAGTCTATTCCCATTGCCGAAATCCCTGGCGACATCATTCCCCATCTGGAGGATGGCGACATTACCGCCCCCGTCTGGCCCCTCGGGGATGACTCGGCGTTGCAGCCTGACTACTTAGAAGCCGACATCACCGACGATGTCGCTGCCTCTTGGTCAGAGTTAGGAGGCAATGCCGAGTTTGAATTCGCAGACGCTGCTGCTGCCCATGGAGCCAACATTCCAAGCACGGCTACCGGCAGCTCAGCCCCCAACCTCGATGAAGTCGACAGCGATAGCACCGTGCGAGTGCCCGTCAAGCAGATTAACCAGCTCAGCGACCTATTTGGCGAACTCACCATCGAGCGCCACCGGCTCGAGCTGGAGGTCAGTCGCCTGCGGGGGCTGGTGGGCACCCTGCAAACCCGCATGCGCACCCTCGATCAGGTGAATAGTGACCTGCGCGCCGCCTACGATCGCGTCGCTACCCAAGATGCCTCAGCACCACGGCTGCCCACCGCTCCCGGCTTGCAGAACGGCCTAGCGCTCGTTTCCCAAACGGCCGACACCACTCTGCAATCGCAGTTCGATGTGCTCGAACTCGACCACTACCGCGATCTGCACCTGCCCTTTCGCGAAATCATTGAAACGATTATTCAACTACAGGAGGTAGGGGCCGACATTGAGCTATCGCTCGACGGCACCGAGCAAACCACCCACACCCTGCGCAAAACCTCCCGCCAGCTGCAAAAGAATCTCACCCAGCTGCGCATGCGGCCCCTGGCCGATGTTTTCGATCGCTATCCTCGCTCCCTCAGGCAGATGTCGTTGCAATACAACAAGCCGGTAGAGCTGAAGCTCAAGGGCGATCGCACCCTAGTCGATCGCAACGTGCTCGAAGCCCTGCAAGAGCCGCTGATGCACATCATCCGCAACTGCTTCGACCACGGCATTGAGGATGCTGAAACCCGCCAGCAGCGAGGCAAACCCGCCGTCGGCACGATCGCCATTAGCGCTCAGCAGCAGAGCAGCCGCACCGTGATCACCATCAGCGACGACGGCGGCGGCATTGCGGTAGAAAAAATTCGCGATCGCGCCCGCCAGATGGGCCTCGACGACGGCTTGCTGGCCGCCGCCAGCACCCAGGAGCTGCTGTCCCTAATTTTTGAGCCGGGCTTTAGCACCGCTAAAACCGTCACCGACCTCTCCGGGCGGGGCATCGGCATGGATGTCGTGCGCAGCAAGCTTAAAGAAATTCGGGGCGACATTCAGGTCGATACCCAGCTCGGTGCCGGCACCACCTTCACCATCTCCATCCCCTTCACCCTATCCGTGACGCGGGTGCTGATCACCGAGAGCAAGGGCATGCGCATGGCCTTTCCGGTGGATGCGATCGAAGAAATTTTTGCCCTGCCCGCCGAGTACATCCTGGCCACCGCCGGTCGCGAGAGCTTTGAGTGGAATGGCGAGCTGGTGCAGCTAGTGCGCCTGGCCGACTGGCTGCACTTCAACTGCCCAGTGGTGATCGAAAGCCCCGAAACCGCCCCTGCCATCTCCACCCCCACAGTAATGCTGGTGCGCGCCAACCAGAAACTGGTGGGGCTTCAGGTGGAGCGATCGTGGGGCGAGCAAGAGGTCGCCCTGCGCCGCGTGGTCGGCAACTTGCCTATGCCTAAGGGCTTCAACAGCTGCACCATCATGGGTGACGGCCAGGTGGTGCCCCTGGTCAATACCGCCGAGCTACTCTACTGGATCGCCAGCTGCGAAGCCTCTGGTGCCGCTACCCTCGACGACACACCGATGCAGGCTTACCTCACCAGCGGCCCTGGCTACGAGACCAGCACCGCCGCCCGCAAGCCCACCGTGCTGCTAGTCGACGACTCGATCAACGTGCGCCGCCTGCTCGCCCTCACCCTCGAAAAAGCAGGCTACCAGGTGGCCCAGGCCAAGGATGGTCAAGACGCCCTCGACAAGCTCACCGCTGGTCTTGCGGTCGAAGCCGTGATTTGCGACGTCGAAATGCCCCGCCTCGACGGCTACGGCTTTTTGGCTCGACTCAAAGCCGAAACCGAGCACGAAGACCTACCCGTTGCTATGCTCACCTCCCGCAGCGGCCAAAAACATCGTCAGCTAGCTATGAGCCTGGGGGCAGCCGCCTATTTCACCAAGCCTTACAACGAGCAAACCTTGCTCAAAACCCTTGAAGACCTGATTCAGCCTGCCCTGGTGTCCTAGGAGTTCCCCTTGGCCTATACTGCCCTCGCCCGCCGCCGTCCTAGCCCAGAACCCACCCTGCGGCTGATCTGCTTTCCTCTGCGTCAAGCGCACTTTTGCCTGCCCTTGGCCATGGCCCAACGGGTGATGTCTCGCTCTGGAGCAGAGGCTAGCCTTACCCCTGGACTGATCCAATTGCAAGGAGCACAGGTTCCAGTCGTTGACATTGTTCCTTGGCTCTACCACAAAGCCCCGCTACTGCCTGGGCAGGTCATTCACCCTGGCGGTACCACAGCTCTCGCTCAGCCCGATCAGACCATTCTGGTGATTGAGTCTTCTCGCCTGGGCCACCTAGGGATTCTGGTAGACGATACACCCACCCTAAAGCGTGCCCGTCAATCGGCCTTTAGCCCGATGCCTGCCGCCTACCTAATCGCTCACCATCTACAAGGAATCAATACCCTTGTGTCCTTAGGAGGCAGCGAGCCACCGCTGTTTTTGCTGGATGTCGATCAACTCCTGCTGCCATCAGACCCATAAGGAGAATCGACAGTTGAAGACAATGTAGGACTTTAGCCGTTGTCGGGAGTGATTTAGCTGCTCCCCTGCGATATTTTCTAGCCTGTCCGTGTCTCTAATCCTCTCCTAACCAAGCTGCGGGTTTTATTAACAACATCCCCCTACTGGGGATGTTAGCCTATGGGAGAAAGACATCTCCGAGAGGGCCATCGCATGGTTGCAACCCCCGACGTTATCCAATCGTTTGAACGTTCTACTTCCCCAAGCGGCAGCGGCAAGGTTGCCGTATTGCTCATGGGTTATGGCGAAGTTGAGAGCTACGACGACTTTGCTAACTACAACGAGCAAGCCCTAAATTTGCTGACTGCTAAGTTTGCCCCGGTGCCCACCTGGGTCTACCCGCCGCTGGCCAAGGTGCTGGCCGCCTTCGACCTCCACGAGTGGAGCCACCAGCACGGCAACTTTATCTCCCCCCACAACGCTATTTTTGAGGCCCAGCGGGCCGGCATTGAGGCCAATCTACAAGAACGCTGGGGCGATCGCATCAAGGTGTTCAAAGCCTTCAACTTTTGTAAGCCCTTCCTGCCCGACCAGGTGCTAGAGCAGATCAAGCAAGAGGGTTACGACCAACGGTGACAATTTAAGACGCTAGGCTAACCGTCAAGGGCCTTTTGGATATAGTGCCATGACTCGCAGCGCCAGCCATCGAGATCACGTTCGTCCACGCAACCAACCGTATGTGGAGAACGAAGCAGTCAAAGCCCGGCTGAACGACCTGCTCACGCCAACGGTGTATGCGCAACGCGGTTTGTATCGGCAACTGGG
>NZ_JACJQN010000015.1 GCF_014696675.1 Phormidium tenue FACHB-1052
GTCTAGCGTTTTTTGGAATTCCAAAAAACGCTAGACTACAATCGCTATACCCCTATAAAGCATTCTTATATCTCTATTGCTTATACCTTTATATCCTTTACCGCGATCCCCATTATGCGATCGCGTGGGGGTTATCTCTATCCTAAAGCCCTGAAACCCTTATACACCAATACTTCCAGCCGCCTGCACCTTCACTGCGATCCCCAGCGATCCTCAGACTCATATAAAAAATCTCTATATTTTAGACTGCTATTATATTAATTTCTCATATGTATATCTGCTTGAAGTGGGGAGGCATAAGATATTTATATCAGTCAGAGCGAACGAGTTTTCAGTGCTTTCAGCTTCTTGCGGCTGCGATCGCACCCTTCGCCATTGTCCAAGGGGATCCCCAGGCAAACCACAAAAACACCCAAAATTATTGCTGTACAAGGATTATAGGCAACTGGCTAATTGACCGCATAACCCCTAGACTGCTATTGCATATTTATTGCAGTTAAGTTATCATGTAGCAGTCAGCCAAACGGGAGGAACACCCCATGACCATCGCCACCACCACCCGCAACCCGGAAGTGAAGCGCCACCTCGCTCTAGGGCTAGACCCCAAAGATTTGCAATTCCTCAGCAGCCCGCAGCAGCCCCCTCAACCCCCTGCTGAAACCTATATGGGCTTCTCCATCGAATAGCTCCCACTGCCTGCCCTCAGCGCCATGAGGGCTCCCCACCCCACACTTTGAGGCATTCCCCATGAACACCACCCAAGCACTCTTTACTCCCCTGGTAGCCCCCTACGCCACCGCCGCTACCATCCTGGCCACCACTGCCCGCAACACCTGGCAAGCCCTGCGCAGCGATCGCGCCATCGACCTCTACCGCACTCTCTCAATCCTGCTCCAGATCGCTGGTTGGCTGGCCTATATCGCCTGCCTCTTGACCCTTCAAGGAGGCAAGGCCGCTCGGCGCTACTACGAGGCCGAATGGGCTACTGAGGTGGGCGCGCTGGCCCTACGCATCGATCGCGCCCTAACCCCCCTCGATGGCGGCGCTACCTTGCCCCAGGCGGACGAATTGCCCCAAGACTCCCCCTGCACCCCTGCGCCCGATCGCGTCGTTGACCCTGCGGTGGCCCTCGATGCCGCTGCCACTATCCACCCCGACCAGGTGCAGTCCGTCCTCAACAGCACCGGAACCTCGACCAACAAACTCCGCGCCCTCGCCAACCTCATCAACCTCCCATGGCGGCACTCCAGAGGAAAGGGCAAGCACATGAGCAACAGCGACATCCGCTCAGCCCTAGCTCCCTTGATCGCCCCTGACCTACTCGCACAGCTCTCCTAAACACCTGGCCCCTGGGTGTGTTTCGCCCAGGGGCCTGCGCGATCGCATCCTCTCCGACCGCTACAGAGACAACTGACACCCCTATCACCTGAGCATCATGAGCACCACCATCTTTGAAGCAACCAACGCCCAGTACTACGCCCTGGAAAAGGCCAAAGAGGTCTTTGGGCGGCAGTGGAAATCGAAATTAAAGGTCTGCTGGGAAACGGGGATGTACCCCCGCTCTCTGAGCCAGTACAGGGCTGAGCTTCAGCAAGTCAGGAGCGGCGGCGGGCCGTCCTGGTTGAGCAAGTTCCAATTCGACGGCTAATCACCTGGGGCTGCTATAGCCCCCTCCGGCAGGTTGCGATCGCAGCTCCCCCGTACTCTCCCCTCTTGGCCACCATGACTTTAGCCGTTGATCAAATCAGCCTTTTCCCTGAGGCAGAAGGACTCTACCTACCCCCAGTGATTCAGCAGGCCATGGACATGGGCGCTGCCTTGGTGATCTCCGTGAGCGGCGGCAAGGACTCCGACGCCATGCTGGTGGCCACCGTGAAAGCCTACCGAGAAATGGGCTGGAGCGGGCCTATCTTCGCCCTCTTCTGTGACCTGGGCCGCATCGAATGGGCTGGGGCATTGGAGCATATTCGCAGCCGCTGCGATCGCCTGGGGGTACGACTGGTCGTGGTGAAACGGCCTCAGGGTGGACTCGTCGATCGCTGGCGACAGCGCTTTGAGGCAATAGCGGCCAAACCAGGAGGCGACCCCAACAGCGAGAAAGTCGGGAATGCCCCCCTGTGGAGTTCATCGCAAAATCGCTACTGTACAAGCCACCTCAAGGAGCAGCAGGCCGATAAGGTACTCAGGAAAATTGGGAATGCCCCCCTGTGGAGTTCATCCCAACATCGCTACTGCACCTCTGAACTGAAGGAGGGCCAAGCCGATAAGGCGTTGCGATCGCATTCGCTGGTCATCTGCGCCCTCGGCATCAGGAAGGAGGAATCGAGCAATCGGGCTAAGAAGCCGGGGGTTTGGGTGCGCCCTGGGCCGACAACAAAGGCTCTCAAGGAACCGGCTGGGATGACGGTGGCAGGTGAACGAGAGCAATGGGCCGCTGATGCACTCTCTAGCTGGCTGGAGTCGGGCCGCAAGGGGCGGTTGGCGCTCAACTGGCTTCCGATCTTCCGTTGGCCCCTACAGCGGGTCTGGGAGGAGCTAGGCGTGTCTCTCGACGAGCTGGAGCAGCGGCAACAGCTATTCGCAGAGGGGAACTACTATGACGCCCTCGACGGCTTCCCCGGCCATTGGGTCTACGTCTCCGGCAACTCCAGGATGAGTTGCTCGATGTGTGTGCTGGCCAGTGGTTCAGATATTCGCAATGGCGCGATCCTCAACCCGCTCACCTGGCTGGAGCTAGCCCTGCTGGAACTTGAATCGGGTTGGAGCTTCAAAGCCGATCTGTGGTTGGCGTCTTTGGCTGAGCTGGTGACCCGGTTCCCCTTGGAAAGGCGTAGACGGCTCCTTCAAGCGCTCTATGACCTCAACCGGGTGCGGCGCTGGCACCCCTCTTACGCTCTGTCTCTGCTGGCCTCTCTCGCCCCTGCTATGACGATGTTTTGGTCTGAGGCGTTCTTGTCCTTCCTCAAGGATTGAAAGGACTTCCCTCGGTCATGCCCCAGGCGCTGCTAGTGGGCCTCCCCCGGTGCCGCTGCCGCTGGCCCAGGCGATCGCCCTGGCGCTGCATGGACTGGGGGCGCTGCTGGTGGCCATGGACAGGGAACTGCGCGGCCTGGGGGTGGCCTGGGGCGCTGCTGGCGGTGGTGGTGACGGTGGCTCTGGAGCTGCTGGTGGGCGGTGCAGCTGGTGTCCCCCCCCCTGTGGGACTCATCCGCTGCCCCCGGTGCGCTGGCTGAGGGAACTGCGCGGCCTGGGGGCTGGCGCTGGCCCCGGTGGTGGCGGTGGCTCAGGAGGGGCTGGTGGGCCTCCCCGGTGCGCTGACGATCGCGACGGGGTGCTACACCATCTGACCCTGGCCCAGGCGCTGCTGGTCGGCGGTGCAGCTGGCAATCGCGCCGGGGAAAGCTGCACGACCTCGGCCTGTCGGTCACGGCAGCGTGGTGGCCCAGTCGCGGGCGAACGGGGCGGCGGTGGTGGACAGCGCCCCAGGAGGTGCTGGTGGTGCCCCTCCCTTGTGGGCCTCATCCGGCTACCCTTGGGGCCAGCACCCCAAGGGGTGCAGCTGGGGGCGATCGCTCCGGGAGAACTGCGCGGGCCTCGGCGGCGGTGGCCCAGGCGGGGCGGGTGGGGCGGGTGGGGCTGGCCCAGGCGCTGCTGGTCGGCGGGGCGGGAGGCGATCGCAACCGCTGGGCCTCAGTCTGCCGTTCATGGTGGTGGACGGCACCCCAGGCGGGGGCCAGTGGCCAAGGGAGGGCTGGGGGGCCTCCCCTGGTGCGCTGGCGACGGTCGAGCCAGGGCGGCGATCGCTCCGGGGAGAACTGCACCGCCTGCCGGTCAGCGCAGTAGTGGCGACGGTGGCGGTGGCCTAGGGGGTGCTGCTGGGGGTTCGGTAGGGCGGGGGGCGATCGCATGGGCAGACTGCTGCTGCTGGGACTGGTCACTTCCCTCTTGTGGGCCGCCGCCAATGTCAGCCGCCGCCCAAAGGTTTTGAGTTCATCTGTACTATACTGCTCTAACGAGTTCCACTCCATGGTTCAAATCCTTAGCACACGCGGCTTTTACAGGTGCTCTACCGCTGTTGCGCTGAAGGACGTTTTGCTGTGTTTATCGTCACTGTCCCCGCTGGGTTCCCCTCCCCGGCGGAAGATTATGCTGAGGGGCCTCTCGACCTAAACCGCTACCTCATCCACCATCCCGCCGCGACCTTCTTCGTACGGGTTAAGGGCGACTCGATGGCCGGGGCTGGCATCTTCTGTGGGGATCTGCTGATTGTGGATCGGGCGCTCAACCCTGTCCCCGGCAATGTGGTCATTGCTGTGGTGAATGGCGATCTGACGGTGAAGCGTTTTCACCAGGAGGCCGGGCAGATCTGGCTGATGCCTGAGAACCCTGACTATGCCCCTATCGTGATTGACTGCTATACCGACTTCGCCATCTGGGGTGTGGTCACGAAGGCCATTCACTTCCTGGGGGGCTCATGATCGCTTTGGTCGATTGCAATAATTTCTACGTGTCCTGTGAGCGGGTGTTTAACCCCAAGCTGGAGGGCAAGCCGGTGGTGGTGCTCTCAAACAACGATGCTTGCGTGGTGGCCCGCTCCAATGAGGTCAAGGCGCTAGGTGTGAAGATGGGTACCCCGCTGTTTGAGCTGCGTTGGTCAGAGACCGGCCCAGGAGGGCCATCGCTCATTCAAGAGCACCAGATCCAGGTCTTTTCGAGCAACTATGCCCTCTATGGCGACCTGTCGCGGCGGGTGATGGAGGTGCTGGGGCAGTTCTCTTCTGAGGTTGAGGTCTATTCCATTGATGAGGCATTCCTGGGTCTTGCGGGACTGTCCTGTGAGATAGTGGCCCACCACATGCGGCTGACGGTGAAGCAGTGGACGGGCATTCCGGTTTCGGTCGGGGTGGCCACCACCAAAACGCTGGCCAAGATCGCCAATCACCAGGCTAAGCAGCAGGGGGGTGTCTGTGTTCTGCACGAGCCAGCGCCGGTGCTGGCCCAGTTGCCGGTGTCGGAGGTGTGGGGCATTGGGCGGCGGCTCTCTCAACGTCTGGTGGCTCACGGCATCACTACGGCCCTGCACCTGCAACAGGCTGACCTGGCCCTGATCCGGCAGCTGCTCGGCATCGTTGGGGTCAGAACGGTTCTAGAGCTGCGCGGGGTGGCCTGCCTGCCCCTGGAGCGATGCCCTCAACCCCGAAAGAGCTGTTGTGTCTCTCGCGGCTTTGGGCGGCCTGTGGTGTCTCTGGCGGAGCTGAAACAGGCGATCGCTTCCTATGGAAGTGCAGCAGCAGAAAAGCTCAGGCGCGATCAACGGGTCGCTCAGTCTTTGCAGGTGTTTATTACCACCAACCGCTTTCGACCGCAGGAGCCGCAGTATGTCAATTCAGAGGCGATCCGGTTGCCTTTCCCCACTCATGACACTCTGACGATCGTACAGGCGGCGTTGGGGGCCGCTGAGCGGTTATATCGGCCTGGGTACGGCTATCACAAGGCCGGGGTGATGATGATGGATCTGAGCGACGGGGCGATCGCGCAAAGGGATCTCTTTGTCGAGGAGGGTAGAAGAGAAAGGGCGGGGCGGTTGATGGTGGCGATCGATGCGCTCAATCAACAGTTTGGGGCTGGGACGGTGCATTGGGCCGCTGAGGGGTTGCAGCAGGAGTGGAGAATGCGGGCGGAGTGGCGATCTCAACGGTTTACGACTCGGTGGGATGAGTTAGCGGTGGTGAGGTAGATGGCGATCGCTTCCCTGATATCGGTAACACCGCTTCCGATTTCAACTCGCTGTCCTGTGGGGGATTGGGTCGCAAAAAGCCCCCGGTCTATACCAGGGGCTGAGGTGAAATTCTATGGGGCTATTCTACCCTTCACCGATGGCCCTACCCTACTCCAGTCCGGGCTACGCCTAACTCAACCAGCAAAACATTCTAGGTTGACCGATATAGTTTTATTGACTGCTATAATTAAACCTGTAGATGATGCCGTTCCGTTCAACTATCCATAGCTATGGCCTCTCTATCCCAAACCTTCGACACCACCCGCAACGAAATCGTCGCCGCAATGGAGCAGCGCATCGATAAGGGCGATCGCACCAAGCTGACTAAGAAAGACCTGGAGGAGTTGATCGCTATCCTCGTGGCCAAGCTGGTGGAGATGAATGCCCTTGGCACTGACACGAAGGCGGCAATCGATCGTCTCTGTGCGGCGGAGCAGGAGCTATTGGAGAGGGCTTATCCCCGCAGCAGTATCAATTCGGTCTATTTCCCGCGCTACACAAAAGCGATTAAATCCGCGATTGAGGCGGGGCGTATTACCCTCAATGGCAAAAATTCGTACCCTCGGCGGTGGGCGAAGCGCAATCCGCTGCCGGGGGAGCCCAGCAGCGGCTCTGAGGCGCGACACTATGCCTTAGACGGGTTTATCTACCCCATTGAGGTGCAGGCGCAGCTCAGAGCCGCTACCACCCAAAATGCCAATGCTCGTCAGGATGATCGTCAACCCGTCGATCTCGATGCCTATATGGGCAAAATCAATCTCCTATTGGCCTCTAATGACCCCATCGATTTAATCATCGCGATCGCTGCCGTGACCGGAAGGCGGCACACGGAGGTGGTCAGTCTCGGGCAGCTCCAACCCCAGGTCGGGGAGATGGCTCAACTGATTCCCCAGGGGCATCCTTACTTACTTCGCTTTACGGGGCAGCAGAAAGCGGCGAAGCCTGCCTACGATTTGCTGACGTTGGTGCCCGCCCAGGATGTTTTGCTGGCGATTGAAAAGCTCAGGGCTGCCGCTGACATTCATGACCTGGCTGGGGTCGCCTCGGATGACCCCAGGATGGAGGCGCTCAATGCTCGGGTGAATCGTCGAGTGGTCAAGGTGCTCGGTGAGGTGCTGCCGACGCCTCAAGGGTTTACCAATATTTCGATTCATCGCTGCCGGGCGGTCTATGTGCCGATCTCCCTCCATTTCTTCTGCCCGGCCAATATGGCGGAGCAGCGTCTGGCTCAGCATCTCCTCGGCCATGTGCTATTTGATGACACGACTACCGGCAATGCCTCGGTGACGGGCCATTACTACCAGTATTATCTGACGCGCAATGGGAAGCCGCTTACCGCTCGCGGGGTGAAGCTGGCCGCGAGTGGCCCCATTCCTCTGCCGCCCGATGAGATTGACGCACCCGTTGAACCATCCCCTACAGAAAACCAAGGAGCATTGACCGTGGCTGATTCTCTTCCCGCTAAGACAACACCGAGTTCGCAGGTGAATGGGGCTGGGGAGGGTGACCCGGTTTGGGCGACGATCTCATCTCAGGCGGCGACAATCTCCACTCAGGCTCAAACCATCTCGGCTCAGGCGGCGACGATTGATCGCCTGGCTCGCTCGGGCGGTGGGCAGGGTGATGATTCAGAATTCAAGGCGTTGAAGGCCGAACATGCACGGCTATTGGCAATGCTGGATGAGTTGAGGGCGATCGCTGATGACCCTAACCAACTCCAGGCTGCTCAGCGCTTCTTTGCCTTCGATTTTGACCGCGAGGGCGATGCGCTCGATGACGGGGGGGCTGGGACTGCGGTGGGGTCACCGGCTGCGCCATCAGCTACGACACTGGCTGTGTCTAGACCCGCTCGGACTAAGGATGAGGATGACAGCGACCACGATAAGGCCCAAGACACGAAGCCCTATCAGCGCGGGGTGCGACTCCTTGAACTCGCTCAGCTGTGGGCGCAGGAACATCCCGATGCGACGGTCAAGTTCTCGGGGGCCTTACTCAAGGCCGTCGGCGTTCATGCGGCGGCGATTAAGGCCATTACCACCGATCTTGAGGGTGATATTGAGGCCTTCAATAAGTCTCTGGGTGATGACTCCCTCAAAACCCATAACAAGGGCAGAACCGAGCCCTTCCTCAAGTTCGCAGCCGAAATGCTACAGAATGAAGGCCTCTATAACCCCAGAAGCTAAGCGACGGCTTCGCTATCTAATTAGGCGTCGTCTTCATTGCCCTCTTCGTCAAGTTTAACCAAGTGAATGTGTTTGTAGCCCAGCTTGATTTTGAACTCATCGCCAGTCTTCAAACCCATCTCTTGGGTATAGGCTGCGCCAATCACAATCTGTCCATTCTTGTGCACAGTTAGGGTGTAGGACGCTTCTCGGCCCCGCCCATCTGAACTCTTCTGGGGTTCGAGCTGAATGCCTTTGGCGGACAACAGGGCATCGTAAAACTCAGATAGGTTCACACGGGTCTGACCATCTTTGCTGACGGTGTAATACCCGCATTCCTTAGCGAGTTCCCGTTTGCTCCGGCCATCATTCTCTTTCACCTTGGCTAGAAGATCTTTGCCAACCAACACGTCTTTCTCTTTTACTGCCATAACTTAGAACGCCCAAAAAATATAGGTCAAAATCCTAAACAATCCACAGGAAATGATTCCAGAGGCTTTTAAAATTTCTTTCCTACTTTATCTAATAACTTGAATAAAAAGACAGAGGCTTTCATCCCCTATGGCTCAGATGGCGCGTTGCTCTAATCATCCTCGACTATCCCCAGCCAAATTTCGATGCGCTCTAGACGGCGATCTACCGTTCCGCCACTAGCGCGGACTTCGCTCAGGGCTGTCTGAAACCCGCTGCCTCGGAAGATGAGGTACTGAAGCACTCCCATCACCGCTGTTCCCATCAACAACCACACCACCGCCGCTCTCCATTGCGCGAGTTCAGTCCAGATCGACGTTCCGCTTCCGCTTCTTTGGCAGGCGCTGCGCTGAATCAACCGACGCAGCGCCTGCAATTCCGCCTTGACTTCGGTTGTGATCTGCGGATCGGTCACCGGGTGCACCTGGCTCCCGAGTTTCTCCATCTCCACGATCAAGCTGGGCAGCGATGCGGCTAAGGTCGTCAGTGGCCCTTCTGCCCGCTTCAACATCACCTCTGATGACACCAAGTATTGACCAAACCGTACCAAGTGTTCTCCGAGTGTCCTGTAGCCGCTGCTCACTTCCGCGGTCTCCTGGGTGCGCACCTCCAGCAGCCGCGATAGGCTCTGTGTGATCTCCTGCCATTGGTCTAAACTCACACGAATGTGGGCAACGTCCTGATGGTGAACTCGCTCTAGGGCTTCCATCCGCAGTAGCAGTTCATGCAGAACGGTTTCAATACTGGCAATATCCTCAACGCTTTGCTGCCCCATTTACACCGCCTCAGCAACAGGAACAGGTAGGCCGAGCAACTGTCCATTTGCCTCTATCTGGGCACTACCACGACGAACAAACGACCGTGCCAGCAACTTGTCTCCCAAGGGCAGGCTGTCGAGAGCCGTGAATGGTGTGTAGTTGGCTTGCATGGCCTTAAAGGTGGTATCGGCCAATCGTGGCAGCTCAATCTCGACTCCCCCATACTTCTTGACTCGCTTGCGTTCTTTTGACTCGTCCCATAACGAAAATGCGTCTTTCAGTCCGTCACTGGCAAAATACTGGTTCTTAACCACCACCCAGCGAACCGTGTCGCCGCAGAAGTCCAACATTCGGCTAATCGACTCAATCGGCGCATAGCTAGTGCTAATCACGCTGATGATCGTCACGCCATACCCCATCTCGCCACAGGCTGGAATCAGGTCAAAGACATCAATTTGCTCCCGCAATCGGGTACTTGAGGCGGCGGGCATATCCAAAATCACCACGTCAGCTGGGCAGCGACGGGCCAATGCTGGCAGTCGACTGGCCACTGAGGTCGCGACTTCTCCCGACAGCATTGTCACCAGGTTTTTACCGCCATCTAATGACAGGCAATCCATTGTCGGCACTGCAAATCGCTCTGGGTCGGCGTGGAACGATGAAAATTCTGGATTCTCTTGATCTGAGTCAATGCCAATCACCTTTGACCCGGCGTTATCTAAGGTCGCGTAGAGCAACCGCGCAAACAGCGTTTTACCGGTTCCACCCTTCGCACCATTGATGATGTTTACAGTTTTATTCGACACGGGACAATCCCTCCAAACGACACATTAACCATCTAATTTTGTCTAGCCATCCCAGTGGGTAGGCGGTCTAATGCCGGGCCGCCGTGGCACTTGAAACCCCGAGTCCCCGCCGTTAGCAGCCGTTTTTTTTCGGCCTCTGCTTGGAGCGACAGCTGGGTCTTTTGGTATATCAGCAGCAAGCTGGGCCTTATCCTCGCCAGCATCACTAACACCGGCAGGCTCAACTACAGGCGGTGACTTAGTCGCATCAGACTTGCTCTTGCTCTTGCTCTTCTTCTTTTTCTTTCCACCAGATTCAGCCTTAATTCTGTAGTAGTAACGTTTTAGAGTAGATGCACTAATAGAAATCTCCTGACCTGTAATAGTCTTAAAAGAAGTCATCACTTGTTTTGCGGTAACACCCCAGTCTTTTTCATTTACTCTAAATAGGGTGATTGCATCAAAGCAGTCCTTAACAACTCCATAATTAGTAAACTCCTCACCTCTATTTGCCAACTGTTGCATAGGCGCACTATCAGTAATATGATTACTAACTTTCTCCCTAATAGACTCAGTTAAAGTCATCAATAAAACCTCAATCTAATTCACCTTTGGCGTTCACCCTTTAGTCACCTTTGGTATTCACCTTCTAGTCACCTTTGGCGTTCACCTTCTAGTCACCTTTGGCGTTCACCTTCTAGTCACCTTTGGCGTTCACCCTTTAGTCACCTTTGGTATTCACCCTTTAGACACCTTTGGCGTTCACCCTTTAGACACCTTTGGCGTTCACCCTTTAGACACCTTTGGTATTCACCTTCTAGTCACCTTTGGTATTCACCCTTTAGACACCTTTGGTATTCACCTTCTAGTCACTTTTGGTATTCACCCTTTAGACACCTTTGGTGTTCACCTTCTAGTCACTTTTGGTATTCACCTTCTAGTCACCTTTAAAAAATATTTTTCCTTTGGCAAGTTGTGGCTACCCTAGCACCTTGTCATTCACTTATACTGGCAACTACAACAGAGAAGTTTTCCGATATTCTTCCTGTTCATAACTTAAGATCACTCCCCCAAACTCACCTTGGATAGTAGCCTTCGAATATCTCCCCCATATCGCAAGTCGACCTTTTGGGGCAAAGAATTGTTAAGCGTTCACTGTGCCAATCATGACTACCTCACGTAATACCCGCATCGTGGTCAACGTTTCTGAGGCTGAGGCTAGAGCCATTCAGCGGGCGGCCCATCCAGCACACCCGGCAACCTTCCTCCGCAACCTCGGCCTACGACCACCACCAGCTACGGTCACGCATCGAGAGGTGTATGCCCATCTCAGCCGGTGGAATCAACAGGTGGATGACCTCCGGCGACGTTACGCCACGGCAGCACCCCCCTCTCTACTCCAAGACTTGAGAGACTTGCGGCAGTCAATCTTAGAAACACAGCGCACCTTAATCACACCTGTCCCTGAGGGCGATCATGCTGATTAAGATCGTTAAAGGCAGCAACGCCCACGGGCTTTGTTCCTACCTACTTAACCCGGCCAAACAAACGACAGCCAGTAGCGCCCATCCAATCATTGCTACCAATATGGCGTGGAGCAATCCAGAGGGCTTGGCTCGTGAATTTGACTGGGTAACCTCTCGCCCTCGGCAACGTCCTGTGAAGCACACCATGGCTCACCTGATGGTTAGCCTCTCACCAGGAGAGCACGTTGCTCCAACTCAGATGGCTGACATCTCCCTGAAGATTTTAGACAGCATGGGCTACGGGGAGTGCCCTTTCTTTGTCACCCAGCATCATGACAAAGCGTCTGCTAATGGGGTGCAGCATTGGCACATTGCTACCACCACCATTGATGTAGAAGGTGCTTGGGTCAAGGATAGCTTTAGCAAACTCAAACTTCAACATCTGGCTCGACAGCTAGAGCACGATATGGGCCTTATCCCCCTCTCTGTTGCCTCACCACGGCAGCGGCAAAATCTCACCACGGGTGAGTATCGGCGTAAGGAACGCACGGGCGAAATCCTGCCCAAGGAGATGATCTGGGATGAGATTAACCGCGCGACAAACGACAACCCTACCTTGTCTATGCTGGTGACCCGGCTCAAGGCTAGCGGTATTGAGGTTCACCTGCGACAGATTGCCTCTCCAGGGGAAAAGCCTGCCTTCACGGGTATTTCCTATTCCGTTGATGGCCATTCATTTGCCGGTCGTCGCCTCGGGCCTGCTTACTCCCTGAAGGGTCTCCAGATGCACCGACAGATTGAGTATCGCCCCGACCAAGATGCGGTGCTGGCTCAAGTAATGGATATGTCTCAGGCTCAGTGTCAGCAGCAGCTCGCCGATTACGAGGCGCTGCGGCAGCTTTGGAGGGAACGCTACGCGCGTTACGCTAGAGCCGTCCAAGGCGGCTCTGGTGAGCCCCAAGGGGGACAATTAGATGTCGAAGTTGCTCAACTTGCTGTCTCAGATGGAGAACCCACAAAAGACATTGTGGGCATCCTCCGGCAGGGGCCAACGGCGCAAGCCCAACGCCTGAACCAGGGCCACTATGCGGCGCTGGAGTACTGCCAACAAATCGCCAATCAACTGACCCACCGCCACAGTGATCCCATACTTCAGCCAACCAGAAAATCTCTAGAAATTGAGCTTTAGCTAAAGCTTTGTTTTTTGGCAGAACGCTGCACAGCATTCTCAATCCGAGGCATTGGTCATGAGCACTTATACTCTGTGCCAGTAGCGCTAAAACGTGGACTAGCTTCGGACTAGGCGGCCTTGTGCCAGTTGTCTCAATGCCTGGTTTTCCCGTTCTTCCTAAAAGTTGCTGCTAAAGCTCTCGATTGGCCTGGATGCCTTGCGTAGAGAGAGCTTTAGCATAAGATGCAGCTGCGGAGGGGTTGCGGCGCGGGCAGCTAAACCAGAACTCAGAGTTATTTCCTTGGTGGTGCAGAAAACTCATGGCAGTCTCAACATGAGAACGTAACGACCCTAGCGAACTCAATACGGCAGTCCAAGGCGTCTCGTTTGCACTGAGAAGCGCAGGCAGGCGTTGGATTGCACTTAGGCAAGGTTTGGAGGATAGGCAGAGGCAAGCGCTCACAGCCGAGCCGAGCCAGTTCCCGCAGACCCAGTTGCAGAAAACTCAATACCCGCTCGCTATGTCAAGCCAGACGAGTCCGATGGCCTGCCTTAACGACCATCATGCCCAATACCAGGGCAATTAGATAGGCGCAATCTAGCAGCATAAACAAACGGGTCAAGACACCCGCATCACGTAGACCTGAGTCGAGGACATCTAAGACCGCTGACTTGTAATCCTTAAAGTGGGGTTCAATCCTCCCAAAGCGTTGGCCGTAGAGCGCAAAGGTTTGCAACGAGGCGGATTGGCTTGATAGTACCGCCCAGGTGTCTTGAGCACCAGGCACATTGGCAGTTGCCAGATGAGCCTCAATATCGCTTAACACCTGCACAGGCCCCACTAGATAAACCTGTTCTGGCGGTGGAAAGAAGCCCTCTACCGATTGCGTTCGACCGTCTAATAACCGTCGGAGGTAGTGACCAAAAGTCTGACTTTACCCGAATAGCCCAGTTCCACGTCTGTCTGTTCAACCAGCGTGTCAACTCACCATGTTTCTTCTGCGGAGACGCTTCGCGAACAAACCCTCGGTCGGCCAGCAACGTCACCTGCACCTCCTGCGGTAGGACGGACGGTTCGAGCGAGCTCTAGCACAGGCTTATACTGCTCAAAGCCCACCAGGGCACTGCCGTGCTCAAGCACCACTTGAGTCAAGATCAATGAGGCAAAAGCGATCCCATAGCATGCTGGTGTCCAGAGTCAGGATAATGGCCTCTCCGGCAAAAGCCGACAGCACTTGTCGGAGTATCGGTTCGTAATACCGTTCCGCTGTGATCTGCGGGTTATGGAGAAAATAGCTCAGCCGCTCCATATGGGCACGGGCACCGCAGCCTCGATGCGATAAGTAAGGGATCCACCGACCTAGACATGCTTCGTCAGTCTGTAACACTGCTGCCACAATTTCCGTAAACCCTTGCAGATGCCGTTGGTCAATGGGCTGCACCCATTGACTCAATTGGTCTTGCAGTTGACGATACAGTCCCGTGTTTCTATGAAATTGGCCTTGAGTTGGGGAATTCAAGCCTCTCATGAAATGCCCCGACCAACCTACTTCGTCTCATTTGAGACTCCTTACATAACAACCCTTTCAGAACTTTTCTGCACCACTAAGGTTGTATGTGGTGAGAAGCTCCTGGGCTAGCTGTTGTGAACTTTTAAGACTGCATAGCATTGTAGAATTGAGCACCTCATACATAGGAACAAGGGGAACAGAAATATCTGTGGTAAATCCGCGAAGTGCGCGATTAAGTCGAAAAAATGATTTCTTCATATCAAATGCTTGGCTTACGAGTGCGTCTGCCCAGAATGAAGCTAAACCAAACCAAACCCAACAAGCTTGCAGATAAGTATTGATATCCAGACTTCGCCCTGACCATGGCGAAATCAGTTTCACATTGCTTACAGTAGCCGGTAAAAACATTGGTGATTCGAGCTCTGCGATATCAATAGCTGTATGGATAGCTTCGTGAATCAGGCACTCAGCTAACTCTTCTTCATCTACTTCAGTTCGATGAGGATTACGTAGAACTGTTCGGCCAATTGCGATAGGACTACATGCGGCGACACATGTCGGTAGGGATACATCCTCACGACATACGATAACTAGGGTCGTTTGATCAATAAGTGCCTGAGCATACTTCGATACGTTACCGATGGAATGGTAGGCGTGATGCAACCGAATTAGCACGCTCTGTGCAGCTTCAGATGGCAACCGGGCCGCTTGTCCTGGAATATCTGGCAGAGGGCGCAAAACGTCTGGGCCCTTCAAATCGACAAACGGTCCGGATCCTAGCCGATAATCAACTGCTGCATTCCTATAAATATGTGGAGAAGAGTGTCTAAGGTGTTGTCTTTTAATCGCACGCATTTCGACTTCAATCGCATTATGCAGGTATTCTGCAGCATTGTTCGGATTACATAGAACTGACTGAGTATGCGTGTCTGGGGCAAGCTGTAATCGGTGTTTGCTTTCGGGGGGAAGTTTTTCAAAACGTTCCAGAAGATTTGAGGCATTTAAAGATATATCTTGTTCAATAAGTTTAACGATTGTCTGAAGGTTTCGCTTAGCATTGGAGTAGTGAATCGCACGAAGCTGAGCTAAGGCATCGGATGACTTTTGCCATGAACAAAGGTGTATGAATCGCTCCCACAGAATGCTCATTGTAATAATCTTTGGGATAGGCTTTTGTACGAGGAAGCGATTACATCCCAGCCAGGCGTTGAGTAGCGCAGATACTGAGCATCAAAGATACGGCATAGATGTCGCGATTGTGGTAAGGACATACCTGCAGGCTGAGGAGAGACGCCAATTCTCCACAAACCAAATCGGTCAGCATCCCAACATAAAGCAATTGTTGGATCAGAAGTTATGTATCCATCCGCGTGCAGAGCACATGCCGTTGCCAATAACTCGATCTGTCTATCACAAATACCCAAATGCTCTGTGCCCATGCGCAAAATCAATTGGGCAGCACGGCGACCGTGATCAGGATCATGCTCATCGTTCCATCGTTGGCAATCATGAAAAACCGAAAATAACTGCACAACATAGGGGTCTGCATCCGGCTGATCTTCAAGTAGTTGCAGCGCGATCCATGCGGTCTCCTGCCAATGCTTCACTCCATGAATCGTTGAACGACTACTTGGAAAATCTGCAACCAGTTCTACTAACCTAGGCAAATCAAGTTGCGTTCCTAACCTACTTTCTGAACTCTTATGTATGCTAGGAATATCTATCATAGGAAATCTACTTGATCCGATCACACATGGTTGCGTAGTGCTGTCAATTTCGCGAATCAGTGCTGCCAAGAAATTCGAAGCAGGAGCGCAAACATATTCGTCAAACTCAGCTAGATACTTAGGTATAAATGGATCGACAATGACAACTCTTTTGTTATTGGCCCTAGCCATTGAAATGACGCCTTCTGTGTCATCAGATACTCCCAATACAAGCAATGTATCGAATGCCGACAATCTGAGTGAAGTGTTTGCCACAAAAGTACGAGGAGTGATGACCTCTCGACTACCTGCTATCTTATGCAGTTGGTCGATATTTCCAGAGACCACACACGTGATATGACCAGAGCACTCTAGTATTGAAATTTGGAAATGAGCTTCATTAGGCTGAGCCTGACTAAGCTGTTCCTGAAAATCACAAATCAACTTAGCCAGTTCATTAGGTTTAGCAATCATCCACGCCACAAGTTCACCAGGAAACGGCTCATCTAATGGAATCTTTGCTTCAATGCCGTTGTCTCCGCGGAAGGTAGGAATTCCGCTTGCGGAAGAGATTCCCGCTCCTGTATATACAACAATACGACAATTAGTGAGGGACGCTGCAACTTCCGTGATACTCTTTGAGCCAATGTCTACCTTTGGTTTGGCACTACTTGGCTTCGCTTTTTCTACACCTAGTTGATTCAGGTGACGAGGCAAGTCTTGTGTGAAATACTTTTGCAGTTCGGAGCCTGTTTCGCCTACAGAAAGAATCAGATGTGATAAACCCTCATGTTTACTATTGTCAATTATGCTTAAATTCCATTGTTCTCTTTGCCAATTGAGAAATGCACTGTTGAATTCAATTCTGCTCCACTTATAATCAACTGCGCAATCGAGAACCTGACACATTAAGTTTGATGAAGCATTGAGATGCGTGCAACATACTAAGAATGAATGTGGACAAGTTGTTGTTCGATTCGGTCCATTGAGGTTGCCATAGATCCCAACTATTCGATCATGGCCACTAAATAGGTAGGCGATTCTATCCAACGAACAAGTCGATGTCGACCAATCTGGTGCGCTGTTAAGAACGAGATTCCTATTATCGTTAAGCATGGTTCACAACTCGTTCTTGGTAAAAATAATCGCACAAAACTGCTCTCAAAAATGCGTTGGAATCTTCAAAGCCAACTCGCGCTGCCTCCTGTTCAACTGGTTCAGGATTACGCTTCCGTTGCTCAAAGTACCAATTAACAGCCTTTTCATAGATATCGACTGGAGGCGAAATATTATCTATTTCTTCCAGGATTTCCTGCTTAGCCCGCACCGCGGTCACCAGCATCGGATAAATGCCGCTTAAACGCATTTGATCGAGAAAATCGATAGAAAGATCGCTACGTATACTACTTTTAAGACGGTTGAGAAGGGTCTCCTTTTCCATGAGCCGAAAAAAGTCGAGCATGGTGAGATCATTGCTATGTATCCATTGCTCAAGGTCTTGTCCTTCCAGTAGGTTCCGCTTGCGCCTAAATTCAATAACAGTTTCATAAATTGCTTCATCGTCTATGGAAAAGCGCTGATGAGATGCTTCCTCAATAAGTATTTTGCGAGCGCTCGTGATTTCTACAAGCTTCTCCAATAGCTCAGAATTCAAACGAAGCTCATCGACAATTGCGTTGCGGAAAAGTACATCAGGGGTCTTGTCCTTCACTAGCTGAATCTCGCCTGCTGTACGACGAAGCTGCTCCCATAATGAAGTATGTTCGAAGTTAAACGATGGTGCTTCTATTTGATGGGTTTTATGAGACCATTTATACATTACGGAAAGAAGCTCAATTGCATCTAGTTTCTTCTGATCAACGAACCCAGTATTTAGCCATGACGAAAGACGATTTAACTCATCGTCAGAAACACCGTGTTGCTGTGCAATCTTTAGTACGGTTCGATAGTTGCGATTCGGATAATAAGTTTCCTTGGCAATACTCACAAGAGTGTTGGTCGTTGCCTTGCTGATAACCCCATCAATGTTTGCGCGCTCGAATGTTAAGCGTATATTAAACATAGCTTCTGAGGTTTTTACGAAATCTAGTTCTGCAGGTGCATGCGCTACAGCAACTTCGTCATCATCTTCTACCTCACCATCTCTGTACGCTGAATATATACGTCCCACTCCGATCATTCCGAATGGAGCAAGCTCCGCTGCACGTATAGCACCCATACTTGAACTACCAAAGACTGTAATGCCTTGTTTAATTGCCCATAAAATTTCTTTGTGCCAGACAGAGGGAACGTGATCGAACAGCCCATCAATGATTCCTATAGCGCGCGGACGGTGCTTGCATAGTCTTAGAACATCTCCTTGGGAGACAGGTGGCAAATAAACTGCGTCTAATATAGAAAGTGCCTCATTCACAGAGATTGTTGGGCCAAGGAATACAAAAATAGTCATACTGAAACCTCCTGAGCAGCCCTGCCTCGCGGACCAGGCACATAGTCGGGATCACTATGCGGTCCCTCCAATCCTGGAACAACAACTCGAGCAACAGGCACTTCAAGTTCTGGATCACTGAGGTCCACAGCGACGATTTCATCTACACCCACGTCTTGGAGGCGTCGTATGAGCAATTGGAGGTCTGAATCCACTGTTTCCGTGGCCGCAACAGCTATTTCATGGAATTTACGTGAACCTTTGATTCCTCGTAGCACTTCACATTGGCGCAAGTGAATTCGAGTTTGCACATTATCTTTGTACTCATCACGAAAAAGATCGTCTCGTGAACCTGCTATATATGTAAGACGGCTTTGCACTGCTTCAGTGATAGCACGTAGTAGCGCAATGCCGCGATCCAGATGACATCCATAGCCACTTGCAGCAGAGCGCTGGTAAGCAAGACCGTATTCATCCTCTCCAATCAGACAAGCGAATGTAGGAATACCAACATCACTCGTTAAATCCCATGCAAGGACAAATACACCCGCTTGTCTACAGCGTTCAAGCCCTTCCTTGCAAGCTACATCATCAACAGTATCCAGATCGAGGAGCCTATTTGACAAATTCGCATCATCACTAAAGTGCCAAAGTGTAGTTGCATCCCGCTCAATCACTTCATAAAGACCATGGTTTACTGCTTCAACTATGTCATTACCAGATGCGAGCCCGTTCGATGTAGCTAGAAAACAGCCTGAGCCCGGTGGATGCGGAAGCGAGGTGTTCATACTCACACACTCATAAGGCACCCATGTCGGCTCGTTTGAGAGTAAGTCGACACCCTCAATCCATAGAATGGGAGTGTCTTTGTTAAAAGGACTATGGCGTGTCTTACAGATCCGCTCCACATTAGTAGTGCGCTTTCGGCGGCTCATCTCGTTATAACTTGAATAATGCAATGGTCGGTGAATATTCTCGGCGTGGAACAACTCCAAAGCCTCCATCACTCCAGAAACTCGAGCACAACTTACTGAGAGACCTTTCCCTTGGGAGACGGAAACAGAACGAGCGTTGGGGCGGCAAACCATAAATACAGGAATTCCAATATGATCGAGTCCAGTAACGTTTGCCACTCGCGTGATTCCCGTACGACTCAAAATAGGCTGTACACGCTTCCATGTCTCCTCAGGCTCCATAATTCGGTGGGTGCCGCCATGATATTGCTTTCGTACAGGTGTGCGGTGTGTGAGCTGGCTAAGGCGAGTGATATAGCTATCGCAAGAATGAGAAAGAGTTTCGCTCGGGCCTGTAATTTCAGGCGATTTGGATGCCTGGAAACTACTTTTTGTTTTTGAACTATGTGAATGAGAAAGCATCTTAAAGTTCTGATATTAGTACAAATGCTTACAAGTAATGAATAATGAAATTTATAGAATTTCCATCAGTGCAGTTTTTATTTGGTCTTGCATAGCATCAATAACCTGCCTCACAGATGGATCTACCCGTTTTTCCCACTCACCAATTTCTCCAATAAGTTTCGGCCCAACAAAGCCTGTAGACGATCGAGCTAGGAGTGATCGCACACGTCTTTCAGGAAAAACTTCAAAGGCTTGGCTCCAAAAATGAGTGAGTCCATACCAAACAAAGCAAGCCTGCAAAAATGGACGAATAGGAAGAGGGTTCCCTGTCCAGGGGGATCGTATTCGCGGGGTCGGATCATACATTTCTTCATCCATGACCCAAGGCTCAAGATCCTCTTGCATGTAAAGTAATGAATGTATGGCCTCATGAACAATTGCATCTGCAATATCTGCTTCATCTACCGTGGGTATGTGTGGATTACTAATAACGCTTCGACCCACGAAATATCCGTTTGATCCAGATGAAAACGGCTCTTTTGGATCTGGTTGCAATATCAACACCTTAGTGAACAAAGTGACAAAGGAGAGCATGTATGGGCTAACTGCTGAAATGCCTACGCATGCCTTGCGGACACGTTCTAGCACAAGCTCAAGTTCCTCCACAGCAAACGGTTCTCGCGCTTCGTCGATCTCAAAGCGTTGACCAGAGATGTCCAAATAGCGGCTCTGTCTGCTCCCGACATCGAGCCACAACCCAGCAACACGAGGCGTCTGCACACACTGGCCGTTGATATACACGACGAAATCGCCCCGCGCGGAGCATAGTTCCTCTTCTACCGGCATCATGTTACCTGCCCGGATACGCTCTACGAGAATTGCCTTGCGCAGATACTCAGCTGCATCATTCTCTGTAGCAGGTCGACGCGGAAGCAGTCGAAAAGTGCACTCTGGAGCCAATAGAATGCTCTCGATAACTGGCTCAGAGAGAGAAGAAAGCTGTTCTGTTAAGGCTGTAGCTAGTGCTGGGGTTTTCGTTGCGACGCTGGCCAGTCGTAACTCTAGACATGCATACACAAAAGCAAGCCAACGTTCATGAATGGCGGCAAGCGTATCGTGCTTATTTTGCCATTGAAGTACCATCAGCATATCGAGAATAGAAGCGTGTTTGTTAGCTTCTTTAGTTGGTACCGAATACTCAGTCAATGACGGACTCAAGGACATTGCTCACCTCTGGTATGCAAAGAGCTTTGCGACGCAAAAGAGTCTCCTCAACAGGTACATTAAGAAGCTGACGCAGCTTAGCAAAAATCAATTTCATGTCTTCACACCACACAGTTGGATTGTCGAATCCTTGTTCTCTAGAAAATCTATGAGGTAAATAACCACCAGCACACGTTAACTTCTCAGGACATGATTCACATGCTGAGGGCAAATCGATACCTTTGAACATGATTTGCTCGTGCATTGGACTTTGCTCGGCAATGGACGAAAAATCATGATTTTGTACGTTGAGACCAGTCATTGAAAGGTTCTCTCCGCATACGCGAAGCACATCTAATCCTTCTATGCAACCATCGGCCTCAACAAAGACGTACTGGTAAAGAGGATTGCCAAGGAAATCGATCTGTGTTGTTCCTCCTAAGATCACCCGTGCAACATTCCAGAAGATACTGACCAAGACATCGGATGTATCGTTTGCCCACCAGTGTTCAAGTATAGGCAGTAAATAGTCTGCACATGGCGTAGCGCCAAAAGCTTCTCGAATTGGTGCAATTGTGTCGTGGGTAAAGTCAGGGAGAAGATAATTAATTCTCTTAACACCCTGACCGACAAAATATCTGTGTACATCCAATCCTCTAGTTCCAAATTGAATTACACACAGAACCTGTACAGGAATTTTTCGTGTGCCGAGAATAGATAGCGCACGCTCGACTTGGTTATGTGAGCCTTTTCCATTGTGGTCTAACCGAAAACGATCGTGTATTGAACTTGGTCCGTCTAGGCTAAGCCCAACCGAAACACCGTATTGCGAGATTAGATCAGCCCATTCTTCGTCGACTAGCACACCATTTGTCTGTAAGGAAATCTCTACAGGGCATACCTCTTTTAATTCCTTTTGGATCGTACGGCAAAAAGCTGCAAAACGTTCCTTTCCTATCAGCAATGGTTCACCACCATGCAAAGTGACGCGCACAGTCTGTTGTCCGGATCTGAGGCAGTGTCGTCGAATCCGCTCAACTGCAGCATCGAATACTTCATTAGACATCACGTGTGGACGTTTTATCCAACTTGTGTCTCCCTTATTATAAACGTAGCAATAACTGCAATTTAGGTTGCAGCGAGATGTTACTTTAATAATAAACTGAAGTTCTGATACGTGATTAGCGAAGACTGTATTTGAGAACATAGCTGGTACTTTCAAAAATTTTAATTCCTAAGGAAGTGAGTGCAATTGATTGAGAAAGCAATGTACGCTCAGCTTCCAAGGCAAGGAGCACTATCTGTTCATGTTCATCTGAAATGATTTTATGTTTGCTAAACAACCCTAAATCGAGCACATCACGATAGAGACACGCTATAAATGCAAGTGCATGATAGGCAAGAAGAATACCCCGCAGCGGTCGAGGCTCGGAGCGCAGCGGTGACTCATAACGCCTATCATGCGCAGGATCAACGAGAGGTGATGCCAACTCATATCTATATAAGTAGAGATGCGCCGCTTCGTGTACTAGGGCTTCTAGCACTTGAAGTTCGGACTGGCAATCACACTCCACAAGTCCAGGCAGCCTCGGAGACGAACCGCTTCGAAATGATTCGGAGTCTTGCGCATGCAATGGAATGATGATGCGCACTGCTTCACTAAGCCATCTCGCACATTTTTGATGCTTAGTATGGAGCAAGTCTAAAGCACGCACCAAGTGTAGTAAGTCTGCTTGTAATTGCTTTTGCTCGGACATACTAGTTGGTGGTTGAGATGCCCAGCTAGATTCAATCTCTTCGCCTATAGATTCACACCAAACATCTGGGGATAAAATGTTTTGAGTGCCATACTTGGTCAGCTCCTTTAAGACAGCATTACCACGCTCAATGTTAACGGCTTTACTACCAACCCACACTTGCATTGGTTCAACAATCAAAGCTCTATCATCATAGTCAGCACAATTAATAGCTACCCACACTGCTAACTGCAAATCTCTCTGCGGTGCGGAGACCTCTGTAAAAATTGCACTTATGCACGGATGCCAAAGCCAGTTCGCACCATCGTTTGCTGCTTGCTTAAGTGATTGTTTGAGTAAGGAATTGTCGAGAGCAAAAGATGGATGGGCAACCCATCTGTCGATATGTGAAATGAGCAAACGTGTGTACTTAGCGCCATAGGGCATCCATTCCCAAGGCGAATCATACAAAGATGAAATATAATCAAAAGCATCAACATCAGCAGTGCAAGGCATTCATCCGGCCTCCATTCCTAATTGATATTTAGGGCAGCTCTTTTAGAAGCCACACTTAACCAAACCACTCTCTCAAAATTTGGGAGATGAGAGGTGATTTGGTCAATGCACAACAGATTTATTTCATCTACTATTTCACCGTCCGTAATCCATTCTGGCAATGCCGAATGCATGTTAGAAATTAGTGGTCAAAATTGGTAAAAGTTTTGTAAGATTTGGTTTTCAAAACCTGATTTCTTGAAATTCGGTGAAAACTATTTTTAGAGCTTTCACCGAACATCAAACTCATGAACTATAAAGACGTGTTGGAAATAGTTTCAAGACACCTGAAACCTGTACCAGTCTCAGCTTCTAGTAACTTTAGTACGAAGCCACTGAAAGCTTTTCAAGTAAAGGAATTCGAAGTTTTTGGGCTTATTTCCGAATAGTTAATAGTTCTATTGTTGCCCACGTATTGCAGAAAGACGTTCAACAAAGGACTTAAATTTTACATCGTCCAATTCAACCGCGCTATTTATGACCGTTTCTTCAAGCTCCTTGAATGACGAAGTTGAACGACTGAAGAGTATCCCGCGTGAGAACGCTGCGGCTGACCCACCGGGAGAAATCGGACCTGTTATCAACTCTTTTTCAATGTTGGCCTTCAAAGCCTCTGAGACACGTGCGCGTGCCTCCGGTGTAAGATTAGACAATTGCTTCAATTGTTTCGAAATGTCGTCTGCCATATATAACCTCTGATTTCATGAGTATTTGCAGGCATGACTTATGAAGAAAGCCTTTGATTTTCAGGAAGAACTGAAGAGCACTAGATCCGACAACAACAGCTAAGCCTTCTGAAAATAATCAGACGATACTAAGCTGTTCCTGTGTTCAAAGATTAAATCATTAGGCTCACAATTCATTTGTATAGAACATAAAATTTAATATTTTTAGATCCTCGCTTAATAGCGTTACCGTATCAAGGTATACCTTCTATAAAAGGATAGATGAATTGTTAAACTTAAGATGGTGTGGTAGTAATTGAATCAAGCGTTTCGGCATATCCACAGGCTTTGAATGTCACAAAGTCTTGCGCGTCAACTGAGTCAGATAATGCCTCAATTGCGTTTTTTCACTTTCTACTCAAGTCATATGGGTCGGGTGCATCCCAATTATATGATGAGTATCAATTCTTACTTTTTAGATGGCAGTACGAGAGCTAGGCTTTGGGCATCATTCACTCGACCGGCGATCCCATAGACACATCTAAACAAGCCCGCCAGAAAGACTTCACGGAGGAGTTAGCCGCATTGCTTTATGGCGAGACCGATCCAGAAGAGGTGAAAACCCTAGAGGGAACTGAGAAAGCGGTTCGTGGCAGGGTTGATTCATTGTAGGAAACGAAAAATCTGGTCAACCTGGTTAGTGAGCTGCCGTAGGGCGGAAGTTACCGAGCTATAGCTGTTGGGAGGCGTTTCGCGCCTTTGCCGAGCAGCCCCGTCACAAAACCCACGCTGAGATGGCGGAGTGCTGGCCCGGTCCGATGAGTCAACAAACCATCTCACGGGGCTTGGATGTCATCCACTGGACGCGAAAAAAAAGACCTACGGCTATCGCCAGAGAGGTGAGCAAAAGCGGCAGGCGTTCATAGCTCAAGTCCCAGAGCCTAAAGCCCGACATCTAGTCTCAGTGGATCACAAAGTTTCGTAGAGTCCTTACCTATAGGGCATTAGGCCGATTATCTTCCATCCCGAGAACTGCGATGTACAAGCCTTGCAGGCGTTAAATAACGCCACCAATTCTGTCGCATGTCTAACAAAGGCAGCAAGGCAAGGGCTTAAACCTCTATGATTTCGTTGGTTTGTGATCTACTGAGTCTACGTGGATGAGTCGGGAATGGATGAGCGTGATGCCTATGGATATGGCTATGCCCCTGCGGGTGAGCGGTGCTATGACCTTAAATCCGGACGACGCTAGGGACGTGTCAATATGATCGCCGGGTATCGAGGGCATCAACTCATTGCTCCGTTTACCGTCGAAGGGGCTTGTAATCGTACTGTCTTTGAAACCTGGTTGGAGACCGGTTTGATTCCGCAGTTGTGCCCTGGAGACTGGGTTGTGCTCGATAATGCCACCTTTCACCACGGCGGACGCATTGCCGAATTGATTGAAGCGGTAGGCTGTGAGGTGGTTTATCTCCCACCCTATTCCCCTGACCTCAATCGCATTGAAAAGTGCTGGGGGTGGTTGAAAAGCCGGATTCGAAAAGCTCTCCCCCATGACGATGGTTTGCGGGCTGCAATCGAGGCCGTTCTTAAGCAAGCTGCGTCCTAACCTAAGTGGCTATAGATATAGAACACTGCGAGGCCCATATCGCCCATACCGACAATAACTACCTGCCGTTCTTGCACCGCTTTTACAAGAGCCACCGAGCCACCCTATTTCGTTTCCTCGAGGTGGTGCCTCTGCAGTCCAGTACTCACAATCAACATCTAGAGATGGCCATTCGGTTTATACGGCACCATCGCACATCCCGCAGCACCTGGCTGGATGTTCCAACCGCTGAGACGAACGAGCAGGCTACGGCCTCCCCCTCTGAAGCCCTGGATCTGTCCTGGATTCCGGCCAAATGGTTGAAACTGGTCACGGGACAGGCCTCTTCCCAACGGTCAGTGCCTCCAAAACAACTGCACCGCCAACAGTTTGAGCTGTGCGTCTTCTCCCATATCTTGCTGGAACTGCAATCGGGAGACCTCTATATTGCTGGCAGTGCCGAGTACGGAGACTATTACAGCCAGTTGGTGACCTGGGAAGAGTATCACGCTCAGATCGATGAGTACGGTCAGCAGGTGAATTTGGGGTATGGCACCGATTCGTGTAAAAATGGGCCATATCTTCTGAAAGCCTTGTTAATAGAGAAGTTCAGGGGTTAGAAATAGCCTGTTCCAGAGCAGCTTGAGGACTTTTGGTTGGAATCGGGACGTCATAGTGGGTGGTGAGACGCAGCCCTATGGATAAGATTGGCTGATGGTCCTGAAGGGAGCCAAAAGTTGCCGGCGCGCGCAACTCGACTAGTTGCCTCCCGGCGCAACTACTCTGTGCCCATTCTTAGCCTTAAGCCGATCGCACCCTTCCAAGCAATTGCTCCAATCAGGGGCGTAGCACTGGCGACCTAGCCAAAGTGCTGATTCCTTCGGAAAGCGCCTGGAGAATTTGAAATCCCTGGGGGAGATCACTGAGTTGAAGATGCAGTAGTGGCAATTGCCCGATGGAGTGGCTTCTCAATTCCCGTCTTCTATCTCCCATCTTAGGTATAGATAATGGGAAATTTGTTGTTTCCGGGCATCCTATAGGGAACTGTCTGGGGTGCAGAATGAAAGATGCTCGACCAATTACACCAACTACCGTTCGGCCTCTACGGGTGCTGGGGGCTATCGCTGCTGGTGCTGCCCTAATCGTAGTGGGCACCTTCCTGGTGGTCGAGGGTGGCCACCGCTACCAGCTTTGGCGGGCTGGAGATGTCTGGTGTGCCACGATGGAGCCGGATGGTACGATTACCCAGTCCTTTGGGGCTGAGAACTGCGGGTACTGATGGTTAAGCTTGAGTGCTGCCAATACTGCGACTTCTACGCCCATAGCTCTTATATGGTCTGTGGCATTCATCCTACTGGGGTCGGGGGCAACTATTGTGTAGACTTCAGAGCAGCCTCAATTGAGGCTGTTGTACCTGACGATCTCTCAGACTGGTGCGGCGACAGGTGGCAGCCACAGGGGGCTAGTTATTACGGTGATGAACTAATTCTAGAGCCATTGCAACGACGATCGCTGGAGCAGCGACTGGTGCTGCTGGACAGCCACCCACTATTTACAGGTCGATGTCCACAGTGCGAGAAGGGCATTAAAGCGATTGCTGGCCAAATCCATTACGACTGTGAGAATTGCGGATGGATAGATGACTCGGTGTAGATCGTATTCTTAGCCCTGGGCATCGACTCTCTCTAGCCTGAGCCAGTAAAGCAGCACAAATAATTCTTCATCGAACAGCTCGGCCATGCGTGAGCGGCCATCAAATTTTTCAGACAAGAATCCCTTGAGCCGCTCCATGGACCATCCAAGTTGCCTCACACTCGACTGTATGGCGGCATAGCATTCATCAAAAGGAATAGGAATATGGTTGTTTTTAGGGGCTGTGGGCTGGGGAAAACTAAAATCTCCCCCCCGCACCCCCCCATCTGGAGAAAAAGAATTTTTAAAGCCAGCCTCAGGGCCACCACACTTCATACCCCCCCCTGTGGTCTGTAACACTGTCTGATTGCAAGGGTTTTCAGCCTCAGAGATCGCGTTACCCAAGCTCTCTCGATCAATGTCTGTGGGCTCTACGCCTTGGTCTGCAACCGTTACAGGTGCTTTTTCGGGATGCCATAGGTCGGTATTCCGATAGAGAGTTTGTAAGCTGCTGCGAGCTGCGTTGGCGATCGCAGCAGCCAGACTTCTGATACTTGGGAATTCGAGATCTTTTAGGGCGGCTACGGCCTGGGCGATGCGATCGCGGGCATCGAGCTGGCGCAGGGTATTTTCCCCACCGGGTAGCCGCTGGCCGCGACGGGTACCTATCGGCCAGTAGTAGCCTTCGACCGACCTGGCCCAGTGCCTCGCCTTTGAGCGGATCTCGTTTTGATGGTGGCAATGCTCTTGAAATCCTGGCGATCGTATCGCCAGTTCAACGATGCGATCGACTAATGCTGTGCCGGAGAGCCTCTCAAATACATGGCTCCGGGTAGCGATCGACTTCAGTAGTCGATTCGTCTGCCCGGAGCCTGTCCAGCCCTCCCGGATTTCGATATCGAGGTCATCTTTCCACTCTTGGGCCTGCGGAGAGAGTGATCGCCGGTTGGACTCCTGCTTGCGTGACTCCCTGGCGTGAGGGGCTGAGAGCAACAGCATCTCCAGGTCTTGCCCTTGGGTTGCCCATGCCCATTGCGCAAAGAATGTCGAGAGAGAATCGCCCTGGGGTTCGAGGTCGTCGGTTAGGAGCCAGCTGCCCGACTGAGGTTGTAGCGGTAGCCGGTGGCCGTTGTACTCCACAAATTGATCGACCCCAAAGGTTTTGGGGTTAGGGAACACCTCTAGATGTCCCTTCTCTAGGATGAATCCCTGGGCCTTTAAGCATTGGGTAATGATGCAGGCCAGATCAAAGGTTTTGATGGCCTCGGGCAGAGGGATGTAGAGATGCAATCCGCCGCGATGGCTGGAGCGCACTAAGACTGTTCGATTCAGGCCAACGGTTTCGAGGGCACCTCGAATGTCTGCGATCGCAGAGGGTGTGCAATAGCGTCCACCTGCGTCCAGGTCGAGCATCCCGTAGCGGGTTGTATGACCAAAGCGAATTCCCACCAACACTGTGGGATCGTTCCATTGTTCCCAGAGCACTCGGGGGCGTAGCTGATGCTTTAGGGTGCGCCACCGGGCTGGCACAACATTAGGGCTCTCTAGGGATTCCCAAAGATAGTCGCCAAATAAATTGATGAAATGCTGACCCACCTTGGAGTGGGGCAGAAGGACTGAGTCCGCCATTGGATTCTAGGATGTTTAGATGAGCTGATTTCCTGTGTGGCGAAGGAAAGCTCAACTAAAAATCCAGAAAGCGTTGCTACAAATCCAAGGTAGCTGCTATCATGATATCAGTTTAGATTCCTTCGCTTCCCTTTCTGTTTGGAGACGTCTGGGGCAAGGATATTGTTAAGACTCCTGATTTGCGGTCGGGGGTCTTAATTCTTTTAAATGGGTTCTACTTTTTTAACCTCAAGAAACTTTATCGAAAGTCTGAAGACTACTGAGATCTTACACGAAAACCCCTGATTTGATCCTTTACAAGAACACATATCAGTAGAGAAGGTTTGAATCTTGATCCCAACCCTTGATTCACTACGACGCCAGCAACCTTTGCACTTTCGGTAATTTTTAACAGAATAGCTGAATTTCCGTGTATTTTCGGAATATTCCATTTCTGCTGCATTTTACTGATGAACCCCAGGTACGGTCATCGAGTTGGGATTCGAGAGGCTCTACGCATGACACTCGAAAAATTCGAGGTTAATGCGCAGGAACTATCGGTGCGGGCACGCGTATCACCAGCCACTTTGTCAGAGTTTCGCAACGACCGCAGGGAGATAAACACCTCATCCTTGCAACGTATCCTAAATGAATTGGATCCCGAGGCTTTTGTATACTGGCTGGATATAATGCGAGAATCTGAGACCATGATCAGCACGGCTAAATCGGATCCATATCATGCTGAACTTCATTCAGATGCTCTTCTCGCTTTAGTAGACACCTATGCTAGGAGGTGCACCACCGATGAGCAACTGGCTCTGCTCAGGGTCATTTATTTAGCCTGTGACGCTAACCCCAACCTTAAATTAGACGAAGGTTAGTAGGGGCGTTGATGATTCGATTCAAAGGAATCGTTGAGCATACCCGTTTTTAGCGCCCCTTTGACAACCAATCTGCCGAGTTATTGTTGCCCTATGCGGCCATCATAGAGATTTGCTCCGCCGTAGGCACACGCATGACACCCAGGGTGGACGGATATCTTATGTCTCCAACGACTGAGACAGCTCCTCATTCAGAAAGACCACAACCAGAAACCATTCGTGCAAAAAGGTCGTCAGTAGTCAGTAACCGATAAGTTGAAACTCTGAGGTTCGCCTATTAGGCACTGAACAAGATTATGGACAGCATAGTAAATGCTTAATGGCACAACAAAGGTCAAAGCATTTATATTCTACCTATAGATATTTGCCTGGAAATGCGGAACCCCAATCTAGCAGGCCTGCTACACGAAATCTCACAACTGCCTGTAGCCGACCGACAGCGCCTCGTAGTTGAGCTAGTCCGTCAATGCAATCTATCCATTGTCGTTAGTCCAGAGCCAAGGGGCGATGCTCCCTTGAGAGTAGTTAATAGCCTAGATGCCACCTCTGTATTGTCGCTTGCTGTAGGAGACAACTATGACTCATGCAGGTGCCACTCGGACGCAGAGCCAAGGCGCTAAGCGTGCTCTAGCGCCTTGGCTCTGCCTTCTACGATCGCGCCTAAAACCTCCTGGAATTGAGCTGTACTACACATCTGTGCATACTCCCTGATTCCCGACAGCACTAGCAAGAGACGTGCATTTTCATCTACTGGCACACTTCCGTAGTGCCCTAGCAGTTGCAGTAGATGCGCCCTAGCCTCATCAGGGAGCGCTGTCCTAATCGCATCAATATCCGTAGTTCGCAAATCTGAAGAACCACTGAGGAACTTTGAAATGCTGCTCTCAGGAACACCAGACTTAGCCGACAGTTCAGAGGCCCGAATCGCATACTCCTCCATTACTGCCCTGAGCACGTCCCGCAGAGGGATCACTCGTACATCTGTAGATGCCGCCATACTCAGCCTCATGTGCTAATTCACTACAGACTTCAATCATATCAACAATATATCCATGAGCACTTGTCATGACAACTTGCAAGCAATAAATCCGGATTTATAGGCTGTAACTGCTCTTGGAGTGAGAGGCGATCGCAACGTTTAGCTATCGGCGTGAAAAAGATAGCATAGTCTCAACTGCCTGCATTCTTACCAAAATGGCCCTACAGCATTCCCTAGCAAGGATTGATAAAAACCTACTGATCACTTGCTCTATCCTGGCCCTGGGTATTGGATGGCTAGTATTAATGCCATTGGGGCCATGGAGTGCCATCCGAGACCCAGCTCCGACTCATTACTTTGAGATAAGCGGGAAGCAGATTCTGCTAGAGACTGCTGTGACTGACCAGGAGAAGAGGCAGGGGCTGAAGGGACGCAGTAGCCTCCCCATGAACCGTGGCATGCTGTTCACGGTTAACCCTGACCAAGAAGTTCAACTGTGGATGTCTGGTGTTCGGTTTCCGCTGGATATGGTTTTTTTACGCAACGAAAGAGTGTCCACTGTACTTAGTAACGTGCCTCCTTGCACTACATCTCCCAGTGATTGCCCGATCTATACCTCAGGGGGCATTGTCGATAGTGTGATTGAGTTGGCCGCTGGAACTGCTGACTCCCTATCTCTAGCCGAAGGCAGCACGATCAAAATCCTTGAGCTGGATTAGCGTCTAAATTTTGTGCTGGTCATGTGATGACAATCCACAAGCAATAAATCCGGATTTATAGGCTTTAACAGTTTTGGGGCGAGAGGCGATCGCAACCTTGAGCTAGATTTAGCGTCTGAATTTCAGTCGGGCATGTGATGGCAGTTCCCAGGTAATAAATCCGGATTTATAAGCTGTAACCGTTCTTGGTAGGTGAAGGTGAGCCAGCGAAACCACTGGTGCTGAGTTTAAACGTCCCTATGGGGGCTTGGAATGCGATCGGGATATCCATGCGGCGACTGCCCGGATATTGCCCGACTTAGTTATTACTATGGCCGCAAATCACAAAGGAGACCAGAGCGAATGACCTCTGTACTGATTATTGAAGATGATGCGGATATGGCCGATACTATCCAGGCCTGTGTTCAGGTGGCAGGCTACACCAGCTATCTGGCTGAAACGGGTGAGCAGGGGATTGCGCTGTGCCCGCAGCTGGAGCCCGATATCATCGTTCTGGATTTGACGCTGCCCGATATGGATGGCATCGAGGTCTGTACCCATGTCCGGCGGCTGGAGCTGAGGCGCGACCCCTATATTCTGACGCTGACAGCGCGACGGGGGCAGACCGATGAAATTTTGGCCTTTGCCACCGGGGCCGATGACTACATGACTAAGCCCTTTAGCCCTGACATGTTTATCTTGCGGCTGCGGGCGCTGCTACGACGTGAGCTACGCCATATCGAAAATGCGGTCGGGGCCGATACGGTACTGATTCAGTATCAATATCTGCGGCTGCACCAGACCCATCGGCGGTGCAGTGTCCGGTCGTCGCTGACCGGCGATTGGGTTCCCCTGGAGCTAACGGCTTTGGAGTTTGATCTACTGGCAAAGCTGGTTCAACAGCCTGGACATATCTACTCCAGGTCAGAGCTATTTAAGGAAATTTGGGGGCGAGAACACCCTGGAGATGAGCACGGTACGGTCGATTCTTGCGTCTTTAGGCTGCGCAAAGAAATTCGCTCGAAGCTGCGGGTTCCGGAGGGTGTGAACCCGTTGGTCAAAACTGTGAGACGAGTGGGATACAAGTTCGAAGATTCGCTTGATTAAAGAAGCCTGCCCGCGATGGATTGATCGACTTCCTCGATTGGTTTGCGGCTGAAGTGGGTCTACACGCGAAAGGACAGCCAGCGAGTTCAGAATTGGCTCACATCGCGGGAGTCGGGCAAGCCCGCCTGCGCCGAATGGGGCTGGGAGGTATAGGAGAAAGATCCGCGGGGCTGCTACGGCTATCGGACAAACTATGTCTACTGAGGCCTCTTTGGCATGGAAACAGACGCATTGCCCGCAATGCTTTGGGTGCGATCGACATGGGCCGGTATTTGACCGTCGCCCAGAACTTCTCACGCTTTATCAAGTACTTACACTAAAAATTACACAACCTAATCCTCGTAGCCAAATAGGGTGTCAATATAGGTTCGATTTATCCTGCGATTGCTGGCTCCGTTCTGCATCAGGAATAAAGCAGTAGCGGCTGAGAACACCCATGGCCCGAATGCTGGGATTACTTACCGCAGTCAATCCCGATGTGCAGACCCAATGCTTTTCCTCAAACTCGAACATGCCGCGAATTTTGTCATTCGACAGGGTGTCACCTGAGTAAGTCTTGCCGAATGACATTATCTGCGCTCGGGTCACCACTCCGTAGACATCCTGATAGCTAAACTCGCTAGTCTCGTCGGGGCCACTATTATCCCCCAACGGCTTGGGTTCACTGCCGGGCTCCACCTTTGCCACCAAATACAAATCCGGATTTGTAAGGACGTTAACGATTGTCGGGGGGGCGACTTTGGTGGCGCTTTCGCTCAGCACAACGCCAATGTCGAGGGTGAGGTACTTGAAGCGCTTCCTTTCAACGAAACCCTGACAAGTATCGCCCTTTGGGTCTACACCCTTTACATAGTCACCAATCTGAAAGCTCTCCGACGCCTCAACGATTTTGTGCAGAGCCAGCACGTCGTCACCCTCTGCCTCCTAGAGCTTCCAAAGCGCCTCGTAGGTGCGAACGCTTTTTGGATAGTTGAATGAGTTTGAGACGTGATCGTGAGTCAGCTCGATTGCGAAGCTCGCCTGGCCTCTTTTCATCACCCGCCCCACTTGTCCCCAAATGGCGACAATCGCATCCTTCTTGGGCATCCCGCATCAGCTTTGTTGGCCTCGGTGAGGTAGTACAGTGCACCTCGAAGACTCATTTCCCCCGACTCCTGCTGAGTCTGTATCCATTTCTCCATCTGCTCCCATCGCTCCGAAATGCTGAGATAATTCCAGACGTGGCGATCGACGAAACGCCGTTGTTGCTCATTACTAGGCTGCGCCAAGAAACTCGAATAAAACTGTGGGTGCCGGAGGGGGTGAACCCGTTGCTAAAATAGGCTTATAGGTCGAATCGTAATTCGTTTCTTTTTCCAAATCAGCTCGGCGCTGGATGGCGAGTACCCTCTAGCGCTTTTCATGCCAAACTTGGTCATGGCCGAACAGGAAGGGCTGGCGACCAACCCCAGCGAAGGATGGTAAGACAAAATGACCCAATCCACTGATGAATGGGCACAACTTTAGGCCCGCATAACTGCTAATGAGGTGGAGCTGGCCACTCTGCGATCGGATATGACCCAGCGCTTTACTGAGCTAGAGGCCCGCGTTAGCTCCAACGAGAGCAGTATCGATCTGGCAGGGCTGCGCAACATAAGCACAGCGCGATCGCTTGCTGCTCACCAGGACAACGTCAGGGAGGTGATGGGGGAATTGGCTGATCGCATGGTGGCGTTGGTTTTAGACCTGCTGGGGCGCATTGAGGCGATCGAGCGTCGGCTCAATCGAGGGGGAGAATAGGCAGGTATACCTTTGAGCCACTACTAAAACCATCAGATCTTCACCGGGAGAGCGCTATCGAGGCAATTTGAAGCAGAAGTCGTTAATAAGCTTGTGGAAGTCCCGTCTCGTTAACGGAATGCGTTGGTAAGCTTTTAGGCTGACTTCTAAAACGGTTCGATTCCTAGGTCAAGCGCCTGCTGACACCATTGTTCGATGCTGTTCCGGTCGCCCTGGGCCACCAACTCGGTAAACTTGGCTTGGAGAAGCTCTAGTTGGCTCCCCCCTGCGAAAGGTCCATAGGCCCAAATGCGGAGGTATGCCGCTAGCGTTGCCTGTTCGGCACTGTCCAAGTGCTCTTCAGTGAGCAAGAATTTTTCAACGACGGGGGCCAGGTTGCCCGATACTTCGTCCTTCCAGTACACCAGGTTGCACATCGTTCCTACTTTCCCCATGTGATCTTCTGTGGTGCGTAATCATCTATTTCCACGTAAAGACTTGGAAAATACGATCGGACTCTCGCATCCGTAGCCCATCCGTCCACTCACTGCGATCGGTGCCCTTCCCGATGATCCCCAGTTGCAGCCTTGACTCCCCTGACACAGGAAAGCTGCCCATATGCTTCATGTAGGGCGCGACATCATTGGCTCTGCCCAGGCCATGGCGAACGTGATTCAGGTTGCGGAATTACAGGCAAGGGGCACCCCCTCGGCGAGGGACTACTTTTTCAAGTTCTGCTGCCTTAGCCGGTGAAACTTCTCCGCTGCGCTATCGGCATAGCTCTTAATCGACTCATAGCCCGCCTGGGGGCGAGTGTCGTGGGTCAGCTCAGGATTACCCGAGTACCACTCCGCCGCCACCCGCTTCACCGCCGTGTTCATATTGTGGCCCGCCTGAATCTGCCGCTGAAGCGCACTCTCCAGCTTGACCCCTACAATCTGCTGCTGAATCTCAGGGTTCTGCAAAAACTCCTGGGGCGACACATCGCGGCCCAACACATCGTAATCCCAGCCGCAGTTGCTCTTAGGTTTGCCGTCCCAGGAGCAATTGAGATTCTGCGGCATCACTTGCCCCAGACCCAGCGCCCCCGTGTCAGGGTTGACGGCAGTATGATCCCCACCCGACTCTTTAATGACGATCGCCTGGTAGAGCGCGATCGTATCCCCCAACCGCTCATTGGGCTTGCGACCATTGAGCGCCCAGACCAAGTAGCCCTTCTGCGGAGCCTGGGCCACACCGCCTTGTATCTGCTCCCAGTGCAGATGAGCGCCCGTGCTGCCACCCGTGTTACCCGTCTTGGCCACCACCGCCCCAGCCCGGTGCTCTCCCCCCTTGCAGTGGGACAAGTGAGCCGCCCTAAAGGTGATGTCGGGAAACGCCGAACTGGTCATATCCGCCACGGTGCCATAGCCCTTCGGGTCACTCCAGCAGCGCACCGACACCCGATCGCCCGCGTAGCCAATGGCATGAACCGACACCCCCTCAGGCGTCGGCAGGTCAATGCCCGAGTGCATCCGTATCTCTTGGTGGATGGGGTGCATCCGCAGGCCAAAGCCCGAGTTGACCGTGTAGCCTGCGATCACATCGCCCTTGCTGACGAGGGCCTTGAAGTCATCGTCATAGAACCCAGCCACCGCCTCCGCGACCGCGCTGACTTTCCTGAAGCGAGCCCCCCAGGTTTCATTCGTCTCCTGATCGACCATCACCCAGAGTGAGGTGGCGATCGCCCCCACGCAGCCCAGCTTGAGCACCAGCTCGCCCGCCTGCATCGCCGTGCCAATCACGTAGCGCCAGGTCGGGGGTAACTCCGACCAGTGGGGCTTGTAGTTTCTAACGGTTGAGCTCACTGTGGGTCACCTCCCCCTCCGTCACCGTCACATCAAGGGCCAGGCCATTGTCCAAAGCCCAGCGATAGATCCCGTTACCCAGGGCGCAGGCAGGTTGCCCCAACCACTCCAGGGCGATCGCCTCCGACTCCCCCACCAGTGCCTTGCGCAGCTCTGCCTTGGTGGCATCGAGGGCCACCGGGTCAGGGGCTACCGCCACACAGGCTTGCAGACGGGCATCCTCGCCAGACAGGCGATGCACCAGCTGCCACGCCGCAGGTTGGTGGGTGTTGACCCACGACCTCACCCCATAGATTGGGTTGTAGAACTGCCCCCGGCCCAGCTGCTTGAGGTCTAAAAACGCGGCCCCGACGAACAACGCCGCCAGGGCCAGCAGGTACCGGGTTCTGATTCGCCAGAACAGCATCGCTACTCCCCGACCTTCACCGCGCGAGTGTAGGGACGGGTTTCAATCGGCTGCCCCACCCGCTCCTCCCCGGTCAAGACCTTATGAGCGCTGCCCGCGATGCTCTGAGTCGGCACCACCAACATCGCCCCGAAGTTCGTCCCCGCCACCACCGGGTTCCAAATATCGCCCCCAGCTTTGACCGCCGAACCCTGGAGGACATTTAGCCCCGCCGATAGCACAAACAGCCCACCCCACACCGAGATAAAAGCTCCACCCATCGTTTGCAGGGGATGGTTCTTCAAACAGCTCAGAGCCGCCCGAATCACCGGGAACACGCTCCAGGGATCGGTGCTGGGAGTGATAACAAAGATCGGCTTGCGCTTGCCGCTGGTGGCATCGAACCAGCCACCATCCTGCACGTTAGAGCGCATGGCATTGCGTGGCGCGAGCTGGACACCGCTGCCCCGACCCGGTGAGGATAGCTGAGGCGTGATGTCAATAATTTGCCCGTCGATAATCTCAGGGCCATTGTTGCCGTTAGCGAGTTGATTGTTCTTGGAGCTAGCCATTAGGAATTTTCCTCAATGATGGATTTGATACGGTCAAACAAGTCACAGCCCTCCTGGTACTTGTGCCCCTGGTAGCCCAGCACCTCCTTGATCACCTTGGAGCGCGACATCCCCTGGGCCAGGGCGTTGGTTACCGCGATGATCAGGGGCAGATCTGGCCCCTGGGAGGCCTTTTGAAACTCGGTTCGGTTTGTAACCGATTCGGCTGTATGCGCTGCTGTGCCGTGGTTACCGCGAGTTAGGCCACCGGTTATCGAGGCCGAACTTAGTTCGGGCACTTCATAGGCCACCATCGGTAGCCATTCCTTGATTTCTGAGTGGTAAAAGACCGCCTGCTTGGGTGAGAACGATCGCTCAAAAATCACCTCATCCTCAATCGGTGGAATGCTGGTGTCAGACTTCCGCAAGCTCTCTAGATGGCTCTGGCTGCTGGGGCTCTGAATGGTGAGCAAATCAAACGTGGCTCTCATGCCACCGCTGACCCCAATATCGCCCACCAGCGACGACTGAGTAATGGCCCACAGCGCCCGGTCGTCCGTCTCCCCCGACGACAGCTCCATGGTGAGCTGCGACTTGAGGAACCCCTCGTACCAGGTTTTAAAAGCTGTCTTCATCATCGCCAGCTCGTCGATGATCAGCACCTTGGGGCGCTGAGGCAGCTGTCGCCAGGCGAAGATGAACCGCTGCATCTGCTCGCAGATGTCGTCAATGTCTTCCTTGGATTCCAACGAATCTGCCATGAACCCGAGCACGTTGTCGGCCTGCTCCCAGTAGCCGTGCTCCTTGGGGTGGTACTTAGGCTGAATCACCCACACCACTGCGCCCTGTTTCACCTGGGCCTGCCGGTAAGCGTGAGCCACCGTCAACCCCTTGCCGACCCGAGGGTTAGCCGAGATTAAGGTAGGCCGCATACGAGCGGCGAGAATAGCGGCAGGGTTGCCGACCCGGAAAGACTCGGTCGCACCAGCAAAAGGCACCTGCCCGTTCCAGCTCTGGGGCTCGGGTTGAATCTGAGGGCCTGCGATCGCCACCTTAGGCTGTTCTCCCCCCAAGGCCCAGGCCACCCCGCAACCGACGGCCACAGCTCCAAAGGCGATTGCTGCAGGCAGATAGGGATAGGTTTTCTCGTAGCGAATCTGAGCCCCATTGGCGAAGGCTTCCAGGTCAGCGGGGGTGAGATTGCTGGCAGGCCGTTGCAGACCACAGAACAGCCCCAGAGCCGCCGCTCCAACCGAGCCATAGAGCAAGTAATGCTGCTTCATCGAACTCCCCTCCCGAATCGCACCGCTACGGCTCGAACGGCTGACAGCACCAGCAGAAACACCCCCCAGCCCAGCAGCAGCGCGACCAGAAAATCCGCCAGTCGCGTCAAGACCATAATCAGGACGATGCCGGTTAGGGGGGCGATAATGGCGGTTTGGAGTAGATGCTCAGGCGTTGAACGCCACAGCAGAAACCAGATGAAATGGGTGTAGTTAATCGCGTACTTCATGGGCCTGCACCTCTTTAGACAAGGAGTGTTGCCGGTCGTGGTACTGCACCAGGTTCTCGATCGCGACCACCGCCAAGTTGGTCGGCGGGTCTTGGGGCAGGGCCGTCATCGACCGAGCTGCCTCCACGGCCTCAACTCGGAAGAGTGCCGCATTAGCCTGTCGCCAATCGCGATCGCCCTTGGCGGCATCTAACATCACCTGGGCATCGCGCTGGTAGCGGTTGAGGGGGCAGATAATCTGCTGCTGGTAACACGGGTCAGTGGGTTTTAGAACGTCCTGTTCCGCCTGCTGGCGGTAGCGATAGGCCTCATTGTTGAGCACCGACCGACCGACATCGGCCAGCACCAAACGGCTGTCTTCGTAGTTGCCGGAGAGCCGGTCTTGAGCCGCTGCCAACACGTTTTCGTAGTTGGGGGTGGGCAGTTCGCTCTGATAGGTGCCCTCGTCGCCCGTGCGACCAGACTGAGCAAAGGCGAAGGCAATACCGGAGATGGCCGCCACCGCGATGCCACCGGCAGCCCAGTAACGGCGGTTTTGCCACCAGGGAACGGGGGCCAGGTAGATGTTTTGAATAGGCGATGCACCGCCAACGACCTCGCGACGGTACGCGAGGGGGACGGCAGGGGGAGTGAATTTGGCTTCCATGATGGTTACAACCAGAGTTACGGCGTTAACAGGATGAAAACGGCGGTTATTAGGGCTAAACCCACTAACCAGTAGCGGTGGTATCGGGCGTGTCTACAACGACGCCCAGTTCCTTTCCCACGGTTTGTTGCAGTTGCGCGTGGGTGGACAGGGCAGTGTTCATCTCGGTAATGGCCATCTCGTGGCCCAGCTGGCGACCCGACTCAGCCGCCATGCCCAGCAGGGCGTTCCTAAAACTGGCCTGATTGCCCTTAAACGCGCCCAGCGCCTGGGTGAGCTGCTGCTGTTGCAGGTGGCGGCTGAGCTCGCTGTTGACGCCCCGAGTTGCCAACGGCGGAGGCGTGTAAACCGATAAACCACTGCCTAGAACCTCGACGTGCTGCGCAGGCTCGGTGGGCGGTTTATCAGGGATAAACAGAGTTTGAGCGATGCTGTCCTGTTCAGCCGGACTCAGCAGTGTGGGTAAACCCTTGCCCTGGGGAGTTCCCGAGATACCCAGGGCGGTCATCTTGCGCCCGATTTCGGTGTGGGACACCCCACAGACCTCGGCAAACTTGCGAATCGATAGTGGTTGACGTTCCACGTCGTTACACCTCTTGGTTACAGCTCGAAACTTCGGTAAACCAATGCTTTAGGCAGTTTGGTGGAACCTGGTTGTTCCAGTTGCGTTCCACCAATGGTTACAGTGATAGCATAAAGCTATCTAATCAGCTATAAATAAGCTATCTTTGTGGGTAATAAGTTACGGAGTAGCTAGCCAGTAGTAGGATCAAGGCGAAATTTATGGTCGTTTCTGTGTCTAAGCGCTACTTCATCACGCTGCCCGATGGCATAGCCGATGCCCTTGATCGATGGGCAGAATCGGAACGCAATAAGCCCAGTACGTTGGCTGCGTTCTTGGTGGAGGCTGCCGTCAGGGAAGCCGATGGACAGGGCAAGATTCCCCCAGCAACAGTAGAGGGCGACAAGTGAGCACTACTGTGACACGGCGAAACGTGCTGTTACCGACAGCAACGTCCGTGCGATCGAGGCATGCGCCGCTGTTGGGCCAGGTCAGATTGAGGCTTGGGCAGGGTGCGATCAAACTTGGTAACGGCCTCTCCATGCCAAGCATAGAGACCGCTTTGGATCTGGAGACAAGTACAGTGAGGCTCCAGCCGTGCTCAATTTTGATGAAGAGCAATTTGGCCAACAGTCTGTTGGTCAATTAGAGAACAGAGCTAATCTTCGGGAGACTGCTTTTCCTCGTCCTCTATCTCTTCAATAGCAGTATTCAGTTCCAGCTCAAACTGTTCTACCGTAGGCAAGCTGCTCTGAATATCTGGGGGAAGTTCCCCCTGGGTTTGAAAGGTTGAAACGCCAATTGGCTGCTGCGTTCCTTGGAGCGCATACTCCACTATAGTTTTGTCTTTGCTCCGGCAGAGAATAATGCCGATCGTCGGATCGTCGCGATCGCCCCGAAGTAGATTATCGACTGCAGCAACGTAGAAGCTCATTTGGCCTGAATGCTGCGGTTCAAACTCGCGCATTTTGAGATCTACCACCACATAGCAGTGGAGCTTGACGTGGTAGAAGAGGATGTCGAGTCGGTACTCCTTGCCACTGACGACGAGGGGATACTGACTGCCCAGAAATGAGAAGCCCATGCCGAGTTCGAGGAGAAAGTCGCGGATATGGTCCACGAGGCCCCGCTCCAAATCGCGCTCTTGAGCCTCTTCTGCCAGGGTGAGGAAGTCGAAGTTGTAAGGGTCTTTGACGAGCTGCTGGGCGAGGTCAGACTGAGGAGCAGGAAGGACTCGTTCGAAGTTAGTGACAGCGCCACCTAATCGGGCGAATAGATCGCTTTCAATCTGCATCACGAGAATGTCGCGGCTCCACCCGTTTTCTACTGCTTTGTGGGCGTACCACAATCGCGCTTGTTGCTCTTTTAGCTTGGTGAGGAGGGCGATGTTGTGACGCCAGGGCAATTGGCCAACGCTGCGTTGACCTATTTCTTCTTCGCTATACGCCTCGGCGAACGCCCTCATATATTTGAGGTTTGTCTGGGAAAAGCCGCTGATGTCTGGAAACTCCCGCTTCAAATCTTTAGCCAAGCGCTCAATGACCTTGCCACCCCAGCCTTGATCCTGTTGGCGGGTCAAGATTTCGTTACCAATCTGCCAGTAGAGATGAATGAGCTCCTGATTGACGGCGAGGGCTGCCTTGACCTGGGCCGTGCGGATGCGTGACTTGAGCCCATTGAGGAAATCAGCGTAGTTGTCGTCAGAGAAGAGGGAGGACTGTTTCGGCATGAGCAAGACTATAACAGGGCTTTAGTGATGCTTGATAGTTGGCCATCTGGCGTTGCTGAGCAGCAGTATGATTTCGCAAAAAAATGAACGAGATCCCAATACCTACAGAGATCGATTTATACCTAAAATCAGCAACTGCGCCTGGGCGATCGCCGCTATAGGCGTTGCTGATTTTAGGGTATCTGTTCCCTGCTGCCCAATGGACCCGAGCCACAGTGAAGCAGTACCGTATTCAGCGCCAAGCCAATGGCGACTATTACTTTGCGCGGGTTGTAGATCGGCCCCCCCGGCAGCACATCAGCACCTGATTGGTAGATAAGGCGTTGCGTCGGGCCTGTGACCTGCTGGGGCTTGAGGAGGTGAGTACGATCCTTGTCTAGGTGTTATTTAGCAGGAAAATAAAAAATCCCAATCCCCAAAACCTTTTGCACAAGAGGGTTAGCTGGAATAACAAACTGCATCTCAATCAGACTTCCTTGTCATCAAGAATGGTTTATTGAGAATTTTCCTGAAGGTTTTAGAAATTCTGGGCATTAGTTCAAGTGAACTATGAAGCTCCTGGTCATGACATAGCAACAGTTTCGTTTTTTCTCTGGTCTAAGAAAAACACCTAGACAACTATCGAGGTGAGTACACATACCTTTAGGCGATCGCTGGCCACCCATCTCTATGATGCAGGGGTGCCATTGCGGCAGATTATGGCGATTACGGGCCATGCGAGTTTGGCGTCGCTGACCAGCTGCCTGAACCTGGAGCAGCGGGCGGCGGGGGATGCGTTGTTGGGGTTCTTTGCGGAGTAGGGCGTTTAACCCAGCGGTATCTGGAGGTGTCGGGGGAGGAGAGGGTGGATGTGACTACGTAACTGTAGATCAACTCGCTATAGTAGGAGTCGGCGCTTTAGATAATTATTAATAAATCTAGGAACATTAAAAAATGCCAAGCTTATATTTGGTTCCCTATACAATCAGGATTAAGGATATAATTAATGGAAAATATATTAAACCTGGGGATCGAAATGAATGGGGTACAGACTTATTGGAAGTATTAAGTGCATATCTAGGTAATGACATTCCCACCTTGCCATTTAATCCAAAAGACAAAAATAAGAAAACTATTAGGTTAGAGTCATATACCCGAGAAGATAGAACGCTGTCGGGAATCTTAAAAGCTGGAGATTACGGTATTGAAGCAGATCTGCTTAATGTAGAAAATGATGAACCTACATACACGCGGCAAATGCTTGATGCTGAGCTTATACCTTATTTCTTCATGGTCAAGATTCCTACAAACACGTCTACTGGGATAGCGATTTTCCAAAGACTTGGCAATAGAGGCTTCAAAGATATTTTCGAGAAGGACTTTAGCAGTCATTTTGAGGGTAAGTTCTCAGGCCAGTACAAAATAGAAATTAATCCTTTAGTGCCTAGAGAGATAGTTAAACGCTACCTTGAAAATAGAATTGTTAAAATAAGACTTATCAAGTATAGATTCCCTAAAGAGGTTTCAGACGTAGATCTAACTGGAATACCTGAAGAAGAGCAGGGAGAAGCTGAGTTTAGCTTAAAGGCTCATCGTAATCGAGATCTGCCAAAACCATTGCTTGACAGATTCCGTAACAACGTAGACAAATTCTTGGGTGAAGATGATGTTTCTGTAGGAAGTCTTCTTGAAATCAAGAATTTTCAGGATTTTCAAGCAGACAATGTAAAAGTAGAAGTTAGAATCGGCACAAAATATAGAACCATCGATTTGTCCAACATAGATCACCTAAAGTTTTCTGAAGATGTTACAGACAAGGTAAGTACAAATCCTAAAACTGGTCATCCAGAGTTTTCTGAAATCAAAACTTCGGCAGAAGAATTCTTGACTGAATGTGCGGAAGCAATATGGGGTGAGGCCTCAAATGAGTGACGCTTTTTCTAAAATAAATATTCTAAAAATTGTTACTGATCACGTTTCAACGCTGAAGGATTTTGGTAGATCGAAAATTTCGAGATCCGATGTCTTTATTTTTTTTATTTTACCTTTCTTTTTGAGCGCACTACTGGTTTACTTTAAAGTAAACTTGAACAATGAATTGGCAAACTTATTGATAACTGTCTTTTCAATTTTTGCTGGTCTACTTTTCAATCTTCAAATTCTGATGTTTGATATTGTAGGTAAAGTTTCTGACGTTAAAGATTTGCCAAGCTCTCTTGTTAGCAGGCAAAGCCTCAGCAGGAGAATCTCGATTTTAGAAAGTGTTTCTCTAAATATTTCATTCGAGATTCTCCTGTGTATACTTGGTGTACTTGTTCTGGCAATCTCAACTCTCTCCAAAAGCTTAGCTTTCCAGATATTGTTTTCGCTCGTTGTCTTTTACATTGTCATTTTGTTTGCGTTAACCTTGGCAATGGTTCTCAAGCGAGTTCATGCGCTTCTCACTGATGAAATTGAAATTCAGAAGAGAAAAATCAAAAATATAAATAACGCTTAAATAACGAAAACTCTTATCCTACAGTCAGATTTTATGCCTTTTATTATTGAAAGCATTCTTCCTCAAAGCCAACAGCTGATCTCAGTCAAGGTAGACGACGCTGTACAAACGGCGCTTGATTTTATGATTGAGCATGATTTTAGCCAGCTTATTGTTGTTGATTCTCAAGGTAAACTGGAGGGTCTTATTACCAGTGATTCTATTCTAAAGGCGTTAAGCTTCTTTCAAGCGACTGTTGATCAACTCAAAGTTTCTCACGCCCTTATAAAAGTTAAAGACTACCGTATAGATGATGATCTCTCCGAACTTCTTAAGAGGCTAAGAGATCTGAACGCAGTCCCAATTACTGATAAAGAGGGCTACCCAAAAGGCATTATCACCAGTTACGACACTACTGAATACTTTCGCACCCGTGCGGAAGACATCATGCTGGCCGAAGATGTCGAGACTACCCTTCGTGACTTTATCGAATCCTTTTACAAAGGTTCTAACGATGATGTTGACGAACAAAAGCTCAACGAAGCTATAGAAGCCATTATGACATCAGGAAAAGATGTCGAGAAAAAGTTTCAAAAAGCCTTACAGCAATATTTAGGGCAATGCAGCCAAGGTCAGACTTCTATTGATAAAGATGTTGCAAAGCAGGTCTTTGAAAGGCATTTGTCTCAGCCCTCTCAGATTAAAAAATTCTCAGAATTAACATTGTATGAATATATTCAGCTTTTCAGAAAAATCTGGGATCACTATCAAGAGAGCTTTAAGGGAATCGATTTAGCCGCAATCGACAACCTCCTAGCTACTGCCCGAAGCACTCGTAATGCCATTGCACACTTCAGAGAGATAACTCCTCAACAAAGAGAACACCTCAAGTTTTGTGCTGACTTCCTTGATAGACACCGTCCCACTATCAGCACCCTTCATATTGAGACTGGGTATGCTGCGGGAATTGGTTCTCCTGTAACTATAACTATTGGTAACACTGTCATTAGTAATAAAGTTATTGGTGATCAAGTTGCTGGCTTAATTAAGCAAATTCCCGACTTTTGGCAATCTATAACCGCCTCAACTCAGATGGATAGCGACGAGCCGTCTGAACTTGGCCCCCCTGCCGAAGAACTTGACCCTACTGACAGCCGCTATGCTCCTTTAGCCGTTTGGCTGCAAAATCAGGAATCGAACAAGCTTTCTCTATCCTTTGAAGAGATAGAAGCAATCATCCAAGATACTCTGCCTACCTCAGCTCGTAAGCATCGCAACTGGTGGGCCAACGATACCGTCAGCCATTCTCAATCACAGCAGTGGATTGAGGCAGGTTGGCGGGTTTCAAATGTCAACATTTCAGAAGAGAGGGTTATCTTCTCCCGTGTTGGCGAAAGGCAGATCGCCTATGTCAATTTCTTCAGTGCTCTTCGACCAAAATTGGAGTCAATTCCTAATTTGTCAGTTAAGCCAAGTACCAACGCCCAAGGACGGCACTGGTTTACCTTTGAGGTTTCAGCAGAGAACTACCCTGCCACTGTTCACGTTCTTTCCTTCGCTAGGAGTTCTAGGCTTCGTTTAGAGCTTTATATTGATGTAAATGATCGCGATCGTAACAAGCGCATTTTTGACTATCTCCAGGCTCAACACTTGGATATAGAAGCCGATTTTGGCGCTCCTTTGAGTTGGGAAAGACTCATTGGCCAACGTAGCGCCAGAGTAGCGGTATATCGCGAAAATTCCTCTATTACCGACACCCCCGAACACCTGGAGGAGATGCAAACCTGGCTCATTGAAACCCTCCCCCGATTCTACAAAGCTCTAGCTCAACGATTTCAATCCGCACTACAGGCCACACAGGCACCCTCAGTCAACTAGTCCTGTGTGATGAGACATGCAACCTCAGTAGATCGAAAACTCAAGCTGCCATAGGTAGATATACAGCCCGGACAAGTGGAAAATGTCGCTCAACCGCCTGGTGGATGAAGGACAGCATGGTTTTGAGCGGGAAGCGCTCTTGAAAGACCCGTCGCCCACCTCGTCGGGTCGCACTCACGGCCTGCCATAGCAGGTAAACCCAGAGATTCACCAGGATAAAGGCCAGAGCGATGTAGAGCAGCCGTAGCACGGGATTCTTGGTGGTGGAGCGGATACGGGCCTGGTTTTTGAGGCGATAACTGGTCTCAATACCGAAACGATAGCGGTAATGGCGATGCACCTGCGACCACGCTACATTGGCCCGATAAACCACATAGAGCAGGTATTGAATGCCGTGATTCCCTTGAGCGCCGTTGCGGTAGCGACAGATAATGACCATGGGGCAAGTCACCGAGCCATGGGTGGGGCTGCTCAGGGTGTAGACGGTTTGATAACTGCGTCGTCCTTTGCCAAGCGCACGGGTGCCACCCGTTTTGCCCCGGATAATGGCGGGCATGATGAACGGGAGCGTCAAGGCCATCAACCAGCGAATTACCGGCACACTGTAAAAGCCCCGGTCGAGATAGAGCCGCTCCACCTTTACGGTTAAGGGATTCATCGTGTCGAGTAGGCGGGTGATAATCGCCACCATAGTCTCTCCTCGCCGGACGGCATGGATAGCTAGGGTGACCCGCCGATGGGCACGAATCACGTACACCGTCGCGTAGGCAAAAAAGGATGTAGTGCCTGCTTTAGCTTGAGACCGATAGATGTACGGCACTTCCGCCTCACTCGGCTGACCGTAGTAGGGCAACAGATGCAGGTCGATGGCTAAGCGGTGACGATGATTCACGATGCCCGAAGGCAGATGGCTCTGGAGGGCCGCATTGAGTTGCTGCTCGACCATCACCATATCCTCAAATTTATCGAGGTGGTATCGTAGATCGTTGCCGGTGGGCACACCGGTCAGCTGTTGGGTCGCATGCTCAATGCTGTCGTGATGGCTTGCAGCCCACAGCAACACTTCGTAGAGGGTCTCTGGCTGGCACTCTCCCTGCATCGTCACCGGCAGATGGGCTTTCAGGCACTCTAGGGCAGCACTCAAGGTCGCGTCGTCGGTCAACACTGGTGTAGAGGATACTGAAGGGGGGCAGGTTGTCATGGCTTTTCGTCCACTATCTTCTAGCCTGACCCTACCCCTTTCCTAAGGATTTAGCCCCTGCCTCAATTCTTTGTGATCTACTGAACCTTGCTGAAGTACCTACAGCACTGGCGGACCTGGGGCAACGCGGCTGGATAAGGCGGGGGTGAGGCTGAAGGCAATTCAAGTCCTGGGTGGCGTTGATGGCGGCGCTACAGCGGTATCTGGAGGTGTCGGGGGAGGAGAGGGTGAATGCGATCGCGCAGTTGTAGAGGCTAATCAGCATACCCTTATCTACAGACGTTCTGGCGATAGTACATCCATGGCTTACTGCCTCTTTCAGGGAAACCCAAAGTATTATCGCCACAGGTGATCTCCCTCGACGTCAGCTCCTGCTGGAGGCTAGTTTAGAGCTTTAATGCAGGTTGAGCGATGAAAGCAAGGATGATATCTCATGGCCTTTTGATTGGCGCGATCTCAGCTATCGCAATAGCAAAACCTTTGCTCGCTCAGAGTACCTACTATTGCACCGATGAAGACGATGAAGCTGATGTCATAGCCTACGCCGAAACGGGCTCAATCCCTGGGTTTGTGTATGGGCAAACGTCTGGCTCTACAGTCAATGTCCGCGATCGCCCGAGGTTTGAAGGGGTAGTAGTTGGGACTGTTAAAGTGGGCCAGCAGGTTTCGCTCTCTGCCCGTGTCTATTCAGTAGACTCAGTTCCTGGCATTGGGCCGGAGTGCAATCTTTGGTACCAAGTGGGGCAAGGATGGGTTCATGCTGAATTTATCCGCTTAGCTGAGTTTGTTCCTAGGTGATGCAGGCGATTGCAGCTTAACACCAGCACCTCGATCGCCCTGGTCATGGCCACATAGAGCGACCGGGCCTCATCGGTCATATCGTTATAGCGGTTCGGCAGGTAGTCCACCATAGAGATGAATACCACCGGGAACTCTACTAGCCCCTTGCTCGCGTGCATCGTCATCAGCTTAATGCTTTTGGGGAATCTGGTCTTTCCGTCGAAGTGTCACAAGATAAAACACGATCTGGCACATAAATACAGAAAATTTTATTGGCCAAGGCTAGATTTTGGGCAAGTTAGTTTATATCAAATAATTATGATTATCAGAAATACAATTGTGATGACTGGTGCTGCTGTAGTTGGAGTTTCAGTACCATCTTTACTACTGTTAGGTGGGATGACTTTGTCACCCTGGGTCGGTGCTGCTGCTTTCACAAGTACTCTCGCAACTGGTAGCTTAACTATGATTGGGGGCTTACTAGGGCTCATACTCATCGGCGTTGTAGCAGCTCTCTTCGCTTACATTTTTCTTCAAGTTCAGCTTGCTTGGCTGCCTATTTAGTTCAAGAGATTTCACGAAGGCTACTATATAAAGGCTTGAACAATTTCTCTCAATTCTGTCGCTGATGCAGACAGCTCATGCCAGAACAGGAATATATTCCTGTTCTGGCATGAGGCTAATTTTTTTATGGCGCTGCATGAGTTCAGAAAAATTGTTAAAAGGGCTACCCGTGAGCAGCGCCACAATTTAGGAGAGTTAACTAGTTCAGGCTTTGGTAGCGATCCTGATACCCTGTGTAACCATATCCGCTATCTTAGGGCAGGCAGCATTGGACAACTGTTTTGGGATGAATCCTGGAAGCAGGTTGTCACCGATGTTGCGGATCATGTAGGTATAGACTGGCTTGCGCTCCTAAATGGGCGACGTTGGAAGCATCTTAAAACCGACGAAATTGAAACAGCTATAGTTGCCAAGGTGTTTCAGGATATGTTCGACCGACTAACCCCAGAGCAGCGAGAGCAGGTGGTGTTGGAGATGAAGCGCAGCAGTGATGATCCTAACTTCACCGGCTTATTACTGACGGGTGGGGCGCTAGCGGCTGCCAGGGCTAGTGGATTTGGGGTGTACCTCATAGCCAGCACCATACTTGGGGGGCTTACCAGCACCCTGGGCATTACCTTGCCCTTCGCGGCTTACATGGGTATGAGTCAGGTGATTGCCCTGACAATTGGCCCAGTGGGCTGGCTGGCTTTGTTTGGTGGGCTGGCTTTCACCTTGAACCAGCCCAACTGGCAGCGTTTGACTCTGGGTGTTGTCTATGTGTCAGTGATTCGGAATACTCCTGCTAGAGGGTAATGTTATGGGCTTTCAACTGGGCGGGACCAATGTACTCCGGGTCTGTAAGATGCCGATTCAATCCCTGGCTGGTCTGGCCGATCACTACTTTCTTAGCGAGACGGGCCGCTTTGATAACTCCCTTGGTTGGGGGCCGGAAGGCTTAGAACTAAAGGGCATAGTTAAGGTCACAGAATTGCAACTGGAACGAGTTGAGCAGTTCATGGCAGCTGCTCAATACAGCATTGCTGTCAACAACTGCGAACACTTTGCGAACTACGTGCTCTATGGAATTAACCTCTCCTCCCAGCAGCACACATGGTGGAAAGATCTAGGGGCTGAGGTGATCAGCAGATTACAGCTAACCCAGGGGCGAGGGGCGAACTATCAGACCTTCATGCGACAGCAGGTGGCTGAACTTTTGAATGAGAATCTACGCCAGGAGCATATCAAACGGGCGAATCAGGAGCGTATAGATTTTTGGAAAGCCCGAGGGGTTGATGTTAAATAGAATATTGGAATGTAGCGAGCTTTCCAATTGTAGGTGAGTAGAAGATAGGGTTTAATAACTCAAAACGTTAATTTGTTATTTATCTGTTTAGAATAAAATCCGGGATACATATTTCATCTTTATGTTTACAGATATCAGTCTAGAATATGATTCATCCAAAATTCAATTCCAAGATTTTGATCTCAAAGGGGTACTTGATGAAATAAACACTGTTGCTTTTATTGAAAGAATCCTCCCAGACGGGGAATTGGAAGAAGTTGTTAATGTTAACAAAATCTTGCCTAAAGAAGTTTGGAAACAAAACTGCCATGGTGTTACAAGTGAGTTAATCAAATATAGGTCAGACCTGCAAATGGTCTACGGCTACCTCATGATTGGGAAAGTTCCAATCAATTTAACTCCCCCTTATCTAGTAGTTGATGAGTTTTCTGATTTAATGATTAAACACAATGAGGAAAAAGGACTCAAGTCAGAAGCTAATAGAATTCGCGAAAATACTTGGGAAATGAAGATCGACGAAGAAAATAATCAAGTCATGCTCAGGTTGCGTCATCACTCCGTAGTTCAAGATGAAAGGGGAAATCTTATTGAATGCCTGTACGATAAGTATCCTTTAAATAGTGAGAAGAAGTATGAATATGGTTATGTGTTTCTTCCTCACGCCTCAGCTGAGTTCCTTGCCAATAAATCAGCTATATCACCTTGCAATCTTGTGATCTCCTGTAGCATGTAGTTTTGAGGTCTTTCAGAGAAAATTCACATTCTATGGAATTTTGTTGCTCCTGATCTCTCCAACGCCCCCTCCAATCGCTCAGCAAACACCGACCTGCGATCGCAGCTCAACACCAGCACCTCGATCGCCCTGGTCATGGCCACATAGAGCAACCGAGCCTCATCAGCCATATCGTTGTAGCGGTTCGGCAGGTAGCCCACCCCAGGGATAAACACTACCGGGAACTCTAGCCCCTTGCTCGCGTGCATAGTCATCAGCTTGATGCTTTGGGTCGATGGGTCAAAGTTACGACTGCTGCTGCTCTGGTTGAGCCAGTCCACGGGCAACGCGGCCTGCTGAAGCTGCTGGAAAGCCTTCTCTCCCATCCACTTGTCGCGGTAGATAATCGCCATCTCATTCCAGGGAATCCCCCGCTCTTGCAGCTGCTGGGCTCTCTGGATGATGTGATCCACCTCTGCCTTATAGCTCCGGCACTTCACCAGCTCCGGCACCGGCCCCTCGCGCCCGGCGCTGTTGGGTTGCACCAGCGGCGGCATGTCCTCATCAGGACTGGTGGGCTGCATGACCTCTTTAGCAAACTCGTAGGCCAGCATCAGCACCTGGGCGGTGTTGCGGTAGTTGAGCTTGAGGATAGTGGTTCTGCCCTGGGCCTTGATACCCACGCTCTTGAAGCTGAATTCTTGCTTGGCCCGCTGGCCGTAGAGGTTTTGGGCATCGTCGTAGAGCACCAGCAGAGAATCGGTGGAGGGGTTCACCATCTGGGCGACCAGCTTTAACCACTCGGGTGCAAAGTCGTGGCCCTCATCGACCATCACCGCCCCATACTGCCCGGTAGGAATCTTCCCAGCCTCGACGGCAGCCACCACCGCAGCCTCTAGCCGTTGGATGTACTCAGCGCCTTTGTATTGCCGGTAATCGGGGCGCGGCAGCTGGTGCTGTTTCAGCACTTCGGTACACCAGCCATGGAAATGGCGGACGGTGACCAGGTGGGCCAGACCCTTTTCTGCCATCAGCGCTCGCAGTCTTGAAGCCAGCGCCACGTTAAAGCACAGCACCAAAACGGTCTGCATGGCCTCTGCTAGATGCTGACAGCGGTAGGCCAAAATTAAGGTCTTGCCAGAGCCAGCTACCCCGTGAATAACCCGGTGGCCTTCGCCCAGGCTGCGGGCTAGCTGCTCTTGCTGTAGGTCCATGACCTTGAGCACCTGCGGGATAGCGGTCTGTAGGATGTCGGCGGGCTCATCGTCGAAGAAAGAGAGCTGCTTGGCGGAGATGCGCATCTCTGGGTACAGGTGCCAGCGAACGCGGTCGATCTGCTCGTTGGTTAGCGTGGTGCCAAAGTTGTAGTGGCTCATGGCCCAGAGCTGTTCTTGAAAGGCCCCTGGGTCTACGGCTTCGGTCATTTCGTCTTTGCAGATGACCCGGTGAGGATCGATGACTTGGGCCAGCACTGGCTCAGCGTCGAACATGCGGCGGGTGATGTTGGGCAGCACCACACCATAGGCGTAGGGGCAGCGGAGCTTGCCCTGGTAGCGGCCTGTGGGCTGCACTAGCTCTGGGTCTTGCTCCAGAAGTGAGCACATGGCCAGGACGTAATCTCGCGCCTGATGGAGAGGATTTTTGACCTGTTTGATCAAGCCCTTGGGTGGGGTTGCGATCGCAAACTCATCAGGGTTCACAGACTTGATGGTGTCGAGCCGCCAGTCTTTGACCTCCAGCACGAAGAGACCGCGCGCGCGGTGCAGGAGGATGAAATCGGGATGCAGGGCTTTGGGGCCTACGGATACGTCGTACCAGAGCAGGTAATCATCATCGAGCTTGGCTTCTAGTCGCTGGGCCAGGCGGCGCTCTCCCCCGGTCATGCGAGAGGCGCAGCTGCTGTAGGAGGGGATGAGAGTAGCCATTGTGCCAAGGGTTTCGAGTTTCCCCATTGTGCCCAGTAAGGCTATAACTCGTTGCTAGATTGGACGTTCTGAGTATGGAAGAACAATCTGTGGTTAGCCCGTTAGGCAACGTGTCGCTTAGAAAAGTAGCTCAAGGATGGGAGTTTGCCAGTGAGAAATCGCTAGAAGACTTTGTATGGAGCGCATTGGAAGATCTCCTGCACCTGCGCCCGTTCCAGCGGCAGTATGCCGTTAAAGGTGAGGTTTGCGACATCCTAGCTTTGACGGTAGATCGCCGCCTTGTGATTCTAGAGCTGAAGAACACAGAAGATCGCTATGTCGTTCAGCAGCTTACCCGCTACTATGCCAACCTGCTGGAGGAGCGCCCGTTCTCAGATGTCATTGACTATGAGAAGCCCGTTCGCCTAATTGCGATCGCCCCCTCCTTTCACCGCCACAACCACATCGATCGGCAACACAGCCAATTGGCCTTCGAGTTCATCCAGGTGAAAGTTACACAAACAGAGCAGTTCTATCTTGAACTCAAGTTTGAGGATGAGGGTAAGCAGCCGGTTTTAGCCCCCCTTCCTTACCAAGAAGTGGGACTGGCTAGGCAGCCTGAAGCTTTAGCGAGTGTGCCGGAGCCCCTTCTGAGATGGTTGGGGGCGTGCTCAGGGGCTGAGCAAGAGGCTTTCCTGGAGACGAGACAGCAGATTCTGACATTCGACTCCAGGATTCAGGAAATCGTCGAGGCTAAAAGCATTCGGTACGGGACTGGTAAGTCCAAACTCTGTGCAGAGATTTGCTTTAACCGTAGCTTGCAACGCCCCATCCTCTTTCTCTGGTTACCGCTTCCCACATACTCGAAGGCATCCAGTAAACCAGAGAGGATAGGCCGACTGCGGCTTTGGCTTAGTGATGGTGTATCGACTCATATAGGCCATGTACCTGAAGGGTTTGGCAAGATGCGGCCAGAAGAGGAATGGAAGTCGATACCCCGAAGCAAATGGCCTCGACAATCGTTGATCTATAACGCTAGTCACCGCTCGTTGATAGCTAATCCCATTGGCGGGTACGTGCGCTCATCATTGGGCGTTGAGGATAGCTCAAACCTCCTGGAACTCATCGTGTCTACTGCTTTGCAGAAGTGGATAGATAGGCTCTAAACAAACGCTGCTGAGTGTTGAAGCTATGTTTCTCGGTGGACCTGACCTGCGATCGCACCCTAGCCCACCCCTCGGCAGCTGTGCTAGCTTGGCAAAGTGGGGGGCTTATGTGAGTTCCAGATAGGCCCCCCATCAAAAGAGCGCCTCCCACATAGCAGTGGGTTAATCTGCTATCTGGGAGGGGGGCTCTCAATATTCACTGGCGATCGCTGTGCTGGTCAGCCCAAGTCTTCGCTCCGAGCAAACTACACTCCACACCCCCGCTGGGAAACCGGCGGGCTTTTTATTGCCGCAAAAAAAGAGCCCCACCGTGGCTACCCTGCTCGGTGGGACTCTTTCAGAGCGTATCTATGCCTGGGTTTAGTTTGCCCGGTTAATGTGCAGGATTGCGATCGCACGTCAATACCAGCACCTCGATCGCCTTGGTAGCTAAACCTCATCGCGTCGCCATCGCCCACAGAAACGATCGGCCCCAGGCTTTTGGCTTTATATTAGTGCTACATTTTTATTGTTTTTAGCGCTTGTTTTTTCCTTCTTTCCCCCTATCTTGGTAGTATTCTGAAAGCGCCTGAATCGAAGTTGAAACTCTTTCCAAGAGTTCCAACCCTTTGTCGTCATTTTCAATAGTCTCGTCAATACGAAGAGTTCTTAGCTGTTTCAAAAGCTCTTTCAGAACAGTCGTTGCATTTATGTTTTTTTCAAGTAATTCAGCACCAGCTACTGTGACTGATCTTTGCAAGTTCGCTTCACTTGCAATATCCCCAGAGCCTGAACTTGGTTCGACTTCAGCATTGTCAGCGTCAATTGTCGTGCCGTCATTCGCTGCCAACGTAGGCGATGAATCGGCCATCTCTAGCGCTAGTTTGTTGATGAGCATTTTCATCTTGCGCTTTGGCATTGTGCCATTTTGGCCCTCGATCGCTTTAGCCCAGATCGCTTCGGGGGCATTTCTAAGTATCAGCGCGTTGCTTGGCGTTAGCGTTCGATTATTGATTGATTCTTTGAGTTTGTCTGGAAGCGACATCAAAGGCAATCTAGCATTTACCATCGTCGCTATCGTGATATTTAACGAGGATAGTAATCGCAGAACGATTTCAGAACCATCTACATTTTCATAGATCCATTCGATCGCTTCTTTTTCATTTCCCTTTGAAACCAGTTGATTCTGAATCCTATAAAGGAGCGATACAACTTCCTGCTCAGTTTTTTTCAGTTTTGACCTGAGCAAATTGACGATCGATTCCCCTTGCTCTAGGGCATTAAAACGATTCTTTAAGGCATCACCCACCAACGTGTACGCTAGGGCTTCCTCGTCGGTGCACTCATGGAACCTGGCCTTGATCTTCGCCTGGCCCAGCACATCCTTAATGGTTCTCCACCGCGTCTCGCCATCCAGTAGCTGGTAGCGGCATTCTCCGACTGTGCGTAGGACTACAGGGTCTTGCTGCCCCTCTATTCTGAGGCTTTGAGCCATGCCCTCCAGGTCGAAAAATTTTCTAGGCTGTCCGAAAATTTCGACCACTTTGCCTGAACCGTCAGTGATCGAAATCGCCATCGGTTCAATTAGGTTGACATCAATCCAAACCCAATCTGTTGTCCCTCCAGCAACCCCTGCCTCAAGTTGCTTAATCCTTTCCTTGAGAGCTTCAATTTCCTCATCCTTCTCCCCTAAAAGCGATACAGCCTGGGCTGTGTTAGCCCCTTGAGCCAAATTCGTGAAGGAGCGCTTGACACCCTTAGCCATGATCAGCCTCCAATACAGCTTTAGCCAAAGCCTCAAACAGCCCCGCGATCTTCCAAGTGGTGCGATCGCTGCGATACAGGCGCAGAGGTAACCCTACCGCTCCAGCGTTGGTTAAGTACCGGGTTTGTTGGATTGCCGGGAAGACATGGATGGGCTCTGGCAGCGATCGCAGCACCACTGGCAGGGAATCCTCAATGCCTGGTCCATCGGCCAGGCATTCTCGGTGCATGGCGGCATCTTTATCAAAAGCGTTTGGTTGGACTCCAAGTATCTTGGGCTTAGGCTTTAGGCGCAAATCCCGGCTAAATTCCGCAATCCACTGGATCAAGCCAAACCCAGCGTTTATATCCTTTGTGTCTGGTTTGAGCACGATCAGGATTTGGTTGCAGGCTGGGAGAACCATTTGGTGAAACTGCTCTATGGTTCCTGGGCAATCAAAAATAACCACGTTATGGGGGAGTGGTGCGTCTTCGATCGCGTCGGCCAAGAGGTATGCTGCGCGGGGCTCTTTTTGGATCTGCCTGGAACCCTCGTTCAGAAAGTGGCCACCTAGGACAGCATCAACTTTTTCAATTCCGTAATCCCGCCATACAGGTTTAAGGGGCCATGGCCCCTTAAACCCTGGCTTAAGTGCTGCAACCAGAGTTTCCCCAATACTACTGGGGTTTTCCAGGCCCGTAAAAAGGGCGGCTGTGCCGTTGCTGTCGCAGTCAATGAGGCAGACGCTTTGTCCCAGGCAGGCAAGCGAATATGCCAGGTTAGTGGCCACTGTCGATTTACCTGTCCCTCCGGCGCAGGACATGATAGCTAATCGTACTTGTGTCATGCTCAAGACCTCAACGTAGTGCAAGAATACATCTAAAAATCCGGTTTTTTAATCGGCGGCGTTCCCTTGCTGACTCGGGGCGATCGTATAGCTGCGGTGCCAACTTGAAACGGCACCCCTTCATTCTCCTGGGGCAGTGCGGCCATAAGCTGCTCGGCATGGGCTAGGGAACGGTCTGCTGCCTTGGTTTGGTAGGGAGTGGTGATGCTTCTGAATTCCCACTCCGCTGATTTACAGCCCCCGCAGATGCCCTTAGAGTAGTAGCGCACCTCTAGCCAAGAGTAATTTTTCATCAGGGTGCCAATGCGATCGAGCTTTGTCGTTATCCTTGCTATACCTACCATCCCAGTAGCTCGAAAGACCTTCCTCAATCACTGCTGGCGATTCCGGGATGTCCCTGACCAGCCGCTGGGTGCACTTGGTCGACCGCTTGACGCGTCTGATCTCTACATCCAGCGATGCTACCTACTTAGGCATACCATCTGAATATATTACATTGCTATAGAATAATCAATACCAATGTAATGACGAATGTATCAGTTTTCTCTGCCTTGGTATTGATGTTGTGCTGTATAGTGATCTGGCGGAAGCGAATGGTTGGCTCATGAGCGATAGAAGTCTGCTGAATTTGACTTCTCCACCACCCCGCTATGGGGTGAAAAAAAAGTTGAGGCACATTCTGGCAACCTCAGAGGCGATCGCTCGGATTGACGCCCTAGCTGTGCAGTTTTCAGTAAGTCGCTCTGAGCTGGTTGAGTTGCTCGGTCGCGCCCACCTCACTCTCACATTGCCTGTAACCCGTGCTGAGTCACCTGCCAGCCATGATCTGATTCGCCATGCGGCATGGGTCACTGATGATGGGTGGGCCGGAATAAAGAAATTGGCCGCAGGGAATGGTCTTTCGTTGAAAGATTTTTTTGCCCAGTTTGAGTATGAAGTTATTTTGAATAAGGTTTTCTCATAAGCGGTACGTTAGCTGATTAAGGTGGATGCACCGTATAAGAATTTTGAGATAGTCTTCGATCTATTTGTTTTCGTAACAAAACCTTTACTGCGATACCAGGGAGATATTGCAGGTTTATTGTGTGAGTGCAAAGGTTTTATAGATTTTCGATGGTGAAGAAATCCGGCTAAATCTATGCTCTTATCCCCGCAGTTTTCAGGAGGTTTCTATGGATCTACTTTTTAAGGAATAGAAAGGAAGAGTACCCCAACTGCAAGCGCTCCACCCCTTGTTAGCGACCTTGGGAGAATCCAGGCCCTGGGCCACTGCGCAGAGGGAACCCAGAATCCCGTTGTAAGTAGCCCTGCGGCTAATGGCAGTATTAGGTATCCTTGATGGTCAAAAACGCTGCCAAACAAGAACAATGCAGTCATCACTGCAAAAAAGCTACCAAGGACAAGCTCTAGCCACCGCACCACTCGCGGAGTTGGGGGCATGACTCCTTCCTTCCACTTTTCTCAAGGTTTACCCCTTCGTTATAGCGTTTTTGTGTAAGACCCAAAACATGCAGGAGATATAGGCATGGCTAACGACGCTGCACGACACTCGGCCACCCCACCAGGCCGTGGTGATCCTTTGGATTGGGACGAGAGTGCGATCGCTTTATTCGCTCCTCTCCTAGAAGAACTACTGAATGATGATCTTCAGCCAGAGCCGCAGCCACAGCTCAACCTCCTGCAATCTCTAGTTGAGGTGGCCAAGGATTTGGATGACATCTGCGCTCGGCTCTCCGGTCGCCCGTTGACTGTCTCCCAAATGAAGGCCTTGGCTGGCATTGAGATGCTATCAGGCTCATTGTCTGCCAAGACTGACGACTTTGTTGCTCTCTTTCAGGACTAAAACATGCAGAAGCGCGAATTCCTTAGGCCCGGTGAAATCCAAATCATCAAACAGTCCTTAGGCGATGTATTCGCAATCGCGGCTGTTGGCATCCCTCTCCTTGTACTTTTAAGGAGTGTCATTCCCCTTAGCCACATTCCTAGCGAATCAATGGAGCCTACTCTGCATGGAGGCGACCACGTCCTGGTGAACAACATGCAGTATTTCACCAAAGACCCCGAGCGGGGTGACATCGTGGCCTTTGACTCAGGGTTTAGGGCAGGACTTATGAACAGAGAGCAGGTTCTTTTTGTAAAACGAGTTGTCGGTATACCCGGCGATGAGCTGCAAATCGTAAATGGAAGTCTCTACATTAACGGGGACATCTTTACCGAATCCTACGCTATCGGGCAACAGAGGGACTTCGCTTTAACTAAAGTTACTCAAGGGCATTATTTTTTAATGGGGGATAACCGAGATAAATCCTATGACTCTCGGTATCTTGGGCCGGTTCCTGAAGGTCGTATCAAAGGGAAAGTTCTTTTGACTTTGCCTTTTAATTAACGACCTACGCGGTCATTGCTGTTTGTCGGGCGAGATGGAATTCACTGGCGTCAATTTCCCCTTCCATCTTGATCGCATCAAGGAAAAAGTAGCCCCCAGACCGCTCTGTGTGAAAAAATCCTTCTTTGTACCTTTTATCAATCCACCATCCCTTAGGAACACCTTCTAGGGCATCCCTAATAGCTTTCCTGAGCCTATAAATATTTCCGTCAACTACTCTGATATCAAGGCTTTCAGTTATTCTCTGAGATTCACTTTCGATACTCAACTGTTCGAGTAATTCAGGCCGTGTCCAGATTCTCTGCGGGTATCGCAAAAAGCACTTCAGCAAAATGAATTGAATCTGACCTACATTTAGACTTGCCAGGAGTGTGCCCTGATTGGCCTTGAGAAAAACGTGGTGAGTATGCAGATCGACTAGCAGATGGGGCGAGGCCAGTGTTCTACAAGATATGCCTAGCCGTCGATCTAGTGCCATCACCTGGGCCATCAGTACCGGCTCACGCAAGGGAACTTCGCTGACCAGGTCAAAGCCCATATTGTAGAGGCCATCTAAGTCAACCTCTTCGTGATGGGTGATCGCGATAATGACTGGATAGTAGCTAGTCCGATGATTGAGTCCGTATAGCCGCTGCAATTTCAAAAAGAAACTTGGCAGCGATGAGATATCCCATGTGGTAATGAATACAAGATCAGGTCGATTTTGGGTTATTGCTGTCAATGCCATCTCGGCGGATGAGGCCGTCACCTCATGCCCCGCTTCCCTCAAGCACTGGATCATGGACGTAAGGCGTTCGGGTCGGTTGCATATCAAAAGAGCTCTCACTGCAATACCCCTTCATCAAGATTCTTTCTACTTTCGATAATCTTTCTGTAAATCTCAGGGGATCTGCGGAGGCTTAAGGTTTTATTCATATTCCCGAGTAACTAGAGGTATTTTGAAGTGTTCTGCAACATTTGTTTATCTCAGGTGTATTTGCGTAAGTTTTCTTAGTCAAAGTTAATCAAAGAGGGCAGGTTTTCCATACAGGGGAGAAATTCGGCTGATACGGTTTTACTCAAGCCGCAGAAGGCACCGGTTTGTTTTGTTCCTTTCTCTGTGATTCCTGTCATGAGCGTAAGTACTGTCCCTCTCCAATTGACTCCTGCTGAACGGGAAGCTGCTTCTCGTTTTTCTTCAAGAATTGTTGACCAAATCAATGCCAATGGTACGGCCCAAGCTATTTCTGTTAGCGAGCGAAACCTCTTCAGTTCACTATCAGACAACAAATTCCTTCGACAGGTACTTAAGTTGCTGCCCTGGTTTAGCGTCGGTGGTCTGGTCGGATTCCGTCTATTAACAGCATCTCCTGTCCTAGCTATTGGTTCTGGCTTGGTTATGGCCGTCAGCCTTATCCTTCGTCGGGCTGCCAAGAAAGACAACTTTGCAAATCGCATCTTGAGCAAAATCAAAGGCCCTCGTGCAGTTCGGCTGGTTATTGGCGTTCTCTTCGGCTTAACACTGTGGATGAGGCATACCAATCCGCTGTTTGCACAGTTCTTCCAGGTGGCTGAGGACTTCTTTACGACCACTTTTCCTGACGCAGGGGATGTTGTTCCCCTGGTGTTTGGGGTAATTCGAGCGCTGTTTTTGCTCTACATTGCGGTTTCTCTGGTGCGTGTTATCCAAGCAGCTAGAAATGACGACGATTGGCAGCAGTTGGCTCGTGCTCCCATGATTATCGTCATGGCGGTGGTTATTGGGGATGTGCTGGCAACCTTGGTAGTTGGAGCCTAGCCTCGGGCGACCTCATATCTAAATGGCTATGCGACAGCCATTTAGATATCGAGGCCAAATGACTGTACAACTTCATTTTCTAGCAGAGAGTAATCTCCATGTTGGGACACCCCAATGATTTTGTCCCGGTAAACGGGGCGATCAATATGAAGCCAGGGTTTGGGCCGATTCCGGCAGACCAGCTGGTTCCTTGGTGTGTGATTGCCCTGTTCAATATCGTTATTGTCAATCGAATTTTTGGGGCTGGGTGGATACCGACGATCTTGTGCATCGGCTGGGGGGCCGCAACTTGGTGGGTGCTGACGGGGTCTGATGCATCGCGTTTTCTTTCCAAGTTTCATTCACCTCCCAGCTGGTGCTACGGCCACCTTGCCTATTTCACGCCACTCGCGCCGTACCCCGACCTGAATCCGAAATCGAGCAGAGGCAGGACGACCAAAAAGGCGAAAAAGAGTTTCAAAAAAGCAGAGAAAAGGAAGGCACTCAAAACTTCCAAAACTTCCCAGCATCGACCCAGAGCAGATTATTTCTGAGCAATGGGTTCAAGACAATTAGAGAGTCAAGCGCATGGCAAGTGGAAAGCTCGGAAAACGCAATATAAAGTCTCTTAAGTCAACAAAAGGTGGGTCGGCAAAGACGACGCTAAAGGCGTTTGAGGATTTTTGCAGCCTCAGAACCTTTGTCAGATTTAAGATGAAAGGCCGGAGTGTAGGGGCCGCTCTTCTATCGCATAAAAATAGCTATCGCCTAGTGTTTGGATTTACCTGTCGAGGGCTGCACGACACGTTGCGGTCTGAGCAGATTTTTCCCACGGTTGAGCGGCTAGAGTCTGGGCTCAAGGAACTGCCTCGCAATGGCACGATGACGGTTCAGCTCAGCAGCTTTGCTACCGATCGCGATCGCCAGGCTGAGCTAGATGAGCTAATTGCGTCGGCCCCATCGGCTGAGATCAAGCTCATTTTGCTCAGCGAGAAGAAACGTGCCCAAGACCTGGCCAGTCAAGGGGTTCGCAAGGTCAAGACTATGACTATCTACTGTACCTATACCATTGCTGGAGATGATCGCGCTGGGGCGGAGGCTGACCCGATTGAGAGAGCATTGGCCTCGCTGGTTTCATTCTGGGAAGGGTTTAAGGGTAAGGGAAAAAACGTCATCTTGAGGCGGTTTGAGGAGATGTTTAGCTCTGCCTTTGAAGAAGGCTATATGCGTTGGGAGTCTCTGCTGGCCATCAAGATGGGGCTTGAAATTTCTCCCATGTCTGCTGAGGATCTTTGGGGTAAAACCTGGGATATTTTCAATACGAATCAGCCCCCCGATGTCCCCAACCCCCTTACGTTCGATGGGCAGACTATTACGGAAGAGGCCACCAGTGAATACGATCCAAAATCGTTGTTGATTCAGGGCGAGGGCGGTGAGATGACCGTCCCTGATGCGGATCGCGCCTGGGTCAAGGTGAGGGGCAAATACGTTGCCGTCATGCCCTTTGTGGCAAAGCCTGCGGGGTTCTCCAACATGCGTGCCCAGTTGAGGTATCTCTGGGATGTGCTGTGCCGCCACCAGGTGGTGGATACCGAGATTTTCTGCCAGGTTTCCCCGGCGAATCAGGCCATTGTCAAAACTCAAATGCAGCGGCTGATTAAACAGTCGAACAATGCCGCCACAGCAGCGGCCAGCTCCAACTCCATTGACGTGGGGGCTGCCCTCAAGGTGCAAAAGTCGGTGGAGGCGACCGCACAAATTATCGAAGGCGCGATCCCCGTCAAGATTGCAACAGTGATGGTGATCCATCGCTCCAGCCGGGCTAAGCTGACGGAAGCCTGTCGGCACATGGCCGAGGGATTCCTATTGCCCGCGAAGGTGGTCAGAGAACCCGAGGTGGCGTGGCAGCAGTGGCTACAGTGTCATCCCACGCTGGCGTGGGAGAAGCTGCTAATGTCCCCGTACAACCGGACACAGACCTACCTCAGCAGCGAAGCTCCCGGACTGATTCCGTTCACCATGACTCGCCAGGTCAGCAGGCAGGGTTTTGAACTGATTGCAGACGAGGGAGGGAGCCCGGTCAAGATCGACTTCATTGGCGAGCATCGCAACATTGCTGTTTTTGGCACCACCCGATCAGGTAAATCGGTATGTGTGTCAGGGATGTTGTCTATGTTTCTGGCGAAGGGTTACCCCATCGTATGCCTGGACTACCCCAAACCGGATGGCACCTCCACCTTTACTGACTACGCTAAATTCCTAGGCGACCATGCCGCCTATTTCGATATTGGGCGAGAGTCCAACAACCTGCTGGAACTGCCAACCCTCACCGGTCTGAGCCCCGAAGATCGCGATGAACGTATGCAGGACTATGTTTCGTTCTTGGAGTCAGCCCTCGTCACAATGGTGTTGCCCTCCACCGAAAACCAGCAGCTGCTTGAGCAAACGGTCAGGAGCTTGATCGGCAGAGCTTTGAGTAAATTCTTTGTCGATGCCGACATATTGAGTCGGTACAGGGCGGCTGAATCCGATGGGTTTGGCAGTGAGGCCTGGAAACGGATGCCCACCCTTGAAGATTTTATTGAGTTCTGCTCCTTCGACAAGCTAGAGCTAGAAGAAAGCGGGAGTGATGAAATTGCCAATGCGGCCAGCCATATCAAGCTTCAGCTGAACTACTGGTTAAAATCGCGGATCGGTAAGGCGATCGGTCGGGCTAGCTCTTTCCGAACGGATGCCCAACTACTGGTCTTTGCTCTGAGAAACTTGAGCAACGAAAATGAGGCCGCGATTCTTTCTCTATCTGCCTATTCTGCTGCCCTTCGCCGTGCCCTGGGTAGCCCAAAGTCAATTTTCTTTATCGATGAGTCACCGATCCTTTTTGAGTACAAAACGATTTCTCAACTGATTGGCCGATTATGTGCGAACGGTGCCAAGGCTGGCATTCGCGTCATGCTGTCGGCTCAAGATCCAGACACCATCATGAAGTCAGTGTCTGGGGCCAAGGTCATGCAAAACATGAGCACCAAGATGATTGGCCGTATCCAGGCTGTGGCGGTGGACTCCTTTGAGACGTTGCTGGGGTACCCCAGAGAGGTGATCGCTAGGAATGCGACAGAGGCATTTTTTCCAAAGAGGACAGAGCTTTATTCAAATTGGCTGCTCGACATAGATGGGCAGTATCTCTACTGTCGCTTTTACCCTGGCGCAGTTCAAATTGCAGCAGTCGCTAACAACCCAGACGAACAAGAGCTGAGAGATTTGATGCTCAGCCGTCTCCGGCATGAAGGCAAATTTAAGGCCATGGCCAGATTTGCTGAATGCTACGTTAACGCCATTCGTAATGGCGGCGGAATAGCCGATCTGGTCGAGCAAGAAAAAGCTTTGGCGCAACGTGAATTAACCCATGTCTACTCATCAGTGGAGCTTCAATCTCGACCCTTAAGTTCAGTTAATTAGTCATGAGGCGTATCTATGAATCGACGACTATCAAAAACTGGATTGCGCTCATTAACGCTCGTTGGCGCATTGGCTATCGCCATGGCCCCTGGGGAGCCAGTACGGGCTCAGGCCATAAATCCGACTTCCATTACTGCTGACCCGACTGCGACATTCGCCCCGACTTCTACCACAGGCTCTATCCCTGGACTTGACGTGGGGGCGCTTGCCAATGGGGGCTGGGGTAGTGGTACGGGCAGCATTCTCAATGGCGACCTGAGCAGCATCCTCAACGGCGGTGGTCTAGGCAGCATTCTCAATGGTGACCTGGGCAGCATCCTCAACGGTGGTGGCCTAGGCGGTATTCTCAATGGCGACCTGAGCAGCATCCTTAACGGTGGTGGCCTAGGTGGCATCCTCAATGGCGACCTGGGAAGTATCCTCAACGGCGGCGGATTAGGTGGCATTCTCAACGGTGACTTAGCCAGCATCCTGAACGGTGGTGGCCTAGGCGGCATTCTCAATGGCGACCTGGGCAGCATTCTCAATGGCGGTGGTCTGGGCGGCATCCTCAACGGCGGTTGGGGCGGCACCCCCACTGGCGGTGGCCTGGGTGGCATCTTGACGGGTGGAGGAGGATCTAACAACCCTCTCGGGGACATTCTCAATGCCGGTGGCGGGTTTGGCGGCGGGGCTGTGCTTGGCCCTGGTGGTCTTTTTGGTGATGGCGCAGGCGCTGGGCATCGGGCTGAGGTTAATATCAGAACTCAGACCCTGGTTCAAGGTGTCGCGGCTCGCTCTCCAACCGTTGCTACGGCGGCGGGGCGCTTTCTGGACAACATTCGAGGTGGTTTTGGCACACCACCTGAATTTATTACTGGCAGCTTAGGCGTTCCCGACGTGCTGGCATCCCAGCTCGCGCTCACCACTGCGATCGTATCTGGGGCAGAAAAGGGTTCACCTGGTGCGGCCTCCCAACGGGTAGACCGATTCAACATGAACCCGATCGCCCTAGCTGATACGGCGAGTAAAGAGGTCTCCCGTGCGGCGGCGGCTGGCTTCGCCAACTCCCTCCTCAGTGAGGAGGGCCAAGCGGGGATTGTGGCTGAGGTCAAGGCCACAGACGACACCTTGCAGGAAATCGTGGTTCTGGCTGAAGAGGCCCAGAGCCTGGATGTGACGCAAGACATTATGAAAAGCCACATTGCGGCCCTGGCGCAATCGTCGGCCATCGACGTGGCTCAGTACGGTCAAAGCATCCAGATGCGGCAGCAACTGGCGGCTGACTCGCTGGTGCAAATTGAAGCTGCCCGAGAGCTATCTGCTCTCAACCGGGCGCAATCTCGACAGGGCATGGCCCAGGCCGCTGAGGTGATCAACAGCTCGGCGGGCCTAGTGCTTTTCCAGTAACTAGCCCAGGCAACGGTTCTACTTGGTGACGGCGATGAGCGTAATTTTCACGCAGATTTTAGGGGTGCAAGGTGCTGGCGAGCTGCTTCGCCAGGGCTTTGAGATGAGCCGTGACATCGGCGATATCTATAGCCTGTATTGGACGCAGCTGTTTACTTCGGAACTCTATACCCAAATCACTGGACTGGCACTGATCTTTGCCGTTGGGGCGCTGGTCTTGTTCATGATGCGATTTGCCTACATGGCCGTGCATGAGGATGATTACCGAGAACCGCTGAGAATGTTGGTGTGGCCGCTGATTGTGGTTGCTCTACTGAGCAATCAAGGTAGCCTTTTGGGCACCTCTACTCGCTCTGTTCGAGATGTCATCAACCGGACGAACGAGCAGGTGCTGCAAGTCTCGATGTTGAACGTCACCTTGGAAGAAGCGATTCGGGGGGCGATCGCCAAGGGAGTTGTGGTTGCCGAGGTAGATGCCCAAGTGCAGCAATGTCAGTCCCTACTGGGTGAGGCTCAGATCCAGTGTCTGGAAATGGCCTATGAGCAGATCGAGGCGACGGTGGGCGACTTCAAGCAGCATTGGCTGGTAACGGCTACGGGCATTGCTGGCAGTGTCTTTCCTCAAATTGATATGACCTTGCAGATGGTGCGAGGGGCGATCGACGCCTATAACACTGACGGTAGTGTGGGCGATATTCTGCCGGGTGCATTTGGGGGCCTGATTGGCTCCCAGTCCCGCGTGATTATCCATGCCTTTCTGATGGCATTCCAGTGGGCGTTTGTGAATTTGATTCAAATTTCGCTATTGCTCACGGCGCTGATGGGGCCGTTTGCTGTGGCGGCCAGTCTGTTGCCCTTTGGCGGCAAACCCATCTTTGCCTGGATCACCGGATTCTTGAGTCTGGGGTTTGCTCAGATGGCCTACAACATCATTGTCGGCATGTGTGCCGTCGTGATAATGAATGCCAACACCTTTGATACCAATGGTTTCCTGGTATTAATCGCCCTGCTGGCCCCGGCGCTGGCGCTGGGGTTAGCCAGTGGGGGCGGCCTGGCGATTTTCAATATCATGCTGGCCGGGTCAACTGGGGCCGCGACGATCCTGCTCAGCCGGATGGCGCTATCGACTACCCACGTCAGTACCAACCATTCCTCTCAATCGGCCTATCCAAGACTGCCCCAAGGGGGGCGTTGATTTCTGCCTGGGTGAGACTCCTTTGGCTGTAGACCCTGTAGGTAAATGAGATGACGTTAATCAACCCGAAAAGACAAGGTTTACTTGCAACCGAAAACCTCCTCCCCCTCTTTGTGTTGCTAGCGCTAGTGCTGGGCGGCCTCAATCTGTTGCTGACGGCAGTGCTAGGGATGACGACCAGTCAAATTGCCAGAAAGCCTGTCCCGACGCTGGTGCAAACCATTGATGGCAATTCGTTTACGGTGAAGCCGATCGACAACCTGGATAGAACCCCGGAGTCGATTCGCCTGTTCACTCGGCAGGCAATGACGATGTTATTTACCTGGAATGGCGTCAGTCAAGCCCAGGATGCGACCGGGACCATCCAAACAACGACTGATTCAGGCGTCAAGGCAGGAAGTAACACGGTTACGACCAAGGCGTGGCAAGCGAGTTTTAGTCTTTCTGAAGACTTTCGGGCTTCATTTTTGGAACAGGTCGGTGCATTGACCCCGCGATCGGTGTTTCAGGGGCAGGCGCAAAGCGTTTTCAATATTGAATCGCTGTCTGAACCTCTGCTCATTGCGCCTGGGTTTTGGGACGTAACCATGGTCGCGAACCTGATTATTTTTGACGTGAAAAATCCTGGTGGGATTGCGATTCCGGTCAACAAAGTGATTCGTATTCAGGCCGTTGAGCCACCCGCTGACCCGATGGAGGCTGAGGCGACGGCAGTGCAGCGGGCTGTCTATCAGGTGCGTTCGGCAGGACTGCAAATTACTGACATTACTGAGATGACGGAGGCGGCAAGATGACGACTGGAACTGAAAACGGAAATGGGGCGGCGATCGCTCCGAACACTCTAGATTTGCTGCTCGATGAAGGCGATCTCGATCGCGATGAGCTCTACGAGCTATCTCTGCTGGTTGGCATTCACCCAGAGAACGCCCCTTCTCATCCTGGAGCATTGGGTGATAAGTCGTTGGATGGTGTGGCGACCGACCCCGATGGGGAAGGGGATGATGCAGAGGAGTTGGTTGACCGCGATGTGTTGGCCGGTCGTGTCCATGCAGACGGAAAGACCCGTACCCCGATCTGGGCTAACCCGCTGGTGAAGGCAGGTTCCGTCGCCCTGATTGGGGGTGTATGCATGGTGGTAGTGGGGGGTGTTTTATCGGGTTTCCAAAGTGCTGGAAAGCGAGATCTGACCCCAACGGCGAGGCCAGAACAAGCGCCGGAGCCGCCTCCAGATCTGACTCAGTTGGCCCTAGAGCGTCAGCGGCAGGAGATTGGGCAACTCAAGACGCGCAATGCCCTGGGGAATCAAACCCAGGCGTTGCAACTCCACGAGGCTCGAACCAATGGTGAAGGGAATGATCCATCAGCCGCCGAGTTACTAGCGTTGCGCAATCAGATGGCTCGCGCCCAGGCCGTACAGGAAGGGGGCGCTCAGCCTGCGCCGAATGCTCAGACTGCCGCTGCTGTCTCTCCCCAGGCCGTGCAACCCACTGGGCCAGTGACTCGCCCTGCGCCGTCCTATGCCCCTGTTGCGCCGCGTCCGACACCATCGCCTAGACCCACCGCATCATCGCCTCCGCGACAACCCGTAGTGAATATGCCTCCCCCGCCTCCCCCCGAGGTTCTTTGGGCCTCATTGGCGGCGATGGGCAGCTATGGTACCGGCACGGGGATGGAACCTGCCTTTACTCCAAGTCGTTCATCACAACCTGCGCCAGTAGCATCAGCCCCTTTGGCAGACTTGCCCCAGCAGCCCGCAGCGACTGGGCCTACCGCGCAACTTGTCAGCAATCCACCTCCTGCGTCGTTGCAGGTAGAGGAGGCTGCAATCCTAGGGCGACCTCTGAAGCGGGTAGCTCCCGGCACCACGGCGGCGGCCACCCTGGTCGCCCCGATTTATTGGGCCGAAGATTTGAGTCGAGAACAGCAGAGTCAGCGAACGGCGATCGCCCTCAGCCAGCCACTTCTAGCTGATAACGGTGCTGTGGCGCTGGACGTTGGCACCGTGCTGGTGGCCGAGGTGTCTGTGCTGGCAGGCTCGGGGATGGTGGAGCTGTCGGTCACCGATGTGGTCACGGTTGAAAATGGGGTGAGCAAGGTAACGCCAGTGCCCCTCAACCACCTGCTGATCACGGGCGGCAGCGGTAATCCTCTAATCGCTCAAGAGATGCGCAATGGTGGCGAGGTCAGGGCGGCACAGATGCAGCTAGCCGCCCTGGGGGCGCTCGGTCATGTGGGCGAGCTGCTCAATCGTCCCCTTAGCCAACAGACGATTATCGGCGAGGGGGCCAGTGCTGTCGCCACCGAATACGCCCCGGTCAACATCATTGCGGGTCTTCTATCAGGCGCGGCTCAGGCTGTTTTACCCATTGAGCAGCAGCGGGTGACTCAGCGCATTGACGACTACGACTCCCGCAACCGGATCTGGTTTCACGACACTGCGGAGGTGTCTGTCTTTGCCCTGAACGAATTTGTCTTTGAGCCGTAGGATGCCACGATGAAAGACCGGAACAGACTGCTATGCATAGCGCTGACGGCTTGTGCCGTCCCCCTCTGGTGGGTGGTGTTGGGGATACCTAGCTTGGCCCAGGGTCGCCCGCTGCGACAGGAGGTGCGGATAGAATCGGCTCAGGCGGGTACGGTACCGATCACGGTCTGGCCGGGGTCTGGGGCCAACCTCGACTTTTCTCGCCTCGGGCTGCGCATTTATAGAGCCTGGCTAGATGACCCATCTAAGCTGACCATCGACTTTGACGCGCCCCTCGATGCCGGTGGCGCTCAGGTGGTACACCTCCGGCGCATCAGCGGTGTTGCGTTCCAGGGATTGCCTTCTACCCCAGCTACCCTACTCTCCGTAGTGGCGCGAGATGCCTCCGGTACAGCTCACCTTTTCCAGTTTCCGATCGCTTATGGCTCTGGGCCAGCCGACTACTCGACGATCGCGGTGGTTCCTGCCCCGGCACCAGCTGGCCCCAGGTTCATGATTCAAGCCTCGGCTATCCCTGGCCAGGGTGCTACTCCCCTAACGTTCTCCCACGGGATTGCGGCCCTGATTGAAGCTGGGACGATCGCCCCCAATGGGCCAATGCACCAAAGTCTGAGGGCATTCCTGGCGTTGATCGCCAACGACGTGCCGGTGGTAGAGGCATCGGCTCAGACTGGTATAAGCCTGGAGGTGGTGCAGGCGGTGGCGATGCGAGGGCTAGAGCAGCAGCGCCAATCTATCCCGAGGCCCGGTATTGTCCCTGAGGATGCTGAAGCAGCACCGCTTGACCCGGCTGGAGGTGACGAATGATGGGGCGGGTGGCGTCGATCCCGGCGTTGATTCTCCTGGTGGCGCTGGGGGTAGTGTCTGGGGCCGGTGCGGTCGCATCCCCACCCAACCCAGCCTCTGCTCAGGAGACGCTGGCCCAGCCCGATGTCCTGCGAGTGGGGGCAACAGAGCAAACTTCCACCTCGGGCCTGACTGTCGCTGATTTTAATTTGCCGCTGGGGGTGCTGCGGATTGGCGATCGCCAGGCGGCTATACCTGACTGGCGGCTGATTGCCTTCTCTGACCTGCCCGTGTTGGCAGAGTCTGGAACCTGGGGGTCGGTGTCGTGGCAGCGGGGCGATGCGATCGCTGATGTGCTGACGGTGGGTGATTTGCAGGGTGGGTTTGACGTACACCTATTGACGATTGCGGCGATCGCCGATCAACTGGGGGTGTATGCCAGCAAGGGCAGAGATGGAGGGATTAGAGCTATCCCCTTAAACAAGTTTGGGCTGCTGAACTATCAAACGCTCTCTTCCTTGGTTAGAGTTGCTCCGGCGCTCTTGTCTCTAAGGGTAAGTGACTCTCGGTTGGTCAAAGACCTGATTGCCATCGTTGACCCCACGTTCGTCGCGACTGGTGGCACCTTGGGCGAGTTGATCAAGCAGCACCCAAAGTATGGCGAGATCAGCTTGTCCTATCTCGACCTGGCCAACTACACCTTCAGTGAGCTGCCGGGGATTGAGATCGCTCCGATCCAAAACTTTAGCCAGTGGGAGTCGGCCAAACTCACCGAGGTGCCGCTGCTCGAACACCTCAGCCTGTGGACATTACCAGGCAAAATTGGCGTGCAGGGTGAGATCGCGATCGCCACCGTGCAGGAGGCCGACGAGGGTGCCCTCGAAGTAGTCTTTTCGGCCCCAGATTCAGCCCCAGGGCCGGCGCGATCGCTCACTTGGTGGGTTGGGCAGCTCCAGGTGGGTGGTTTGGGGACGGGCGACCTTACTACCGTCAATCAGGGGTTAGAGCCGCTGGGTGCCGCCATCTATAACCCGTCGTTTAAGGTGGTGCCGCATTGGGTTTCCCGCGATGAGATCCAGCTGGTGGCTTACTTCAGAACCTGTCGGCGGTCGGGGGAGGGCACGGCGGCAGACTGTTCGCCCTACGGTATTGGCCCGATTCCCTTCATGGTGGTCAAGCCGGGGGATGCCGTCTTTTTGGGGCAACAGGCCTTTGGCGCTATTCCCTACAGCCCCACCCCAGAGACCCCAGCTCTAGCCCCAGATGAGTCGAGCCGGGTGAGCCAGGCGATTGAAGCTCTGGCTGATAATCCAGGGCCAGCCGGACTGGTGGCGTTTTCATCAACCCTGGCGCTGGCGCTGGTCTGGGGGCTGTGGAAGGGCAACCCAGCCCAATTATTCACCCTGCTGGCTCAGGTAACCCGCGATCTGCCGCCCGTCCAGAACCAGTCCCAGAAACATTCATCGACTCGATCTCGACCTAACCCCAAGAGCCAGAAGAAGGCCTAGGTAGCCCAGTATGGTTGACACCGAACAAGCGCTATTGGCACAGTCTCCCCCGGCCCGGTCAACGGCCCTAGAGTCGGTAGGGAATTCGATCACCCCGGCACTGAAGCCGCTGATGGGCAGCAATGGTGTCATTCTGGGTGCGATCGCGCTGGTGTTCATGGTCATGCAGATCATGAAGGGCCGAGGAACCAGCGGCAAGATTGCTAGGGGCAGCGTCAGCGGTGGCGCGGAAAAGGCGCGAGCGAGAAAGCGGGCGATCGCCCAGCTCAAGGCCAAGAAGCATAATTCTGTGGCCCTCTACATTGGCTCTCTGCGGCGCAACAAACAGGGTAAGCCTCGCAATGCCAAGGCCCTCTACCTGCCCGATGTGCAGCGGGGAGTGGCGATCGCGGGTGGCCCTGGCTCGGGTAAAACCTATTCGGCGATTAACCCGCTGATTCGCGCGGCGCTGGATGAGGGTATGCCCGCCCTGGTCTACGATTTCAAATATCCAGGGCAGGCTGAGTGCCTGGTGGCCTACGCGGCCCGCCGTGGCTATGACGTGCGCATCTTTGCGCCGGGCTACCCCGAGTCTGAGGTCTGCAACATCCTCGATTTCATGGCCGATGCCGACGATGCCCTGATGGCCCGGCAGATCGCGTCGGTGATGAACCGAAACTTTGCCCGCTCTAGCAATAGCTCCGAGGATAAGTTCTTCGCTGATGCCGGTGACCAGCTGACCCAGGCCATTCTTATGCTGGCCAAGGGCATGCCCAACCCCGACCTGATGACGGCCAGCGCTGTGCTGGGTCTTGATGCGCTGCCCGCCCGCATTATGGAAGGCAAGCGCTTGGGGGAATTGGGCAGTCTGCCCCAGGGTTGGCACATTTCCCACTGGGTGTATTACGCCTTTTCTCAACTCTTGCAGCTAAAAGACTCTGAAAAAACGGTGGCCGGGGTGATCGGCACCGCCAGCAAGGTGTTTTCTCGGTTCATGGCCCCCGAGCTGATCTCAACCTTTTGCGGTCAAACTACTCTGCCGATTGAGCTATCCGGTAAGCAGCTGGTGATTCTTGGGTTAGACCGGCGTAGACGTGAAGCCGTCGCGCCCCTGGTGGCTACGGTGCTGCACATGATGGTGACGATGAATGTCACTAAGAAACGGAGCGATCCGCTGCTGCTGGCCATTGATGAGTTGCCGACCCTTTACCTGCCCTATTTGACCCAGTGGCTCAACGAAAACCGTTCCGACGGCCTGTGTACGGTGATTGGCTTTCAAAACATCACCCAGCTAGAGGATGCCTACAAGCGAGAGCAGGCCAGGGCGATTCTGGGCGGTTGCGCCACCAAGGTGTTGTTCAATCCGCAAGATCCCGATAGCGCCCGGATGTTCTCGGATTATCTGGGCGAAGAGGAAGTGACGATCAAGCAAAAGTCGCGCAGCAGCGGCGGCAAAGGCGGAGCCTCACACTCGACCAGCGACCATTTGCAGAAACGTCCCATTGTCGAGTCTGCCCAGTTTAATCGGCTGCCGGTGGGGCGGTGTGTGCTGATTAGCCCTGGCTTTTGCCGCAAGGATGAGACCTCGATTCCCTTAATTTCGTCGATTAAGGTGCCCAAGGCCGACGTGCTTGATGACGACTGGAGCGTTAAGACCTGGCCCAAGGTGAAGGCGAAACTGGAGGCCCGTACCCCGCAGTCGCTGGGTGATAGCGATCGCGCTCGGCAGGAGATTGCGATTCGGATGGCGATCGCAGCGGAGCTGCTGCCGCTGCCGGTCGATGGTGAGGGCGCTGAAGCGTCAGGGGGGCGATTTAATGGTGGGGTGCCCTCCATTTTGCCGACGCCGAAGGTTGGAGCACGGGTGATCAACGCAGCGGCATTGATGGAATTTACGGAGGCATTCTAATGGCAGACCCCAGCTATCCCCCCAAGGGCATTGACCCCGAAATGGTGAAGACGGTGAACTGGCTTGCCGATATCATCACGGGCCGAGCCCCGCTGCCCGTGATCATGGATGCCGCTGCTGCTCAGGCCTCCTCAGATACCCCGGCGTCACAGGTCAAAGAGCCTGCACCCGAGACCACTATTCCAGACCCATGGGAGGACGGTTGATATGGCTGGACTGGAAGAAACGACGGGGGTGCGCGGGCACGACGGCGATAAGGCCGAGCACTCTATCCGTGACGTGATGAGTGGAATTTTGGCGGCTATTGCCTTGATTCAGGGGCGGCGTGTGGTGGTTCACGATTCCCCATCCTCGCCAGTGAAGAAGGGGGATGAGCCATCGCCGCTAGTGCCTGGGCTCGCGCTGGAGGGTGCCCCAGAGCGCCTGGGGCTACCGGCAGGGCCGATTCATGCTGAGCCGGGGAAGGTGCCCGAGGGCCTGGGGCCACACCCCCCGACCGATCTGGTGACTACCCCTGGACGATCTCCCAGAGTGCAAGGGGTAGTGCAGATTCAGGTGGGTGACTCGGTGCTGTCTACCACCGAGGGCACTATGGTTGTAGACCTAATGCAGCACGAGCAGGTAAATCCTGGGTTTATTGACGGGCTGAAAATGGCGGTGAAAGATCGCGAACTGCCTGCCGATGCACCAGCGGTTTCGGTATTTCAGGACGGCAAGCTGGAGTTTTACCGAGATAGTGAGCAGATGTTTGCTTCGGCCACCTTTCGGCAGGAGCACGATGCCTCGGTGATGGATGCCGATGTGGTTGAGTCTAAACCAGCTTTAGCTAAAGCTAGGTTGCCTTCGGCGGGAGGGGAGGCGGATGGTGGCCCTGCTGATGCGGTGGGTGGGCAGCAGATTGGGGTGGGGAGTTTGTTGTCTCGGGTGATGGATACCTGTTTTGACCCAGGGGGTGGCCCGGCCAAGTTAATTGGGGCTGACTATGAGGTTGAGCGCGGTGCAGATCGCTCGATCTCGCTGCGGGCGAAGGATGGCCGGGGGCAGATTTTTGCGGCGGATGCGGCGGGTGTGACGACGCAGAATGATTTGATGGGGCAGGATTATGAGCGGCTGCGGGTGATTGAGCAGATTGCAGTGCGGCGGGGGGTGAGTGCGATCGGGCCTGCAGTTGCGCCGCTCACGGGGGGGATTGAGCTGGATTAGCTAGCTATTGTGGTACCACGATAAAGAATTGCTGAAGTTATCTGCATAACACCCTGTAGGAAGTCTATTATGCAGAGCAAGAGCGGTATAGCACCCCGAGGCAGGGTAGTTATCAAGAAGTAGATCTGTATCAAACCTATTGTTGGGAGATAGCCCGATCAAAAACTGTATAACAACCTAAATCGGGGTATTATACCGATATTTTTCAGCCTAGCACCCCTAAGGGGGTGATATTCAACAGACTAAATCGGAATTAAAAAACAGCCAATTCTTTACCTGAAATCGAATGTTCCTACAGTTACTGCGTGCATTTACATGTAGAGCGATTTATTACTGATAAGGTCTAACTTAGGATCTGCTAATCATTCTGCCTACGGTGCTAGGCTTAATCAAAAGCCATCAGTCAGGCTAAACAGTAGTTATGTGCCCCTCCACAGTCAATAAATACATCATCCATGAACAATTACTCAATCATCATGCTCGGCCCTAGTGGCTCAGGGAAGACTGTATTCCTATCTAGTTTGTATAAGAAGCTTTCAACACAGAGTGATTTAGGATTTTTCCTTCAGGTCGATACTGCTGAAAAGCGTAAGCGACTAAATAATATTTATACGCAAATTGCTGCCGACGAGAAATGGCCTTCTGGTACGAGATACAGCGAAGTTTCAGAATGGACATTTACTTGCCGAGTTCAAAATCCAAGCGATTTGTCAATTTATGATGCCTGTTCATTTACATACCTTGACTATGCCGGGGGAAGAATTACTGAAGAAGCCGATGAGGAAGATGGAAGTTTAGATTTTAGCGATAGATTTAAGGCAGCGGATGCTCTGCTGGGATTATTAGACGGCCAAAAGCTGTGTGCATTAATGAAAAAAGAAAAACTAGGTACAGTTTGGGCAGTTAACGACTTACGTAATATGATCGATGTAATGCAAGGGTCTCGTAGGCCTGTTCACTTTGTCATTAGCAAGTGGGATATTGTTGAGCAGAGCTACACACTAGAGCAAATTAGAGATCAATTGCTTGAAATTGATGAATTTAAGAACTTAGTCGGACTTAGAAACCACGCTGGTTCACCTGTCCGTCTTATTCCAGTCAGTGCAGTAGGCAAAGGCTTTGCGATTGCACAAGCTGATGGCAGCATGAAAAAGACAGGTGAATTACCTAAGCCATTTCAAGTTGAGGTTCCACTGGCTTGTATTCTGCCTGACATGATACAAGCGATGATAGAAGAGTTAGTGAAGAAGCGCGAATCTGAGCTAGAAACACCTATAGAGGTTAAACCTGATATAGGCTTTCTTGACTTCCTCGGCCAACTGTTTGCTGGAGGAGTAAAGGTAGTTCAAGATCTTCTGCCAAGGAAGTACCAATTTGCAGATGATGTTCTTAAAACTCTAATAGAGTGGGCAGAAACTCCTGCGCAACAAAAAGTTGCCTTTGCCGCAAGAAGAACTGAAGAGCTAAGACGAGAACAAGCGGACTCTTTAAAGAGAGTAGCAAATGAAGAATCCGCTCTAGCGCATTCTATAAATTGTTTTGTATCAATTCAAAATCAACTTGCTTATCGGTTTCCTGCTTCTGAGTTAAGAGTACTATGAGCGAAATTCAAGCTTGGCGATTTCTAGTTAGCCGAAATCAATTTCTGGACTACAGAACCGTAGTAGCTCCTGACTTTATGTGCCAAGTTAACATTGCTAGTCTTTTAGCAAAAACAGCAGAGGGTGATCCTATCGATGATAATCTGGCTTACTATCGAGAAATTTATGGATCAAAATGTGGAGATTTAACCATTATTTATCGGGTTCATGAGGCTCAAGCTAAGGAAATTAACGATGGTGCAGAAGGAATCCTCAAAGATTCTTTCGGCAGGGAAATCTACCTCATAGAAGGAGTTGTTTTAAGAGGCATTCAAGCTTCTCTTGCCATAATGCTTGAATGCCTAGACTTTAATCATCAGCAACTTATTGAAGATTACCGTAATTTTTGGGAATGGGTTGCACCTCAATCGGCAATACCATCCGAAGTAAAAATACTCGCTCTTACAAATGGTACAGCGCTTGAGAAAATTAATTTGCCGCCCTATTCTCTTGGCAATAAGGGAGCTACTAGAAATATATCAGTAAAGGATAATTATAAAGAATTAGATGGACTTGATGAATTCACGCATAATCTGCGTAAGCCACAATCAATTGATTTTTACGAAGAAATATATCAATGCTATTTTTTAAATGATGAGGAGATTCTGGTTTATCTCGGAGCAAGCCCAGTAGTCCCTCAAAATCGTAAAGTTGTGCTTTTTAATATCCAGACGGAGAATAGCCAGAATTTAATCGAGGGTGAACTTTTTACGCGCTCTATAGAAAATATCCACTTATCTTTTGATAGAAATACTCTAATCAGTTCAAATAGGAGATTCCTAGGCAAGGATGAAAGCTCACAGCATTTAGGGCCAGGGGCTTCTTTCCTTCCTTATTTTCTCAAAGCCTATATTTTCTCAAGTAAGAGGGAGGTCGTAATCTATGAAGGTGGTGGTGACATAATTGCTATTTCTAAGGATGGCAAGTGGGTAATTAATGCTTCTAGTAATCATTTAAATCCTGAACTTTTTGATATTAAAGGAGGTGGAAAGAAAATACTAGTGGGGGGACATAAGCATAAAATCACTTATGTGGCCTCAAGTTCTTATAATAATGTGTTTGCAAGTGGTGACGAGAGCGGTTTTATTCGTCTATGGAGTTGTGACTCTTTTGACTCTATCGGAGGATTAGAGGTGTTCGATGACTCTATAGATGCTATTGCATTTTCTCCTCGTACTAGATTGCTCGTTTGTAGTGGAGATAAAGGAGAAATAAGAACAGTTGATTATAGAGATACCGTCGGTGCTAAGAACTCTCGAGAAAGAATCGGTACACATATAGGAACAAAAGGAAAAAAAACGAAAGTAAATGCTCTGTGCTTTAGCAGTGATGGCAAAATATTTGCTAGTGCAGGTGATGATGGATCGATAAGAATTTGGGATATTAGTAAAGGCCAAACTCAAGATGGCCAGCTATTATCTGGTCATTACAGACCCGTAACGTCGGTCAGCTTTAGCCCTAACGGAAGATTTCTTGCTAGTGGTAGCAAGGACTATACTGTAAAAATATGGCAACTTATTTAGGTCAGCAGTTCGGGCAGCTTTTTACTCGAGCGCTAAAGCCCTTAGTTGCTCCTTGGCTTGAATATCCAGAAAGGAGGATGAAACCCTTATTCTTTTGTTAGTCATCAAAAACTGTTCGGAGTACTTGGTAGAGATATACAGCTTTTCTTTCTCACGTGAGGCACATTAAAAGACCTGAAACCCTCTTGCTATAGGGTAATCTCAGATCTTGATTTGTACTTCACCTGACATGAAATCGTTGTAGATACCTCAAAAAACATAAATCTTATCGAGAATGAGGGCAAGATTTCAAAGGTTCTGGGCTCTGAAAAATCCCAATAAGGCGATTAATTGAGGTGCCCACATTTTGATCGCGATTAGAGAGTTAAAGGTTCAAGCGGAGCTTCAATAGTATGCTGGATGAAAAGTCAATTGGTTTAGCAGAGTTAGTTGAGCAGATTAAGCAAGAACTACTTTCTACTGCCCCGGGGCAAACTAATGATGCCCCTATTCTATTTGTCAACTCGGTTGAATTGGAACTCCAAGTAGTTGTTAAGCGCGGGGGTGCAGGTGGAGTCAAAGTAAACGTCATCCCGGTAGGCGGGGTTGAAATAGGCGGTACTATTAGTCGTGACGACGTTCATAAAGTGAAAGTGACACTATCACCTCTCTTTGATAAAGAGAAATTGATGGAGTTTTATGGAACGTTGCATTCGGACAAAGTTCCTTCGAGTATAAAACGAAGCTTAGATGCTCTTTTAAAGGGTAACGAGGAAGAACCACCGAGTGTTATTTAATTTTCTCCTTTGACTGACTTCATATTGACTTGTGTATGGAATTATTAAATGTTTATCTATCTGCTATCGATGAAGTCAAATTCAAAGTAATCGTACAATCCAATGTGGTAGGGGATGCTGAAGCTGATTCAAAATTACCTTTCTTCGAGACCTCTAATCAGTGGCGAACTACTTTAATTAAAGCGTTAGAGGTCAATGATTTTAGAGCTTCTGTTTTTCCAGAAAAAGCAGAGCAGGAGTGGATGGCACAACAAGGGTGGTTAAATAGCGATCGCCAAAGCTTTCATCCCGCTATGCTTGCTCGAATTGGACAGTCAATATACGATATGCTATTTCCACTGGGAGAAGTACGGGATGCGCTTCAGCGTGCAATCTCTCATGCGGAAATTAAAGAGACCCAACTTCATGTTCAACTCAAATTCAGTGCAGATGTTACAAAGCGTAGTCGTCTCCCTGATTATCCGTGGGAATTAGTGCATGATGGGCAAAAATTTCTAGTTCACCATCAACTCAGGTTTTCGCGTTATGTTGCTCATCTAGCAACTGTCCCTCAATTACAACCTGTCCAACAACTTAAAGTCCTTTTGGTATCCTCAGGGGCTTCAGATGAAAGTAACGGATTACCGCCTCTCTCTAAGAAAGAACAAAAGGCCATTCTGAAAGGTTTGGAAAAAGCTCAGGAAGAGAAACATATTCAGGTTGACATTCTGGAAGCTGCTTCTCTCAATCAACTCCGCGCCTACTTGACTGAACATCAGCCGCATGTTTTCCATTTTGATGGACACGGGTTTTTTGGTAAGCGTTGCAATAAGGATTTCTGTCGCACTGCTCATAAGGATCTGAGTGCAAGGCAGTGCAAATCTTGTGGAGCAGATTTACCTGAACCACAAGGATACCTTCTGTTCGAGACCGAAGAAGATGAAGCTGATTATGTCAGCGCTATTGAACTGGGTGAGTTACTTCAAAAGGCTGGCTTTGGAGATCATTTGAACCGCCAGGGGGGCGTTGCTGTTGCAGTGTTAAGTGCTTGTAAGTCTGGTATGGCGCTAGGCGGGGATTCTGTGTTTAACGGTTTAGCTCAACGCTTGATCAGCCATCGCCTACCCGCAGTCGTTGCAATGCAGTATAGCGTCCGAGTCAATAGTGCAACCCAGTTTGCTGAACAGTTTTATCGTTCTCTTGGTCGTAAAAATGCCCTGGCAACTGCTGTTAGCCAAGGACAAGAAGCAATGGGAGCAGAAGGAAATCAATGGTATCGCCCAATATTATATTTGCGCTGGCCGGATCACGAAGGTGGGCAACTGTTCTCTCTAAATGAGAGTAATTCAAATAATTCACAACTTCTTCTGACATCTCCTGAGCCATATTTAGAATGGTTGATTCGTCACCATAACCGGTTGGAATTACGAGGTGTACGCGAGATACAAGGTTATCCAACCGTACCATTAGAAAAAGTCTATGTTGCCCTTAAAGGAGATCGAACTACTTCTACTGAACGCCTGAATGCTTATGAAGCCTTGAAAAGGGAAGAACAGTACCTGTTCAGCATCTTGCCTCAAATAGATGAAGAATTCACTGCTCAAGAAATAGAAGAAGAATTAGGGTTTATCAGAAGACATATTCTGGTTGGACATCCCCTCATGCCTTCGCTTATGGAGCGAGATCGTTCATCTTCCGATTTCGGATTTAAATCTAAAGTAATTACGTTAGGTGAAGCATTTCAGCATGAGAGATGGCTAGTTATTTTAGGTGATCCTGGAAGTGGTAAGACAACGCTTGCTCGGTGGCTAACAGTCAAGCTTGCCCAAGCGATGTTGACTAAAGCGAACAATGTCATCGTTTCTTTGGGAGAGGTTGATCCAGAAATTAAAGAAAGTAGCAAAACCGTAAACTTAGGTCTTAGCCGTTTACCTGTTTTACTCCGTGTATCAGACTATGCTGAGGCTTATGAAAAAGAGCCTTTGATGCTGATTGATTATTTGGGATACCATCCTTGGTTTGGCCAGTTTCCCAGCCATACCGGTGAAATGCTAGAACCACAGAGTCTAAATGCTCTCATCAAAAGCCATCTCCGCAGAGGAGAATCCGTAATTATCTTAGATGGTCTAGATGAAATTACAGGTTCAACCACACGAGAAGACATTGTCCGTGAGATTGAGACCTTTATTGAAGACTGGATTAACGGCAAAGGACAAACCAAAAGTCAGCAGTTGAATAATTACTGGTGGGATCTGCTTGACTTTGGAACTCCTGTTTCAACTGGTGGCAACCAGATCATAATCACCAGCCGCATTGTTGGTTACCATGCCTCTCCACTGAGAGGAAATTTGACCCACGTTACGATCGAGCCAATGCGTCGGGTTGCCGTGGAACATTTTTGTGACACGTGGACACTGGCTATCTATCAACAAATCAGACCGAATGATCCATCTGAGGTGACTGAGGGAATTGCAGCTAATGAGTCGCAAGCATTGAAGTCAGCGATTTACGATCCGGAGCGTCCACGTATTCGAGAACTAGCAAGCAACCCGCTATTGGTTACGATTCTGGGATTAGTTTTCCATTCACGAGGGAGCCTGCCTCAACACCGGGCTGAGCTTTATCAGCTTGCAATGGAGATCCTAATTGAAGATTGGAGGAAGACAGGATTAAATGCAGAAGAATTAATCATGGTGCTATCTCCGTTAGCAGCCCACATTCACCAGAACTATCCAACTGGGTTAATTGAGCACAGGGAATTGAAAGAACTCGTCGCTAAGTATTTACAAGGGGCACCGAGTTTTCGATTGCAAAATCAAATCATGCATGAGAAAGTAGAGAATTTCCTGCGAATTGTTCGGGAAGATGTCGGTCTTCTTGCAGCGCGTGGGGAATTTCTCTATGGATTTTTGCATTTAACATTCCAAGAATATTTAGCCGCTCTTTATCTAGTCCGATCTAAAGAAAATGCAGGCGAAGAGATTATAGCTCGGTTAGGTGATCCACGTTGGCGAGAACCCATCTTGCTGGCGCTAGGGCACGTCAGCTCTGCTTGGGGACCTGTAGCCTACGAAACCGTGCTGAGATCGCTTCTAGATGCTGATGATCCTTTGGAGGATCTGTTGCCACGAACGTCATTGCTAATTGTCGCAGCAATGGATGAAATGGTGACAGTCTCAGAATCTATTGTTCGAGAGGTTGCACAGAAGTTATTGTCTACCTATGCAAATCGCAACAGACTAATACGGTTTGAAAGCCTAAAAAAGCAAATTGAAAATGCCTTCTCTCAACTTTATTCACAGAGAAATTTAAATACAATTGAAAGATGGCTCTGTGAAGTCTTAAGAAATTCATCACAGTTGAATCTTGATCTTGTTTTTGCTGCTGCATCTTTGATCCGACAACAGAAATGGTTTACGCCAGCTATTGCTCAAGCCCTTCTAGAAGCTTTGCCCTATGACAATGGGGCATGGAATTACCCCATCAATCAATGCATTCAGGATATCATCACCCCACAACCTGAGCGTAAAGAACCAACTCCGCCTAAGCTGCCTACTGAAGAAGAATGGGAAGAACTAAAAACAAGCAATATTACTAAATATCAAGAGCTGCGAACAAATGTTTCAATTGCCCAAGCTGCTTATCAAGAACAAAAAGATAGATACGACAGATTGGTAGGACAGTGGGCTATTGATCTTCCTATTGATCACCTTCCTTTTAGAAGGGCTTTACAACAAAATCCACTACTGGTTGAGCGTATTAAATCTACCCCAACCTGGTTACGTTTAATTGTTGCTCTTTATGGTGGATATTATAACTATAAGGCCCCTGAAACTTTACGTGAGTATCGTGATATTGTGTTGTTCCTGCTAAAGCCGGACAAACTACGTCAGGACGAAATCGCACGCAATCGTGAATACTATATTGGAGACTTTGGGGCAGATGATCCTGTCTATAATGCTGCTGTATATCTTGATGTTGGAATGGGTGGCAAGCTCGAAAGAGTAAAAATATCCCCTGAGTTTAAAGTTGAAGCTATTTATCGTGACTCACCATTAACTAACCGAATTCTTTCAGCTATCCGAAAAGGTGAGTCTGCCGAATCTCTGATTCCCCATCTCAGAAATCTTTGGAAGAATTCCAAGCATTTAGAGCAACAAGCTGATGCATTTATTGCTCTAGCTGCACTGGGAGAGAATTTTATTTCAGTACTAGGAGATGCCTCAGCAGTCAGCGGCAATCAGAAAGTCCTTAAATTGATCTTTGATGAACTTTCGCGACTAAAAGAATTCCTCAAAGATCCGATCACTCGTGCATTACAAGTTGAAGTTGAATTGCCAGAGCCATTAACTCATCCTGAAAAAATTAAAACAAAAGATGGTCAAGATTATTTGACCATTACTAAGCGGGGTCAAGTAATTCTCTCTATAGAAAGCCTTGCCCAAACTCTACAAGATCTACATTGGAAAGATTTGCTATCTGTACTAGCAAATCTTACGTTGGTTTATAGCAATAAGCCTTTAGAATACATCACTTGGGATGAGCACCTATCATCTCTCCCAAGAGCTTATGTCAATGCAGAGTATTGGATCTGCCGATTCCTAGGAGAAGGTGGTGGAGGGGACGATTTTATCTATAAATGTGCTCTTGCTTTAGATAAAATGGCTGCTTCACCAGCAGATCTCATTATTCATTCTCTAGCCCTACTTTACCAAACTCAGAACTTGACTTGGAGTGAATACATTACAAGCTGGTTTGTAGAACGATTACCGCCTCGTTTTACCCCGCGCTCCGATATCCCCCTTGAAGTGATCGATGCTATTGAGAATATTAATACAGAAAAACTCCGTCCAGACCTGCGTGAAGCACTACGCTCAGTTTTTCTAGATGCTATGGTTCCTTTGGTGAAAACAAATTTTGACCTACTTCCAGAAACTTTAACTCTCAATTTATTGAATACGGTGAGTGGCGAGTCTGTCATCCACTCTCTAGCACCCCAGATACGTAACAGCTATGATAAAGCGGCTCGTATCCTGGAAATGATTAACCAAGTGGAAGATCCCTACTTTCGTTCAAGAGCTTTACTCAGGTTGGCTCGGTATCTTCCTTTCCGTTTTAATCATTTATTTAATCAATCACTAGAAGTTGCACGGACTATTGACGATCCTCATCTGCGTTGTCGAGTATTTGAGTACCTTCTGCCAAGCATACCTGTGTCAAGCTATGAGCAGATCTTACAAGAAACCTTGCTAAGTGCCCGCATTATTGCAGATCCTGATGATAAAGCGAGGGCACTGGCAAGGTTGTCGAGGTTTTGCTTAGAAGGACAAGAGAAGAGTCTGTTGCAGGATGCGCTATTAGCAGCGTCAAATATTACCAATGAATATCAGAAGGCAGAAACCCTACAAGGGTTGTATCAATCCCTAATTTCTTATCCTGACTTACTAGCACAGTTCCGTGTCATTGCCGGACAGATTTCTGATTTTTGGAGCCGAGCAAAAGCACTAGGTTTACGCAGCCCTCAACTTCTTCAACTCCACTCCAAACTGCAAGAAACATTGGGTGGCAGCGTAGATTTATGGTCTCCACTTGTGTTAGGGACAATTGTCAACGATCTGCTAACCTACTTTAATGAAGCAACCAACCTACTAGATGGTCAGTGGCTAGCATTAGCTAATAGTCCTGAGCAAGGCAAAATCCGAAGCGTATACGAAGCAGGCATTGAGTGCGGGTTAACCCTAACCTATACAGCTGTTAGGGCTTTAGATCAGTTACTCAATAGTGGCAACGAAGAAATTGTTCGTCAATTCCTGCCCTTATTACAAGACCCTACACAAGATGCATTACCAACAATAGAAACCTGGCTGAATCATTGGGATGAGAATATTGCTAATCATGCTGCTCTGTTTCTTTCAGAGAATGAAAGACGGCTAACCCCCCAAACAATTGATGGTTTAATCGCGTTACTAAATAGCAGAGAAGATCGATCTCGTACTCGTGCTTCTCTAGTACTCACAGGTGAAATCACGACCGTCAAACGAGAAATGAGATTTTTCCGAACTTCTGAACTTGACTTCTATGTTCTAGATGCTCTTGGGCAGGCAAAAAGCGATTATAAAAATGAATCCCCATTTGTCCATGGAATCATTTATTCAGCTCAGTATGATCTTATTCACGATAATCCAAATTATATTGAGAAATGGGCTAAAACACTCCAATCTAATGAAGGTAATGTGAGCGCTGCTTCAGAAAACTTGATGGGTATTGCTGAACTTACTTCAGAAACCTGGCCAACTTTCCGACAAGCTTTTGAAAATGGAAATAAGCAAGCTCAGAAGTCTATGACTTTTGCGCTCTGCTGGTTAGCCTTGGAAAATAACACGCAGAGCTATACAGAGGATCCAGGTTCTTGGCTGAAGACACTAAATCTGGATGGGTTAGAAGATGTTTGTGCTTTGCCAAGGGTACCTTGTCCTATCATTCAAGCAGCAATCAGTGCACTTCATCAAAAACATAATAACCCAGAGATAGATTTGATGGAAGCTGCTGAAAAAGAACTCAATGCCCATAAAATTGTTGCTGCAAAGGCATTGGCTGTAGAAGCAGATATGGTTAGGGATATGCTTGGGGAAATTGCGGCTTCTGTCACCTATTGGGTGGGTACGGGGAGTATTTTTAAGGATGCCTCAGAAAAGTATGAAGTTCTTATTGAGGATGAGCCAGAAATTTTTAGTTTTTTAGTTAGCTGGTTGACTAAAACCTTATCTACAAATGTTTGTAATGATGGCTATTTTTGGAAGCATACATTACTTTTAGCTGATGTCGCTGTTTATGCTGAGCGTTCTCCAGCGACCTTTGCTAACCTTGCTGGTGACTTTAACTTAGAGCCACTGCTTGCAGAAGCTGTCAAAAAGCATAACTCGACTCCTGGTCGGGTCGCGGCTATTCAGTTAATAAGCCACTTAAATAGGATCTCAGCCGATACCCTTGATGCGTTGCAGCAGGCTTTATTAGATCATCAATATGTACGAGAGGCTGCAATGGAAACACTCACCCGTTTACAACGGATTGAGGGTGAAGTTGTTGATAGTCTAATCAAGCGGCTTTACGACCAAAGCGCTACAGTAGCCTATACGTCTGCGAGAGTTCTCTCGTTGTTGGGCAGAAGCGACAAGACAAAGCCTCAGCAACGCCACCGTATTTTGACAGCACTTGCTGATGCAGTTAGGTCATCGCAATCTCAACGGGGGATATATACAGTATCAGGGACAGGTGCTGATCAAGACTCTTATCTCCGATTGTTTTATCAAGGTCGCCTAGATCAAGTATTTTTTCAGGCTGTGTTAGAAGTATCAGGATCTTTGTAGCAGATGGTTGTGTGAATTTTGAATTCAGGGATATCTGTGAAGTGACACATCAGGCTATTAAACAAATCGTTGCAGCGGCAGAATAAGGATGTTTAGTTAGAAATGAAAGGTTATCTACCGCCGCTGCACTCAACCGTTGGACCGTTTGAGCAGGCTCAAAAGGGATGGGCCCTTAGTGGTGCAGAAAACTTTTTTGAGTCTCATGATGGATGACCTGAACAGCCAAAACAGTGGCTGAAACCCATTGCCCTCGTTTGTTTGACCAATAAACCTCAAGGTGGTCGTCTCGGTGAGAATCTTTGATTTATAAGGGTTTCAGGAGTTTTCTGCACCACTAAGGGGATGGGCCAGGGTTTTCTATGGTCGTTTTGCCGTCATGCCTATGCCTAGGGAAATCCAGCCTGTGATTTTTTAGCGCAAAATTATCAGTTCTTCATCCCCCGCATATCGCAAGCAATATAGCAGCCATATTGCCCCATTACCGTTCAGGCATCAGCGCTCCGCGTATCCTGAATGCTTGCAAAAATTAGCCTGGCCGCCACCCAAGAAGCAGCGACCCTCAGATCGCTGCTTCTCGCCCTGCTGGCTGCCCTTGCCCTCACTGGCCTGCTAGCCGTCGCTCAGCTCAACCCCGCGCTCGCCCAATCCGCTGCCCCTGTCACCTACCAAAACTTCCTCACCACCACCTTTCGCGACCTGGGCCTCGCTACCACCCCAGGGCAAATCGCTGGTCTCCCCCCTGAACTGTCGAGCCAAACCGGGTTCGATACCGCCCGCAGCTGGCAGCCCGGCGCAGCTTTCACCGACATTCTTCGCCTCGGCGACTTGGGCAGCAGCTTTTTACCCCAGGCCCTCACCCTCGCCGAGATTGCCCAAGCCTCTGGCGTAGACACCGGCAATGTTTCCCTGTCTCAGTTGCACACCCTATTGCAGCGGCAGACCCTCGGCAGCCTGGCTAACCTGGCCGGTGTGCAACACCTCGCCCTTCAAGACGTGCCAGCCTTGCAGGGGGCCTTCAACGCCGCCGTGCGCCCCGAGCTGCTGACGCTAGCTGAGCGAACCGGAGACTTGCCTGCCGGGGCCATCAACCCAGAGCAATTTGTGCAGCAGGCTCTCAACCAATTCGGCGTCACCCCCATTACCGACCTGATTTCCTCCCCAGATCACCTCCTAGGCGGTGCCAACCTGGGAGAGATTCAATTTACCGGGCCAGCCCTCGACCAGCTAGAGGCCTTTACCGTCGGCGACATTCCAGGGCTAGATCAAATTGAGATCGCCGACCTCGGCGGCTGGCAAGAGCTAGCCATCAGCGACATCCCAGGGCTGGACCAAGTCCCCTTGGGAGCCTTCCCCGGCCTGCTGTCGGGGCTAGTCAACGGGTTTGGCGGCACCCACGATGTTACCTACGGCGACCAAGAGCACACCCAAACCCCCACCCAATTCTCAATCACTGGCTCTGACGTGGAAGGGTGGGAGGTGCAATGTGCCCAGGCACGGGGCTGCGCCCACCTGGAGCTAGCAGGACCAGGTAAGATGCACGGTGCCCAGTGGATTGCCGGGGGCACCGGGCCAGGCCAGCAGATGGTGCGCGGCGGCAGCGGCATTCTCGCCGCCGTCAATGGCGGTATGGAACCTACTGGGCGAGTGCCCTTTGGGGCCGTGTTCAAAGTCGTGCTGTCTGACACCACCGAGTCCGAGGGGACGGGGCAATTTTCGCTATACACCCGCTTTTGCAGCAATTCATTCTTTGCCCCCCTGGGCTGTACCCCCTACTTTATTGGGCCTATCCCCATCTGGAGCACAACGGAAAAGGGCTTTGTTCTGACTGGCCCCTTAGACGGCAGCGGCGGGGCTTCGGGTGGCCTAGACGTCCCGCCAGAGCTTCAGCGCTACGTCAGCCAAGACCTGGGTGGTTCCTACTATGGCTCCGGTGGCTCTCCCGTGCAGATGGATGAGCCATGTCTGGATAGCTTGATCGGTGCCCTGCGCCATTCCAGTGAAGCTGCAGGAGCCCGAGAGCACATACCTCGCATCATCGCCGCCGCTAACGAGGCCGGAGTCACCGACAAAGCTCAGCTGGCCTACATCCTCGGCACCGTTTCCACTGAGTTAGAGGGGCGTTGGAGCCCAATCAGTGAGCAGGGGGTAGGCTGTGGCACCTATGGCAGCGGCTGCTACTACGGTAGGGGCTATGTGCAGCTTACCTGGGAGGCCAACTACCGCAAGATGGGCCAGGTGTTAGGCATCGACCTGCTCAACAATCCTGACTTGGCCAACGACCCCGACACTGCCGCCAAAATTACCGTCATTGGTATGCGCGACGGCCTATTTACCGGAGTGGGCCTCGACACCTACATCGGCAATGGCAAGGCTGACTTTCGTAATGCCCGCCGCATCGTCAACGATGCCGACAAGATGGACTACACCGCCCAGCAGTCCCAACGCTTCTACGAGGCGCTGCAATCGTGCTCGACCCTCGAAACCCAGGCGGGCGGTGGCGGCGATCTCAACGCCAAGATCATGGCCGGGGTGAGGGCCGTGCAGGCTGAAAACTTTAGCGCCTCTCGCATACCGGGCACCAACCAGGGCCGATTGGGCTGTGCGGGCATGGTCAACTACGTGCTGCACAAGGCTGGCATTCAGACCCTGGGTGGTGGCCCCCCCTACGGCAACCTAGCGGTGCGCGGCGTCGAAAGTGCCATCAAAGGCGGACGCGGCATTAGCGTCAACGCCAACGAAGCCCAGCCGGGTGACCTCAATGTCGTCGATATGGGGGCCGGACGACAACACATCGGCGTCTGTATGAATGCGGGATGCACCCAGGTGGTGTCCAACAGTTCATCCAAGGCAGCCAGGGGCGAGGCCTCGTTTATCTGGGTGTCCGACGGCTATTTCTCGCCTTCCTACGGCGGTGGGCGACGGGCGATCTATCGAGTAACCAATTAATGAGGCTGGCCATATGTTTGATCGATTTCTACGAAAAGCTCTCAACGTCTTTGAGAGCAAAACCTCTGCTTGGGCGGTCTTTGGCCTGTGTTTAGCTCTGGTGCTTCACACCATCATTTTGGTTCTGCCGGTCACCGCTCAAGACAGCCGTGAGATCACCTTCTCGGGGCGCACTCCCCGCGCCGCTGTGCAGGCGCTGCTCGACGACCAGCGCCCCCCGGAGGTGGAGGCCGAAATTGGTACCCTCTCCCAGACTGGCGACTATGGCATTGCCGACTACTGGTATGGCGAAGGCGGCGGCATGACCCTGCTGCGCCGAGTTTCTGGTGGCTGGGAAACCTTTTGCGGCACGGGGGGCGCATGGCAGGCCAATGACTTGGTCAATTTCTGTGGCCTGTCTCTGGGCGATGCCCAAGCACTCTGGCAGCAGTACGTTGCCGATGGGGGTGGGCAATGAAGACACAGCTCTTGATTTTGCTCCTGTGCGCTCTGCTGGCCGGATGTTCGGCACGGGCACAGAGCGATCGCATCCTGGGGGCCGAAGTAGTGCCCCCGGTCTTTAAAACGGTGGCGGCAGAGGTTGAGGCCGCATCGAGCATCCCGGTGCTGCTGCCGACATCTATCCCCGAAGTGGTGCTTAGGGAACCTGCCCCCGACCAGGATGAGCCCTTTTACCCCTCGATCGCCAGGGCTGATCGGGGCGGCTATGACATCAACCTCGATGCGATCGACCAGTGTTATGGGGCCGGGTACTGCAACTTCGGCGTATTGGGTGCCATTCGCCTCACGGCAGACACACCCACAGTGGATGAGGAATATTCCTTTTACCTCGACCCCACCTATCAACCCATGATGCGCAGCGAAGAACCCATTGCCACGGTCACACTGAGCGGCGGTCTCACTGGCACCTTTATCCCCTGGGTCTGTGGGGCTAACTGCAACGCGGCCAAAGTCTTTTGGGAGGAACAAGGTATTCGGTACTTTGTCGGCATTCGCTCTGGCCGAATGCGCGATGTGGTGGCGATCGCCAACGCCATGATTGAGAATCAGCCTGCGTCAGGCGTACCTGCTGCCGTTATTGAGGACACGGAGCCATGAGCCAAATAGATCCGTTCGGTAGCCCTGGTCAACCCAATCAGCTCTCCCCTGAGTGGCTGGATCTTCTCTACTCGGTCTGCCCCACCTTACCGGAGAACGACTTTGAACCAGGGGGCAAAACGGAAACGGGGTTACCGATTCCGGCTGATGACCCGTTCTGGGATCAGGCGGCGGCCTTGGGGTATGACCGTCCCGATGCAGAGCCGGTCTTTTATCCCCCCGTCAGCGACGTGCTGATGGCTTCGTTTCTAGATGCTGTATTTGGCCCACCTTCTGTTGATCCCTAGCGATGGATGTCAACGAGCAAATTGAGCTGACCCGCGCCTACGGCGAGCACTTTAGGGCGGGCCACGCCTTCAAAAACATCGTCGAGGCCAGGGCGTTCGCGGCGACGGTTCTGGGGGTGCCTGTCGAGCCCTCGACCATGCTCGCCAAGGAAGTGGATGAGGCGATTGAGTCGGGCCTGGTGCAGGCGGCCCGGCAGATAGTGGCGCAATCCGAGGGCGATCACCTGCTGGCCTTTGACGACCTGCTATCGCTCTATGAGGCTCAGCCCAACCTGCTGGTCAGAACCTCCGACAGCATGGCTCGGCAAGCCTACTCCACCCCGTTGCCCATGGCCTTTGTAGCAGGGCTGATCGCCCAAGTGCATCCCTCGGTGACCGTCTACGAACCCACGGCGGGCAATGGTTCCCTGCTGCTGCTAGCCGACCCAGCCCAGGCGATCGCCAACGAGCTCCATCCCCCCCGCGCGGCACATCTGAGATCGCAAGGGTTTACGGTCACCGAACACGACGCCACCCAGTACCGACCGGATCGCCCCTATGACGTGCTGGTGAGCAATCCTCCCTTTGGCCTGCTGCGCGAGAACGGCACCGGGCCACCCCAGCGCTGGCAGCATGGCCCCGTCAGCACCCAGAAGATCGACCATGCGATCGCACTCCAGGCTTTACAGGGACTGGCTCCAGAGGGCAGGGCGTTACTCATCATCGGCGGCCACATGGGCAATGCCAGCGCCCGCCAATCGGCCTACCGAGGACAGGCCGACCGCAGTTTTTATTCCTTTCTCTACCAGCAGAGCGGCTGGAAGGTAGACGATCACTTCACCCTGCACGGCTCGATGTACCGACGGCAGGGAGCCGGGTTTCCTATAGATTTCATCTCCATCGCGGGCCAAGGCTCCACCGACCTGAGGCTGCCCGGCGCTCAAGCCCCCCGTATCTATGACCGCTATAACGATCTCCGCGAGGTAGTCATCCATGCCGCTAGAACCTATGACGCAAAGTATCTGGACATCTCCCCTCCCGTTGAGCTACGCCCTGGATCACCCCGACGAGCCGGTTCAGGTCTGGACGCCGACCCGGTGGCCAGCGATGACTCAGGCCGAGGCAGGAACCTGGTGGACGACGGTGCCGGTACCCCCCAACTCACCGTTGATGACGCTGGAGGATTACCGCGCCCGCCTTCTCTGGCTGCTAGAGGTGAAGCTGTCCCAATTCCTCCTGGACAGGCAGGCGGAGGGGATGGCACTCAGTCAGGCGATCGCCTTGGCCAATCAAAGGGTCAACGCGGTGCTACCGGAGGCCCACTGGATGCCGGGGACCGTGAGCCCGCTGGCCCGCCTGCTGAATTTGGATTACACCCCCCTGCGGGAATTGCTGTTTCCCCAGGGGGTGGAGGAGTTTCCAGTCCTGCCGGAAGCCATGACGACCGACACCCTGGAGATGATCACCGACAGCTGGAACCTGCTCGACTGGCTGAACAACCTGCAAGCCCTGCTGATGGAGGACTCCCGATGGTAGCTCAAGCGAATACCGAGGACGATATCCTCCAGCAACCCCAGGATGATGCCGTCACCCTGCCCTACAGGCCGCGATCTCAGGGCTACTCCCTGGGGGTATTGGCCCCGGCCTCAGCGATCACCGCTTACAGCAACGTGTTCGACCGTATCGAAGCGACCACGGGGCTGGGAGTCGATGCCTACGTTCAAGACCGACTGCAAGAACCCGATCTCGACTCCCTCTATAGCCACTACGCAGCAGAGCAGATCGACACCCTGGCCCTGGCCATCTACAACCACGAGTACAAGCAGCAGGCGACGGTCGTCGGGCACGATACCGGCATTGGCAAAACCCGGATCGTGGCAGGCCTCTGTCGCTATGCCCAAAACCAGGGGCTAACGCCTGCGGTGGTCACCGCTGACCCCACCCTCTACAAAGACCTGGTCTACCGAGATGGGCCAGACACCGGCAACCAGTTTCGCCCCTTCATTACCGACAATGGCCTCAACGTGCGGGTTGAAGACAGCAATGGCGAGCTGATTGGGCAAATTGAAACCCCTAAAAAAAATGGGGTCAACGTGCGTCGGTTTACCGAGCTGGGCACCATTGGCGACCACAACCTGCTGATGAGTACCTACGGGCAGCTCCAGGGCCTGGCCAGCAAAGATCGGCGGGCACTGTTCGAGGCGCTGGCTCCCAACCTGTTTTTGATTGCCGACGAGTCCCACAAGGCCGGTGGCCCCGCTGGAGAGTTTGAGATCAGCAGCTACGAGGAATCCGCCAGGGCCAAGAAGATGGCCGCCGGTAAGTTTATCGCCCCAGTGACCGAGTTTTTTCAAGATCTCACCCAGCGGGTGGGCGGGTTCGTCGCTAGTTCCGCAACGGCGATCAAAGAGCCGGTGGTGGCGGCCCGGCTGTTCTACCACACCACCGATTTCAAAGATGCCGCCGAAGACCAAAAGACCTTTGCCGGGCACCTCCAGGCGGGCGGTGCCGCCATGCAGCAAATGGCCTTTGGGCTCTGGTCAGAGTCCGGTGGGTGTATTCGCTTCCAGAAAGACTACTCCGGCGTTGATTTCAGCCCAGCCCCGGTAGCCGTCAGCCTTGATCGCGCCGAGGCCAACATTCAGCTGATGGCGGCCATCAACCGCTTTGATGAGTACAAGCTAGGGCTGCTCGAAGAGCTTGATGCCCGCATGGCTGAGACCGGCGAAGCCTTATTTCGCAATGACACCCATGTGGGCTATGCCGGAGTTGAGTCAACGACCTTTACCTCGGTGGTGCACAACCTGGGAGCGATCTGCGCGATCGCCCTCAAGGCTGAGGCTACTGCCGACCTGGCGATCGCAGAGCTAGAGGCTGGGCGCAAGCCGGTGATTATGCTTCAGCGCACCGGGGAGTCGGTGCTCAAAGACCTGGTGAAGCTGACCAACGAGGGCATTGAGGCCGATAACGCGCAGTTCCCCGACGACCAGCGATCTACCCTCAAGCCGGGCGATGCCTTTGACATTACGGCGGGAGAATACTTCAAGCGATACCTCAACGCCGCTCGAACGATTCGGATTGTCGGTGCCCACGAGGATGAGGGCGGCGGGAAAGTCATTCTGCCACACTACCTGACCGACGACGAACTGGGTGAGCGGGGGGTAGAGATGTATAACCAGGTGCTGACGGCGATCGAGTCCAGTGACTGGACGGGACTCCCCGCCGACCCCATTGCCTACATGGAGGCCCGCATTCGGCAGGCGGGCTACAACGCGGTAGAAATGACCGGGCGGAGCCAGCGGCTGGAGTATCAACCGACCGAAGACGGGCAATTTGTGACGACCTACCAGGCCCGTAAGTCGGGAGCCGCCGCGAAGGTAGCGACGATCGCCGGGTTCCAGAACGGCACCGTCGATGCGGTGATCACTAACCTGACCACCGGCTACTCGCTCCATGCTGCGATCAATGGGGCCACAGACCTCAGACGCCGCTCCATGCTGATTCTTCAGGCTCACCCCGATGTCAACCAGTGTGAGCAGTCGATCGGGCGCACCCATCGCAGCGGGCAGCTCGACCCGGAGGTACACCCGGCCACCGGCACCGACCCAGAGGGTAATCCCCTGTGGGGGCAGAAGGCCGGTGAATTTGGCCTGCCCATGTTCAAGCTCGTCTATGGGGAAGGGTTACCCACCGAGGCCAGGGCAATGGCCGTTTTGATGAATAAAATGCGGGGACTCAAGTCCAACACCGCAGGCACGGGCGAAAGCCAGTTCTCTGGGGCCGATGTGCCTGACTTTTTGAACAAGTATGGCGACCAAGCGGCAGCCAACGCCATGGCGGCGATGCCCGAGGTCAACCAAACCCTCGACTACCCTTGTAGCCCGCCCGATCAAGATGGAGAGGTTAGGTATGGCGATGTGCGCAAGCTGACCGGACGGGTGGCTATTCTGTCGAGCGATCAGCTGCCGACCCCAAATGATCCTTACCCATCCCTGGCTCTTCAGGGTGAGGTTTACGACCTGTTGATTTCCGAGTACAACGGGCTCAAGGATCGGTTGACGGCGATGGGGGCCTGGGATCTCGATGCTCAAAAGATGGATCTAGACGCCAGGCCCCTGCGCCGCAAGATGCTTCACAACGGCGATGGGGGCAACCCGTTCCGGCAGCCTGTCTACGCCCTGGAGGTAGAGGCCAAGACCGGGGGCAAACCCCAAACCACGTTGCAGGTGGTGCAGTCAGTTTGTGATGCCCTGGAGCTGGCTAAACCCGACGACCTGGAGGGGGTTGATCTAACGGTTGACGGTGCGATTCGCCAGGCAGGACAAGCTCATGCCCAGGAGACGGTAGTGCGGGTGACCGCAGAGGGCGACGCCTTCCGGGAGGGCAAAGCTGAGCATTTTACAGAAGCTCTGAACCGGGCTCGCCAGCAGCTTGAGGATGCCAATACGCGGCGCGAGGGGCTGAGGGATGAGCGCGATCAGTTGACCACAGCCCTAGAACAGGTCATCCCTGAGTACACCGCTGCTAGGGAAGCGCTGAACCAGTCGGGAGCGGTGACCCCAGAGCGGGAAGCTGAGCTAGAAGGCCAGTATGAGCAGCGCCGGGTTGAGGCTCGCAATGCTCTCAAAAAAGTTGAAGGGAAGCTAACTAAGCAGGAGCAGCGGGTCAAAAACACCGAGAAGAAGGTTGCGGATGCCGAGAAGGATAAAGCTCAGAGCGCCATGATTTTGACGGCCCAGCAGAACGGTGTGCTGGGGAAGCTGCGGGAGTTTCCCATCGGCGCTCCGGTGCAGTTGGCCTCCCTCGATACCAGCCGGGCGCTGCCAGGGGTTATCGTCGGAGTCACCCGCCAGCAAAATGCCTCCAACCCAATTAACCCTGGGTCATGGCGATTCAGGATTGCCCTGGCGGACGAGGCCGGAGAACTGTCGGTCAAATTTAGCGAACTTGGTCGCGATGTCGCCCTCAAACCCCAGGAAAATTCCTTTGTCTTCAAGAATCAGCCGGGGCAGGTGTTGCAGCAGTACACCGAGGTGCCGACCTACAGTGTCTTTGACGAAAAGCAGATGGCCTCCCGCGAGCATCGCATGATGGTGGTGGGCCAGGTGCTCAAGTCTGACCTCGTGGGTCGGTTTGCCCTGATGCAGGACAACGAGGGGGAGTACCACCCGGCCTACCTCCTGGCCAAGGGCATCGACGCCGGAGAGATTGATAACCGCCCGATCTCGATTCAGCAGCCCGATCAGTTGATGGCATTCCTCTCGGCAACATCGAGGGCAGCCAGCTTTACGGATCGAGATGGCGTTCTAGACGCTGAGTTTAACCTGCGCAATGAGCTGGTGTTGACGGTGCCTACCAGCAGTGCGGGCAAGAAGTTTTACCAGGACCGAGAGCTACTCGATCTAGCGCAGGGGGAGTTTGTTTCCGGGACTCGACGGGTGGAAGGCGACAAGCCAGGTCGCACCACCGAAGAAAAGATGATGCAGATCAAAATTGGCGATGCCAAGGCCCAAGACGATGTGCTGACCTACCTCGTTACCCGGCGCGGCATCAAGGCCACGTCGCATTTAGATGAGGCGACCGCCGCCGTGGGAGGAGAAACAGCAGGTTGGGAACCGGCCACCACCTGGCTCCCCGTGGGTAACGAGGTCACCAGCAGCGACCGCAGCCGGGCCATTCACCCCATTTTGCGGGCCGAGCTGGAGCGCAATCCTGGGCTCATCCCTGACCCTGACGAGGACTGGTCCCCTAGCCGCTGGGAGGTGATGAACGCTGTCTCCGATCGCCTGTATTCCGGCAGCAACCTGGCCGACCTCAAGGCCGAATTCAACCTCTACGAGCCACCCCCGCCCGCGCTGACCTTTGACACCCTGGTCAGAGGTGGGGTGTTACAGACCGATGGGCAGCCCCTGCACTCAGAGGCGATCGCCTTCCATGAGTATCTCGGTGCCTCGTCTAGCGGTGCGACCCCTGATGTCTTGATGCAGCGGGCCGTAGAGACTCTGGGCGGCGAGATATCCCAAGATAGGGCGATTGAGGCGATGGGGCGCACCTACCGCCGCCTGAGCGATCACCTGGAGGCTGGCCTGGATCTGGAGATGGCTAAGTCCGCCATGGACAACGAGGACTCTGCCTTCTTGGGACAGTTTGCTGCCGATAGCCCTGAGCTGGAGGAACGCATTGCTGGGGCTGTGCGCCAGGTTGTCGCAGAGGCCTTTGATGAGGCGATAGCCGTCCAGACCCAGGAACAGCAAGATGAGGCTGTGCGGCAGGCGGGCCGACAGCGGTTGCGTGAGATGTCCCAGGAGGGTGGCCCCCAGGTTCTGGCACCCTCCCAGCAGACGACCCCGATCGGCCAGGCCGTTGCCCGATTGCTTCAGCAGGGCGGGCTCCAGCAGGCGGTCATGGTTGATGGGAACGACGATTTTCATCTCAGGGTGTCCAATGAACCCTACATGGATCTGGTGGTTGAAGCCCATCCTAATGGGGTGGGCGGCAGTGATTTGTACCTGACCCACTACGCCACTGGCAACGGGGATATGTGGATTGATACTGAGATGAAGATGGACATTCAGCCCGATGGACATCTTCAGTTCGTTGAAACTGCGGTGCAAGGGTTTAATGGCGGCGAACTGCGTGCCCCCGATCGCACCTTTGGCATGATATTTGCGCGGAACTTGCTGGAGCAGGGCTTTGGGGAAGCGAGCTCAGAGGCTTATCTGACCCAGTTGGGTCAGGAGGCGATGGCTGAACCGGGCCTAGAACCTGCCTCCCAACCCCTTTCTCCGCCGGAGCCTTTGAGTCCCTTAGATGCGCTATTCCAACAGCGCCCCGATCTGTTCCATGAGTTTGATCGGTCTGAATTTGAGGCACTGGCTGCCGACTCGCCTGAAATGCTCTATCAGGACGGTGAGCGGGGATTCTTATGGTTGGAGGGCCACAATAATCCCTATGCCTATCAGCAAGATGCGGTGAGAGATGCCTTGGCTGGGGCATCAGTGCCTCACCTGGCATCAGCCTACGATCCGCAGGTTATCCCGGATACGACGATATTGGGAGGGGTCGTAGGAGCCACGGAGATGCGGCCAGCCCAAGATATTTATGACGATCTGGGGCTGGTGGTGCAACCCTTGTACCCTCAATCCTCTCAGGATGCGCCTGTCAGCAGTTCGTCGCCGCAGCCTGACCCGTCCACCGATGTAGATGAGGTATTGATTCTCGATCTTGACCCTGGGCTACACCATCCACCGCCCCCGGCGGTAGAGGTGCCAACGGGGTCTCCTGGGCTTGAGGCGCTCGAACGTGGTGGCGCTGTACTCACCTTTGAGGCTGGGGAGCGACTTTGGGAACTACAGCTTTCCCAGGATGAGCTGGCCATGGTCAACGCCTCCATGCAAAATGCTAAGGCCGTAGTGCGTGAGAGTGGCACAGAGGTTGGGGCTCAATGGATGGAGCAAGCGGCCAATACCATCGCCACCAAAGCCTTAGGCGATGAGTACGGAGACCCCGTGAACATCAGAGGTGCTGTTGGTCAACTGATGGCGGAGTTCTATACCTCGCTGGATGCAGAGGTCAACCCTGCCATTCAAAGTGCTACGCCATCTGAGCGGCAGGCCAATCCCGGTGGAGTAAATTTGCCCCCTACGCTTCCCACCGCCGAGCAACCCTCCGTTGATGCTCTGCCCGAGTCGTCGCCGGTTGCCCTAGCAGAGCCGGTACAGAGCCAGGCTCTGCTTAAAGATTTGCGTGAATGGTATTCCCAGGCGCGGGCCTTGGGGCGATCGCCGTTGCACCTGGAGCGCATTGAGCAGATCGGCCAAGCGGTCAAATCGGGGCATGAGGGGGAGTACGGCGACGTAGACAGAATCACACGTCAGCACGACCAAAAGGCCTATCTTCAGCAGGCCGCTAACGTTTTGGCTCAGTCTAAATACCTGTTAGCTCAGTTAGGGCAAGACCAGCCCGATGGCTCAAAAGTCTTTGCTGGCAAGACCTATACCCTTCTCAGTCAGGGCGATGCGATCGCGGTTTCGGCGAGAGAACGAGGCGAAATTTTTAACGCCAAGGGCAGCCGAGTCTTGCACAGTCAGGGGCTGAGTGCCGAAGATGCCCACAAGTTTAGTGCCCAAGTGTCTCGGGTGCGACAGGCACTAGCGGCACAAGCTACCCCTCACTCAGCTGCTATCCCGGCTGTTTATGATCGGTAGTACCCATACAGGTTTAGTCAGATGGCCCAGCCTTTGATGTTGATGGACTGCCTCTGAGTCAAGCCCACCTCCATTGCTCACATTTCACCGATGAACGCATTATCGCCATGGCCAAAGCAGCTATCCGTGCAGGATGTGGCGAAGTGGTTGTTGAAAAATAACCTACCACCGCTTCCCATTGCGCCAGAGCAGGATGCTTACCAGTACCCCAAGGTAAATCCTGACCGCCCAGACAGGGGGATTTACTGCCATATCCCCTTGGTTGAAGTCGATGGGAAGCTTTGCCCGGTCTCTAGATTCACCGGTAAAAATCCGAGCTACCTGGATGCCGACGGCCATCCGCACAGTGTCAATCACCGAGACTTTCAGTCCAGAATGCCTGAGCCCAGTGAGCTGAAAGCCTGGTTTTCCAATCCCCGAAATGGAATTGCCACGCTAGGCAATGAGCGTACCGTGTTCATTGACTTCGATGTGAAAAACTTTGGCTCCCGAGATGCTTGTGATACCGCCGTTTTAGCTTGGGCTGAGACCCATCCTCAACTGAAGCAGACCTATGCAGAGCAGACCCATCGGGGCGGGTGGCATTTTATGGTGCAACTGGATCACCCTAAAGACTTTACCAACTTTGCCCTAGAACCCGGTGGCCAGCATGTGGGTGAGGTGCTTGGAGTCGGCAGGGTCTGTGTACTGGCTCCGACCATTGGGCCCACAGGCAATCCTTACCGGGCTAAGCATCTCGTGGCGGCCCCAGTGGCCGTCGCAGAGCTCTCAGAAATCGGGATCTTTAAGTCAGGGACTCAGACTGCAACAAAAAAATCTGAGCATGGTGTTCCCCTTGGTGAGACTGTTCCTGTCAAGGCTCGGCCCTGGCGTAAAAAGACGCTGCCAGGGAGTTCGACTGTAGACCTATCAGATCTGATCTCAGACCGCGCCAGAGACGTTCTATCAGGCGGTGGAGGTGGGCATAGCGATCGCTCCTATGCGATCGTGTCGTTGGCCCGAGAGGCATTTGGCTGGGAGAACTGGGCTAGAGAGAATCGTATTCCCCTGAGCGGGCAGAGTGCTGAAGCGCTGACGATCCAAGGGGGACTCGTCCACGGGGCTGATGAGGATCACATTCACAGAATCATGGATGGAGCGTCATTGGAACTGACCCGCCCCTCTTGTGAGTATCAAGGGGCTGAGTTCCCCTGGGTACGATTACGAAAAGTTTCTCCGACGATGTTTGAGCAAAAGGCTCCGCTGGCCATGAAGCTTCCGGTAGATCGAAGTCGGCTAACCGTGAAGCCTAATCAAATCGTTAATGAACCCGTCGATCTAAATCATAACTTGTTATGTGCGGCCAGTCGGGTTTTGCACGAGAGAGGGCAAGTTGGAACTAACGATTTGATGCTTGCCTTTGTGGGCGATCAATATGCTGTAAATCTCGATAAAGAAGGGAAGCTGAGTATTTTGAAGGATGGACAAACTATTTTCGCCTATGAGGATAGGAAAACTGTCTTTAATCGATCTCAAGCCAGCGATCCAAAATCACTTCTGGTTGATGCAAAGATTGAGTCTAGTGCAGGTGAACAGGATGCTGACATACAGAATCCTTCTAAATCAGTTGAATTACTAAATCTTGCTTCTTTGATTCTGTCTCGTGCTGGTCAGCCTAGCGAGCTTGGCGGGTTTAAGGTCGAGGGGCGAAGAAACTCAGTCATCTTGACCGAGGAGGGAGTTTTGCTAGCTACTCAAGAAGGAAGAACTGTCTTGAGGGCAAAAGGATCTGTTATAGAATTTAGTAGAGCATCTGAGCCTGTTTTAGAAGATTTTAGGAATGCAGTCTCTGTCTTAAGCCAGCAGAAGCCAGGACATACTAAATCCCAGCAGTTTCAGATTTAGTCTACCTGACGTGGGAGAGTGTACTGGTCACCGTGTTGCAGAAATGATCGCAGAGGCTGGCAGCGATTATGAGCCAGGTTGATACACTTCAGATTTGAATTGGTGAATTAAGTCGTAGGCTACAGGGGAATCTTGAGAAATAGCAGCGCCATTTTCTATAGGAGACTAGACCCGTGGTACACGCCGTTTTGCTGGGTGACTCTATCTTTGATAACGCCACTTATGTGCCAAACGGGTTGCCCGTTCAAGAGCACCTGCGCGCAGCGCTGGATTCTTTAGGCACTGATCAGCACCAAGTACTTCTATTGGCGGTAGATGGTGATTGCATTGCAGATGTTCATGATCAAATCAAGGCATTGCCTGTGGAGTCTACCCACCTGTTTTTGAGCGTTGGTGGGAACGATGCCCTGGGATACGCTGCCCAGTTGCAGAGCCGAGCCGATTCTTTGTCCGTAGCCCTAACGGCAATGGCGGAGATGAAAACAGAGTTTAACCACCAGTACAATGAACTTCTGAATCAGCTGTCAGCATTTAAAAAACCGCTGACAGTCTGCACCATCTATGACCAAGCCCCTATCCAAGACCCTGGGCTGCGTCTATTGGCTTTTACGACCCTGTCGCTCTTTAACGACTGCATTACCCGGCAGGCGATTCAGTATGGTCTGCCCCTAATCGACCTGCGGTTGGTCTGCTCTGACCCAGGTGACTATTCTGCCGTTTCGCCCATTGAACCTTCCCACCAAGGGGGACAGAAGATTGCCCAGCGTATTGCTACAGTCATCAGCCAGCACGACAAGGCGATCGCCCACACTGTCTGTTATGCATAAGGTGGTAGGGCTCAGTGATGACCGCCTGGGGCGGGTGTTGGATCGCCTTTTTGAGTAGCGTCAACCTGTGGACTGTCGGTAGTAACCCTCCTTACAGTCCTGGAACTCGTTCTAAAAGGCCTTGAACAACCAGCATTTCAAACTGGGAGCGGATGGCCTTAGCGAGAACGCGATCGCGCATCAGTACCCCAGCCTCAATGTTGCGCTCATGGGCCGCTTCGGTGAAGTTAGCGGAGGTGATCAGCAGGCGCTCTTCATCGACGACAACGCACTTGGCGTGGAGGCAGGCGTTAGACCCGGCGGTCATTAGCATGGTGCGGGGGTCGTGAAAGACTTCTGGCAGGCGTTGACCGGGCCAGACGCGCTGGCGAAAGGTCTCGGTAAACTGCCGGAGCAGTACAGTGGCTGGGGTACGGTCTTGGTACTTACGTTTGACGTTGAGGAACATTCTGACCTGGAGGGCGGGATTGGCATCCATTCGCTGGGCCAGGGGGCGAAAGAGGTCGTAGCCTTTGGTGCCCTGGTCGATGGCAAAGCTGGAGATCAGCACGCTGTGCTGGGCGCTGCTAAAGAGCTCGCGCACCACAATGCCGGTATCTCGGCTTTCGCTACCTAGGACTTCTGGCCCCGTCCACACCAAGTCCACCTGATCTTGTTTGGCCTGGGATGCGGCCCGCTCTTCGGCGAGTAATTTGAGCATGTAGGCGAGCGGCCTGGGGGCCATGCCCTGCTGGTGTAGGTGGTTAATTTCCTGGACGACGGCGGCTAAACCCTGCTCGGGCACGTAGGTACACAAAGAGACGGTTGAAACCGGCAGACTAAGCCTGCCAGACTCTAGAGCCTCGGCAATGCCCAGTAGGGCTGGGCGACTTAGCCGCACAAAGGGCGACATCAGTACACTCCATCGGGAAAGAACTCGGCTCCTAACCCCTCAACAGTGCTGGTGACCAAGGCACGATCAAGCATCTCGTTGCGCCGTTCGCAGGAGGTTTCGGCAATAAGCAGGCAGCCGTGGCAGGCCGCCCCTTGCAGGAATCGGTCTTCCTGGACGTTATCGGGCTCGTGCTGGGCGCAAACCGGGTCGTTGGAGCAGAGCCGCCCCTGCTCCAGGGCCTTACCGAGGTGGTACTCAATCCGTCTGCCAACCTCGACTAGGCCACCCAAGGTGCCTTCAGAACCCGAGGTGCCGGTGTGGAGGAGAATGCCGTAGCCGATATCTGGGAAGGCATAGATCCGCTCACGGATGGCGCTGGAGGCGTAGCCACACTCCAGAGATACAGCGGTGATCAGCAGGTGGGAGAGGGAGTGGAGCATGATGTAGGCTTCACCGGGAAACTTGGCCTTGTCTTGGGGGATGCCCCGGTTCTCTGCCCATTTGCTAAAGCCCTGATTGAGAGCCTTGGTTCGGTCAATCACGTTTTGCCGTTGTTGCCAGCGTTCTACCTGTTCTTTGTTGAAGCTGATGAAAACCCCCTCGCCTAGGTTCTCAATCGCGGGCACCCAGTTGGGCTCAAAGTCTAGGCTGGCTCGGCGTACACCAATAGCTAGATCGTCGATTTCCCCTTCGATGTTGGTTTGAGCCGCCTCGAAACGGGTGAAGCCGATCAGGGCCAACACCTCCCTTAGGCGATGCACCAGGACAACTTTATCGATGAAAGGTTGCCACTTAGGCTCTAGAGAACTGGGTTTGCGGGTATAGCCTTCAAAGATCTTGTCGCTGGAGGGAGCCTCTTTGCCTTTCTCTTCAGGACAGGCCAGTAATGCCTCCAGTTCCACCTGTTTGATGCTTTTGTCGGGGGTAGAAAGACCGGCTTTGCGGCGTTTAATCTCAGCCCAGACGGCCTCTGCGCCAAACTCTACCAGGTCGGCAAACTTGGCTTTGCGCAGCTCCTTGGTGACGTCAGCGATGTCTTCGGTGTATTGCAGGTCTTCTTCGTAGAAGCGGTCAACGGCCTGCTTCAGCGCAGCATCCTTGTCGGGCATGGAGATGACGCTGAGGATTTGGCTGAAGTAGGCGTTGCTGGCCGATCGCACCAAGAGCCGGTTGTACTCGGGCTTATCGGTGGCGATAATCTCGCCAGTATCGGTGACCCGGTGGCGGCGGCAGGATTCTTTGCCTCGGGCACCCAGCCAGGGGCGGTGGCCTTCGCAGGCTCCTAGCACCTTGGAGTCAGTGATCTTGGCCTGAGAGAGGGGGCGCAGGCTGGCGCACTGCTCGCACCTCACAAAGATTTCTTCAAAATCGTTGCCGGAACCGGCTTCATCGAGCCAGAGCTGGCCCCGGCACTTGGCCTGGAAGTCGTTGTGGACAAAGGCGTTCCAGTTAATGTCGCTGAGGTGGCCATTGGTGCAGGCCTGCACAAAGCGCACCGGCACCGCCTGCACTGATTTACCTTCAAACCGGGCTCCCCCCTTGACGGCGCTCCAAGAAATCAGGGGGCGGGTGCGGTAGGATTTGCCCGCTCGCTCAATCGTGCGATCGATCTGGGCGAGAAACCAGGTGGGGAACACGAGGGCATCAACGCCGCTGATAGGCGCTTTGGGGTCGCTAGTTTTGCTCGGTGGGCCAAAGAGTTTAACCTCGTGGCCATCGGGCAGGTTGAGGCTCTTGGCCACCTTGTACTTAAGGCGGTCTTCTCGGATGTAGGGCTTGTCGCCTTTCCAGTAGCTGAGGCCTGAAATAATCACCGACCGGGCGGGTAGGTCTACCATCGAACCGGGGCCGAAGGTGGTGAGCATTTGGCTCTGGCGCAGTTCGCCGCTGGCTTTTTTGGTTTTGTTGGGCTGGCTCATTCGTCGTCTCCGGCTACGCCTTCCATGGTGTACGGGTCTCGAATCCAGAGGTTGACGCTGGCTTCTACGTCGCGCAGGCTGCGCTGGGTCTTAAACTTTTGCTCATCGGCGGGGCGTTTCTCGGCAGACAAATCGAGGGCATCGACCAGCAGGGCAGGGGCCAGGTCGGTCTCTTTTTGGTATTGCAAGCGGGTTTCGCGGGTCAAAATTCGCTCCCAGGTATCGAGCAAGTCAGTGACCTGCGATCGCACCCTCACCCGCAGATCATTCGCCGCTTCACCATCTAGATCAGGACTGTGGCCCTCGGCCCGGCGGGCAATGGCTTCCACCATGGCCGCGACCGCTGCCCGTTGGTCGGTCAGGTTAGAGGCCCCCATTGGGCTGGTCATCGCGGGTACGCCTAGTCGAGCCAGGGCTACCATGACTCCCGCTAGCCCGCGATCCAGCGCCCGAGGCGAGAACGGGGTAACGCTGGTGGCCTCGACCGCTCGGTAGAAGCTGTTGTGCCAGCTTTCAAAGCGCTCATAGTGGGAGCGATCGCGGGGTCGGTGAATGTTCATCAGTGTTACCACCAGCCCCGGCTTGTTCTTGTCGCGCCCGACCCGACTAGTGGCCTGGATGTATTCAGCGGCGGTCTTGGGTTGCCCCAGCACCACCATCAGGCCCAGGCGAATAATATCGAGGCCCACTGAAATCATGTTGGTGGCCAGGGCCACATCGACCCGGTCATCTTCGTGGAAAGGGGTGGAGAGGCGGCGCTTGGTGTTAGCGATTTTGTTGGTGCTCACCCGCGAGGTCAGTTCTTCCGGCATCTCGTCAATTTTGCGGTCGAGGAAGGGGCCGACTAGCTCACCCTCTCGCAGGCGATCGCTGTACTTGGTCAGGCGAGAGTTGACCTCGTCCTCCACAATGCGGCGGCTGCCCCCCAGTTCTCGCAGGGAGTTGAAGTAGCCCATCAGGGTCATGTAAGGGTCAGCGGGGTTGTTTTTATTGCGCTTGCCCCCAGCTTCTACCCACTGTTTCTGGGCTGCCGCTAGCAGGGCCAGATAGACCCGCAGCAAAATCACTTTTAAGCTGCGACCCTGGGCGGCCACCCCCACGTAGAGCCGACCGGGCGCTTGAAAGTCGGTTTTAGCAAAAAATGAATCGTGGCGATCCGGGCCAGGGGGCGGAAAGATATCGACTTGGCTGCGGCCAAAGAGGGCCTGGATCTGGCGGCTAGCCCGACGCACCGTGGCCGTGGAGGCAATCACCTTGGGGCGAATGGTATGGCCATTCTCTTCGCGGCAGCACAGCGTATCGATCGCCGTTTCGTAGAGTCCTACCATCGTTCCCAGGGGGCCAGAAATCAGGTGTAGCTCGTCCTGAATGATCAGGTCGGGTGGGGGAAGATAGCCCGCTAAGGGGCGTCCCGCAGTCGTGGGGTCACCGGAGCTATAAAAGCCTTCGCCCTCCTGGTAGTGAGTGACTCGACCAAACAGGGCACCCGTTTGGCCGACCCAGGGCAGGGCCGCAAACTTATCGACGGTGGCGATGATGAAGCAGGGCAAGCGGCGGTAGATCGGCTCGTCTACAGCCAGGATGGGTAAAGGATTGCGGCTGCGGAAGTCGCAACTTCGGTTAACGCAGACAATTTTGAGGGTTTTGGGCGCGTCTTCGGTGGGCAAGAGCTGGAAGGAGTTGGTGGTAAAGCCCTCGCCGCACCAGGGGCAGCGCTCTAGGGGAATGGGAGAGGGTTTACTCTTGCTGTCTCGCTTAAAGTCCAAGGTGCGATCGCGGGCCGAATACTCATCTTTATCGCCCCGTTTGCCCATGCGGTTGGGGGTAGCCCCCTGGCCCACCCAGAGGCCGATTTCAAAGGGCCAGGTGCCCAGTTTGTCGGGCACCTTTTGCCGCTCTAGCTCTAGGGCGCAGATCAGGCGCGAGGCCCGCTCTAGCTGGTCGAGGGTGAGCAGACGTAGGGTGTAGCGCATCAGCACGCTCAGGCCAGCGGCCTGGATGCCGGGGTACTTGAGCCGCCGCAAAATTAGGGTGAAGGCGGCTAGGCCCAGATAGGCCTCGGTCTTACCGCCCCCGGTGGGGAAGAACAGCAGGTCTACTGTCTTGCGATCGTCGTGGATGGGGTCAGCTAGCCCCACCAGGTTGAGCAAAATAAAGGCGAGCTGGAAGGGTCTCCAGGTAGGTTCTGAAAAGCTCTCGGGGGGGTGGCCCTCTTCTTGACTGAGCTGGCGGCGGCGGGCGGTGGCGATCGCCCGATTGGCCACTTGAAAGGCCTCTAGCACCTGGGGGTCTTGTAGAGCATTGAGACCGGCTTCGATGCGATCGCAGACCCGACTCGCCCGATCCAGCAGGTTTCTGGCCACGTTAGCAGCTTCCTGGGGGCTGATGGCTACAGCCCGCTGGGTGGCAATCCAGGCGCGGTATTCGGTGACCAGTGGCCCTACCATGCCGCGAATGGCGGCGGCATCGGCGGCTAAGGCTAGAGATTCCATGCCCAGCTGTACCCCTTTTGGAGCGGTGGGGGCCACGCGGGGCACTTCAGCGATCGGTATCCAGGTGGTGCAGACTTCGGTGCAGCGGCTGCCCTGGGCATCTATAGCTAGGGCCGAGACGTTGTGGCCCACGGCAAATTCGTAGTCGTCGCGGTACTGGAGAGCGGCCACGGCCTCATCCCAATCGTCGGTGCTGACGCCTCGGGGGTCGGGTCGAGGCACAAACCCCTCGGTGCAGCGAATATTGAGGTGAGTTTGAAAGGCAAAGGTGGCGTCGCGCTCCCCGGAGGTGACCTGGCGATAGTTAACCAAAAAGACCGATACCGCTTTAGTGCCGTAGGGGAAGCGGTTATCCAGCACGGGGCGACAGGTGACCACCAGGTTGAGGCCGCTGCCGCCGGGGATGTCGATGGCAAAGGGCTCGGGTCGTTCTTCAATGGGGACGGTGAGAGCGGCCTGTTGGGGTACCCGCTGCCATTGTTCGGGCTTTTTCTTGCGCTTCGACTTGCCCTGTCCCTCTTCGGGGTCGTCCTCTACGGGGGTGAGGGGAATGTAGTCGCCCCAGGTGACTTGGGCCTCTAGAGTGGTGGTTTTGCCCGATAGTAAGCAGCTCAGCCCCATGGAGGAGGGAAACAAGGCTTTGCGGGCGGCGGGTTTGTCGGGAGTTTTGCTGTCCTCGCTGGAGTCGCTGGTGGTGACTTCCTCGGGTAGGTCGTCGTCGGCATCGTCGTCGGAGCGCAGGTCGGGGGGTGCGCCAAAGGGGGCCAAAAAGCCGGTCAGGTACCACTTGGAGGGAGCCTGCCTGAGGATTTCCTCGGCGTGGTCGGTGTTTTGGGGGGTGGGACCGACCAGGTCAATGTTGAGGGCATCCACCAGGGTGGCGCGAATTTCGGCGGAGGTAGTCATGGTGTCAGATCCTAAATAGCAGCAGGGCGGCCTACGGGGTTAGCCCATCAATCCAGTTCACCGGCTTGGCGCAGGGCGATGTTAATTACAGTCTCGCTGAGGCGAATTTTGCGGCTGAGCATGTTGTCGATGGCGGATTTAACTGAGAGTGACGGATCTTTTTGTTTGGCTTTTAGCAAAATGCCGACGGAGCCGGTTAACGTTAGGCCGCTGAGTCGGGCAACTCGCCGCCCAACGGCTTCATCAATGCAAACGGTGGTGATGTTTTGGTCGAGGGCCAGTTGAATAACAGAGGCTTCTCCCAGGTCGAGGGCGTTGAGCAGAAAGGGAGATATAGCTAGGGCAGTGGTTTGTTTGTGAAGCCAGGTAGCCTGCTCAAACTCAGGGACGGCAAATTGGCTGGTGCCCCCTCTTGAGATTTCTTGGCAGACCTCGAAGGGCACCCAAACCTTTTCATAGAGAGGCTCTAAGCGGGTTAAGTCTCCCCAGGCTGCTACTAGCGCGATGAGGGGAGAGGTGTTGATCACAATCTGGGTTGTCTCAGGCATTGGCGATGTCCGACAGAAGCTCTTCTTCGGAGAGGTCAATCATGGGAACGCCATAATCGCCCAGCTTGAGCAGAAAGGTGACGCGATCGACCCCTAGCAGGGCTGCCGCCATGCCGGAGGAAAGCCGCTGTAGCTCGAACAGCTTGACAGCCATGGCCCAGCGGGCTTCTTGTTCAAATTGCTCGCGGGTGCGGCCCACGGCATCGGGGAAGGTTTCGGGGTATTCGATAGTGAGTTGCAGGGACATGGGGCTTTGTCTCGATGGTTGGGGTTACGACTAGAAACTGCTTAACGTTTAGTTTTGCTTGATCGTGGGGATCTGTTGTTTGCTTTCCCCTTCGCTAGGCACCTCGGCATCGTGAATATCGGCGATCGCACTGTCGATCTCCTCGGTATGGTTGGCATAGTAAGCCCGTGCTACGGTCAGATCAAAAGGGGTGAGGCTAGGGAAGTTGTGCAGCAGCTCGTTGTCGTCGGCTCCCTGGTGTTGGAGGGAGATGAGCGTCCAGATGGGGATGCGGGTGCTGCGAATGCGGGCATGGCCTCCGCAAACCCCTGGTGTTTTCTGCACGCTGCGGGTGGCGAGCTGTTCTTGAAACAGGGCGTAGTCCTCTGGGGGTAAGGACTCGATCGCCTGCACGAGGGATTCGACGAGTTTGGCATTCATAGGGGAATAGCCTCCTGCATGACGCGATCGCGGATGCGCTCTTTGAGCATGGCTGGGGTGGCTACGTCTACCTTGTGCTCTAGCAAGGCTTCTAGCTCTTGAACTAGCCCTATCGGAAACCATGGGCTGCGGCGGGCGGGGTCGTAGTCTACGAGTAGGTCGATGTCGCTGGTTGCGGTGGCTTCGTTGCGGGCGATGGAACCAAAGACGCGAATGTTATAGGCTCCGTGGCGATCGGCGATCGCTAAAATTTGGTCTTTTTTGGCCTGGAGCAGGTCTTGGAGGCTGGGGCTAGTTGGAGTTGTCATGGTTCTGGGGGATTTTGGTTTTGGTGGTCCATGGTCATGGTTCTAGCTTGAAGGCTGTGGAGGGTGGTGATGTAGAGGCGGACGGCATCTTGGATGATGGCTAGGACGGTGCGGTTTTGTTGTTGAGCGAGGGCTTCCAGTTCATCTTGGATGGGTTTGGGTAGAACAATGGGGACTTTATCCACAGGTTTAAATCTCCATACCGGGAATAGTGGGCGTTTCGGGGGCTGATTTTGTTTTCCTTGACCCTTGTGAACGTTGAACGCTGCCTTTTGCCTTTTTCGCTCCCTCTGCCGCCTTATGCCCCCTTACCTCTTCTAAATGGCGCTGTTGGTTGAGGTCGAGGAGGCGGGCGAGTACTTCGTCGTGGGTGGCTTCGGGCCATTTGTAGCGCCAGGGGAGTTTGCGTTTGCCGGTGCTGATGAGGGCACCAAAGGCGGCGGCTTCGTCGGCTGTGACCCAGAAGAGGTCGCCGCTGGCAACTCGCTCAGCAGCTTCGGGGGGGAGGTCGTCGGGGTCGGTGTCGAGGTAGTCGAGGGCAAAGCCGCAGGTGGTGTCGATATCGGCCCAGCCGTAGGCGGCGAGGACGGCGCGATCCATCTGATCGTGGAGGTGGCGGAGGTGGAGGATGTCGGGGTGGGTTTCGGTGGGGTCGTGGAAGCGGTTGTAGGTGTCGGTGAGACCCTCGTTGTTGCGCACCATGAGGTCGGCGCGGTAGTCGTAATAGGTTTTGCCGATGGCTTCTAGGGTGGGGTCGGTTTCCCAGTTTTCGGGGAAGGGCAAAGTATCAAAGCAAACGGAGGAGGTGTAACGCAAGTCATCTTTCATTGATGAGCCAAAGAACTTAGCCCAAATCTCATGAATCCTGGATTGAAGAAATGCAAAATCACCATATTTCTCAAAGGCAAATACAACTACGCCTTCTGTGAAAACAACATTAACTGGCAAGAATGCCATACTTAGATACTGACTAACTCGTGAAATAGCAAGAGTTCTTGAATTATCACTAATTTTCTCATATAGTTCTTTTCTCATTCTCCAGAACTTCCACCAAGGCCAGTTTGCAACATCCTGTGCCTTGGTCATTCTTTCTGGCTTCACTTTCTCCTCGACAATTTGGATCAGATCAGGCCATTTACGTGCCTCATCCTCACTTCGATCACCAAAATTGATTATGTATCTTGTAGGTTTTTGCTCAGGATGTGAGTTGATTTCTGAGCCGCCGATATATGGAAATATGACTTCCTTGTTTTCAGAATTAGATTGAATTAACGAGTACATCTCGGTAACTGAAGTCGCCTTTTCTTTGCCATCCTCAAAAAGAAAACCATCTCCATAAGGCTTAACTCCTTCATAAACGAGATCGGAGTTTTGAGGAAGGGATTTTGGATCCTCATGGCTACCGGCATGGAATAGAAATGCCGTAATTTTTGTCACTTCTCGTTTGTTTAGGCGAAATGGAGCGGGCAAAGATCCTTTGAAAATATGAACTAGGCTAACGATGACAGCAGCTAAGCCGGGCCAGCGGAATCTACGCTCTGCTTCAAAGATTGTCCCTCCTTTTTTGCAAATCCAACTAAGGCTGCCAGTTCGAGTATCACCTTGAGAAATGGTATTAGTTGCAACTAGGCCCAAAGCTGCTTCCTTGCGTATGAGATCGAAAGCTCTCCTAAAGAAATAAGCAACTAAATCAGTTCTGTTTCCAGTCTCCGGAAAAACGTTTGTGATCCAATCCAGATACTCCTTTGAGGAAGAACCTGAAATCAGAGTTCCACCCAAAAACGGCGGATTCCCCACGATCGCATCAAACCCAGGATTCTCCCGATCAAACACCTCTGGAAACTCAATTTCCCAGTTAAACGGCGTGATGGGCTTTTCAGCATTGCGGATAGAGTTCTGGATTTCGGTGAGGGGGGAGTAAGTGGATGCGTCGATGGGTGAATGGGTAGATGGATCGCCCTGGGTGTAGACAGATTGTCGCCAGGTGCGGACGAGGTCGGCGTATTCCGAGAGTTTAGCTTCGCGGTCTTTCTTGCTCTTGCCTGCAAAAAACGCCGCAATCTTCACATCGCCAATCAGCTTCGCCTCCTCCAGTTCCCGTTCTGCCCGTTGCCACTGGGCCAGTTTCTCCTCCGCATCCGCATCCGTCCGCGTATCCAGCGCTTGTATCTGGGTGCGGTACGCCTTCGCCCGGTCTACCTTTTCCTTCAGGTACTTAAACAGCGGCAGGTCTTCCGTCGTGTCTTTGCCAAAGCTGCCAATCTCCGCCCGCGTCAGCCCCACCAGCGAATCCCCACACTTCAGCGCATGATCCACAAAGGTAAAGGGCTGGTCTTTGGCCAGCGTCACCAGCCACAGCGACAGCTTCGCCAGGTTCACCGCAAAGGGGTTTTTGTCTACCCCATACAGGCACCGCTGCGCCACCAGGCGACGGGCATAGAGCAACGGTTCCACCGCCGCAGGCAGGTCAGCGGGCTGGCCGTGGGTATCCCACGCTTCCACCAGATTCTCCGCCAGTTGCCGACAGGCCTCCACCAAAAATGCTGCCGACCCCATCGCCAGGTCGCACACCTTCAGGTTCAAAATCTGCTCTGGGGTGGGGCGATCGCCCAACTGCTCAAAAATGGGGCGCAGCGTGGTTTCTACAATCGGCTGGGTCAGCTTTCGCGGCGTGTAGTGCGAGCCCGTGCGGCGGCGTTCTTCCCCCGGTTGCAGGTACAGATCACCGGGAGGCAACAGGTTCAGCGTCCGCGACGACACCCGACTGCCCAGGGCCGCCACCAGATCGGCTGGGGTTGTGGCCTCCTTCAGCGCCGGCGCCCCCTTGCCCGTCAGCTTGCACTCGGCCCAGTCTTGCAGCACCTTGGCGCGGTTCCCCGGCTTCTCCGCCAGCAGCGCCTCGACATTGATCACCACATCCTTCGGCTTCACCGCAATGGAGAGCCCCTCGGCCACCTCCACCTCGTAGCCCATAATCGCCTCATACACCGAGCCGATCTGCTCCACATCCAGCGCCCGGTACGAGAGGCGTTCCCCCTCCAGCATCAGCAGCTTGTCGAGCATTCGGTAAATCACCCCATCGGCAATGCGGGGCGCTTCTACCCGGCCATGGGTTTCATACTGGGTGCCCTGGGGTCGCCCTTCTAAAAACGGGTACTCGTCGGGGTCAAACAGTTGCCCGTGGCGGGCGGGCAGATATTCGTCGTAGGCACCGCCGCCGTCATACACCAGCCGAAACAGGCTCAGCAGCGTAGCCCAGGCCCCATAGCGCTGATCCATCGTGTCGGGGTAGCTGCCCGCGTCTTCCCGCAGCTTTTCGTAGAGGCCCGACACGGCATAGTGGCGCTGGTAGACCTCATCGTCGGGCATCAGCCCCTCGTCTTCGGCGTAGAGCAAAAACACCAGCCGCATCAGTGTGGCGATCAGGCCACCGTAGATGTGTTGGCCCTCACCCCCGGCCCCTCTCCCAGAACGGGAGAGGGGAGATAAGAGGGGGGCAAAGATTTTGCCGTTGGCGGCAGCATCTGCCGCCTGGAAGCCGCGCAGCAGTTCCCATAGGGCATCGAGCACCTGGCTGGCCAGCTTATTCGAAACCTCGGCCTGGTAGTTGCGGCTCTCCACCAGCAGCCGGTTTAACCGCTGGTTTTCGGGCACGTTAAAGAGGCGATCGGCCCCAATCAGCAGATTCAGCGCCCCCAAAATTAGCCGCCCCGGCACCTCCACCATCGCCTGTACGGGAAACGTCAGATACCCCGACGACTCGCCACTGGGGGCGTACACCAGCCGCATCTCCGTACCATTCACCAGCAGCCCGGTAGGAATCCCCGTCTCCCGCAGCAACCGCTCAAACTTGGCCTGAAAACTCGCCTTCCACCCCTGCCCCGTCGCCGCCGCCGGATCATCCTCATCCAACGGCAGCCCCGGTGCCATTTCCTGCACCAGCAAAACCCACTCGTCGCTGTCGGGGTCTTTAACCCCATAGGTGGGCCGCAGGGTCTCGCCATAGCTGGGCAGTACCGCCGAGAGGCGATCGGGCAGGTCTGCCGCCACCACCAGGTCTTCGGGCATCCAATTCAGCACTTTCTGGGTAAAGGCGGGGAAGTTCTCAATCCAGGCAATACCCTCATTCTTATGGCGCGGGATCGCCTCGGTGGAGACTACGCCTTGCAGCCGCTCTTGCAGGTCTACCAGTTTGGCGCGATCGATCACCGCCTGGGCTTTGATCAGCGCAGGCGGCGACACGACCAAACCCACCGGTTGCAGCAGGCCGAGCCATTCTTGGTGTCTAAGGATGTCGAGGTCTTTAGATGGCATGGTGACAATGAACTGTATTGCAGAAAAATGCTTACTTTGAGAGTGCTGCCTAACCTAGCCCAAAATTGGGATGGGGTTTGAAGTAGTCCTGAGCTCGAATCAATACGGATTGCCTCAGTTCCTGGTCAAGTTGTTTACCCAACCAAAGACCTGGTTCTACCTCCTCATCTACAGCAACTCTTACGGGTTCTGTTATTTCTGGGATCTGCAACTTATAGGTATTGCCAGCAACGACGTGCTCTTTGACCATCACTTGCAAGACGTCCAAGTCTTGCTCAGCAGCTAACTGAGTTGGTCGAAGCCGAAGGTCATCACCAGACATAGAAAAGACTTGAATACCCTCTTTGTCTTGCCAAAAGACATAGCCATTTAAACCTGGTTTAAGTGCCGCAAGCGCTGGTTTAGCATCCTCTAGCCCATAAGCTTGGAACTCTCTGACCTCTTTCTTGGTTTGGCCAAAATCAGTGAGCTTTTCCCACCACCGCATGGCCTTCAGGCAAGCATCGGCATGGCGCTCAAGCTCCTTCACTGACGGGAGATTTTCTAGTGCCTGTTCGTGCTTCTGCATTTTGTTGCGAATGCGCTCTTGCCGCCGCCCCACATCCGTAGGATTGTTTTGCATAGCTTGCAGGAGCAACATCTGCTCAAGCTTAAGGTCAGCGGCAATAAGCCCAATTAAGCACTGCATATCGTGGAGCGCCTGCTTCCCATTTGACTTAAGTAGCTCTGCCGCACTGCGGGCACCTTGACGACCTCGTTGATATCTAGTGTGTTTCGCCTTATCTCTAAACCGTTCGACGAGCAGTCGATTTCGCTCAAGGATTGCCAAAATGTTCTTCTCGACCAGAGCTAAACGGTTACTAGCATCTGCTGTGAACACGCCAGTGTTCATCCGCTCTGCCTGGATGTCGTCCAAGACGTTGATAGCGTAGTAGATTTCGCCCAGCACCTCGGCTTCTTGCCTGACATGGAGTTCTTCCAGGGTTTTCTCCATGTGGGCCAGTCGCTGATTGATTTGGTTTAGCTGCTGGGTACCCACAATTGCATGGAGCACCTGGTAGGCAACCACAGGAGCCAGAATGGGCACAGCAGAAGCTTGAGCAAACTGGAGTTGCCCAGCAAACTTACTTCCAGTGACATTTTTCACAGTTCCAAGAGACGCGCCGCCACTTTGAACCATCTTGTAAATTCCCTTGGATATACCAGAAACCAGTTCTGGCGGGCCGACCACCCTAAGCAGCTGCCCTGTCTGTAAACCAGAAGCCACCACTGCTGAGGTCGCCCCTAACTGGTCTACTACTGCTGAGTTCAATCTGCCTTGATGCCAAGCATTTGGGCTATGTAAGCTTAAGCCCCGAAAATGGTCTATGAGCTGCTGGCTTTGCTCAGGAGAATATTGCAGTAGTGCCCCAACCGTATTACCAGCTGGATCTTGCAGTTCTGTAAACGAAGCAGTTTCCTCTGATACGGGTTGGTAAGCCTCAACATCCCAACCCTGATGACTGATTACCTTTAGAACAATCTCTTCTACCGAGCCGTTTTCGGCTGAGGCCAGTTCCTCGTCTTCACTGGCGGTTTCCTCAGCTTTGGTCTCACTCTCACGCTTCGGACTCTGAAAAACGGAGAACATGGCTCCCAAAGCGTTGTCGGTGAAGTCCTGGATGTTTGTCAAACCATTTGCGATCGCATCTTCGACAACATCTCCCATGTCAGTGACTCCGCCTTGAAGATTATCAACCGCTTCTGTAACCTCCTTTGAGGGCCATACTGATTTAGTAAAAGTTTGAAAGCTTTTCAGGCCCTGATTGACAACCCCTTCTAAATCAGGGACTTGAGTTTCGCTGTCTTCCGTTTGGGGTAAGTCGAACACGGCTTCATAAGCTTGCTTCCAAGCATCGCACCCATGAAGGGCTGGTAATCTGTTCTCTTCAGCAAACTCCAGCCATACTTGATTTTTTCGCAGTTCCCTAGAGGTAGCCACACCAAAATGGCTACATAAAGCCTGTTTACAATCCCGTAGTCTCATGCTTTCCATTGCGTCTGCCTCCTTAGCTCGATACTGGCCATAAATACACAATTCCCACCGGCTCAATGCGCTCAGCCTTGACCTGATAGGTCTGCTGAATCCGCTCCGGCTCCGTCACAATCTCCTCCGCCAGTTGCTCCACCCTAGTGCGCCAGTGCCGCCGATCCGCCTCGATCTGTCGCATCTCGTCGCGGTTAAATAGCCCGAGCTGCAACGTCTCATACTGCTGCTCCTGCTTCAGAATTCTGTCCCGCTGTTCCTCCAGCAGCGTCTTCATCTCTGCTGCTTCGCGATCGCCCCGCTGGGCCAGCTTCCGCTTTGCCCGTTCCGTCAGCTCCGTCGCCCGCCGCTCCAGGTTCGGCAGCAAATCCTCCACATCGCGGCCCACAAACCCCTTCAGCCGCTCCATCAGCGTCTCCGGCACCTCCTGGAGCCGCCGATTCGCCAGCGAGGCCTCCAAGATTTGCATCACATCCTTTTTCTCCCCCTCCGTCAGCGGGCGCAGCTTGCCCCTGCCCCTAGCCTCCGGGTCTAGCCACTCCGCCGCTACCGTCACCACCTCATCGTGCAGCCGAGCCGCCCGCTCTCCATAGAGCGACAGCCGCCCCAAAATAATCACCCTCGGTATCGGGTCATCGGTGCGGCACACACAGGCCCGAGTCAGCTCATCGTAGAGAAACCCCTGGGAGAGAAATCGCCCCAGCAGCCGCTGCACCATACGGTGCTCCAAGTGCAGGTGCACCACCTCCCCATCCAGCGACCCCGGATCGCGAAACACCACCGGGCGAATCGGCGCTTCCTTGCGCCAGTCCCACAGCTTTTGGCCCCGCTGCCGAGGTGCCCGCAGGGTATCGAGGGTTGTGGCCCAGGAGGGGTCGGCCCCGGCCTGCTGGTCGAGGGCGGGCACCGTCCAGCGGCTGCGCTCTTCGTTGTCCACCGCCTCTGCCGCCGAGAGGGGCGCTAGCGCCGCCGACCCCATAATCTCCAACGACACCGACAGGGCATCGCGAAAGTGGCGATCGCTCAGCCCCAACCACTCCTTCGAATCGCGCAACATGCCCTCTAGCTCCACCTGCTGCTGCCGCAGCTTGTCTTGCCTGAGGCGAATCGCCTCCAGCTCTTCTTTAATCGCAGTGCCCCGCCCGGTAGACTCGGCATCGGCCTGGTCGGCATTATCAATGGCACCGCTCAACGCCTCGGTCTGCTCAGCCCGGATGCCCTGCTCCAGCAGTTTCGTCACATTCTTTTCCACCACTGGTGACAGGCTGCCCAGTTCCTCCTGAATGCGCTGGGTCTTTTTCACCAGCACATCAATCACCCGATCTTCGGGCCGCTGGAGCAAGACAAAGTAGTGGCAGCGAACAATAGGCGATCGCTGCAATTTGCGGTCAATCCGCCCGTTGCGCTGCTCCATGCGGCTGGGGTTCCAGGGCACATCAAAGTGAAATAGGTCGGCGCAGAAGTTTTGCAGATTCACCCCCTCCCTCGCCGCATCGGTGGCGATCAGAATTCGCAGGGGGTTGTGGGCCGGGTCAGCGTTGAAGGCGGCTTTGATTTCCTCGCGGCGATCGTCGCCCATGCCGCCGTGGAAGGTGCCAATACGATCATCCTCGCGATCGCTGCCCGCGATGATCGCCTTGAGCTGCTGCTCCAGATAGCGCTTGGTGTCGGTGTATTCCGTAAAGATTAGCACCCGCCGATTTAGCCACTTGGCCCTGGGCTGCCCCAGGTCGGGGCAGAGGTTTTGGCGCAGCCATTTCTCCAACTCCACAATTCGGCTATCGGGCTGTCGCCGGGCCTGCTCCGCCAGTTGGGTCATCTCTTCCAGCAGGGCCAGCTCCTCCTGAGAAATTGCCTCCCCGGCGGCGTAGGTGGCTTTCTCCATCTGCCGGTCTTCCTCCGCCAGCACCTCGTCTTCTTGCAGGTCGGCCCGGTCATCGTCAGATCCAGGACTCTCTAGCAAGAGGGACAGGCTGCCCTGGGTCACGTTCTGCTGTTGCTGAACCTGCCGCTCAATCGCCCGACGGTGGACGCTGAGGGTGCGGGCAAAGGCTTCGATCGACGACAGCAGCCGCTTTTGTAGGTTGGTGAGCACCAGCAGGGCCGCGGTCTGGGTTGAGCGGGGGGCATCCTTCAGGCGCTGCTCCCGTTGCTTGCGGTAGGTTTGCAGTAACCGAGCCAGCTTTAGCTCTGGCGCATCCTCCGGCAGCTTATCAATCACCACCGGCACAATCTCCCGCTTGGGGAAGTCGGGCTCGTTGATTTCCCGCAAGTCTTGCTTGAGCCGCCGCACCATCACCGCATCCAGCAGCTTTTTGCTGCGTACCGGCACCCCCCGGCAAAACCGCTGGGGGTCAAGAATTTCGAGCAGGGCCGCAAAGCTATTGGAGTGGCCATTGTGGGGCGTGGCCGACAAAAACAGCCGGTGCTCAAACCGGGGAGCCAGCTCGCGCACCACCTTTGTCAACTGCGAATCCACGGCATAGCGCGAGGCACTGGCCGGAGCGGCATTGTGAGCCTCATCTAAAATCAGCATCGACCCGGCGGAGAAATCGCCCAGCCAGTCCCGCAGGGGGGCAGCATAGGTTTCATCCCGCAGCAAGGCATGAGAAATAATGAAGCGGGTGTGAGTCTTCCAGGGGTTGATACCATAGCCCCGCTCGCGCCGTTTAGAGGCCACAAACTCGCGATCAAACACGATGAATGTGAGGCCAAAGCGGCTCTCCATCTCCTCCTGCCACTGGCGCACCACCGACGGCGGGCAAGAGATCACTACCCGCTTAATCTTCTGCCGCATCAGCATCTCGCGCAGGATCAGCCCTGCCTCAATGGTTTTGCCCAGCCCCACATCGTCGGCAATGAACAGATTCACCCTGGGCATCCGTAGGGCTTTGCGTAGCGGCTCTAGCTGGTAGGCCTTGACCTCAATCCCCGCCCGATAGGGGGCCTGAAAGAGCCTTGGCTCGGTAGAGGTGACGCAGTTCCACCGCAGGGCGTGGAGGTAGGCAGAGAAATAGCGCGGGTCATCAAAACCCTTATGGGCCACCGCCTCCCAGGAGGAGGTTTCGATCACCTGGGCGTCGATCTCCCGTTCCCAAAACACCTCTAGCGCTTCCCCCTGGGCATCATCTTCCAGGCAAGCCAGGCGCACCAGGGTATCGCCCGTGGCCACCGAGGCAGGGGTTATTTCTTCGATGAGATACTGACGAGACCGGACTCTTACAATTTGCCCCAAGCCAAGATTCAATGGCCGTTTTGGTTCGGCTAGTACTCTGACACTATCCATATCTTTTCCTGGCAAGTGACCCGAAAGTTCTAGACGCCCTTATCGCTCTTTCTCAGCCATTTTAGCTACGCATTAAATATTCTTTGATACCTGTTCACCCTCGATTCTTCTAGCTTCTTTGACTGTTGAATCAATTACATGAAATTTGTCGAGATGCTGTTCTATAAAAAATTGACCTTTGTCCGCCAAAATGCTTATATTCTGGTTCAATAGTTTAATATCAGCATTCAACTCAAGAAGAAAATTGTGAGCCGTATTGATTATATTTGCAAGCCTTTGATCCACAGCTTTAATCAAAATCTCTTGAGCCATGGCATTGCCGGAAAATCTTTCTTCGATTTTTTTTAAGTCTTCAGCGGCTTCATTAAATGCACTATCCTGAAGTTCTTTGTATTTTATAGTTCTTTCATATACGAGAGTTTGCGCTTTGTCCCGCAAGTCAAGTTGCATGTGACCAATGGCGTTAATAGCATTGACGTTCAGCTTAGTTAGTTCTTGTTGATATTTCATGATGGCTTCAGAAACAGCCGTCATTCTTGCGAACTCCCTATCTTTCTTGCATTGTTCTATCTCCACCAAAATTCTTTTTATTTCCGTTTCCTTTTTGATCGAGAGATTGACCTCTAGCTCTTTCTCTTCTCGCCTAAGCTGAGCCTCTATATTCTTCGAGGCAGCTTGTTTTTCTAGATCTCTCTTATGTTCTGCTGCTCTTAAAGGCTCACTTGCCCAGTCCGTCATCAACTTGATCGGTGCATAAACAATGTCGTCTAGCTTATCGAACATTCCAAATATAGACACTTATCTTTCCTCCATTAGAGATTTTAATTGGCGTTGAAACAGGGCTTTGTCTTTTCTATGTAGATAAAGCAGTTTCTTGTAATTCTCACTCGATCTCTTATTGACATCGAGAATCGCCTTTAGAGATTGTCGCTTGTCTTCAAGAATACTGTAGACAAAGTCTCCACTCTCTTTGGATAAGGTTGAGTCCTTGAATTCAATATATTTTTGAATAAAGGCCAACATTGAGTTTAAGAAAAGCTTTTGCACCTCGTCCGTGCCCTCGGGAAGGGCGCTGGAAACACAATCCAAAAACTGGAAATGATGATTTATCCAGCCAATAAAAAAATCCTCAATTGCAAGCTCCATCAAAAGAATGTCATCCTCAAACTCAAACATAGGAATAAAGACTTCTTTTTCTTCATTGAGAAATGCAGAAAGAAGATTTTGACGACATTTCTTAAGATAGGCTAGTATTTCAAGGGTTTCTTGATTTTTCATTCATTGCCTAACCCTGAATTCATCTTCGCATTGTCCATCTCTTTTCTGGCTTCTTGCTTGATTTCACTAACCATGTCTAAAGTATTCTCTTCAATGAGGCTGGCAGATAAATCCAGACTTCTTGTATAGCTTTCTACAAGTTCTTTTATCCATACAGAGGCTACTTTATTGTCTACTTGAGATGTAGAAAGAGTTTCGGAAACTTCCTTAAGCGATTCGGCAAAAAACTTTGTGCGCTCCTTCCTCACTTCCTCTTGCAAGCTTGTCGCAAATTTTATCTCTTCCTTGTAGTTCTTTATCAACTCTAGATAATTTTTCTCGTATTCATAGAGGATACTTAGTTTCTCCTGTAATGTCGCTAGCCCTACATTGCTTTCAATCTTAAAAATAATAGACTGAAGAAATACCTCCTTCACGCTATTGTCCATGTCTAACTTTTGAACCATAGCCTGCAGGTCGGCCTTAAGGTCATCAAGCTTGCTGTTTGTTTCGTTTTGATTTGGCATTACGTGATCCTGATTAAACGTTTCACTTTCTTGATTATAGGGATCTAACCCTTGGCCATCTGACTTGGAGAAGTCAAGCTTATTTTTGCCTTTGCGGTTGAACATTTGAAGTGATAGTTGGGAGCATTTGAAGGCTAACCATCAAAATCATCTTAGGTATAGAAAGCCATAGGTTTAAACCTTTTTCTGAAAGTGCATTGAAAATCCCTAAAAATGATAGAAAAATTTATACAACCTTTGCCTAATTTTTGAGGGAATATCTTAACAGGAAGGTCACAGTATAAAGTCTTTCCTTCGGCGGTTAGCGTTTGTTCTGTAAGTTGCCCTTATTTAGAGAGTAAATCCGTACCTTTTAATCGCATAACAGCAATCAATCGGCGGGCATATTCAAGGCAAGCTAAAATGTCGTCTCGTGTTAGTTCTGGATAAATCTCCAAAACCCCTTCTAAAGATGCCCCCTCGACCATAGTCACTAGCACCCTCTCAACGGTTATGGTTCGCCCTCGGATAACGGGCCTACCCCCAAATAACGTTGGGTCTACTGTGATGCGCTCTAAGAGCGTTCTCTCATTCATTGGCATGGGCCGAATCATCATAAAATGTCCGTGCGCTGTTGCTTTTCCCCATCATGGCAATCACAATAGAGATATTCAAGGCTTAATCCATGTAAAGTGTCCGTACACTTAGGGTGATTACCAAAATGACTCGCAAGGGCCGCGCACTGACGCTCTCAGTTTCAGACCAAGAAAAAACACAGCTAGAGCAGCTGGCGCTGGCGTTTGGCCAAACTTGGGGCGACAACCCCAATGTCTCAAAACTGGTCAAGGCCATTGCCAATAGTGAGCTGCGCCTGGCTACTAACCACGACTGGGAGCGCGATCGCATCAATGCCCTCAACCGTGCCCGCAACCTGTGCGTTGACCTGGGCTATTTGGCCGAAGCCGTGGCGATCGCCGAGTTGTTGCTAGAGCGCAGCGAGATCAACCTACCCCTGCGGCAAGAAATTCAAGCCTTTGTGGATCGGCCTAGCACTCCCTGGCGCATGGAGATCGAGCGCTGTATCCTGCGTCAGCGTCCCTTTCGCCTCACCTACCAAGACGCCGCCGGTCGCCTGTGGAACTTCACTATCCGCCACGCCAAAATTGTCACCCAAGAAGACCGCCAGTACTTGGAATGCTGGTGCGAGGAGACCGAAGGCAGCCGCGACATTGATGCTCTGCTCCACAACTGGTCCCTCCGCCTCGACCGTATCCCCGACGAAGCCGTCATATCCCCGGCAGAGGGGCACTGGCAACCTCAGCTCAGCACCATTCAGGTCGAGTTCTGGCTACTGAACAGTCTGGCCTTTAGCTATCGCTCCAAAACCGAAGCTGACCTGGTGAACGAGTGGCTGCCTGACCAACAGGCCCGCCGCATTGTGCGGCAGATCGATCACACCTTTTGGTTCTTTCGCGAAGTCCGTCGCTATGGGGCCAACTGCATTGTCGTAGGGCCAGAGGAGGTGCGTGCAAGATTTGCTGAGGATGTTGCGCGGATGAACCAGCATTACTGCTCTAGCTAGCCATGTAGGCGCGCAGATTCCACTCCGAGGGCATTCATGGCTACTAGTTGAGCCATCAGGATGGAGATTAGCTCCTCCAACTCCTTACGAGTCAGCTTGGTGCGATCGCCGTTTTCGATGGGCTTGTCCATCGTGGTGATGATTTCGCTGCAGGTCGTGTCGAACGTTTGGGATAGAGAGGCTATAGCCACGGTTGGTTAAACGGTACGTTAGTGAACGGCATCGTCTACTAGGTTTATTATGGCAGTCAATAAATCTATGTCGGTCAATCTAGAGTTTTTCGCCGGGTTAGGAATAGGCTCAGCCCAGGTCGTTCTCCTGTCAGGCGCGTGAAATCGGAAGCGGTTTTTCCGATTTCAGAGGAGCGATCGCATGGGCGGGATTGCTAGGGATGGCGGGAAAGCAAAAGCCCCCGATGCGATTCCCCTTCGGGGACACGGTGTGAACGCCAGGGGCCGAAGTGAAATTCCGCTGGAGCTAGGGTAGCAGTCTCTACCGCTCTGGCCCTGACGGTAGGCGATCGCCTTCTAGGCCCAGAGACTTTGAGTTTGTCGCCACCCAGGCAAACGTAGACTGTAATTTTAAGTACCCCTGTAAGCCCCAAAACCCCATGGCTGACCAGCTAGAGCATATTGCGGTAGGAGAGCGTTTAGATCGCCCCCACGAGGCTGAGGGAGCAAGATTTAGCTGGGCCGATGACTCTTGTGAGTTGTTGATCAGCCTCAGCAAGCTACGCCCAGCAGAAATCAGAGGGATTGAGCATGGGGTGTTTGAATTTGGGCTGAATGTTGTTGAGTCTATGCCCTTTGTCTGCTTTCGAGTGTTTGAGGTGGTGGGTAACCGGGGTTTTGGCCGACCACAGCAGGGAAAGGTGGTGTTGCCCTGGCATGAATGCCCCTTCCATCTAGCCCGCTTTCACCCCGAGGCTCTGCCCCCCTTTGATGCCTTCAGGACGATTCCAGAGGCCCGCCTTGGCATCATCGTCATTTTGACCGACTGGCCGGGGATGACAGTCAAAGCGCTGCGGTTCTTTACCATGTCGCCCTTCTTTACCCAGAAGTTGATCGAGGCGCTGCTGACCACCGCCCCAGCCTATACCTTTGAGGGCTATGAGCAGGGGGTAAAGCGAGTGTTTCAAACCTACCCCACCAATGCGATCGGTGAGGGTTCGCGGGTACGCTGCAAGTCTGGGGATTGACTACTCATCGATCAAGAGAAGCTATGACAGATTGGGTGTTCACCAGTGAGTTCGACCTAGAAGAGTTCATTTGGGCTAGTTTAGAGCCACTGTTCAACCTCAAGCCCCTGGCCCGCTAGTACGGCATCAAGGGCCAGATCTGCGACATCCTGGCCACCACCCCAGAACACCAACTGGTCGTCCTCGAACTAAAGAATGTCGAAGATCGCTACGTGGTCCAGCAACTCACCCGGTACTACGCCAGCTTGCGCCAGGCTCAGCCCTTTGCTGACCAGGTAGACTACAGCTTGCCCATCCGCCTGGTGGCGATCGCCCCCACCTTCCATGCCCACAATCACATTGATCGAGAGCATAGCCGCCTCGACTTCGAGTTTTGCCGATTCGCGATCAGTGGCGCTGGCGATCGCTTCGGCTTTCAGCTTGCCAGCGCTGACTCAGCAGCAGAAACAGCAGTTGAGATAGATGCCAGATTTCATCCTTTCCTTCAGCCCATTGATGGGGAGCCAGCGCCCACGCCTGCGCGGGTCATTGGGCGGCCACCCAAGTCTCTGCGGGCGCAGCTGGAGCAGATGACCCCAGAACGAGCCGAACTGGCTTCAGCCTTGAGGCTCCAAATCCTTGAGTTTGACGACCGCATGAGGGAAGTAGGCCGATCGAGTCGAACCCAGTATGGTCTGGCCAAGGGCGAGAAGGAGGTCTACAAAACCAAGCTGTGCGCCGAGTTCTTTCCCCCTGGAGGCTTCAACCTACCCGCACTGTACCTAATGCTGCCTTACCCCAAAAAAGAGTTTGGGGCACCAGGCCATAGATACAAACAAGAAAGGGTGAAAGGGTTGGCCTGGGCTAATATCTCACTGTGGTTTGAAGAAAAGACTGTCACCTTCTATCTGGGGAAAAGTCGTGCTGGGCTGACCCAGTACCATTTCACCTATGGGGGCTATGCCAAGCTCTGTGAGCCGCTACTGGGCTATAGACCACAGTTTGAGTCAGTTGAAGATCTGGTTGCATTGGCTCTAGCGGAATGGAAGCAGGTAGTGGAAGCGTGAGTCTTCACCCTTGCCTACTGTGCTGGAAAGCTAAACATCTGCACCACATAGATTTCAGTCTCCGTGGGCGAGGCTACGATGCCATAGCCATGGTGTAGTGGGTAGTCAGCAGGTTCTCTCTGTGGCCTTATCTGAATCGAGGATCGTCATCGGTCTTTCCTAGCCTTCACCAGCCAAACCCCTCTCTCCTGCTGGTGACCACCCACCTCTGCTGTCACTGGCATAGACTTTGGGTATCTACCGTGCGCCTGTCCAATATCCTGAGGTTTGCTTACTTCAGCACTCCAGCCATAGCCCTGCAATAGCTGCTGAGGTTCGTCGCAGCCAAATTGCCAGTGGCGTACCACTCGCCCCCGATCGGCGTTCTCAGCGTTGTGAGCTGCCAGTATAGAACCGCTTTTTACCGCATCCATGCCCAGCACACTACCAGGGCAACTCAACGCCGCAATAGTCCTCAGTAGAGAGTGAGCTGAAGGTTCTGGCAGGTACATGACAACGCCTTCAAGGAGCCAGATAGTAGGACTTTCCTGCCTCAAACCTGCCTCTAGTAGTCGAGCAATCCACCCTGACTGAAAATTTTCCAAGTCCCCAGCAATCATATAGTGGCGACAGTTCGGTTTGATGTTCCGTAGGGCATTGGCCTTGTAATCTAAAACCCCTGGCAAATCGACTTCATAGAGGGTGGTAGCAGGTGGACAGGGTAACCGATAGGCTCTGGTATCGAGTCCTGAACCCAGGATGACGACTTGAGGCTTGGAGAACTGGGGCAGCGTGGCCAGCAGCAGGTCATCAAAGAACCGGGTACGGATGGCAATGTAGCGGGTGCGCTTGGCAATAATATCTGCGAGCGATCGCCCCTGTCTGTCTGCTACTTCCCGCCATTTAGCTAATAAATGCTCAACTTCATCACCAGCCAAGTCTTTTGCATAAGGGTCATTGAATAGGGGGGTAGGGAGAAACTGCTCTATAGCCCGCTTAGCCGCCACAATCTGGGCGGTATAGGAAACGGGGTCAGTGGAAGTAGAGGACACAGGTAAGAATTTTAGTAGCTGGTCTCTACAGTTTGGCCTGAGCGGTGTCCCGCTGTCTTATAGGACTGACCTGCCAAGCTTTCACAGTTGGGATCTCCCCCCAGTGAGTCGTATAGCGCTGGGAGAAATACTCTGACCGCATCGCCCAGGTAGGCTTGAGGCCCATCGCGCCAAACTTCACAGCATCAGGGCTGAGCTTGCGGTTGAGGTTATCCATCGCTGCCATCAAGCGATCGCGCTTCTCAGTATCCACCGGGGCCGCAAACAAGCTGCCTTGCACCTCGCCCACAGGGGTTAGCTCAGTGGCGATGACTTTGGCCTTCAGGTACTCATACCCCGGTGTAAATGCTGCTTCAGCTAGCGTCATGGCCTCATGGATGAGCACAGCGGTATCGTTAGTGGGCGGGTCGAGAGCCACAGAGCGGGCGGCACCATATTGGTTCTCGGGGCGGTAGTAGCTGGTACGCATGGAGACGGTGAAGTGACCCGCCACTAGGCCATCGGCCCTGAGCTTCTCGGCACAGCGGGTGGTGTAGGTGGCCACAGCCTCTTTGATGTCCGATAGTTCTGTGACCAGGTGGCCAAAGGAGCGAGAGACAATCCGCATGGTGACCGGGGCGGCTACGGGCTCCATGGGGAAACAGGGGGTGCCGCGCAGCTCCAAAAGGGTTCTCAGGCCCAGTACGCCAAATTTCTTCTTGATCACTCGCTCGTCAGCCTGCTTGAGTTGGAGCACCGTTTTGATGCCCATGCCGTTGAGCTTGGCCTTGAGATTCTTGCCAATGCCCCATACCTCCCCCACGTCGAGGCTGGCCAGCACAGCGTCAGGATCGGCCAGGGATTCAAAGTCGAGTACTCCATTCAGGTTTGGGTAGCGCTTGGCCTCATGGGCCGCTAGCTTGGCCAGGGTCTTGGTTTTGGCAATGCCCACCGATACCGGAATGCCCGTCCACTGCTTGACGGTGGTGCGAATCTTCTGGCCGTAGTCCCCCAGGTCAGCTTTGGTGAACCCGTGCAGGCCCAAGAAAGCTTCGTCGATAGAGTATTGCTCGACCTCGGGGCTGAAGTGCTGAAGGGTCTGAATGACCCGCCGCGACATGTCTTTGTAAAGCACCGGGTTTGATGAGAAGGCGTGGATCTTGCCCCGGTTCACCAGGTCTTGGATAGGGTACAGCGTTGCCTGCATGGCCACCAGCGGCTTTGCTTCGGGCGATCTCGCCACGACACACCCATCATTATTTGAGAGCACCACCACTGGCTTGCCCTCCAGGTCGGGCCGGAAGACTTTCTCACAGGATGCGAAAAAAGAGTTGCAATCTACCAAAGCGAACATGGCTAGACCCTAGAAAGAATAAGGGTTTACAGCATTGGAGGTAGGGAAGATAGATGCAGTAGTAATCCTATACTATCCTCTGCGGTGGTTACTGTCCTATCGTCACCAGGGCAGCATGGGCCAACGTCTTTGGGCCACTGCGATCGCGCTAGGACATTGTGCTTTAAAAACAAACCCCCACTGGCCAGCGCTACCAGTGGGGGTTGCTCTCAGGGTGTATCTACGCTCTAGGACGCTCTCAGGAACTCGCTGTGGGCCTATGGTGCCCTTGGTTTGGGGGGTATTCGTAGAGGTTGGCCAGATTGCGCTGTTTGGCGTATCCCTCGGGCCTGATGTGATCTCATGCAGCCGTAGAGCTAGGTGCGCTCACACTCAACCACTAGAACTATCACCCGCGCATTACTACCGCTGTCACCCAGCCAATTGGGCATTCAGGCGACTATGAATTCATCGAGTTCAGCCCCCGTCACTGAGGAACCCCCAGCTATGCAACTCACTTATCGCGGTCAATCCTACGAAACCGCTGCCCCTGCTGTTGATGAGATCTCTACTGGCGAAACGGCAACCTTCATGGGCCGTCCCTACGCCCGCAAGCAGTTCACGGTTACTCAACGCCAGCAGCCTGCAGACCTGACCTATCGCGGCGTTCGCTACACCCGGTAGACAACAGCTTTCCTCCCAACAGACAACGACCTCAACACTCCTGACTACCCCGCTGGCGACAGTGGGGTTTTTTGTCGCCTAAACTTTGCGGATCAGGTTAGTAACGACACCCCAAATTTCCATCTCTAGCGTTTGCCCTGGTTCCCATCCTGTAGTGGGGACTAGCTTGCCGTGGTGCTTTTGGACTCTGAGGACTTGGAGAGAGCCTGCGATCGCCGCCACCACTAGAGAGCCATCCTGGGCAGCCTGTGAGCGATCGACCACCAGCAGATCTTCCGGCTGCACCTCCTGGTCAGCCGCCATATCCCCCTTTACCTGCATGAAGAAGGTGGCGGCAGGGTTGTGGATCAGGTGTTGGTTCAGGTCTAGGCTTTGCTCGATAGCATCGCCGGGGACGGGGAAGCCCATAGGGGAAGCGAGAGAGGTTTGTCCATGCTATTCGCCTTAGGGCGAGGTTGTCTCGTTGTCTCGTGAGACTGTCTTGTGTTTACCTGGGAGAGTTGGCTGGAACTTTAACATCCTATGGCTTCATCGGACGTTGGACAGATTTTTAATACCTTCCATCACCTCTTGAAGGACTTAGAACCTTTTGTGGACGTGAAGGAGATGCGTTTGACCTTCGACAAAGATGGGCAGGCATTCCTGGTAGCCCCAGACTTTTCAGAGCCGATTCAAGCGGATCCCAGAATTCATCGCTTAGTTCGGGAAGAAATGCACCAAATCATTGCCAAGCATCGTTCTATTCGGGCGGAGTAATCGGCTGTCCTATGTGAATGCTGTTATCTCGACAGCAACCGCCCCAGCAGGAGCAGACAGGCAACCCCCAGCAGCGGAGTAGAGATAGCTACTACACGGGCCGAGAGCCAAGGCGGCAGGTAGATGTCTTGGATGGCTTGACCTGGCGGGGTGAGGGTTTCAGCCCAGGTTCTGAGGGGGCAGCGGAATCCGTTGGCAGCGTAGATCACCACCTCGATGCTGATGAGGCCAAAGGCGATCGCAGTCCAGACCGTGAGTTGATTCGTTGGGCCGCAGTACAGCAAGAACAGGATGGCCCCAAACATCACCACGAAAACGAGGGTATGGAACAGCTTGACCCAAGTTAGTAGCATGGCACTACCGCTAAAGCCCTTACTTGTTAAGCCAGTAAGCTGACTCATTGGGGACTCTATCCACCAGACCTCATTCAAAGAGTTCTCGACGCAGTAAGGCTGGATCGCCAAAGGTGTGATGCTGGTTGGGGAGAGCATTAACCTCGCGTTCGGTATAGAGGACACCCGGCTCAAACTGAGTTGCTAGATACTCTAGAGCGAGCTGCTGAAAATAAAGGTAGCAATAAGCAATATTGTCTATGTCCCGTGTTCGGATAGCCACCTGGAATGTAGAGTGGGCATCGCCTATAAGCACTCGTGCACAGCTTATACGGGAGGCAATCTTTAACCTGCAACCCGAAGTCGTTTGCCTTACCGAAACTCACCTGAATTTTCTAGAGCAGCTAGGTGGCTACACCATCACTGGAGGCCAGGACTGGGGCTACCAATCCGCGACTGGCCGTCGTAAAGTGCTGTTATGGAGCCGAGCGCCCTGGGAATCGGTAAGAGGTGAAGGGCCGCCTCAAATGCCCCCTGGCCGCTTTGTCGCAGGAATAACTAACACTTCAGTAAGTAAGGTGCTGGTCTATGGCGTTTGCATCCCCTGGAAAGACGCGCACGTTCGCACGGGGCTAAAGAACAAGGCTCCATGGGAAGACCATGAGGCCTATCTCCGAGCACTGTCGTCAGACCCGGTTATGCATCAATCTGGGCAGCCTCTGGTGGTGTTGGGAGACTATAACCAGCAGTTGCCTCGCAAGCGATCGCCAGTACAGATGGAAAGCTTGCTGCGCAAGACATTGGTGGGCACAAAGATTTGGACGGAGGGTTTGACTGATGAGGATGGCTATCTAGCGATTGACCACATTGCGACCTCTCCCCATCTCAATGCAACAGATCGAGGAGTGATAACGAGACAACATTCTTCAGGTCATCGTCTTTCTGATCATTTTGGCGTTTGGTGTGATTTCAGCCTGAGCGGATTGCTGGATTAGTCGATTTTAGAAAGATATTGCAGGAGCCTTGTTCCAGCCTAATAGTTGGCGCGATTCAGGTGCCGAAGTTCATGCGATTTTGCAAATGGACGGAACAGCCCAAGCAACTAGCTGGCACCGGCAGAAACCAAGGCCAGGGTAATATTTGAGGCACAATAACCCCAATGGAATTTCACCTTTGCCCCTGACGTTCACACCGTGTCCCCGAAGGGGAATCGCGCTGGGGGCATTTTGTTGGTGCCACCCATAACGCGGTAAACCACTTTATGGATAGGGTTTAGGAGGGTTCTGGCCTATTACCGATGGCGCAGGGTATGAATGGTTCGAAATCGTAGCCACTCTCGCGGCTGGGGCTGCTGCGCCATTCAGCGCTCGGTGTCGCCCTATAACGTCCAGGGAGGTAGAGGCAAAGCGCCTTGGCGGTAAATGGCGTCACACCGACCCAAAACAAAACCCCCACGGGGCATCAGGGCCTGTAGGGGTTATACCAAGTTGTGTCTCTACCGCCGTCGGTAGCGCTCTCGTCCACTAGGGTTCCCCGATTTCAGGGTGTGATCGCGGGGAGAGGTGCGATCGGCTATGGAGCTTGGGGCTAAAAATTAGCACCGGCTAGTTGTGCGCGCAGGTAACTATTCAACTCTCACTATCGCTAGTACAGGTCGTGTGATTTCAGCCTGTTTTGTCTATCTCGGACAAATATGCTTGAAATCACGCAATGTCTGGATGGAAGATGGCGAGCTCAGTACTAAATTCGGATGTAGGCGACTATTGAAAATTAGGCGCGCACTCGCGTTTTGGGAGCCAAGACATTCTCTATATCTATAGGTCTCAAGGGGGTTGGTTCTCCTTGCGCTAAATCGAATTTTGAAATGTAGTGGGACCGGTATAGCCTGAGATCTGGGCAAGTTCCTCCAGGGTTTGTCTCCCCGACAGGCGTTCACCGTTAATTTCCCAGGTGGGATAGCCAGCAATGTCGGCTTCCTGGCATTCGGGGGTTTGCTCTTGCCCCTCAGGTGTGGCGCACTCTACGTAGGGCATAACCTGGCTGGCTTCCTGGCCAAAAAGCTGCTTTTGCTCGTGGCAATGGGGACACCACCAGGCTCCGTAAAAAATAGCACCGGTGTCAGCCAGGTGCTGGGCCAGGGCTATTTCAGCCGGGCCAGACTGGGTGGTGATGGCAGGCCCTAGCTGATCGCCCGAGCCGTCGGCAGCGACTGGGTTGTTGACATTGGCATAGACGCCGAGGGTGCCCACCACCACCAGAAATGCTGTGATGCCGCCGATAAAGAAGGGTTGAGATAGATCAGACCAATTTTGGCCGATGAGGGCAAGCAGAAACAGGCTAGTGGAGAGGAGCGCTGAGCCGACGCAGTAAAGGCAGACAGCTTTGATTTCTGCGGTGAGCAGATACATGAGGTAGCCGCTAAAGACCATCATGGCGGTGCCGCCGATCAGCAGCAGGGGTTGGGTCAATCGGATGAGTTTATCTCTGAGGTCTTTTTGCTCGGCCCCATTGACCAGCAGGGGAGCGATCGCGATGACCGCCATGCCCATGTAGGCTAGAAACCCAAATAGGGCCAGCGGCTGGCCAAACACCGTGGCATAGGGGCTAGAGAGCACGATGTCACAGCCCTTGGTAGGACAGGCTGTGGCGCTGCCCGTGAGCTTGTTGATCGTTAAGTAAGCGGTGACAACAGCGCCAACCGCCGCTATGCCAGCCATTAGAGGGCGGGCATAGCGATGAAGCCAGGGAGCTGATTGTGTACGCGGCATGACTACATATCAATAAAAAACGTCAAAAATCCCAGCACCACAAGGATTAGGCCTGTGGAGGCATGGCCACTGAGATTCTAGGCCAGGATTGCGGCAGAAAACGATTTTGCTCGCTGCCTGCTACAGTTCAAAACCAACACCATGCCTAGTACCGTAACAACGGGGTACACCCCAAAGACCAGGGCAAAACCTTCATGCTGACGCCTGATACTAAATCCGAATCGCACAACCCGGATTCTCAAACAGCCAAACTGTAGGGGTGAATCGCATTCGCTCTTCTAAATCGGGGGTGACCAAGGGGGATTTGGTATGACGCTACCTCCCAAGGCGGTAGCTGACAGCGGAGGGACTGAATCCTAGAAAACCAGATGCGCCAAAAATCTAATTGCCACTCCTAATCCAAGTCCATCAAGAGTGGAGCCAGGTCGCAGTCAAGGGGAGCAGAGTAACCATCAGCCACATCAGTCGTCCCGGCGCTTGAACAGCTGGTTCCGCTACTAAACCAGGCTCTAGCAGAGCATTCACTCGCTGCTCTAGACGACTGAGGGATAGGGATTCATGGAACCCCACACAAAGCTCCATATCAGACGAATACCCCTGAGTGGCTAGGGTCATCTGCCGGGATAACTTAACCAGCAGCTCTGCCAGAAGCAGTGGGTCACTCGTGCTAGCTGCCCTATGGTCGGCGCGAATTTCTCGCAGCAGCAACAGTTCTTCCCAAAGCGCTTGGGTGTTGGGCAGCCCACTGGAAAATCGCCGGATCATACCCAAACCCAAAAACCAGAGAGGGTCGCGGTAGTCGGCATGGGCTTGCTCATGGGCGACCATAGCTTGCTGCTCTGCAAGGGTCAGATGCTCTAACCAGCCCCGGCTCACCAGCAGAGACGAATGCCACAGCCCAACCTGGGCCGCAACCGGTAGGTCAGTCTCCAAACAGCGGGCATGGCCGCCAGTGGGCAACGTAACGGTCTGGTATTGTCTAAGCCGCAGCTGGGTCGCAGCCGTCCTAATCAGCGTATGAGCTACAACGCCACTGGCAAAACCCAACACCCCCAGGCTGACCCAGCAGCCTATGGGGCTAACGCTCCAACCCATCATGGTGCCGTGGTGCCCCATGGAGAGCACCGCTCCGGCGGAGAGCATAACCATCAACGGCGGTAGACAAAGAGCAACGAGGGCCGACTGCCAGCGAGCTGTCCAGGGGCCAACGGTTGAGCGCCACTGCCACCGCCACACCACCGCTACTAATCCAGTAAGCAATAGTAGACTGCCGTGCATTACTCCTCCTCCCCTCGGCTGGGCTGCTGAGCATGGCGTAGGGCACGCAGGCGGGCGGCGATCGCATCGAGCTGATCCAACTCAGCGATGTCGAGGCTATCGGCAAAGGCAGCTACCAAGTCAGGGCTACCGACCGCCAAAAAACTCTGAAGTTGCTGGTGAGCCGCCAACACATTAGCATCCTGCTGAGACACGATGGGCTGCCAGCAATAGACCCGGCGGGTGCGCCCCTCTTCGCCTTGGGGTTTCGCCTCGCGGCGGAGCCAGCCTTTTTTAGCCAGCCGCTGGAGCACTGTGGTCACCGAAGCCTGGGTCAAGTCGCGGTCCGGGTCGGCCAGGATGTGGTCGTGAATCTCTTTCACCGTAGCGCTGCCCTTAGCCCAGATGATGGCCAGGATTTCGGCCTCTAGCGGCCCAAGAGAAAGTTGACGAGGTCGATGGCGAGGGAGGGGGGCCATGGGTGATAGGTGATGAAGTGAGGGGCCTGTTTCTTGATACTTTACACTCCTTTTTTCTATCCCAGGATCGGCGTTAGCGTTGCACTCTGCAATAGTTGACAGGCTGTCTTTTGACTCCCAAGAGCCTTCCCCAGACAATGCTTCGCGAGGGAAATTTTGTCGATAGAACCTATGCGAAAACTTGCTTTAGCAATAGCGGCGGTCGTAACCGTCCTCACCCTGTGGATGGCTCCAGTGGCTCAGGCGGCAGATCTGGATCACGGTGGCCAGCTCTTTGGCAACAACTGTGCGGCTTGCCACATCGGCGGCAGTAACGTGGTCAACGGAGCTAAAACTCTGAAGCAGGCCGACCTAGAAAAGTACGAGATGGCGTCGATAGAAGCCATTACGAGCCAAGTCACCAACGGCAAAAATGCCATGCCTGCCTTTAAGGGGCGGCTCAGCAATGACGATATTGCCGATGTGGCGGCCTACGTGCTCAGTCAGGCGGAGCAGGGTTGGTAGTTTTTCCACTGGTTTCCAGTTCAATCGCCCCAGTTCTGCAAAGGGTTGGGGCTTTTTATTTCTCGTTTGCCTAGGAGGCATCACCGTGGGCTCATCCAAAATTGTTGGCCTTTGCCTGGCGCTGGTGCTGTGGTTGGGCTGGCCGGGGCTGACCACAGCCGCACCCATGGCCTCTACTACGGCGCACTTGGTAGACGGTCAAGCGGTTCTGAGCAGCTCTGCCGACCGGGCGGCAGCGTGGGGCGATCGCTGCCTCAGCTCTGTGCAGCTAGAGCGCTACGACGAGGCCATTGCCGACTGTAGTCGGGCCATGCAGCTCGATGGCCGCAGGCCAGAACATCGGCTCAACCGAGGCATTGCCCTCTATCGCACCGGGAATTTTGCTGAGGCTTTGGCTGATGACACTGAGGCCTTGGTTCAGAATCCCGACGATTTTCGGGGCTACTACAACCGAGGGCTGGTGCAAGTAGCGCTGCACCACTTCGAGGCGGCGATCGAAGATTTTAACCAGGCGGCAGCGCTCACCTCAGACCCAACCCCACTCATCGATATCTATGATGATCGCGGCTTGGCCAAGCTGATGGCAGCCCAGCCCCAGAAGGCTTTGCAGGATTTTGACCAGGCTCTAGCCATCGATAGCCAGAATATTCGCGCTTTGTTTAACCACGGCTGCGCCTGCCACCAGATGGGGCGTCTCAACGACGCCCTGACAGATCTCAACCAGGTGCTGATACTCGACCCTGGCCATGCCCGCACCTACCTCAAGCGGGGTTTGCTGCGGCGATCGCTGGGAGACCAGGGGGGCGGGGTGGCTGATTTACAGCAGGCGGCAGACTGCGCGCAGTCCCAAGGTGAACAGCATTTACACCACTACATTTTGACGTTGCTCAACGAGTGGCAAAGTCCTGTGACGACGATGGGGTGATGCGGCTGATTGCCTTTCCAGGCTGATTTTGGCCCATCCAGATGACGCTTTGGCCATCACCAACACGCTCACCTCAACCCATGTGACCCGATTTACGACAGAAAACCATGTCCTTTTGCCGATTTTTAACCGCTAACTCCAATCTTCTCCTCGCGCTGCTCACCGTGGGACTGACGCTCGGCTGTAGCAGCCCAGCCCCCAACGCCACCGATGGCGGCCCCACTATTGCCGATAGCCAACCCCACAGCCATGGCGCCAGTGATCAGGCTGATTCTGGCCATTCAGAGGCAGGGGACCACCATCACAGGCACGGCACGGTTGAAATTCCCGCCGGGCAGCCGGTGCCAACGGTTACCCTGGTGGCCCACCCTGACCCAGTGCGGGGGTGGAATTTAGAAATTCAAACCACGAACTTTCGGTTTGCGCCGGAGCAGGTCAACCAGGCCAACCAGCCCAACGTGGGCCACGGTCACCTGTCGATCAATGGCGAAAGCATCTCGCGGGTCTACGGCCCCTGGCTGCACTTGCCCCATCTGCCCCCTGGCCGCAACGAAATTACCGTCAGCCTCAATGCCAATGGCCACGAAGCCTTTACTCATAACGGTCAGGCGATTGAATCGACGGTGGTGGTAGACGTACCTAAGTAATACGATCGGTACACCCAAGCGGACTATCAAGTTAAAGATGACCAGTGAGTGGGGTTCATGCCGCTGGCACCATCAGCTTGGTCAACGACTAGGCACGTATAAAGCCGGGATGCACAATGACTGCACATCCCGGCCAAGAAATCTTAACTAGACTCAAATACTTACATCAGGCCGACTTGAGACAAAATGCCTTGGCCGGTCAGAAGCTCAGTAGCCACGCCAATCACAAAACCCAACATAGCCAGGCGACCGTTCCAGGTTTCTGCAAAATCAACAAACCCGAACTTGCTTTCGCTGCTTTCCATAATCGCCAATCTCCGAATGTGTAAAAGCTTTAGTCGTTCAAGCTTATGTTGCAAATCTTAACACATAGATTTTGGTGTGGCTAGGGCACTACTGATTTTCAGCGATGGACAGCCCCTTTAAGGCCCCAACCCCCTTCGCCATGCTGTCCTGAACCTGCTTGAAAATAAACCTTATCAGTCCCTGGGTTGTAGAGCGCATAGGAGGCTTTGCCTGCCTGCCGCCCCCCACTACCGAGGATTCCGAATGATTCGCCCCGCATTCAAGATGGCCAGTAAAGCCACGCCCACATCGGCAAATACCGCTTCCCAGAGCGTGGCAATGCCCAACGTGCCAAGGACAATAAAAATAGCCTTTGCCACCATGGCAAAAATGATGTTTTGCCAGACCACCCGCCGGGTCTTGTGGGCGATTTGAATCGCCTCAGCTACCTTTGAGGGTGCATCGGTCATGATCACCACATCGGCGGTTTCGATCGCCGCATCGGAGCCCAGCCCACCCATGGCGATGCCCACATCGGCTCGGGCAATGACGGGCGCATCGTTAATGCCGTCACCCACAAAGGCCACTTTGCCACGACCGGCGCGCCGCAAGAAGTCTTCCAGCGCTGCCACTTTATCTTCGGGCAGCAGCTCGGCCCGGTACTGGTTGAGGCCCAGTTTTTGGGCAATGTTGTCGGCCACGGATTGGCTGTCGCCGGTCAGCATCGCGGTTTGAATGCCCTGAGCACGGAGTGCCCGAATAGCTTCGACAGCATCCTCCTTTAGCTCATCAGCGATCAAGATGCGGCCACTGTATTCGCCATCCACGGCCAAGTGGGCCACGGTGCCGTCTACTACACAGACATCGTGGGGAATCGCTTCCCGATGCAGGAGGCGGTCATTGCCCGCCAAGACTACCCGACCATTCACCGTGGCGCGAATGCCGTGGCCAGCAATTTCTTCGTAGTCTTCCACAGCAGAGGCATCGACAGTCTGCCCGTGGGCCTGGCGAATCGACTGGGCGACCGGATGGTTCGACTGCGACTCGACTAGGGCAGCGAGCTCCAGCAGCTGATGCTGATTCAGGCCGTTTTGGGTCACCACATCGGTAACCCAAAAGTTGCCCTGGGTGAGGGTGCCGGTTTTGTCGAACACAACCGTTTTCACCTGGGCCAGGGTGTCTAAATAGGTTGAACCTTTGACCAAAATGCCGCGCTTAGCAGCACCGCCCACCCCGCCAAAGTAGCCGAGGGGAATGCTAATCACTAACCCGCAGGGGCAGGAGATCACCAGCAGCACCAGGGCACGATAGGTCCACTGGGCCTGGGTCGCCCCCTCAATGAACAAGGGCGGCAGAATCGCCACCGCCAGGGACAGAAACACCACCACTGGGGTGTAATACCGCGCAAAACGGGTGATGAATTTCTCAGTGTCAGCTTTTTTGCTGCTGGCGTTTTCAACCAGTTCCAAAATTCTGGCGATCGAGGACTCGCCAAAGGGTTTGGTCACCCGTACCGTGAGCAGCCCAGACTGGTTGATCATCCCGGCCATCACGGTTTGCCCAGGGGCAACGGTGCGGGGCACTGATTCGCCCGTTAAGGCGGAGGTATCGACTAGGGATTTGCCCTCCAGAATGTCGCCATCTAGGGGCACCTTTTCGCCGGGACGCACCACAATTACATCTCCAACCCCCACGGTCTGGGGAGCAACAGCACGGATGTCGCCGTCGACGCTGAGGTTAGCGGTGTCAGGCCGTACCTCTAGCAGAGCTTTGATCGAGCGGCGCGATCGCCCCACCGAGTATCCCTGAAACAGTTCTCCCACCTGAAAGAACAGCATTACCGCTACGGCTTCGGGAATTTCGTGGATGGCGATCGCCCCCAGAGTTGCAATCGTCATCAGAAAGTTTTCGTCAAAGATGCGCCCCCGCAAAATGTTGCGCCCCGCTGTGGTCAGCACCGTCCAGCCGCTGATTAAATATGCGGGAATCAGCACGGCATATTCGGCGATCGCGTAAGGGGTGTTGTGCAGCCGCTGATTGAAAATTAGCCCGGTGAGGAAGAGAACGGCAGCGATCGCAATCGGCGTTAACTCTTGCCACAGGTTAAACTCTGCTGAATCATGGCCGTGACCATGGTCAGCCCCGCAGCAGTCATCATCACTGGCCGATTGAATCTTAGATGGTGGATTAATCGGTGCCTCATGGCTATCGCAACAAGAGTGAGAGTGAGAGCTTGCCATGGAGACACCTTTAACGAGCTACTGAATATGTGAAGATCTATTCAGATAATACAGTATGCCTGTCAAGGGGTTGCCCTAAGCTAGTGTCCCAGCCCATCGCCAGACACCTAAGATGCATGGAAGGCTGATGGCGGTCTACTACCTAATCCAAAAGAATCACGTTACTCATCCAGATGGTCAGCCACTTCTCGATAAAGGACCATAATATGGTCGTCAGCCAGGCCGTAGTAAACGTTGCGGCCCTGGCGGCGGTAGGTGACTAGACGCTGCGATCGCAGCACCCGCAGTTGATGGGACACCGCTGATTCACCCATCTGCACCGCAGCGGCCAGATCGCACACACAGAGTTCTTGTCGAGCCAGGGCCGACAGCAGCTTAAGCCGGTGAGGGTCAGAAAGAGCGCTAAAAAACTCTGCCATCCGCTGAGCCTTAGCGGTGCTGAGCACCTCGGGCTTCACCTGGCGCACGTTGTCTAAATGCACCAGCGACTCGTCACAGGTAGGGGCGTCAGCCGCCTGAATGAGGGGTTTCTCTGTAGAGCGAGAACTAGCCATCGATTCTTTCCTGGCTTTTTCTCTATGATACTGAGAATCGTTACCACTGAACAACTGTTCAGTGATGAGAGTGTTGGCCTCGCGGGGTTTGCTCGCTCCCCTGCTGCATGAAGCATAGAGTTTGCTGATAGCCAGAGCGATCGCCTTAGGCCTAAAATAGCGCTGCAGGCTGACGCAAATCAGTTATGACGGCTGGCCATAGTCACCCATCTTCAGAGCGACATTGCTTTAGCGGAAGAGAGCGTCAAGGCTTTGCCTAGCCTAGGGCAGGGACGCTCATCAGTGCCACGTAGCGAACTACTAAGTAGTAAAGAGCGCATAGCGTCATTTGCAAGGAAGCATTGGACTTGCGCCCATGTTTCATATCCTAGTTAACAACCCGCTTGAGCCCAGGAATGCGAGAAAGCACAACGTAGTCCAGCAACAGAACCAACACCAAGGAAAGCCCTACCAGAGGAAACGCTAACCCCAACACAGCCACTATTGCTAAGGGAACGCGCCAGTTCTGTGCAAAGGGTGGCATTGCTGGAGCACCCAATAGCCCTGCTTCCCGAGGACGACGTTGCCACCACATCACAGCTCCTGTCACTGAGAGCAGCATGACGATTAACGCGGCAACCAGCATAAGGAGTTGGTTAGCGAACCCAAAGTACCTCCCCATAGGGATTGCAGTTCCCATCTCTACTGCCTTGGGAACAAGACCATAATCTTTCCAACGCACATCTGCTAACACTTGGCCGCTGTACTGATCAACGTGCAGGGTGACTTCTTGAGTGGGGTCAGGGGGAAACGCTGAGACGGTATAAACTCCTGTTTCACTCTCTGGTAGCGTTACGTTAAAGCCAGGAGGTGCCCCTTTCGCCTGAGCTAGGGCAACGACAGCGTTCAGGTCAACTTGGGCATTGCTATTTTGTAATTCTGAGCTGTCTGTGTGGCTCTGACCAGAATGATTTTCGTGCCCAGATGGAGTGGATTGAGGGATTGGTAACTGCTCAACCGCCCAAGGGACCGCCTGACCTCGCTGTTGATTAAGAGAACCTGTCAACACGGTTGATTGCGGCACCTCATCCCACATCTGAGGCGGAAACTTGCCATAAACCTGAGCAAACGTTTCTCCCCAAAAACCCGTCCATGGCAGACCCGTAAGAATCAAAAAGCCAATCAGAAGAATGCCGTAAAACCCTGGAACCGCGTGCAAATCCCGCCAAAACACCCGCTTATTTTTGCTCCACAACCGCGGGATCAATGTGCCCCAGAGGGAGAATCGTTTACGCGGTAGCCATAGATAAAGTCCTGTAGCAAGCAGCACCAGAGCCCAACAAGCAGCCAGTTCAACCAGGTAATCTCCAAGCTTGCCAATGAGCAGCTCTCCATGGATCTTACGGGCGATCGCTTGTAGGTTGTTGTCCTCATCGCGCTCCCCCAGCACCTGCCCCGTGTACGGGTCCACAAAGACCATCAGATTATGCTTATCTGAAGTCGTTAGCAGCACTTCTGTGCTGCGATTAGAAGCTGCACTTGGCGTAATTTGAGTGACAGTGGCATCAGGATAGGCCTTTTGAGCAGCCTGCACCTGCTGCGTGTAAGGCACCAAGCTGGTACTTGGCTGCACAAACATCAGGTTAGGATACATGGCCGCGTCTAGCTGCGGCTTGAAGAGGTAGATGATACCCGTAGCTGCCAGGATGAGCATGAACGGGATGACAAACAGGCCAGCATAGAAGTGCCAGCGCCAAACCGTTCGATAAAAGCGATTGCCAGGAGATTCCCCACCTGATAGGTGATCCGGAGTCTGTACAGATCTGGTCATGCCAGCAGTTTTTAGCTAAAAGAATGGACCTGATAACCGTGTCCCATAGACCTAAATAAAGTCAAAAGACAGGCAGTCAAATATTACAACCACTTCAAAAAGTAATTGTTTGACCTCACCTACCAGTGCACTGACCTGCGGTGAGGTGCTGGGGCACGAAGGAGCAACGGTACATGGTGACGCTAAGCGGGCTGCGGCTACTGAGAAATTAAGGTGCGGTGGTCTTGCGTGGCGGCCAAATCGAGGATGCGATCGCACAGCCGCCTCACCAACGGCCAATCGTGGCTAACCACCAAAACCCCGATCTGGTGGGCGCGGGTGTAGTCTAAAACGGCCTGCCAGATCAGCGCCTGGGTGTTGGCATCGAGCATGGCCGTCATTTCGTCGGCAATCAGATAGCGGGTTTGGGAATTGAGGGTGCGGGCGATCGCAATCCGCTGTAGCTCACCACCGCTCAGCTCATGGGGGTAGCGGGTGAGCCAGCCCGCGTGAATACCTAGGGCATCGAGCTGGTGCATTTGGGGGGGATGACCTTCGCGCAAAATTTGGTCGATGCGCCAGCGCGGATTAACTGACAGCTCCGGATTTTGAAAGACAAGCTGCACTGGGCAGTAGCACCGCCTAGGTAGGGACTGGCCGTCCACGCTTACTTGGCCTTTGGTAGGAATTAAATAGCCTGCTAAGAGTTTGACCAGGGTGGTTTTGCCAAAGCCCGAAGGAGCCATCAGCCCAACCACTTCGCCCGGTGCTACGGAAATTGTCTGGTCTTGCACCACCCAAGGCATTTGAGACGCGTAGCGAAACCAAAGTTCTTTACCGGTCAGCATGAATACACCTCACTAAACCACCTCGCACTGCCCGCAGTGCCGGTCGCTCGGGCAGACATGCCTCTGTCGTTTTGGGACAGCGCTCGCTAAACAAACATCCCATGGGTAGCGCCTCAGGGTTGGGCTGGTTACCTGGCACTGGCGTGAAATCGTTTTGCGGCAGCGATTGCCAGAGCGCCTGGGTGTAGGGGTGGCGCAAGTTCCCAGTGGCAAAGTCTTGAGCCGAGGCGATCTCTGCCGTCGTGCCGGCGTAAAACACCGCTACCCGATCGGCCACCAGCAGCGCCGCTTCGATGTCATGGGTAATCAAAATCACGCCGCGCCCTTCCTGAGCCAGCTCCCGCAGGTGGTTCAGTGTTTCGACCACCACGTCAGGGTGCAGGCCAGGGGTGGGTTCATCAGCGATGATTAATTCGGCCTGGCTGACGACCGCCGTAGAGACCAGCACCCGCCGCGCCATGCCCCCCGACACCTGAAATGGATAGCAGCGCTCTGCCTGAGGCAGCAGGTCATACCGCTGGAAGGTGCGCTTCACCGCCGTTCGCGCCGCTGGTTTAGAAAGCCCGTTGAGCTGGGCCACCCGCTGCACCTGTTGGCCCACCCGCATCAACGGATCGAGATAGCCGACCGACTGAGGAATGAGAGCAATGGCCTTACCGCGCAGCTGCTGGCACCGCTGGGGCGTCAGCGGCTGACCCTGAAACAGCAGGGTGCCGCCAACGGTGGCATTTTCCGGCAGAATGCCCAGAATGGCGTGGGCCAGCAGGCTTTTGCCCGACCCGCTAGCGCCCACCACCGCCACTACTTCCCCGGCCTTGACCTCCAGATCCAGTTCGGTGATAACTGTGAGCTGTTTGCGGCGCAGCCCTTTCTCATACTGTTTGAAGGTGACGCTGAGGTTTGAGACTGACAACATAGCTACCCCTGACTCGTGCGTGGATCGAGCAAAGCGCGCAGATTTTCGCCCAGCCAGTCGAATGCTTTGACCGACAGCAGCAGCAGTAGCCCAGGCATTACCCCCAGCCACCAATAGCCAGTGGACAGGTGCCGCATCGACTCAGCCAGAATGATGCCAATGGCAGGTAGATGCGGCGAGATGCCAATGCCAATGAACGACAGCGCCGCCTCGTGCAAGATGGCGTGGGGAAACAGCAGAATCAGCCCCACCAGTAGCTGCGGCACAACGTGGGGCACCATGTGGTGGCGGGCAATCCAGGCGGGGGAGTGGCCCAGCCGGTAGGAGAGCTGCACATAGTCGGAGCTGTTGACCTGCAGCACCTCTGCCCGAATGACGCGGGCCAGACTAGGCCAGTGGGTCAGCGCTACGGCGATGATTACGCCCCGGGTGCCGCCTCCAACGGCAAAGGCAACCATAATCAGCAGCACCAGGTGGGGCAGGCTAAAGCACACGTCGATAATCCAGCAGATGACGGCATCAACCCAGCCGCCTAGCGTGCCTGCGGCCAACCCTAGCAGGGTGGCAATCAGCGCGCTGGCGGTGGCGGCCAGCAAACCCACCCGCAGGCTAAGGGACATACCGTGGAGCGATCGCGTCAGCATGTCTCGCCCCAGCCAGTCGGTGCCGAAGGGATGGGCCAGGGAGGGAGGCTGGTTGCGTTGGATCAACACCGGGCTCAGTCCGGCATCGCCAATCACCCAGGTGCTGAGGATAATGGCCGCCAAAAAGAAGGCGCACAGCCCAATGGTCCAAAGGGTCTGCTGCCGCCGATTGCTCTGCTGCTTGGGAGCGCGGATTTGGGGAGGTGCAAGGGTGGTCATGCGGTCCTCCTGCCGCCAATGCGGATGCGCGGGTCAATTACCTGGTAGGACAGATCGGCCAGGGTATTGCCGGTGTAAACAAACAGGGCGCTGAAAAAAACGATGCCCACCAGCAGCGGCACATCGCTGCGCAACGCTGCCTGCACGGTCGCCTGCCCCAGCCCCGGATAGGCAAACACCTGCTCTACCAGCACCGAGCCGCCAAACAGCTCACTGAGAGAAGCAAATTGCAGGGTTAACGCGGGCAGCAGGATGTTCCTCAGTCCGTGGTGCCGCAAGATACCCCAGAGGCTCTCGCCCTGAGCGCGGGCAAACAGCACATAGTCGCTGTGCAGCACATCGATTAGCTTCTGGCGGGTGTGTAGGGCAATGCTGGCAATACCGATGATGCTCAGGGCGAGGGCGGGCAGCAGCAGGTGGTGCAGATGCTGCCAGAAGGTAACGTTTTGAGCCAGCACACCAGGCGGAGCAGCACAGCAAATTGGGGTAAGCCGCAGTGACACCGAAAAGAAAATCAGCAGCAGCAGCGCCACCCAAAACGTTGGCGACGACGCCAGGGTGTAGGCATAGAGACGAATGCCCCGGTCAATCCAGGTGCCCTCAAAGGCTCCGGCCAGCACGCCCAGCCCTAGCCCCAGCAGACCAGACAGGAGCCATGCGATCGCAAGCAGCTGCAGCGACACCTGAAACCGCTGGCCGATTACCTGCAAAACCGGCTGGTTAAACACCATTGAGGTGCCCCAGTTGCCCTGAATGATCTGCCCAAACCAGTCCCAAAAGCGCACCATCATCGGCTGATCCAGGCCCCAGCGCTGGGCGATCAGCTCTCGCTGGGCAGCACTGACCTGCAGCATGTCGGCCCCAACATAGGCCTGCACCGGGTCAATGGGTGACAGGCTCATCAGTCCAAAGGTCAGCACCGCTACGGCGACCAGCAGCAGTGCCAGCCGCACCAGCTTGTAGCTGAAAAACAGCAGGATTGGCTTTAGTTGCATGTCCACGTCCAGCTAGCGATGTTGGCAGTAACGGGCCAGCCGTGGCCGTGGGGCTCAACCTGGGGCTGGCCGATGTCTAGACACTCGTCGACAAAATAAGTGTGATCGAGGTTGACTAGCCAGGCCCAGGCGGCATCGCCCTTGGCGGTAAAGCCTTGCTGACCATCCCACTGAGCGGCGCGCCAAAATGCGATCGCTTCTGCCTCTGAAGGGGCACCCATCGCCAGATCTAGCGTTTGGTCAATGGCCTGATTGGCGTAGTAGCCCGCATTGTAAAAATCCCCCTGAGCCGCTTTGCTGTGGTAGAGGTTGTACATCTCCGTCTGGTCGTGGCTGCCCCAGCCAAACAGCACCACGTTGCTATGCGCCAGGGGAGTAATTTCATCCCAGCTCTTGCCCTCAACGTTGACCTGAATGCCCACGGGCTTGAGCATTTCTGCCACCGACAGAGCTAGCGCCTGGCGGGTGCTGTCGCTAGCCGGGTAGAGCAGGGTAAATTCAGCTTTCAGGCCATCCTTCTCAACAATTCCGTCGCTGTTGCTGTCGCGCCAGCCCCCCTCCGCCAGGATCTGGCGAGCACGCTCTGGGTCAGCATCCTCAATATTGGCGCTCGGTTCCTCCCAGGCCAAACCACTAACCGGACCGTATGCGGGCGATCCGTAGCCCTCCAGCACGCCATCTACCAGCGCCTCCCGATCCACGGCGTAGTTCACCGCCTGCCGAATCGCCAGATCCGACGTGACGGCATTGCCTACGGGCTTACCGTCTGGCGTAGTCTTACTTCCCTCGTCAGGAAAGGGAAACATCAGCCCCCGGTTGTCCACGCTGGCGACGTCATAGAGTTTCATGCCCTCAATGCTCTGCACCGCCAGCGACTGAGGCACGCTGACCACCTGAGCCTGCCCAGCTTGGGCGGCCGCAAAGGCCGCGTCTTCTTCAGTAAACAGAAAAACAAGTCGCCCAATGCCGGGAGCTTCGCCGTAATAGTTGGGGTTGGCTTCGACAATCAGCTGCTGCCCCTCGTCCCACTGGACAAGTTGATAGGGGCCAGAGCCAATGGGGTTGCGAGCATAGTCAGGACCGTGGGCGTGCTCCGGCACAATGCCCACGGTGATCAGGCGGTTGACGAAAGTGCTTTGGGGCTGCTTCAGCCGCAGCTCTACTGTGTAATCGTCGGTGGCGACAGCTTCCTCTAGCACCGTCACATCGGTCAGGCCACCGCTCTCTGCTGCTTTGTTGAAGGTGTAGGCGACATCGGCTGCCGTTAGCGGTTCCCCATCAGAAAACTGAGCATCCTGGCGAATCGTCACCGTCCAAGTTTTGCCGTCTTCGCTAACGGTGTAGTTGGTCGCTAAGTCATTGACGATCTCAAGGTTTTCATCGCGCTGCAGCAAGGTGCTCTGAAACAGAGGTGAACCGTAGCGGCCCCAGCCTAATGTAGGGTCATACCCTTCCTCGCTCTCTCCTCCAATCGCCAGGACTATCTGCTCTGCAGAAGCATTGGAGGCTGGCGCAGAAGCACTTGACCCAGTTGAGTTTGAAGCACACCCGGCCAGAATTGGCCCCAGTAGGAGCACCCCCATAGACCAGGCCGGCACTTTAAGACTTAACGCCATAGCTGCACCTATCAATTTTCAGAATGAGTTGCCCTCTATGCCTTAATCAAGCATCCTGAGCAGCAGGAGGGGTTTCACGACTTTTGAGGCTACCACCGCCTGCTCTAATCAACAATCCGGGGGTAAGGGATATAAAGCAAAGAGAATTTAAGCTTGCAAGCTCATTTGAAAAGGTCTATACCAAGCATTGACTAAAGTTACAGGTTTGACCGATGCACAGCTTTTCTCAAAGCTCATGAACTACTGGGGAAAAGCTAATGAGTTCTGGGCAACGTCAGCGCCGTCCTATGCTCGCTGGCAAAACTATAAGCAGTGCGAGCTGAATGGATGAAAGACGTCATGGAGTAGTTGTCCACGCGCCACAGAGCAGCGTCACAATCTCTCTTTGCAGCTCTTTCGTGAAACGTTCCAAAATTTGTCCAACACTGTGCTGGACAGTTTCCACTCAGCTAAGTCAGCCATGGGTACAGATGTGGGGTGGTCAGCCAGAACGGCTAGCTGCGCGCGCAGGCAACTACTCCTCTTGGCTCAATGCCTAATCGTTTTTTGTGTAGCAAGCAGTTTTTTACAGCTTTGCCTCTCAACCTGTATTGCAAACGATCTAATCGGATAAAGATTTGATGTTTAGTCGACTTCCGCTGTTTGTCTTGGCACTGGTCTGCTAATCGGTGACAAATGGCCGAAAGCCTTGCTTGGTAATTACTTTCGGGATTTTGAGGCCAACTGGCTGTAACCCCTATATGGCAAGGCTTATAGCGTCTTATCTCCTCTTAAGAGACCAGTGCCTTTGTCTTGCCTGCATAGTTTTCCTCGCTTTCACCTACAGGTGACACATCGTTTGCTCGGATTTCTTGCACCTGACCAACGATGAAAATAAGTGTAAAGGATTGTTTTGTTTCGCGCTCGACAAAGGCTTGCAGCAAAGACACTTGCTTGGGCGTAATCGGGTCTTGAGCACGCACATCTAAATACACTTCTGGTGGATCCGTTAACCAATTGGTTTGAATTTTTAACAACCCCAAGCGCTGAAAGGTTACAGTGCGATTGAGCAGTGCTTGTTTCAAGCTCGTTTCTAGCTGTGCCTGTCGCACAAGGCGAAAAAACCCAATACCCAGCGGGACAAACAGCATGGCGGTTAATGCCAGTGTCCAGAGCAAGGCCCGATGAGCGCGTCGCAGCGAGGCATGGCCAGTGAACAAAAACGCGAGCATACAAGCCAGCGTAATGCCCAGCAGGTTTGTGAGGTAGAGTAGCATGGCCCCCCAACTCAGCGACCAGTTCGCCTGCGACAGACCTAAGCCAATGACACAAATAGGTGGCATTAAAGCGACCGCAACCGCAGTTCCGGCCAAACTCCCCGAGATCTTAGGCTGCACTTTGGCATAGCCACTAATGCCACCTGCCACAATCGCAATGCCTAAATCCAGCAGGGTAGGCGCTGAGCGAGCAAGCACCTCGCTATCATAGCTAGGGATACCGACCAATTTCCCGAGACTAAACGCGATTGCGACTGCTAATAGAGTGCCAATGATGATGGCAATTATGCCTTTACGAAATAGAGTGATTTCTCCCTGCAAAGCACCAAAGGCAAGTCCTCGAATTGGCAGCATCAGCGGGGCAATGATCATTGCCCCAATAATCACAGCAGCACTGTTTGCCAGTAAGCCAAAGGTAGCAATCGCACAGGAACCGATAATTAGAGCTAGGTAGGATGAGTCCAGTGTGGCTTCTGCCAGCAAGTCGGACTGAAGCTGTTGTAACTGGACTAGTTCTGCCCCTTTGCGCCGAAAGTGCCGGAAACGTCTACGCAGGTCATTTAGCAAATCCTTCTCCTTCTCAGCTTCAAGTTCCCGTTTATCCTCAACATCCTACCCGCGATTCTAACGGTCATCTAGAGCTAGCGGTCATGTAGAAATAGACTAAGTTTAAATGCAATTTCTCTATGAAAATAATTCACTTTTGACACTATGGCAGTTGAATCCTCATTGAGTGAAGTCGCGATCGAAACCAATCTCAAGCAGTTTCTGCTGGTACTCTCGGTTTCGTTAAGTGTGGCAACCTTACCTCAAATTTTTAGCTGGTTTCGCCACATTCCTTATACGCTGCTGCTAGTGATCGTCGGGCTAGGATTAGCCTTCGTAGATGTGCGGCTGGTCAACCTTTCACCGGGGTTGATTTTATCGATTTTTCTACCGCCGCTGCTGTTTGAAGCGGCTTGGAATTTGCAGTGGTCAAAACTGAAACACGATCTGATTCCTATCTGCCTATTTGCGATTGTAGGCGTACTGATCTCCATCGCTGGGGTAACGTTTGGGCTATACCAACTGTCAGGGTTATCCCTCACGACGGCGCTTCTAGTGGGTGCAAGCCTATCTGCCACTGATCCTGTTTCTGTAACGGCTTTGTTTCGAGAACTAGGCGTGGAGAAGCGCCTATCTGTTTTGATGGAGGGAGAAAGCTTATTCAACGATGGCGTAGCAGTTGTTGCCTTTGGTTTTCTGGTCGCGTTTTCCCTTGGCACAGGTGAACTGGCAGTTCAGCCGATTCTGCTTCAGTTCTTGCAAGTAGTCGGTATTGGCATCGGCGTTGGTTGTTTAATAGGGTTTGGCATTTCTTACCTAACTCAACGCTTTGATTTACCCCTAGTTGAACAGTCTCTGACGCTGGTTTCGGCTTACGGAACCTACCTAATTACCGAAGATCTGGGCGGATCAGGCGTGATTGGGGTCGTCACAACAGGACTAATTCTCGGTAACTTTGGTTCTCGCATCGGCATGAATCCCCGGACTCGGACAATCGTCAGCGAATTTTGGGAGTTTCTGTCATTTTTTGTTAACTCGATCGTGTTCTTACTGATTGGTGATCAAATCAGGTTCGCCATTTTGGGTGAGAATTTAGACACGATCGCCCTCACGGTTGGCGCGATGATTGTGACACGAGCGATCGCCATCTACGGGTTGAGTTTTATCAGCAATCGCGTTGTCCACTCTGACATTCCTGTCCCAGATCAAACAATCTTGTGGTGGGGTGGTTTACGAGGTTCAGTTTCGATCGCGCTAGCGTTGAGTATGCCTGTGATTTTACCAGAACGAGAAGAAATTATTGCCACCGTGTTTGGCGTAGTTTTGTTCACGCTACTGGTGCAAGGCTTAACCATTCAGCCGCTCTTGAAGATGTTAAATCTGTTGGGCAACCAATCGTTACGCCAACGCTATCCAGAGGCACTTGCTCGTCAGACTGCCCTCCAGCGAGTGATGCAGTATCTGGATAAGATCGAAACTCGTCCGGGCGTTGACCCAGAGTTTTATCGATATCAAACAGCACTGGTGCAAGGTGAATTGGCTTCTCTCCAAACAGAACTTGATCAACTTGTAAATGAACATCCTGATCTGCAAAACTTTGTTATGAACCAAGTGCGACTAGAATTGCAAGCAATTGAAGCAGAAACCTACGCTGAGTTTGTTCGGGCAGGGCAACTTACCCGAGAACTTTCACCTTTTTTGCAGCAGACAGCAGAAGGTGAAGATAGATAAGCGAGGCAGAACGGGATCAACGACTTATGATTCTAAAGGCAGCGAAAGCGTGAATACAGCCCCTTGACCAGGTTTGCTATTGGCTGTAATGTTGCCGCCATGGGCTTCAATAATGCGTTTGGCGATCGCCAGCCCTAGACCAACCCCACTGTGCTTAGTAGAGTGGCTTGTGGTGTAAAACTGTTCAAAGACGCGAGGTAAATTGATTTCAGGAATGCCACTTCCCTGGTCCTGAATTGAAATCAGGGCCTGTTGCTTGTTACGAGAGGCCGTAATGAAAATACAAGCATTGGGGGTAGAGTACTTAATTGCATTGTCTAGAAGATTTAGAAACGCCTGTAATAAGCGTTCCGAATCGCCCATCACTCGAAGATCCTCAACATCGACTTGCACAGTCATGTTTTTAGCCTGCATGCGAACTTCCATGGCTCTGAGCGAACGGCTAATCACACTTTTTATGGTAATGGCTTGGATTTCTAATAGCGTGATGCCCGCTTCTAAGCGTCCCAAGTCTAGCAAATCATGAATCAAGCCCGAAAGTCGCTTCGTCTCCTCTTTGATGGTTTGAAAGAAGCGATCGCGCAGTTCTAGCTCATCCACAGCGCCACGCTCCAACGCCTCGATAGTGACCTGAACATTACTCACAGGGGTTCGCAGTTCATGGGAAACATTAGCGAGAAAAACTCTGCGCTCCTCATCCAATGATTTCAATCGTGCACTCATGCGATTCAGTTCCGTCGCCAGCTGGTCTAGTTCATTGCTTTGACGAATCGTAAGTCTGTCATCAAACTGACCGCCACCCACGCGAATCGCAAAGCTTCGCATCACCTCAATGGGTTTAGAGAGACTTCGAGCTAAGCGATCGCTGACTAAGGCACAAAGAAAAATGGTAAGGACAAGGGCGGCTAAAATTGTCCAGGTCACGCTGGCAAACTGTTTCTGAAACTGTTCTAAGGTAATCGAGATGCGCAATATTCCTAATAACTGACCATTGTGAGTTATCGGTTTGGCAATATAGATGCGATCGCTCGTTGATAAAACCCCTTTAGCAACGCCTTGCGCCTCATGACCGCGTAGTGCTTCTGAAACGCCAGGGATCGACAGCCAATTGGTGACTTGTCGATCCGTTTGAGGGTCAGAGGTAGCTAGCAATGAACCTTGGGCATCAAAGACGCGGAGTGTGATGTTGGCAGGTGCCCCATAGCGCTGCACAATGCTCTGCACCCCTTGCGTATCTTTTGCTTCGAGGACATCTGTAACGCTCTCGCTCAGTGCCGTTGACCAGTTTTCTAGATCCGTCTGACGAGACTGCATGAAAAAGGCATAAAACGTCCACAGGATATAACCGGACATGAGCGAGGTTCCCGAGACGATCAGGAGCAGGTAGGTAGACAAAAGCTTCATATGGATGGAATTCCACCGAAGGGACGCTAACCATCTGCTCGTGAAGGAATCTTGGGGAAACAGTTTCATCGGTTCGAATAAGGCTCGGGTTAATGGCGCGTCTGTCGCAAGTGATCTAACCTGGCGCAACAGTTTTTATGGCTTGAGCCAGCCGAGCCATTACCCCCTGCGTGATGCTTTAACCGCTTTTATGCAGATTCTCCATGATGGCGGCGCAGCACAGCTTTAATCCGTGCGAGCAACTCACTCGTATTGAAAGGTTTGGTCACATAATCATCTGCCCCTGCCTCTAGGCCCCGAACCTTATCGATGTCTTGGTCTTTAGCCGTTAGCATCAGAATAGGGACATCAGAAAAAGCTCGAATACGCCAACAAACTTCCATGCCATCAACTTCTGGCATCATCAGATCGAGCAGAATGACATCGGGTACTTGTTTATGGAATTGTTTGATTGCGCTTTGTCCATCTGATGCTGTAGTGACCTCATAACCTTCTTTTCTCAGTGAGTAAGCAAGACTTTCACAGAGTGGGGCTTCGTCGTCTATCAGCAAAACATGTGGCACTAGTATAAACAGTTACATTGCACATCCAGAATCTCAAAGCCAGGGTTCACTGACATCTACCTTGAGACGTAAATTGTCTTGTTCTCGCCCAGGTTTTGCTGTTAAAAGTACTAAGCCCAAAACGATTAGCAGACTCGTGATCCGATCGGCAATCGCAGCGAGCAACATAACCACAATTGCTTCTAAAAACTTGGAGTCTGCTTATTTAACGGGAAGGCATTCTCTGGAGATAAAGAGTTATCTGGACGTAGTCAGGCTAGACTGATCTAAAATTGAAATTAAGTGCTCGCGCATCCCTCTACAGCTACAGCCTGCTGAAATTACAACAACGTCTGAGCGATCTACTAATTGTAGCCAGAATTGAGCGCTGCTATCTGAGCGTGATTGCACTAAATATCCTAGTTGATCGTCTAAAGCGTAAGGAGAAATCTGCCCTTGAAAGTGGGTATTCTGCTCAACGAATTTCTGCAACTCAAGATTCTCAGAATTATTGACTGAGCGAACAATGATGGAGGCATATCCCCGCCCTAATGCTTGTCCACCTTGGGCAACACAGGTAAGAACTTGATAAGTTCCAGGATTTACAATCTCAACTGCGCCGTTATTGCGAAGAATTGCTCTGAAATTAGAAGGAATTGTGAGTGTCACGCCAAACTGGGGTAGCTCCAATTCTCGGGTAGTTTCAGCCGCTGAAATTGGGCCCGGATCAGCGCAGTAGCCAGATTGAGCGGTTGCTGGCGAACTTGGCAATAGACCAAATATATTAACTAGAACAGCGGTCAAAAAAATAGAAAATATGTGTTTCATTGTTTTCTCTCAACAGTATCAATGTTAATCACAAAGTGACTATTAACTCGTTATTTATGATGACTCAAATGACTTCTTCCTGCCTCTTTCTCTACACTTAAATCTGTCCACTTTTGCAATGCCCAAAGGCTGGTAATGGCTGCCAATCCTGATCCTAATGTGTCCATGATCATGTCAGTGACCGTATCATCGACGTTGCCAATCACATCGACTGCCAAAATCTTACCTGCTAACCATTCAGCGATTTCCCACAAAGCTCCGATTGCAATACCAAAGCTAGTAATTGCTACTAGATATAGCAGTTTGTGTTGACGAAAAATCGGTAGCATGGGACCGTACACCAAAAAACTCAGAGCTAGTGTAATTGAAAACATGGTGAACCCATGAACTAGCTCGTCATAAAGTCCAGGGGCATAAAACCATCCCCACACCCAACCTCCGGCGTTGAGTAAAGCTGCGAGGACAAACAGAAAATCAAACAGGGTTGGTAGTCTGTCATCTTTCACCACAAACACAAGAGAGACGATTAGAAAAAGAGCTAGGGCGATCGCATCTTGCCATTTTCCCTGAATAGTAGTGGTAAGAACAGCGATTCCAAGTAGCGTTTGCCCGATCCAGGCAGCAAAGCGGTACCCTTTCCAGTTGATAGACACTATCTTTTCTCCATATATCAAGCTTGCCTAATCGCTTTCACGGCGGCTAGATAACGCTCTTTGACGTCCTGGCGATCTAACTCTTCGGGGATTCCTTCCTGGCTGCCGTGCTCAATCATATTGGCATGACGCAACAGTGCAGCTCGGTCAGCTTTGGTATAGGTAAAAAGGGCAATGACGGCGATCGCTTCTAGCAACCGCATCGTGACTGCTACGCTTGTTTGCCCATACTGCCGAATCTGATTAAAAGCAGCATCCGTAACATCTGCAAACGTTACGGGTGCTGCAATGACGCGCAGCTTATCTTGGTCATCATAACGATAGGCAGAGGGAATCTCTTTTTGTGCCAAGTGACAAAGCGCCGCGCTGAGTTGATCAATACAGCGAATGGCTGTGAACGGGTCATTAATGCCGGGTGAGAGGGCACGGACTGCAATCTCAACCAGTTGGTTAATCGAAAACTCAACATCTTGCTGATCGGTGCGCTGCGAACCTAAGACAAAGGCACCATTGATTTGTTTAACTAGCTTTTTGCTACCCGATTCTGCCGGATAAGCAAGTGCCAGTGGACTTCCCTTAACCACAAAGTCTCCAGGACGACGCTGAAGCTGAAGCAGGATATTGGTTTCTGTTGCAATTTGCATTAGCTGCTTTGTATCAATTGCTTGCACATAGTTACTGCTAGTCGCTTGAATGGCAGTTGCCTCGTGATCAAAATTAGGTGGAATCTCTGAGGAAAGCGGTTCTGCCCGATGCTCCGATGTGCCGCGTCCTACCTGTTGGGGAAAGAGCCGATCAATTACTTCATCTAGCTCACATCCCACCCTAGAAATGACATGATCAACCTGGATGGAAGTAGCGGAATGGTGAATAAAGTAGATTAGAACGCCAATACTGGCGATCGCCAGTCCAATCCCGCAGGTGACTGCAATATGTGGCACAAACTCATTCTCGGCAACACCGTTGATGGTTCGGAGCACCATTAGACTGTAAACAAAGGTGGAGATGAAAGTTCCTAGTACAATTTGGTTACCGGTATCTTGCATAAAGTTACGCAGCAGGCGCGGACCAAACTGCGAAGACGCTAGCTGAAGCGCCACAATGGTGATAGAGAATGCAGTCGTGGCAACAGTCACCATTGAACCTGCAATCGCAGAGAGAATGGCTCGTGAACCATTGGGACCCAGTGCATACGCCCAACCTAAATTACTAATAATGTCGGCTTCTAGCTTTTGGTCAATGCCAATAGTGATTAATGAAAGCCCAATCGCTAGCACAACCATTAGGGTCGGGATGAACCAGAAGCTAGAGTGCAATGAGTCCAAAAGCTTGCCAAACTTGGTTCCCATTTGCTATTCCTCTGCTGGTGGAGCAGTCTTCGTGCGGCTTGACCCATTTCCTTGAATTTTAAGCTCGGCAAGGCGATTGAGCGATCTACTAATGCTGCGTGGCTGTGGCACTTGACCTTTCCCGGCGGGCCAGCCTTCGCGTTGACCAGCTCGATCGCCATCCGTTGCTTCAGTCTGGTCATGAAATAGGATTTGCTGTGTCGGGAAGGGCAAATCAATACCATTTGCTGTTAGCTTATTTTTAATGTTAGTCAACACTCGATCTTGTAGGTCTAGCACATCTGCACGACGAGGGGGTTGCACCCACCAGCGAGCGCGAATATTAACAGTGCTGCCTGCTAATTCAACCACAATCGCATCAGGAGTAGGAGTTTTTAATACCCCGCCTGTTTCATGCATTGCCTCTAGAATGAGCCGTCGTGCTTCGTCAATGTCATCACCGTAACCAATGCCAATATCGTACTCTAGGCGGCGATTTTCAAACGCAGTATTGACTGTGACAGAATTTGTAAACAACTCAGAATTTGGGATTACAATTCGCCGTCCATCATAAGTTCTAATGGTGGTGGCACGAGTTTCAATATTCTCTACAGTACCTTCAAAATCTTTAAACACGATTTGATCGTCGATTTGAAAGGGTTCAGTCAGCAGTATTAAAATACCCGCTAGAAAGTTTTGCAAAATATCTCGAAACGCAAAGCCGATCGCGACACCACTGATTCCAAGTAGCTGCACTAAGTCACTGGCTTTAAGCGATGGAATCACGATAATCAGCGCAATGAACAAGCCCACTAAAATAGTTGTGCCTTGTGCCAACCGTCCCAGCACCATTCCCAAGTTGCGAGCTTGACGGCGATCGCGCGTTAAGTTTCTAACTATTTTCTTGATCGCTCTAGCAACGAAGAAAAAGATCGCAAAGACAATTAATGCCAGCACTACGTTTGGCAACAAAATGATGATGCCATTCACTATTGCCTGCATCCTGTCTAGGAGAGTTGACATTTCTTCACTCATCACCCAACTGTCATAGAAAGCACTTGTATATTAGTAGAAGTCAGGAAGACCAACTTCTCTCTGAGGTTGTTAATTCTCCTGCCTCAAGCTTTGAATCTCAGTTCGCAGAGCTGTAATTTCGTCTCTTAGGGCATCGATCGATTTTGCTCCGACAATCTCTGCTTCGTCATCGTCAGCATCTTGTCCGATAAAGAACGTAGCTAACGTTGCTGTTACATAACCGAATACGGCAAATGCATACAGCGCCAGCAGAAAGCAGAGGATGCGACCTTCTACCGTTTTGGGAAAGTAGTCTGAGCCCATTGTGGTCATCAGCATTGCTGTCCACCAAAGTGCAGTGCCGTAGCTATCAAATCCCGGCAAATCTGGAGCATCTTGCTCAAACGCATACATTCCCGCAGCTCCAACCAGTGTGATAATTGCTGTCATCATCACCACATAGCCAAAGCCACGCCGCGCAAAGGTGGCTGAGAGTGATCGCATACTGCGATTGGTGCGAGTCATCACACGTAACAGCCGCAAACCTCGAACTGCTCGCGTGGTTTGTAAGATTCGCATCACACGCATAAACCGCAACACGCGCAAGGCGGGTAAAAGTAATGCAATAGCTGAAATCCAATTTGTTTTAAGATAAGCAGCCTTGCGGGGGGCAAGCGATATTCTAAGAATAAATTCCAGAATAAACACGCCCCAAATGAGGATGCCAACTGCATCTAAAAGAGGAACTCGTTCCCAAATCAGTTCCACCACAAATAGACCGAGCCAAGTAAAACTCAACACGAGCATTGGCATTTCCAGCCAATCTTCAAGTTGCTGCAAGATTTGCTGTTGCTCGTGTTCTATTGCTTTCTTTTCGACTCGATTCAAGGGTTGCATCACGATAATTGAATGTCATAGTTCAGGGAGCAATTGCTTCCCCGAGGAAATGATGACTTAGCCTTAATTCAGTACTCGAGTTGTTCAAGTTCTAACCAAGATCGGGTAATCTCTCCTTCAACTGTTCCCTTCTAAGGATCTCAGCTGGCCACCTTTTTGCTAGCTAAAGAGGTACTGCCCAAAGAGCTTGGAGAATAGCTCGTGTACTCCTTAGAGACTGCATTGAAACGAGTTGGCAACAGCAAATCGCCTTAGTATGGGTTGTCCTACAGCATCACCGACCAGATTCGGGCTAGAGGTACCACCAACTTTGCCGGGGACAACATTTTCACGGTTGAGTATGAGTCGCGGTTTTAGCCGGTTACCGCGATCGCAGTAATACTAGATCCAGCCTAGACAACCCAGATTGAGCAGGGCAAACACTGTTTGCTCCTCATAGGTAGCCCATCATTTCTTAACGGGTGGCAACGTACCTATAGCATAGAAACCGCGCTAAAAATAGAGTTGTTATTGGGTTTGAGTGCTATAGCTACAGCAGCTACAGCCACTCAGGTTAAAACGCAGCTTGCTTGAGAACGACCTCAATGGCAGCCTTCCCCACGACGATGGGGAAGAGCCTTTCGAATCTGGCTTTTCAACCAGCCCCAACACTTCTCAATGACAGAGTTTCCACTGGCAGATGAGATCTGACAAGGGGATGGAGTGCAACAGATACGGACTACTCGCCCCCACTCATTAGCTGGACAAGATAGATTACAGCAAAGACCGCAAAAAAGACGCCGGCCAGCACTGTTGCCCAAAAAGTCAGCGCAGAAGGCTTCAGCGATCGCGGCAACATGCGGTGATTAATGTAGAGGGTGAGTCCAGTTATAACTGGAATGTGAGCGGCTTCAATGCCTCCCGCCATTTTTAGCAAAGCGACGGGTTCGCCAAATCTCAGGTAAACGGCAATGGGAAGACCGGCCAGCAGCGTAACAATATAGAATTTGCGGAGAAAATTTTCGTTGGCCCACCGACCGCTACCGCCAAAACCTTGCACCAAAATTTGGGTGCCGTCGGCAAACATGCGGCCAAACCCGTCCTGCACCGACATAGCTGTACTGCAAAAGGTGACAAAGACAATCGCCACCATAAACCAAAAGCCAAACGGTCCCCACAGGTTGCCCAGGAGACTACCTAAGGTTTCGGCAACCTGGTTTTCTTGGGGCACTAACCCTTGGGGCTGCAATAGCTCGGCCCCTAAAATTAAAAAGGCCAGCGCAGCCAGCAAAGCTCCAATTACAGCCAGCGTATTAGAAAACGTCATTAGCTTGAGCCAGCCCCGCAGTCGTTGCTGTTGGTCGTCATCGATTTGCTCAAAGTCAACCGGAGTATCTCGGTGGGCGGTTGCCGCGCCATACCCCCTAGCCCCTACCCAGTAGGAGTACCACATTAGCCCAGCGGCCCCTGCCAGCATAAACCCCAGCCAGGGCAAAACTTCTTGGTATTGAACCTCGCTTGGAATCTGCGGCACTAGCCCACTGCTGAGGCTGCCTAGATTGGGAAAAACAAAAATGGCCGCTGCCACAACGGCCAGTGTGCGACCAATGCCGATATAAGACGAAACGGTTTCGACACCGTCGTACTGTCCCAAAAATACAATGGCGGCCGTGACTAAGACGATAATCACCGTCCACATCTGAACAGTGCCACCGGTCATGAGGATTAGGGCCGTGGCCGCCGCGCCAGCCATGCCCGCCACGGTTGAGATAGCCACCACAAACTGGGGCACTAAAATTAGCCAGATCGCCCAGTTTTTAGGGCCGGGTAACCGTTTGAAACCTTCTAAAATGGTTATGCCTGTGCAAACGGTAAAGCGCCCAACTTCACGGTTGATAAACCACTTAAGCACAACCGCCGCCACCAGTGCCCACAGCAGGGCGTAGCCATAGAGAGCCGCAATTCGTGGGGTAAAAAGTAACTCCCCTGAACCAGCTGCCGACAGCATCCAGATAAAACTGGGGCCAAGCCATTTGAGCCAGTCTTTGCCCTCCGGTGATTGAGGTATCTGCTGAGACTGATTAGCGCTGGTTTGTTTGGTACTGGTTTGATTGGGCGATCGCGCTGGTTGAGAACCACTCATGGTGTACGTTGCTCTTAGGGCGCCGACAAAACGGCAGGACGAGGGCGAGGCGATGGTTTCAGGCGCGTTCTTGCCATGTCGACCTAGCAATCCTTGGGGGCGGCTGCGCTCACCCACCAAGGATCAGATGTGGACTAGATAATGGCCTAAGTAAGACTGTCGTGTCTCGCTGTTGCTAGCTGATTCCATCAGTCTTCGGGGATAGCCGAGGCATAAACGTCAGTCGCCACTAGTACCGGCTTGTTGCTGTATTCGGCTTCTAGCTGTTCCTGCAGTTCTAGATCCCATCCCATGTCATAGTCGCGCTCAAACTCGCTGACCACAAAGGCACGTAGTGTGCCGGTAACCGCAACCTTTTCACCATCGGTCACGGCAACAGGCGGGGCCTGAGCCTCAGATTGATCGGTGCCCGTAGGTGGGGCATAGATAACCAGTAAATCTTCTGCCCCTATCAGCTGCTCTTCATCCAGCGAAAAGGCAAAACCACTCTGAATATCTTCGACTTCACCAGTAACGGCTAGTGTTTCGCCATAGTATTGTTCAGGATTGCTGGTAATTTCGCCTGGGTCAGGGGCCAACGCAATAGATTGAGCAATGATGGCAGGTTGCTCTTCATAATCTACATAAAGAGTTTGGTCTAGGGTTAGACCAAACTCTCGTTCAACGTCTGCAATCACAAAGTTGCGAACTTCCCCAGTAACCTGCACCTCAACACCGTCTTTTGGCAGCAGCAGAGGTTCACCCGAAGTATTGATCACTAGAATGGGTTCGGTGCCAAAAAACTGTTCATCACCGATGGTGAAGGAGCTATCGCCCACAACTTCCAGAGGTTCACTCCGAACGGTAACGACTTGGCCAATATAATTCTCAGCGTCGTCAGCAACATCGTCAGCTTGCACATTGGTTGTACCAGAAGGAGTCTGAGTTACGGGTGCGTCTTGGGTACCACAAGCGCCCACTAACCCGGCAATTAGACCGATTGCAAGAGTGCTTTGAAAAAGTTTATTTTGTCTTTTGTTGGTTGTTAGCTTAGCCATAATAGGCTCCAAATTCTTCAGTACAACTACCGTGAACAACTGCCATATGAGATTATTCTTCTCATACATCAGGGAATAGAAGGTTCCTGGCCGGAGTATTGTTCAAGCGGTAGCTTGTGGATTCCACTCTGGGAATTCCGTTCACACTTGTTCTAATTATTTTTGAAGCTACAGTTATCTATAAAACGGTAGGTCATTTATTCATCTATATCGGTACTTGCGAAGTCTACCAAAATGTGCACATCGTAGATGGCACTGGATCGCTGGTAAGACAATTTACATTGAGCGATTTACCTATACTCTCAGGTAGCAGGTTTCACGCTTTATCAGACGCAGCTTAGGACAATAGCCAAAACAATAATCGGCAGTAACGCCAGAAAACCGTCGGCCATCGCCTGAACTTTCCCCAAATGGGAGAATAGTCAAAATTCATCAAGAATTAGCACATAATATCTCTGCCAGCCTATAGACAAGTGGCAGCTTTAACCTTTATCTCTAGTGGGTTATAGCCCTGGTGAATCATTTTTTGAAGGTGGGGCTTCTAAAACGCTGATGCTGACTAGCGGCGTCACATTAAACTCCAGGTCGAGCAGGTGAGCCTGAATCGCCTGAGTTAACTCCGCTTGAATTACTGCGTCGGAATCATCATGGCCGGGCTGGCGCTGCACATAAATCTCCGACAGCAGCGTGTTTTGGCCCGCGATGGTGGATCGCGTAAACCGCGCCGTCGACTCCACCAACTTGACCTGGGGAAACCGCTGAATGACAGTTTGCACTTCGGCATTGACCCGCTGGGCGCGACTGGAGCGCTCTAAACTGGGCGGGTTTGACAACTGCCAGGTGAGCAGGGCGGCGATCGCGATCGCACTCACCCCCAGCGCCACCGGAAACACCCCGCGCTGCCCCCGCCGATAGCGCGCACCCTTAGTCGATAGCCCAAAGCTGCGAAACAAAATCGCCGCTGACAGGTTGATGCCACTGAGCTGTAACAGCAGCAAAAACACCCCATTGACGACCAGATCCCAGCGGCCAATGGCCATCGACATGCCGATAATGCCCGCTGGAGGAGCCAGCGAGGCCGCCACCAGCATGCCAGTAGCTGTGCCCGAAACCAGACTGCTGCGCTCCGACTGCACCAGGTTGACGGCCCCCGCTGCCCCCGCTGCCAGGGGCAGCAGCACTGCCACCACAGAAACCTGACTGTTATCGAGCATCGACGGTGTAGCAATCTGCTGCCGAAACACCAGGCTGAGCAGGGCCGCTACCCCAATCGTGAGCAGAAGGGCAGTGAAGTAGCGCAGCACACTGCGACCCATTAAGTGGCGATCGCCCCGAGCCGAAGCGATCGCTGTATTCATGGCTGGCCCAGCAAAGGGGGCAATTAGCATCGCCGCTACCAGCAGGTAGTTGGTGTTGGTAAACAGCCCAATCCAAACAATGACGCCTGCGATCGCGGCATAGCCCAAAAACCCCTTCCACGAGCCCACACTCTGCAACCCGGCCAAAAAAATCTCGATCGGGCTGCGCTCCTCCACCTGAGTGACCTGCTCCGCTGCCTGATCGGCTGGGGGATGCAAGGCCATTACCCCGGTGGGCACCAGCGTAATCTTTAGGTCGGATAGGTCTTGAAGCGCCTCTAGCAGCGGCTCTACCTGCTGATTGGAGACATGCACCAGCACCATATCCTGGGGGGTATCACCCATAGTCTGCCACTGAGCCAGGTTGGTGCCTTGGCAAGCTTGGGCCTTTTGCAGCACAATCTGTCCGCTGCCCCAGGGCACTTGAATCAACAGTTGGCGCATGGCAATCCACGGGTAGAAATCGTTTCAACACGCTCTCTATCCTCGGTATGGGTGGCGGCCATAACATCGCCTGAAGGACCAGTAGTCTACTAGACCAAAGGGGATAGGTTAATCGGGTTCAAGGTTCAAGGCAGTCCATAAACCTGAAACCTAGAACCTTGACCGTTTACCCGACAAGACAGCTAAGCAAGGTGGCAGCATCCCAAACAATCGGGGTCGATGACACTCTAAGAACTGTGGCGGGCCAGCACCCACAATGACAGCTTTTCGAGCATGACCAGCGTGGCGGTAATGCCCACCGCCAGGGCAAACAAAAGCAGGTTGCTCTGATCGCCCGATCGCAGCGCAAAGCTCAACGATGTCGCCACCGCAGGCGGGTGAACCACGTCCAGCACAATCATCAACACGATGGTGATCACCATTGCCAAGCCGCCCGACAGGTAGCCCGGTCCTACCATTGTGTAGGTGATAAAGCCCAAGCCCGCCGCCATCAGCTGCGAGATCAGTAGCGTGCGCACCGAGTTAGTGCCGTGCTGCGGGTCAAGGTAGATCAAAAAGGCGCTGGAGGCCAAGGAGGCAAACAGCAGCCGCTGCTGGCTGAGCGCTTCGACCAGGGCTAAAACTGCTAAAACCACCGCCGTTGGGGCGATCGCTAGGGCGAGTTCTCCCCTCAGATTCAGCCGGCGGCGCAGGGCACGATTGGCACCTTCAATAGGCTTCAGGCTTTTGCGATCTTGACTCATAAATGTTTTCAGCCTGGGGGCAGCAGGGAGCCGTACCTCGATCGTTAGTCTAGCCCTAACTCGCGCTTGAGCAAGAGAATAGATTTTTCGCCGATGTAGTTGTCGCAGACCACCAGATTGGGCGGACAAATCAGATCTTCGCGGGCAGTGGCGATCGCATCCTTCACCACGGGCAAGCTTGCCTCGTCAAACACCACAATGGTCCGAGCGCCGTGGCTCACAGCGTTGAGCTTGTAGGATTCATCGGTTTGGGCCGACATCAGCAAAAATTCGTCGCCCCGCAGGCTGTAGCTAATCACCGCTGCCCGCAAAATGTCGGTGCTAACGCTGACCATGCCTAGGCAGGTGCCCTTGGGGAGATCCTTCAGTAGGCCAGCTCTTTTTAGGCGTTGCTGAATAGCGATATGACTTGCAGAAATTTGAACGAGCTTCCAGTAGCTACAACAACCGGTTCATACCTAAAATCAGCAACGCTGAAAAACTCAGCATGACCAACCCTCTAAATCCAGCCGCGATCGCACGGGCCAAAACGAGCAAAAGCTACAGATTGATGCTCCACAACTGTTCCCTTAAACAGAAGCGAGGCTGACTCAAACCGCTTACTATCGGCCAAGTGAGCACCGTTTAGGGGGGTAGTGACTTGTCATCCGAGGTAGCTCACAAGCCTCACCTATGGACTACTGGAGACAGACCTATGCAGCTAGGAAAATGGGTCGGCCTGCTGGCTTTGGGGGTCTCTATCTATTTTCTTTGGGAAATTCGTCAGGTGCTGCTGCTATTGTTTGCAGCAGTCGTGATAGCGACCGTGTTAAACCGGGTGGTGCGAGTCTTACGGCGGCTGCGAATTAAACGGGGACTTGCGATCGCGATCACCATTGCCCTACTGTTGCTTACCGTCTTTGGCCTCTTTGCCATTATTCTGCCCCGATTTATTGACCAACTTCAAAATTTGAGTGGGCTACTGCCAGCGGCACTCGAACGCCTAAGTACCAGTTACGAATGGTTTCAGGGCCGCATTCCTGGCATGGCTCTAGGAGAAAACCAGGGGGTAGACCGCCTGCTAGATCAAGTCCAGGCGCTGATATCTAGCACATTTGGCAATTTTTTCCTCATCCTCAACTCGTCGATCAATGCGGTAGTCAACCTATTTCTCGTGCTAGCGGCTACCGTCATGCTGCTAGTCAATCCTGGCTCCTACCGGCGCACCGTCATCGCTGCCTTTCCTGTCTTTTACCGCGATCGCGTGAACGAGATTTTAAACAAGTGCGAACATTCCCTAGTGGGCTGGTTTCAAGGCACCCTGGCGGGCATGGTTACGATTGGTACCCTGAGTTACATTGGGCTGCTAATTTTGGGGGTACCGCTGCCCCTGGTCAACGCTATTCTCGCCGGGCTGCTAGAGATTGTTCCTAACGTCGGTCCCATTATTAGTGCTGTTCCACCGATCCTACTAGCCCTGCTAGATGCTCCCTGGAAAGGGTTTGCCGTGCTGATCCTGTACTTCTTGATCCAGCAGTTTGAAAGCCTGGCTTTAATGCCGATACTCATGAAACGGGCTGTATCCCTCATGCCCCTGTTTACGCTGCTTTCGGTCGTAGTATTTGCGTCATTGTTTGGGTTGCTGGGGCTATTTTTGGCGGTTCCACTACTGATCGTGGTGCAGATTTGGCTGCAAGAAGTGCTGGTCAAAGATGTGATGGATCGTTGGCAAGCCCCTCCTGCCCCCAGCCGAGATCAGCAGCTGCACCAGCGATAGGCTAGGCTCAATTGCTCCATGGGCGAGCGATCCATGCCGTTTCCCTAGGCGTTCTCCCCATTGCCTTCGAGCCTGTAGAAGGATGCAGCGAAGAGTTTACAACGCTTCAACGTGGCCGTTGATGCAATTCGGACGATAATAGGATGGGTTATCAGGCCCTAAAGCGGCGCAGCTGAGATTTGGGACAATTTAGTTCCTTTGTATATGTCTGGATAGCTGCTCCGCGCCGCAACCCCTCCGCAGCTGCATCTTATGCGAAAGTTCTTTCTACGCAAGGCATCCAGGCCAATCGAGAGCTTTAGCTGCAACGTTTAGGAAGAACGGGAAAACCAGGCATTGAGACAACTGGCACAAGGCAGTCTAGTCTAAAGCTAGTCCACTTTTGAGCGCAACTGGCACAGAGTATAAGTGCTCATGGCCAAAGTCTCGGAATGGGAAAGCTCGGCAGCGTACTGGCAGCCATCGAAGCTTTAGCTAAAGCTCAATTTCTAGAGATTTTCGTGTTGACTGAAGACCGGGGACACTCTGGCGGTGGGACAGTGGATGAGCGATGGCTTGGCAGTACTCCAGCGCTGCATAGTGCCCCTGGTTCAGGCGTTGGGCTTGCGCCGTTGGCCCCTGCCGGAGGATGCCCACAACGTCTTTTGTGGGTTCTCCATCTGAGACAGCAAGCCGGGCAACAGCGACATCTAATTGTCCCCCCTGGGGCTCACCAGAGCCGCCTTGGACGGCTCTGGCATAAAGCGCGTAGCGTTCCCTCCAAAGCTGCTGAAGCGCCTCATAATCGGTGAGATGCTGCTGACACTGGGCCTGATTCATCGCCATTAATTGAGTCAGCACGGCATCTTGGTCAGGACGATACTCAATCTGTCGGTGCTTCTGAAGACCGTTGATAGAGTAAGCAGGCCCCAGACGGCGACCGGCAAACGAATGGCCATCAACAGCATAGGAAATACCGATAAAGGCAGGCCCATCCCCAGGGTCTGAAGCTTGGCGCAGGTGAACCTCAATCCCGCTAGATTTGAGCCGGGTTACCAGCATAGACAACGTAGGATTGTCATTTGTAGCACGGTCAATCTCATCCCAAAGCGTTTCTTTTGGCAACGTTTCTCCGGTGCGTTCTTTGCGTCGATATTCGCCAGTGGTGAGATTATGGCGCTGGCTTGGTGGGGCAATAGAGAGGGGCGTGAGGGCCATATCGTGCTCTAGCTGTCGAGCCAGATGTTGAAGTTTGAGTTTGCTAAAGCTGTCCTTGACCCAAGCACCTTCTACATCAATGGTGGTGGTAGCAATGTGCCAATGCTGCACCCCATTAGCAGACGCTTTGTCATGATGCTGGGTGACAAAGAAAGGGCAATCCCCGTAGCCCATGCTGTCTAAAATTTTCAGGGAGATGTCAGCCATCTGAGTTGGAGCAACGTGCTCTCCTGGTGAGAGGCTAACCATCAGGTGAGCGATGGTGTGCTTCACAAGACGTTGCCGAGGGCGAGAGGTTACCCAGTCAAATTCATGAGCCAAGCCCTCTGGATTACTCCACGCCATATTGGTGGCAATGATTGGGTTAACGCTACTGACTGCCGTTTGCTTGGCCGGGTTCAGTAGATAAGAACAGAGCCCGTGGGCGTTGCTGCCTTTAACGATCTTGATCAGCATGATCGCCCTCGGGGACAGGTGTGATTAAGCTGCGCTGTGTTTCTAAGATCGACTGCCGCAGGTCTCTCAATTCTTGGAGTAGAGAGGGGGGTGCTGCCGTGGCGTAACGTCGCCCCAGGTCATCCACTTTTTGATTCCACTGGCTGAGATGGGCATACACCTCTCGATGCGTGACCGTAGCCGGTGGCGGGCATAGTCCCAGGTTGCGGAGGAAGGTGGCCGGGTGTGCTGGATTGGCCGCCCGCTGAATGGCTCTAGCCTCAGCCTCAGAAACGTTGACCACGATGCGGGTATTACGTGAGGTAGTCATGATTGACTCAGGAAATGCTTAACAATTCTTTGCCCCAAAAGGTCGATTTGCGACATGGGGGAGATATTCGAAAGCTACTATCCAAGGTGACTTTAGAGGGGTGGCCCCCAGGTCGTAAGCAGGAAGAATATAGGAAAACTTCTCTGTTGTAGTTGCCAGTATAAGTCAATGACAAGGTGCTAGGGTAGCCACAACTTGCCAAAGAAAAAATGCTGTCATGAGAGTCGATAAGAAGACCTTAAAAAAGTCTAGAAAAGTCGACAGTAGAAGCCTAGAGGGAGTCAATGAAAAAGTCTATAAAAGAAGTCTATGAAGGTCGATAGGGGAATCGATAAGAGGAGTTAATGTGAAAGTCTAGAGAAATTCAATAAGAGAAGTCTAAGGGAGAGTCAATAAGAGGCGTCAATGAGAAAAATCTAGAAAAGTCGATAGGAGAAGTCAATAGGAGAGTCTATAAGAGGAGTCAACATGAAAAGTCTAGGAGGAGTCCAAGAAAGTCAATAAGAGAAGTTTAAACGGAGTCGATGGGAGAGGTCTGGGAGAGTCGATAAGAGGAGTCAATAGGGAAAGACTAGGAGAGTCGATAGGAAGCTTGAATGATTCTCAAGTAATCTAAGGTAGTTCTTTATGTCTATAGACAAGTCTCTTGGAGACAAAATCAGCGATCATATTGCTGCCCATTCTCCGCAGGTGTCAATAGTCAGAAGTGAGTCTATAACGGCCTATGATGTTGTTAATTCATGTTTTGATTCGATTACCCTTTTTAGGGCAAAAGAGAAGGATTGGGCTGTTACTGCAAAGCAAGTGATGAGTTCATTTGAGGCTGTTACAGGTCAAAAAATTTCTATTAGTTCATCTACTCTGAGGTGTTACTACTATGCAATTAAGGCTAGCTCTAGCAGCAAGAAAAAGAAGAAGAGCAAGAGTAAGAGTAAGTCTAATGTAGACAGGACGTCGATTGAGGTTGAGCCTGTTGAGGTAGGTGAGGAGGTTGGTGCTGATGAGGGTAAATCACAGGCTACTGCTGTCATGCCAAAAGATTCAACTCCCACCCCCGGTAGAGGCCGAAAAAAAGCGGCTAATGGAAGAGATTCGGGGTTTCAGGTGCCACGACGACCTGGTATTAGACCACCCACTCACTGGGATGGTTAGACAAAGCTAGATGTTCAACGTGCCGTTTAGAGGGATTGTCCCATGGCGAATAAAACTGTCAATATCATTAATGGTGCGAAGGGTGGAACGGGTAAAACACTGTTTGCCCGGTTGCTCTACGCGACCTTAGATCAAACTGGGTCGAAAGTAATTGGTATTGACTCAGATCAAGAGAACCCAGAATTTTCATCGTTCCACGCCGACCCAGAGCGCTTTGCGGTGCCGACGATGGATTGCCTGTCGTTGGATGGCGGTAAAAACTTGGTGACAATGCTGTCGGGTGAGGTAGCGACTTCAGTTGCTAGTCGGCTTCCAGCGTTGGCCCGTCGTTGCCCCGCTGACGTGGTGATTTTGGATATGCCCGCTGCCTCAAGCACCCGATTACGGGAGCAAATTGATGTCTTTGACCTGATCCCAGCCTGTGGAGAGATGGGATATGGCGTGACGATCATTAGCGTGATTAGCACCAGCTACGCGCCGATAGAGTCGATTAGCCGAATGCTAGACTTCTGCGGCGACGCAGTTCGCTGGGTGGTGGTTAAGAACCAGTATTTTGCTGCTGACGGCCAGAAAGACTCATTCTCGTTATGGGACGAGTCAAAGGAACGAAAGCGAGTCAAGAAGTATGGGGGAGTCGAGATTGAGCTGCCACGATTGGCTGATACCACCTTTAAGGCCATGCAAGCCAACTACACCGCATTTACTGCACTCGACAGCCTGCCCTTAGGCGATAAGCTGCTGGCGCGGTCGTTTGTTCGACGTGGTAGTGCCCAAATAGAGACAGCCGGACAGTTTCTCGGGCTACCGGTTCCTGTAGCAGGAGTGGCGTAAATGGGAGCGCTAAGCGTTGAGGATATTGCCAGCATTGAAACCGTTCTGCATGAGCTGCTGCTGCGGATGGAGGCCCTAGAGCGAGTTCACCAGCAGGACGTTGCCCACATTCGTGTGAGTTTAGACCAATGGCAGGAGATCACCCAAAGCCTATCGCGGCTGCTGGAGGTGCGCACCCAAGAGACAGCGGAGGTGAGCAGCGGCTACAGGACACTCGGAGAACACTTGGTCAGGTTCAGTCAATACTTGGTGTCATCAGAAGTGATGTTGAAGCGGGCGGAAGGGCCCTTCACGACCTTAGCCACATCGCTGCCCAACTTGATATCGGAACTGGAGAAACTCGGGAGCCAGGTGAACGCTCCGCAGATCACAACCGAGGTCAAGGCGGATTTGCAGGCGCTGCGTCGCTCGATTCAGCGCAGCTCCAGCCAAAGAAGCGGAAGCGGAACGTCGATTTGGACTGAACTCGCGCAATGGAGAGCGGCGGTGGTGTGGTTGTTGATGGGTACAGCGGTGATGGGAGTGCTTCAGTACCTGATTTTCCAAGGCAGCGGGTTTCAGTCAGCCCTTACCGAAGTCCGCGCCAGTGGCGGAACGGTAGATCGCCGTCTAGAGCGAATTGAAATTTGGCTGGGGATAGTAGAGGATGAGCCGATCAATTGAGTCAGCAAGACGATTTCTGGAGGCATTTGCGATCTATATCATATGTGGAAATCAGATGAAAGTCTCTGTCCTTTATTCAAATTTTTAGATAAAGTAGGAAAGGAATTTTAAGCAACTCTAGAATAATTTTCTTGTGGATTGTTTAGCATTTTGACCTATATTTTTTGGGCGTTCTAAGATATGGCAGTACAAGAAAGAGAAGCACTGACAGGCAAAGCGCTTCTGGCCAAGGTGAAAGAGAATGATGGCCTGAGCAAGCGAGAACTAGCTCGGGAATGTGGGTATTGCACCGTCAGCAAAGATGGACAGACCCGTGTCGCTCTAGCCGAGTTCTACGATGCGTTACTAGCGGCCAAAGGCATTCAGCTTGAACCCCAAAAGAGTGCAGATGGCCGGGGTCGGGAAGCATCTTACACCCTAACTGTCCACAAGAATGGACAGATTGTGATTGGTGCGGCCTATACGCAAGAGATGGGTCTGAAGACGGGCGATGAGTTCAAAATTAAGCTGGGCTATAAACACATTCACTTGGTTAAACTTGACGATGAGGGCAATGAAGACGACGCCTGATTGGATAGCGAGCCTTTATTCCGTTCCGTCTTAGCTTCTAGGTTGATATAGCCCTTCTGATTGAAGTTTATCTTTAGCGAATTTGAGGAAAGGCTCGGTTTTCCCCTTGTTGTGGGTTTTGAGGGAATCATCACCCAGAGACCTGTTGAAGGCCTCAATGTCATCCTCAAGGTCAGTGGTGATGGCTTTAATCGCCGCCGCATGAACCCCCACTGCCTTGAGTAAGGCCCCGGAGAACTTAACCGTCGCATCAGGATGTTCCTGAGCCCACAGCTGAGCGAGTTCAAGGAGCCGCACCCCGCGCTGATAGGGTTTCGTGCCTTGCGCCTTGTCGTGGCCATTGTCCTCATCCTCATCCTCATCCCGAGCTGCTCTAGGCGCAGCCGGTGCCACGGGTGCCGCCGCTGGCACACTCCCCTCGCCATCGAGCGCATCGCCTTCCCGGTCAAAGTTGAAAGCAAAGAAGCGCTGCGCAGCCTGGAGCTGATTAGGGTCATCAGCGATCGCCCTCAACTCATCCAGCATTGCCACCAGTCGTGCATGTTCAACCTTCAACGCCTTGAATTCCGAGTCGTCACCCTGCCCGCCGCCAGAGCGAGCGAGGCGATCGATGGTTGCCGCCTGAGCCGAGATGGTTTGGGCCTGAGTCGAGATCGTCGCCGCCTGAGAAGAGATCGTCGCCCACACCGGGTCACCCTCCCCAGCCCCATTCACCTGCGGACTAGACGTTGTTTTTGCAGGAAGAGAATCAGCCACAATCAGTGCTCCTTCGGTGTCTGTAAAAGGTTGTTCAATAGGTGCATCCAGCTCATCAGGCGGCAGAGGAATGGGGCCACTCGCCGCTAGCTTCACCCCCCGTGCCGTGAGTGGCTTCCCATTACGAGTCAAATAATACTGGTAGTAATGCCCCGTCACCGACGCATTACCCGTAGTCGTGTCATCGAGTAGCACATGGCCGAGGAGATGCTGAGCCAGGCGCTGTTCCGCCATATTGGGAGGGCAGAAGTAGTGGAGCGCGATCGGCACATAGACCGCGCGGCAGCGATGGATCGAGATATTGGTAAACCCTTGAGGTGTCGGCAGCACCTCACCGAGCACCTTGACCACCCGACGATTCACCCGAGCGTTCAGCGCCTCCATCCTGGGATCCTCCGAGGCGACCCCATCCAGGTCATGAATGTCAGCGGTGGCCCTGAGTTTTTCAATCGCCAGCAAGACATCCTGGGCAGGCACCAGGGTCAGCAAATCGTAGGCAGGCTTCGCGGCCTTCTGCTGCCCGGTAAAGTGCAGCAGGTAGGGATGGCCCTGGGGAATGAGCTGCGCCATCTCGCCCACATGGGGTTGAAGCTGCCCGAGGCTAACGACCTCTGTGTGCCGCCTTCCGGTGACGGCAGCGATCGCGATGATCAAGTCGATGGGGTCATTGGAGGCCAATAGAACGTTGATTTTGCCCATATAGGCATCGAGATCAACCGGTTGGCGATCGTCCTGACGAGCATTGGCATTTTGGGTGGTAGCGGCTCTGAGCTGCGACTGCACCTCAATCGGGTAGGTGAACCCGTCTAAAGCGTAGTGTCGTTCCTCAGAGCCACTGCTGGGCTCCCCTGGCAGCGGATTGCGCTTCGTCCACCGTCGAGGGTACGAATTTTTGCCATTGAGGGTAATGCGTCCCGCCTCAATCGCAGCTTTTATAGCTTTTGTGTAGCGAGGGAAATAGACCGAATTGATACTGCTACGGGGATAAGCCCGCTCCAAAAGCGCCTGCTCTGCTGCACAGAGACGATCGATTGCCGCCTTGGTGTCGGTACCGAGGGTATTCATCTCCACCAGCTTGGCGACGAGGATCGAGATCAACTCCTCCAGTTCTTTCTTGGTCAACTTCGTGCGATCGCCCTTCTCAATGCGCGCCTCCATCGCCGCGATGATTTCGGCTCGGGTGGTGTCGAAGGTTTGGGATAGAGAGGCCATAGCTGTTGTCGGAACGGTACGTTAGTGAGCGGCATCATCTACAAGGTTTAATTATAGCAGTCAATAAATCTATATCGGTCAACCTGGGGTTTTTGCTAGGTGAGGATTAGGAGTGGATCGGACTGGAGGAGGACATGGCCATGGGTGATGGGTAGAATAGCCCCATAGAATTTCACCTCAGCCCCTGGTCTGTGCCGGGGGCTTTTTACGGCTCAAATTCCCCCAGGTCAGGCGAATTACATCGGCAACAATGTTGCGATGGTCAAAGACCGGCCCAAGGGGCCATCGCCCTCAATCCCCGCCATCTACCTCACCACCACTAGTTCATCCCACCGAGTTGTGAACCTGGGCGATCGCCATTCCGCCCGCATCTTCCACCCCTGCTGTAAGCCCTCAGCGGCCCAATGCACGGTTCCGGCCCCAAACTGTCGATTGAGCGAATCCACCGCCACCATCAACCGCCCCGCCCTTTCTCTCTTCGTCTCATCCACAAACAAACTGCCCTGCGCGATCGCCCCGTCGCTGAGATCCAACAGCATCACCCCCGCCTTGTGATAGCAGTACCCAGGCCGATATAACCGCTCAGTGGCCCCCAGCGCTGCCTGTACGATCGTCAGAGTGTCATTAGTGGGGTCAGGCAACACCAACGTCTCTGAATTGGCATACTGCGGCTCCTGGGGGTGAAAGCGGTTGGTGGTGATGAACACCTGCATGGTCTGAGCCACCCGGTGATCGCGCCTGAGCTTAGCCGCTGCTGTAGCTGAATAGGAAGCGATCGCCTGCTTCAGCTCCGCCAGAGACGCCACAGGCCGCCCAAAGCCGCGAGAGACACAACAGCTCTTACGCGGTTGAGGACATAGCTCCAGGGGCAGGCAGGCCAAACCGCGCAGCTCTAGAACAGTCCTGACCCCAACGATGCCCAGCAGCTGCCGAACCAGAGCCAGGTCAGCCTGTTGCAGGTGCAGGGCCGTAGTAATGCCGTGAGTCTCCAGACGTTGAGTCAGCCGCCGCCCAATGCCCCACACGTCCGACACCGGCAATTGAGCCAGCACCGGCTCAGGCTCTTGCAGCACACAGACACCACCCTGCTGATTAGCCTGATGATTGGCGATCTTGGCCAGCGTTTTGGTCGTGGCCACCCCGACCGAAACCGGAATGCCCGTCCACTGCTTCACCGTCAGTCGTATGTGGTGGGCCACTATCTCACAGGACTGTCCTGCGAGACCCAAGAACGCCTCGTCAATGGAGTACACCTCAACCTCGGAGGTAAACTGTCCAAGCACCTCCATCACCCGTCGCGACAGGTCGCCATAGAGCGCGTAGTTGCTGGAAAACACCTGAATCTGGTGCTCTTGAATAAGCGATCGCAGTTCAAACAGCGGTGTGCCCATCTTCACCCCCAGAGCTTTGACCTCATTAGAGCGGGCCACCACGCAAGCATCGTTGTTCGAGAGCACCACCACCGGCTTACCCTCCAGATTGGGACTAAACACCCGCTCACAGGACACATAGAAATTATTCGCGTCTGTCAAAGCGATCATGAGCCCCTCAGGAAGTGAATGGCCCTAGTGACCACGCCCCAGATGGAAAAGTCAGTATCGGGGTCAATCACGATAGGGTCATAGTCTGGATTCTCAGGCATCAGCAGGATCTGCCCGGCCTCTTGATGAAAACGCTTCACCGTCAGGTCGCCGTTGACCACAGCAATAACCACATTGCCGTGGTTAGGCATCAGCGCCCGATCCACAATCAGCAGGTCACCGCAGAAGATACCCGCCCCGATCATCGAGTCGCCCTTGACCCGCACGAAGAAGGTCGCGGCAGGATGGTGGATGAGGTAACGGTTTAGGTCGAGAGGCCCCTCAGTATAATCTTCCGCCGGGGAGGGGAACCCAGCGGGGACAGTGACGATAAACACAACAAAACGTCCTTCAGCGCAACAGCGGTAGAGCACCTGTAAAAGCCGCGTGTGCTAAGGATTTGAACCTTGGAGTGGAACTCGTTAGAGCAGTATAGTACAGATGAACTTAAGCGCTTGTCGAAAGTCCCCCCGTGCGATCGCCCCCGGCATCATCATCAACTCCTGCGTCAGCGGCCTCAGCGAGGGGTGTGTAGCGGGAGGCCCCCTGGCCCCCGTCACCACCGGCCCGCCGTGCCCTGGCCACCAGCAGGGGCCGCTCTCCCCTATGCGATCGCAACGCCTTGTCGGCTTGGCCCTCCTTCAGTTCAGAGGTGCTAGGGGTGGTGTCGGGGGAAGATGCGATCGCACCCTGCCGGAGGGGTTTACAGCAGCCCTCCGGGGATTAGCCGTCGAATCTGAACTGGGTCAACCAGTTAGGCCCGCCGCCATTCCTGACGTGTTGTAGTTCGGGCTTGTACTGGCACAGGGAACGGGGGTAGACACCGGTTTCCCAACAGACTCTCAGCTTGGCCTTCCACTGCCGCCCAAAGCTCTCTCTGGCCTTTTCTAGGGCGTAGTATTGGCTGTTCGTCGCTTCAAAGGAGGTGTTCATGGTGTTTCGGTGATAGGGGTATCGGCTGTCTCTGTAGCGGTTGGGGAGGCTGCGATCGCAAGGTGCTGTAGCGAGTCGAGGGGTTGCGATCGCAATGGCCTTTGGGGTGTGTTTTGCCCTACCCCCAGGGCGAGACGGCTAGGAAAGCTGTGCGAGAAGGTCAGCGGGGAGGACGGATGCTAGGGCTGAGCGGATGTCGCTGTTGCTCATGTGCTTGCCCTTTCCTCTGGAGTGCCGCCATTGGAGGTTGACGAGGTTGGCGAGGGTGCGGAGTTTGTTGGTTGCGGTGCCGGTGCTGTTGAGGACGGTCTGCACCTGGTCGGGGTGGATGGCGATTGCATGGTCGGAGAAAGCAACGACGCGATCGGGCGCAGGGTTGCTGGGAGAATCTTGGTGCCGTTCATCGGCCTGGGGCAGGGTAGCGCCGCCATCGAGGGGGGCGATCGCATTGTCAATGCGTAGAGCCAGTGCGTAGGCTTCGGCGGCCCATTCGGCCTCGTAGAAGCGACGAGCGGCCTTGCCTGCTTGGAGGGCATAGAGGCAGGCGAGGAAAGCCAGCCAACCAGCGATCTGGAGCAGGATTGAGAGAGTGCGGTAGACGTTAATAGCGCGATCGCTTCGCAGTACTTGCCAGGTGTTGCGGATAGCGGTGGCCAGGATGGTAGCGGCGGTGGCGTAGGGGGCCAGCAGGGGGGTAACGAGTGCTTGGGGAGTGTTCATGGGGAATTGCCTCAAAGTGTGGAGTGAGGAGCCCTCATGGCGCTGAGGGCAGGCGTATAGCGCTATTCGATGGAGAAGCCGTTGACGGTTTCAGCAGGAGGTTGAAGAGGCTGCTGATGGCTGCTGAGGTATTGCAAGTCTCTGGGGTCAAGCCTCAGAGCGAGGTGCTGCTTAACGTCGGGCTTAGAGGTGGCAGTGGTTCTGGTCATGGGGAGGGATTGAATTCTGACTACTCCATAATATCCTGACTGCAATAAATATGCAATAGCAGTCAGGATGTTTGCACTCAAAACCATTGCAGTTCAAAACCCTTGTAAATAAGGGACTTTAACGCTTCACAGAGAAATACTCATGAGTATCACTGTCAAAAGAAGAATATAAAAGCCAGCGACACAGGGAGCGATCGCGCTTTCGAGAGGCTGAAAGCATTGAAAAACCGTGCAAACTGATTGATATAAATCTCTTATGTCTCTGCCTTGTACACAGTTGGACATATGGAATATTAATATATTAGCAGTCAAATGGATAGGGATTTTTTATGTAAGTCGGGGATCGCTGGCGATCGCAGCAAGAGACAGAACAGCTAAAAGCCTTTATTTACAAGGGTTTCAGGGGTTTCGGAGGATCGCGATCGCATAATGGGGATCACGCAAAAGGGTATAAAGGTATAAGCAATAGAGATATAAGAATGCTTTATAGGGGTATAACGGTTGTGGCCTAGCGTTTTTTGGAATTCCAAAAAACGCTAGGCCACA
>NZ_JACJQN010000016.1 GCF_014696675.1 Phormidium tenue FACHB-1052
CCAGGGGCAATCTGTGGCTGAGGTCCTGGAGGTGCTGATGCCTGCTTAGACTCGATAACTCTGCCCCGAAGTAGCCCTTCAGGCTAACCTTCCAAGTCGTGAACAGACGGTTTTTTCAGAAACCTGAGGCTTTGAGCAAGAGAGAAACCGGGTTTCTAAGGCTGACTTTTGATGGCTTTGACCATGCCCTAGAAACCCGGTTTGTAAGCGCTAGAACACGAAGTTCTCGGCGTTACCTAACTCAGCCGCATCGACTCCCTGGAAGGTGACGAAGTTGGTAAACTGGTTGCGCCTGACCACGCCCTCCAGCTCTAGCGAAAGCTGGGTGCGATCGCTGTTGCCCAGGCTGCGAATCTGCACCAATCCATCGACTAGCGGGTTGCTGCCGGTGTAGCCCACGCTGGCCAATAGGTCGGTAAACACCAACCTATCGGTACCTACCTCAAAGTCAGTGATGGTGGCCCCAGTTTGATCGGTGCTGGTGTAGACGATGCGATCGCGCCCGCCGCCTGTGGTAATTAGATCGGGGCCACCGCTGGCCAGGAAGATATCGCTGCGATTGCTGCCCGTCAGCACATCTCGCTGGGGTGTGCCCTCGATTACGTTTGGAGCCTCAATGGTAAATCGGGCCAGCACCGGGTCGTGGTCGCTGGCCTGGAGCGCCTCAGCAAACTCGGCGTTGACATGCACGGCGTCGTATTCCGCCGTGGCCGCCAGACTGTCGCTGACCAAAATGTGGTCGAGCGTTTGGGAATTGCCCTGAAAAATGTAGGAATAGCGCTCGTTGGGGTCTAGGCTGTTGGTCAGATTCGTCAACCCAGCACTCTCTAGCCCCGTCACCGGAGAAACAAACTCAAACTCGTTCAGGTCGCCCAGCACTACCACATTGGCGCTGGGGTCGCCACCCAGCAGGCCGCTAACGTAGTCCTGCACTGCTTCCGACTGAGCCTGGCGCTCGTCGAGGGAACCGTTGACCGTGGGGTCTTCCTGAAGTGCCTCAAAAGGCTGCTCAGTGCCGAGAATCGGCGCACTGCCGCCCTTTGACGAGAAGTGGTTGTTCACCAGGGTCACGGTTTCGCCGTTGAACTCAAAGTCGGCTACCAGGGGCAGCCGGGCACCGGCAAAGGTTTCGCCCTGGGCCTGCCCGCCAATGGTGGCCACTGACCCCTCTACCAAATCAACTCGGCTGGGGTCGTAGAGGTAGGCGGTGCGAATGTTGGCTCCCGGCTGGCCACCGCTGGCGTTGTTGAGAATGAATGGGTTGTCAAGAAAAGCGTAGGTGGGGCCACCGGCAGCGGCGATCGCCTCCACCAGAGTCTGCAAGGTCACATTCGCCGCCGTCACACCATCGTTGGCACTGCCCGAGTTGTCCTGCACCTCCTGCAGCGCAAGGATGTCGGGGGTGTTGAGGTTGTTGACGATCTGCTGGGCGATCGCCGCAAACTGCCCGTTGGCAATGTCGGCGTCACCATCGCCATCGTTGGGGTCGAGGTTGAGCACGTTGTAGCTGGCCACGGTGAGCTGATCGTTGCCCCCCACCAGGGTGCTGACCTCTGGCGCTAGTTCGCCCCGCTGAATTTGGTCGGTGAAATCTTCCGTCGCCACAATCTGGAAATTGCCGAAGTCGTAGTTGACGACACCAGTAACATCGCCCAGGTTGTCGCCCACATTCACGTCGGGGAAGGCAAAGTCAAACACACCGCTGTCAAACTGCACCTGCACCCGCTCGGGGTTAAAGTCGTCGGGGCTGAGGTTGAGGGTGCCGCGATCGCTCAAGCCCGTAGCCCCGGTGCCGTTGTCCACCACCCCAAAGATTTCGCCAAAGCCATTAGTGCCATTCACCACCCGCAGATCTTGGGCTGTCACCCGCATGCCCTCCAGCGACTCAAAGAAATCGATGCCGTCGGTGACCGGGTCAAAGCTGCCGAAGTCATCGTTGTCAATGTTTTCGGTGGGGGGCACGCGATCGCCCTGGCCCAAAACTACCGCCTCAGGCAGCTCATTGCCGGTGCTGAGAGTCGTAATAGTCAGGCTACCGCCTAGCTGGGTGGTAGACAGGTTGCGGGTAGACGCACCGCCAGGGGTAAATTCAGACACGGTGCCCGTAACCTGCAGCTCGTGGCCCACCGCCACGGTGGGGGCGCTGCCGGTGAAGACAAAAATCGCATCGGAGGTGGCAATGTTGCTGTCGCCCACAGCGTCTTGCAGGTAAAAACCGTTGGTATCCACGGCGGTGACAATACCCATGGTCGAGACCGCTTGGCCCACTAGCGCCGAGCTGTGCCCAGCCCCCTGGATGGTGTAAATTGCTGTCGGCTCTAGATCGCCGCCCCCATCACCGCCGCCGTTATTTGGGCTGTTGACCGCTCCTTTGGTGGCGGTCAGGGGGCCAGTCCAGACCCCGTCGATCCGCTGCAACGATTGGCCAATGGGGGTGTCGCCATCTTCTGCCACGCCAATATCAACACTGGTAAGGCCATTGGCCGGGCCACCCACCGCACTGAACGCCCCCTCATAGCTGAGGAATTCCAGCACAGTGCCCTCGGCATCGACTAGGGCCACCCCGTCGGGTGCCCCATTCTGAAGGCCGTTGCTGGGAAAATCGACCACAATTGTACCCCAACCATCGCTCTGGTTGGCCACCACACCGCTAAGGGCAACGGTGCCGTAGACTGTGCCGCCATTGCCGTTGTAGAGCACTAGGCTGTAGCCGGCTAAATCGGTGCCCACGGGGGCCGCGATTTCGATAAATTCGCCGACGTCGGTGCCGGTATTGTCGTAATGCAGTTCGCTAATAAAAACTGAAGTTGCCATGAGAACCAATTACTCCCAAAAAACAGTTTTTAGCCGCACAAAATTAACCCCAAAAAATATGGAGTTTAGATCTTATGCAGGTTTCTATGCCTTCCAAATCCTTGGGCGCTCTAGACAGCAGAGCGCGACAGACTGACCCGTAAAAGGCAGAATCAGGTCAGCCCAACAGTGAACTTCGTCCTAAGCAAAGTTTCAGCTAGCTATTCTCTAGGCAGGCATTGAGGCTCCAAAACTTGTTCCCAGAAACGTCATTAAGCGGGTCTGGAATGTCAGTGTTTTTACACAAATAGACTATCAGAGGGGCAGCGGTAGTCGGTAAAGGGCTGTTTAAAAGTGCTTTAAGCTACCGGGTCTTTGCACAAGCTTTATATAGGTCTTGTCTTAAGGCCTGGCGCATCGCCCCTAACCGACGGTGGGGGGTGCCCTCGGCGCTTTAAAATAGAACGCTTGAGGGTGGGGAATTTTAGACGTCAAGCATCGCAGGAGAGCAGGCCCATGGCCGGAGTTAAACAGCCTACTTCCAACAGCTTTAAGAAGCTCCAGGGGTTTTTGCGATCGCGCGTTGGCCAGGCAATCGCCGACTACGGCATGATTGGCGAGGGCGATCGCGTCATGGTCTGCGTCTCCGGCGGCAAAGATTCCCACACGCTGCTCGATATTCTGCGTCACCTTCAGCGCAGCGCCCCAATTCACTTCGACCTGCTAGCGGTGACTCTCGATCAGAAGCAGCCCGGCTTTCCTGCCGACGTGCTGCCGGAGTATTTTGAGGCGATCGGCGTGCCCTACCGCATTGTCGAACAAGATACCTACAGCACCGTCAAGCGTGTGATCCCGGAAGGCAAAACCATGTGTAGCCTGTGCTCGCGCCTGCGCCGGGGCATTCTCTACCGGGTCGCTGCCGAAGAAGGGGCCACCAAAATTGCCCTCGGCCACCACCGCGATGACATGATCGAGACTCTATTTTTGAATATGTTTCACGGCGGCAGGCTCAAGGCCATGCCCCCCAAACTGCTCACCGACGATCGCCGCCACATCGTCATTCGCCCCCTGGCCTACTGCCCTGAGGCCGACATTGCCCGCTACGCCCGCTACCGCGAGTTTCCGATCATTCCCTGCACGCTGTGCGGGTCGCAGGCCAATCTACAACGCGCCCAGCTAAAGGAAATGCTGCAAAGTTGGGAAAAACAGTGGCCGGGCCGCACCGAAACCCTGTTTCGCAGCCTGCAAAACGTTGATCCGTCGCAGCTAGCTGACCCGACCCTATTCGACTTTGGCGGGTTAGAGTCAGCGCAGATGATTCCGCCTGACGATGGGGATGGGGATGCGATCGGCACTAACTTGGAGGCAGAATTTGACCCAGCCATGGCGCTCTTCGCCGATGGATTGCCGCTACCCATTGGCACTGGGGCGAGAGAACGCTGAGACTTTTAGCCTACTTGGGCAGATACTTGCGATCGAGCACCTGCTCCTGGGTGAATGGACTCTCGATCGGAAAATTTTCCAGGCCAACCCCAGTTTCAGTGGCGGTTAGGTCACGAGCCTCCTGGTAGCAGTCGGCAAATATCTGCTCAAAATAGTGCGTCAAGCTAGGGCTAGTGCTCAAGGCTTCTTGTAACCGGCGACGATGCTCTTTGAGGGTAAACCGCCAGCTGTTGGAACGCTGTCCAGGCTGGTAGGTGTACTTGAGCAAATGCATCAGCACCACAATTAGGTTGCTGGTCAAGGCCTGTTTTTCGCTACGCCCCATATCGTTTAGTTCTTCGAGTAAGTTGGCAATATCTACCTCCGCAAGTCTACCCGCTTTAAGCAACTGGCCCGTAGTGTCGAGCCACAGAGCATAGTCTTGCTCATAGAGATTGGCGATCGCAGCCAGGGCAGCAGTTTGAGGCAGCATAGCGACAGTTGTAATAAACCTGCACTGTCATTGTAAGAGAGCGCAGAGGACGATGCGGAGAAAGCGAGATAGTTAACGGCCATCTTTAAGCACTAAAGTACTTCGCCGCCGGGTGGTAGGCCACGATCGCCGTCGTTGACTGCTCAGGATGCAGTTGCTCGCTCTCATCAATGGTCAGGCCAATCTGCTCCGCCTTGAGCAACTCTAGCTGCACCGGCTGGTCAGCCATGTTAGGACAGGCCGGGTAGCCAAAGCTATAGCGCGACCCCTGGTAGCGCTGCTGCAACACCTCTCGCAGGGTAGCAGGCTCCAAATCGCCAAAGCCCAGTTCTTGACGAATGCGAGCGTGGCACCACTCCGCTAGAGCCTCCGCTATCTGCACCGACAGCCCATAGTAGTAGAGGTAATCGGTATATCGATCGTCCTTAAAGAGGCTCTGGGCGAACTCCGTAGCCACTTCGCCCACCGTTACCGCCTGCATGGGGAAGACGTCAAACTCACCCGGCTTCGCCAGCTCCTTAAGCAAAAAGAAGTCGGCAATGCACAGCCGCCGCAGGGATTTTTGGCGAGGGAAGGTGAACGTCGCCACAGGCTCCGGGTGGCTGGCTGGGTGAGTGGGTGACTCCATCATCTTGGGATCATAGATGTGTAGGGAATTCCCTTCGGCTAGGCAGGGGAAGTAGCCGTAGACGATGGCCGGATGCAATAGGTTTTCTGCCAGGATACGCGCTTTCCAGGTATCGAGAATCGGGTGAACCGTCTCTTGCAGGAAGGCGTCGTACGCTTCGCGCGATTGCTCCTGGGATTTGCGAAATTGCCACTGGCCCACAAACAGCGCCTGGCGATCCAGATAGCCAAACACCTCTTCCAGGGAGATGTCGGCTGGCGTGAGCACCCGACTACCCCAAAAGGGCGGGGTGGGGCGGGGGATGGTGGGGTCTACGGCCTCGGAGCGAGTGGTGTCTTCGGGATTTTGGATTTTGGATTTTGGATTTTGGATTTGCAGGGTATCTGTTTCCTCCTGGGAGGAGTCGAGGTGGGTCTGCTCTCCATTTTGAATTTCTAATTTTGCATTTTGAATTTCTTCCTCTTCATCCAAAAACCCGCTCACGTCATCCCAATTCCCTGCTGCCTTGGCGGGCATCAGCTTGTCCATAAAGTGTAGGTCAGAGAAGGCGTCTTTGCCGTAGACGACCCTGCCCTTGTAGGTGTTCTGGCAGTCTTCGTGGACGAATTTGGGCGTCAGCGCCGCGCCGCCGAGGATGACAGGAACGGTGATGCCCTCCTGGTTAAAGGTCTCCAGGTTGTCTTTCATGAAGGCGGTCGATTTGACCAGCAGGCCGCTCATGGCGATGCAGTCGGCGTTGTGCTCTCGGTAGGCCTGGATGATCGCCTCGACGGGCTGTTTAATGCCCAGGTTGACCACCTTGTAGCCGTTGTTCGACAGGATGATATCGACCAGGTTTTTGCCGATGTCATGCACGTCGCCCTTGACCGTGGCGATGATGAAGGTGCCTTTGCCGGAGCCGTCGCTGTCGGCTTTTTCCATGTAGGGTTCGAGGTAGGCCACAGCGGCTTTCATGGTCTGGGCCGATTGCAGCACAAAGGGCAGCTGCATTTGCCCGGAGCCAAACAGTTCGCCCACTACCTTCATGCCGTCGAGCAAAAAGGTGTTGATGATTTCCAGCGGCGGGTAGGTTTCTAGCGCCTTGGCCAGGGCGTCGTCGAGGCCGATGCGCTCGCCGTCGATGATGTGCTGCTTGAGCTGCTCGTCAATGGGCAGGTCTTTGGCGATCGCCTCCTTTTTCTTCAGGCTCTTGCCCTCAAACAGGGTGGTGAGCTTGGTCAGCGGGTCATAGGAGACAATGTCGCCGTCGAATTCGCGGCGATCGTAGATCAGGTCGCGGCACACTTTTTGGTGGTCGGAGTCAATCTTCGCTAGAGGAAGGATTTTGGCGGCGCTGACGATCGCCCCATCCAGCCCCACTTGCATCGCCTCGTGGAGAAACACCGAGTTGAGAGTGACGCGGGCCACCGGGCTGAGGCCAAAGGAGACATTCGACACCCCCAGCATGATGTGGCTGCCGGGCAGGTTTTCACGAATTAGTCGAATGGATTCAAGGGTTTCGCGCCCGTTGACCCGGTCTTCTTCAATACCGGTCGAGATCGGCAGAGCCAGCGTATCGAAGAAAATTTCGTGGGCGGGAAGGCCATACTCCAACGCATCGCGGTAGGCCCGTTGGGCAATTTGAAACTTCTTCTCGGCACTGCGGGCCATGCCGTCTTCGTCAATGGTGCCGACGACAATACCAGCGCCGTACTTCTTCGCCAGCTCTAGCACTTTAAAGAAGCGCTCGTCACCGTCTTCATAGTTGGTGGAGTTGAGAATGCATTTGCCCCCAGCCACCTTGAGGCCCGCCTCCATTTTCTGCCACTCGGTGGAGTCGAGCATCAGCGGCAGGGTGACGTTGGTGACCAGCCGCGACACCAGCTCATGCATGTCGCGCTCACCGTCGCGACCCACATAGTCCACGTTCACGTCCAGGACGTGGGCACCCTCTTTAACCTGCTCCCTAGCCAAGGCCACCAGCCCATCCCAATCCTCCGCATTCAGCATCTCGCGGCATTTTTTAGATCCGCTGGCGTTGAGGCGTTCGCCCACAATCAAAAATGAGTTGTCCTGCTCGTAGGGCTGGGGGCTGTAGATGGAGGCGGCAGAGGGGGTGTAATTGAGCGCGGGGCGCGGGTCTGAATTTTGAATTTTGAGTTTTGAATTTTGAATTGACCGCACAGGTCTCTGCTTAGGCCGCAAATCCTTCGCCAGCTCTGCCAGTTGGGCAATGTGCTCAGGCCGGGTGCCGCAGCAGCCGCCGATTACCTGCACGCCGAGGTCTTCGATGAAGTGCATCAGCGACATCCGCAGCTCCATCGGGGTGAGGCGGTAGACGGCATTGCCGCCGACATTCTCGGGTAGGCCCGCGTTGGGGATGCAGGAGATCACAAAGGGCGACTGTTCGGCCAGGTGGCGCACGTGGTCTTTCATCAGGTCGGGGCCGGTGGCGCAGTTGAGGCCCAGAATGTCGATCGGGTAGGGTTCGAGGATTGCCAGGGCCGCCGCCATTTCGGTGCCGACGAGCATGGTGCCCTGCTGCTCCATGGTGACGGAGACCATTAGAGGCAGGCGGGTGCCGGTGGCGACAAAGGCTTCTTCAATGCCGTTGAGGGCGGCTTTGATTTGCAGCACGTCCTGGCAGGTTTCGACCAGCATCAGGTCTACACCGCCGTCGATTAGTCCTTTTGCCTGATCGACGTAGGAATCTTTGAGGGTGTCGAAGTCGATATGGCCGAGGGTAGGAAGTTTAGTCCCTGGCCCCATAGAACCGGCGACGAAGCGGGGTTTGTCAGGGGTGGAGTATTCATCTGCAACGCGGCGGGCCAGGACGGCAGCAGTTTTGTTGAGTTCGTAGGCTCTGTCAGCCAGGTCATACTCGGCCAGCACGATCGCAGTGCCGCCGAAGGTGTCGGTTTCAATCACGTCGGCCCCGGCTTCGAGGAATCCTCGGTGGACGGTCTCCACAGCCTTAGGGTTGGTGAACACCAGGTATTCATTGCAGCCTTCGTACTCGGGGCCGCCGAAGTCTTCCGCCGTCAGGTTTTGCACCTGGAGGTTGGTACCCATCGCGCCATCGAAGACCATGACGGGGCGATCGGAGCTGTGGAGGCGATCGAGAAAGGCGCTAGACATGGGGCGTTAGAGGGGGATTGCGACAGAGATCACCTATTATCAACCATTGCCCCCAAAGAACGCATCCGAAAGCTAGCTTCCCAGAACCACAGCGGATTCCCTAGCGCGGATCGATTGAGGGGGCTCGATCGACCAGGCGAATCTGGTTTTGTCGCTCGACCACGGTGACCAGCGGCAGCGGTTTGCGGGCTGGCCCTCGCAATACGCGCCCTTGGGCGTCAAACTTAGAGCCGTGACAGGGACAGGCAAAGCGGTTTTGGTCGGCCTGCCAGATCACAGCGCAGCCCCGATGGGGGCAGACGGGGCGCAGGCCATAGGGGGCGATCGCAGGCCCCTCCTGAATCACCAGATAGGTCACGTTGGGCAATCCCTGCACCGGCTGGGGAATTCCAGGCGTAGTAGTGGGTAAGAAGGCATCAACGGCGATCGCCTCACCCGCTGCATCCAGCGCCTGCACCCCCGGCAAATAGTCGAGGCAGCGAGAATTTTGCGGAAATGTTGAGCACAGCTCTTCAAGGTCTTGGGCCGCCGCTGGCTGGGGCCGTGAGAAAACCATAGCGATCGCCCCTAGACTGCCCCCAGCCATATACCTAAGCAGACTCCGCCGACTAGGGTGGCTGGGCTTGGACTGGGAATTTGAGGAATGGGTCATATTGTCTAAATCGCCTATCAAATAGCCGTAGAAATCCTGAGAGCCAATCTATTCATCTAGAGCCAGGCTAACGAACAATTCTCCTCTCAGCCAAGGATGGGGCAAGATTGTGTGTGGCCAGAAAAGACAGATTAATGTTGTCTGGGCACAGCATGGCGAATAATTTGGGTTACACCCCCAGCCGAGGGTTTCTTACTATATGCTTTGTCTGTAGTTATCTGGCATGATTGATCACCACAATGGGCAGACTCTCCACCCACGTTCTTGACACAGCCCTGGGTAAGCCCGCCGCCTCGCTGCGGCTCACAGTCTGGGCCATTAACAATGAAGCCGACATCAAAACGGCGCTCAAAACCGTTGAAACCAACAGCGATGGCCGCACCGACGAGCCGCTGCTAGAGGGTGACGAGCTGCATAAAGGCACCTACGAAATCACCTTTGACGTGGCGGCCTATTTTGCCAAAACGAGTGCAGCGCTTTCTGAACCGCCATTTTTAGACCAAATACCCGTTCGATTCACGATCGCCGATCCTAGCGGCAATTTTCACGTGCCGCTGCTGGTGTCGCCCTGGTCCTACAGCACCTACCGGGGCAGCTAGGTCGCCTGTCGCGGAGACGCCTCGGTGAGGGTAGAGGCCACAACGATGCGATCGCGGCCTTCGGCTTTGGCCTGGTAGAGGGCCGCATCGGCAGCCCGCAGCAGATCTTCAGTCTGTAATTGCTGATCGGGCACAGCCGCAGCTACGCCAAAACTCAAGCTGACGTAGGGACTCACCGGCGACTTTGGGTGAGCAATGGCGCGGGCTCGCAGGGTGCTGCGCAAGCGGTTCAACAGGTGCAGCGCTCCTTCTAAATCGGTTTTCGGCAAAATCAGGGCAAACTCTTCGCCGCCGTAGCGAGCGGCCAGATCGGCTGGTCGCCGAATCACGGTGTCGAGCACGGCTGCGATCGCTCGCAAACACCGATCCCCTGAGATATGGCCGCAGGTGTCGTTATAGGGCTTGAAGTAATCGACATCGCAGAGCACCACCGCTAGCGGAGTTTGTTCGCGGCGGCAAAGCTTCCACTCGTAGGCCAGCTTATCGTCAAAGGCACGCCGGTTGGGAATGCCGGTCAGACTATCTTGAACCGCTAGCTGCTGAAGGATTTGGTTGTCGGCCGCCAGCTGCTGCTCAAGCAACCGCTCCTGGGCCAGCAGGGCACTCAGCTTAAGCGCCTGCTGGCGGGCGCGCAGCAGCGACTCCACCCGCAGCAGCAGCTCGGTCTGGTCAACGGGCATGGTAATCACATCGTCCACCTGCTGGCGCTGGGGTGCCGTCATCAGGGGCAGGTGAGGGCGCTTGAGCAGCAGCAAAAAGGGCAAAAACACCGGATTAGCCGCCGCCCGCTGCTGGGCAATGTGCTCCCCACAGCGCCCCAAAAACGCGGTATCAAAAATACACAGGTCAAACGCTTGGCCCCACTTCAGCGCTGTCGCCGACAGATCTTGCAGGCTATAAAACCGACTCAACAGCGCTGACAAAAGCTGGCGATTTTGCTGATGGTCTACTCCCAGCAGCACGCGATATTGCCATTGATGGTCAGAATCTGGGAGAGAACCAGCGCAGGGCGGTGAAACATCATGGCTCATTTTCGTGGGACTTAATGAATTCAGGAACTCCGCTTAAGATGCCCCGCAGCTGAGTCAGTGGCCGACCCACCTTGATACCGTAGCGAGAAATTTCAAACTCCCGTAAAGTCTTCTCAAAATCGCTGAGGCGTTTCTTTAAAACGCCGATCGCTCGCCGCATTTGGCCCCGCATTTCGAGGTAGCGCAGAAAAATAATGTTGTCGGCCAGGTAGGACACGCCCAGCTCCGTCGCCTTAAAGTCGCCGGTAATTGACTCAACTTCGTTGGTGAGAATGGTGGTCACCCCGCGCCCCTTGAGGTACTGGCAGAGGCCGTGAATATTGCGAATCAGGTCGTCTTCTTTAAACGACAGCTTATAGCCCAGCACGCTGTCGATCATGATTAGCTGGGTACCGGCCTGTTCAACTTCGAGGCGCACCTGGTGGGCAAACTCGTCGGGGGAGTAGAGCAGCGGGTCAACTTTAAAGATCGCCAAAGTGCCCCGGTTGACCATCGCCCGCACCGGAATGTTGATGCCCTCGCAGCGGTTGAGCAGGGTATCGACCGCCTCCTCAAACAGGTAGACCACCGAGCGATCGCCCCGCCCCGCCGCCTCTTTGATAAATTGCAGCCCCAGGGTGGTTTTGCCCACGCCGCTGGGGCCAGAGATAATTGTCACCGTGCCGGTTTCAATGCCGCCGCTGAGCAGCTCGTCAATTTCCGGAATGCCCGCCGGGCAGAGGCGCGGCGCGGCTGAGGCCACCGGATTTTCAGCGGCCACCAGATGAGGAAAGACCACCAGACCGCGATCGCCGATCCGCATCGAGTGCAGCCCTTTGCGAAACGTGCCGCCCCGCAGTTTAGACACCTGCACATAGCGGCCCTCATCCTGCATTTGCAGCGTGAGAATGCCGTCGCTAATGAACTGCAAATCCTCATCGGGAGCCTCCTGACTGCCCTCCGAGGTAAACAGCACCGTCGCCCCCTGGTGCAGCAAAAAGCGCAAAAACCCCACCACCTGCTGGCGAAACTGGTAGGCGTCGGTGGCCAGGTAGCGTAGCTGGGTCATTGAGTCGATGAATACCCGCTGGGGCTTGAGGGCGCTGACCTGCTCGACGATGCGCTCGGTCAGCGGCCCCTGCTCAACCTGGGCCGCCGCAAAAATGTCGTAGCCCTGGTTCTGCACAAAAAAGTCGGCATTGGGACTCAGATCTAAGACCTGCACCGCATCCACCGGAAAGCCCGACGCCGCCCCGTTGCGCCGCAGCTGTTCCATCGATTCGCCCAGGCTGATGAAAAGGCGCGGGGTGCCGTCGTCTAGGTTGGTGGTGAGAAAGTGCCACCCCAGGGTCGTTTTACCGCAGCCCGGCCCGCCCCTGGCCAAATAGGCCTGCCCGGCTGGAAAGCCGCCTTCTAAAACCTCATCTAGCCCTTCAATTCCCGAAGAAATTCGATCATATTTTGACATCTTGGCCAAACTGCTCTCAAAGTTAATGCAAACGCGCAGCAATCCTCCGCCAGCACCATCAGAGAGTCGCCTAGCTTTTTATCCTGCCACCAAATTGGCCTGGCGCAGCACGGTTGAGAAAAACCGTTAGCGTTGGGGCCGCTGAATGATCTGCTCCATCACCCGCTGTTTGGTTTTTGGGTCAATGCCAATCAGCCGCACGTAGTCTTGGGCATGGTCGCTCAGACAGCGTGCCACTACCGCGCTGGCGGTCGCAGCATCCTGGGCGGAAATGGTGGGGCCGCTCTGCCAGGCGTTGGTTTGAAACCGCCGCTGATTGACATGCTCTAGAGCCAGACGATAGCCCTGGGCCAGGATGTGGTTGACCTGGTCGCGCACCTCGGGGGGGAGGGAGGAGTGGGGGGTGGGGGAGTGAGGGGGCGGGGGGCTGGGGGAGTAGGTGGTTTCGCGGGCGGTGGGCATGGGGCACTGGGGCGAGTCACCGTTGCCGCTGGGGCTGGCGGGGTCAGGGGCGGCAGCGGCGGGGTCGTAGGCGCGGTAAAAGCTGCCATCGGGGGCTGAGGACGCACCACCTGACTGCAAAACGCGGTTGTATTCGTTGGCGAGGCGCATGTCATCGACCCGGCGCTGTTCGCGCACCAGGCGATCGCCCACCTCAAGCAAATGCGAGATGCTAAAGTCGGGCTTGCGGAAGCTGGGCGGCGTGGTGGTGTTGACCACGCTGCGGGAGACATTCTCAAGCCCCACCGAATAGATAAAGTCGCGGATCTGCTCGTTGTAGATCTGGGCGCGCACCGCCCCAAAAAAGTCGATCGCCTGGGTGGGGAAGGTATCCACCAGCAGGGTGATGTCTTGGGAGGAGAGGCCATCGGGTTTAAAGATGCCGCCGACAATGCCGATGCGATCGTCGCGATCGGGCTGCCAATAAAATTTGTCCATGCGCCCGTCGCGAATCAGCGGCGCGTAGAGGGTCGAGAGGTCATTGCCGGTCATAATAATCGGCACCCGCTGAATCTCATTTTCGTCGTAGCTGCCGGGAAGCTGAACATTGGTGGGGTTGTCGGCAATGTTCATCAGGGTGTTGTTGACTAGCTGGGTGTTGACGGTGTACTGCGTCAGCGCGTCAAAGCGGCCCGCCCCAGCATCGATGTCGTTGATCATCAGCACCGCCATCTTGCCTCGCACCCGCACCAGCTCGGCGGCCTCGCGGTAGCGCAGGCGAATCAGCCGGGCCGGGTCGCCCGCGTCGGGGCTCTCTAGCTCACCGCCCGAGATATGCACCACCTCAATGCCCATGCGCTCATACACCAGCTCGCACTGGAAGGTTTTGCCCTCCCCCTTGCGGCCATGCACCCCTAGCAGCAGCGGAATTTTGACCTGAGGCAGCTTGAGGTAGTTTTTGGTGATGTGCACCGCCAGCTTTTCGAGAAAGCGGGGGGAGAGATAGTAGGCCATGGGGTTAAACGCGGTGGGGTAGCGGGGATATAGGTCTGGGAGGTGCGGAGCGATTTGCCCCTGCACCTCCCAGAAAATTTAGAAGTATCCGCGTTTACATTATCCCGCAGCGTGGTGCCGCGAATGGTTCAAAAGGCTGAAGACTGCAATAAGCGATCGCTATGGGTCAGCCTGCCAAGGCAAACCCCTCAGTTCTCGCTTGAGAACTGAGGGGTTGTTTAGCTACAGGGCAGCCACCGAGTTAGACGCCGTGACCGAGCCAATTACCGGGCCGACAGCACCAGGGGTTGGTTGAGGGTCAAGTTAAGGTCTTGGCTGGGATTGATGGCAATCACCTCCACCCGGTCACGACCAAATAGGCGGGCCAGGGTAGCTCCGGTGGCGGTTCCGGCTAAAACTTCTAGGGCACCAACGCTTTGGTCGCCAGTGGTGCGAGAGATCGCCGCCGCTGCACCTGAGCCCAGCACCGCGCCAGCCAGGGTCTCACCCAAGGTAGCTCCCCGACGGATGGTTTCTGTCGTGGTCACGGTCTGCGACGTGGCGCTGATCGCTACCCGCTGCCCCCCAGTGAGCACCAGTTCCTGGGCCACAAACTGCGAGCCGCTGCCGCTGGGGCGCAGTTCGCCCACCACCTGACTGCCCGCTGGCACCAAGACGCGCCCGGTGCTATCGGTGATGGCCTGGGCCACCGTCAGGGTCAGAGCAGAGGTTTCATCAGGGAGGACGACGATTTTTTCGCTCTCGGCGTAGCTCATGGTCAGGGTGGTGCCCGCCGGTAGGCTAGCTTGAGCCGCGACCTGCTGCCCCACAATGTAGGGAGAGTTGACCGTGGCCACCTGGTTTTGGCTGGCCAGAGCTTGGTAGATAAAGGCCGCCACATCGGCCCGCGTCGCCGTTTGGTTAGGTCTTAAAACCTGCACATTGGGGTAGTTCACTACCAGCCGCCGCTCTGTAGCAGCAGCTAGGCTGGCCACCGCATAGTCAGGAATGGATGAGGCATCTTGATAGACGCTAACGCTGGACTGGCTGCTGGCGGTGTAGTTCAACCCATTGGCGAGAGAAACCAGCACTTGAGCCCGAGGAATGTTTTGGTCGGGCTGGAAGATATTGCCGGGATAGCCCGACAGAAAGCCCATCATGTCGGCCTCACGAATGGCTGCCGCCGCCCAATAGTTGGCTGGCACATCGACAAAGGTGGTCGCGGTGCGCACGGAGGACTGGCTGAACGCCTGACGCACCATGGCGGCATACTGAGCGCGGGTCACCGGCTCATCGGGACGGAAGGTGCCATCTGGAAAACCAGCGATCACGCCCCGGCCCGCCAAACTGGTAATGAACTCACGCGCCCAGTGGTTAGCAGACACATCGACAAACTGGGTTTGGGTTTGGGTTTGAGCAACCACCGGAGCGGCTGTAAGCACTGGCGTAAAGGCACCGACGGTCAACCCCAGGGCCAACATCAGAGCAGTTCCAGACTTTAGACGAAGAGAATTAGACATATTTGAAAAAACTCCAAAGACAACCAACGGGCGGACACGGCTTTAGCAAATTCGCCTTGGCAAATTCATCTCAGCAGATTCGACTCAAGATGCTTTTGTGCATCTCTCTTCGTGGTAAACAGAGCATTTGCCCGTCGTTTTCACTCTGTCTATCTGGCTTCAAGAATTGCTTTTTGCCCTTTAATAAGTAGAGAAGTCAGCCAAAGTAAGCTTTTCTATAGGAATAGGATGACTGCATAACCTTGGTGACTCTTGATTTAAAGGCGAATCGATAATTGTGTCTCGCTTTCCTTAATCTAAAGCTGCTTTTGACAATGTGACGAGCAGACTTTCCGCTATTTCAACTGTCACATTAGAAACTTTTTTGCTACTGCAATTGCCTGGGTGCAAGTGAGCGATCGCCAACTGACTCATAGTCTTTGCAAAAAGTTCCGGCTATTTAATCGATTTGATTTAGGTCTAAATTTTGTCTGGAGAGGTCGCAGGAGGCTAGTTGCAAGAGCATAAGGCAGGGTGTTCAACGCCCTCTGATCAAGGACGGAGCTTGGGAGTCGTTCGCAACCCCAGCGGCTGCCCGCCGAGCTGGCTAGCTGGGGGGTGCGGCGGGCAGGGTAGTCTCAAACAACGTCAGCACCTGCTGCCAGGCATCACTGGCGGCTTCGGGGTGGTAGCTATAGCGCTGATCGCAGAAAAAGCCGTGCTCGGCACCGGGGTAGCGAAAGATTTGGTGGGGCACGCCATGGTTTTTCAAAGCTGCTTCGATGTGATCGACCTCGTCAGCCGCAATTAAGGGATCGTTTACGCCAAAGAAGCTGTAGAGGGTGCCTTTGATCTCGGCGGTGCGGCTGAGGGTAGGTTCACCGCCACCGGGAGTCATGGTGGCAATGCCCGCCCCATAGAAAGATGCGGTGGCTTTAACGTCGGGTAGGGTGGCGGCTAAGTAGGCAACATGGCCACCAAAACAAAAGCCGATGCAGCCGACCCCTTCAGCAATGACGTTAGCTTTGCTGTAGAGGTGGGCGATCGCCCCCTGCACATCCGCCAGCAATTCTTCTGCCCTCGTGCCCTGCTTATAGCTGCGGCCCAGCTCTAGCTCCGCTTGGCTATAGCCCACCTCAAAGCCAAGGGCCTGGCGGTGGTAGATGTGGGGGGCGATCGCCACGTAGCCCGCCCTGGCCAGCCGTTCGGTCACCTCACGGATGTGGCTGTTGACCCCAAACACCTCTTGAATCACCACAATGGCCCCGAACCGGCCCGGATTAGAGGGCTCGGCCAGGTAGGCCAAAATCTCGGTGTCGCCGCTGGGGATAGTGATGGTCTCGGTACGCACTAGGGACGGCATGGCGAGTTGACGTTGTCTAGACTGATCACTCTCACTTTAACCTTGGCCCTAGCTCTAGGTAGAGAGGGCTACAATTGTCAAAAAACATTGCGGCAGACGGGGGTCGCTAACAAAAACCAGCCACTTTTTTAGAATCGTCCTAAATTGTCAGTACGGGCGGTGTATTTAGTTCTCAGTGGCCCTGATGTTGGTCTGACCTTACGGGTTTGATCTCAGAATGGGCATGATGGTTTGTCTGACAACAGCCTGGAGGTGGTTTGGTGGTGCAGTTTCACATTCAGCCCGATAGCGAGATTCCGGCGTCGACCCAGCTCTACGACCAGATCTGGTTCGCGATCGCCTCTCGGCAGTACCCACCCGGCTATCGGCTGCCCAGCACCCGGCAGCTAGCCATGCAGACGGGGCTGCACCGCAACACCATCAGCAAGGTCTACCGCCAGCTCGAAGATGCTGGGGTGGTCGAGGCCATGCCCGGCTCTGGCATCTACGTGCGCGAGCAAAACAGCACCGACAGCGCCCGCCCCCAGACCGTGCTGTGGGCTGAGTTTCCCCAGGCCCGCGACGTGGTCGAGACGGGCCTCGACGAGCTGCTGCGCCAGGGCTGCTCGCTCAACCAGGCGCGAGAATTATTTTTGGCTGAGATTGACTGGCGGCTGCGTTGTAGTGCTCGGGTGCTGGTGACGGCCCCTGGTCAAGACATCGGGGCGGGGCAGCTAATGGTGCGCGAGCTAGAGAGCGCTCTGCACATTCCGGTGCAGCTGGTGCCGCTGGAAGAACTCGACACGATTTTGGCCCAGACCCGCTCGGGCACGGTGGTGACCAGCCGCTACTTCATTAGTGAAGCCGAGGCGATCGCGGCCCCCAAATCAGTGCGCGTCATCCCCGTCGATATCTACGACTACAAAAAAGAGCTAGGTCTGCTCAAAGATCTGCCCAAGGGCACCTGTCTGGGTATGGTCAGCGTCAGCACCGGCATTTTGCGAGCGGCGGAGGTGATTAGCTACAGCCTGCGGGGCGACGAAATTTTGCTGATGTCGGCCCAAACCGATGACCCCTACAAGCTCAACGCCGTGATCCACAGCGCTCAGACCATTGTGGTGTTTGACGAGGCCAGCTTGCCCACGGTCAAAGAGGCGATCGCCGAAGCCCGCGAAGACCTGATTCGCCCGCCCAAGCTGATTGTCTGTGACAACTACATCGGCGAAAAGTCGATCAACCTGCTCAAGCGCGAGCTGGGGCTAGACTGATGGGAGCTTGAGCAAGGCCGTAGATGTTTTGCCGATGGGGCGTTGCCACAGGTCATCTGCCCCAACTCAGCAACGGGTCTGGCGTAATTTCTTTGCCTAAAAGAAAGTGGATGTGTAGAAAGGTTACGCCTAATGGCTTAACTAAAACTCTGCGTTGCTTTTTAAAGATTCACAAATTCAAGATTCACAAAACTTAGCTCAAAAAACATTAACTTTCAAGAATATTGAGCTGCTAAGGCTGATTTAGCAGGCCAACTATCATGTCGTAGAACGTGCCGATTTCCCTAATCTATTAAGCATGAGAAAAGTACAGTCGGGCATGTCAACTCGGCAGATGGGACGGCAAGTTTCCTTCAAAAACACTATTTTCTATCAATAGATAGAGCCTTCTATCCGTATTTTGGTAGCAGACTAAAACTTAAGACGTGACCAAAATAGGCTTGAACAGAAAAGACCAGATGAGAGCAAGCATTAACTACTGACACTGCACTGTCTGAGTCGAGAGCCTATATTCTCAGGGGCATCCACAGCAATGCTCTCCCTTAGCAGTTTGTAGTAATAGTCATATCGAATTTGGAGTTTATGAATATGTCTCAATCTAGTAGAAAGCAGACCAGTGACGATAACAAACAGTTGTCGGGCAACATTTTTAACATTAGAACCCAAAGATTTTGTCGCAGCGTTTTCGCCCTTGGGTTGATGACCGTGTTGGTAGGTGCCTGTGGCGAGAGCGCACCTGAGCGGGAAACCTCCGACGGTTCGACGAATGTGCAAACCGAGGAAGTTGCTGAAGATACCGAAAGTTATATTGGTCAAGTCGTCACTATCAGAAGTGAACCAGTTGAGAAAGTAGGCGACAATTCCTTCACCGTCAACGATGAACAGTTCTTTGGCAGCGAGCCCATTCTAGTCATCAATGCTTCGGGCGAACCCCTGCTGCTGCCAGAAGACGGTGTAGAAGTGCAGGTGACTGGAGAAGTTCGGAATTTCTTGATTTCAGAAGTCGATCAAGAGTTTGATCTAACCCTTGACCCCAACCTCTACGAAGAGTACGAGGATCAGGCGGTGATCATTGCTCAGTCGATCGCGCTGGCCCCAGAGCCGGGCGAAATCTCTGCAAATCCTGAGCAGTACTATGGTGAGACCCTAGCTGTAACTGGTGAGGTGGGAGAGATTCAAAGTGAAGGCACCTTTACCCTGGATGAAGATCGGCTGTTAGGGGCAGAAGATCTGTTGGTGATCTATGCCCAGCCCAAAGCAGGCACATCGGCATCGGAGGCGGTGCCGCCTACCATTACTGACGATGAGCAGGTTGCCGTGACCGGTGTGCTGCGTCCCTTTGTCGTGAGCGAACTGGAGCGCGATTACGACTTGACCTGGGATGCTGGGGTGCAGGAGCAACTGGAGGCAGACTATAGCGAAAGGCCGGTTCTGATTGCGACCGCCGTTTACTCCTCGGCTATTCCTGACTAGCCTTGATACTGTGATGCTACGATTGCAGCCAGCCATTGAGTTGAGACAGGTTGATGTGGGGGTGTTGCACTGCAACGCTCTTATCAGAAAACTTCTTTTGTCAAGGCCTCTTGGTTAAATCAACGGCTGCAATAGTAGTTTTGCCCGCTGCTGTTGACCTATTCTTGGGTTAACAGCAGCGGGTTTTTGTAAACCACTAGTACAGTACCGCCACGCGGAGTTCAAAATGCAAAATTCAAAGTGAAAATCCTTTTTGGGTAGGGGCGTGGGCCTAGTTAAACTTGCAGTCGTACGGTCGTCATTCCCTCGCGCAGCGGCTGCTGTTGCTGAGTCCAGATTTGTTTGACTACAGGGCCAACCAGGGGTGAGAAAGTGCTGAGCCCCTGTCGTAATATGCCAAGGCGGCGCAGCAGTTCTCCCCGGCTGGCTTCGTGGGCCTGGAGCTGTTGGGCCTGGATGATCTCAGGCTCGCGTTCGGCCTGAATGCAGGCTATAGCGCGATCGACAGCCGTGGGGTCTGGAGTCGATGTGTCGGCAGTTTTAAAGAGTGGGATTAGGTGGTTGGCGGCTGCGATCGCATCCCTGAGCGCCAAATTAATGCCCTGGGCACGCACGGGCGACATGGGGTGGGCGGCGTCGCCCAGCAGCAGTAGGCCGGGGCGGTGCCAGCGGGGGCAGCGACCGACCAGTACCGAGAGGCGCATGGGTGGAGAAATGCTGTCTTTAGCGGAGTGAAAGTGTTCTACAAACTCGGGCGGTACGAGGGTGGCGAAGGTCTTTGCCCAGTCTTTTTGCTCGGTGGATTCATCGGGGGCGATCGCCCAGGCCAGGTGCAGTTTGCCTTCCTCCGCCCCGTGGAAGAGGCTGAAGACTCGTCCCCTTTTCACCACGGTGCAGAAGCGATTGTCGGCGGCATAACCCGGCGGTGCTGGCAGTTTGAACCAGAGCACATCAATACTTTTGGGCTGGGTTTCCAACGCTAGCCCAGCTCGCTGGCGAATGGGGGACGCGCGACCGTCGGCTCCAATGACCAGATCAGCATTGAGGCTACGACCGTCAGCCAGGGAAACTCCTGTGACGCGATTTTCGTGTTGGGAGGTGGCGCGATCGCTCTGCCACAGCACATCTTTTACCGCAGTTCCGGCTATCCACTCAAAGTTGGGTTCGCGCAGGGCGGCCTGCACCAGGGCCTCTAGCAGCGGCGGTTGGGAAACCAGAGTGCAGGGGCGGGCTGAACCCAGGGGCTCGTCGGTGCGGAACAGGCGGCGATCGTTGAGCCAAAATTCCCAGGCGCTGAGGGGGCGGTGGGGGATAGTTGCAAGCAGTGAGTCGAGTCCCATCTGGTGTAGGGCGTCCAACCCGCTGGGCATGAGCCCCTCGCCGCGAAACTGACGCTGAAAGTCGCGGGCGGCCTCGATTAGGGTGACGGGGATGCCTTGCCGAGCCAGTAGGAGGGCCAGGGTTGCTCCGGTGGGGCCAGCGCCGACAATAACCACATTGGGCATAGGTGCAATGTTGATCAGAAACTCCGTTTAGGATAGCGCCCAGCGATTAGGAAAATCGTAGGGTGCACTCGCGAAGCAGTGCACCATTCCAGGGTTGTAGCCATAGGCTGCCTATCAGCGATCGCGCAGTAATAGCGGCGCACAATGGGGATCAGAGCCAGATCTGCCGCTGCGGCCATTTCGCTGGCCCCAGGCCCCCAGCTCCGCGCGTCCTGCTTCGCACGGGCTTCGCCCTACGGCCTACGAGAAAGGCGTTCCGCCGCCCTTCACCCCACGGAAAGGAGCGATCGATCATCGGTTTAAATCTCTGTTCTGCCAATGGGGCTAGGGGTTAACAAAAACCCTGTTGTTCCTTGAATCACCCTAGGGTGGGCATTGCCCACCGTCTAAACTGGGGCCTACCGATCGAGAGAATCGTATTGCTCGCCGACCCAGGGCATAATCGCTAGATCCTCGAAGCTGACCTGGCGATCCTTTTCTAGGACTTCGATGCGGCGTTTTTCGGCGTAAATTTGGCGCTGGTATTCGGTGAACTGCTCGGGGTCGATGGTGCAGTCGGTCTTTTCCCACAGGGCGAGAAAGTGGCGGTAGCGCTTTTCGCAGAGATTTTTTTCCATGCAGGCGGCGGCGGCGCGAATGATCAGGGGAGCGCGGATGACGTCGCGTTTGGTTTTTTCGCTGAGGTGCAGCAGGGCTTGCAGGGGCGTGGTAGCCAAGCCAGTATCGGCGAGTTGGTTGCGGAGGCGGTTGACCAGGTCAACTCTGGGGTCTTCGGCCTCGCTCAGCAGCCGCTGCATCTGCCGCCACAGGGCGCGATGATGGGAGTAGCTAAACTGCAAGTCACGGTCTTCGAGCACCTGGCAAATCTCGTCGCGGTGGGCAGCATCGTGGAGAAAGATGCGTAGCAGGGCGGCTTCGGCTTGCTCTAAGGAACTGGCACTGGGGGTGGTGGCAGGGGCAGATCGGGTAGGCGCTTCTGAGGAGGTAGTGCGACGCTGGCGGCGCACCTGGGTGACGAGGTTTTCCGCAAGTAAGGGCACCAAGCGGCTATCGCCGTTGCTAAAGATTTCGGCGCAGTAGCGCACGTAGTGGGTGCGGGTGTCGGCGTTGGCGATGTCGCTGAGCAGCTTGACCACCGCCTGGCTAGTCTGCTGAAACTGGTCAGCCTGGCGGAGGTCTTTGCCGCCGATCAGGTTGTGGATTTGCCAGTCAATCCAGAGGGGGGCGGCCTCGATCAGGTCGTGGTAGGCGGCGGCGCTGTGGTGCCGCAAAAACTCGTCGGGGTCTTTGCCATCGGGAATGTTGAGCACCCGTAGCTGCACGTCGCCCCGGTAGGCCATCTCTTCGACCTCGCCGATCGCTCGCTGGGCAGCCTTGACCCCGGCGGCATCGGCGTCGAAGTTGAGCAAGATTTGCTTGGATTCGGTATAGCGGAGAAGCTGGCGCACCTGGGCGGCATTAAGAGCGGTGCCCAGGGCGGCGACGGAGTTTTCTAACCCAGCGGCGTGGAGGGCAATCACGTCAAAGTAGCCTTCAACCACGATGGCGCGGTCATCTTTGGCGATCGCCGCCCGAGCCAAATCTAGGCCATATAAGGTCTTACCCTTGTCGAACAGCTCGGTGTCAGGCGAGTTGAGGTACTTGGGCTTTTCGTCACCTAGGGCGCGGCCACCAAAGCCAATTACTCGGCTCTGCCCATCGCGAATGGGGATCATCAGGCGATCGCGGAAGCGATCGTAGTAGCCATCCCCCTTCTGGCGAGGCACAATCAGCCCCGCCTTTTCCACCAGCTCGACGGGGTAGTGCTTTTGCTCCACCAGATAGCCGTAGAGGGTCTGCCAGCCCCCCGGCGCAAACCCCAGCTGAAACTGTTGAATGGTGGCGTCGTTTAGGCCCCGCTCGTAGAGGTAGGCCAGGGCCGTAGCCCCGTCGATCTGCTGGAGGGCGTGCTCATAAAATCTAGCGGTCAGCGCCAAAATTTCGTAGAGCTGCTCCCGCAGGGTGAGCTGCCGCTGAAGCTCTTGCCGTTTGGCCGGTTCCAGCGTTGTCACCGGCACCTGGTAGCGCTGGGCCAAGTCCAGCACCACATCGGCAAAGGAGCGCTTGTTCAGCTCCATCAAAAACTTAAAGGCGTTGCCCCCCGCCCCGCAGGAAAAGCAGTAGTAAAACTGCTTGCCGGGGCTAACGCTGAAGCTGGGCGACTTGTCTTCGTGGAAGGGGCAGAGGCCAACAAAATCTTTGCCCTGCTTTTTGAGCACCACATGCTGGGAAACCACATCGACAATGTCGGCGCGATCGCGCACCGCTTCGATAGTGTCGGGGTGGAGCCGAGGGGTATCCATAGTGTTGAGGCTGCGCGGTGGCCGGGAGTCAGACCACTACATGTTGGGGCGTGGCTTGATTGTAGCCCATGGTAATCAGAAATCAGTCATCTACCATTTGCCTGATGGTGCTCCTAATTTATGGTAGGGAAACAGGTCAGCCGCAGCCACCCTGTTGACAAAAAATTGCCGCTGGAGGCGTCTCAGCGTCCCCAACGGCAATTTCAAGTCAGTACTGTAGTCTATGTCCCGTTGTTTGACCAAGCAGGCGATCAGTTCAGCTTATTCGGCAACTACCCGCAGGTTGACGACAGCCGTCACTTCGGGGTGCAGCTTCACTTCGGCCTGGTATTCGCCCAGCTTGTTGATGTCGGGGAGCGAAATATCGCGGCGGTCAACCTCTTTGTCCGCTAGCGACTTGATCACGTCGGCCACATCGCCAGAAGTGACGGTACCAAAAATGGCTTCGTTTTCACCCACAGGTTTTTGAATGGTGAACATGCCGATGGTGGCCAGCGCTGTCTTGGTCGCTTCAGCCTCTTGCTTAATCTCTAGCAGCCGCTGCTTTTGCGCCTCGCGCCGACGCTCTACCTGCTTTAGCACGCCGGGGGTAGTGCGCACCGCTTTCCCGTTGGGGATAAGATAATTACGTGCATAGCCAGGGGCCACATCTACCAAGTCGCCGTTATAGCCCAGCTTGCGAACATCTTCTGTGAGAACTACCTGTACCCGTTTTGCCATGATTTTTCTCGTATAGCCCAGTTGACTATACTACCCAAAGGCGTTGTCTCTTGGCAACCCTTCCCTGTCGCCCCACAACCTAACCTGGCCCATGATTAGACTTGTGCTTGCCCTGGTACCCGCCGTCTGGGTGATTGCGATCGCCATTATCGCTGTGCAAAACGCTACCCCCGTCTCCTTTCGCCTGCTCAATCTGCAATCGATTGAGATTCCTTTTGGGGTACTGCTGGCGTTTTGTGTCGCCGCCGGTATGCTGGCCGCCGCCCTGGTGCTGCTGGTGCTGGGGGGAAATCCCCTGCGGGCCCCTCGCCGACAAAAAAGGTCTGAGCCGTAGCCCAGACCTTTGCAGAGTTGATTGATCAACCTGTTGTTCGGCTAGTTGCCCGGTGCTGTCGTGACGCTGTCGCCAGCGCGGGCTTCCTTGATTTCGGTGCTTAACGCTTCCAATGCTGCCGCATATTGAGGGTCGGCCTCGGTGCCAATGGCTTCGCGATTGGTTGAGAGTTCTTCCTGCTGCTCTTCGGTCAGCTCGATCGAGATGTCGGGCTCGATGCCGTGCTTGTTGATGTCGGTGCCGTCGGGAGTGAGGTATTTGGCCACCGTAATGGCTACCCCAGAACCATCGCCCAGGCTGCGTACCGACTGCACCAAACCCTTGCCGAAGGTGCGCGTGCCCACCAAAATGGCCCGCTCGTTATCTCTCAAGGCCCCTGACAAAATTTCGCTGGCGCTGGCCGAGCCGCCGTCAACGAGCACCACGAGGGGTTTGTCGGTGAGGGCGCGGCTATTGGCTGTTTCTTCGTCAGCCACTCCCTGACGATTGACCGTCGAGACAATAATGCCGCTGTCAATCCACATGCGGGCGATGTCAATGCTTGAGTACAGCAGCCCGCCGGGGTTCGAGCGCAGATCGAGGACGTAGCCTGTTACCCCCTGACTTTCGAGATCTTCGATGGCGGCCCCCATTTCTTCAGCGGCATTGGCGCTGAATTGGTTGAGGCGAATGTAGCCTACCTCTCCCTCGGGGCCAGCCTGGACGTTGTAGCGCACCGGATGAATCTCAATGCGGGCGCGCACCAAAGATACTTCTAGCTCTTCTTCGCCGCGGCGAACCGTGAGGGTGACCTCAGAGCCAACGGTGCCACGAATTTTGCTGACTGCATCGTTGAGTTCCATGCCCTCAGTCGATTCGCCATCAATGGCCAAAATCACGTCCTGGGGGCGAATACCCGCATCGAAGGCCGGGGTATCTTCGATGGGAGCGACGACGACGATTTCTTTGCTCTCTTCATCCTGAGAGATTTGAATGCCGACCCCAGTGAGTTCGCCGGAGGTGTCAATCTGCATGCTGCGAAACTCTTCGGGATCCATGAAGCGGGTGTAGGGATCCTCGAGCTTTTCTAGCATCTCGCGGATAGCCCCGTAGGCCTCTTCCTGGTCGGTGTAATTGCGCCCTAGGTAGTCCGTCCGCACCGCATCCCAATCGACCTGATTAAAGGTGGCATCGACAAAATTGCGGTCAATTAGCTGCCAAACTTGATCAATTAGTTCCTTGGGGCTTTCTTCAAAGAAAGCTTTGCTTTGGGACAGGTGAATCCCAGCGCCGGTTACAGTTACCGCCGCCACCGCAACGGCTGTGGCACCTAGGATTAGTCCGCGCTTTGCAAATGTCATGTGTGATATAGGTTCTAGCAGCAAATTACGCCCAATCTAACACACACAATTGAGAAGCAAGGGGAAGATTTTGTGAGGGATTTTGCCCTCGTTACTAATGGTAACAATAGACACTTAGAGAAGGAAACTAAGGGAAAAATAGGCGTTTAATCCTATTTTTCAGCGGTAAGTCGGTATGGCGACAGCAGTGGTCATGACCCTAACCACCGTGCCGCCCAGAGTGCCACGCTATAATCGATCGCGATCCGTTGCAGGCGCTGTCTGTGAAACGCTAACTCGATAAATTTAATTGATCCAAGCCCCAGGCGTTGAGACGTTTAAATCCTATGGGCACATCTATCGCCGATCAGGGCACCCACATTTTGCTGGTAGGCACCAACGAAAGCCAAACTCGCCAAATGGAGTTTGACCTCCAAGAGGCTGGATATCGTCCTGTAGTGGCCAGCAGTGCCAAGGCAGGGCTGGCCCTAGCCACTGAAAGCCAACCGGCGCTGATTGTGGTCGATCGCCTGCTGGGGGGCGAGTCGGGGCTGGTACTCTGTCAAACCTTCCGCAACCAGGGCATCAAGTCGCCGATTGTGCTGCTGATGGCCAAAGACAGCCTCGAAGACCGAGTGGCCTGCCTTGAGTGCGGGGCCGACGACTATTTTCTCAAGCCCTACCGTGCCGATGCTTTTTTGAAAATGGTGCAGCTCTATCTGCAATCGACCCCAGGAGAGGTTGAGCACCTGCGCTTTGGCGACCTGACGCTGGATTTAGACAATCGCCATGCGCTGCGGGGCGATCGCATTATCGAGCTGACGATGAAAGAGTTTGAGCTGCTCAAATATATGATGGAGCACCCCCGCGAGGTGCTGCCCCGCGAGCAAATTCTTGAGAATGTTTGGGGCTACGATTTTGTGGGCGAGTCGAACGTGATTGAGGTCTACGTGCGCTACCTGCGGCTCAAAATTGATGGCGAAGACGACAAGCGCCTGATTCAGACCGTGCGGGGTGTGGGGTATGTGCTGCGGGAGAGCTAGGCAGTGGGTGAGTGGATGGGTAGGCGGCAACATCCAGGGGGTGAACGACTAGAATGTTAGCGCCCTAGTTGGGCAACCGCAGTTACTTTCCCTGGTTTGTTCATGTCCTATTGTTTTGCTGGTTTGGCATCTCAACGGCTCAGGCAGAGTCTGGTTTTGAGCCTGATGCTGAGCGCGCTGGTGTTGGGGGCGGGTTGTGGGCCAACCCCCTCTACAACCGAGCCGCCCGCCACGACCGACAATGCCCCATCGACGCCGACGGCCACCGAAACTCCTATGGCTGATCCTCGCGGCCAACAGCTTGCCGTCACGGCGGTAACCACCCTGGGCGGTGAAGAGATCTTTTTAGAGGTGGCGGCTACCCCCCAGCAGCAGGCCCTGGGGCTAATGTATCGGGACGCACTGCCGAGCGATCGCGGCATGCTATTCCCCATGGGGCGATCGCGCCCGGTGAGTTTTTGGATGAAGAATGTGCCCGTGGCGCTAGACATGGTGTTTGTCCACCAGGGGCAGATTGTGGGGCTGATCGAAGCTCCCCCCTGCACCGCTGACCCCTGCCCCACCTACGGCCCCGGCAGTCAGCTCGTCGATCAGGTGATTGAGCTGCGGGCCGGGCGGGCCGCCGAGCTGGGCCTGGCCGTGGGGGATGAAGTGGTGATTAGAGAAGTAGGGGAGTAGGGAGTAGGGTTAGGCCACAGATCGCTTAATCCCCTGCGCTGGGACGCAACGCACCATTACTGATACAAAAACAGCCGTTTAGCGGCGCGGGTGAAGGCGACATAGCAGAGCTGGTTGCGCTCGATCGCATTGCGGTTGGCCACCATCGATGGCACATCCACAAACACATCTTGAAAGGTTGAGCCCTGGCTTTTGTGGATGGTGAGGCTGTAGGCGTAGTCAACAGCGTGGAAGCGCTGCTGCAAATCCCAAAATTCCATCCAGCGCTTTTCTTTGGCCAAGAAGTCGAGCCGGGTTTTGAACTCGGCTTGGCCCGACTCATGCAGCACCTGCAATATTTTGTAGTCGCCGGTTTCGGTCTCAACTTCGAGCATCCACAGGGGCCACTCACCCTCGCGACCTCGAGCAATGTTGAGCACTTCGCACTCGGCGGAGGTGGGTAGCACGATCGCCTCTTTTTCTAAACAGGGGTTAATGGCAATCAGTCGATCGCCGGGCACAAACCGTTTGGCGCTGGGGCCATGGATGGCAGCGCGAATGGTTTGGTTGAGCTGAGCCACCCGCCGGTTGGTGTAGGCCAGAGCACGCACCTGGTCAGGATTTTTTTGGTAGGCGGGGCTGGTAAAAGCGCGAATCAGCAGATCGTGCCAGGCTTGGCGGGGCAGCACAAAGCAGCCTTCGGTGTTGTCGGCATTGGTGTCGTTGGCGAACTGGGGCAGGGCACTGCGCTCCAGGTTGCGGCGAATGTCTTCGGCAATCACGCCGATCGCACCGCCGTAGCGCACCACCTCAGTGAGCTGCGATCGGTGAATAATCTGGCGAAAGCAGGCCGACTCGGGCTCGTTGACCGGCGGCAACTGAGCCGAGTCACCCACAAACAAAATCTGGGTGCCCCGATACAGGTTCGACACGGCATTCACCAGCAGCTCCCACAGCTCCTGGTTGATCATCGAGCATTCGTCGATGATCACTAGGCGGTAGCGATCGATCTGGCTGGCCTGCTGGCGATCGATCGCAAACACCTGCTTGCCGTTCTCTTCGTCGATCACTGGGCGTAGGCCCAGCAGTTTGCAGCAGGTCATGGCGTCAATATCGAGCCGCCACTGGGCCGCCATCGCCGCCAACACTTTGGTGGCTTTGTTGCTAAAGGCGCTGAGCACAATGGGGCGATCGTCACCGCGATCGCGCAGCCCATTCACAAACACCTGGAGCAGCGTGGTTTTGCCTGTGCCCGCATAGCCGGTCAGCAGATACAGCTTCTCGTTGCCCTGCACAAAGGCGTCCAGAGCATCCAAAGCGACCTCTTGCTCGGTGGTGAGCGCCAGGTCAGCGTTGGCAGATTTGGGTGGGGATGCAGCCATGAGCAGGGAACAGATGTTCTATCCCAGATTAGCCTGATTCACGGTTTCAGACGGGGGAGACTTCATCCTAGGCCATGCTTTGAATGGCAGCCGCAATCAGGCTGGCCAACGCCGGTTTACCGTTCAATCTGCCTGGCATGAAGCCGCAATACTGCTTCTGCACCTAAAAACCTAGAAGTCGGCAAGGCGACGATAGACCTCTTCGCGTTCTTGCTCAGACTCTAGATAGGCTTGCCACACCTCGTCTTGAGAGGTCATGTTCGGGCCAGTTCTTAGACTCTGAACGTAGGCGAAAATTTCAGCCAGCGTTTCCACGGGCAAGTCGTTGATCTCTTCTAGAATTTGGTTTCTGAGGGTGGCAGCGGTGGTGGTCATGGCTCTGGCCTCAACCTACAGCGACTTCGAAGTTTGGTTCCGACTCCCCTTTCCCAAGGAGGAGAGGGACTAGGGGAGAGGGCTGCGGGGACTTTGTGATCTACTAATTTTTTCTAAACCACCGCCATATCGGCCTTGATGGCGAAGATATGACCAATGGTTTCTTCCACCGAGCGATCGGGGGTCGAAGCGCCGGAAGTAACGCCCACGGTAATGGGGCCATCGGGCAGCCAGTTTTCGGTCACCGTCAGGTCGCCGTGGAGCGGCTTGTGCTCGATGCGGTTGCCGGGGCCAATGCGGCTGGCGCTGTCAATGTGATACGAGGGAATGTGTCGATCGATCGCAATCTCTTGCAGGTGGGTAGTGTTCGACGAGTTGTAGCCGCCGATCACCACCATCAAATCCAGCTTTTCATCAACCAGTTCAAACATGGCATCTTGGCGCTCTTGGGTGGCGTCGCAGATGGTATTGAAGCTGAGAAAGTGATCGTTGAGAGCCTGGGGGCCGTACTTTTTGAGAATGGTGTGCTCGAAGAGTTTGCCGATTTGCTCAGTTTCGCCCTTGAGCATGGTGGTCTGGTTGGCGACACCGATGCGATCGAGGTCGGTGTCGGGGTCGAACCCAGCGGAGCAGGCGTTGTCAAACTTGGCCATAAATTCGGCCCTATCGCCGCCATTGAGAATGTAGTCGGCCACATAGTTAGCCTGGTCTAGATTCAGCACCACTAGATATTTGCCTGCGAAGGAGCTAGTGGCCACGGTTTCTTCGTGGTTGTACTTGCCGTGGATGATCGAGGTGTGGTCGCGTTTCTTATGCTTTTCGACGGTGTTCCACACCTTAGAAACCCAGGGGCAGGTGGTGTCAACGATGGTGCAGCCCTTGTCGTTGAGTAGCTGCATTTCCTGCACGCTGGCCCCAAATGCAGGGAGAATTACCACGTCGCCCTGGCCCACAGTGGAGAAATCTTTTTCGCCATCGACGACTTCAATGAACTCCACCGCCATGTCTTTGAGGCGCTGGTTGACGCTGGGGTTGTGGATGATTTCGTTGGTAATCCAGATGCGCTCGGTGGGGAAGTGCTGGCGAGTTTCGTAGGCCATGGCTACCGCCCGCTCGACCCCCCAGCAAAAGCCAAAGGACTGGGCCAGTTTGATGGTGACGTTGCCGCGAGTCAGGGTGTATTGGCGATCGCGAATTTCCTGAATCAGCCCGCTGTTGTACTCGGTCTGCATTTGCCCGGCAACTTCTTCCCCGTGGCCAAACCCCTGGCGAAAGTACTTGTCGGAGTGGTTGAGAGAGCGCTTAAAGGCCTTGGTATCCATCGAATCTTCACCGGGTGCAGCACGTTATCTAGGATAGCGGGTTGTGGGTGGGGGGTTGAGGTGCGATCGCCCAGTAAATTTCAATGATTGCCCCTAGCGGCGGTCTAGTTCGCTGCCGATGTCGGTAGCAGCTCCCCTGACAGACTCACTTCTATGGCAGGGGTGGTTACGGTTTGGCTGTAGTGCTCCACTGTGATGCCCACTGGGCGGCCCTGATTGTCGAAGTCGATAATCAGGTTCTCGTTCAGCACCTCTGATTCAGTACTGGGGCGATCGGCCAGGTCAATATATAGGGTGTCGGTATCGGGGAAGTAGGTCAGCTTCATTGAGGTTCTTCTCCCCTAAGTTGGCGACGGTAAAAGCTGCGATCGAAGAATGCGTTGTGAACGGTTTCTCCATCTTCTAGAGTAACAACCCTCAAGGCCCGGCCCTCTTTTTCAGCGATGTTGCCCCAGTAGACAATTCGCCCATCGGCTTGGGTAGCTCGTTTGACAGGGTTAGCTAACACTCGCTGTACCCACTCTAGCTGTACCTCAGGATGCTTGCGGGGCACGACGTTGCGAAAGTAGTCAGTGCTTTTCATGTCTGCATGACCCGCCAATCAACCGCGGTGACATTTCCTACCAGGCTATAGTAATGGGCAACCGCCACCCCGCCCCACCATGACCGGATTTGAACCCCTGATCGGAGCCGCCGCCGCTGGCCTGGGTGGTCTGATCACTAGCCTGGTCAAAGACAAAGGTACCGAAACCCTCAAAAAACTCGATTGGGATATTGGCAAAAACCTGGCTTTGAAGAAAGCCATGGTGGACTACGTGCGCCGCTATATTGATCGCTACGGCACACTCAAAGTCGCCTGTGTGCGAATGGATTATCCCGTACGGCTCGACGAAATCTATACCGCCGTGCAACTGCTCGATCGTTCGACCCTGCGCTACTTTGAGTCAGAAGAGGCCTTGCAAGTGCAGTACCGCGAAAGCGGCAAACGAAGTTTTAGCGTTACCCAATCTGAGAAAAAACCGGGTTTACAAGTCGCCAACGAACAGCAATACCTGATGGTGTTGGGTGGCCCCGGAGTCGGCAAATCGACGTTTTTGCGGAAGGTGGGTCTGGAGGCGCTGCGTACCTTGGGTCGCCGCGACTTTGCAGGCAAAGATCCTGGCAATCTACTGGTGCCACAACAGATTTTCTACCAGCACCCTTTCATTCCGGTGATGCTGGAGCTGCGCCAGTTCGACAAGGCCAATGTCAGCATTCAGGCCGTGATTGCCACCGAGCTAGACACCTGCGGCTTTCCTCATCCCGAGGAATTGACCGAACTATTTCTCAAAAATGGCAAGCTGCTGGTGCTGCTAGATGGCCTAGATGAAGTACCCAGCGCCACCCTCAACCACGCCATTACCGAAATCGAAAACCTGGTCGATCGCCACAGCGATAACCGCTACATCGCCTCCTGCCGGGTGGCTGCCTACACCTTTGGCGGCTTTCGGCGGTTCAAAGATGTGGCCATGGCCGCCTTTGAAGATCAGCAGATTCAGCAGTTCATCCAAAACTGGTTTCAAAAAGAACGTGACACCGAAATCAACACTGCCGATCGCTGCTGGGAACTGCTAAACAGTCCCGACTACCAGGCTGCCAAGGAACTGGCTCAAACCCCGCTGCTGCTAACTCTGCTGTGCGTGGTCTACGACGAGTTCCAAGACTTCCCTAAAAAGCGCCACGCCCTCTACGGTGAAGCACTAGACGTGCTGCTGCGAAAGTGGGCCTCCGAGAAGCGAATCCAGCGCAACCCCATCTACCAAGAACTCAGCGCCGAGCTAGAGCTAGATATGCTGGCGGAAATTGCCTACACCAGCTTTGTAGACGACCAACTTTTCTTTTCCAAAGACCGATTAATCAACCAAATTCGAGAATTTTTAATCGACAACCTCAACGCCCCCAGTCACCTGGATGCCGAAACTGTGCTGCGCGAAATCGAAATTCAGCAGGGTATTTTGGTGGAGCGGGCCAGGGATGCTTACTCGTTCTCACACTTGACGTTTCAGGAATACCTAACCGCCAAATGTATTGTGGACAACAACAAAATCGACCAACTGGTACGCGATCACATCACCGAGAAGCACTGGCGAGAAGTATTTTTGTTAGTGGCAGGGCTGGCACCGGGCAAGGGCGGGGCTGACAGAATGCTTTTAAAGATGGAAACTCAAGCACTAGCTTACGTGATCAGCGAAGAGCTGAAAATGCTTTTCTCTTGGGCTGAAGAAGTCACTAGAGGCTCAGAGCCAGAAGAAATTTCAGAACACCTAAAGAGAGCTTTAGCCATTTTCCTTGCAATTGCCATTGACATTGCTTATGAGGCAAATACCAACACCTACTTAAACCCTTTCAATCGAGATAGCGAGAATATTCTTCATCACCTTGATTCCTCCTTAGGTTTTGCCTTAGCTCTTGGTGAGGATTTGGAGCTTGGATCTTTCTTGTTTGGCTACCACAACAACCTGACTGCTCTTTTAGCTGAGCAAATTGATAATGCCATTAATTTCGAGGTCGATAATATACTCAATCATGTTGTAGATAGTGCCTTCGAAAGAGTTCTTTTGCGTGCGAGTGAAATCACTGACACGTTGTGGAATTATTGTGTTTTCAAAGAGCATCTTGTCGGCGGACTCGTTGATGATTTAGCCTTGGTACGCATTAATATTTCGAATCATTCAATCCAAAGCTTGTCTACTTCTGTTCTAGACGTTTTTTCCAAGAATCTACACATTCCATTTGAAAACGCAATTATTACAGAACGGGAAGCAGAGCAGTTACTTAATTATTTTAGTAGTTTAGAACTCATAATTCGCTGCAAAGAAGCGGCGGTGCGGGTGTCGCCGCAGGTGTGGGAGGGCATTGAGTCGCGCATGGTCACAGTGCCCACCGAATAACTCACTTTAGCCTACGCCCATATTTCTAAGGTAGAGCAAGCTTCTAGAGCTATTCAGCTTTCCCAATTGTCTAGTTCATAAGGGTCTAGCAAAAGATGCACCCTATCGAGAATCTGTCGTACTCTTCTAGTTGAGCTAGTCGAGAGTGTGCCAATTTTTTCGCGCAGCTGACTGTTCGGCTGCTGCGCTGATAGGTAGATTGTTCTAGTCAACACGGCTGGACGGCCAAACCAGCTTGCCGCCGCTACTACATTTTAGAGCTGGCTAGATACCAGCGGTTCCATGCGTTCAGCGATGACAGCGTAGAAGGGATCGCCCCCAGCCATGCCCAGCATTTGCAGAATAGACGGAACGCTGGGGGTGTGGGCCACGACCTCCGGGTTGCTGAAGCCCGGCACTGAGCCAAAGTAGCCTTTGACCAGGTTGACCCGACGGGTTTCGCTGCCGTCGCGCCAGGCCGCGATCGCCTTTTGATAAAACATCCGGTTCGAGAAGCTGATAATGGCAATGCCGCCCGGCTTGAGAATGCGGTAGATCTCACCAAACACTACCTCGGGCTGTTGCAGATACTGCACCGATACCGTGTTCAGCACGGCATCAAAGGATTGATCATCGAGCGGCAGCCTTGGGTTTTCGTTGAGGTTTTGCACAAAATAGTGGTTGAGGCGGCGGTTTTTGGCCAGCTCTTCGGCGTTTAGGCCGTGGCCTTCGACCCACTCAAAGTCAACCTCGGCGGGCAGGTGTGAAACCCAGCTGCTCATCATGTCAAAAATGCGGCTGTTGGGGGTCAACCGCTGGCGGTAGAGGTCTGTGAGCTGCTGAATAAAGCCATCGTCTACGTGGGTGACGAAGCGGGGCACATCGTAGAAGGCGGTGTCGCTAGACTCATCGAGCTTGGTGCGCTGGTTGGGCTGAAGCAGCATGGTGGTAGGGGTTAAAGGCTTTCTTTGAGTGTAAACAAAGATTAAGCCCAGGGCCACATCGGTTTACCCTGCGGTTGTGTGGCTCTGGGCTGAAGGATTTTTGTTGAATTTCGGTGAGTGTTTGCCCCGTTCCCCGTCTGGAGAATGGTCTGGCTTGGGGATGGCGATCGCAAGTTGGCTAAGGTTCGCCCCGCATCACTGGCGGCTGCCAGTCGCTAAAGACATCTAGATGGCCCCAGTAGCCCAGAAAACCAACAAAAGCCCACACCAACGCCGCCACCAGCAGCACGATCGCCCCCAGAATGCGCCAGCTTTTGTTGCCGCGCAGGTATACCAGGGTAGGCGCGGCCAGCACCCCGCCCAGGCCAGTCAAAATAAACCCCAATCCGGCCACCAACGGCTGTTGGGTTTGCCCTAGATTAATGATGCGTGCCCCAACCACAACCGCAGTGAGGCCTGCGAAAAAGGCATAGACCGCTAGCGAGAGCAAGTCCCAGCCCTGGGCGATCGCGATCGCCGCTGCCAGATAAAGCCCCCCAAACAGCACTGTAGTTTCGCCAAAGGAAATGTTGAAGCTGCCCGGTACGGGCCAGGTCAAGACCATGTGTAGGCCGGTGACGAGGGCGATCGCCCCCACCAGACCAAAGCCCGGTATCCACCGCTTTAGGTTGGCCCCATCTAGTCCGCGATAGACAAAGTCGGCCAGCAGCACCAGCCCCGCAACCATATTGATCAGCATCAGGGTGATGTAGTCGATAAACATGTCAGCAATTTTTAGAGAGCAATGTTTTACATCCTATCGGGCGATCGCTTGATGTTTATGCTATGCCGACGACGTTTGAGGTCGATCTACACGGTCACTGCCTCTGCCTGGGTGCGCACGTGATCGATCAAATCCTTTAGACCGTAGGGGTTGACTCGGTAGCTCAGGGGGTGAGCAATCAGACGAGCAGTGCTGTGGTACAGCACCTCTAGCTCCATCAGGTTGTTTTCTTTCAGAGTTTTGCCCGTGGACACTAGATCAACGATCGCCTCCGACATCCCCGTAATCGGCCCCAGCTCGACTGAGCCGTAGAGAGGCACAATTTCTACTGGCAAATCGAGGCTTTGGAAGTAGTCGCGGGCGCAGTTGACGTACTTAGAGGCCACCCGGCTGTGGGCGGGCAGATCGAGGGCCGAGCGATAAGGGCTGGTGGTTTTGACAGCCACCGACAGGCGACAGCCGCCAAAGCCCAGGTCGGCCAGGTGAGCCACGGCAGGCTTTTTCTCGCGCAGCACATCGTAGCCAACCATGCCGAGCTGAGCTTGGCCGTATTCCACATAGACGGGCACATCCTGGGCGCGTACCAGTAGCCCTGTGGCCTGGCCCGAGGCGTCGGTAATTTGCAGCTGCCGATTAGCGCTATCGAGGAACAGGCTAAAGTCGAGGCCAACAGCTTGTAGTAGGCGAATGCTGTCTTTGAGCATGCCGCCCTTGGGTAGCGCGATGGTGAGCATGGAAGTTTTCCTCAACGGTGCTCTAAAGGAGGTTTGACTAGATTAAAAAAAGGCTATCTGGTGGGCACTGCCCATCAGATAGAAGCCTCATTGATTTGTTCTTACACCCGGAATTTCTCGGTGATGCGGCGCATGGCTTCGTTGACGTTTTCGCGGCTGTTGAAAGCCGAAATGCGGAAGTAGCCTTCGCCTGCAGCCCCGAAGCCCGAGCCGGGGGTGCCGACTATGTGGCAGGTGTGCAGCAGTTTGTCAAAAAAGTCCCAGCTGGTCAGGTCGTTGGGGGTTTTGACCCATACGTAGGGGGCGTTGACGCCGCCGTAAACGGCAATGCCAGCGGCGGTGAGCTGCTCGCGAATGATGCGGGCGTTTTCCATATAAAAGTCGATCAGGGCTTTGGTTTGGGCCTGCCCTTCTGGTGAATACACCGCCTCGGCCCCACGCTGCACGATGTAGGATACGCCGTTGAACTTGGTAGACTGGCGGCGATTCCACAGGCCGTGGAGGGCAACTTCGCTGCCGTCGTCGGCTTTGCCCATCAGGGTTTTGGGCACGACGGTCAAAGCGCAGCGAGTGCCGGTAAAGCCCGCATTCTTAGAAAAGGAGCGGAACTCAATAGCGCATTCCCGCGCTCCCTCAATCTCATAGATGGAGTGGGGAATGGTGGGGTCGGTGATAAAGGCTTCGTAGGCGGCGTCGAACAGAATGATCGAGCCGTGGGCGCGGGCGTAGTTGACCCAGGCTTGCAGGTGCTCTTTGCTGGCCACCGCCCCAGTGGGGTTGTTGGGAAAGCAGAGGTAGATCAGGTCTACTTTTTCGTGGGGAATGCTGGCAGTGAAGGCATTGGCGGCACTGATCGGCAGGTAGGTGAGGCCACCGTACTCGCCGGTTTCGTTGGCGGGGCCGGTGTGGCCTGCCATCACGTTGGTGTCAACGTAGACGGGGTAGACCGGGTCGGTGACGGCGATCGAGTTGTTGCTGCCAAAAATGTCGAGAATATTGCCGCAGTCGCACTTGGAGCCGTCGGAGATAAAAATTTCGCTGGCGTCAATGTCGCAGCCCCGGCTTTGAAAATCGTGCTGGGCAATTTTTTCGCGCAGCCAAAGGTAGCCTTGCTCGGGGCCATATCCGTGGAAGGAGGTGCGATCGCCCATATCTTCCACCGCTTTGACCATGGCGGTGCGACAGGCTTCGGGCAGGGGCTCAGTCACATCGCCAATGCCCAGCTTAATAATTGGGGCGTCGGGGTTGGCCTCGGCAAAGGCGCTGACCCGGCGAGCAATTTCGGGGAACAGGTAGCCCGCTTTAAGCTTGAGATAGTTGTCGTTGATGGTGGCCATGGAGCGTTGCGCGATGGTGACAGTTACTTAACTAAGGGTACAGCGCGATGGGGGGTGTGGGGAGTAGGGGAGTGGGGGAGTGGATGGGTAGAGAGTAGTTTTGAATGTTGAGTTTTAAGTTTTGAATGCCCTGCCTTAATTCAAAACTCAAAATTAATAACTCAAAACTTCGATCGCCCCATCACCTCCCACCCATTCACCTACCCCTGGGGACGCTACTATGGGATGTCCCCGCTACCGCCTAGGATCATGGTTGCTGCTGACCCTGCTGACGAAAAACCCTTCGGCGAAAAACTCTACGAAGGCAAGGCCAAAATTATCTACGCCACCGACGACCCGGCGGTGCTGCTCACTTATTTTAAAGACGACGCCACTGCCTTTAATGCTCAAAAGAAAGGCCAGATCGTGGGTAAGGGGCAGATCAACTGCGCCATTTCCACCTATCTATTTCAGCAGCTTGAGGCGGCGGGTATTGTTACTCACTGGTTGGAGACGACGGGCGATCGCACCATGCGGGTCAAAGCCCTCCAGATCATTCCCCTCGAAGTCGTCGTTAGAAATTTGGCGGCGGGCAGCCTCTGTAAGCAGACCGGCCTGCCCCTGGGCCAGCGCCTCGATCCGCCCCTGGTGGAGTTCTATTATAAAGACGACGCCCTGGGTGATCCGCTGCTGACGGGCGATCGCATTCGCGCCATGGCGATCGCCAGCGAGGAACAGATCGCCACCCTGCGCCGTCTTGCCCTCAACATCAATCAAATCCTGACGGATTTCTTTATGGGCTGCGCTATCACTCTGGTTGACTTCAAGCTGGAGTTTGGCCTCGATTCCCAACAGCAGATTTTGCTGGGCGACGAAATCAGCCCTGACACCTGCCGTCTATGGGATCAAACCACCGATGACGAAACTCAACGGGTGCTCGACAAAGATCGCTTTCGGCAAGATCTGGGCCAAGTCGAATCGGCTTATCAGCGTGTGCTAGAAAAGGTGGCGGCACAATCGGCCAAGAATTAGCACCATCAATGCGGTAGAATTTGTCCGATTGTGGGGGCAGCGGCCCGCCCAGGGCAGTTTTCCCTGGCTCTTAGCCCGGGAGAGGGCTCTTTGATTGGTGTGTGGACGTGTTTAGCAGGTGTGTTTAGATGCGGGTTTCTCCTAATTATTTATTGGCCGTGTTGGCCACCTCCGGGCTGGTAGGGTTGATTGCAGCCCCGGCCCAAGCCGATCCAGCCGCCCCAGAATCAGTTGTCCAGTCGGCTTCCTCAGACGCTGAACCACCAGAGGTTCTTGAACCGGGCTATAGCCAAAGCGCTGCTGCCCTGGCTGAGCCGGTTATCGGCACCACCGATCCCGCCAGCACCATCGACTTTGGCCAACCTCAGCCCGAGCTTGGCCCTAGCCCCGTCGGCGAAAATCTCCAGAGTGCGATCGACGGCTACCGCTCCGTTGAGGGTGAGACCGCCGCCGATGCTACAACAGCCCTCTCGCCTGCCCCTGGCTCAGAGTCTAACGTCGAACAGAGTGCCCAGCTAGAGAGCGCTCAGCTAGCCCAAACCCCCAGCACCCAGCGCGACATCACCCGCGAAGAGGCCCAGCGCATCCTAGATGGAGCTGTGCAGCGTCGTAGCCAGCCCCAGCCTGGGCCAAGCGAAACCCCTGAAGCTGCGCCTACGGATGAGTCTACCGACGAAGCCGCCGATGAGCCTGCCGATGAAACCCCTGACGAACCCGCCGCCGAAGAAGTTGAAGAACCTCGGGTTTTAGTCGCCGAAGTTCAGGTTCAGCCCAATCAGGGCGAACTCGATCCGGCCCTTGAAAACCTGATCTACAGCGTAATTGAAACTCAAGCTGGGCGCACGACTACCCGCACCCAGCTTCAGCAAGATATCAACAGCATTTTTGCCACCGGCTACTTCGCCGATGTCGATGCCCAGCCCGAAGACACCGACCTAGGCGTGCGAGTCACCTTCCTCGTGCAGCCCAACCCGGTGCTCACCGACGTGCGACTTGAGGGCAATGAGGTGCTGCCCCAAGCCATCGTCGATGACATTTTTGACGAACAAAAGGGCGAGATCATCAACCTGATTGACTTCCAGGAAGGCATTTTAGAACTCAACCAGTGGTACCAAGATCAGGGCTACGTGCTGGCCCAGGTGGTAGCCGCTCCCCAGGTTTCGCCTGATGGGGTCGTCACCCTAGAGGTCGCAGAAGGGGTAATTGAAAGCATTGAGGTGCGTTATATCAACGACCTGGGTCAGGCCGTCGACGATGAGGGCAACCCAGTCCGAGGACGAACTCGGCCTTTCATCATTACCCGCGAGTTTGAGACCGAGCCTGGCGAAGTCTTCAACCAGGCCCGCATTGAGCAAGACTTTCAGCGGGTGTTTGGTCTAGGAATTTTTGAAGATGTGGTGCCAGGGCTAGAACCCGCCGAAGACGATCCGCGCAAAGTTAAGCTGATCGTTAACGTATCTGAGCGCAACACCGGTTCTGTAGCGGCTGGTCTAGGCTTTAACTTTACCGGCGATCTCTTCGGCACAGTCAGCTTCCGCCAAGACAACTTTGGCGGCAACAACCAAAAATTTAGCGCTGAGGCTCAGCTCAGCACCCGAGACATTCTGTTTGACGTGTCCTTTACGGATCCTTGGATTGCGGGTGATCCCTTCCGAACTTCCTACACTGTTAACGCCTTTGCTCGCTCAGCCAACAACCTCAATTTTGAGGACGGCCCTAACCCTATCAACCTAGCTAACGGCGACCAGGTGCGCATTCGCCGCCTGGGTACTGGCATTACCTTTAGTCGTCCCTTTGACAATGGTTGGACGGTGGCGGTAGGTACTTTGATTCAAAACGTGTCGGCTCGCGATGCCGATGGTAGGGTCAATGCTGTAGACGCCGCTGGCAACCCCCTGACAGCAAGCAGTCGTGGGGTTGATGACCTCTGGACATTTCCTGTCAGTGCTACTCTCGATCGCCGCAATGACGCCTTTAACCCCACCAGCGGCAGCGTGCTGCGGCTCAACACCGAGCAGTCGGTGCCCCTAGGGCGGGGCAGCATCTTTATGAATCGGCTGCGGGGGAGCTACAGCTACTACATTCCCCTCAGTCTGCTGAACTTTGCTGAGGGACCCCAGGCCTTGGCCCTCAACTTTCAGGCAGGTACCATTGTCGGCGAACTACCGCCCTATGAGGCGTTTTCTCTAGGCGGCACCAACTCCATTCGTGGCTACGACGAAGGCGAAGTGGGCAGTGGACGTAGCTATGCTCAGTTCACCGCTGAATACCGCTTTCCGCTGTTTTCGTTTTTGGGCGGCGCTTTATTCTTAGATGTCGGTAGTGACCTGGGCAGCGGCAATTCTGTACCCGGTGCTCCTGGGCCGTCGCGGGGTAAGCCCGGCAGCGGCATTGGCTATGGAGCTGGGGTGCGGGTTTCGACTCCCCTGGGCCCCCTGCGGGTTGACTACGGCTTTAATAATCAGGGCGAAGGCCGTATCCACTTCGGATTTGGGGAGCGCTTTTAATGGTGCAGACAGGTCTTGACTCCAATCAATTGACCCAGGCGAGCTGGGGCCTAGCCGCCGGGCAAACCACCTTGGCCACCGTAGTCGATCGGCAGGGTGTGGGCCTCCATTCGGGTGTTGCGACCACAGTGACGCTGAGGCCAGCAGCACCGGGCCAAGGGCGTTTCTTCGTCCGCACCGATCTGCCGGGCCAACCCTCGATCGCCGCTAGCCTTGCCGCCGTCAACCCAACCATGCTCTCGACGGAGCTGCGCCAAGGGGAGGCAGCAGTGCGCACAGTCGAGCACTTGCTGGCGGCTTTGGTAGGCTTGGGCATTGACAATGTTCGCATTGACATTACTGGCCCCGAAGTGCCCCTGCTGGATGGGTCGGCTCTGGGCTGGGTAGAGGCGATTTGCCAAGCGGGGCGGCAAGAGTTTGAGTCTCCTCGCACGGTAGCGTGCTTGGAAGAGCCGGTGACGATTCACCAGGGCGATGCCTTTGTCGCCGCTTTTCCGGCTCCGGTAGCGCGGTTTACCTACGGCATTGACTTTGAGGTAGCGGCGATCGGCAATCAGTGGTTTAGCTGGTCACCCAGTGCCGATCCCTTTGGCCCTGAGGGGTTTGCCACCACCGTTGCCCCGGCCCGCACCTTTGGTTTGGCCCACCAGATCGAGCAGCTGCGCGCCAGCGGTCTGATTCAGGGGGGGAGCCTTGACAACGCCCTAGTGTGCGGAAAAGAGGGCTGGCTGAATCCACCCCTGCGGTTTGAGAACGAGCCCGCTCGCCACAAAATGCTCGATCTGATTGGCGATCTGAGTCTGTTGGGCAGCTTGCCCACGGCCCACATTGTGGCCTACAAGGCGAGTCACCGTCTCCACGGTGAGTTGGCGGCGGCGCTGGTGCCTGCCCTCGTCTATGGCACCCTCTAGTGGCAAAATCAATCTAGGCACATTTGCCTGCTGCACCTTACCGTACTGACCCACCTATTGTGATTGACGCAACTGCATCGAGCCCCCTGACCACAGCCCTAGACGGCATCGAGACTGCTGAAGCGGCGGAGCCGATCGCGGTTCCCAAGACTAGCTATAGCGCTGAAGAGATCCACGCCCTGCTGCCCCACCGCTATCCCTTTGCCCTAGTCGATCGCATCATCGACTATGTTCCGGCCAAGCATGCCATTGGCATCAAAAATGTCACCTTCAACGAGCCTCACTTTCAGGGGCATTTTCCGGGACACCCGATCATGCCTGGGGTGTTGATTGTCGAGGCCATGGCCCAGGTGGGGGGCATTGTGCTGATGCAGATCCCAGGGGTTCAGGGATTGTGCGTGTTCGCTGGCATCGACAAGGTGCGGTTTCGTCGTCCCGTGGTGCCTGGGGATCAGCTGGTAATGACCGTAGAACTTCTGGCCCTAAAACGGAAGCGGTTTGGCAAGATGCGCGGTCGAGCTGAGGTCGATGGGCAACTGGTCTGCGAAGGTGAGCTCATGTTCTCTGTGGTGGAGACGGCAACAACTCCCGAGGGGAAATAGGAAGAACATGTATCTATGTTGCAATCTCTGGGTTTTGGAGGCGGGCCGTTGACTACCCTGATTCATCCCACAGCAGTGGTTCACGAGGGGGCCAAGGTGCACCCCAGCGTCAAGATTGGCCCCTATGCGGTGATTGGTGAGCAGGTGAGCATTGGCCCTGGCACCGAAATTGGCGCTCACGCAATCATTGATGGCGACACAACCATTGGGTCGCAAAACCGGATTTTTCCGGGGGCGGCCATTGGTCTAGAGTCGCAGGATCTTAAGTACGACGGCTCGATGAGTCGGGTGGTGATCGGCGACAACAACCTGATTCGGGAGTACGTCACCATTAACCGGGCCACCGATGCCGGGGCGGTGACCCTGGTGGGCAGCAACTGCCTGCTGATGGCCTACTCCCATGTGGCTCACAACTGTGTGGTTGAAGATCACGTCATTCTCGCCAACTCGGTAGCGCTGGCGGGCCACGTGTATGTGGAGTCGGGGGCGCGGATTAGCGGCATGGTGGGCGTTCACCAGTTTGTGCGGGTGGGGCGGTTGGTGATGATTGGCGGGCTGAGCCGCATCGATCGCGATGTGCCTCCCTTTACCCTGGTCAACGGCAACCCGGCCGAAGTGCGAGGGCTGAATCAAATTGGCTTGCAGCGGGCGGGCCTCACCGCTGACCCCCAGGCCTATCGTGAACTGAAGCAGGCCTATCGGCTGGTCTATCGCTCGGGCGTATCGCTCAGTGAGGCGGTAAGCAAGCTCAATCAGGATGAGTCTAACGACCTGGTGCGGCACTTTAGCGAATTTTTGCGGGCGGCCCTGCAGAGCGATCGCCGCGGGTTGACCCCCGGTCGCCGCCGGAACAAGGCCAGCGATGATGAGTAGTTGGGGGGCCGCGTAGGGCATGGCTGACCTCACTCGGCGACGGATTTTTATTAGCACTGGCGAGGTGTCGGGCGATTTGCAGGGGGCGCTGTTGATTGAAGCGCTGGTGCAGCGGGCGCGCGATCGCCACCTCACCCTAGACATCACGGCCCTGGGCGGGCCCCGCATGGCCAAGGCGGGGGCAACGCTGGTGGGCGAAACCACGGGCATTGGCTCGGTCGGTATCTTTGAGGCGCTGCCCTACCTCATGCCTACACTGCGCCTTCAGAAGGTGGCTAAGGCGGCGCTCGATGCCCAGCCGCCCGACATTGCCGTGCTGATCGACTACATGAACCCCAACCTGGTGATGGGCAACTACGTCAAAACCCACCATCCCCAGGTGCCGGTGATTTACTACATCGCTCCCCAGCAGTGGGTGTGGGCCTTTTCTGAGAAAGACACCCGCAACTTGGTGCAGTGCAGCGATCGCATGCTGGCTATCTTCAAGGCCGAAGCCGACTACTACCAGGGCTTTGGGGCTGCTACCACCTGGGTCGGCCATCCCCTGGTCGATCGCTATCCTGGCCCCGCCGACCAGGCTGCCGCCCGCCAGCAATTGGGCTTACCCTTAGATACCCCAGTGGTGACGCTGCTGCCCGCCTCCCGGCAGCAGGAGGTGAAGTACCTGATGCCGGTGCTGCTCAAGGCGGCGCAGATTATTCAGGCCCAATACCCCAAGGTCACTTTCCTGCTGCCGGTGTCGATTCCGGCGTTGCAGGCCAGTTTTGAGCAGGGGTTGGTTGCCCACGGATTAAATGGTCGAGTGGTGGGCGAGGGCAGTCAGGGGGCGATCGCCGCTGCCGATGTCGCCATCACCAAGTCAGGCACCGCCAATCTTGAAATTGCCCTGATGGATGTGCCCCAGGTGGTGGCCTACCGCATTCACCCCCTCAGCGCCCGCATTGCCCACTATCTGCTGAAATTTGACGTGCCCTACGTGTCGCCGGTCAACCTCGTGGTGAACCAGCCCATCGTGCCCGAATTTTTGCAGTGGCAGGCGACCCCCGAGGCGATCGCCGCAGCGGCCCTAGAGCTGCTGCACAGCGAACCCGCGCGCCAGACTATGCGAGCGGGCTACGCCAAAATGCGCGAAGAGCTAGGGCCACCCGGCGTTTGCCAACGCACCGCAGATTTAATCCTTGATGCCCTGCCTGAGTTGTCGTGACAGGACACCCTCGATAGAATCGACCTGAAACTGTTGAAGCGTCCCCAAAGTCACTACAATTGTTATGCTTTGCCCGAGAGAGGTCGCTCTGTCTCGTTTGACAGCCCGACCCGGTGGTGACAGGAGGATCTTTCGTGAACATACCTGAGCTATTTGCCCGTGGCGGGCCTGCCATGTGGCCGCTGCTCCTACTTTCAGTCTTGGCTGTGGGCACCATTTTGGAGCGCATCTGGTTTTGGTCGCGCATCTTGACCCGCGAACGCGAGGTATCCGGGCGGGTGCTAGAGGCCGCTCGGCGAGACTGGGCTGCCGCTGCCGATATTGCCTATCGCTCTGCGACATTGCCCATGGGTCGGTTTTTGTCGGCCCCCCTTAAGCTGCAATCCCCCGATCCGGAGGTGTTTCGCCTGGCCTTAGAAACCTCGGCCAACGAAGAACTGCTGACTATGAGCCGGGGCGAAAAAATTCTTGAGGCCGTTGCTACCCTGTCCCCTTTGCTGGGCTTGCTGGGTACTGTGCTGGGCCTGATCAACTCCCTAAGTTCTATTCAAATTACTGACCTGGGTAGCGGGGATGCCACCGCAGGTACCTCGTTGGGTATCAGCGAGGCGCTGATTAGCACCGCTACGGGCCTGATTATTGCTATTACTGCCCTGGCTTTTTATCGGTTGTTTCAGGGGTTTGTGTTTGGCCAGGCCAAAATGTTTCGCCAGGCGGGTAGCGAGCTAGAGCTGCTTTACCGGCAGAGCTGGGCCCATCTCCACGGAGTGTCGCCCATGCCGGTGCCAGTACCGGTGCCCGCAGATGCCCTAGTTGAGCCAAATTCCTCTGTGCTCGATGCTACGCCCTCTGCGGAGAACCCCTCACTATGAAAATAGATCTGCTCGACAATCCCTCCAGGGATGTGCACATCGAGATTGTGCCGCTGATCGACGTGATTTTCTGCATTCTGACGTTCTTCATTTTGGCGGCGGTGGGTCTGACCCGGCAGCAGGCCATCGACCTAGACTTGCCTACGGCCCAAACGGGTCAAGCCTTGCCCGGACAGGTAGGACAGGGGGCCGATCGCCTCTACGTCAGCATTGACGCCTTTGGCCAGGTATATCTTGACCAGCAGCCCGTGCCCATCGAGCTGCTCAGAGATGTGCTGGGTCAGTTTAACCAGGTCAACCCTGGTGGGCTAATTGTGCTCTATGCTGCCCGCGATGCGCGCTATGAAGATGTGGTGGTGGTGCTTGACGAGCTGCGAGCGGTCGGGGGCGATCGCGTTGCCCTCGCAACTCTGCCCGCCGATACTAACCTGGGGCCTGAGGACGCTGCTCCCGGTGACGATCCCGCTCAGCTCCCCGAGGGATTTCCTCAGGAGGCCCCCGAGGGTCAGCTACCACCTGGTTTTGGTCAGCCCGGTAGCCAACCCCAATCGCCGTCCTCGCCCCTGTTTCCCAGTGAACCGGCCTCGCCGCTTCAGGAACCGGCCTCGCCGTTCCAGGAACCGACCTCGCCGCGCCAGCCTGCACCCAAGCCCAGTCCGGCGCGACCATAGGTATACCTAAAGAGAAAATCTTTCCCTAGGTAGAGGCCAGGCTGCCAACATTCCAGTTTTATGGGGAGACCTGGGTTAGCCACTGTCGAACTCTAAGCTTCGACCGGCATCGACAAAATATTTGATTGGGTAGCCCGGGAACGTTCGATTTCCGGGCTTAAATTTTGAGTGAATACCGGTTCCCCTTTCTGAGGCGCAGTCGGGTGCGTCTCAGCAGATTTTTATTAGCGTTGGTTGCGATCGCCGCCACAGTGCTGATCGCTGCCCAGGTCTGGTCGCAGCAGCCAGTTACCATCTCCTTTCTGCTGCGAGCGGTGGAAGCCGACCAGATGCAGGGCTTAGCCGAGCAGTTCATGGCCGAAAATCCCGATATTCGCATTCAGATGGTGCGCGGCCCCAACGCCGCCGATGCGGTCGAAAACCTTTACACCACGTCCTTTTTGCTGGGCGACTCACCCTACGACATCCTCTTCTCTGATGTCGTTTGGATTCCCAAATTTGCCGCTGCCGGGTGGCTGTTAGATCTCTCCGATCGCGTCAGTGAAACCGATCTGGCCGACTTTTTGCCTGCCGACGTGGCCGCTGGCCTTTACCAAGGTGGCCTCTACCGCATGCCGTTTCGCTCCGACATGGGCATGCTTTACTACCGCACTGATCTGCTCGATCAAGTCGGTTTAGCACCTCCCGAAACCTTTGACGATCTAATTACTGCCGCCGAAACCATTCAAGCGCAGACCGACGTGGACTGGGGATATACCTGGCAGGGTTTGCAGTACGAAGGCTTAGTCACCAACTTCGTTGAAATCATCGCAGGCTACGGCGGTTTTTGGATCGATCCGACCACCCTGGAAGTGGGCTTAGATCAGCCCGCTGGGGTTCAGGCGGTTGAATTTATGAAGGGCCTGATCGACCAGCGCATCTCTCCCCCCGGTGTGACCAACTACATTGAGGAAGACTCTCTTCGTCAGTTCCAGAACGGCAATGTGGCCTTTCTGCGGAATTGGCCCTACGCTTGGGCCGAGGCCAACCGCGACGGCACTCCGGTCGCCGGTAAAATTGCCCTCAAACCCATGGTGCATGCCACTGGCCAGCAGCCCGCTGCCTGCCTAGGGGGCTGGGGCTTTGGAATTTCGGCCACCACTCCCCACCCCGAGGAGGCCTGGCGAGTAGTGGAGTTTTTCACTAGCCCTGGGCCAATGAAGGATCTCATCACCGAATTTGCCTACGTGCCCAGCCGTCGCGCCCTGTTTACCGATCCCGATGTGCTGGCGACGTTTCCTCACTATGAGCAGCTGTTAGAGGTGGCAGAAACAGCGGTGCCTCGCCCTCCCGTGGGTCAGTACGCCCAAGTTTCAGACATTCTGCAACGCTATTTGAGCGCGGCTATCAGTGACCAGATGACGGCTGAGGACGCTATGCGAGCCGCTGCGGGCGAGAGTCGGCGGGTGTTGGGGGTAGAGGGGTAGGGAGTGGATGGGTAGGCGGGTGGATGGGTGGATGGGAATAGAGGAGTGATGGGGAAATGGGGATCAGGAATGATGGCTAAGGACTATATGCGGCAGCGGGAACAGCGGACCGGGTGGCTGTTGATGTTGCCAGCATTGCTGGTGTTGCTGCTGGTGTATGCCTTTCCGATTCTGCGGGCCTTTTGGCTGAGCTTCTTTACCCAAAACCTGAGCACTAATCTAGAGCCGGTGTTTAGCGGCCTAGACAACTACGGGTTGATGGTGGGGGATGGTCGTTTCTGGCAGAGTATGCGGAATACAGCTGTTTTCACCCTGTTCACGCTGTTCTTTGAGCTGGGGCTGGGATTGATCATTGCCCTGACGCTCGATCAGGCCTTTCGCGGTCGGGGCTTGGCGCGGACGATCGCCATTCTCCCCTGGGCGCTGCCCACTGCCCTAATTGCCCTGGCCTGGCGCTGGATTTTTAATACCGAGTTTGGCGTCTGGAACGACATGCTGATGCGCTTGCATCTGATCGGCAACCCGGTGAACTGGTTGGGAGAGCCCTTTTGGGCCATGGTGGCGGTGATCGCCGCCGATGTCTGGAAGACGACATCCTTTGTGGCGATTTTGCTGCTAGCAGGGCTTCAGTCGATTTCCCAGGATCTGTACGAGGCTCACGCTTTAGACGGAGCCAGCCCTTGGCAAAGCTTTCGGCAAATTACGCTGCCGCTGATTGCGCCGCAGATTGTGATTGCCATGTTGTTTCGCTTTGCTCAGTCCTTTGGCATTTTTGACTTGATTCAGGTGATGACTGGCGGCGGCCCTGGCGGTGCCACAGAGACGGTGTCGATCTATATCTACGCCGCCGTGATGCGCTATTTAGACTTTGGCTATGGGGCCGCCCTTGTGACCGTGACATTTTTGGTGCTAGTGGCGGTTGTGGCTCTGAGTTGGCTATATATCTCTCGCCTAAGAGCCAAGACCGAGTAACTTTGGTCGATTTCCCTCAGCAGCAGACACGTTGGTCTGCCCCAACCCATCCACCCCTAACCCATCCACCCCTATGACTACCGTCCCTCAAACCACTGCCCCTCCCCAAACCCGCGATCGCGGTATTCCCTGGGGACGGGTGCTGCTGGGGCTGGCGATCGCATTTACCGTCATCTTTAGCCTCGCCCCGGTGCTGTGGCAGGTGCTGACCTCGTTTAAGACCAATGCGGCCATCACCCAGACCCCGGTGGTCTACCTGCCGGGGTTCGACCAGCTCACCTTGACCCACTATCTAGACTTATTTCGGCTCAACCAGTTCCATGTCTACATGTTTAACAGCGCGCTGGTGGCGATTGTCTCCACGGTGCTGTGTCTGGCGCTGGGTTCCCCGGCGGCCTACGCCCTTGCCCGTCTGCGGATTCCGGGTGAGCAGGCGATCTTGGCGATCGTGCTGGTCGTGACCCTGTTTCCCTACATTCTGTTGTTCCTCGGCCTGCTCGAACTCGTGCGGGCCTTTGGCCTGGCCAACAACTACCTGGCGCTGATCATTCCCTACACCGCCATCAATCTGCCCCTGACGATTTTGGTCATGCGCAGCTTTTTTCAGCAGTTGCCCAAAGACCTAGAAGACTCGGCCCGTGTGGATGGCTATAACACAGTGCAAATGCTCTGGCGCATCGTGCTGCCCATGACTCTGCCCGCCCTAGTCACCACCGGCATTCTGGCCTTTATCTTTGCCTGGAATGAGTACCTGTTTGCCCTCACCTTTATGACCCGTGAGAGCATGAAAACCATCCCCGTCGCCGCCGCCCAGCTCGGCGGCACCACCCTATTTGAAGTACCCTACGGCCCCCTAGCCGCCGCCACCGTGGTCGGTACCCTACCCCTGGTGTTGCTGGTGCTGTTCTTCCAACGCCGCATTGTGCAAGGCCTGACCTCGGGGTCGGTGAAGGGGTAGATGGGTGGATGGGTAGGTGGGTAGGCGGGTAGACGAGCCTAAAAACTCCAACCCCTCACCCTTCCCATCCACCCTCCTACTCTCCCACCCATCCACCCTCCCACCCATCTACCCATCCACCCACCTACCTCTACGATCATGGCTAAACTCGAACTCCAAAACCTCGCTAAAGCCTACAGCCGCGACATTGTGCCGGTCAAGCAGCTCAATTTGGTGGTGGAAGACAACGAGTTTTTGACCCTGGTGGGGCCGTCGGGCTGTGGTAAATCCACCATTCTCAGGCTGATTGCGGGGTTGGACCAGCCCACGGAGGGGCGGGTGATGATTGGCGATCGCGATGTTAGCCCGCTGCCACCGGGCGATCGCAACATCGCTATGGTCTTTCAGAGCTACGCCCTTTACCCTCACATGACGGTGCGCGAGAACGTGGCTTCGGGGCTAAAGCTGCGCCACCTGCCAGTGGGCGACATTCAAAAGCGGGTGCAGGAAGTCTCTGGGGTGCTGGGTCTCGACCCGCTGCTCGATCGCAAGCCTGCGAAACTCTCGGGCGGTCAGCGCCAGCGGGTGGCTCTGGCCCGCGCCCTGGTACGCAACCCCGATGTGTTTTTGCTCGATGAACCCCTGAGCAACCTCGATGCCCTGCTGCGCGAGCAGGTGCGGGCCGACCTCAAGCAGATTTTTGCCGACCAAAAATCACCCATTGTCTACGTCACCCACGACCAGACCGAGGCCATGACCCTTTCGACCAAGGTAGCGGTGCTCAACAATGGCTATCTGCAACAGCTAGGTCACCCCCACGATATCTACAAAACTCCGGCCAATCGGTTTGTCGCTAGCTTCATCGGCAGCCCTCAGATGAACCTGGTTACCCTCACCCGCACCGGCAACAGTGTGACCCTGGGCGATTTTGCCATACCGCTGCCCGTCGGAGTTCAGGCGGCTTCCGTGGTACTAGGCATTCGCCCCGAGCATCTGCGGCTGCCCCGCGAGGGCGATGCCCACACCGTCAGCGGGCAGGTGTTTTTGGTAGAAAACTTGGGCATGCACGACCTGGTGAGCCTGCGGGTGCAGGGCGACCCCACCCTGACCTTGCGGGCGCTGCTGCCCGCCGATGCTGTCTGGAGCAAGGAAAATCTGAAGCTGGCGTTGCCGCCCGAGTCAATCCACTGGTTCGACGGCGATACCGAGCAACGTCTAACAACTTAAAGCTGCTACGGGCTTAGAATTTAAGGTGAGCATGCTGCCCCACAAGAAGGCTACCTATGAGCCCATCATTACAGCGCGTGATGAGTGAGCTAACCCAGCTCAGCTCAGAAGAACAGTGGACTTTACTCAGCTATTTAGTGAGTCAACTTCACGCGCGTACAAGCTCGCTTAAAGACTCAGCTTTAGAGGTTCAAGGCTCAGGGAGTTCCTCAGATATTAATAAGCTGTTGGACGAGACTAGAGGGAGCTGGGGGCAATCAAGTGTTGAAGAAATTAATGCAGAGATAGAGCAACAACGAAAATTAAGCTGGGGTGATTAGGTATTGATCTGGTGCAGCTAATTTTTGATACCAATATTTTTATTTACCACTTCAATAACCAGCTCAATGAATCTGGCGAGAATCTTTTGAGAACAGGCCTGATGGGACAAGGCGCTTACTCAGTCATTTCCAGAATTGAAGTTTTGGGCTTCCAGCAATCTAAGCTGGAAGAGGCTCGGGCAAAACAGCTTTTGTCGCGCTTGGTTGAGCTACCCCTGACTTCCGAAGTTGCTGAACGAACTATTCAACTGCGGAAGCATTTTAAGATCAAAGTACCTAATGCTATTATCGCTGCAACCGCTCTGGAATATTCTTTACAACTTATTACCCGTAACACAGCAGACTTCTCAAAAATTGAATCCTTAAGGCTAGCGAATCCTTTTGAGGATTAAGTCATTTTTTGCAAGATTGCCTATGCCCTCCACTTTACAAAACGCCTATCAGTACGCGCTGGATAACAGCGATCGCATTCTTACCGCCCTGCAACAACACCTATTGTTAGTAGCGGTGCCCCTGGCGATTGGGCTACTGGTGGGGCTGCCGCTGGGGTTGTGGAGTGCGCGATCGCGCCTGATCTCCACGGTCATGCTCAATAGCTTCAATGCCCTACGGGTGATTCCTAGCCTGGCGGTGCTGTTTTTGGCGGTGCCCGTGCTGGGTCTGAGCTTTTGGTCGGCGGTGCTGGCCCTGACGCTGCTGGTGATGCCGCCCATTCTGATCAGCACCGACGTAGCGTTTCGCAATATCAGCCCCGCCATTCGTGAGGCGGCGACGGGGATGGGGATGCCTCCCGGTGACATTCTCAAAACCGTCGAAATTCCCCTGGCGCTGCCGGTGGTGATTGCTGGCATCAAAACTGCCACGGTGGAGGTGATTGCTAGCGCTACTCTGGCCGCCTTTGTAGGGGCGGGCGGGTTAGGGGCGTTTATTGTGTTGGGGTTCGCCGCTTATGACCCAGCGATTTTGCTGGTGGGGGCGGTGCCGGTGGCGCTGCTGGCGCTACTGGCGGAGATGGGGTTGAGCGCGGTGCAGCGAGCCGCTCAGCCGCCGGGGGTGCGATCGGTTTAGGGGTAATCTTAGCTTTATAGACTCAGTAGTACCATGTAAGTTTTGCTTAGATAACGTCTCTAATCACACAACCAGACACGCAGCGCATGCATAACAAATTTAGCTATCAATATGATGGAATTTCTAAATAACGCTTTGCTCACCAGAAAATCAGGAGTGCAGTAAGCAATTTTCCCGAGTGTAGCAATTTTTTGGCTTCTATGGCATGTGGTAGAGCATTACAGCTACCTTAACAACACGACTTGAATCATCATTCATCCGAAATTCATAGTTGTGCCAAGTTTCGTCAATTTCAGAAATTTTCCTTAAATAGTTATGATGCTCAACTATATGGTTCTGAATTTTGGATATTACGGCTCCAAAATCTTTATTCTGAACAAATAGTATGATGCCAGCCTTAGTGTCACGCCAAGATAAATAGCTCAGGAGTTGATTTATCGTATCCAGGAATACCTCTTTCCCTCTCCAGAACTTACATTCTCCAACAAACTCGTTCGCACCTTCTCCTCGCACTAAGATGTCTGTTTTCCCTCTTTTGTTAAAGGACTCTCCCGTAGCCGATCCATAAACAACACTTTCAAGAGAAACCAGTATATGATCTCTTAGTGCCTCTTCATCCTTATTGGCGTACGTACTGGGCAACCGTTCAAACATTTTCCCAACAGAATGAATGCAATCGAGAGCTTTGTTGTATTCTAGGATCTGAAATGTTGGTTGTGCATGACCATCTTCCCATTTGTATAAATCAGATTGTCTAAGTGAATCAAGGCATTGCCTAATGGCAATTAAGATTTCAATTTGACGATCAAATAAATTAATCATTTGATTGACCGCCCATGGGCAGCTCTGAAGGCTCTTAGATTTATCCTTGGCTGCTTGAGACGTATTTCGGAGAATGTCAACTTGATAAACCCAGCCACCTAGAAATGAATCAACAAATGATTTTAGCGTGGGGAAATACTCTGCGTAGTTGAACTCGGTTAATCGTGATGACATGAATATTGCCAAATCTCTGCCATCACAGTATATTTGCTCAATAGGCCCTCGGTCTTTCCGTTGCAGAGAATAAATAAATTTGAAGTCTTCATTGTTTTTAAGGTGAGGCCAGTGCTCCATATTATTAGAATCAAAAACTCTCGCATATTCTACCAGTCGATTAAGTTGAAGTGAGACTGACTGGAAATCATTTCTTATTTGCATGGTTTGCCTTGTTTTTCCCCGGCTAATAATACTCAAGCCTGCGACGGCGAACTGCCTTAACTCAATATCAGAAACTCTAACCCATTCGCTGCATTTGAATTATTCGGCTGCATCTTACAGGGAGTTTTTTTGACGCTCATTAGTTAGTAGATAGTGTCTCCAAAATGAAACGTTCCCGTACAATCCACTTTGGAAAGGTAAATTGTAAAGATAGTGGCGTCGCAAACCGTACTTGTTGTTTTACCCATGCTTTAACCGCCGCTGGGGTTGAGCGTAATGCTCCAGGGCCAGCAGTAGGCCGTTGATGACTAGGGCTAGAACGGCCACCGCGATCGCACCCGCCACAATCTTGTCATAGCGGTTGGTTTGAATGCCGTCGAACAGCAGCTTGCCCAAGCCGCCAGCGTTGAATTTAGCCCCAATGGTAGCGATCGCAATGGCCACAATCGCTGCAATTCTTACCCCAGCTAAAAATACCGGCAGCACCAACGGCACCTGCACTCGCCACCAGCGCTGAGCCACGCTCATGCCCATACCCCGCGCTGCCTCTAGCACCGCTGGGTTAATGCCCGCCAAGCCCACCGTCAGGTTGCGCACCAAAATCACCTGGGTGTAGAGCACCATCGCCACAATCACCGAGGTGGCGTTGAGGCCAAACAGCGGCACCAAAAAGATAATCAGCGCCAGGCTGGGAATGGTGTAGAGCGCCCCCAGCCCGCCGAGCACGGGCACCGCCAGCCAGCGCAGGCGCGAGACCAGCAGGGCAAGGGGAACGGCGAGGGCGATCGCAATCCCTAGCGCAATCCCCGTCATCCGCAGGTGTTGCAGCAGCAGGGTCAGCACGTCGCCGGGGTTGCTCAGCAGGTAGCTCATCGTCCGTTCCCGGCAACCGCCGACTCGCGAATGTGGTCGAGGGTAAGTAGACCCACCGGGTTGCCTCCTTCTAGCACGGTGAGAGCTGGTGCCCCAGTTTTTAGAATCAGCGACAGCGCATCTCGCAGGCTGTCTAGGTGAGAGAGGGTAGGGTTGTGGCCATTGCTGTAGTTGGTCGGCAGCGCCATCATCGCCGCACCCACCCGCAGCAGACCGAGCTGGCGCACCATGTCGTCGGCCCCTAGCAGGGTGTGCACAAACTCATCGGCAGGCCGGGTCAAGAGGTTGAAGGGGGTATCAAACTGCACCACTTCGCCCAGGCGCATGATCAAGATGCGATCGGCCAGGCGCAGGGCCTCTTCCACATCGTGGGAGACAAACAAAATCGTCTTTTTGAGCTGGCCCTGGAGGCGAAGAATTTCGTCCTGCAACGCTGTGCGTGTGATCGCATCGATCGCCCCAAAGGGCTCATCCATCAGCATGATGCCGGGGTTGCCTGCCAGGGCTCGGGCAATGCCCACTCGCTGCTGCTGCCCACCAGAAAGTTGGGCGGGATAGCGATCGCGAAATTCCCCCGGAGATAGCTTCACCAAGTCCAGCAGCTCGTCGATGCGGGCCTGAATCTGGGGTTTGGGCCAGCCCAGCAGCTTGGGCACCACCGCCACATTGTCGGCCACCGTCATGTGGGGAAACAGCCCCGACTGCTGAATCACGTAGCCGATCTGCTGCCGCAGCTTGGTTGCCTTGAGCTGGCGAATATTCGCCCCATCGAGAAAGATGTTGCCTGCGGTGGGTTCGTAGAGGCGGTTAACCATCTTGAGCAGCGTAGTTTTGCCGCAGCCCGACGGTCCCAAAATCACCACAATTTCGCCTGAGTTGACCTGGCAAGTCACCCGGTTCACCGCTGGGCGGGCACCCCCAGCAAATCGCAGCGAAACATCGTCAAACTGGATAGCACTCATGGGGCGTTAGGTATGAGGTGTAAGGTGCAAGGGGGTAAGTACAAGATGCAAAGGGGGCGGATACGAGGCAGAACCGTGAACCTGATACCGTGAACCCAAAACCCCATACCCCACGCCATTATTCTGCGACTAGGCCCGCATCGACTAAAAACTCTTTCGCTACCTCTGCCGGTTCACGCTGGTTGCCGCTGACCTCGTAGTTGAGCTGGCGCATGACCTCATCGGTGAGCAGGGGTGAAACCTGGTTGAGGGCTTCAGCGATCGCAGGGTTGGCATCCAGCGCCGTCTGGCTGACAATGGGGGCCACCTGGTAGGGCGGAAACAACCCCTTGTCGTCTTCGAGCACCACCAGGTTAAAGGCGCTGATTTCACCATCGGTGCCAAAGGCGACAGCCACATCGGCTTCGCCATCCACCAGACCTTTGTAGCGCAGGCCCGCGTCTACGGCTTTGTATTCTTTGACAGAAAAATTGCCGTAGGCCGCTTGCAGGCCGGGTAGACCGTCTTCGCGCACCTCAAACTCGGGCGGCCCAATCAGCGTCAGGTTGCTGGCCTGGGCGGCAAAATCAGAGATCGTGCGAATGCCCTGGGCATCGGCCCGTTCCTCGGTCATGGCCAGGGCTTGGGTGTTGTTCATCGGCGAGGGGTCGAGCCACACTAGGTTAAATTGTTCCTGGTAGGCCTGCTTGACGGTGTCGAAGACCGCCTGCTGATCGCTGCTGACCGGCTGCTTGAGCACCGTGAGCAGGGCGGTGCCAGTGTATTCGGGGTAGAGGTCGATTTCGCCGCTCTCGATCGCAGCCTGGGCCACCGGAGTACCCCCCAGGTTGAGCTTGCGCTCAACGGTCAGACCGTTTTCTTCGAGCATCAGGGCGTACATTTCGCCGATAATCAGCTGCTCGGTAAAGTCTTTTGAGCCCACGCTGACCACATCACCGCCATTACCACCGCCACCGCCGCAGGCCGCTGCTACCAGCGCTGTCGCTACCCCCAGGCAGGCCTGGCTAAACCACCGTCGAGTTAACGTCATAGGGTTAAAAAGGCTGAAAACTGGACAAGTTTGGCATCGCGCCACTGTCCCCCTGAGAATATCACAGGACTTTTAGGCACGGGTTTTTGTTGGGCAATTCTCCCTTGCCGATGACAGCGGAGCCTGAGTTAAGCCACCTTGGGGTAGCGTTCTAGCCCTCTGCCCCCATGTCTAGTCACAATACGCCCGCGAGCAATCCCGCATCCCTCACCCTGGCTCAGCGCTTCACCCGTCGCCCCAGACGGAGAACTCTACTGCTGGGTTGGGCCATCCTGGCCGCTCTGGGATGGCTGGGGTATTTGCCCTTTGTCGGGGGCGCTGTGCCTGGGGTGCATGGGCTAGCTTGGGTCTACGGCAAACTCTTTGCGATCGCTCTGCTGACCCTGCTCGCGGTCATCATTCTGTTGGGGGCAGGAAGCCTGGCCGTCTGCCTGCTGCTTTTGAGCCTAAAACTAGAGTGGCGACAAAGCATCCGCCGAGGCCTAGCGAAAGTAGGCTTACTGCTGGCTGTGGGTATTTTTTTACTGGTGGCTTTGCTGCCAGCCTTACTTGTCGGCTATGCCCCCCAGGCTAGCCAGACCATGTCACCCTGGGGCGTTACCTATCGCACGGTGTATGTGGCCTTTCCTCTGGATGACAACTACGGCGAGCTGATGCTGCTCAGCTGCCGATCGCCGGGGCTGTGCCATCAGATCTATCGCAGCTCTACCGATATCATTTCTGCGGGCGGGGCGGATTTGGCTTTTAATACTGACACTAACCAGGTGGCGCTAAATCTGGAGGGGCAGTGGGTCTATGTGCGATCGCCCGACAAAGCGCTTTGCAACCAACCGTTGCCACCTACAACGTTTAGCAGCTCCTGTAGCTTTGTACCCAGTGAGTAAGCAGATCAGTAGGTTGCTGTACTCAGCTAAAACCCCGGCAACTGAGTCGCATCCTCCCCCAAAAGGTATTCATTAGTTACAAAAGTTGCAAAGATCAGCCAGCCAGTTTCACCATAAATTCTGGCACATGGCCTGCGCCTCCTCCGCCTGCCTTAGCTACCCTTGGGGTGCTTTGCACACCGAGAACCCCTGCTATGAAACGCGCCCTTGCCTTTGCTCTGGCTCCGCTTTGCTTAGGGATTGCAGCCACCCTGCCACTGTCGGGGTTAAACGGCTGCTCGATGCTGGCCTGGGCGCAAGAAACCCGCACCTACGGCAGCGATGGCAGCGATGGCCGCAGCGGCAGGTCAGGGCGCGATGGCACCGCTGGGCCGAGCCAAACCACCGTGGCCGATGGCACTGCTGCCAGCTTTAGCCTCACCGGCAGCGATGGCGAAGACGGTGAGCATGGCGAAAATGGCTATCGGCCCCGCTGTGGCGGTCAGCCCCGCAATGTTGACTACAATCTGCGCGCCCCTGACGGCGGCGACGGCGGCGACGGCGGCAGCGGCGGCAGCGGTGGCATCGGCGGCAATCTAACGGTTTACTATGGCGATCGCGCGGCTCTGCAACGGCTCTCGGTAGACGCTCGCGGCGGACGCTTTGGACGCGGCGGGCGCGGCGGCAGCGGCACCATGGGCTGTCGCTGCGACCTGCGCGATTGGGAGATTCAAACCTGCACCGGCACCCCTGGCCAGCCCGACTATCAATGCGGGGCAAATCGCTACCGCTGCTACGATGGCCGCAGCGGTGACAACGGCTCCTTTGGCCGCGATGGGGCTGTCGGTGCCGACGGCCAGGTGTGGATTGTCAACCAGCTAGAGCCGCTGCTGGGCGAAAACTCGGCCATGGCGGTGGGGCTGCAAACTCTGGCCAGTCAACCCGTACGTCTTTCGCGCAACCTGTGGGCTGAGAAATCGGGAGCCAACGCCCTGCTGGCCCCAGGCTCACGGGTCAACGACATTTACCGCGAATATACCGGGCGAGTGGAAGGCGATGTCAGCCTCAATTGGCAAGCCCCCCGGCCCCTGGGCAGCTTTGCAGGCGGCGATGTGCGCACCGAGATTCAGCCCGACGGGGCGCTGATCGCCACCTTCCCCGACAGCCTCTGGGCTGACTACACCACCAGCCGCGAAGCTGACCAACTCACCATCACGGTCACCAATGCGGTGCGAGCTAGCGACGTTACCCGCTTGGCCTCAGGAGGGGTGCAGGGCAGCGGAGCCAACCTCAAGGCCGTGGTGCTTGACCTGGCTGGGGAATCAGCCTACCTAACGACCCAGTTTCGCCTGACGCTGAGAACCACCGACGGCGACCCCAGGGACGATCGCCGCCCGCGCTACGTCACCGTTTACGACGATGTGGTGCCAGCGGAGTTGGTCAGCCTGACGGGCAACCGCTTTGAGCTAGCGCTAGGTCGCCTGCCCATCGATCGCGGCCCCCTGACCCGTGGCACGTACGCCCAAATTGAGATTACGGCGGTGCGATCGCTGGGAACTAACCGCGCTGAGCAGGCGATTTCGTGGCAGGGGCAGTTTTAGGGGAGTGGGTGAGTAGGTGAGTGAGCGAGTCGGTGGGTTCAAGGGATTCGAAGAAATCTCTGTAAAGCTTTGCAGTAGAGGCTGTAATCGCCCTTTAGGTAGCAGTGCGACCTGCCGCAGGTTGGCTATAGTAGCGAGCGAATGCACATCCTCGCGAGCAGAACACGGGTCAATAACGTATGACTATTTCTTTGGGGCGGCACCTGTGCGGCAATGCGGCGATCGCTACTCAGCAGGAATGGCTGGTCACGAATGGCATTGGCGGCTATGGCAGCGGCACGGTGGCTGGAGTGCTCACTCGCCACTACCACGGGCTGCTGGTGGCGGCGCTCAAGCCGCCGCTAGAGCGTACTCTGCTGGTGACTAAGGTTGACGAAACCGCGACTTATTTAGGCCAGTCCCACGCGCTGTACTGCGATCGCTGGACCGATGGCACGCTGCAACCCGAGGGCTACCTGTACTTAGAATCATTTCGGCTGGAGGGCACCATCCCGATCTGGGTCTATGCGATCGCCGATGCTCGCCTCGAAAAGCGCGTCTGGATGGAGCCTGGGGCCAACACCACCTACGTGCGCTACACCCTCAGCCGCGCCAGCGCCCCCATGGAACTGACGCTGAAAGTCTTGGTCAACCACCGCCACCACCACCACAGCACCCAGGGGCAGGGCTGGCAAATGGCGATCGCCGACTGCCCCCAGGGTCTGCGCATTCAGGCCAAAGGAAACGTTGAGCCCTTCTATTTACTCAGCGAAACCGCCCCAGCCCAGCCCGCCCACACCTGGCACAAGGGCTACAGCCTCGCCGTCGAAACCTACCGGGGCATTCACCCCTACGACGACCACCTGCACGCGGCCACCTTTGCACCCACTCTGGGTCAGGGCCAGTCGTTCACCCTAGTGGCCACCACCGAAGCCGAGGCCGATCGCTCGGGGCAAAGTGCCCTGCTCCGCCGCCTGGCCCACGAGCAACATTTGACGACCCAGGGCAAGACGGCCCAACCCGACGACTCGCCACCCGCCTGGGTAAGCCAGCTAGTCTTGGCCGCCGATCAGTTCATCGTCAGCCGCCCCATAACGGTGCTGGAAGCCAGCGATTCCATTGGGGCAGTGGATCTCGAAGGCACCCCCACCCCCCTCACGTTGGGAGACTTTGCCCCAGACCACAGTCCTCAATCTGGGGTGAGCCAGGAGATTCCTACGGACTCCCTACCAGCAGATGAGGTGGCAGAATGGTCTGACCTAGCGCCTCTAACATCGGCCAATCCGGGCAAAACCGTAATTGCGGGCTACCCCTGGTTTGGCGACTGGGGCCGCGACACCATGATCGCTTTGTCGGGATTAACCCTAACCACCGGGCGTCCGGCCCTGGCTCGGCTGATTTTGCAGACCTTTGCCCGCTTTCTCGATCGGGGCATGCTGCCCAACGCTTTTCCTGAGAATGGCCAAGCGCCCCACTACAACACCGTAGATGCCACCCTCTGGTACTTTGAGGCCCTGCGCGCCTACCACCAAGCCACTGCCGACACAGCATTAATCGAAGACCTTTTTCCCCAGCTGCAGGAGGTGATTACCTGGCACTGCAAAGGTACCCGCCACGGCATTCAGGTCGATGCCACCGATGGGCTGCTCTCTGCCGGGGAGCCGGGGGTGCAACTCACCTGGATGGATGCCAAGGTGGGCGATTGGGTAGTCACCCCTCGCATTGGCAAGCCGGTAGAGGTCAATGCTCTGTGGTACAACGCTCTGCTGGTGATGACCGATTTTGCGGGAATGTTGGGCCAACCTGTCGGCCTGTTTCAGGAGTTAGCGTCTCAAACCCGTCAGGGATTTCAGCGATTTTGGAGCGACGATCTGGGCTACTGCTACGACCTGCTGGATGGCCCCAACGGCGCAGATGCGGCCCTGCGGCCCAACCAAATTTTCGCTGTTTCTCTGCCCGATGCCGCCTTGGGAGAGCCCTGCCTGAGTGCCGAGCAGCAGCGGGCGGTGGTGAATGTGGTGGCTCAACGACTGTTGACCTCCCACGGGTTGCGATCGCTCGATCCGGCCCATCCTGACTATCGCGGTCACTACGGCGGCGACCTAGTGCAGCGCGACGGAGCCTACCACCAGGGCACGGTCTGGAGCTGGCTGATTGGGCCGTTTGTGCAGGCCCACTGGCAGGTCTACCAAGATGCCGACCTGGCCCACAGCTTCCTCGATCCACTGATTCACCACCTGCACGGCGGCGGCTGTCTGGGCACCATCAGCGAAATTTTTGACGGCAACGCCCCGATGGAGCCGCGCGGCACGTTTGCTCAGGCCTGGTCGGTGGCCGAGGTGCTGCGGGTGAGCGCCCTACTCAGACCATTAATGAAAGAGTAGGGGCGTAGGCGAAGCCAAGCCAGAGGCTTTACGGCGTTTGCCCTGCCCAACTGAGGGATTCGCAACCGTTAAAGCGGGGCACTGGCGCGATCGCAGCTGCCCCCCAGCGCGTCGACCACCACGCAGGTATTTACCACCAGTACATCCTGCATGGTTTCGGCAGCACTGCCGGGGCCACCTGGCCCTTCCACAAACAGGGGTTGCTCTGCTACGGTGACGCCCGCATCCTTGGCGACGGTTTCAATTAGCTGGGGGTTGGTGGTGGTTTCGGCAAAAATGGTGGGCACCTGGGCGGCCTTGACCTGTTCGACTAGGGCTGTCAGGGCACCGGGCGTCGGCTTTTCGTCGGTGCTGAGGCCGCTGAGCGCCCCCTTGACCTCAAAGCCGTAGGCCTCGGCAAAGTAGCCAAAGGAATTGTGGGTGGTGACGAGCTGGCGCTGATCGGCGGGTATGGTAGCTACCTGGGTTTGAATCCAGCGATCGATGGCTTCGAACTGCGAGACTAGGCGGCTGGCATTCTCGGCGTAGAGACCGGCTTGGTCGGGATTGATTTCAGCAAGGCGATCGGCAATTACCGAGGCCATAGCGGCGTTGTGCTTAGCGCTGTGCCAGATGTGCGGATCGGGCATTGAACCTTGGCTGTCGCTGTCGCCGTCCTCCTCGGCGCGGTTGGCATGTTCCTCTGCTCCTTCAGCGCTGTGGTCGTGCCCATCGCCCTCGGCGTGAACTGCTTCACTGTCGTGATCGTCATGGGCTGCACCCATCAGTGGCGTCGGTACCGCCTGTTCGTACACTGGCACCTGCGCTGCCTCGGTAGAACTACTTTCCACCATCTTAATCAGGGTAGGAGCATAGCCGTAGCCGTCATAAAGCACTAGGTCGGCCTGCTCAAGGGCTTGGCGATCGGAGGGTTTGACCTGGTAGGTGTGGGGGTCGGTGCCGGGGTCGAGCAGGCAGGTCAGAGCGATGGTGGTTTCGGCGATCTGCTGGGTGAGGTCGCAGAGCACGCTGGTCGTGGCGACGACCACCGGACTGTCTGCCTCCACTGGGGCCTCGGCTTCGGATTCTGCCACCGGGCCGCCGTTGCTGCTGCACCCGACTAGCCCTACTGCCAGGGCGATCGCAGCACTCCACCGCTTCGCCCTTGAAGGCACTAGCGGGCTAACCCGGTGTAAAAACATGGCCTACTTCTCCCAGAAACAGATAACTGCTTTAATATGATAGTGATAATGGTTATCATTTCATGGGTGCCATGCTAGAGGTTCAAAACCTGTCTGTCAACTACCGGGGAATGTCAGCCCTAGAGAACGTTTCTCTGTCTCTAGAGGCAGGGGAACTGGTCGGGTTGATTGGCCCTAACGGTGCGGGCAAAAGCACCCTAATTCAAGCAATGCTGGGGTTGGTGCCCTGTCGGGGGCAGGTGCTTTTTCAAGGCGCGCCGCTGCGACGACGGCGGCAGTCGGTAGCCTACGTGCCCCAGCGATCGCGCATCGACTGGGACTACCCGATCACCGCCGGGCAGGTGGCGATGATGGCGCAGTCAGCTTTGGCGGGGTGGTTTCAGCGGCCCAGCCAGCAGGCGCGGCAGCGAGTTACCGTGGCTCTCGAACGGGTGGATATGCTGCATTTGTGCGATCGCCCCATCGGCCAACTCTCTGGCGGCCAACAGCAGCGCGTGTTTTTGGCCCGCGCCCTGGCTCAAAATGCCGACCTGCTGCTGCTCGACGAACCTTTCACCGGCATCGACAAAAAGACCGAAGCTCTGATGCTGGCGATCTTTGCCGAACTCCAGGCCGAGGGCAAAACTCTAGTGGTATGCAGCCACGAGTGGGGCGACGCTCTGCACCGCTACGATCGCCTACTGCTGCTCAATCGGCAGCTACTAGCCGATGACACCCCCCAGGCGGTGATGACCTTCGACAATATTCAGCGGGCCTACGGTCAGGGGCCAGAACCCAGCGGGGCGATCGCCTCCTACGCCGATTTCTTCTGCTGATGCGGCAGGGGGGTACGCGTCATCGGTGCCCTGATAGATGCCTTGAGTTAAGGCTCAACCTCCCCGATTCCCCCTGATTTCCTAGCTATAAACGGAACGGGCAAGCGTTGAACCGGGTAAATCTAGCGGTAAAGCAGCACCGGAATTTGGCTACTGCGGAGCATCTGTACCCTGGTGCTACCGATCATCAGGTAGCGAATGCGGCGATGGCCGTAGGCTCCCATCAGCAGTGGAGCCGTCCGTGCAAAGTAAAATTCGTTTCATGGGGTGGCTATTCCTGTAGGGCAGATGGCTGACTGTGGACGGCCAACTTGTTCACCAAAGTGGCGCTGGCCTCGTTGAGGCCTACCACCTCTACCTCAGCCCCGGTGCGGCGAAACTTGCTGACCACCTTATCGAGGGCGGCGACGGCCCCTTGATCCCACAGGTGAGCGTGGGTGAGGTCGATGGTGATGCGATCGATAAACTCTTCGAAGTCAAAGGCGTCGAGAAATTCTTCAATCGAAACGAAGAAAATTTGCCCCGACACGCTGTAGACACGGTGCTTGCCGTCGTCTTTCAGCACCTTATCGACAAACACCAACCGGGCAATCTTGCGGCTGAAAAACACCGTGCTCATGACGATGCCCATGGCCACCCCCAGGGCAAAGTTGCGGGTGAAGATGGTCACCAGCATGGTGGTCAGCATGACCGCCGTCTCGGTGCGGGGAATTTTGGCCATGTCGCGAAATGACGCCCAGCGAAAGGTGCCAATAGAAACCATGATCATCACCGCCACCAGGGCCGCCATGGGCATCTGCTGCACCCAGCGGCTCAGTACCAAGATGGCAAACAGCAGAAATATGCCAGCACACAGGGTCGAGAGTCGTCCTCGCCCGCCCGACTGCACGTTGATCACCGACTGCCCAATCATGCCGCAACCCGCCATGCCGCCAAAAAAGCTGGTGATGATATTGGCGATGCCCTGCCCTTTGGCCTCGCGGTTTTTGTCGCTAGGCGTGTCGGTCAACTCGTCCACTAGCGAAGCGGTCAGAAATGAGGCCAGCAGCCCCACTACGGCCATCGTCAACGACGTTGGCAGCACAATCCTCAGGGTTTCGAGACTCCAGGGCACCTGGGGTAGGGCAAAGATAGGCAGGGTGGTGGGCAGCTCGCCCATGTCACCGACGGTGGGCACGTCAAGGCCGAGGGCGATCGCCGCCACTGTCATCACAAACAACGCTACTAGGGGCGAAGGCACCGCCTTGGTGAAGCGCGGCAGGATGTAGATGATCGCTAGAGACAGCGCCGTCATCACGTAAACGGCAAAGGGCACGTTGGTTAGCTGGGGCAGCTGCGCTAAGAAAATCAGCACCGCCAGGGCATTGATATAGCCCACCATCACGGCGCGGGGCACGTAGCGCATCTGGCGAGCCAGCCGCAGCAGCCCAAAGATCACCTGAAACACACCGCACAGCAGGGTAGCCACCAGCAGATACTCCAGCCCGTAGTCGCGCACCAGGTCGATCATCAGCAGGGCCATGGCCCCGGTGGCGGCGGAAATCGAAGCGGGTCGCCCGCCCAAAAAGGCGGTGACCACAGCAATGATGAAGGAGGTGTAGAGGCCCACCTTGGGGTCAACCCCGGCAATGATCGAAAACGCGATCGCCTCTGGAATCAGGGCCAGCCCCACCACCGCCCCAGCCAGCAGGTCAGCCCTGGGGTTAGACCACCAATCTCGTTTCAGGGCGCGCAAATTTAGAGATCGAAGATTGACAGTAGAGTTGTTCAAGGGGTCACCTAAGCCTGGAAGACTAAACCTGGTTGGGCCAGGCAGAGCACTGGTTGCCTAACTCTCTTAGCCCTCGCCCCGATCGCTGTAGATGAGATCTCAGACCGATGGGGGTTAGGGTTGGTGGCAATGCGCTGAGATGGCCGCGCGATGGTCAAAGACCGCTCCTTAGAAACCATTGCAGCCTGCTGTCTCAATTGCTGAATGAAGCTACTCTTGGGCTGGCAAGAGCCAATCCGTCACCTTTGGTCATAAAAGGCTGTTGAGGGTTCAAGACAGCAGTTTCCTCAATTTATGGGGACTGCCTGCTTGTCGATTGCCTTGGGGCTGACCGAAAAAGAGCGACATAGCTCGTGAGTAGATCTGCTTGGTACTCATTGGTTTAAGTCTATCTAACGGCAAATCTACAGCCGTGCCCAGGGTGAAATTAAAAAGAAATGGAGAAGAAGATGGCTGTTCTCTAAATTTCTCAAAGTCGAGGACAGTTCATCGATCGCTTTATCGATCGCCACGAAAGCGCTTAGCCATTCTCATTGTGAATATCGCATGCAGGTTAGGACTTTAGCGGTCTCAGGGTAGTCACCACAGGGTAGTGGTCAGACCCAGCGCGATCGCCGACTCTGGCGCTCACCGATCGCAGGTCGGCGGTGTGCCACACATAGTCAACGCGCTGAAGAGGCCAGGGGACGCTCCCTACCCGCAGGGTATGGCCCCACCCCCATCCCGCCTGCTGAAAGCTATCGGTCAGCACCGAGCGCAGCTCGGCGTGGGTTTGGGAGGTGTCGGTCATGTTGCAGTCACAGAGGATCACCGTGGGGCGATCGCGGGTTTGCACGGCCTGCTTTAGCAGGTCTACCTCAGCAGCCCGGCGGGTGTAACGCTCTTGGGTCTGCCTGACAAATTCACCCAGCGGGAACAGCGGCATATTGTTGGGGGCCAGGTGGGCCACAATGACAGTTAGGGGTGTTCCCTCTAGATCAATAACGCTTTGCAAACCGCGCTTAAACGGTGGATCGGGGAACTGCTTAGAGGCAACGATGGGCAACCGACTCACCAGGCCAACGGTATGGTAGTGGTCTGACTGATGAAAAACGCTGTATGGGTAGTCTGGCAAAGCCGCTGTCAACGCCGCAATGTTTGGTGGACGTACTTCTTGAAAACCGACAATATCGGGGGCAGCCGCTCGAATGGACTGGGCGATCTGGTCATAGTTCTCATTGCTCCACAACAGGTTGAAGCTCATCACCTTAAAGCTAGGCTGGAGGGCAGAAGCGGGCGCGGCCCCAGACGGCAAAAACAGCGGGCCGAATAGCCCCACAAAAATGGCGATGGGAAGGGCTAGCCCCAGCAGTAACCCGCGCCGCCGCAGCCCAATACCCAGGGGTAGCAACAGCACAACGGGCACAAATAAGTAGAATGCGATCGTATTTAGCAGCGCCAGCCACCAAAATTGATCGAAGAAGACCAACCGCAGCCCAAACCAAAGGGCGATCGCACCGATATAAATCCAGCCTAAACGCTGGGTTAGATCTTGCAAGTTGGCCTGAAAGTGATGGCGCGGCATGTCGTGGTTTTACCGGAGATTGAACTTCGACAATAGTGGCTTCAAGAATAGTGGCCTAATTGCCGTGAAGGACAGCTTTTGAATGAGCACAATGCCTACTCGGCCCAATACGCCTGCGCTGTGGTGGGCCGCGCCACTGCAAACGATGGATCTAGGGACGGATCGAGCCTTGGTGATACCGGCATGAAACAAAATCTCGCGGTAGGTTGAAGAAGCCGCTTGTGGCACTGATACTTATTTGCTAACTGAGATGACACAATATACGCTCTACGGGCCAGCCCTCAGCACCTACGTGCGCACTGTCCGCATGATTTTGGCGGAGACCAACACGCCCTACGATCTCAAAGCGGTCGATATCTTTAGCGATCGCGATCCCGCCTACCTGGCCAAGCACCCCTTTGGCAAGGTGCCTACCCTAGAGGTCGATGGGGAAACGCTCTACGAAACCTGCGCCATTGTCGAATATCTCGATACGGTGGTGGGAAACCGCGCCTTCACCCCCGCCGACCCCATGGGCCAGGCCCGCATGCGCCAAATCATGGCGATCGTCGATAGCTATCTCTACGCTCCGGCTATCAGCACAATCACCATTCAGCGGTTGATTGTGCCGAGTAAAGGGGGCCAGCCCGATGAGGATGCCGTCGCCGCCGCGATCCCAAAGGCGAAGACCGCCCTGGAGGCAATTGAGGCGATCGCCTCCTGTAGCCCCTATCTGCTCGGCCCCACCATTACCCTGGCCGACTTCTATCTCATGCCGGTGATGCTCTATCTGTCGAAGACGCCAGAATTTGCCGCCGTCACTAGCGAAATTCCCCAGCTCAACGCCTGGTGGGCTGAGGTCAGTCATCGGCCCAGCTTCCTAGAGGTGATTTCCTAAGGCGGCATGCCTTTAGAAAATGCAGAAAATGTGGGTAGGGGCGCAGCATGCTGCGCCCCTATAGGGTTCCTTGGGGCTTACCCCCGAAACTCGGAAGCCACAATCATCGAGCCAATGCCCAGATCGCTAAAGATTTCGAGCAGCAGGGCGTGGGGCACGCGGCCATCGAGAATGTGGGCGGCACCAACTCCCTGGGCGAGCGATCGCACGCAGCAGTTCACCTTGGGAATCATGCCTCCAGACACCACGCCGCTCTCAATTAGCTGCCGCGCCTGCTGAATATCGAGCTTGGGCAGCAGGGTAGAGGGGTCGTGGTAGTCTTCCAAAATGCCCTTGGTGTCGGTGAGCAAAATCAGCTTTTCGGCCCCCAGGGCGGCGGCAATTTCCCCCGCCACGGTGTCGGCATTGATGTTGTAGGCCTGGCCGGTTTCGTCGCTGGCCACGCTCGACACAATCGGAATGTAGCCCGCTTCGACCAGGGTTTTGATAATGCCCGAATTAATGCCGCTCACTTCCCCTACAAAGCCCACATCGGCTGCGCCCTGGGGCCGAGCAGTGATCAGGTTGCCGTCTTTGCCGCAGAGGCCCACGGCCTTGCCCCCCTCCTGGTTAATCAGCGACACCAGTTCCTTGTTGACCCGCCCCACCAGCACCATTTCCACCACATCCATGGTGGGGGCATCGGTGACCCGCAGGCCATCTTTGAACTGGGGCTCAATGCCCAGCTTGCCCAGCCAAATGTTGATTTCAGGGCCGCCGCCGTGCACCACCACCGGACGAATGCCGACGCAGGCCATAAACACAATGTCGCGGATCACGCCCGCTTTTAGGCTGCCGTCCTTCATCGCCGCGCCGCCGTACTTCACCACCACCGTGCGGCCCCGAAACTGCTGAATGTAGGGCAACGCCTCGCTGAGAATGCGAACTCGGGCGGCCTCGGCCTCGTGGATGCTGTCCGTTTGCGAAGAAGGAGACTGAACCATGGCGCTACCGATAGGGTTGGCGAAATCAAGCTGCCAGTAGTGTATCAATTGAGCACGGCAGAATCAGTCTCAGAATTAGCCTCAGAGCTAATTCTTTCGGCTACCAGGTCTAGGATGCGGGCGGCGATCGCCTCCACTGCGTCCCCCGCGCCCACCGTCACCCGCACATCGGCCTGGGCGTAGAGGTGCTGCCGCTGCGCCAAAAGAGTTGTCAGCTTAGTGTCCCAATCCTGCCCCTGTAACAGCGGACGACCCGCTTCCCCCGCCAGTCGCCCTTGCAGCACCGCAGTCGGCACATCCAGCCACACCACAATGCCGTGGTGCAGATAGCTCCAGTTTTGCTGCTGGGTGACGATGCCACCGCCCGTGGCGATCACCAGGCGACGGTAGGCCGCCAGCTCCGCCAGCACCTCGGTTTCGAGCTGGCGAAAGGCGGTTTCTCCCTGGCTGGCAAAGATGTCAGGGATGGACTGCCTGGCGGCGGCTTCTACCACGGCATCGGTATCAAAGAACTGGTAGCCGAGCATCTGGGCTAGGGCTGCGCCCGTGCTGCTTTTGCCAGCGCCCATCATGCCGATGAGGTAGAGGTTGATGCCGTTGAGGCGATCGGTCAGAGCCATAGAGGGAAGAGAGTGGGGGGTGGGGGGTGGGGGGTAGGGGAGATGAGTGGATTGGGGAAGGTGGGGGTTAGGGGGTGAGGGCGTCGTCGGCGTCGTCCCATTCGTCGCTGGGGGGGCGGGTTGGGGCAGGTTCGCTGCGATTCCGGGACGGATCGCTTCGCGAATTGCTCCAGGTTTCGACGGCGGCGGCTTCGGCGGCGGCGGTGTAGGGGGGCACAATCACTCGATAGTCGGCATCGACGACGCCATCTTCGGCGATTTCGGGTTCGCCCAAATCATTGCCATCGTCGTCCTCGTCCCGATCTCGGCTGTAGGCACTGTCGTCAGCGGCGTAGACTGGGCCTCTGGCGTAGGCGGTGTCGGCATACCGAGGGTCGGGGTCATTGCCGTAGATGACGTCATCTGGGGGCGCGTATATATTGTCAACCTGGCCGCTCTGGGGTGTCGGATCGCCTTCATCGCGGTAGCTGTAGGAGTATAGCGAACCGTCTCGATACATTCGGCGCGGCGCTTGGGAGGCTTCAAAGTCGCGGCTGGGGTTGCGATCGGGGCCACTGTCCTGTTCCCAGCCCTGGGTGATGTCATCCAGGTGGTCTTCCACGGGGCTGACTCCGGGGGCGCGGTAGGGTCGATTTTCTAGCCCATCCCAGTCGGTGTCGAGTTCGCGCAGCGACTCGTTGACCCGCTGCTGCTGCTTGGCCTGCTGCTTGCTGCTGCTAAACCAGGTGGTGACGCTATCGACAATTCCCGACGCTGAGGATGATAACGAGGCTGAGGATGACGGGGTGGTTTCGGGTTTCGGGGCCTGGCTGAGCGATTCCCAGTCGTTCCACTGGGCGGGCGATTTCAAATTTGTCCAGGCTCGCCAACTGGGGTCATCATCAGCGGGATGATCTCGGCTGGTGCTGGGAGAGGCCGCCTGTCGCCCTGCGCCGCCACTTCTCGAACCGGGGGCGGTGTAGGGCGGTGGTGCGTTGCGCCCGGCCTGTCCAGCCGTCGAGGTCGTCCCAGCAGATGAACCGGTGGGTTCGTAGAAGGACTGAGGCCGATATTTGTAGGCCTTGGAGCGATCGCCGCCGCTAGGGCCAATCGCTCCCAGTAGAGCCGTGAGTACCAGCGTTGTTAGCGCCCCCAGACCCACCGCCCCCGTCAGCCATATGCCAAGCGGCAACGCCTGGGTGGTGCCGCCAAAAAAGACCAGGGGCAGGGTCGGGGCTAAGTTTTGCACCCCCAGCAGCAGCACTGCCCCCAACACCAGCAAGACCACAATTAGACGTAAGGTAGCCATGGTTAGCCCTATAGCGTCGTCCTGCCCATCCTATCGTGACTCGCGGAGGGTTAGACATTAGATAGGTGCCCCTGCCAGCGGTTGAGAGGCACACAGTCGATGTCGAGCTGATCGAGGGCGCGGGCCACCACAAAATCTACCAGGTCGTCGATGGTCTGGGGCTGGTGGTACCAAGCTGGAATCGCGGGCACGATTCTGGCACCAGCCTCGGCCAGGGTGGTCAGATTGCGCAGGTGAATCAGGCTAAAGGGCGTCTCGCGCGGCACCACCACCAGCTTGCGCCCTTCCTTGAGCTGTACATCGGCGGCGCGCTCCAGCAGGTCAGAACTCAGGCCTGCCGCCAGGCGTCCTACCGTGCTCATGCTGCACGGTATCACCACCATCCCCGCTGTGCGGTACGAGCCGCTGGCAATGGTCGCCCCCACATCGCCCCAAGGATGGCAGCGCAGCTTGCCTGCGGTGGGCACCTCCGCCTGGTCGCGCCAAAACTGCTCCTGCTTCTCAGGGTCGAGGGGCATGTGGATGCCTGATTCGGCCTGCCACACCATTTGCGAGGCCTTAGACGCAACCAAATCCACCACGCCGTCAGCGTTGAGCACGTGTCGCAGCGTGCGTACGGCGTAAATCAAGCCCGATGCGCCGGTAACTCCCACAATGAGAGGACGGGCGGAGAGGGGAGTTTCGGCAGTTGGCATTGTGTATGGGGGTAGAGACTATGGGGGTGGGCGGGGGAGGCTCCTGACCAGTGCAGATATTCAGGGTCGCCCGCTGATCTGTCCTAATCCTAACGAGCTTAAGTTTTTAGGGCTAATGTCACTGAACTAGCCCGCTATCTCAGGCACTTCCTTACTCCCCTGCCCCCTTACTCACCCTCATCGCGCCCATCGTCTTGGCCGTCATCGCGCCCATCATCTCGACTATTAATGGGGTCGCCGTTGTCGTCTTCGCTGTAGTTGTTGTCTTCGTCTTCGGGAGCCTGGCTGCCGCCGCCGACGGCGACGAGATCGATCTGCTGGCGGTAGTAGTCAACGCTCTTGACCTGCACGTCAACTTTGTCACCGAGACGGTATTGCTGGCGGTTTTTGCGGCCCACGAGCTTCTGCTGGCGGGCGCGGTACTCGTACCAGTCGTCTTTGAGCGAGCTGACGTGGACAAGCCCTTCCACCAGCAGTTCTTCGATTTCGACAAAGAAGCCGTAGGACTGCACGCCGGTAATCAGGCCGTGAAAGACCTCGCCCGTGTGCGATCGCATAAACTCCGCTTTCTTCAGCCCCTCCAGGTCTGATTCGGCCTCTTGGGCCAGGCGCTCGCGCTCGGTGAGGTGAATGGCGATGCGGGGCAGATCGTCCTCTAGCTCGTGCTGAATTTCGGGGGGCAGCACGTTCCAGTTGACCTGGCCGTGGCAGGAGCTGTGGCGCAGGTTGGCCGGGTCTTTGGAGCGGGTAGAGCGGCGATCGCGGCCCGACTCAAACACCGCGTGGAGAATGCGGTGCACCAGCAAATCCGCGTAGCGGCGGGAGGGCGAGGTGAAGTGGGTGTAGCCCTCGGTGAGGGCCAGCCCAAAGTGCAGGTCGGCGTGGGTGCTGTAAAAAGCGGGCTGAATGGTCTCTAGCAGCAGGTAGGTGAGAATTTTCTCAGCCCCCGAGGCGGCAAACTGCTCCACAAACCGCTGGTAGTCTTTCGGCTGGGGGGCGGCTTCGTCATCGAGGGTGAGCTGAATCTCCATGTTTTCAGCTAGCTTGACCAGCTCCTGCACATCACTGGCGTCGGGGGCGCGGTGCAGGCGGTAAATAGCGGGCACCCCCAGCGCCTTGAGCTGCTGGGCGATGAGTTGGTTGCCCAGCAGCATGCACTCGGTCACAATCTGGCGAGAGGGCAGGCTGGTGGCCGTCACCATCACCCCCAGCAGCCCTTCATCGTCGTACTGAAACTTGGGCGATCGGTAGTGGGCGAGTGGCTCACCCGCGTCGGCAGGGAAGTCGTACTCTGGCAGGTTTAGCTCAAAGGATCCCCGGTGGAGGCGCTGCCGCTTGATCGCCTGGCTCAGGTAGAGCAGGTTATCCATCAGGTCGTAGACCGGCTCTAGGGCCTTGAGGGCCTTCGGCTTGATGCCGAGACTCTTGAGCACATCGGAGTTGTCGCGCTCCAGTATCCCCTGGGCTTCTTGGTAGGAAATTTGGTGGTCTACGGTCACTACCGTAGGCTGCACCTCGTACTCCTTCACCGCTCCGGTGTCGTCGAGGGTGACCAGCACCGAGATCGCCAGCCGGTCTTTGCCCGCCAGCAGCGACCCCAGGGGGCCAGACAGGGGCGGCGGCAGCATAGGGATGACTTCGTCACCCAGATAGACCGAGGTGCCGCGCTTGCAGGCCTCTTGGTCAATGGGGGAATGGGCCGGAACGTAGTGGGAAATATCGGCAATGTGAATGCCCAGTCGCCACTGGCCAGCGGCGGTGCGCTCCAGGCTGAGGGCGTCGTCAATCACTTGGGCATTGGGGCCGTCGATGGCGACGGTAAGCGCCTCCCGTAGGTCAAGGCGGTCTTTGATATCGGCCTTGAGCACGCGGGTAGGTAGATCCTGGGCGGCGCTCAGCACGGCGTCAGAAAACTTGCGGGGCAGGTCGTGTTTGCAGTAAACAATGTCGATGTCGGCAGCGGCTTCGGCGTCGCTGCCGAGAATTTGGGCGACTCGGCCCTGGGGCGGGTGCTGCCCCAGGGGATAGCGCACAATTTCGACATGGGCCAGCTGATCGACGGCGTCGGCCAGGTCGCCGCCGTTGGCTACTAAGGCCAGCTCAAACAGCAGGCGATCGTCGAGGGGCACGGCGCGGTAGTCGTCAGCCTCTTGCTTGACGCGGGCTAGCACTGAGGCATTGGCCCGCTCCAGAATAAGCTGCACTTCGCCTTCGGGACTGCGGCGGCGGCTGCCCTCCTTGGTGACTTTGACCAGCACGCGATCGCCGTTCCAGGCCGTATTCAGCTGGCTCTCGCGCACGTAGATATCGTCGGCCCCCTCTTCGTCCTGAATGGCAAAGCAAAACCCTTTGCTGGAGCAGCGCAGCTTGCCCTCAATCACATTCTCTTCCAGCTCGCGGCGGTACTTGCCTCTCTCTTTGACCAGCACCCCAATGCGCTCTAGGGCGTCAACGGCGATCTGCAAGTCGCGCTGGCTGGCATCGTCGTTGCAGTGCAGCTTTTTTTCTAGGCCCTTGAGGGTGTGGGTTTTATCTTTGGCGAAGCTTGCCAGTAAGGCCGCGATCGAGAGTTCCATGTAGCGACTGATTCCTAAAACTATTCATGACTGGGGTGTCCCGGGCTACAACAGGTCATCAACCCGTAGGAACAACCGGGATGCGGTCTCAGTACGCTGCCTGTGGCAACGAGGCGACGCCGAAACCAGGGCTGGGGGTGAAGCTGTAGCGGCAACCGGCCTCGATTCGTCTTCCTCAAGACAAGGTTGCAGACAAGCGCTCTGGCTCCCTCCTCTAGCTATGGCCGAGAGGACAACCGACAGACTGGGGTAGCCAACGCCCAAGTGTAACTGCTACAGCCGCAGATGAACCCGGCTGGAGAAAGTAACCCTCACCTCAGGCCCAGCCCCTCAGGGAGGCTAAACCCCTCAAACGATGGGGAGCTGGTTACACCCTACAGTTTCTCAGGAAATGGACCGCTGTCAAATCTTTTTGTCAATGGAAGACAACGTTTTGTAAAGCAGGCGCAAGGCTCAAGGTGTCGGGTGCAAGGGCGTGAGCCACCCCTAATACCTAACACCCTAAACCTGACACCCTTCCTTCAATTCATCACTTCCGCTCGCCCGTGACGATGTAGGCCACCCGCTTGCCAATGTTGGTAGCGTGGTCGGCAATCCGCTCCATGTAGCGAATGGCTAGCACCAGCAGTACCGTCGGCTCGACCGAGCCGATCAGGTTAGTTTGATGGGCCAGCAGGGCGTACAGCTCATCGTAGTCGGCGTCGATGGCATCGTCTTTTTGCTTAATCTCTAGGCCGCTCTTGGCATCGAGGTCAGAGAGGGCCAGCAGGCACATGGCAACCATTGATCGGCAGCGATCGAGCATGGTCTGCACCCGCCCCATCACCGGGTGTACGGGGTAAGGAAAAAGTTTGATCGCCACTTCGCCCAGATCTTCGGCATAGTCGCCAATGCGCTCTAGGTCGCGCACCAGTTGCATAAAGGCTCCAATGCGTCGCAGATCTTCGGCCTCAGGCTGAGCCTGGAGCGTAAACAGATGCATGCAGTCCATCTCGATCTGGCGGTAGAACTTGTCGATCTGCTTATCGTGACGGTGAAGCCGCTGGGCGGCATCAAGATTGCGATCGCACAGGGCCTCCCGAGCCAGCACGCAGGAGTTTTCAACTAACGCCCCCATGCGCAGCAGATCGCGCTGCACCCGCAGCAGCTGCCGATCAAAGTCACCACGCACGGGTTGAGTTGTATCCATATCAAGCATCGCGAAGCACACCGAATAAAAAGAAGACCGCAGCGATCGGGGCTCTTCAGCCTAGCAGCCCCCCAGGGCTAACCCCAACCAGAAACCCCAGCGCTGCCTAGGGGGTTCCCGTTAAGCTCTGTAACAGTTAGGCTGGCCGGCCCTGCGAAAGCTCCCATCTTAGTTAACAATCGGTCTAGACCAAGCGTCTTTGCTTAAGCGTTATTCACTCAGCTTGAGGAGTATTTTTTATGCCCCTTTCCGATACCCAAGTTTTTATTGCCCTAGCCGTAGCTCTATTGCCTGGTATTCTGGCATTCCGCCTGTCCACTGAGCTTTATAAGTAGGTTAAGCCGGGGCATTATTTTAACGTCCCAAAGGCATAGTTCACTAAACAAAAGACTCCGGCATCTAGATGCCGGAGTCTTTTGTTATAACCGAATGACCGTCGGGCTGACCAAAACCCGCTAAAAGCTCATGGCGGGCTCATTTTTAACTGGCCCCAAGGCCCCAGAGTAAATCAGCCCCCGCCGAGTATCGAGGGTCAAAATGCTGCCATCGCGGATGATTTCGGTGGCGTTTTTAACCCCCACGATCACCGGCACCCCCAGCCGCAGGCCAATGACCGCTGCGTGGCTGGTGGGGCTATCATCTTCGGTGACAATACCGCCCGCCCGACGAATGGCTTCGACAAAGTCAGCGCTGGTGTGGGGCACCACCAAAATTTCGCCGTCGTTAAAGTCGTTGACCTCTAGGCTGTTGTGGGCAACTCGGGCTCGCCCGCTCACCGAGGCTTCGCCAATGCCCACGCCGCGCCCTAGCACCGCTGTCACCACGTCTACCTTGATCAAATCGGTAGAACCCGATATCCCTTGTAGGGTGCCCGCCGTTAGCACCACCAGGTCGCCATCGTTGAGCAGGGTCTTTTCTTGAGCAACGCTCATGGCCGCCTGAAAAGTCTGGGTGCTAGAAGGCAGATCAAGCACCAGCAGCGGACGCACTCCCCATACCAGTTGGAGCTGTCGCGCTACATGGACATGGGGGGTCACCGCCAGAATTGGCGTTTGGGGACGATACTTTGAGACGTTGCGGGCAGTAGCCCCGGATTTGGTCAGGGTCATGATGGCCGCCGCGTTGAGCTGCGACGCAATGCGGCCCACTGCCTGACTGATGGCGTTGGGAATCGAGCGGGCACCGCCACCGTCATTGCGATCGCCCAGAGATAGCCCCTCCTGTTCGGTGCATACGGCCACCTTCGCCATCGTCGCCACCGCTTCCACCGGAAACTTGCCCACGGCGGTTTCGTTGGAGAGCATGACCGCATCGGTGCCGTCGAGAATGGCATTGGCAATATCAGACACCTCGGCTCGGGTAGGGCGAGGGTTCGACACCATGCTGTCGAGCATCTGGGTGGCTGTAATCACCGGAATGCCCAAGGCATTGGACATGGCAATCAGCCGCTTTTGCAGGATCGGCACCTCCTCGGCGGGTAGCTCTACCCCCAGATCGCCTCGGGCCACCATCACCCCGTCTGAGAGGGAGAGAATGGCCTCCATCTGCTCGATCGCCTCGTGCTTTTCGATCTTGACGATCACCGGCACATTCTTCCCGGCGGCATGGATGATTTCCTTAATTTCCAGCACGTCCTGGGGGTTGCGCACAAAGCTGAGGGCCACCCAGTCAACGCCCTGATTGAGGCCAAACATCAGGTCTTCGCGGTCTTTGTCGGTGAGCGCCTTGACCGAGAGATACACCCCCGGGAAGTTGACCCCTTTATTGTTTGACAGGGTGCCGCCCACGACCACCCGGCAGTGTAGCTCCTGGGCCACCAGATCGACCGACTCCACCTGCATTTCGACCTTGCCGTCGTCCAGCAAAATCGTCGAGCCGGGAGGCACTTCCTGGGCCAGCTTGTCGTAGGTGACGCAGGCCCGCTCCTGGGTGCCCGGAATAATCTCGCTGGTGAGCACAAAGCGATCGCCCTTGGCTAGCTGGATAGAGCCGTGCTCAAACTTGCCCAGGCGAATTTTTGGCCCCTGGAGGTCTTGCAGGATGCCCACCGGCTGGTTGAGCTCGAAGGAGATCTGCCGAATCAGGCGAATGCTGCGCTGGTGGTCGTCGTGGCTGCCGTGGGAGAAGTTGAGCCGCAGGGTGGTAGCCCCAGCCTCGATCAGTTCCCGCAGCACATCGGCATTTTGGGTGGCAGGGCCGATAGTGGCAACAATTTTGGTGCGGCGGACAGAGTTGCGCAGGGGCATAAACGACCTCTACTGAGAATAAAACGCTACCGCGTAGGACCTTAAATAAGGTCGTAGACTAGCAGCCATAAAGCACAGGGATAGTAGCACGAATGCCGATGGGCTTTACGCGTTACCCCAAAACCGGCAGGAATTTCAGCGTTTTCACCGATGATGAGCAGGGAGAAGGGGCTGAGGCGGGTGACGCTTGTCCGACCCTTGCTAGGGCGTGCTATCGACGGTGAGCTGCCTGAGCAGCGTGTATCTTGAGGCTGTGTCACAAAACTTTATTAATAAAGCATCGTAACGTATACTACCGAAGACACTGGTGTAGGAGCGATGCGTCATGTCGGTGGCAGTTGAAGCCCTGACGGTTAGAAAAACGGTTCCCCCTGAGTTACTCAAAACCGAAGGTGGGTTGAGCCTCAATTCTCTCATGTTTATAGCTTCCGTTGGGCTGATCAGTCTGTCTACGGTGGGCTATTTCTGCTGGCACTGGGCTGGCTGGTGTGTGTTTTTAATGAATGTGCTGTCCCTACACCTGTCGGGGACGGTGATCCATGACGCTAGCCACAACTCAGCTCACCGCAACCGCGTGGTGAATGCCCTGCTGGGCCACGGCAGCGCCCTGATCCTGGGGTTCTCGTTCCCTGTGTTTACGCGGGTGCATTTGCAGCATCACGCCCACGTCAACGACCCTGAGAATGACCCCGACCATTTTGTCTCGACGGGGGGGCCGCTGTGGCTGATTGCGGCGCGCTTTTTTTACCACGAGATCTATTTCTTTAAGCGTCGCCTCTGGCGCAATTGGGAGCTGCTGGAGTGGTTTTTAGGGCGCTTTGTGGTGGGGCTGCTGGTGTTTATCGCCTGGCGGTTCGACTTTTTGGGCTATATCTTTAACTACTGGTTTTCGCCTGCGCTGGTAGTGGGCATTGCCCTGGGCCTGTTTTTTGACTATCTGCCCCATCGCCCGTTTGAAGACCGCGATCGCTGGAAAAACGCTAGGGTCTACCCCAGCCCAATTCTAAACCTGCTGATCATGGGTCAGAACTATCACCTCGTACACCACCTCTGGCCCTCGGTGCCTTGGTATAAGTACAAGCCCACCTACGAGGTGATGCAGCCCTTGCTCGATGAAAAAGGGTCGCCCCAGTCCCTTGGGCTGCTGCAAATGAAAGATTTCTTTGGCTTTCTGTATGACCTATTTTTAGGCATTCGCCTGAAGCGCCATTGAAGCAATATCAAATTCACGTATAAAAATGACCCCCAGTTCTGGCTTAGTTGGCCAGAATTGGGGGTCATTTTTACGGTTTAGAATCCGTCAATATCTACTTTCTAGTTCGTAACTACTAGATCGGGGCGCAGGTCGCGGGCTCCGCGCAGATAGACGTGCTGAACTTTACCGTGAGAAACGGGAAGCTGCACGTGCATCAGAATGCGGATACAGCAGGGCAGGCTGCCTTCGACATGCATATGCTGCACATCGAGGAAGGCAACGTTGTCCCATTGGGGGCGCTGGCGGGCAATCGCCGCCGGAAACACCGCATCTAAGTCGCGGGTGACCGAGAAGGTGGCACTAATAATGCAGGTCGGGTCGAGGTGGTTGCGCTCTTCGAGGGCATCCATCAGCTCTGTGACGGCCTCCCGAATTGCCCCCTCCGTATTTTCTGGTACCGTTACCGCTCCCCGAATTGCCCACACTCGCCAGTCCACGCGTTAGCCTCCAAAGGTCATTCTTCAAAGCCCCAATGGCACCAACGGCTACAATTGGGGCAGAGAATTGACTGCATTTTACTGCTTTAATCCTACCAGGGCACTGATCTGTGCTGGCCCTTAAGGACGCCCTAGGGACGATAAAGCCACAGGGGCATGCCGCTGGTAGAGCGTTCAAACTCTAGCCACTCTAGGGTGGCATTGAGGGCTGGTACCGCCAGGGCGGGATAGGCCAGGCCCGAGACAGCGACATGGCTATTGCCGGGCACCAGTCGTCGCAAGAAAGGCTTTTTCTCATCAAAGGTGATGCACTCGGCCTTGTCAGGGTCGAGATCGGCCAGTTCGGCGGCCCAGCGGCGGGCGTCTTCCTCGCTGCCGAGGCGGTCGACAACGCCAAGTTGGAGAGCCTGTTCGCCGGTAAAAATGCGTCCGTCGGCAAAGCTGCGCACGGTCTCTTCGCTCAGGTGGCGAGCCTCGGCAACGGTTTTGACAAACTGGCCATAGCTAACGTCGATCAGCTCTTGCAGAATGCCCTTTTCGGGCTCGGTGAGTTCGCGATCGAAGGCGAGAATGTCTTTGTAAGGGCCAGACTTAATCACCTTGAACGACACGCCCACCTTATCGAGCAGACGCTCCAGGTTATTGCCCCGTAGGATGACGCCAATGCTGCCGGTGATCGTGCCAGGGTTGGCCACAATGTGGTTGGCCCCCATGCCAATGTAAACCCCGCCCGAAGCGGAGATATTGCCAAAGCTGGCCACAATTTTGAGCTTGTCTTTGAGCCGTTTGAGGGCGGCGTAGATTTCTTGGGAGTCGCCCACGGTGCCGCCTGGGCTATCGATGCGCAGCAGCAGCGCCGGAAAGCGCCTTTCCTCAATTTCTTTGAGGGCCTCTAGCATGCGCTTGCGGGTGGCGGCCCCGATCACGCCGGTCACGTCAATGCGGGCAATGGACTTGCGAGAACGGCGAGAAAACGGCCAAACCATAGGGTTATCAACAACTGTAGGCGGACAAGGGTGAACAGCAGATGCCCCGGCAGTGAATGGGCTAGGGCCAGGGTCTATTGTAGCCAAAACGACACTGTGCGAGGCGTAGCGCCGCCGGGGGTAGAGGTTGAGTGATTTTAGGGAGGACAGCACCCTACCCCGAACTGCGTTAACATTCCTCAAAGAAAGCCTTTTTGGCCGCTGCGATCGCCCTTGGGCGGGTTTCTAACCATTCCCCTTCATTTCCCCACTATGGATTCAGTTTCCGTTCCCCAGTCGGTTACTCGCAACCCCATTGTGCTGATTGCGCCTTTCTTTTTGTGGGGCACAGCCATGGTGGCGATGAAGGGAGCCATGCCCCACACCACGCCGTTCTTTATGGCGGGTGTACGGCTGGTGCCTGCGGGTCTGCTCGTACTGTTGGTGGGGTTGTTTTTGGGCCGTTCCCAGACCATTAGCCGTCAGGGCTGGCTGTGGATAGCGCTCTTTGCCCTGGTGGATGGCACACTGTTCCAAGGATTTTTGGCGGCGGGTCTGCAGCGGACTGGGGCCGGCCTGGGCTCGGTGATGATTGACTCTCAACCCCTAGCGGTGGCGGTCATGGCGCGAGGTCTTTTTGGCGAGTACATCGGTGCCCTCGGCTGGATTGGTCTGATGTGGGGCATTGCGGGTATTAGCCTGCTAGGCCTGCCCGACGAATGGATTTTTTCGCTCTTCCATGGCGACACGGCCTGGCTGACCGAGGGCACCGCCCTAACAACCCTCTCGCAAGGCGGCGAATGGCTGATGCTGCTGGCGGCCCTGTCAATGGCCACTGGCACAATTTTAATTCGCTACGTCTGCCGCCATGTGGACCCGGTTGTGGCCACAGGCTGGCACATGGTGCTAGGAGGTATTCCTCTATTTGTGCTGTCGTCCCTGGAGGAAGTGCAGCCTTGGCAGGGGTTGACGGGCCTAGACTGGGGGGCGATCGCCTACTCGACCATCTTCGGCAGTGCCCTGGCCTACGGCATTTTCTTCTTTCTAGCGGCCCAGGGCAACCTCACCAGCCTCAGCGCCCTGACCTTTTTGACCCCAGTATTTGCCCTGCTGTTTGGCAACCTGTTTTTGGGCGAAACCCTGAGTTCATTGCAGTGGTTGGGGGTCAGCTTTACCTTGGTCAGCATTTACTTGATTAACCAGCGCGATGCCCTAACCCAGAAGCTACGCCAGTTGACCCTGGCCTACGAGACGGCAACCTCGACAGACAGTACCCCAGTGGAACCGGACTAGGTGAGGGAGTAGATGGGTGGGGCAGCATCCTGAGTTGACCGCTGGCAGGTTAAGTTACCTTAGGGGCATCCACACTGGGCAACCGTTGCCGCCAGCTATGGGCTGATATGAGATTTAGAATGCTAACGCCAGGGAGAGGTCTGGTCTGCCGCAGTGCTTCTGGGGCGGGGTTTGCTGTTGTGACCCTGGCTGTGGGTTTATCGATGATGGGTCTGTCGGGGTTAGAGTCTGCGATCGCCCAAGCCTCTACCGACCCATCTGACCAGCTCGATACCCAGCCGATCGCCCAGACAGCCGATCCTGCGCCTGACTTGATCGAACCCTCTGACGCCGAACCTGCTGCACCGACTGAGCTCCCTGCGGACGCAGACCAGGCGGTGCAGCAGGCTGAGTCTGGCCGCCGCTGGCTGTGGCTAGGGTTGGGGGGGCTGGCGCTGGCGGGCTGCTTGGGGGGCTGGCGGTTTTTAGGCCAGGGGCGATCGGCAAAACGTTCAACCGCTAACGGGGGACAAGCACCCAGTGCTGACTCCCAGACTAGGAGCTTGGCCGAGCCTGCCCTGGCCCCAGATGATTCCACTGCTCCTCCAAGTGCAGCGGGGCATACAGAGACTCTAGAGTCCCCGGCCCTGGATCTGGCAACCCCGGCGGCGGCCACTGACCTGACCCTAGACGCCACCACCCGTCTGACCTCGGGGGATATCGTAGATTCGTTGATCCATGAGCTCGCTAACCGCGATGGTGCGATACGCCGCCACGCCATTTGGGAGCTGGGTCAGCGGGGGCATTCTGACGCCATTCAGCCTTTGATCAACGGCCTGCTCGATGCCGATTCCCAAGAAAAAAGCCTGATTTTGGCCGCCCTGGCCGAGATTAGCAGCCGTAGCCTAAAGCCCATGCACCGGGCCTTGGCTTTAGGCCTGCAAGACCCTAGCCCCGAGGTGCGCAAAAACGCCATTCGCGACCTGAGCCGGATTTACGACACGGTGGTGCAGCTCAGCCACATGCTGGCCCACGCCACCCAAGACCCCGATGTCGGCGTGCAGGAAACCGCCCAGTGGGCGCTTAGCCAGCTCAACCGCATTCCGGCGGCGACCTATCCAACGCTGTCCCCCGAGGCCAACTTCCGAGATGGCCCCTACGACAGCCTCCCCCCAGCCAGCTAATTTTTGGCCCCTCTGCCGCCTCACTCCATTACTCCCTCACCCTCTCCCATGTCCATCCCTCGCCGCCTGCTGTTTGTGTCAACTCCTGTCGGGCCGCTGGGGTCGGGGCTGGGGGGCGGGGTAGAGCTTACCCTGCTTAACCTGGCTCGGGGAATGCGCGATCGCGGCCATCAGATCACCGTGCTCGCTCCCGATGGGTCGAGCCTGGGTGATGTTGCCATTGTGACGGTGCCGGGGCAGCTACAGCCCACGGCCCATACTCAGGGCCGCTGTGCGCCGGTCGTGCTCCCCGTAGACAGTGCGTTGGGCGCGATGTGGCGCTATGCTCGACAGCACCAGGATCAATTTGACCTAATTATCAACCTAGCCTATGACTGGTTGCCCTTTTACCTAACGGAGTTTTTTGTGACCCCGGTGGCTCACTTTGTCACCATGGGCTCCCTCAGCGATGCGATGGATGAAGCTATCTGCCAGGTAGCTCAGCAGTTTCCCCGTTACCTGGGAGCCTACACGCGCACCCAGGCCGAAACGTTTGGGGTGGCTGATGCCTTTGAGCTGCTCAGCAGCGCCATCGATCTAGATCGATACGAGTTTTGCTCTACCCCCGGTGATGCCCTGGCCTGGCTGGGGCGCATTTCTCCCGAAAAGGGGCTAGAGGATGCCCTAGAGGCCGCCGAAATTGCTCAGGCTCCGCTGAAGATTTTGGGCAAGCTGGAGGACGCCGCCTACTGGGAGGCGCTGTGCGATCGCTTTCCCCGAGCCTCTGACTGCTACCTTGGGTTCTTGCCCACCGCCGAACTCCAGCAGGTGCTGCGCCAGTGCCGCGCTCTGGTGATGACCCCGCGCTGGGTCGAAGCCTTTGGCAATGTGGCCATTGAAGCTCTGGCTTGCGGCGTGCCGGTGATTGCCTATGCCCGAGGCGGCCCGGCTGAAATTGTGCAGCCAGGTAAAACGGGCTGGCTGGTGCTGCCGGATGATGTGCAGGGGTTGGTGGATGCGATCGCCAAAATCGACCAGCTCGATCGCTACGCCTGCCGTCGCCAGGCCGAAACCGAGTATTCCCTCAGTGCCCTAGCCGTTCGCTTTGAGCAATGGTTCGAAACTATAATCGCGAACCGGTAGAGGGTTTTACACAAACTTTGGCCACTACTGGGCTTGGGCTACGGGATGCTGCCGCAGCTGCTCTAGCCGCTGAAAGTCGTGGTGCAAGGCTTGGCGCAAAGAGCGATTCTGAGGATCGACCCGGCGGGCCTTTTTCAGGCAGGCTTCCGCTTTTTGGAGGTTGCCGTGATTGAGCAAGTCGTGCCCCCAACGATAATAGGTGATGGCGTGCCACTGGCGAATCTCTGGGTCTTCTGGGAAGCGCTGCACCAGCCCTTCTACCAGAGCTACCGCCCGGGGAAACCGCTGTCCCTTAAATAGCTCTCGCAACTGCTTAAAGCTGTTTACCTTAAGCTGTTGATCGGCTGCTGATCCCCCAGGGGTGGGGCTAACGGTGAATTCGACCTCTTTGGCGGGTGGCGGAGTGGCGGGTACTGAAGGGCGGGAGGCAGCAGCGGAAGGTGTTGTTTGAGCAGGTGCCTTGGTGGCTTGGCTGGGAGTGGCTTTGCGCTGAGCCGCTACGGCTTCCACGGGCAGCGCATTCACCAAAGCCTGATAGGCCTGGGTCACCTGAATAAATTTTTCTTTGGCTAACTGATCACCGGGGTTGATGTCGGGGTGATATAGCCGAGCTAGATTGCGATAGGCCAGCTTGACATCGCCAAAGCTGGCCCCGGTTCTAAGCCCCAATATGCGGTAGTAATGCGCCAGCGCCATAGTTCGCTAACTCAAGAGAATGAGGTACGTGTGCTGGCCCTATTCTGCCAACGGTCAGCAGAAATGGCGCAGTTAATTACACCGCAGCGGTTGCAGGAGAAACAAGTTCCTGAGTGCGGTCTTCAATCACTCGGTCGATCAGGCCGTAGGCGACAGCCTCCTCTGCCGACATGAAGTAGTCGCGATCGGTGTCCTTTTGAATTTGCTCAATGGAGCGACCGGTGTGGCGGGCCATCATTTCGTTGAGTTCTTGGCGAACCCGCAGAATTTCCTTGGCCTCAATGGCAATGTCGCTGGCTTGGAGGCGCTGTCGCCCGGTGCCGCCCATGGGTTGGTGAATCATGATGCGCGAGTGGGGCAGGGCAACTCGCTTGCCGTGGCTGCCCGCCGCCAGCAAAAACGCTCCCATGGAAGCGGCCAGACCCAGACAGATAGTGACCACGTCAGACTTGATGTACTGCATGGTGTCGTAGATCGCCATGCCCGCCGTCACTGACCCGCCGGGGGAGTTGATGTAGAGGTAGATGGGCTTGGTGTTGTCGTCGGAGTCGAGGTACAGCATGGCGGCCACGATGGAATTGGCCAGCGTGTCGGTGACCTCTTGACCGAGAAAAATAATCCGCTCCTGGTTTAGGCGGGTGTAGATGTCGACCCACTGGGAGTACTGGCTACCGGGCAAACGATAGGGAACTTTGGGAGTGCCGATGGGCATAGTGCTCTTTCAACCTAAAAATAAAACAACGGACGTGGGATGGTTAAAGACCGGTTTTTGAGGGACGATTCTCCTCCGGGGAGGCTGTGCCATCGCCCCTCAAACCTGATACCTGGGCCTAAAGCCCTGCCCCAGCGGGCACCGGCAGCTCTTTGCGGCTAGACAGCACCCGGTCGATGATGCCGTATTCTTTGGCTTCTTCTGGGTTCATGTAGAACATGCGATCAGAATCGTGCAGCACCTGCTCCAAGGTTTTGCCAGTGCTCTTAGCCAGAATGCTCATCATGGAGCGCTTGTTGTCGAGCACTTCTTTAGCCCGAATTTCGATATCGGTGGCCTGACCCTGGGCACCGCTGCGGGGCTGGTTGAGCACAATGCGAGCGTGGGGCAGACTAGCCCGATAGCCCTTGGTGCCCGCCGCCAAAATTACCGCCGCCGACCCCATCGCCTGACCAATGCAGATGGTGTGCACTGGGGGCTTGATATAGTTCATGGTGTCGCAGATGGCAAAGGCTTCGGTGTCGTAGCCAACCATGCTGCCATCGTGCCAGGAGGTGCCAGTGGAGTTGATATAGAAAAAGATCGGCTTATCGGGGTCATCAAACTGCAAGAAGAGCAGCTGAGCAATAATCAGCTCGGTAACGTCAATACCCACCTGCTGTTTAACGTCATCCCCTGAGAACAGGGGTAGGCCCAGATATACAATCCGCTCCTTGAGCAGCAAGGAGGGCAGATCTGGGGGCGGCGTACGGTACGTCGCATCGCCATACGGTGCCTGCACGGCTTTAATCTCTAAACTCATAGACCGAAGACGCCCAAATACGCGTTTTTAACAGTGTAACGCGGGATTGAGCTGGGTTCTATGCCGCCCCCAAGACGGATATCCCCACCTGAGTCTCTGTCGAAATGTAGAGCCCGGTTGCTCCTTTCTGGGGATGTATATCATTGGGCTTAACTCTAAAGTGGGGGAAGATTTTCGTTAAGGAATTTACACCCATGTCCATTGAAGATCGTGTCAAGGCGACCGCTCAAAATATCGAGGGCAAGGTGCAGGCTGCTGCGGGTGAAATTACAGGCGACACCAGGAGTAAAGCCGAGGGGCATGCTAAGCAGGCCGAAGCCCAGGCCACCCACGCTAAAGAAGATGTGAAGGATGCGCTGAAAAAAGCCATCGACTAAGCGCTACAGCCTACTGTTTGAACCCTATTAGTGACCCGTTGGGGCAGCCACTGGCTGCCCCTTTTTATTTGATATTTGAATGACGAGGGAGTAAAGCTGTCGCCCAACTGTGGCTAGCAGCACAATTGCTGAGTAAATTTCAGTTTGGGAGCCGAAATGGGTTCTCTAAACCAGAGAGGATTTCCTGTCTAACGTTGGGGCGTGCCGCGACTATGTTCTCGATTTTTATATTGACCCACAATGAGGAGCGGGATATTGCCGCTTGTATTGAGTCGGCCCTGCTGTCTGACGATGTGATTGTGGTGGACTCGTGCAGCAGCGATCGCACCCAAGCGATCGCCACCCAATACCCCGTCTGTTTCATCGAGCATCCCTTCACCAGTCACGGCCAGCAGCGCACCTGGATGCTAGAGCATGTGCCCTACCGCTACGACTGGGCCTACATTCTCGAAGCCGACGAGCGCATGACGCCAGAGCTGTTTGCCGAATGTTTGGCTGTAATTGCCAACGGCGACAAAGTGGGCTACTACGTGGCCGAGCGGGTCATGTTCATGGGCCGCTGGATTCGCCGCAGCACTCAGTTTCCTCGCTACCAACTGCGATTGCTGCGGCGGGGCAAAGTCTGGTTTGACGACTACGGTCACACCGAGCGCGAAATCGTCGACGGCCCCACCGGATTTTTGCAGGAGACCTATCCCCACTACACCTGTAGCAAAGGGCTGAGCCGGTGGATCGACAAGCACAACCGCTACTCCACCGATGAGGCCGCCGAAACCCTGCGGCAGTTGCAAAGCGGAACCGTGGACTGGCAAGCGCTCCTTTGGGGCAAATCTGAAGTGGAGCGACGGCGAGCATTGAAAGATCTCTCGCTGCGACTGCCCCTGCGCCCCCTGACCCGGTGGCTCTACATGATGTTCATCCTCGGCGGCTGGCGCGATGGCCGGGCCGGGCTAGCCTGGTGCACTCTCCAAGCGTTTTATGAATATTTAATTGTGCTCAAGGCGCGGGAATTGATGCATCCCGAATATCTGACGGGAGTACAGCCAAGCGTCGAAAAAGCTGGTGCTCTCCCCATCTCCAAGGAAATTTCAGCATCGTCAGGCGTTGTGATGCCACCAATGCAGTAAGGGACTTGGAGTTTGGATCAAAGTGAGTTTACCAAACCAAGGCTTTGGTATGGTGCTACTTACGTTGAAGCCAGTTCTGGTATCAAAAGCCCCTTGAGGTCTAAATTCTTCAAGTCCACCTTGGCAGAAGCTAGGTCAATTTCAAGGCCTACAACGCTGCCAGCCTCATCAAAATCAACCACCACATCAGGGGCAATTTCTTCAGATTCTACGCTAGGAGAATCATTGAGACGAATCGAGAGGGTGTCGGTGTCTGGGAAATATTGGATTCTCAAGGTTCTAAGCCCCTTTGTAAGCGAGAGCGAAAGTTGCGGTCAAAGTAAACGTTGTGCAAAGTTTCACCGTCTTCTAGGACGATAACTCTGAGAACGCGATCGCCATATTCTGGAATGATAGCCCAGGCACTCAATCGTCCATTGGGCTGAACTGTTGTTTTGATTGGGTTCCTCAGAACTAGCTCGCACCATTCGCGCCGAATTTCAGGTCTTTCCAGCAGCTTTTGCTCAAAATAGGGTGTTGTTTTCAAACTCAAATTTTCAACTTTTCTATCAAGGCGGCCTCCTGCTGGCTTAGGATAACCCGCTAGATATGTGTTGCAGCACAGGGTTTACTTGCCTACCCATCCCTCACTCACCAAACGCTATCGTAGAAAAATGAGTGAATACAGGGTAAAACGGGTTGCGGCTCCCCCCAAAAAAGCTTCGTGGCGTAATCTAGGGCAGTCGCTGGCCATGTATCGCTACGGGCAGCGGGCGATTCAGCTAGTGTGGCAGACCGACTGGCGGCTGACGGTGGTGTTGGGGTTGCTGACATTGGTGGCGGGCTTGCTACCGGCGGCGATCGCTTACGTCGGCAAATTAATTGTCGATGGCGTAGTCAAGGCTGCCCAGTCAGGATTAGCGATCGATCGCCAGGCGGCATTAATGTACCTGGCGCTGGAAGCCTTGCTGGTAGCAGGGTTAGCCGGAGCGCGGCAGGGGTTAACCCTGTGCCAGTCGCTGCTGCGGGTGCTGCTGGGGCAGCGGGTCAACGTGATGATTCTCGAAAAAGCCCAGACCCTGCCGCTGACCTACTTCGAAGATTCTGAGTTTTACGACAAAATGACCCAGGCCCGGCGGGAGGCGTCAGCGCGGCCCCTGAGCATGGTGAACCGCACCTTTGGCGTGGTGCAGGATGTGCTGTCGCTGCTCACCTTTGGGGGGCTGCTGCTGCAATTTTCGGGCTGGGCGGTGGCACTGCTGGCCGTGGCCACCCTACCTGCCTTCATCGCTGAAACCCAGTTCGCGGGGGAGGCCTTTCGCCTGTTTAAGTGGCGATCGCCCGAAACCCGCCAGCAAATTTACCTGGAGGCACTGCTGGCGCGGGAGGACTTTGCCAAGGAGGTCAAGCTGTTTGGCCTTGGGCCGCTGCTGCTCGAGCGCTACCAGGATATTTTTCAGCGCCTCTATAAAGAAGACCGCAGCCTGACGGTGCGCCGCAGCGGCTGGAGCTACGGGCTGGGGCTGCTGAGCACCGTGTCGTTTTACCTGGCCTACTGCTGGATTGTGCTGGAGGCGATCGCAGGCCGCATTTCCCTGGGTGAGTTGACTATGTATCTGACGGTGTTTCGCCAGGGGCAGACTACCTTTGCCAGCACCCTGACAGCAATCGGCGGCATGTATGAGGACGGGCTCTACCTGGCTAACCTCTACGAATTTCTCGAACAGCCTGTGCCGGAGGATATGGGCACTGCCGATCGCGGTATCGATCCGATCGACGGGCTGCGGTTTGAGAACGTGTCGTTTACCTATCCGGGCAGCGATCGGCTGGCCTTAGAGAACGTCTCCTTTCACCTGAAGCCGGGGGAAAAGATGGCGATCGTGGGCGAAAACGGCTCGGGCAAAACCACCCTGATCAAGCTGTTGACCCGGCTTTACACGCCTTCTCAAGGCCGCATTCTGCTCGATGGCCGCGACCTGCAAGAGTGGGACGCTGACGTGGTGCAGCAGCGCATCGGCGTAATTTTTCAAGACTTTGTGCGCTACCAGTTCAAGGTGGGCGAAAACATTGGCGTCGGCGATGTCACCGACTTCGAAGATGCCCAGCGCTGGCAGGTTGCTGCCGCCAAGGGCACCGCTACAGAATTTATTGAGGATTTGCCTGAGGGATTCAACACCCAGCTTGGCAAATGGTTCTTTGGCGGGCAAGAGTTGTCGGGCGGGCAGTGGCAAAAAATCGCCCTCTCCCGCGCTTTTATGCGCACCGACGCCGATATTCTGGTGCTGGATGAGCCGACGTCAGCTATGGATGCCGAGGCCGAAACCCTTTTGTTTGAGCAGTTTCGCGAAGCTACCCAAAACCAGATGGCGATTTTGATTTCCCACCGCTTTTCGACGGTGCGGCGGGCCGACAACATCATTGTGCTGGCCCAGGGCAAGCTGATCGAGCAGGGTAGCCACGAAGAGCTGTTGCGCCAGGATGGCCGCTACGCTCGTCTGTTTACGATGCAGGCAGCGGGATATCTGTAGGGCATGGCGCTAGCCAAAGCGCCCTAGGGCAATGGCATGACCTAATTGATGCGATCGCAGATTGAGCCGCTGCAATGGCATTGTCTGCTCGCATTGCTTTACCACCCTCTGCATTGACAAGTCATGCCCTCGCATTGGCATCACCAGCGGTGGTTTTAAGTTATCCATCGGGTGCATGGCGACTGGCCGTGGGGGAGGGTGCGATCGCCGCCACAAACTACCCTAGCCAACCATAATCCACCGCGCTGCCTAGCGCCAAAACCCTGCGATCGAGCCTTCCTTTGCCGCAAAGCGAATTTCGGCGTTGCTGAATTGAGGAATGAATCTGCAAAAGCAACGGTTACTGCATCGGCCCCCCAACCCCCCAATTTTGGGGGACTTTGAAGTCGTCCGGTTCCCCCCAGAATTGGGGGGTTAGGGGGGCAAATCATACTACTGATCAGCAACGCCCGAATTTCTTCTCTACGCTGTTAAAGGCCAACGTTGTTGGCTGAGGAACCTGGTTTCTAGCTTCTTCACTTTGGGCACTCTAAAGACTTATCAAGGCTTCATCCAGAAACCTTTTCCCTTCAGAAATAGAGTGATATAAACAAAAGTAATAGACCCAATCATCGATATTCCGACCGGAAAACCGTAGATTGAGTTCGTAGTCCTTGTCTATTGCAGGGTTCTGCTTTTGGCATAGCCTTGCCTCCATCCCCTCTTGGGAGGGGCTAGGAGCAATACCGTTACTCTCAACCCTCCGCTCTCAACGACCGCCCATGACGAGTGTCATCCCCCTCTACAACCCAGACGATCGCTTCTACTACTTTGCCTACGGCTCCTGCATGTGCCCAGTCGATTTGAAACGCTCCTTGGGCGAAAGCACCCACGCCTACGTGGTGGGGCCAGCGACGCTCGCTGGGTATCGGCTGGGGTTTTTTCGGCGATCGCGCCTGCGCAACTGTGGTGTTCTCGATGTTGTCCCTGACCAAAATTACACCGTGCAGGGTGTGCTCTATCACCTGCCCTGGCGGCTCAGCCCAGCCCTCGACTTGCGCGAAGAAGGCTACTGCCATGAAACAGTGACGGTAAACTGCAACGGACGAGCCTACGCCGAAACCCGCACCTACTCGGTGATCAGCAAAACCCACGAAGAAATTGCCCCCAATGAGTGGTATTCCAGCGTGGTCATGCGCGGTGCCGCCACCTGCGGACTACCAGAGCAATACTGCTGGGAACTGTTCCACCACATTCATTCTCTCCAGCGGCGGCAGGCTCCAGAGCCCCTGCGCCGGACTGCTTAGCTGCCGCACTGTCTAGCAACGGGTCAGGGCATTCCTTATAATAAGGGCTACCTATAACCCTTCACCCCGCCGCCACCGTGACCCAAACGCCGCTCTCGCCTCGCCCCGCCGTCACCGATGCTCGCCCCGATGCCCTGGGCCGCTTTGGTCAGTTTGGCGGCAAGTACGTGCCCGAAACCCTCATGCCCGCCCTCTTTGAGCTAGAGCAGGCGTTTTATCAATACCGCGACGAGGCCGACTTTAAGGCCGAGCTAGATGGCCTGCTCAAAGATTACGTCGGTCGGGCTACCCCCCTCTACTTTGCTGAGCGGCTTACCGCCCACTACCGCCACCCCGACGGCAGCGGCCCCGATATCTACCTCAAGCGCGAAGACCTCAACCACACCGGGGCGCACAAGATCAACAACGCCCTGGGCCAGGTGCTTTTGGCCAAGCGCATGGGCAAGCAGCGCATCATTGCCGAAACCGGAGCCGGTCAGCACGGGGTCGCTACTGCCACAGTGTGCGCCCGCTTTGGCCTCCAGTGCGTCATTTATATGGGCGTGCAGGATATGGAGCGCCAGTCGCTAAACGTGTTTCGCATGCGGCTGATGGGGGCCGAGGTGCGCGGTGTGACGGCGGGCACGGGTACCCTCAAAGACGCTACTTCTGAGGCGATTCGCGATTGGGTGACGAACGTTGAAAATACCCACTACATCCTGGGTTCTGTGGCGGGGCCACACCCCTACCCGATGATGGTGCGCGATTTCCACGCCATCATTGGCGAAGAGACTCGCGCCCAGTCCCTAGAAAAGTTTGGCGGTTTGCCCGATATTCTGATGGCCTGTGTCGGTGGCGGCTCTAACGCTATGGGTCTGTTCCACGAGTTTGTCAATGAGCCCACGGTGCGGATGATCGGCATTGAGGCAGCGGGCAGCGGTGTGGCTAGCGGTAAGCATGCGGCTACCCTGACGGAGGGCAGAGTAGGCGTGCTCCACGGAGCGATGAGCTACCTGCTGCAAGACAGTGAAGGCCAGGTGATCGAAGCTCACTCCATCAGTGCCGGTCTGGATTATCCTGGCGTTGGCCCTGAGCACAGCTTCTTAAAGGATGCGGGCCGGGCCGAATACTACAGCGTCACCGACCAGGAGGCGCTAGACGCCTTTCAGCGGGTGTCGCGCCTGGAGGGAATTATTCCTGCGTTGGAGACGGCCCATGCCTTTGCCTACCTCGAAACGCTGTGCCCTCAACTGACCGGCAACCCCCGGATTGTGATCAATTCCTCAGGCCGAGGCGACAAGGATGTGAACACCGTAGCCAAGGCCCTGGGTGGGCTAGAGTAAGTTACCAAATCGATTGGATTGTCCCAGCAACGGATTTGATCAGCGAAGGGTTGCAGATGAGTACAGAAATCGACGTCAAGCCAAAATCGTTGTACGACATCGATTACCAACTCTGGTTGGACGAGACAGTTGCTCAACTGCAATCCCAAAACTTTAGCGCCCTTGATTTGGAAAACTTGATTGAGGAAATTGAGAGCTTGGGCAGAAGTGATCAGCGATCGCTGAAAAGCTATTTGCGACAATTGTGTGAGCATTTCCTCAAGCTGCGATACTGGGAGGCGGATCGGGAAAGGTGCTTTCGAGGTTGGAATTTAGAAATTGCCAACTTGCGCTTAGAGATTCAATCCATTTTAGAAGACAGCCCTAGCCTAAGAAATGTCCTCAAAGAGCGGTTTGGCTTGGAGCATGGTAAAGCCAGAAAAACGTTTTTGAAGGCCAGTAGCTTAAAGCCTGACCTTATTCCTGAAGAACCAGATTTCACCCTTGAGCAGGTGCTGGACGAAGATTGGTTGCCGTGGCAGCCCGACCCATCTGACAACAATTAGGAGCACCATGGCCGACGGTTTTGAAATCTGCGATCGCGATCTCACCCCGGAGCTACTCGCCCGCTACCGGCAGGCCAGCGTCATGGCCATCGACACCGAAACCATGGGGCTGCTGCCGCTGCGCGATCGCCTCTGCCTGGTACAGCTCTCCGACGCCGACGGCTATGTGTCGGTCGTGCGCATCGAGCTAGGCCAAACCGAAGCGCCTCTGCTCAAAGAACTATTCGAAGACTCAAACATTCTCAAGCTGTTTCATTTTGCTCGGTTCGATTTGGCCACGCTCAAGCACAACTTGGGCATTACCGTAGCTCCCGTGTTTTGCAGCAAAATTGCCAGCAAGCTCAGCCGCACCTACAGTCCTCGCCACGGCCTTAAAGAGTTGGTTCGAGAGCTAGAGGGCATTGAACTCGACAAAACCGCCCAAAGCTCAGACTGGGGCAACGCCATGCACCTGTCTGAGGAGCAGCTTCGCTACGCGGCCAACGACGTGCGCTACCTGCACAGCATTCACCAAACCCTGACCGCTATGCTCAAGCGCGAGGGCCGATGGGAGCTAGCGCAGGATTGTTTTGACTGTTTGCCCACCTTCGTCGCCCTAGACTTGCTTCAGTACGTAGGGGTGTTCGAGCACTGAGCCATCATTCCTTTTCACCCCTGGGAAAGTGTGTCAATGGCTCTGTTTAGGGAACGACTGCTGCGATCGCAAGACAGGTAAGATAGGCCTATCCACCTTGAAGATGATCTACGAGGAGAACAACCATGAGCGTTGACAGCAAGGATTTTCAAGACGAACTGCAAAAGGCGATCGACTACGCCCACCAAATCACTGCCGAAAAGGGTGAAACCTCTACTGAAGCTGCTGCCGCCTGGGATGTCGTGGAAGAGATGCGCGCCGAGGTGTCGCACCAGCACCAGATCCCTAAGAAAACTGGTTTTGACCAGTATCTAGAAGACAATCCCGAAGCGCCTGAAGGATTAATGTACGACACTTAAAGGCAACTCCTGAGCGGTGATTTGACCCCTCCCAGGGGCAGATTTGGAGTGCTAAAATTGCCTTAGTTAGTTTTCGGTAGATTTCGCTTGTTTCATTTCATTTTGATTTCCGATACAGCTTTGTCTCCGTTTACTCACTGCACGTTGTACAGTACGGAGACAATCCTATGTCACTCTACGTTGGTAACTTGTCCTACGATGTCACTCGCGAAGATCTAGAGCGAGTGTTTGCAGAATACGGCGATGTGAAGCGGGTTAGCCTGCCCACCGATCGCGAAACGGGTAAGCCTCGGGGCTTTGCCTTTGTCGATATGGCTGCTGAAGCTCAAGAAGACGCCATCATCGAATCCCTCGATGGGGCTGAGTGGATGGGTCGCGAAATGCGGGTCAACAAGGCTCGCCCCCGCGACGATGCCCGCAGTGGTGCTAACGCAGGTAGCAGCAATGGTGGCAACTACCGCCGCACCGGCTTCTAGGCTCCCTTAACGAGCTAAACCGAGCCAAATATTCAGTAGGGTAGGTCACAGTGGCCTACCCTTTTTTGCGGGCAATCTACCCCTAAAACTGCTCGCGCTCGGCTACGACCGGAGAGCGATCGACGGTGGGTTGGGGTCTGCCGCTGGCATCGAGATAGCCCAGATCCTGCAAAAAGGCGTAGAGGGCGGTGGGAAAGTCGGCGTAGGCCTGGGTGGCTTCGCCGTCGTCGCCGTAGGTATTGAGGCCCCAGTCAGCGGTGCGATCGTAGTGGGCCAGCATGAATAGCCAGGCTTCTCGGTAGCGTCCCAGGCGAATATTTTGGGCTACGTAACCGGCTAGCACGCCGTTTTTGTCGCTGCGATCGGCAAATTCAGGGTCTTCTACGGTGAAGCGCATCCCGGCTGCCGTGTCATCGAGGTAGTTGGTGAACTGGGTGGTAGTATCGCGATACAGGCCATTCTCGTAAGTGAGAATGACGCTGGGCGGGTATGACCCGGCGTAGGAGCTAAAGCTGTAGAGAAAGGCATTGTCGAAGGTGACAAATTCCATCAGCCCATCGCCGTTGAGGTCTTTGAATTCGCCACCGCCGCCGTCGAGGTAGCCAAAGTAGACGGGGTTAAATTGCTCGTCTTGCCAGGTGTAGGTGGTCGTGGCCAGGCAGCAGTGGGCTCCGCCGGTAAAGGTTTGCACTACCACCTCTGAGGTGCCGTCGCTGTCGAGATCGATCAGCTCAATGCCCGCAAACATAGCGGCGGTGTCGGTGGTAGAGAGTTTCAGTTCGTCGTTATAAAACAGCTGAATGGTTAGGTTATTGCCGATTTCGTCGGCGTCGTAATCGAGTGGAGTGTAGCTGGCAACGACGCGAATAGGGCCTTGAGCAATCGCGCGATCGGTAAGCGCTTCGGTATCGTAATCAATTTCGATGCGAGGGTTCTCGGCTAGGGCGGGCAGTCCGAGGGTCAGCAGGCTACCGACGAGCAGGCTTGTGAGGATGGCTTTCATCAACGGTTCTCTGGCTCAATGACATTGTTTACACAGTGGGCTCAGCTTGCCCCGGTTGATTCTGCGGCTACCAGCGTCGCCAGTGGCGTTTGCCCACCACAAAGATGCCCAACAGCACCCCGACCAGCAGCGGGTAAGACATGGCCACCAGCGCGGTAGGAATGGGCAAAAACCCTTTGACAAACAGCACCAGAGCAATGCAGGGCACCAGCGCCCACAGCACGCCGGTATCGATATACACCTGGCTAAATAACCGTTCCAAAATGGTGAGGCCCAGGGCACCAATGCCAAACCCGGCGGCAATGGGTAGGGCCATGAATATCAGCTGTAGAAGCGGTAACAGACCGCTCTCAGCGTTAGCTAGCAGTAAGGCTAACCCCTGGGCTAGCAGTAGGTCGGCGGCGGTAGCGATCGCCACCGCCACCAAAGCCACCTGAAACAAAATTGCCCAGGGCAAAGACTTGAGCCGCCAAAAGGGATTACGCATAGCCGCAGCAATAGGAAGTCAAGCCCATTATTGCGCTGAATTCTCAATCTGGCTGTGAGAAGGGTGTCTATTGTGAGGCTGGGCGGGTGTCCTACTCCCCCTCAAAAGCAGGGATGATTGCTGTGATAAGTAAATCTTTGCGGTGCTGATGCCTTAGATATGGGATAACAATAGATGCGGGTTCGGGCGATCGCCTGGGCTTGGTCAGCCCTAAATTCTCTGTGATCTATGGAAAAGCTGCTGCGTGGTCTGCAAGACTTTCAGGAAAACTATATTCCCGACCGCCAAGAGCTGATCCAGAAGTTGGCCAAGGGGCAGAGCCCCAGGGTGTTGTTCATCGGCTGCTCTGACTCGCGGGTAGACCCTACGATCATTACCCAATCGGAGATTGGCGACCTGTTTGTCATTCGCAACGCGGGCAATATTATCCCCCCCTATGAGGCCACCAACGGTGGTGAAGGGGCCACCATTGAGTACGCCCTAGAAGCCCTGGATATTGAGCAGGTGATTGTCTGCGGCCACAGCCAGTGCGGAGCCATGAAGGGGCTTTTGCAGATTGGCGATTTAGAAGAAAAAATGCCCCTGGTCTATCACTGGCTGCACCACACCGAGGCCACCCGCAAGCTGGTGGAAGACAACTACGGCCACCTAGAGAAAAAAGAAAAGCTCAACCTCATGGTGGCCCAGAACGTGTTGACCCAAATCGATAACCTACAGACCTACCCCTCGGTGCGATCGCGGCTTCACATGGGCAACCTATCCATCCACGGCTGGATCTACGAACTCGAAACCGCCCAAATTCTTGCCTACGACGAGGACAGCAAAGCTTTTTTGCCTCCCCACAGCAAAATCGTTACCGACGGGCAAGGAGCGAAGGCGCTTAAGCCCGGCGGGCTGTCTCTAGAGTTTAACGACGCAGTGCGGCCCGGTGCCGGTGCCCCATCGGTGGCCCGGCCAGATTTTTCGGAACCGGTGCAGCCCTACTGGCCGGGGGCCAACCGCCTCAGCCCCGATCAGGCCGCCCGCATTTACCGGGGCGCTGGGGTGTAGATCTATCGATCAAAACTCGCAATTCGCCGGGCCGCGCCAATGCTCTGCTCGCCAGGGCCAAAGGTAACTTCTAAAGCTTGCTGGTCGGCAAAGGCGCTAGAGGCTTCGCGGTAGACAGTGCGAGTGGTGGGCAGGGTGCGCCGCTGGCCGTTGTAGTCAAAGGTGATGGCGTACTCGACATCCTTGAGCAGCATTGGGTCGGTGCGCTGCTCGATGGGTTCGCGTTTGCGGGCCTCAAGCTCATCGGCGGTGGGGCGAGGGGGCAGGGAGGGCCAGTAGAGCCCGTTGTCGTCGGGGCCGGTGGCAGCGCCCTCGGGGCGCACGCCATTGCGGTTAACGAGGGAGTTTGACTCGAAGGTTTCTTGGTGGATGGTCTGGCGGCGATCGAAGCTGCGGGCGTAGTCAACTTGCCAGGTTTGGGTAACGGTGGCTGTGGCTTCGTAGGTGCCAGTGGTGACGGTGTCGCCCGTGGCGGGATAATTTTCGCACCCAGCTATAAAACCGAGACTGAGGGCTAGGGTACCAGCCTGGAGCCAGCGGGATACGGAGAGCTGAGACATCAACGTAGGCATAGCAACTGTTGAACTCATCCAATCGGTGGTCTGTTTATAGAGGCTACCAGCGCTTCATAGAGAACGGGTCTGCCAGGCAGCAGGGGATGAAAGTGGCACAGGAGCAGGGGCAACCGGGGGAGCTGTTCCTGACGGCTGTGCGATCGGAGGCTAGTGATAAAACTTGGTTAAGTTAACCTGAAGTTACTTTTTTGAGAACCCCTCACGGCATAGCATGTGGCAAACCACCGCTGAACTGAGAGACAGAACTTAAATTACGTTGTGTATCGATTTAGTGTATCTGCCGATCGCTCACGGGGTGTGTTGATTAACCCTGGTGAATACTACGCTCTTGCTTTAGCACATTAGATTTGCTAGACCTTCCCGGCTGCCCCACCGCCTGTTCATAACCCCTGGCTATGACCCAAACGTCGCTCTCGATTCAGCAAACCTTCCACTCTCTGGAACCGTTTGATCGGCTGCCTGCCGAGGCGTTACAGCAGCTCTTGCAAACCGCCCAGCCCCTCAGGTACCGCGTTGGTCAGCCGTTGCTGCGGCGGGAGGTATTGACCCAGCAGGTGATTGTGCTGCTAGAGGGGCAGGCCCGGCTGCTGGGTTACGACCCGCGCAGCCAGCAGCCGGTGACCCTAGGGCGCTTTAGCCGGGGCGAAATGCTGGGGGTGATCAGCTTAATTCGCGGGGTGCCCTGCGAAACGGTAATCGCCTCCAGCGAGGTGCTGGCCCTCACCCTGCCGTCGTACACATTTTTGAGTTTGCTCAACGAGTATCCAGAGTTTGGTGGGGAGGTGCGCGATCGCGTCTATGCGATCGAGGCCTTTGACCTAGTGGCCGAGCATGCCAAAACCCATGCCCTCGATGTGGGCGATCTCAGGGCCAAGGCCCAGACCGTCTGTGACGAATCGGCGATCGTCACCCTGCCCACCGGTACCAACAACCTGGCCCAGCTCGATCGCGCCCTGATCTGGGTGCTCAGCGGTGGCACGGTGCTCAACCTGCCCGTGGGCTCAACCCTGGCGCTCGATCGCCCCGTGGAGATCCTCAGCCCCCAAGGGGCGCGGGTGCTGGGTATGACCCCGGCGGTGCTGGCCGAAACCCTGCCTGAACCTTCTGCGCTGGAGCCAGAGGCCGTTGCTCGATCGGTAGAGGTGCTGGATGTCAACAACATTCCCTACGCCACCGAGGCTGATCTAGTGCCCCGCGCCCAGCCGTCATCGACTCTAGAAAAATCGCCCAGTCGCAGCTACCCCTTCGCGCGGGGTCGGGGCGAGGTCGACGGGGCGCTGGCCTGCTTCGACATGCTCAGCCAGCAGTTCTCTATGCCCTTTCGCAAGGACGTGATTCGCCGCATTTTGGCCAACCAGCACGAGCGTATGGGCCAGCTGTCGCTGCCGATCTGCGGCTCGGTGAGCGAGATGATGGGCCTTAAAACCCAGCTGGTGCGGGTGCCCGTCGGGGCCTTTGGTCGGCTCAACACCCCCTGCCTGATCCGCTGGCAGGAGAGCTTTGCGGTGCTCTACGAAACCAGCGAAAAAGCCTACATTTTGGGCGACCCTGAGGTGGGCGTGATTCGCCGCACCCCCGAGAGCTTTGCCGAGGCTTGGGGCGAGGGCGGCGAAGTGCTGTTGTTAGAACCCACCCGCGAAACTCCCCAGCAAAAGTTTGGCCTTCAGTGGTTTTGGCCCTCAATTCAAAAGTACCGCTGGGTGCTGATTGAGGTGTTTGTGGCCTCGTTCTTTGTGCAGCTGTTTGGCCTGGCCAACCCGCTGATGGTGCAGATCATCATTGACCGGGTGATTGTGCAAAACAGCGTCGATACCCTGCAAGTGCTGGGCGTTTTCCTGGTGGTGGTGGCCATTTTTGAGGCCCTGCTCACCAGTTTGCGCACCTATCTGTTCGTCGATACTACCAACCGCATCGACATGGCCCTGGGGTCGGAGATTATCGACCACCTGTTTCGCCTGCCCCTGCGCTACTTTGACAAACGCCCTGTAGGCGAACTCTCCAGCCGCATTAACGAGCTTGAAAACATTCGCCAGTTTCTCACCGGCACGGCGCTGACGGTGGTGCTCGACGCGGTGTTCTCGGTGTTGTACATCGTGGTGATGTTCATCTACAGTTGGGTGCTGACCCTGGTCGCCCTGGCAACGATTCCGCTGTTTGTGCTGGTGACGGCGCTGTCTGCACCCATTGTGCGCAGGCAGCTGCGCATCAAGGCCGAGCGTAACGCCTCTACCCAGTCACTGCTTGTCGAGTCGCTGTCAGGTATTCAGACCGTCAAAGCGCAGAATATTGAGCTGCGCACCCGCTGGAAATGGCAGGAGCGCTACGCCGAGTACGTTAGCGCTGGGTTTAACACAGTGCTCACCTCCACCACTGCCAACTCGGCCAGTAACTTTCTCAACAAGCTCTCGGCCCTGCTGGTGCTGTGGGTGGGGGCCTACCTAGTGCTGGAGGGGCAGCTCACCTTAGGTCAGCTGATCGCCTTTCGCATCATCTCGGGCTACGTGACTGCGCCGATTTTGCGCTTGGCCCAGCTGTGGCAAAACTTTCAGGAAACAGCCCTGTCCCTGGAGCGACTGTCTGACATCATCGACCATCCCCAGGAGACCGAGGCCGACGAGGCCAACCAGATCCCGATGCCTGAGATTGCCGGGCAGGTCACCTTCGAGAATGTGGCCTTTCGCTTTGCGCCCTCGGGGCCGCTGCAATTGGCCAGTGTCAGCCTGGAGTTTCCAGCAGGAATTTTCATCGGTGTGGTGGGCCAGAGTGGCTCGGGTAAGAGCACCCTGATGAAGCTGCTGCCGCGCCTCTACGAGCTAGAGTCGGGCCGCATTCTGATCGACCACTACGACATCAGCAAAGTCGAGCTGCACTCCCTACGGCGGCAGATCGGCATTGTGCCGCAAGACAGTCTGCTGTTTGAGGGCACCATTCAAGAGAACATCTCACTCACCAACCCCGACGCCGAGCCCAGCGTGATTATTGAAGCGGCAAAAATTGCCTGCTGCCACGACTTCATTATGGATTTGCCCCTGGGCTACAACACCCGCGTCGGCGAGCGGGGCTCGACCCTCTCGGGAGGGCAGCGGCAAAGAATTGCGATCGCCCGCACCATCCTCCAAAACCCCCGCCTGCTGATTCTCGACGAAGCCACCAGCGCCCTCGACTACGACACCGAGCACCAAGTCTCAATGAACCTCAAAGGCTGGGCCGAAGGCCGCACGGTGTTCTTCATCACCCACCGGCTCAACACCATTCAGCAGGCCGATCAGATCTTGGTAATGGAGCAGGGCTCAGCGGTCGAGTTAGGTACCCACGCCGAACTGATGGAACTCCAGGGCCGCTATTTCACCCTCTACCAGCAGCAGCTCAGCGGCGTTTAAGCCATAAATTTTGAATGTTTAGTTTTTAGTTTTGAGTTAATCTCCGTTCTCTCAATTCAAAATTCAAAATTCAAACCTCAAAATTCAAAACTCTCCATCTCCCCTCACCCCCTACTCCCCCACTCCCATGGTTCGCATCAACAGCATCCCCCCCACCCCCGGCCCCGACCCCAACGGCGATGCCGTGCTGGCCAACCAGCCCTCGCGGCAAAAGGTACAGTTCGACAAGCCGGTGATTTTGCGGCAGTCGCCTCGCTGGTCGCGAGCGGTGGTGTGGAGCCTGGTGGGGGTGACGACCTTTACTCTGGCCTGGGCCTGTTTGGCCAAGTTTGAGGAGGCCATACCGGCTCAGGGCAAGCTGGAGCCCAAGGGCATGGTGCAGCCGGTGCAGGCTCCGGTGGGCGGTGTGGTGCAGGAGGTGCTGGTCAGCGAGGGGCAAGCCGTGGAGGCCGGTGACCCCCTGCTGCGGTTTGACCCTGAAACCACCCAGGCCCAGCTCACCTCGTTGGAAACCATTCGCACCAAACTGCGAGAAGAGAACGCCTACTACAAATCGCAGCTAGCCGATGATCTCGATGCCAGCGCTCCGGTGGATATTGCCCCTGGCCTGGTGCAGCTGACCAGTAACCGCGCCGCCCTGGTGGCCGAAAACGCCCTCTACCGCGCCCAGCTAGCGGGGGACGTGACCGGGGAAAGCTTGCCTATCGCCCAGCGCGATCGCCTGCGGGCCGCCACCGCCGAACTCAACTCGCGCCTTAGCATTGCCAACCTGGAGGTGGATCAGCTGCGTCGCCAGCTCACCCAGACCGAGGCCCAGCTGACTAATGCCCGCGATGCCCTGCGGGTCAACCAAAATATTCTCGATCGCATTCGACCGCTGTATGAGGCGGGGGGCTTGGGCGAAATTCAATACCTTCAGCAGGAACAGGAGGTGAACAACCGCCAGACCGAGGTCAACCGCCTGGTAGAAGAGGCCCAGCGGCTAGAGCTGGCGATCGCCCAGGCCCAGGAGCAGTTTCGCAACACCACCATCGCCTCCCAGGATGAGTTGCAGCAGCGCATCGCCGCCAACGACAACCAGATTGCCACCATCGACAGCCAGCTAACCAAAACCATTCTCGAAAACGACAATCGCCTGCAAGAGCTTGACAGCCAGATTGCCCAGCTCCAGCAAACCCTCACCTACCAAGAGCTGCGCGCCCCGGTGAGCGGCACCGTGTTTAACCTCAAGGCCAACCAGGCGGGCTACGTGGCCAACTCCACCGAGCCGATTCTCGAAATTGTGCCCAGCGATGCCCTGGTGGCGCGGGTGTTTATCACCAACCGCGACATTGGCTTTGTGCGCGAGGGCATGGAGGTCGATGTGCGCATTGACTCGTTCCCCTACAGCGAGTTTGGCGATGTGAAGGGCACTCTGACCCAAATTGGCTCTGACGCGCTGCCCCCCGACCAGATCAACCCCAACTTTCGCTTTCCGGCAGAAATTACCCTGGGCGATCAGGTGATTGCGATCGACGGGCAACCCGTGAAGCTGCAATCGGGCATGTCGCTGAGCGCCAACATTAAGACCCGGCCCCGGCGGGTGATCACCATCTTCTCTGACCTGTTTGTGCGCAAAATCGACACGATGAAGACGGGCGGCTAGCAGCCAAGACAGGCTCACAGCTTTGAAAACTGCGGTGTGAGGTGTGGGGGGTGTGCTGCCCCCCTGCTTCTGCACTTTGAATCCTCCGTTCAGCCTAGCTTCCAACGGTCAATTCTCCCCTCGACTGATGCATTCATAGAAAAAGCAGACTAAGTCATCCCGATTTGATAGAATAGCGTCTATGTAAAAAGTGCCGTTGCTTGATTGGGGAGGTTGTTCGTTGATTCATGCCACGCTGCACCAGCTTAAGGTTTTTGAAGCAACTGCCCGCCACGGCAGCTTTACCCGGGCCGCTGAAGAGCTCTACCTGACCCAACCCACGGTGTCGATTCAGGTGAAGCAGCTAACCAAGGCGGTGGGGCTACCGCTGTTTGAGCAGATCGGCAAGCGCCTCTACCTCACCCAGGCAGGGCAAAAGCTGCTAGACACCTGCCAGGAAATTTTTGACGGCCTCGACCAGTTTGAGATGGCGGTGTCTGATCTAAAGGGGCTTAAGCAGGGTCAGCTGCGCCTGGCGGTGATCACCACGGCCAAATATTTTGTGCCTCGGCTGCTGGGGCCGTTTTGCCAGCGGTTCCCCGGCATTGATATCTCGCTAAAGGTGACGAACCACCAGCAGCTTCAAGAGCGCATGGCCACTAACGACGACGATCTCTACATCATCAGCACGCCGCCCGAGCAGCCTGACCTCAAGATCTACCCCTTTCTCGAAAACCCCTTGGTGGTGCTGGGGCCACAGGATCATCCGCTGGTGGGCAAGGCGCGATCGCCCATCAGCGTCCTCGATGGCGAGCAGTTCATCATGCGCGAGCCGGGGTCGGGTACCCGCCACGCGGTGCAAAAGCTGTTTGCCGAGCACGACGTGAATGTGAAGGTGCGCCTGGAGCTGGGCAGCAATGAGGCGATCAAGCAGGCGATCGCAGGGGGCTTGGGCATCTCGGTGCTGTCGCTGCACACCATTATTTCTGAGGGCACCCGGGGCGAGTTTGCCATCCTCGACGTTGACCACTTCCCCATCGATCGCCACTGGTATGTGGCTCACCTGGCGGGTAAGCAGCTCTCGGTAGTCTCCCAGGCGTTTCTAAACTATCTGCTAGAAGAAAGCCACACCCTAGTAGAACATCTGCTGCCGGGAATTAACCGGGCACCCGCTGCGATCGACCCCAAGGGCGCAGAGCTACTGACCAAGGTCTAGCCAGAACAGGTGAGGCAACTTAAACCTCCTTCAAAAATAGATCTCGATCTTGGCTAACCAATAGACCCATTATCCTTTGTTGGGGATCTCCACTTTTCTATATTTCACCCTGAGTAGGGCTGGAATGTTTAATTGGCTAGTTGGCGCTCTACAGGCCACAAATATCCCGCTGATTCAGCCTTACAAAAGCTTTGGATGGGTTATGCGAGATTGCGCTAGGTTGTGAACAACCCAGGAGTAAGCAATGACAGACAAGACTTCTCCCAATCGAGGGCGTTGTAGATGTGGGCAGGTTCAATTTGAAGTAGATTCAGAGCCGCTGATCACGATGGCCTGCCACTGCACTGGCTGTCAGCAAATGACATCTAGCGCCTTTTCGCTGAGCGCTCTTTACCCCAGCGAAAGCTTCAACATTACATCGGGTAGCCCGGTGATTGGCGGTCTGCACGGGGCTACCCGCCATTATTTCTGTGGCCACTGCATGAGCTGGCTGTTTACCCGGCCCGAAGGTCTAGATGACTTCGTTAATATCCGCGCTAGCCTTATGGAAGATGCTCAATCGTTCAGCCCGTTCATTGAAACCTATACTGACGAGAAACTACCCTGGGCGACAACACCTGCCACCTATAGCTTCAGCAAATTTCCGCCACCAGAACAGTTTCCAGCGCTATTGGCAGAGTTTGCAAAGTGATGGGGCCGCCAAAAGCGAATCTTGTGCTTCGAAGGTAGGGGTTAGCTCGGTAGGCGCAGCGCTACCGTGTAGGACGGGCGCTGAGATTTTTCTCGCTGGGTTTTGACTAGGCGAAAATCTTGATCAATATACAAATTGTCTAGCTGAGGTCGAGCCTTAGAAATCTGTTGGTACTGCTTGGCGGTAACGCGGGTAGTGCTCCGGCTGGGTATCGAAGTTTGTCGCTGAGATTCGGGCTGCTTTTGATATTTGTCTACCGCTTGCTCAAACCAGTTTTGAGCGGTTTCAGCACTGAAGGAACGGGAGCCAATGCGCAAAACCTGCTGAATGCAGACATTCTGGATTTCCCAATATTGATCACCCGATCGCCCTGGCATTAACGGCTGATTGGGTTTGGCTGGGGTTTGAGATTGGACAGCATAGCTCTGCATAATCATCAAATCGTAGCTGAGTAACCAGCGCGAAACCCAGCTCAAAATTGGGGCTTTGCGGCCTGGTTTGTAGCGGGCTAAGTTGGCATAAAAGCCGTGATCACTAAAGATTTGGTAAGACTCATGGAGCACGCGCCCTGGCAAAATATCTTGAAAGGGATTAGTAGACCAAACTGAATGCCAAACCCCTTTGAGCAGCGGAATTTGTTGATGCAAATCAGGGGTGGGATTTCGCTTTTCTAACTCGTTGAAGAGGGGCATGAGAGTCTGGTTGGCAAACCGAACTTTTTTAGCCATTGGCTCTGCCTCACGCTCGTCTACCTGTTTGATTAGGCTGGTTTTTAGGGTGGCGGTGCTGGCTTTGGCTAGGGCAGCGGGCTCGAATGGGGTATCTAATACAACAGAGTCCATATCCAATTCGGTTTCCAAACAGTGAGTGTTAGGTATGGCGATCGCCAATCAAGGCCGATCCTTCACCACTTCATTGCTAAGCAAAGGCTGAATCGCCCAGGGAGGGGGGCACATCCTGCCACCGACCGTTGCCTACCGCCCGCACCGCTTCTTTGAGGCTGACATCTCCTGTGTAGAGGGCGCGGCCCACAATGACGCCGGTGACTCCCTGACTCTCTAGGGCCAGCAGACTGAGCAGATCGCGCAGGGCACCGACGCCGCCAGAGGCGATCACCGGCATGGACACGGCCTCGGCCATGGCCCGCATGGCGGCAATATTTGGCCCTTGCAGGGTGCCGTCGCGCTGGATATCGGTATAGATCACCGCCGCTGCGCCGCGCTGCTCCATTTGCTGGGCGAGGGCGATCGCCTCAACCTCCGACGTTTCGAGCCAGCCGCGCGTCGCCACTTTGCCGTCGCGGGCGTCGATGCCAACGATGATCTGGCCAGGGAATTCGCTGGCTAGATCGCTGACCAGCTCAGGGTTCTCGATCGCAGCCGTCCCCAAAATGGCGTAGCGCACCCCCAGAGAGAAGAGATCGGTGACGCGGGCGCGATCGCGCAGTCCGCCCCCCACTTCGATGGGAATATCTACCGCTTTGGCAATGGCCGCGATCGCCAGCCAGTTCTCGGGTTTACCTGATTTAGCCCCATCGAGATCCACCAAGTGTAGCCGCGTGGCCCCTTGATCTACCCACTGCCGCGCTACCTCCACCGGGTTGTCGTTAAACACCTCGGTTTGGGCGTAGTCGCCCTGGTACAGCCGCACACAGCGACCGTCAATCAAATCAATAGCGGGAATAACTTCCATGGGTAGCGGAGACGTAAACGTTCAGCAGAATAGCCTATTCATTCTATCGGGCTATACCCTATTCACCGGCCCCAAATTCCCGTAGACTCCTAAATGCGAATCACCACCGCCCAAACGTAACGACACCATGCTAGACCTGACTGGTAAAAACGCCCTGGTAACGGGCATTGCCAACAATAAATCGATTGCCTGGGGCATTGCCCAACAGCTGCACAAAGCCGGGGCCAACCTGGGCATCACCTACCTGCCCGACGAAAGAGGCCGGATGGAAGGTAAGGTCAAAGACCTGGTTGACCCCCTCAATCCCAGTCTGTTTTTGCCCTGCAACGTGCAGGATGAAGCCCAGGTCGAGCAGGTCTTCAGCACCATTGGCGAAAAGTGGGGCAAGCTCGATATTCTGATTCACTGCCTAGCTTTCGCCAACCGCGATGACCTGACGGGTGACTTCAGCAACACGTCTAAAGCAGGCTTTCAGCTAGCGCTGGATGTCAGCGCCTACTCGTTAATTACCCTGGCGCGCGGGGCTAAAGCGCTCATGACCGATGGTGGCAGCATCGTCACCCTCACCTACCTGGGCGGCGCGCGGGTGGTGCCCAACTACAACGTGATGGGTATTGCGAAAGCGGCGCTAGAAATGAACGTGCGCTACTTAGCCTCTGAGCTTGGCCCCAACAATATTCGCGTCAACGGCATTTCCGCTGGCCCCATTCGCACCCTGGCGTCGTCAGCGGTGGGCGGCATTCTCGATATGATTCACCACGTCGAAGAAATTGCTCCCCTGCGCCGCACCGTGACGCAGACCGAAGTAGGTAACACAGCGGCATTTCTGTGCAGCGACCTATCGACGGGCATGACTGGGCAAATTCTTTATGTCGATTCTGGCTACTGCATCATGGGCATGTAGGGGTAAGCGCAGATCCCAGGGTTGCATGACAGGTAGACCCTGGATAAGGCCAAAAGAACCCTGGGATCTGGCTGCTGAAGATGGCTGAGTCCAAGCTAGCTAGAATAGAGCCTGGAATTGCAGGAAATAACTCGACGGCAGTATGACGAGAGCTTTCCTTGGGCCTAGGCTGTGGACGGTGGTGGGTCTGGTGGCCGTAGGTGGACTGCTGCGTGTTTCGGTCGATTGGCGACTGCTGGGGCGATCGCTTACCTACCCCGACACCCCCATCACCTCAGCGGCCTGGTATCGGCCTCAGCAGCTCGTTCCCGGCGTTGGCCCCCAAGCCCCATCGCTGGCGCAGGTCGAGACAACCGAGATTTCTCCCAGAGCCCTGCAAAGGGCCTTGGACTTTGCCGAGGAGCAGAATTCGGTGGCGCTGCTGGTGATGCACCGCGATCGCCTAGTGGTCGAGCAATACTGGCAGGGCCACCAGGCCAGCGACCCCGTTAACTCCATGTCGATGGTCAAAACCCTGCTGGCGCTGCTGATTGGCGTGGCGATCGATGAGGGGCACATCGGTTCCATTCAAGACCCTGTCGGCACTTATATTTCAGAATGGGCCGACGACCCCAGAGGCGCTATCACCCTGGCCGATCTGCTCTACATGCAGTCGGGCCTGCGCAACGACAACCGCATCGACACGCTGCGATCTGACCTGGTGCAGCTCTATGGCGGCTCAAATACCCAAAAACTTGTGCTGGATATTCCTTTAGAAAGCGCTCCTGGCCAGGCGTTTGACTACAGCAACTTCAACTCACAACTGCTCAGTCTAGTGCTAGAGCGAGCCACAGGAGAATCCTTTGGCGATTACCTGAGCAGCCGCCTCTGGCAGCCGCTGGGCGCGGGGGATGGCTTTCTCTGGCTCGATCGCCCTGGAGGAAGCGCCAAACCCTTTTGCTGCTTTTTTGCCACTGCCCCAGACTGGGTGAGGCTGGGGCAAATGCTGCTGCACCAGGGCAAAGTGGGCGATCGCCAAATCATCCCCGCCGATTGGCTAGCGCAAATGCTAGAAGCGTCGCCCCTGGAGCCGACCTTTGGCCTGCACATCTGGCTCAAGGCCCGCACCGCCGACTACCCCCAGGTCAACCGAGCTTCGTCAGCTCCCTTTGCTGCCGCCGACACGTTTTACCTCGACGGTCGCCACCACCAGCGGGTGTACGTGATTCCATCAGAAGAGCTAGTGATCGTGCGACTGGGCGAAGAGCCTCCCGCCTGGAACGATGCGGTGATCGTGAATGCGATCGTGGAGGGGCTGCGGCGGCCATGAGGGGGGGCGCAATGTCCTGTTTTAGTTTCACCCTGCTGTTTGGCGGCATTCCTGCCCTGGAGCGAGGGGCTCAGCGTTTGGCCGATGCCTCTGCCACCGGGCTGAGCTGGCCTCTGGGTCTGCTGGGCCTGGGAGCGATCGCCCTTTATGGCCTGATAGCCCTACCCTTTGGGCTGAAGAATGGGTTTTTGGTGCGACAAAATGCCGCTGCTACCCCGCTCGGTCTGGGGCTAGATGCGCTGCGCCGTTTCATTGCCCCCGCCCTGCTCGAAGAAACGATCTTTCGCGTCATGCTGCTGCCCCACCCGGTAGAAGGAGTGCCCGGCGATCGCTGGCTGCTGTGGGGCATTGTCAGTTTTGTGGCGTTTGTTCTGTACCACGTTTTGCTGGATAGAACCCTGTACCGAGGAACTGGAGCTGGCCTCTCTGACCCTCGCTTTTTGGTGCTAGCAGGCTGGTTGGGGCTAATACTGATCGGCGCGTACTGGATTACGGGATCGCTTTGGGTGGTGGTGCTGATGCACTGGGTGGTGGTGCTGGTGTGGGTTTATCGCTTTGGCGGCTGGGCGCGGCTGAGTGGTGTGAGGGCGGTTCGGGGCAGAGAACGCAAGCCGATCGCGCCGTTTCGGTAGTGAGCGGCCTGCGGTGGTAAGGCTAGGGGAATATGCAGGAATGACGATGCGATCGCCCAAAACTTTACCTAGGCACTCTTAAATTCCTGTGGCACAATACCCAGCGGAGCATTGCAGACCAGTGGGTGGCCCTAGCGCCGCCTGCGACAGGTTATCTGTCGCTGATGTTTATCTAAAGGAAAGCAAGGGTGTTCCCTATGTCTTTGACTGATACTGATTTGTCGCCTAACCAAGATTTTTTCAACGAAGAAGAAGCCATCGTTGAATTTACCCCCAACGAAGCCTTCTTCAGCAGCACCAGTGTGCTAACTCTGCTGGCGGCTTTCGACCCTGGCTTTGCTGACCTGGTGTCCGACTTCGCCAGCGCCCTACCCGATGCTACCGGCCAAATTTCTGTGGAGGATGGTCTGTTTGACGCCAACCTGCTGCTGGCCGATGGCACGGCCCTAACGGGCACTTTTGATGCCCCGACAACGCTGCGAGGCTTTGCCGATCTGGCCGCTGTCTCAGATGGCACCTTCACCCTAGATGGGGGAATTTTAGAGGCGGCGATCGCCACGGACGACCAAACAGCCACCGTGCTCGGGTTTGACCTATCTGCCGCCGCTGGCACCTTCGTGCTGGATGCCATCAACGCCATTGATGACACCGTGCCCTTTGCCAACGGTGCGTTTACCCTAGACTCGGCCACGGCCCTCGGCCCGATTAGTGGCACCGTCGATGTGGCCGGAGGCGATCTCAACCTCGATTTGGCCACGCCCTTTGGCCAGCTAGTGGCCGACATCGACTTTCAAGATGACGCGGTTGTCCCCTTCGCTGCGGCGCTGCCGCTGGTGGGCGACATCAACGGTGCCGTTGACCTCAACAGCGGCAATATTGTGGCATCCCTAGGTGCCTTTGGCGATCTGTCGGTGCCCCTCTCGGCGGTGACTGGGTCGTTGACGCTGGCTGACGGGCTGGCTAGTTTGGATGCTTCAGTGCCCATCGGCTCTGGCCTGAGCCTGCCGGTAGCGACCGATTTCGCTATTGGGCCTTTGGCCAGCGAATATGTGGCTGAGTTTGTTCAAGATCTAAATGGCACCGGCACGCTCACCGATGGCGTGCTCGATGCTGCGATCGAAGGCCCCCTGGGCCTGTTTGAGACCACCTTTGACGTAGTGGCCTTCACCAATCAGGGAGCCGACTTCTTTGCCGGTATCGATGGCGTGATTGATGTCAGTGGTGGCATTGCTACGACTTCTTTGATTACGCCCCTCGGCGACATCAACGACAGCCTTGACCTAGCGACCATAGCACCAGCGTTGGAAGCTTCTGCTGCTGCGCCGATCTAGGCGATCGCAAATCCTCTCGGACAAAGCTATAGGAGGGTGCATGATCCTTTCAGGATCGGATTTTGACCATTGCACCCTCTTTTTGTTGCTTAGACTAGCCTGGCCTATACCTTGGGTTAACCATTGCTGCGTTGTGCGTCTGCATCACCCTGAAAGCCCAACGCGCCCCTAGGCTCCCTGAGGTGTTTCTTGCCAGAGCTGGGTGGTTTGGCGCAGGCTGCGGAAGTCACCGTTGCCAATAATTAAATGGTCGAGCACCGGCACAGCGAGAATCTGCGCCCCCTGAAGGAGCTGACGGGTGAGCGAGAGGTCGTCGGGGGAAGGTTCGAGGTTGCCTGAAGGATGGTTGTGCGCCACGATGCAGCGCACCGCACCGTGGCGAATCACGGTTTTGAAAATTTCTCTTGGGTGAGCCAGGGTTTCGGTGGCGGTGCCGATGGTGATCACCTTGGTGCCCATCAGCCGGTGGCGCACATCAAGCAGTACCACAGCAAAGCGCTCCTGGGCCTGCCACATCAATTCGTGGCTGAGAGCGGCGGCGGCAATGGCGGGGTCGTCCACGACGGTTTTTTCGGGCGGAATCGCTTGCAGCACCCGTTTCCCCAGCTCAATGGCGGCTAATATGGTGGTGGCTTTAGCCGGGCCAACGCCTGAAATTTGCTCCAGATCGTGGGCCGATACATCCCTTAGCGAGGTGAGCGGATCGCGCTGATTTTGCCCCATTTCTTGCAGAATAAGCTGGCCAAGCCCCACTGCTGACAGCTTACCTGGCCCCTGGCCTGTACCCAGCAAAATGGCCAGTAGCTCTGCAGCCGAGAGGCTTTTAGCTCCGTAAGATAGCAGCCGTTCTCGCGGGCGATCGCTCGACGGCATGTCTAACATGCGGACATGGTAGGTCATGGTGGCACCTCTGGTAGCTGGGCCAGAGGCCCATTGCTAGTAAGCCCAACCGCTGTGGGATAATTCACCCCCGAAACAGACAACAGAGAACTCCCTATGACCACTTCGTCCTTTCCCTCCGCTGCTGCGATCGCCGCCATTCGCCAGCGGCTGGGCCAGTTTAGCTGCCTGACTACGCCACCGACCCTCAGCGATGCCGAAGCTGCCCAGGTGCGGGCTGACCTGAGCGACTTTAACGACTGGTCTGATTATCAAACTCTGGGCATTTGTGCCGATACCTTGGCTGAGGGGCAGCAAGCCCTGGAGTCATTTTTGAAAGCCCTTAGGGTTACCGTCAGCCTAGACCTGCCTGCCCGTGAGGGAGCGATTTATCTCAAGTTCAACACCCTCAAAGGCGCGTGGTATTTGGATGATTACAGCGGCCCATCGCGTGGGGTGCTCATTACCTTTCACACCTCTGACCCCGAGGTAACTGAATTGTCGGGCACCTACGGCCCGTTTCCGTTCGACCTGTTCCCAGCGCAGCCCTAGTTGATTGGGGTTAAGGGCGCAGCAGAAAGGCTTCAGGTAGAAGTGTGTTCCTCTTCTACCTGAAGCCTTTCTGCTGACATGTTCTGCTTGGCCAGTGCTGATTTACCAGCCGCCGCTGCCCCACTCGCGGCTGGTTTCTGGGGCGGCTGCGATGGGGATAGCACGGGGAATATCCTGCATCACCTGCACCTGAATCACCTGGTTCGGCTCAATGACAACGTACTGGGGAGAGGTGCCCACCACGGTTGTGGCCCCGACCAGAGCGCCGCCGATTAGACCGATGCCGCTAAATCCGGTCAACAGCAGCAGAGCTAGGGCCCCTAATCCCGCCCCAGCGGCCAGGCGTGGGCTGCTCACCTCGGTGTTACCCACCATGTATTCAGTAGTGCTGGCAAAATCGACCTGCTGCCCGGTGGGGGCAATCAGCATTTTGCTCACCCAGCGCTGGCCCTGGGGGGTTGGTTCAAACTGGCCAATGAGCTGACTGCCCGCCGGGGCGACAACGCCGTTGGTGATGGGGTCACGAATGTCGTGGGCCAGCAGCAGTACCTGGTTTTGGCTGGAGCTGGCGTTGAGATCGAGGGGCTGATCGCCGACGTAGCGCAGCTCTAGCACCGTGCCCGCTGCTACCAGCGTGTCGGGGGAAAGGGGGCGATCGCTAGAAGCCGGGTTAATAGCGCTGGGTAGGGCTGCCTGGTCGCTACTACCGGGCAGGGGGCTGCCAAATAGAACGGTTTCTCTAGCTGCGGCCAACATCACCGGACTCGATGGGGGAACTACAGTACCCTGGCTGGTGGTAGTTGGAGCAGTGGGTACGGTCAGAAGATTGGGGTCGGTGCCAGCTAACTCAACGGGAACCGTGGCCAGCGGGGGTGGCTCTTGGCTAATCGCGTCGGGCTGAACGGCGATCGCCCCAGCAGGTTGGGTTTCAACCATTGCCGTCTCTGCGGGCAGTTCTGGTAGGGGCGGTGGGTCGGCAGCAATTACCGGAGTCTGGCTGCTGGCTTCATCCGCCGGGGCTGTGGTTGGAGCTGCTGCGATCGCCTCTGCGGGCGGTTCTGGTAAGGCTGGGGGGTCGGCGGCAATGACCGGAGTCGGGCTGCTGGCTTCGACAGGAGGGGCAGGGGTTGGAGCCGCCGCGATCGCCTCCGATTCGGTCGCCTCAGGCTCTACCGCTGGTTGCCCAGGGGTTGGCAGCTCAGGTGGAGTGACCGCAATGGGCACACCGCTGGTCTCGGTATCGATCGCGGGCGCAGCCGGAGAGACAGGGGAACTGGCTGGCTGGGTTGCCACTGCTTCGGGGCTAGGGGTAGGAGCTGCGGCAACCGGTAGCTGGGCGGTGGGGACAGCGCCCTCGGCCAGCGACGGTGGCTCAAAGGTCAGCACCGAGCCGGTACTGGCGGGAGGCTGTACGGCGGGCAGGGGGGCGATCGCTGTCTCAGGCTGTGCTGCCCCAGCGATCGGCGGTTCGGTCGAGGCTAAGCTTGGCCCTTGGGGCGCAGTGGCCACTGGGCCGATCACCGCGTCAAGTTCAGCCAGGCTGGGCACCGATATCTGCTCTCCGGGTTGCCCGAGGTTGAAGGGGTCTACGGGCAGAGTTTCAGGCAGGTTGGTCAGGCTGGCAATATCGCTGGGCAGCATCAGGTTGGCCGCTGAGGTGCTCAGCCGTCCAGTACCCGCCTCCGGAAAGCCTAGTTGTGGGTCATTTCCTGGAATCACCGGCAGTTCCACAATCATGGAGTTACTGTCTGGTGCAGGGGCGCTGCTGGGCACAGACGCCGTAGGGGCAGTGGCTGAGGCGGTGAGCACCCAGCGGGTTTGATCACCTGCGGCGATAGAAATCAGGCTGATTCCCTCTGCGGCTAGCTCGGCATCGGCGACCAGGTCGAGCACCACCACGGTGGCATCGTTCACCTGGCTGAGGCTCACTTGACTCACAGCCCCGCTGTAGGTTTGCTGGGTGGTTGCCGTTCCCAACTGGGTTTCGGGCAAGGTCACCACAATCTGGGAAGCGTCCGCTGCGACGGCGTACTGCGGCGTGATGCCGCTGGGCAGGGTAAAGGTTAACTGCTGGGTTGCTGGGTCAAACTGCCAGGCGGCCAGGGTTTCGGCCTGGGCGGCGGGGCTGATAATTAGCAGGGTAGACACCATCAGACCAGCGCCTGCCCAGCCACCCAGACGGTAGCCGGTACGTGATGTAGGAGAATGGTGGGTTGGGTATGCCATGGGTTATGTCTCCCTCTAGGGCGGTGTGAGTGTGGAGTGAACGCAGTTGCCAATGATTTCCTTGGCAAACGCTAGATGCAGCGTCAAACCTAGGTTTGCCTAGCCTAAATACAGCGTGAGCCCAAAGCCTAACTAAGGATACGCACAATCTCGAGAATTGCAAGGGGTAGAGGAAAGTTTAAGCAGGTAAAGCTCAGAGAGCTGAGGCGATAGGCAGTGGGGGGAACTTGTGGGGCAGCGATCGCGTCGCGCACAACAGGGAATTGCTTTTGGGGTTAAGCAATCTTGCGGGCTGGTCTGAATTTCAGCCGCCGGGGCACCCTGAGCAAAGATGTACTCACACGCAAAATCGACTTCTGGAGGCAGCACACCATGGTTCGTTCTACGACTAGCTCGTTCACTAAAGTACTCATGGGTGGGCTAGCCACCGCCCTACTGACCGGGCCGTTTGGGGCCGTCGGCCAAGCCCAAACCCAAACTCCAGAAAGCACCCCTGAAACGACTCCGGCAGAGTCCGCTGAGGCGGATACCGCACCGCGCTTCACCTGTCAGATGCAGGATGGGCAATACACCGTAATGTATTCCCCCACTAGTCAGCCGGGGCAAGCCTACCCCTGGGCAGTACCCCAAGATATGGGCAGTGCCTGGCCTGCCGAACGCCGCTGTGCTACCATTAGCGCCCGTCTGGAAGAGTACCGTCCTGACGGTCTGATGGCGCTTGAAACCTCGGTAGAAAATGGTTACAACACCGTCTGCGTCACGACTGAAAACACTCCTGGCTGCCGTATCGTATTCACCGTGCCCCCGGGGCAAGATGCGACCGCAACCCGCGATCTCGTGTTTGACAACCTGGCGATCGCCGACCGAGGCGACCAAACCGACGGGGTCACCACCTTTGCGGGCGGCAACAGCGACGTGCTAGGGCAAATTGGCAATATTTTGGGTCTGCCCAGTTCCGCCAGCAGCCCGCGCAGCAGCGGCATTAACCTTAAGCCCTTTCTCGACCCCACCGATGGCGGCACCGGCGCTCGTCTGAGCGGCGGCAGCCCTGCCGGTCGGTCTCTTAACCCCGATGCGTTTCGCTAGAAGCGCTAATTCGGTTCGGGTGGAATGACTAATGACTCAACTTTGATGACTCAATAGCCCACCATACATATCGCAGGGTGATAGAAATTGCCCTCACCCTTGCGACGATAGCGCTGACTCAGGTACCTGAGCCAGCGCTGCTGCTGTCTATAGCCAAAACCAGCATCATGCCGTCAAAGAATCCCCAGCAGGATTGGGGATGACACCATCGCCCCCAAGGCCAGTGGGCAAGGGGCAAGGCTTCGTGGTAATCAGAAGGCAGTAACGGCGTGGTTTTATGTTTATCCCTCCCGGTTTTATCCAGCGATCGGTGGCCCTGAGTTTGGGCACCGTAGCCTACACCGAAGCCGACCCCAACTTTTGGCTTGCCCCCCCAACCTCGTCCGTACCCCTGCTGTTTATCCACGGCTTTGGCGGTGGGTCGTCGAGCTACGAGTGGTCTAAGGTATATCCAGCCTTTGCCGCAGAGCACCCGGTACTGGCCCCCGATTTGATTGGCTGGGGGAACTCCGACCATCCCGATCGCCCCTTGACCACCGCCGACTACCTGAGCCTGCTGAGTGAATTGATCGAACTCTGCCCGGCTCCACCCGTTGTCATGTCTTCATCCCTTAGCGGGGCCATGCTGGTGAGGGTTGCCATCGATCACCCCGATCGCCTGCGAGGATTGTTTTTGGTGGCCCCGGCGGGGCTAGCCGACTTTGGCCAAGACCCCAATGATTCGGTGATCAACCAGATTGTGAAGCTACCGGTGATTGATCAGGTGCTCTATTGGAGGGCGATCGCCACCGCCGACGGCATCAAGCTGTTCTTGACCCAGCGCCAGTTTGCCGATGCCAGCAAAATTTCTGACGACATCGTAGCGGCCTACCTGATGTCGGCCCAGCAGCCCAATGCCGATGTCGCTGCCCTCGCCTTTGTGCGAGGCGACCTGAGCTTTGATCTGGCTACCTACCTGCCCCAGCTCACTACCCCTACCGCCCTGCTCTGGGGCAAAGTAGCCCAACTCACTGACGTGTCGATCGGTCGCCGGTTCGCAGCCCTTAACCCCGCTGCCATCCGCCGCTTTGAGGTGCTGCCAGGGGTGGGGCTGACCCCCCAGCTAGAGCAGCCTGGGGTCACTATTGGGCTGATTCAGCAATTTTTGGCCGATTTGGCCGAGTAGAGTTACTCCAACCCTTTGAAGCCAACTCCAGTGAGCACCTTACCCTCAGTGTCAATAAAGCCCCAGCGGTTGTCGATTTGCACCCGCGCGTGCCCTTCCGAAAACCGCCCGGCATTGGTGTACTGAGGTTCTACGACCCAAGCTCCCTTAGGGTCAATATAGCCATAGAGCCCATCTTTCTGAACGGCAGCCAATCCCTCGGAAAAATCGGCGGCGTAGGCGAAGCTGGGGGCAATGGCGACCTGGCCGGTGCGGTCGATGTAACCCCACTGGCCCTCGATCAGCACTGCCGCCAGCCCCTCCGAAAAGTCTGAAGCAAAGGGTAGGGTGGCCTCGACCACCGTCGCCCCAGAGATATCGATGAAGCCAAAGTTAGAGCCTCGGCGTACCCGGGCTAGACCCTCAGAGAAACTAAAAGCTCCGTCGTAGCTGGGGGCGATCGCCATCGTGCCGCTAGGGTCAATGTAGCCGTAGAGCCGATCGACCCGCGCCACCGCCAGCGATTCAGAAAAACTCCAGGCATCCTTCAGCTCTAGGGGAATGGTGGTGCGGCCTTCGGGGTCGACGTAGCCGTAGGTTTCCCCCAGCTTCACCAGGGCGCGATCGCCCACAAACCCTTCCGCCAAGTCAAACTGGGGCTCAATCACCCACTCACCCTGGAGATTGATATAGCCATACTTGGTGCCCCCCTGCACCGCTGCCAGCCCTTCAGAAAACGACTTGGCCTTGCGAAACTGCACCGGTATGGCCCACTGACCCTGGCGATCGAGGTAGCCAAAGTAGGCTCCGGCTTGGGCAACCGCCAGCCCCTCGGCGTAGTCGGCGGCCATAGTAATATTTTCGTCGCCAACCCTAACGCTCAGGTTGCCCTCGCGATCGATATAGCCCAGGCTCGTGTTGAGGCGTACCAGGGCCACCCCTTCGGCAAAGTCTGAGACGGTATCGAACAGCAGGGGGCTAGTCATCGCGCTGGCCAGAGCAATGGGTTGAGGGTTTATGAACTCTAGCATTGTGGTGGTCGGCTGCGGCGTGCCGCCCAAGGCAGCCGGGGGCGGCCCACAGGCCACCAAGGTCGGCAGTGCCAGGGCTACTCCGCCCCAGCCCCACGTCCGCCGTTGTCCGGGCGATCGCGCCATAAAATTCTCCTGGCCTCAGCCCCAGTCCTGCAATAGCAACTTCTCTACCCCCTACCCCTGTAACCATGACGAATTTTTCCCCGGCTGTGGGAAAACCTTTAAGAAAATCCAGGTTTAGGACGCAGTCGGCAACAAGCGCTGGTGACGCCCTTTAACCTCCCGCCTCGCCCAGATTGGATGTCAGCTGCTCTGGGTAAAGCTCGCGGTAGAGGGTTTCCAGGTCGCCCCGGCGATACATGTGGCGGTTGCCCCGCCGTGAGGTGCGACGTTCACAGCCACGGGCATCGAGCTGTCGTTGCAGGTCAACCCGGGGGCAGTCAAACACCTTGACGGCATCCCTCAGGGGCACCCACTGCTCAGCAAACTGCTGCCGCAGGGCATCGTCAGAGGTGTTAGCCAAGCGCTCCAGCAGCAGGTTGGCCAGTAGCCAGCAGGCCTTGGTATCGGCTAGGGCGCGGTGCGATCGCCCCACGTCAAAGCCAAAATGTCGCACCAGCTGCGGCAAACTGCGGGAGGGCAGATCGGCCAGCAGCAGCCGCGACAAAATGACGGTGCAAAACTGCTGGGCTTCAGGGCGCTTAAACCCCTGACCCAGCCGTTGATACTCTGCCTGGATGAAGCTGTAGTCAAAGGCCAGGTTGTGGCCGGTGAGTACCCCCTGGTCGAGGGGCGATCGCAGCGCCTGCCACACCACATCGGCAGCGGTACCCTGCTCGACCATGGCGGTGGTAATGCCCGTTAGCCGCGTAATAGTATGCGGTACGCGCACATTGGCATTGACGACAAAGGATGCCTCGTGGGTAATTCCCTGGTCTAGGGAACCCTGCACCACCGCGATTTCGATCACTCTGGCTTCGGCTGGGCGAGACCCAGTTGTTTCCACGTCAACCACCGTCAGCAGTCCCTTAGACAGCTGGCGGTAGTAGGCCAACAACTGGTCTGTCAAGAGCGCAGATTGAGCAATGCCACCCACCGACACAGGAACCATAGGGCAATGACCACGGGGAACCCTCCTAAGGTGCCATATTTTGTCCGATGCCACCGCCCAGACCCTAAAAACTTACCCAGGCAACCTAACAGCTACCTGGGCTAAATCAATGGGTCGAGCCTATTCCGGTAAGACTAGCCAACCTTGCGAGACGCGGTTTCATCTACGGTGGGCTTGCGCCAGAGCCGGGCAAAGCGCTCCTTGATCACCAGCCACAGAAAGGGAAAATCGTCGACTAGGTAACGCTTCCACAGTCGCCCGGGCTCGGTGCTCAGGCGGTAGAGCCACTCCAGGCCCAGCTTGCTCAACAATTCTGGGGAGCGGGGCTTATTGCCCGCTTCGAAGTCGATGGCGGCCCCTACGGCCAGAAAAATATCAATACTGGGCAGTTGCTCGCAGTACTTGGCGATCCACTTTTCTTGCTTGGGTGCACCAACGCCTACAACCAGCACGTTGGCGGGCGACTGACGAATCATCTCTAGAATGCGATCGCACTCTGCCTCGTCCTTTTCAAACCCAAAAGACGGCGAGTGGGCCTGCACAATAATCTGCCGACCAATGCGAGCATTGATGCGCTCCATTGCCTGAGCCGCAATGCCATCCGCTCCACCCATCAAAAAGATTTTGATGGCCTCGTTATTGCGGTGGTGCTCACAGAACATTGGGAACAGATCCGACCCCGAAATCTTGGCCTTGAGAGGCGTACCCAAAAATTTAGAAGCAAACATTAGCACCTGGCTATCGCAGACGCGATAGTCGGCCTTGCTATAGGCCTTAACAAAGTCCATATCCTTTTGGAGCTTCATCAGGTGATCGACGTTGGGGGTAAACACTACGCCCTTCTTCAGCTGGCTTAAAAAGTCATTGACCGAAATGTTGTCGATCGGAATGCTGAGAATTTCGACCTGGGTTTGAATGCGCTCATACTGCTGTTTGCGCAGCTCTCGAGCGGTGGATTCTAGGGCGGCCTTACGAAACTGTCGATACAGCTGTTTGACATTTTCCGCTGGCACCGGCTGCCCATCTTGAACCGCTGCTAGGGAAGTACCCGCCGGGTCAATCAATGACAAATCGCTGGGCTCTAAGCCCTGCTCCACAACTGGATCAATAACGACTTCGTTGATCACAGCGGCGTCAATAGCTGATGTAACAACCTGTCCAGTAGACTGTGACTCCATAAAATTATCCAACTTCAAGAACCAGAGAGATATCGATTAACTAAAGCGCTTAGGTAACTGTTTGCCCGACGCCAAACTATCCCTATCGCTTGCTCAACCCTCGATGGCCCGTTGGGCAGATGCGACCGCTGCTATAAACTAGCTTAGTGTTATAGAAATAACTAGTCATCTCAGTATAATCACGGTATTTTATCGGGGTGCTTGCTGGTTGGGTGGTGGGAAGGGGTGACCCACCTCAACCCAGTGCGCAGATCTTCGCTTATTGTCTCAAGAGACTCACTCAGTCTAGGTCAGGGTGCGAGAAAGCACGGACAGCATCGACACAGTTCATAAAAGCTGAATACCTCTGTGAAGCTGACTTTGACTTCATAGCGATCGCAGGACGCAGGAACCTGAGGTAGTAGCGGCTCGGGCTGCTGTTCCCGCTATCCTTTAGAATTGCAGCAGTCTGACTAATGCTTTGGTGGTTCTGTACGGCCTTTCACCGAGTACAGATTAACCCCGGGGCGCTTGAAAACTGCCGTTACCTAATGCCCATGACCTCCCCTCCTCGCGATGTTCAGCTTTACGCTATGGCCGCAGGCACTACCGTACTGCGCTGCCGCAGTTGGAACCGCCTTCGGTTTGAGATTGAGTACGGGTTAGAGCGTGGCACTACGGCAAACAGCTATCTAATTCAGGCCGATCGCGTCGCCCTGATTGACCCCCCTGGTGAATCGTTTAGCGACATATTTCTGGCTGCCCTAGAGGGCCACATCGACCTCTCTCAGCTGAATTACATCGTTTTGGGGCATATCAACCCCAACCGGGTCGAGACTTTAAAGATTCTGCTGAAGCGGTTGCCAGATATTGCTGTAGTGTGCTCGAACCCTGCTGCCCTGGCTCTCAAAGACTTGCTACCCGAGGCCTCGCCCCACCTGCGGGTAATTCGCAGCGGTGACGATCGCCTCGATTTGGGCCAGGGCCATCACCTGCAATTTGAGCTGATTCCTACTCCGCGCTACCCTGGCGGGCTGGCCACCTTTGACCCTTACTCCCAGGTGCTGTATTCCGACAAGTTCTTTGGGGCTCACCGCTGCGACGATGCAGTCTTTGACCTCAGCTGGCAAGACCTGCTCGAAGACCGGCGCTACTACTTCGACTGTCTATTTGCGGCCAGTGCTCGCCAGGTGCTGGCCGCCCTGGGTAGGGTGGCCACCCTGCCCTTTCAGACCCTGGCCCCTGGCCACGGGCCGGTGGTGCGCTACAGCCCGCGAGAGCTGGTGCAGAGCTACCGCGACTGGGGGCAAGCTCAGACCAGTCAAGACCTTTCGGTGGCGCTGATCTATGCTTCAGCCTATGGCAACACGGCCACCATTGCCCAGGCGCTAGCTCGGGGTATCACCAAGGCTGGGGTGTCGGTGGAGTCAATTAATGCTGAGCAGGCTAGCCCCGATGAAATCAAAACGGCTGTAGAAGGCTCGGCTGGGTTCTTAATGGGGTCGCCTACCCTGGGCGGACATACCCCCACCCCCATGCAGACGGCCTTGGGTATTGTGCTATCGACCGCCTCCAAGACCCAGCCCGCCGGGGTGTTTGGCTCCTTTGGCTGGAGCGGGGAGGCAATCGATCTGCTGGAGGGCAAGCTCAAAGACGGCGGCTATAGCCTGGCCTTTGAGCCCATCCGCGTTAAGTTTAAGCCCACCGATGTCACCCTGAAATATTGTGAAGAGGTGGGTACTGACTTCGCCCAGGGGCTCAAAAAGGCCACGCGGGCAAAGCAGCCTCGCACCCCGGCCTCAGCGGTTGAGCAGGCCGTGGGCCGGATTGTGGGGTCACTGTGCATTGTGACTGCCCGCCATGGGGAGGTGTCGAGCGCCATGCTGGCCTCCTGGGTGTCTCAGGCTTCCTTTGCGCCGCCGGGCTTTACGGTGGCGGTGGCCAAAGATCGAGCGATCGAGTCGTTGCTGTACCCCGGCTATGGGTTTGTGCTGAATATTTTGGCAGAAGGGCGGCACTTGGGGCCGATGAAGCACTTTCTCAAACCCTTTGCCCCCGGCGAAGATCGCTTTGCCGAAATTGAGACCGAGGTGGCCGAGAATGGCGCACCGATCTTGACCGAGGCGATCGCCTACCTAGAGTGCACCGTCGAGCAGCGCATGGAATGCGGCGATCACTGGCTGGTATACGCTACGGTGCAGGCGGGCCGGGTATTGGATGGCAATGGTAAAACCGCCATTCACCACCGCAAAACCGGCACCCACTATTAAGCTGCGTGAACGACTGGCCCCGAAGTGGTTACGCCATAACCGAATATGCTACCAGTAGGGATACTGCCCAAGGGGCTGAGCGGCTTAACTGGAGACTGTTTCAGCTTGCCATGAAACCTAGAGCGTAGGTTCAGCGGGCGGGGCAAATTGGGTCAGGGTGCCGGGGTTTGGGTTCAGTGAGCCCAGGGAACCGGGGCGGTTGGGCATCCTATAGCCAACACCGCCAACCGTGACATAGGTTAACCGCTCACACAGTAAACCGCTTTAAAATCCCAAGGTTTATGCCCGTTGTTTCTCACTGCTCCGATCGCGACCAGACGTTGCAGTCGGCCTACCGGTTTTTAGATCGTCGGCTGGGTCAGGCGCGGCAGGTTCATCAGCCCCAGCTGGTGAACCTGAGTTTTGATATCCCTCCGGTTGACCCGCTGGTGGTGTTGGCCCGGCTGGCTCCCAGCAGCGATCGCCACCTGTACCTTGAAACCCCCGCCGCCCAGCGATCGGTGGTGGGATTTGGGGCTGCGCTGGTTTACGAAACTGCGGGTGCGCGCCGGTTTGCCCAAGCCCGCCGATTTATTGAGCAGTGGCGCAGCAAAACCCACCGCTACAGCGAAGCAGGGCCAGCTGCGGCCCTCAGTGGGGCCGATGGACCCCGATTTTTTTGCGCATTCACCTTTTTTGCCGACTCCCAAGATGGCGAGGCGACCTTTCCAGCGGCGACGGTGGTATTACCTCAGTGGCAGCTAGTGCGCCAGGGGGAGCAGGGCGTCCTGACGCTGAATTACCTGGTGACGGCAACCTCCGACGTAGAAACCATCATTGATGACCTGGCCAACCAGCTGCGCGCCGTAGAGCGTCTGGGCACGGCTCCCTGGCGAGATCCGCTGCATCCGGCTCGGCTGCCGGTACAGCCTGTGCCCGAGGCTGGCCAACAGTTTAGGACAGCTGTGGATCGTGCCCTGGGCTATATGACCCGGCATCCAGTGCAAAAAATTGTGCTAGCCCACGCCCTAGACTGGGTCAGCACTGAGCCGATCCAGCCTCTGGCGGCTCTAGGGCGTCTGCGGCAGCGCTACCCAGACTGCCACGTGTTTTCGGTGGGCCAGGGCAACGGTAAGACGTTTATGGGAGCCAGTCCAGAACGACTGCTCAGCCTCACCCAGGGCCAGCTGATCACCGATGCCTTAGCTGGGTCGGCACCTCGGGGGTCGGCACCATTCCAGGATGACTATCTCGCCCAGGGGCTGTTGCACAACCCCAAAGAACGGGGAGAGCACCGGCTGGTAGTAGAGTTTTTGGCCCGGCAACTGCGGAGCGTAGGGCTATGGCCCCAGTACCAACCTCGGCCTAAGGTACGGCGGCTGTCCAACATTCAGCATTTGCATACGCCGATGCGGGCCCGCGTGCCCCGCCATATTCACCCGCTGCATATCGTGGAGGCCCTGCACCCAACTCCCGCGGTGGCCGGGGTACCAACCCGCGAAGCCTGCGACCAGATTCTGCGCTTTGAGGATTTTGATCGAGGGCTCTACGCGGCTCCCTTGGGGTGGGTGGGAGCGAATGGCGACAGCGAGTTTATTGTGGGCATTCGCTCGGCTTTAGTGGCGGATACTTGGGTGCGGCTGTACGCCGGGGCTGGTATTGTGGCAGGGTCTAACCCCGATCGCGAGTGGGCAGAAATTAAGCTCAAGCTGCGCGCCCTGGGCGAGTCGCTGGTGTAGGCCCCTGCTGTTGATCCATGACCTTTGACTTTCGCAACACTAACGCCCTCTGGGCCTCGGTGCTAGTGGCCACACTGGCTCGGCTGGGGCTCAAAACCGCTGTAATTTCGCCTGGTTCACGCTCCACGCCGCTGACTGTAGCTCTGGTTAGCCATCCTGAGATTGAGGCGGTGCCAGTGCTCGATGAGCGATCGGCGGCATTTTTCGCCCTGGGCCTGGCTCGGCGGACCGGGCAACCGGTGGCTTTGGTCTGCACCTCCGGCACCGCCGGGGCCAACTACTACCCCGCTGTTATCGAGGCGCGAGAAAGCCGCATTCCTTTGCTGGTGCTGACGGCCGATCGCCCTCCCGAGCTGCGCGACTGTGCCTCGGGCCAAACTATCGATCAGCAAAGACTGTTTGGCACGTTCCCAAACTGGTATGCGGAGCTAGCGGTGCCCGTGGCAGAGCTGGGTATGCTGCGCTATCTGCGACAGATCTTAGGGCAGGCCTGGGGGCGATCGCTCTATCCAGTGGCGGGGCCGGTGCACCTCAACTGTCCCTTCCGCGACCCCTTAGCCCCCATCGCCGATGGCTCGGTAACGCACTTAAAAGACGAACTCAGCGACGACTTTCTAGCGGCGGTTGGAGTGCCAGCGCATGAGGAAGTCTCGACGCTAGGGATAGCTCTGCCCTGGCTGGAGACCTGGCGGACATGCGATCGCGGCTTAATCATCGCTGGCCCGGTCCAGCCCGTCGATCCGTTGGGCTACTGCAAGGCTGTTGCGGCTCTAGCCGACTACCTGGGCTGGCCAGTGCTGGCTGAGGGGCTATCGCCGCTGCGCAATGCGGCTGGGTTGAATGCTTCTCTGGTCACCACCTACGACCTCGCCTTGAGACAGCCCATCTGGGCGAAAGATCTGGTGCCTGAGCAGGTGATCCAGCTTGGTCCGCTGCCCACCAGCAAACGACTGCGCCAGTGGCTACAGACAGCCCAGCCTCGCCGCTGGGTCGTTGACCCTGGAAACACCAACCTCGACCCTCTCCACGGTCCGGTAACGCCCTTGTCCCTCAGCGTTACCACCCTGGCCCAGGTCTTGCCCCCGGTTTCAGAAGCGCGTCTGCCTGGTTGCTACCACGACCAATGGCTGGTGCTAGAGGCGGGACTGCGCCAACAGCTCGATCGCGCCCTGGCGGATTTGGATCAACTCTTTGAGGGCAAAATACCCTGGCTGCTGGCCCGCTCTTTACCGAAGGAAACTGCGGTAGTAATCGCCAACAGTATGTCAATCCGCGATGTGGAATGGTTTTGGCCACCGGGCGATCGCGCCCTGCGCCCCTACTGCAACCGGGGGGCTAACGGCATTGACGGCACACTGTCGACGGCCCTAGGCATCGCCCACGGTGGCCCGCCTGCGGTGCTGCTGACGGGCGATCTGGCCCTGCTGCACGACACCAACGGCTGGCTCAGCGTGCCGCGCCTGCGGGGTCATCTCACTGTGGTAGTCGTGAATAACCAGGGGGGCGGTATCTTTGATCAACTGCCCGTTGCCACCCTGCCCGTCCCTGGCGAACGCTGGTTTGAAGACTTCTTTACCACGCCCCAAACCGTCGATCTCAACCGCCTCTGCGCCGCCTACGGAGTAAACTACGAGCGAGTTGAAACCTGGAGCCAGCTCACGGCCAGCGTCAGCAGTTTACCTACCACCGGAGTCAGGTTACTGGAGGTACGGTGCGATCGCACCCAATCCCACAACCTTCGCCAGCAGCTCCTCACGCCCCCAGAGGCTCTATCAAACCTTTTGAACCAGAACCCTTAGACTACAAACCCGACCTTACTTGCCCTGATTTCCCTTCGCCTGGGGCAGCCAAAACGTAAACTCACTGCCCTGGCCCAAGGTGCTTTTGACCTCAATTTTGCCCCCCTGCACCTCCACCAAACGGCGGCAGATAGTGAGGCCTAGACCTGTACCCCCAGAATTGCGGTTGCGGGAGCGATCGGCCCGCCAAAATCGCTCAAACACGTAGGGCAAGTCTTCCTCAGCAATCCCAATGCCGGTGTCAGTCACGCTGACATAGACCCGGCCACCCTGAGCCCAGGCCTTGACTGTAACTGCGCCCTTCTCGGTGTAGCGCAGGGCATTGCCCAGTAAATTGATCACAATCTGCTCAATGCGGCTGGGGTCGGCGTGCACCAGAGGCAAATCGGACGGACAATGCAATGTAATCGTGACGCGATCGGTGCTGACAAACTGGTCAGCGAAAGGACGCACCAGCGCAGTCAGCAGTGGGCACAGCGCCACCGTTTGGGCCTGAATGGGTAGATAACCCGCCTCCAGCTTAGACAGCTCTTGCAGGTCATTGACCAGGCGCTGGAGGCGCGTAGTTTCTACCGCTAGCCGTTGATACAGTTCGGGCTCCGGGGCAACGGTGCCATCTGCCAGCCCTTCCAGATAGCCGTGGATGATTGTTAGCGGGGTGCGCAGTTCGTGGGTGAGATCGCCAATCAGCTCGCGGCGGTGCTCTTCCACGCCCTCTAGGTCTGCCGCCATGCGGTTAAAGCTGCTGGCCAACCGCTGAATTTCCAAAATTTCTGAGGGCGGCACGCGGGCGTTTAATCGGCCAGCAGCAAACGATCGCGTCACCTCCGTCATCTGATCGAGCGGGCGAATGATGCGCCGAGACACCAAGTAGCTCAAGCCCCCGGCGGTACCCCCACCCACTAAGATTGCCCACAACATGCCTCGGCTCCAGGCGGCCTCAAACCCCTTGACTAGCTGGGTACGGCGCTGCACGCTCAGCACCCCGTTTTCATAGCGCTCCAGGGAAACCACAAAGAGACGGGGAGTGTAAAGCCTGCCAAAGATGGCCAGAGCCAAAATGCCAATTCCCATCACCGCTAAGTGAGAGATAAAAAGACGACTACGAAGGCTAATCTTGGCCATAGTAAAGGGCAACCTTGGTTTGGCCCAGAGAGGAAACTCAGAACCCTAGGCTAGACCAAACTAGGCCGGAGTGTTTTGTAGGTCGGGCTTTTCTTCGGGCAGAATAGCGCCTTCCACAGGGCACACCTGGAGGCAAATCCCGCAGTCAATGCAGGTTGAAAAGTCAATCCAGTACCAGTCGGTGCCCTTGGTATTTTTGCCGGGGCCCTCGTGGATGCAGGCGACTGGGCAGGCGTCAACGCAGTCGGCGACGCCCTCACAAACGTTAGTCACAATGGTGTGGGCCACAATCTCTCCTCACGTACACAAAATAGTATCGGGAACTTGACGTTCCCCTGGGCAGACAGTTGGGGCTAACCCCAACTCTGTAACTCTCTTCCTATCAGAACTTAAGCCAGGGCTGCTGCCACCACCCACGTTAGTTCAGCGCTTCAATCTCTGGCAAGCCGTCAGGGCCGATCCAAGCGATGCGGCTAATGCGGCGCTGCCGGGCTAGAACGCGGGTAGTCGCAGGCGACTCGCCATCGGCTAGGTGCACCTCGGCCCGCACCAGACTGGCTGACGCTCGCAGGGTTTGGGCGTAAGTAAAGGCTGCTGCTGCTGCCTGGGGCGCGGTGGGCACCACCAGCCAATCGCTGGGGGGGGTATCTTGGGGCAGATAGCCCGTGGGCAGCAGCGCCTGGTGCAGGGCCTCGATATTTAGCACAAAGCCAATGCCCGGAAACCCCTGCCCCTGCCCCTGAAAGACACCCAGTAGGTGGTCATAGCGGCCCCCTTGCCCAAGCACCTGGCAGCCCTGCTCAGGGCCAGTGACCACCTCAAACACCAGCCCAGTGTAGTAGTCAAAGGGTTGAATGAGGCTGAGATCGAGCGTCAGGGCAGGGGCGGGGCGTTGGCTCCCTGGGGCCAACCGCTGACCCTCGCCGCCTGGGTTGATCACGTCTCGTACCAGGGCAATGAGCGACTTAAGCCGCTCTACCGCTGTCTCGGCCTCGGCCTCTAAGGCCAACTGCCCCAATGCCTGAAGCACGTCCTCTGGGTGCCCCCGCAGGTCGAGCAGGTGCAGGGCATGCCGGTGCAGGTCAGGGGATAACCCTATGCCATCGAGGGCTACCCGGTCGAGGGCAGCGAGGGCCTGGCGCACAGCCTGGCGTTGGTCGGGCGCAAAGGGGGTGAGCAACGCCTGGGTGAGCTGGGCATCGCCCAATATTAGGCACCAGGAGTCGAGGGCAAGGCTATGGAGGCAGTCCAGCAGCAGCAACACGATCTCGGCATCGGCCACCGTTGCTCCGGCCCCGAGTAGCTCGACTCCGGCCTGGTAAAACTCCTGTTGGCCCCCGTGACTGCCCTGGGTGGCTTGGCGAAACACGTTGGCGTTGTAGTAGAGCCGCTGGGGATAAGTCACTCTAGCCAGGCGGGTGACAGCGGTGCGGGCAATCGAGGCGGTCAGCTCAGGCCGCAGCCCCAACCGCTTACCCGCGACGGGTTGAAGCTCAATCACTGCTTCTTGATCGATGGCTCCCCCAGCCATTAGGGTATCCATCCGCTCTACGGTGGAGGTGATAATGCGGTGGTAGCCCCAGCGCTGAAATACCTGTTCTAGGCGATTCTCAATCCAGTATTTCTGGGCGACATCGAGGGGTAGTAGGTCGCGCGCCCCAGCAGGAGGTTGGTAGGTCATTACTTCTTCTTGCCTCCAAACAGGCCAAAGAAGCCACCTCCCTGATTGGCCGATTTGGGATTAGAGGCTTTGGCATTTCCTCCCTTAGATTGAGCGGTTTGGGCTGACCCAGTGGTAGACCCACCGCTAGCTTTTTCTACCCGAGCCTGAACGGATTGCGCTCTTTCGTCATTGGGGTCAATCTCGAGGGCGCGTTTAGCGTGGATGCGGGCCATGGTGTTCTGACCGGCTTTGAGATAAATCGCCGACAGGTAACTGTGGCACTGAACGTTATTGGGATAGGCTTTGACGGCTTCCCGCAGCTCTAAAATGGCCCGGCTATAATCGCGGTTTTGATCGTACTCCTGGGCTCGGTTAACGTAACTCTCTAGAATAGCCGCTTGATTTTGCCTGGGCGTTGGCACTGTCGTTGTGGGGCTGCTAGGGGCGGCATTGGGTCGCGGTTTGGCGGCGCTGGCGGGGGAACCAGCCGACGGGCCATCGTTGGCGCTGCTGCGGTACAGATAGATGAGGTTGAGCTCACTCAGTTGGCCGATTACCCCAGTCACGTTCTCCAAGTCGTCGAATTGGCTTTCGGCTAAGCTGCTAACGGCTTTACGGTAGGCCGCATCGGCATGGGGAGCTTTGAGCAGGGTTTGAGCTTCTGTAGAACTAACTGTAGGTGCTGTGCCGACTTGGCGCAGGGACTGCCCTTTGAGCTTGAGCATAATGCCATGCTCAGTGCTTGATTTTTCTTGGGTCAGGGCCTCGTAGGCGGGGTTGACCAACTTGGAGAGAACGTCACTGGCCCGCTGGGCATCAATAGTAGTGGATCCAGACAAACTGTCGGGATGCAGCATGCGGGCGATCGTTAGGTATCGCTTGCGCACGGCCTTAGCATCAGCGGTTACTGGTACTCCCAGCACAGCGTGATGATCATCAAAGTCAAGTTGAAACAGCCCTTGATCTGGTTTCATGGTCACTTACCCGAGGGACGACTCAGGGAGCAATAAGACATTAATTAAATTCTTTTCACTCTACCCAGCCAACCTCAGTTTAACCATCCCCTGGTTCTTTTAGCGGCTTGAGGCCAACTAGAACCGCAGATCGGGTTGCGAACTGGCTAGGTGAGGGATGGTAGCACTAGCGGCTGAACTTTTCCAAGGGTCTGGCTCATGGCCCTATGAATCTGGCCGTTAGTGGCCAACAGTCGCCCCGACATCACGTCTAGCGGCGAACTATCGTAGGCGGTCACCTGGCCCCCAGCTTCTTGCACGATCGCAATTCCAGCAGCGATATCCCAAGGCGACAGCCCTCGCTCCCAATAGCCATCCAGGCGACCGCAGGCGACATAGGCGAGGTCAATGGCGGCAGACCCCCCACGGCGCACCCCTTGGGTGAGGTGGGTGAAGTGGCAAAATTCGGCGTAGTTGTTGTCGGGGGTTTCGCGGCGATCGTAGGCGAAGCCGGTTACCAGCAGACTCTGGGCTAGCTGATCCGTGGTCGAAACCCGGATTGGGCTGCGGTTCAGGGTGGCCCCTAAGCCCCTTGCTGCGCGAAAGAGGTCGCGGTGAATCGGGTCATAAATCACCCCCAGCACCGGCTCTCCCTCAGCTAGCAGCCCGATGGACACCGCACAGAAAGGGTACTGGTGGGTGTAGTTGGTAGTGCCGTCGAGGGGGTCTATGGCCCATAGAAGGTCAGTTCCTCGGTCTCTAATCACGCCGGACTCTTCAGCTAAAATGCCGTGGTCAGCGGGCAGGTGCCGCTCTAGTACGGCCATAACAGCCGCCTCTGCGCCGCGATCGGCTTCGGTGACCAAATCGCCAGACCGACCTTTTTCGTCAATGGTGGTGAGGTTGCCCCAGTGGTGCTGGAGCACCGCTCCGGCGGCTAGGGCAGCCTCGGTGGCGCTGTCTAACCAGCGTTGTAAATCAGACTCGGCAGGAAGAGACATGGAATTAATCGTTGGGGTTAATCGTTGGAGCAACTCAAGGTAACAGGAGGAGGCTGATTAGTCTTCTTCTAAGGGCAGCCCTCGGCGCACTTTGCCTTTGCCAAAGTAGCGGCCAAACTGAAGCTCATAAACCTCGTCTTCATCTTGGGTTTCGGCCTGGATGTTGCTGCGGGGATAGCTGACGCACAGCAGCGCATAACCTCGATCGCGCAGATCTGGGGAGAGCCCCATGGCCTCGGGCTGCTCAACTTCGCCCTCTAGCAGGCGTACCGCACAGGTGGTGCAGGCACCGTTGCGGCAGGCAAACGGCAGCTCGACTCCCTGGCTCTCGGCGGCTTGAAGAATGTAGCGGTCTTCGGGCACCTCTACGGTGTATATGCGCCCGGTCTGGCGATGGTGGACAGTGATGGTGTGGGTGCGGGCCATGGGGTAGGTCGGGGTTGGCGGAGTAACGGTGGGGAGGAAATAAATCGAGTAAATCGGGTCGAGGGGGCGATTCCGGAACGGATACTCGTTCCGAGTCGGTTCCTGAACGCTTCGCGATCGCAGGCCAGCGCCCCGATGTCAATTACCCTGCTATGCTCTCACGAAACAATTCTCCTGGGGCAGACAAGCCTAATTCTGCAATAGAAACTAGCGTGGCCCCTGTTCTCTGGCTCCATAGTTTGCTACGATAGCCTCTCAGCGGTGATGAACCGCCCCCTGGAGAGATGGCCGAGCGGTTGAAGGCGCAGCACTGGAAATGCTGTTTAGGGGTGACCTTAACGAGGGTTCGAATCCCTCTCTCTCCGTTTTAGTCAAGTTCACTGCTGATTCCCTGAGGATGTCAGGATTTAGCTGGTTTTTTACTCAGCTGCTGAGCTGGGCATTGAACCTGAGGTGTTCCTAAATTAAACAGGGTGGCAAGTTAGAGTATCTAACCTGCCACCCTCTTAATTTGCCAACCCGCAAGCCAGTATTTCCGTAGCTGAACCCTGCCTTACCCAGACGCGCGCGCTAGGGCCACTGCCCTGTGTTGGGAGGGATAGCACTGCGTCGTTTGGCCTGACGTCGCTGGCTGGCAAGGCGCTCTAGGCTGAGGGAGATCACGCCCAGCGTGACTAAAACCACCCCCATCCACTGAATAAACAGCAGGGCCGACTTTTCGCCGGGGGTGATTAAGTAGGCCAAAATGGCGGTCACTACCGGCCCGCTAGCCGCTACGATCGAGGCCTGGGATGCCCCAAGCAGCTTGACACCGTAGTTGTTAAACAGATAGCCCAGTAGCGTCAGCAGCCCCAGCAGCCCGGCCCCGATATATAGGCCCAGGGGACGGGTGGGCTCACCAGGGTCGAGGCCAAAGAAAGACCCCACGATCAAAATTACACTGGTGAGAACAAAAATAGTCGAAAACTGAAGCAGGCTGACCGAGACTGGGTGCAGCCGCTTAAAGCATAGCTGCATGGCGATTAAAAATAGCGAAAAGGCAACGCTAGCTAGCAGTGCGGCTCCTACTCCCCATAGCGATACGCCGTTGCCGCTGAGGTCAGAGTAGATGCGAGGTAGGGCCGTGAATACAATGCCCATAGTGATGGCAAACATCACTACCAGGCGCAGGGGGGTCGGGCGATCGCCAAACAAAAACCAGGCCAGCGGCACCGTGATTAGCGGATACATAAACAGCAGCGTCACCGCTACGCCGGGGCCGACATCGGCGATCGCTTTATAGATCAGCACCTGCGACAAAAACAAGAAGAAGCCGCTGGCGACTACCTGTGCCAACGGACGCCTCTGGTCACGGTGGAAGATCTGGCGCAAATCGTTGCCGACATTGGGATAGAGACGGGGGGCTACCAGCGCCAACAGGGGCACGACAACCACCATGCGCAGCCACAGCAGCAGCAGCGAGTTTGGAATTGTTAGGGGCAAGACCTCCGCCACCGGAATCAGCCCTAGCAGCTGTCCACCGTAGCCGATGACACCCACAATGACGTTGTGCAGTGACAGGGCCAAGGTTGAGAGCACCACCATCAGCAGCCCGAGCTGGAGATCGCTAGGGGAGGCGCGGCGGCTGCTTTCCGGAAGCGCAGTTGCTGCGGGGTTGGGCTGCGATCGCAGCCGAGACACTGGCGGGTGCTGGGCGATGGATTGCGGCAGTGGAGCGTGGTCAGGGGGCGTAGATTCTGACCCTGAGTAACCTGGGTTTAGCTGAGGCCCTCGATAGGGGTTTGGGGGTAGTGCCGGTTCTGCCAGAGTACCGGGCTTAGCGGGCAGGGTGCTGTGGCTGTTCCGAATGGGGGCGGCGGTCTCTGGGGGTTGCACCATTTGGCTTTGTAGCTGTTGACTGAGCCGGGCGACCAGGGCTTCTAAGATGGCCTCCCCCTGCTGTTCAACACTCTGCATGCGGTTGAGCTGTTGAGAGATGTTGCTCTGATAGCTAGTCAGATCGTGTTGTAGAGAGGCCAGGGTGCTTTGGAGTGTCGCGTCAAGGGCGGCTAGGCGCTGGCTGGCATTAGCTAAAGGAGGAATTGCGGCCTCGTAGGGAGCGGCCTGGAGAGTGTTAGGGTGCGCGTTGGCTAGAGCGGTTTCGAGCCGTCCTTGCAGGTGGGTGGCCAGGGCGATCGCTAGGCGTTTGGCCCAGGCCTGCTGCTGGGCGATTTGCTGCTGGCTCAGCCCTTCGGCATAGGTGGTTTGCAGCTGCTGGTGCTGCGCTTGAAGGGTTTCAAAATCCCCCTCTAAAGCCTCAATGTCGGCCATCAACCGCTGCTTCTTCGTCTGAAGATGGGCGATGTCTTCGGACAGGTAGCCTGCGACCTGGTGGCGCAGGGTTTCGAGGTCGTGGCCCAAGACCTGCAGGATGGCCTCAGCCGACTGGGGTTCAGGCTGGGGAGAGTCGAAATCGGGTAGATGGTCAGAGGGCCCCATGGGTATGTCTCTCAGGATGCGGTCATCGACTGCGGTCAGTGGGCAAATCTAAGGGCTGCCCCGGCTCGAATGCTAGTATTGTGCTCAAAAAATTCAAAAAGATCTCTAGTAACGTTAGATTTTAGAATGGCCCGGCTTCGCCCAACGCTGCAATCCCTCAGTTATTTGTTAACAGCCAGACTATCTCAACCCATTGCCTGCTGGATATTGGCGAGCAGTTGAGGTGCGCAGCCACATCAATACGGTGCTGCTGAAGTTAAATTCCTTAGGCAGCCGTTGCTGCGGGTGACTATTTTGCCCTACCCGGTGGGTAGCGGCGATCGCAACCAGCTCAAGCCGGTTTTTATCAATCTCATCTCCAGCGCCCAAGCGGCTGACCCCATCGGCGTTGTTACCTGGGCGGTGCAGCTTCTAACCATCGGCCCGGTAACCGTCAGCATTCACAGTGGCGGCAAATCGATCGCGCCAGAACTGTTGCCGAGCCAACCCAGCCCTTTTACCACCAAAACCTCGGGTAACAGCTTGGGCTTGGCGATCGCCAAGCGCATTGTAGAAGCTCACCAGGGGCAGCTCACCATCACGTCTACCGTCGCCGATGCTGAAGTGATGATCCCTGCCCCAAGCCGTTCCAGGCTCAATACCCTAAAACGCGTCTAGATCTAGAGCCTTAGAGCCGCCTTCTTCAATCAGCAGCAAAATTTTGCCCAGCTGTGACCAGATCAGCAGACCGCTGAGCAAGGTCATCGGCACCCCCATGGCATAGGCCGCTTTAGCCGAAAAGCCAAATAGCTGAATGCCTGAAGCCAAAAATACGCAGATCCCGGCACAGATGCCAAAAAAGGGAATCTGTAGCTGAGGGCCGCGCAGGGTAGCCAAAATGCGCGTCGAGCGCTTGCTGTTCCATTCGTTAACCGACTGCTGTAGGGCGGTGCTAAAGGCATAGCCCGAAGTCACGGCAGCCAGGAAACCAGCAAAAAATAAAACGTAGGGCGGTTGTGGGTACACGGGTTTAGGAAAACGAAACAATAGTTTACTTTTCCAGATTATAGGGGAGAGCCGTCCCTACCCCTCACCCTGTACCCAGCCGCCCTGACTACAACCTAGCTGAGCTTGCCCTTGGCCTAAGAACGCAACACCTGGCGTAGATCACCAACGACCGGTACTAGCTGTTCCGCCCGCTCTAGGGAATAGCTAGTTAATGCTCCCCAGGCCACCCCCAGCACTCGGTCAAGGGTGATATCGTCCTTCACCAGCGACCACAGCCGCTGCACTTCCTGGGTGTGCAGCCGGTCGTCCTCGGTTAGAGCCAGCACAATCATCTGGCGCAGGTGCATCCCTTCCTCAGACATGAGGTAACGAATGCCCATTCCCGCCGTGGGTAGCAGATCGAAGCCGGTATCTCCCTGGGCGATCGCCAGCATGTTTTCCAGCCGCTGCCACTGGAGTTGACCGTCTTGAAACAACACCTCTAGCAGCCGCTGGCGCAGGGCCGGGGTTTCACCCACCAGCAGGCGACGGGCCACGTAGGGGTAGGCCACATTGATAATTTTAAAGTCAGGGTTGAGGCTCAAAGCCAGACCCTCCTGGGTGACCAGCGAGCGAATGATCAGAGCAAACTTGGCTGGCACCCGAAATGGGTATTCGTACATCAGCTCTGAAAACTGATCGGTGACGGTCTTGAAGTTAAAGTCGCTCACCTTAGCGCCTAGGGCACCGCCCAACACCCGTTGAAGGGCAGGGATAATTGGGCCAAGGTCGGTTTCAGGCGTAAGAAAACCCAGCTTGACAAAGTCTCGTCCCAGGTTGTCGAAGTCTTGGTTAATTAAGTGTACGACCGCATCCACCAGGGTTTCTTTGGTGAGCTGATCGAGCTGATCCATCATACCGAAGTCGATATAGGCCATGCGCCCATCGGCTAGGGCAAACAGGTTGCCGGGGTGAGGGTCAGCGTGGAAAAAACCAAACTCTAGCAGCTGGCGCAGCCCTGCCGTCACGCCAATTTCAATCAGGCGATCGGGGTCAAGGTTGTCCTCTTTGAGCGAAACTGTATCGGTGAGTTTGCAGCCGTCGATCCACTCGAGGGTGAGCACCCGCTGACTACAGTAGGGCCAGTAGATAGCGGGCACCTTAACCGTGGGGTCATCTTTGAAATTGGCGGCAAATCGCTCGGCGTTGCGGCCTTCGTTGAGGTAGTCGATTTCCTCAAACAGCTTGGTGCCAAACTCATCCACAATCAGGGTCAGGTCGTGCCCTAGGTTAAGGGGCAAAAAGTTGCCCAGCCAGCGCGCGGCCCAGCGCATTAGATAGAGGTCTCGGCACAGCACCGGGCGTAGGTATGGGCGCTGCACCTTGACGGCGACTTCCTCCCCGGTGAATAGTCGACCTCGATAGACCTGACCCAGACTAGCGGCGGCTACAGGCAGAGCTGATAGATTACTAAAAATTTCTTCGGGGCTGTAGTTGAGTTCTGCCTCTACGATCGCCATCGCCTTGGCAGTGGGAAAGGGTGGCAGCTGGTCTTGCAGCTTGGTAAGCTCATCGAGAAAGTCTTGCCGCACCAAGTCGGGCCGGGTAGAGAGCGCCTGCCCAACTTTAATAAACGTCGGCCCCAGGTTGGTTAACACCTGGCGCAGCTGAATGGCCCGCCGGGGGCGATTTTTCTCCTCCCAGCCAAACCACTGATCCATCTGGAGGCCCAGCACAAAGGTGCCCAACCACCACAAAATTTGTAAAACTCTCCAGGCTAGGGTGCCCAGTCGCCAGCGAAAGTAGCGGGCGATCGCCGCTGCATCGTAGGTGCCCATCAAAGCCGGATCTGTCGTTGCCACTATGCCACCTGCCCCTTACATGACTGTGCGGTGCTGCCCTAGCGGGTGGGGCTGTCGCTGGTTTAGCGATGCCGTCAACGGGCAAAATGCGCGTTGCGACAAGCGGCGATCGAGAACCCCTAAGCTGGGTTAATCTACCTTAAATATAGTATATAAAACTACAAACAAATTCGACTAAGCCCAGTGAGAGATTCAGGGCTTGTCGAAATTCTGGTTTATAAAAAATTGGGACGGCGGGGTTAGCAGTACTGGGCAGCCTTGAGCCCTACCTCAGTCAACACAGATTTCAGCGTTTGCACCACCTGCTCCTGAGCCGCTGCTCCCAGCTCGGGGAACATGGGCAGCGACAGCACCTGCTGGGCCGCAGCTTCTGCCTGGGGAAGATCGCCCGGCTGGTAGCCCAAGCTGCGGTAAACGGGCTGTAGGTGCAGCGGCACTGGATAGTACACCATGCAGATCACGCCAGCCTCTCGCATTAGCTGTTGCACCTGATTGCGCTCTTGGCCCTCAGCGGTGGCTTGGGGGAGGCGCAGGGTGTACTGGTTCCATACCGAGCGGCCAAAGGTTACGGGCAGGGGCCGCACGACTTCGGTAACTGGGACTAGCAGGTGATGGTAGCGATCGGCTACCTGCGATCGCTGCTGGTTCCAGCGATCGAGGTAGCGTAGCTTAATGGCCAAAATAGCGGCCTGCACCGAGTCGAGACGGCTGTTAACGCCAATGGCCTCGTGGTGATACTTTACCCGGCTGCCGTGTTCACTCAACATGCGGGCAGTAGCGGCTAGATTGTCGTCGTTGGTGGTCAGGGCACCGCCGTCGCCACAGCCCCCCAGGTTTTTTGTAGGGAAAAAGCTAAAGCAGCCCACCTGCCCAACCCGACCGACCTGCTGCCCCATCCACTCCGCGCCAGTGGCTTGGGCACAGTCTTCGATCACTGTCAGGTCATAGCGGGCCGCTAAATCCATGATTGGCCCCATATCCACAGGCCGACCAAACAGATGCACGGGCATGATAGCCCGAGTGCGATCGCTGACCGCAGCCTCAATTTTGGCCACATCTATGTTGAAGGTGTCGAGGTCAATATCGACAAACACCGGCGTTGCCCCCACGGCACTAATCGCTTCCGCCGTGGCAATAAATGTAAAGGGTGAAGTGATTACCTCGTCGCCGGGGCCAATATTCAAAGCCCGCAGAGCTAGGTATAGGGCGTCCGTGCCGGAGTTGCACCCAATACAGTGCTTTGTGCCTACATAGTCTCCAAAGGCTCGGGTAAAGGTTTCGACGATGGGGCCATTGATGTATTGTCCAGAGGCCAGCACCTCGGCCACGGCAGCATTCACATCAGCTTGAATTGCTTGAAACTGCTCCGTAAGATCAACAGGAGGAATTACACTCACTCGCTCACACTCACCTAGTGGATAGGCCTAGTTTACCCTACCCCACGGCCCCCTCGAGTGTGTTGGGTGCTGCCTAAAGAGCGATCGCAGCCTCTGTCCCAATCTATCCATGGCCCCGTGGTTTAGGAGTTTCCCGTGCTCAATTCATCCCTTACTTCTACTGGCGCGTCTATCCCTGGAGACGAGCACCCTCGCTGGATGCAGCGCTGCCTAGAGCTGGCCAGCCTCGCGGCGGGGCAAACAGCCCCCAATCCAATGGTGGGGTGCGTTGTGTTGCAGCAGGGTTTAATCGTGGGAGAAGGTTTTCATCCCCGAGCTGGGCAACCCCACGCCGAGGTGTTTGCCCTAGCCCAGGCCGGAGCCCGCGCCCAAGGGGCCACCCTCTACGTCAATTTAGAACCCTGTAATCACACCGGGCGCACCCCTCCCTGTACCGAAGCAGTAATTCGAGCGGGTATTAGTCGGGTGGTCGTGGGTATGGTTGATCCTGATCCTAGGGTGTCCAGCACAGGCATCGAGCGACTTCGCCAGGCCGGTCTGACGGTCATAGTCGGAGTCGAAGAAGCCGCCTGTCGCCATCTCAATGAAGCCTTCGTACAGCGAATCACCCGCCAGCGCCCCCTAGGCCTGCTGAAGTATGCCATGACCCTAGACGGCAAAATTGCCGCTGTCAGCGGCCACAGCGCTTGGGTCACTGGGCCTACCGCTCGCGCCGCCGTGCACCAGTTGCGCGCCACCTGCGATGCAGTAGTCGTGGGTGGCAGCACCGTTCGCCACGACAACCCTCGACTGACCAGCCATGGTCACAGCTCCCATAACCCGCTGCGTGTTGTCATGAGCCGCCGCCTCGAACTCCCCCCTGAGGCCAACCTGTGGCGCATAGAAGACGCACCCACTACAGTTTTCACTGGACCTGAGGCAGACCCAGCCCGTCACCAAGCGTTAGCCGCTGAAGGCGTCGACATCGTCGCGCTACCAGCACTTACCCCTCGGACAGTAACCGAGCATCTTTACCAACGCGGCTGTGCAACGGTGTTGTGGGAATGCGGCGGTTTGCTAGCAGCCCAAGCAATTCAAGATGGCGTCATCGATAAGCTTTGGGCCTTTGTGGCTCCCAAGCTGATAGGCGGTGTGGCTGCCCCAAGCCCCATCGGTGATTTAGGCCTGCAAAATATGGGCGAGGCCTTAACCTTGAGTCGCACGACCTGGCGTCTCCTGGGCGATGACCTGCTATTAGAAGGCTATTTGGACTTGCCCGCTGACAGCTAGCCCTAACCAACCTCAACTCAAACTAAGGCAGTTAGATGAGCCTACTGCACCGGCACTAATGGCTAGGGATAGATGCGTACAAGCCGAGGAATGTCGTAAGTCAACTCTCGGTTGCGCATGAAGGCTTCAAGCACCAGCCGTAGATCGTCTTTGCCGCGAAATGACTCTACTCGCTGATGCACCTCCCCCTGCTCAAATATCAGCAGCGTTGGCAGGTTTGAGAGGCGGTAGGCATTGGCCAAACGCAGGTTTTCATCGGCATTGATATCGACTAGCTTAACTTGACCCTCCCACTCGGCCTGAAAGCTTTGTAAAACCGGGACAATCAGCTTGCAGAGCCCACACCAGGGAGCCCAAAAATGAACTAATACGGGAAGGTCTGACTCGAGCACAGCTGCTCTAAACGTGGCTTCGCCAACAGACATCGGCATCTATAAATCAATAAAGGAATTTAACTAACTCTCCAGGTACATCCCTAAGCGGAACTCCTGGACAAATATGAGCCTATTGAAGTTAAGGGAAAATATGCAGTTGCTATCGGGATCATTGTAGACCAGTTGAGAATGGAAGTTAATAGGTCAGAATAAGGATTATGCCAAAGCCCTAACACAAGGCTCTGGCAATGGAAGCTGCCGTTAATTTACGACATGGAGTGGTTATGGGTATCGGCTCTAGCAAACCTGACTGGGCGTAGTTTTACTCTCCGCTTAACGATCTAGCATCCCAAGGGCTGGTACTGCTGGAGTAAGTCCAATGCCTCAGCGGCCGGTAAAGGCTTGGCAAAGAAATAGCCCTGGCCATAGTCGCACCCCTCCTGCTGTAGCATGGCGACCTGGGCAGCGGTCTCTACCCCCTCAGCCACCACCTCCATGCCAAGTTTTTGACCGAGGGTCAAGATCGTGTTGATGATGGCTCGATCTTCGTTGCTTTTTTCCAGGCGCCCTACGAAAGATTTATCCACTTTCAGAGTATCCATGGGAAATCGGTGTAGGTAGCTGAGGGACGAGTAGCCGGTACCAAAATCATCAATGGCCAGTTTTAGGTCTAACGATTTGAGCTTGAGCATCAGATCGATCGCAGCATCCACATCGCCCATCACCATGCTCTCGGTAATTTCAAGCCGAATGCAGTGGCCGTCAACCTGGGTTTCTTTCAAAGCGACTTCGATTTGACTGATCAGATCGGTCTGACCAAACTGACGATTAGAGAGATTGATGCTCATGGTCAGGTGGCGATATTGGGGCAGTAAGGTGTGCCACTGGCACAGTTGCTGACAGGCCTCGCGGAAAATCCACTGCCCTAGGGCCATAATTAGCCCGGTTTCCTCTGCCGCCGGAATGAAGGCGCTGGGCAGAACAAAGCCTCGATCTTTCTGGTGCCATCGCACCAGCGCTTCAAACCCAGCCAGTGCTCCGGTTTTGAGATTGATGATCGGCTGGTAGTAGAGCAAAAACTCGTGATTGTCCAGAGCGCTAATTAAGTCGCTTTCGAGCTGAAGGCGGTTGACTGCTTCGGTGAGCATGCCTGCGGCAAACACCTCAAATCGTGACTTGCCCAAGGCCTTGGCTCGGTACATGGCAGTGTGGGCGTCGCGTAGCAGATCCGCCGGTTTGTGTTCCAACCCTGGCTGGCTGATAGCCACCCCAATACTGAGGGTGCTGGGCAATTTCTGGCCATGCAGGGTAAGAGGTTCCGAAAGGATGTACTGAAGCTGATCCATTAGTTCTCCGGCAGCGGTGCTAGAGAGCTGGGTGAGGAGGAGGGCAAACTCATCGCCGCCGACCCGGGCTACTTGGGCCTCTGGGGGAATGTGCTGCATCAGCCGCATAGCCATCATTTGCAGCACCTCGTCACCGGCCTGGTGCCCCAGACTTTCGTTTATAACCTTAAAGCGATCGATGCCCATAAATGCCACTATCACAGGCTGATCGGGACTTTGTCGGTAGTGGAGAGCCTGCTGAATCGTATTGATAAAAGCTTCGCGGTTGGGCAAACCGGTGAGGGAGTCGTGAGTGGTGCGGTAAAGCAGCTTGTAAGCTAAAACCACTGCTGCTGCGGTTACCATTCCTAGGATCGGCTCGGCCAGGGGAAGCCACACTAATCCATTAACCCCTAGCCAGCCAACTCCTTCTAAGCTTCCCAGGAGCAGTCCGCAGGATAGCAGTAGCTCGCTAGGACGCTTAACGAGCCAAACTAGGGTGCCGGCGGTTAAACACCAGCTCCAAAGCCACAGCCCTTCGGCCCAGGGGGGCAGGAATCGGTAGCTGGCAGGCTGTCCGGCCACAATATCTAGCAGCTGGCGTACCATCTGCCCGTGGATGACCACTCCAGGCATGGTCAGCTCGCTGTCTTGATTGAAGCTGAAGGGGGTGTAGAAGCGGTCTTTGAGGCTAGCGGCGGTGGTTCCAATGAGGACAATGTTGTCGTCAATCCAGGCTGGAGCAAACTGCTTGCTGAGTACCTGGCTAATGGAGAGGTGACGGGCTGGCATGTGGGCGGTGTGATAGCGCAGCAGAATTTGGTAGCCCCTGCTGTCTACATTTTGGTAACCACCCTCTCGGCCCGAGAGCACCGGAATCGCCCGATCGCCCAGGTAGAGGTGATTTGCCCCAGCCGTTAAAGCCTCAGGAGCATAGCCTTCATAGGCCATCACTACCCGCAGGGCAAAGGAATAGTAGCCACCGTCAGGGCTACGCACAAAAACCAAGTTGCGACGGATAATGCCGTCAGAATCGGTGGGAAAATCGTTGAAGCCGATCCGCTCTGGCTCGACAGTGGGCGGGGGCGGCACTTCGCTCTGGCCCTGGGTGCTGCCCACATTCATAATGGCCATCAGGTTGGGCGCGGCTAGGGCTTCGATCAGGTCAGCTGACCCTGGCGGACGCAGCGTGCTGCGGTAGAGGTCTAGCCCGACAACTCTTGGAGTATGACCTTGAAGGGTCTGAATGACATCGGCTAAAATTTCGTCACTGAGGGGCCAGCCGTACTGACGAATATCTGCTTCAGTAATGCCCACAATCGTCATGCGGGGGTCGAGATCTTGGCTAGGGCGCGATAGCCTTTGAGGGTCGGTTGTCGACCATCGCACCACATGGTCAAAAAGAAAGAGCTCAGCTGGTTCTAAAACGGTCAATACTTTGGCACCAGTTACTAGCGCGCTGGCCACCAGACTGGACAACAGCACAATCTTGCCTCCGGTGGTCAGGGGGGCTGCTCCCCACCAGTGGAGCACCTGGGGAACCACCCGGCGACGCAGCCGGTGGTTTATTCTTTTGAGCGTCGCTTTCACAATCGCTGGGCCTTTGAAAGTAGAAACTAAATGAAGAATGTCTCAGGTAGCACACCCAGTCCCCTAGCTTTGAAACGTTGACCAAGGCGAAGGACGTTTGCTAAGCATGCCCAGATGGAGTTGTGCACCTCTCGCTGGGTAGTGGCTGGCTTCGCGCTGGATCTGCCTTTGTAGCCTAACAGTTGAGGCTGGCAATGATGCTGGCTTTGGCTTTCGTAATACAAGCTAAAGGCGGCTGCTCCTAGCTTTGGAACTGCCGCCTGGATTGGATATTTAAGTTTCGATATCTCTATTAAGAGTGCACCGCTGCCGCTGTTGGAGGCGGCATGGGGCGATTGTTATGTGCTAGTAGCTGCTAGGTTGTAGGGGAGTTACCCAGTGGGTGCCACCGCCTTGGCGTCGGCCTGGAAATTCGTCTCGGCTGTTGGCGCTCGCCACTGACCCTGTGCCAAAGGCCTGCAAGATAATTAATATAGCTAGCGATAGCATGCCAATGGCAAGAACTGAGTGATGAGAACGAACCGTGCGCTCTAGCGAAATTTGCATAACAGTTATCGTTGTGTCCTCAGGTTAAATAAAGTTGACCTGAGGGTAGACGCTCCCTAAACAACATTGGTGACCCAGGCCTGCTCTACAAAGTAGCGAAGCCTAAATCTATTAAGGCTGAAGCTAGCAATGACCATCGACAGAGAACCCACGGAACTTAGGAGTACGAGTATTTACGGAACTTTTTATACCTAGGACAAGGATTTGTGAGGATTGGATAAAATTTCCTAAAACTTTCCGGATTTCGGTACATGGCAGTGGGCAGGGTGGCGGCTTGATCTTGTGCCTTCAAAAAAGCCTGAGCCAACCATCTGTAAATTTACGGGGTTCTAGTTGCGATCGCCCTCACCAGTTTATTTGTGCCACCACTATGCCCAGTAAAAGTCCCACCAGGGCACCGATAGTCGTGTTCATGCCGTTGACGATTTCGTTGGTCAACCACGGGATGCGGGTTTGCAACGTGGCTCCAATGAGGCTTTCTATGGTGGTCGCCACAAAGGCCGCCACCAGACAAATGACGATGCCCCAGAGGTTAATCAACCCGACGGCCCAGCCAGCTAGGGCCATCACCACTGACCCTGCTACTCCAGCCAGGGTGCCCTCAAGGCTAACAGCCCCTTCAGTCCCGGCTGGCACGGGCTTGAGCGAGGTAATCAGAAAGGTATGGCGACCATAAGCTTTGCCCACCTCGCTAGCGGTGGTGTCGGAGAGTTTGGTGCTAAGGCTGCTGACGTAGGCCAGCGCTAGCAAGGGCAGCCAGAGGGCTTGGCTTGGGGGGCTGGCGGTGACTCGAAGAATGGCGATCGCGCCAGCACAGACTGCTGCCGCTAGGGCAGAGCCCCAGACATTCTCCGGTCCTCTGACTCCAGATCGCCCTTCGGCAATGCCGGCGGCTTCCTTGCGGCCTTTACCCAAACGAGTAACCGCTGTTCCAGCCAGAAAATAGGTCATCATCACGGCATAGCCACGCCAACCCAGGCAGCCCCAAACAATTACTCCCAGCGCCCAGGCATGGCCGTAGCCGGCTGGAGTTAACAGCTTTTTGGGCAGTTTCCAGGCGATCGCCAGCAGCAGGGTATTTATCAGGCCGCCTATGAGCCAGTCCGTCAGCTGCCCAGAGCTTTGCATCGATGGGGTTAGCGCCAAGAAAATCGCAGATAAAGCCATAGCGTCACTTTGGAGACATTCTTACCCTACAGAGCAAAGGTCTTGTGCAAATGCAGGCAGTTCCCCTGGTCGGGGGCTGGTTCATAGGTGAGGCGATCGGCAACGAGATACATGATTTTTAGCCCCCGGCCTCCTTCTGAGTCAGGGTTGTTAACGCTAATTTTGTGCCTCAGCATTGAGGCTAGATCAAAGCCAGGGCCGCGATCCCAAATGCGAATGTCGATGGTGCGATCGCTCACCGATACCTCGATGCCAACGGGGGTTTCTAGGGGCAGCCCTGCGTGGGCGTGGCGCACCGCATTGGTGAACCCTTCAATTAGAGCGAGCTGGCACTGAAGCCAAATGTTGTGGGGGATAGGCGTTGCCTGAAACTGGTCAAACCACGCCAGCACCGACTTCAGCTCCGTTGGGTCGGTTTGGGTTTCAATCTGGCTAGTGTGCTGATAAGTCAAAGCGGGCAACGGCTAGATAGCTCACCTTTGCATCATAGGCCTAACCCCACCCCGGCAAAAGCCTTAAGGGCAAGAGTTTTACATCACCTATCGCCCCATTATGGTTAGGGGGTTGAGCCAGGTTAGCAGATGGTGGCGCAGGTGGGTGAGGTCTCGATAAAACTCCTGGCGCATAAATTGCCCCAAAGCATCGAGGGGGCTGAAGGCTACTCCTGGCTGCCAGCCCAATTCTTGGGCAATGGGTGTGGTGTGAGAACCCTGCAAAATTTGAACGGTAGTGGATTCGGGAAACCGTCGCACCAGCACCTCCGACAGGGGACGGGTTTGGTCAATGGTATCGTTGCGGAATTTGATCAGTAAATTATGGGATACGGGATAGCGATCGCGCACCAATGCCAGAGTAGCCTCAGGGTCAGGGGTAAATTCCACATTGAAGGCAGGATTAAACTGCACCACCTGCTCCAAAAAAGGAATCGATCGCCGGGCTGGGTAGTTATTAAAACTTATATAGATATTGCCAGCCCGCTCTACCTCCCACAGGCTATTGATCAGCAAATGAACTTTGCAGCCCATGCTGTGCCCCAGGCCGTAAATAGGCATTCGATAGTCAGCCAGCCCGCGCTTGTCGAGATACCGCAGCGCTTGACCAAAGGTGACCAACACTTCCTGGGCGATGGCAGCATGGTCAAAGGTGTTGATAAAGGGCGTTGCCACGACCAGATAACCTTGCCCAGCTAGATTCTCCAGCAGCCATTGGTAGGTAACGCTGGGGGCAGCTGCCACAAAGGCTCCCCCCAAAAAATGCACGATCGCCGTGGGGTTAGGCGGCACTAAAATCCAGTTGCCGGAGACCTCTTGCCAGTTCATTGTGCTGTGTAGTGCCTTTGCCCAAAATTACAGTGCAGGGGGAGCCCTTTCTCTTACTGTAGCCAGTTTGGGGCAGTGACGGTATCACCGCCGTCAAGCTGGGAGATTGGGCTGGCTGAGTTACCGCTGTTGCGTTCCCATTCCGTGGAGCGGTAAGCTCGGTGGGCTGGGTTAAGGAACGGCTATGAGTCAAGATGCTGCGATCGCAGAGCGCACGATATCGGTCAACGGGTTAACCTGGTTCTACCGCGACCTTCAGCCCCTGGGTGATTCCTCCCGGCTGCCGGTGCTGCTGCTCCACGGTCTGGTATCACAGAGCTACAGCTGGCGGCAGGTCATGCCTACCCTGGCCCAGCAAGGATTTCGAGCGATCGCCCCCGACTGGCTCGGCCATGGCTTCTCCGACAAGCCCGATCGCCGCGACTTTGACTACACCCCCGCTGCCTTAGCCTCGGCCTTGGGTAGTTTTATCGATGCCCTAGAGCTACCCCAAGTGCATCTAGTGGCCCAGGGATTCCTCGGTTCCGTCGGCATTCAGTACGCCCTCCAGCATCCCGATCGCGTCGATCGCCTGGTGATGATCAACGCTCCCATTGGCCCTGGCGCTAAGCTCCCCTGGAAGATTCGCCAGATGGGTCTACCCCTAGCCGGAGATATGATCACCCAAGATCCACTCCTGGTCGATCGCACCCTAGAGGGCGGTGGCCCCTACCAAATTAACGATGCCGACCTAGATGTATACCGCCGACCGTTCCTGAAAAGCTCTGACGTAGGGCGTGCACTGATGACCACCGTGCGCCGCATAGACCTTGAAGCCAGCAGTCAGGCGATCGTCGCTGCCCTGCCCAACTGGGATCACCCTACCCTAGTACTGTGGGGTCAAAAGGATCCCTGGCTGCCGGTCAGTCTGGCAGAGGCCGCCGTTCAAACCCTGCCCAACGGTGAACTCCAAACCTTAGAAGAAGTTGGTCACTATGCTCAAGAAGATTGGGCCGAGAAAGTTGCCGCCGCCCTCGATACCTTTCTGCGTCAAATGGCTGTGTAGCTAAGTTCGGACGGCCAAGTTAATGCTACCCATTCTTCCCCGCCGCCCGGCTCAATCGATATCGGGTAGAACGATAAAATAGTGCCTAAAGCAATAGCTTATCCTGGACAAATGGGCAATGCTGTTGCTTAGGCAATCGGGATTTACCAAAGGAGTACGCGATGGCGGTCAAACAGCAATTTCAGAGTTTTGAGGACTTGTTAGCGGGAGCCTCAGGCCCAGTGCTGGTTGATTTCTATGCCACCTGGTGTGGCCCTTGTCAGATGATGGCAGGCATTCTAACTACCGTCAGCAGCCAGCTCAAAGGACAGCTCAAAATCGTCAAAATTGACACCGATAAGTATCCGCAAATTGCCTCTCAGCACCGGATTGCGGCCCTGCCCACGCTGGTGTTATTCAAAGCCGGGCAGCCCGTAGATCGCATCGAAGGCGTGCTACCAGCTGACCAGCTAGTGGCACGCCTTCAGCCTCATTTGGGCTAGGGTATGACGGCGGTACCCTGTGCGATCGCCCTAGGCAGCAACCTGGGCAACTCCCGCAAAACGTTGCAGCAGGCGCTAACTACCCTAGCCCACTGTCCTGATATAGACGTGATAGCGCAGTCAAGCCTCTACCAAACCGTCGCCATTGGCCCCCCTCAGCCCGATATTTTAAACGCCTGCGCTCTGCTCAAGACTTCCCTATCAGCCCAAGACCTACTCCATCAGCTCCTAGCCACAGAACAGCACTTCGGGCGAGTGCGTCGCGAGCGCTGGGGTCCACGTACCCTTGACCTCGATTTACTATTCTACGGCCAGTCAATCATCACAGAACCAGCCCTGCACGTTCCCCATCCCCGCCTGCGGGAGCGCGCATTCGTGCTTATCCCCCTCGCCGAAATTGCCCCCCACTGGCGCGATCCTGTCAGTGGTCAATTGATACATTCACTATGCCAGGCCGTTGACCCCACGGGAGTTCAGCCACTTGGCCCAATCAGCGCCTCAAGCTAATCTCTCTCGCTCAGCCCGCTACAATGGGTTGACCGCATGCGCCCTTTCTTCACCGTCACCTATGCCTTTAGGTCAAGAGCCTCCTCAGCTGCTCAAGCAGCGTTTATTTTACGAGGGCCGCAAGTTCAACTTCGAGGTTAATCGTCTGCGCTTGCCAAACCGAGCAGAAGGCGATTGGGAATGCATTCGCCATCCAGGTGGTGCCTTAGCTGTACCCGTGACGGCCAACGGTGAATTGATCATGGTGCGTCAGTATCGCTTTGCTTTGCTTGGGCGGTTGCTAGAATTTCCCGCCGGCACAATCGAGGCTGATGAATCCCCTGCCGACACCATTCGTCGAGAAATTCAAGAGGAAATTGGCCACAGCGCTCAAACTTGGCTACCCATTGGCAACTTTCCTTTGGCCCCTGGCTACTCCGACGAAATTATCTATGCCTTCCTGGCTACTGACCTAGATGCGATCGAGCTACCTCCCGACGCCGATGACGACGAAGATATTGAAGTCGTACGGTTTACCCCTGCCCAGCTTGAGAAAGCCATTTTGGCTGGCGAAGCAGTAGACGCTAAGTCTATCGCCAGCTTCTACCTGGCAAAACCCTACCTGGAGAAGCTGGCAGCTCTATAGCTAGCCCAAAATACACGCTAGTCGTAGTATCCCAATACGGTTTCGGTAGCGTAGCGTACCTTAGGTAGGGTGGCGTACTTGTCATCGTCGGCACGATACCCTACTGCGCATAGCACCACCGCCGAATAGCCCTGCTCAGGTAGTTGCAGCAACTCGTTAAACTTGTCTTGCTCAAAGCCTTCCATGGGGCAAGTATCGACCCCTAGCATGGCCGCAGAGTACATCAAAAACCCTAAAGCAACATAGACCTGCCGAGTAGCCCAATTGTCCATCGTGATCGGGTAAGGAGGCTCTGCCAAAAAGCCTTTGACCATGTTGCTGTAACCATCGAGCGTTTCGGTAGGCACCTGGCGCACCGTTGCCATGCGCTCTACGAACTGGTCAACCTCCGTATTACCTACATCTTTTTTGATGGCCAGCACTACTAGGTGAGAAGCATCAGTGACTTGGGCTTGACTCCAGGCATGTTTTCTGAGCTGCTGCCGTAAAGCAGGATTTCTCACTACAAAAAACTTCCACGGTTGTAGTCCAAAAGACGACGGCGACAGCACAAGACTGTGTTCCAGAGCGGCCCACGTAGCATCAGAGATTTTGCGACTGGGGTCAAATTGCTTAGTCGCATAGCGCCAGTTCAGCTGCTGAATAACCTGATCTGGGGTAGTTAGTGAATGGGGCATGGCGGTTGTGAAAATTGTAGTAACAGCAGACTCAAAGGAAGAACGGTAAGGCTTTGCGGCTACCGCTCCTTTAGGCATCCTAAGCCACGAAGCTATCCACTGCGTTAACGCTTGACCGCATCTAAGCTGAAATCTGTTGAGATCGGCTAGTCCCAGATTCGTAGTAGGGTTTGAGCCAGTCTAGGCTCAGCTCATAGAGATGATCGATCGCCCAAGTCGCTCGACGGTGAATCATTTGGTAGGGGTAGACATGGGCCACGCCCAATACGGGGACTCCTGCCCGTTTGGCGGCCTCAATACCAGCGAAGGAATCTTCTATGGCTAAGCAATCTGTAGGCTGTAGAGCTAGGTCGGCAAACCGCTGATTGAAGTGCTCAATGGCGAGTAAATATCCGTCTGGGGCAGGCTTACTCACCCCGATAGTCAGATCATCGGACGAAATAATCAACTCCACATAATTGCTCCAGGCCGTCTGGGCTAGTACAGCTTCAATTTCGCTGCGCCGTGCTCCAGATACAATCGCCAGTTTGAGCTGTGCTGCCCTGATTTGGTAAACCAAATCGTCAAGGCCTGGATATAACGGCAGTGGCTCTAATGTGGTCAGCACTTCTCGATAGCGGGCAGCCTTACGGTCAAGCAGTTTTTCTAAGTACCCCTCAGATATCACCCGTCCTTGGCGCGTGAGTAGCTCCCTGAGACAAGCGGCATCAGAGCGGCCTAGGCAATATTCTGCCAAATCTTGGGGATTAGGTCGAAGATTTTCTTCTAGGAGTAATTCCTCAATTAATCGCCCATGGATGGCCTCATCGTTAATCACGACACCGTTAAAGTCGAGTAAAACTGCCTTCAGAGCCATTGATCTAGTCGGAAAGATATTAAGAGATGTAATGCCTTGGACGCAGCCTTTAGCTTAGCCCGGTTTTGGTCTCTAAAGAAGGCTCTTCCGGCCTTATAGGTCAACGAGTTTGGGTCATCGTTAGTCAGTTCCGTTCACCCTGACAACCCACAATCATCCCCAGATGAAAGGTGTTTAGCAGCGCTTTGAACGACAGATCCTTATCCCGTAAAACTACGGAGCTCAGCCTTTACCCCCCGCTAGAGTACCGTGGATCAACCATGGTGAATGCCGGTGTCAATCCCGAGAATAAGGACAGTTCTCAGCGAACCCGCTCTCGTAAGGACACCGCAGATATGGCTACTCAAACTTCGACAATTCGCTCCCGTGGCATGGAACTGCTGATGCAGTACAAGCAGTCTCCCTCTGTACACCTACGTAACCGGCTAGTGCAACTCAATGCTGGCCTAGTGCGTAAAATTGCTCACCGCGTTAGCCATCAGTGTTCTGAGCCCTACGAAGACCTTGAGCAGATTGGCTACATCGGTTTGATTCGTGCCATTGAGCGGTTTAACCCTGGCCAAGGCTGTGCCTTTAGCTCCTTTGCCGTACCCTATATTCGTGGTGAGATGCTGCACTTCCTGCGCGATCGCGGCACTACAGTTAAGATTCCCCGCCGCTGGCAAGATCTACAAAAAGAGTCTCAAAAACTTCAAATGGAGCTGATGCGCTCCTTAGGCCGCAACCCCAGCGATAGCGAAATGGCTGAGGCATTGGGTGTACCGGTCAAAGAATGGCGAGAAGTTAAGATGGCTCACAAAAATCGTCTTCCCCTCAGCCTTGACGCTACTGTCTGCCAGCAGGTTGACTCTAACATCACCCTGGGTGAAACCCTGCCTGACAGTCACTATCAGCTCATGCAGGCATTGGAAGAAGATCGTCAACAAATTCAGCGGGCGTTGAACCAGCTTGAGTCTAAAACTCGCACTGCTATTGAGTTTGTCTTTTTCAAAGGTCTGTCCCGTAAAGAGGTAGCTGAGAAAATTGGCGTCAGCCCCATGACTGTCACCCGCCGCATTCAACGCGGTGTAGACGAAATGATTGCTTACCTGCAACCTCAGGAACTTCGCACGGATCCCTAGCCTAAGCACGGATTCCTAGGCTACAGTTGTTACGAGAGCGATCGCCGTAGGTAGTCTGTCCAAGACTATCTGCGGCTTTCTCGTTTTAGGATCTACCGCTTGGTTCTTCTGTCAAGATAGTCAGGCCACACCCGGACATTCTAGACAGCAAAAAGCCTTGCCAACTGGCAAGGCTTTTTGTCTATCGGAGCGGCGGGATTTGAACCCACGACCCCCACTACCCCAAAGTGGTGCGCTACCAAGCTGCGCTACGCCCCGGTCTTTTGATCGTGCTTAACTAGAATAACACAGAGAGGTACATAGCCAGATAAAATTTGAGAAAGTTGCAATCTGTTCTAGAAAACCCTTAGAACACCGTGAGGTGGAAGATGGCCTGCAACATTTGCTGGGTCGCTTCCACGTCCCACTCACCTTCGCATTGACGACCTGACTTGAGAATAAACCGTATGCCGTAGGCTTCTGGAAATCCTTCTGCTTCTATCCATAGGTAATCGGCTTCTGCTTCACAGGTAATGCGTTCATCGTCCATAAGTTCGCAGGCGATCGCCTGCATGGTTTCGCGTATTTCCATCGCTAACCGCCGAAAGGCACGAAACTCGGCTTTAGTTAACTCTATAGCCCAATTAGAGCCAGCTAACAGTCCACAATATTTAGGGGCGGTGGCGTCCCAGCTGAGACGCCACCCATTACCTTCCTTTGTAAACCGCTCACCCATGAACGCGGCCAATCTTGATACTGCTACTCGCCGATAATCTCAGGTTGAGTCAACTCATCAGACATCTCAATGATGGCTCGCAGCACAGGCTTCATCTTGGGGTCTTCGTAGTTTTCAAAATCTTCGAAGCGTCTCCGCTGAGCTCGATTAGCTACTTGTACCGTAATGCGGTAGCGGTTTGAAGCGGCCCGGATCAGGTCTTCGGTGCGTCGCATAACCTGCGTACTGTCGAAAGGAGAGCGCTTAGCCATAACAGCCTAAATAAATGACTCAAGCCCTAATTCTACCAAGAATTTTTGGTATCACCGCTTCCGATTGAGCGTGGCGGTCTAGGGTCAGATCCTAGACCGCCGTTAAAGACCTTCAGACTTGGCTTTGTAACCGCTGCTTCAGGCGAGCCGGATCGCCTTCGTCCAGTACCCTTCCTGCCTCTAGCAGAAAGGCGCGATCGCAGTAGTCAAGTTCTACCAATCTGTGGGTAACCCATAGAGCTGTTAGCCCCCGCTCTTTAACCAGATTTCTTACCCGTTTCACCAAATCAATCTGGCTGTCGGGATCGAGTAGGGCAGTAGGCTCGTCCAGTAGTAGTACCTGGCAATGTCGGGCAATGGCTCCAGCAATTGCCACCCGCTGCTTTTGCCCGCCGCTGAGAGCGTAGATGGGTCGACGTTTTAGCTCCAATAGATTGATGGCGGACAATGCATCATCAACTCGATTACGAATCTCTGCCAGGGGAAGGTGCTCATCCACTAGGCCAAACGCTACATCAGCGCCCACTGTGGGCATTACCAACTGGTGGTCAGGGTTCTGAAATACAAACCCCAAGGGCTTTTCAACCGACCACTCTCCCGCTTGAGGCTGCAGCAGCCCGCCCAGGATCTTCAGCAAGGTTGACTTGCCACTACCATTGTTGCCCAGCAGCATGCAAAACTCACCGGGCTTCACCGTAAGCGAGCAATCTTGCAGCACTGATAGACCCGATGGCCACTGAAACTGCAACTGATTGACCCAAATGGCACTAGGCTCCTGATCTGAAGCAATGTTACCAGGCACTGATCTTGACTCCTTGCGTAGCGATCGCTTACTGATCGCTACTTAGGGAGAAGAACCCCGGTGGGCGACCCGATGCTGTAGCCGTACCGCTCTTCTCAAAAATTTGGACGGCTGCAATCTCGCTACCCAAGACGCTGATACGTTTGTGAGGCTGTTGGTCGCAGGTGATTTCGATTAGGTGACCATTGTTGCTACGTAGGCTCTCTGTAAGTGAACCAAAAAGAGCCTGTGCCTCACTTGGTTCTTTCTTTTGCACAGAGAGAGGCATTGGCGTGTGTTTCAGCGTTAACTCAATCGTGAACATGGTTGGCTACTACTCAGTAAACAGAATATTTAGAGACGCAGGTGGCTTGAACTAAGCTTGCCTACCTATATATAGAGTGTAAAGGGTCCTACCCAACAACTACAGTCTTAATCAGAGTAAGGAGATCCCGCTGCTTCCTTCCGATGCTTAGGCTGAGCCACAAATAAGAGCAGCCTGAACTAGACAAACCAGAATTTCCCCCGTGAGGGATAAGCAAAAATGCTCATTAAAACCGATGAAATTCAAGGACAATCTGGCTTCCTAGGCTAGCCCTCCTAAAAATAACCCTTATAATGATACGTACGGTAAAGAATAGTAAACACTACTCATAATTGGTGGAGAGTTGGCTGATCTGTTCAGTTGGCTGTCTTCAGGTTAGAAGTAGCGGCATCATCTTCCGTGTATATACCTTGTTGTTAGATAGTTACGGAGATTAGCGTATGACCATAGCAATGGGACGCGCGCAAGCCGAGCGAGGATGGTTCGACGTCCTCGACGACTGGCTAAAGCGCGATCGCTTTGTGTTTATCGGGTGGTCGGGCATCCTGCTGTTCCCCTGCGCCTTCATGGCCGTGGGCGGCTGGCTGACCGGCACCACCTTCGTCACCTCCTGGTACACCCACGGCCTCGCGTCGTCGTACCTGGAAGGGTGCAACTTTTTGACCGTTGCCGTCTCCACCCCTGCCAATAGCCTGGGTCACTCCCTGCTACTGCTGTGGGGCCCTGAGGCCCAGGGTGACTTTGTGCGCTGGTGCCAGTTGGGCGGCCTGTGGAGCTTCGTTGCCCTACACGGCACCTTCGGCCTGATCGGCTTCATGCTGCGTCAGTTCGAAGTGGCTCGTCTCGTCGGCCTGCGGCCCTACAACGCCATCGCCTTTTCGGCGCCGATTGCGGTATTTGTCAGCGTCTTTCTGATGTACCCCTTGGGCCAGTCGAGCTGGTTCTTTGCCCCGAGCTTTGGCGTCGCCGCCATCTTCCGCTTCCTGCTGTTCTTGCAGGGCTTCCACAACTGGACGCTGAACCCCTTCCACATGATGGGTGTAGCGGGTGTGCTGGGCGGAGCGCTGCTGTGCGCCATCCACGGTGCCACCGTCGAGAACACGCTGTTCAAAGATAGCGATAACGCCAACACCTTCCGTGCGTTTGAGCCGACCCAGGCCGAAGAGACCTACTCGATGGTGACCGCCAACCGATTCTGGTCTCAGATTTTTGGGATTGCGTTTTCGAACAAGCGTTGGCTGCACTTCTTCATGCTGTTTGTGCCGGTCACCGGTTTGTGGATGAGTGCAGTGGGCATTGTGGGTCTAGGCCTCAACCTGCGGGCCTACGACTTTGTGTCCCAGGAGATTCGGGCGGCAGAAGACCCTGAGTTTGAGACCTTCTACACCAAGAACATCTTGCTGAACGAAGGCATTCGGGCTTGGATGGCACCGACCGACCAGCCCCATGAGAAGTTTGTATTCCCCGAAGAGGTACTCCCCCGGGGCAACGCTCTATAAGGGATACATAACTGATTCAGATATTTCAGAAAGAGAGGTGCTTAGCGCCTCTCTTTTTTGTAGGGTTAATTAATTTTCCCTGTACATCCCCCATGGCTATCGCAGTATCACAGGGCGTTAAGCCCTCATCCTGTGGGAAACCATGATTCAAGTGGAGTGCTCCTAAGAAAGAGTTGTGGTGAGTGGCAGTGCCTCTAAGCGAGTCATACCGTTAAGGCTGCGCCTGCCCAAAAGTTACTGTCCTCTTAGATTGCTTCCTAGAGGAACAGTTCTAGGAAGAACTAAAGCTGTTAATACTGCTCTAACAGCCCTTAGCTTAGCTACAGGTAGCTTTTCGGCACGCTAGGGGTGTTGTTGCTGTTTGCCTTTCAACCGCCAGATGCAGCGTCTAGCCAGAGTTTTTTTGAAAATAGTTTTCGGAAGAGGTGAGTTTAGACCACCAAAAAACTGTAAAAACCCTTGCAGTGCAAGGGTTTTAGGTCACGGAAAGTATTTCCATCAAAGTAGTTGACACTCCAGGGAATCCGCTCTATATTGATAAAGCGCCTGAGGGAAACGCGCTGAACTGCGCGACTGACCGAGGGCTTAGCGAACCTCGACAACTACATAGTCTAGAAACAAAGCCAAGGTT
>NZ_JACJQN010000017.1 GCF_014696675.1 Phormidium tenue FACHB-1052
TGCTGTCGATGCAAGCCGAGATTAAAGCCTTGACCAACTATCACTGGTGGCCCGCTTGACTAGCCTAATTATTTCGGGGGTATGCTATTCGGATTTGGTATAAGTCGCTGCCCCAAGAGGCTAAGCAGATCTTTATGGCAGCTTTTAATGCTGCTTCGAGTGATGGTTTTAGCGAAGATGGTGCCCGCGACGTGGCTTGGAGTTCGGTGAAAAACACCTTTGCTCAAGATAACAACGGTGCGTGGTATTTCAGAGCTGAAGACCGCGACTCTAGAAGCCAAACAGGTACAATGCCCGGCAACTAAGCTGGTTTAAGGTTAGCGCTATGCACTAATTGTGGCGTAGATACCTTTTAAATCGGCGTTTGGCTGGAGCTATTAAACATAAAGTGGGCACTGCTGTGAATAAGATTAAATTCGTAGCAGTGCCCACTTATCTTGAGAAAAAGAACGAAAATAAAAAGAGCTTCATAGCTATGAATCTGGCGTTTTAGACTGTCCTGATTTGGATTTTTCCTGGTTAAATTATCAAATATATCTTCGACATTCCTGAGCTGAAAAAGAGCTAACATATTAAAGATGATCGCCGTTAGTGCTGTAGGCTTTGGCGAGCCGGACAAAATTTATACAATCTATGGTTTATCGATTTCAGTTGTTAAGCAGGCTTTCGCGTAGTCGTTCGGAGAGCGATCGCCCCGTCCCTCCCCGCTGCACCAAAATCAGCTCAGCGCCGATGCTGACCGCAATTTCTTCGGGGGTGAGTGCTCCAATATCTAATCCAATGGGGCCATAGATATGGGCTAATTTTTCTTTAGCAATGCCGGTCTGTGCGATCGCCCCATAGACCTGGCGCACCCGCTTTTCGCTGCCGATCATGCCGATATAGCGGCAGGGAATAGAACGCTGAAGCAACTGTTGAAGGGCGTCGAGATCGTAGGTGTAACCGCGTGTGACCAGGGCAGCGTAGAGGTTTTGGTGGGCGGCGAGGGTGGCGATCGCAGCCCCAATTTCTCCTATCAAAACCTGGTTGGCTTGGGGATAGTGTTTAGCGTTGGCCCAATCGGGGCGATCGTCTTGCACCACAATTTGAAAACCGATTAGAGCAGCGACTTTAGCGAGTTGAATGCCCACGTGACCGGCCCCGACGATCAGCAGCGTGGGCGGCGGTTCGAGGGTTTCGACAAAGGCGATCGCCGCATCTATGGAAACACGCTTGTCTTCTAGGTAGGGATTGTGAACCCCGTCTAAGGGTGTTACCAGCGTTGCCGACTGCCCCTGATGGAGCCGGTGCAAAATCCTTTGCACTAAGGATTTTGCCGCTTCTCCCTGCCATCGTTCGAGCCACACCCGCATGTGGCCCCCACAGATTCCTTGAGTCTGTCGTTGGGGAGCGCCAGAAAGGTCAATGTCCACAAACTGCTTTTCGCCAGTTTGCAGCACCTCCTTGGCTTGACGAATCACTTTGGCTTCTCCGGCACCGCCACCAATGGTGTTAAAGGCCTGACCAGTAGCATCAACGACTAACTTGGCTCCCACTTCGCGGGGAACGGAACCCTTGACGCTGGTAACGGTGGCAAGAACCGCCGGGCCATAGGCAAGAGCCTGCGCCAGTTGTTGAAAGCAGTTGGGCATGAAGTTAAAGCTTGTAAATTGGAAGTCACCTTAGTTTTTTGAGCTTTTCATCGATTAGTTTTATTTCGCTTAATATCTGTTGAACAGTAGCTTTTAGCGTTGATGGATCTAGAGGTTGTTGAACTCTCGCCGCAGTATGAGCTATTTCTCCTCTGCTTGTCGCAAAAGATGTAATAGTATTCAGCCAGGTAGTATCGATTTCTGAGTACTCAAAGCCGACCGGCAATAGCATTGCTAGCACATTAGCCTCCTTTATTCCGTGGTTTTGACGTAGCCCATGAATAAATGATGAGAGGGCTTTATTAACCCTTGTTTCTATATCAGGCTCTGAAATCTTATTTTCATGGAAAGACACTAGAGAAAGAAGTACATTGCTTTTCACTCTGGTGTTTTTCCACTTTCGAAATGCTTCTTTCGCCTTCTTTTCAGATATTTCTTCAAAATAAGATTCAATTTCTGCATGTACTAAGAGAAGATATGCTCTGATATCGTCTTGTTCTTTTGCTGTGTAATTACCAGAAGGCCTTACGGAAGGAAGATATAATGTTTCGATCACTCTAATGCGATTCTCAAGTTGAATATATCTCTGCGAATTGGCCATCGTGACTCTCTAGTCAATCTTGGGAATTATGACGTCATAATTTGTTACTTCTCGGAGCGCTTGCCCCCAAGTAGCGTAACGCTTATTGGTCGGTTGTAAGTTCTTAGTTGATGTCTCAAAAGAGTTCAAAAATTCAACATCATCTTTACAGAGATCTCTAAATTTTGACTCGATCTTAGTATAGTCTTCTACCGCAGATCTAACAGCGTGATCAGAGAAGTAGTAGACCATGATATCGAAAACTGCACGATTGAATCGACCTTGATATTTACCATCCTTCCATTTCCTGAAAGCATTTTTATCCCAGATGGCATATGTAAAGTCGATTGCACTATTTAAATCCTGCGCATGATTCTCAATTTCATTCTCTCTTTTTTTCCAAGACTTGTTGAGTTTCTTAACCGTCGTATCAAAGAAATTTTTCAGGTTCCCAGTATACTCTTCAGCATAGTATTTAAAGGCAAAATATCTGATCACTAATTCGACATCTCTCATCCTATAATCAGGTTTCTTGATATTGAGAATTTTCTGTATTTGATTGCTTTGAATCGAAAATTCATCAGCAAAGTCAATAAATTTTCCAGGATGAAGTGCTTGCCTTAGCTCCTGGGGGGCAAGAGGTAAGCTACCTGTGTTTAATCTTAAAAAAACGTTATACAAAAATTCTTCATTTGGCCAGTTTCTAATTACAATTGTCCTGATCGTCTGATTTTCAATGGCAGTAGCGTAATCTTCAAGAACAGGATTTCCCTCAAGGTCAATGAATGAGAGCTGGTTGAGTATGGATAGTGAATTAAGGCCTGTTAGCTTCAGCCTGGGAAACTCTTCATCATGCAGCTTAGAAAAAAATTGCCGAATGCTAATAAGTCTCTGTTTCCCATCAATAACAATATACGTTCCTTTTTTGTCCTTTCTTTCTGCAAGGATAATTTGAGGAATGGGAAGTCCTAGGATAAGCGATTCAATGAAACGGCTCTTGCGAGGAGGTGTCCATGCTTCTCGTCTTTGAAACTTAGGATCAAGATCTATATTCCCTTTGTTTAACTGATTGACAATTGTGTCTGTTGTCCAATCTGTCCCCCAGATTACAGCTTGCTGAAAATCAGCCAAGTTGACAATCACATCGTCTTCATTTTCTTGCCCTACACTTTCTATTTCATCAAACATAGTCATTTGAGCCATTAGTTTATTATTGTCAGCTAAAACCATACTTATAATTCTACCAATTGCCCCTGCCCCACCGTCGCCTTCACCGCCTCGATCGCCCACAACGTTGCCTCTGGGGTTGCCGGTAGCGCCAGAGGCACATAGTTGGCATTGCCGAAGGCGGCCACCGCCGCGCGAATCGCTTCCCGCACGGCGATCGCCAGCATAAACGGTGGTTCGCCCACGGCTTTGCTGCCGTAGATCACGCCATCCTGGGCGGCGCGCTCCAGCAGGTGTACGGTAAACTGCTCGGGCACTTCGCTGATGGTAGGAATTTTGTAAGTGCTGGGGGCAAAGGTGCGCAGGCGGCCTTCCGCGTCCCACACCAGCTCTTCCATGGTCAGCCAGCCCATGCCTTGCACAAACGCCCCTTCGATCTGGCCCTTATCTACTAAAGGATTGAGGGATTCGCCCACGTCATGAACAATGTCAACCTGGCGCAGTTTGAAGGTGCCGGTGAAACCATCGACCTCGACTTCACAGACCGCTGCGCCGTAGGCGAAGTAGTAGAAAGGACGACCTTTACCGAGCTTTGCATCCCAAAAAATGTTGGGGGTGCGGTAGAAGCCGGTGGCGGAGAGGCTGATCCGTTCGCTGTAGGCCTGCTGCACCACCTCGTCGAAGGCAATGCGGGCGCTAGGGTAGGTGCGGCAATAGATCCAGTCGTCTTCGAAGACCATGTCTTCGGGGGCGTCGAGATTCAGCATGTGCACGGCGACGGCGGCGAGGCGATCGCGCAAAATCTCACAGGCATTCTTGACCGCCTGACCATTTAGGTCTGAGCCACTGGAGGCGGCGGTGGCTGAGGTGTTGGGCACTTTGTCGGTGCTGGTGGGCATCATGCGTAGGCGATCGCTCGTCACCCCCAGGGCTTTGGCCGCTACCTGAATCATTTTGGTGTGCAGCCCCTGACCCATTTCGGTGCCGCCGTGGTTGAGCTGAATGCTGCCGTCGGTGTAGATCAGCACCAGCGCCCCGGCCTGGTTGTAGGTGACTTTGTTGAAGGAAATGCCGAATTTGACTGGGGTGATGGCCAGACCACGCTTACTGTAGAGGCTGGTTTCGTTAAAGGCAGCAATTTCGGTCTGGCGCACGTCGTAGTTGGCATTCACCTTGGCCTCTTGCCAAACGCGGGCGATGCGGTTGTCAACGATGTCTTGGTCGTAGTGGGTGCGGTTGGTGTCGCCCTCGCCGTGGTAAAAGTTGCGATCGCGCACCACGTCGGGGGGCAGGTTGAGGGTGCGGGCAATTCTGTCCACGACCTCCTCAATCACGATCATGCCCTGGGGGCCACCAAAGCCGCGATAGGCAGTGTTCGACACGCGGTGGGTCTTGGCGATGTGCCCTTCGACCACCAGGTTGGGCACGTAGTAAGCGTTATCCACATGCAGCATGGCCCGGCCCAGCACCGGGGGCGACAGATCAAGGCTCCAGCCGCCGTCGGCGGTGAGCACCACCTTCATCGCCGTCAGGGTACCGTCGCTGGTGAAACCGACTTCATACTCACCCAAAAAGCCGTGGCGCTTGCCGGTGATCAGCATGTCGTGGTGGCGGCGCAGTCGGCAGCGGGCGGGGCGACCTGTCTTGTAGGTAGCCAGGGCTGCGGCTGCAGCAAAGGGGTTCGACTGGGATTCTTTGCCGCCAAAGCCACCGCCCATGCGCAGGCAGGTGCAAACCACCCGGTTTTTGGGCAGGCCGAGAATGCGGGCGACGATCTCCTGGGTTTCGGTGGGGTGCTGGGTGGAGGTGTAGAGCTGGAGGTTGCCTTCGCCATCGGGAATGGCCCAACTGACCTGGGTTTCGAGATAAAAATGGTCTTGGCCGCCGATTTCAATTTCGCCCTTAAAGGTATGCTCAGCCTCGGCGATCGCCGCATCGGGGTCACCCCGGCGAATGACTTGGGGAGCGTCTTGGTAACTGTGGGCTGCGATCGCCTCCTTCACCGTCTTGATCGCGGGCAATGGCTCGTACTCCACCACAATCTTGGCTGCCCCTTCTCTAGCGGCGGCTTCGTCTTCACCTACGGCCCAGGCGACGACCTGGCCGTAGTAGCTGATTTCATCCGTTGGCAACAGCACTTCGTCGGGGACGATGACGCCAGTGTTGTTTTCCCCTGGCACATCGGCAGCGGTGAGCACGGTAACGCAGCCCGCTACCGCCATGGCTGGGGCCACATCTAGCTTGGTGATTCGCGCCCGCGCGTGGGGTGAGAGCACCGGATACAGCGACAGCATCCCCGCTGGTTGGCGCTGGTCGTCGGTGTAGACGGCTGTGCCGCTGACGTGAGCCACGGCGCTTTCGTGACTTTTGGGCTTGCCGACTGGGCTCATGGTGATACCTCGCTGGAAACTTTGGATTTTAGATGGGGGATTTTGGCTGTCTCCGTCTGCAAAAAACTGTCAACCGCAGGGTGCATCCGCAAAGCGATGCACCACAGCAGATGCTCAGGCTTAAGAAAATTCCACAAAAAACTTTTCAAACAGATTCACCACCAAGCGCTTGCGGTACTCAGCGCTGCCGCGTAGGTCGGTGAGCGGGGTAAACGCCGCCTGAAGAATGGGTTTTACCGCCTGAATGGTGTCATCGTTCCAGGGCTTGCCGACTAGGAAGGATTCGGCGGCGATCGCCCTGGCCGGAGTCGCCGCCACCCCGCCATAGCCCAACCGCGCATGGAGAATCTGATTGCCGCTATCCACATCCACCACAAAAGCCGCCGCCACAATGCTGATGTCATCGGTGCCGCGCTTGCCAATTTTGTAGGACTGGCTCAGTCGGCGCTCTGTCCCAAGAGTAAGGGCTTTGGGAATTTGCACTGAAACAATGACCTCTCCCGGCTGCAATTCGGTTTGGCGGTAGCCGGTAAAGAAGTTGGCTAAAGGCAGCCTTCTTTCGCCCCCAGGGCCAGCTAGCTTCAAAACCGCATCCAGCGATAGGAGTACTGGAGGCAGGTCGCCAATCGGGGAAGCGGTGCCGATGTTGCCGCCCAGGGTGGCCCGGTTGCGCACCTGTCGGGCCGCAAACCAGTGGATCATTTCATCCAGGCTGGGGAAGATGCTGTGTAGGTTGGCCTCAATGTGGCTAAGGGGCACCGCCGCACCAATTTCGACATAGTCTTCGGTTTGGTGGATCTGCTTCAGTTCGGCGATCGCTTCCAAAGAGATCAATGTGGGGTAGTGCTGCCGGTGCCAGCTCATTTCCAAGCCCAGGTCTGTTGCTCCAGCGACCAGGGTGGCGTCGGGATGCTGCTGCAACAAATTCAGCACCTCTGACAGTTGAGTGGGCCGGTAAAACTGCTCGCTGGGGCCGTTGTTTTGGGTGGTGTAGGCCAGGGGCGAAAGCACGGTGGATGCTGACACCAACTGCTCCGCAAAGGTATCCTGGGGTGCCGCTGCGGCTACCAGTTGAGCGGCGCGACGAATGGGGATGTAGCCCGTGCAGCGGCAGAGGTTGCCCTCCACCGAGAGGTCGTTGGGGGTGCCATCGTAGTAGGCGGCAAACAAGCTCATGACGAAGCCGGGGGTGCAGTAGCCGCACTGAGAGCCGCCCGTTTCGACCATAGCCGCCTGCACAGGATGAAGCTGGTCGGCGGTGACGGGCTCCTTAACAAAGGCATTTTTAGGAATGTGGCCTTGGGTGATGCCGTCGGCGGTTAAGACCTGCCGCCCCGCGATCGCCCCCAGGGGAATCAGGCAGCTATTCACCGCTTGGTAATGGGGTTGGCCGTTGGCCCCCTCGCCAATCAGGGCTACAGTGCAGGCACCGCAGTCGCCGTCGCCGCAGCCTTCCTTGGTGCCCGATCGCCCGCTCAGGCGCAGATACTCCAGCAACGTCATTGCGGGCGAAACGTCTTTAACAGAGACAGGCTCTCCATTAACCGTAAAACTGAGTTGAATGTCGAGTTGTTGAGTCACAGGTGCTTTAGGCAGCTAAAAACGTATATCCACGGGCCATGAGATTAGTGTTCAACTTAGCGACAATTTAGTAGACAAAATGACAAATTGACTAAATTTAATTTGAGTTTCGGACGCTGACTGAAGCCTGATTGCGTGAGCTGGGGATTGAACCGGTGCGTCAGGTGGCGATTCGCGGAGCGATCCGTCCCGGAATCGCAGCCGACTGGTTGGCGTTGTGATTTCTGCGGGTAGAGTTGATTAAATCAAGGACTCGCAATGCCAAAATGGCGATTAGCAAACCCGGTAAGGTGCGCTTGTCTAATTCTGCGAGTGCCTAGCCCTCTGGCCACATCCCAAATTGATGTCGTTGCCCATCGCGATCGGTCATGCTAGACAAAAGCGATTTTCTGCACAACCATGACTTCATCTGCTTTGGCTTCCGCCCCTGCTACCACAGCTCTGCTAGAGGCCCTGCACTTTTCAGCCACCAAACATAGCGACCAGCGCCGCAAAGATAAAGCAGCCTCGCCCTACATTAACCATCCCATTCGGGTCGCGCAACTCCTAGCCAGCAAGGGCGGCGTGACCGATCTGGTGACCCTACAGGCTGCCATTCTCCACGACACGGTAGAAGACACCGACACCACCCCTGAGGAAATCGAGCGCCACTTTGGCCCTGAGGTGCGGCGAGTGGTGGAAGAAGTCACTGACGATAAATCTTTGCCCAAGGCAGAGCGCAAACAACAGCAAGTGGAGCACTCTCCCCACCTGTCGCCCCAGGCCAAGCAGCTCAAAATTGCCGACAAAGCCGCCAATGTGCAAAACATCACCACCTCGCCCCCCGACGGCTGGTCGCTAGAGCGGAAGCGCGAATATTTGGACTGGGCCGATCGGGTGGTGGCCGGGTGCCGGGGCTGCAACCCAGTCCTAGAAGCCGTTTATGACGAGATCATGGCTCAGGGACGACAGGCGTTGGCAACGGCGGCCGCGTAGATCAAGCGGCCTGAGGAGTAAGGGACGGGGGCTGCTAGTGGTCTGTTAAGACTAGAAGCTGAGATCGTGGCTACTGCTAGCCTGTTCCTTGCGTGCGGTGCATTGCTTCGCGAATGCACCCTACAAACGGCCTCACACCGACTCTCTTCACCTCCTCAAATGTGACGAAACACTAGTTGTTTATATGCTGGTACAGCACCTGGGCCGCAGCATCCAGGGTGGGGCCAAATACCAACACCCCCTCCTCGTGCCCTGCCATGATCAAAATGCGGGTTTGCATCAGGTCGTCATGATCCAACAGCCGCATCATTTCGTAGGCCATCGCCGGGGTGCCGTAGGGAACGCTGGCGGCGGTGGTGGGCAGTACTGCCTGGCCACGCTGCCACAGTGGGCGATTGTGAACGTGAATGATTGCTTGAATAGCGCTGCTGTAGTCGTAGAGGGCCGCGTGGGTGAGCGATTCAGACGAGGCCTGAATTGGCCCGGTGCAGTGCAGGGTGTTGCGATCGATATCCCAGGCGTCAACGAGGGTGTAGTGGTGGGGAGTGGTTTGAGCCAGGTGCCCGGTTTGGGTGCCCGACACGGCAAAGCTGCGGGTCGATCGCCTGACGCTGATATTTCCATAGCCAATGCCGTTGGGGTAAAGGCCAATGAGTTGGGCCTGCCAGATGCGATCGCGCCACTCTATCAATTCCGCCAGCTCCGCTGCTTCTAGGGGCGCACCGATTGTCCAGTCGCTGACGTACTTAATTACCCCTTCGTCAAACGTCATGGCGATCGCCCTTAGGCCATCTCTGGAAACAGGCTCAGCAGCCCAGCCTCCGAGGCTGGACAGATGCCCCGTTCGGTAATCAAGCCCGTCACTAGACGAGCGGGGGTGACATCAAAGGCGTAGTTGGCGGCGGGGGAAGACTCGGGGCAAATCAGCACCGAGGTGACGCCGTGGGGAGATAGCCCATCGATGTACTTCACTTCATCCTGGCTGCGCTGCTCGATGGGAATCTCTTTCACCCCATCTCGCAGGGTCCAGTCAATGGTAGAGGAGGGCAGGGCCACATAGAAGGGCACGCCGTTGTCGTGGGCGGCTAGAGCTTTAAGGTAGGTGCCAATTTTGTTGGCGACATCGCCCTGGCGGGTGGTGCGATCGGTGCCCACGATCGCCAGATCGACCAGGCCGTGCTGCATCAGATGGCCCCCGGCATTGTCAGGGATGACGGTGTGCGGCACCCCATGCTGCCCTAGTTCCCAGGCGGTGAGCTTGGCCCCTTGGTTGCGGGGGCGGGTTTCATCGACCCAAACGTGAACGGGCAGGCCGCGATCGTGGGCGTGGTAAATGGGAGAGGTGGCGGTGCCCCAGTCGACACAGGCCAGCCAGCCCGCGTTGCAGTGGGTCAAAATGTTGACGGGCTGCCCAGTGCGGGCATAGATGTCTTCGATCAGTTGCACCCCGTGCAGCCCGATCTGGCGGCACTGTTCTTCGTCGGCAGTGAGGATGGCCTCGGCGTTTTGCCGCAGGCGATCGACTGCTTCTGAGGCTGTTGCTACCTGCTCTAGGGCCTCCATCTGAGAGGTCAACGCCCAGTGCAGGTTGACCGCCGTGGGGCGAGTTTGGCCCAGGCTGTGGGCGGCCTGGGTCAAAACGCCGCGAAAGTCTGGCTCAGCAACCGCGTCGAGGGCCGCCAAATACATGCCCATGGCGGCGGTGGCCCCAATTAGCGGGGCACCGCGTACCACCATGTCTTTGATGGCGTAGGCCGCCTCATCCACCGAAGCCAGATCCATCCAGGTGAGCTGGTGGGGCAACTGACGCTGGTCAATCACCTGCACCACGCGAGGATTATCTGGGTGTAAACGAATGCTTCTTGTCGGCTCGCCGTTAATTTTCACAGGCCCGTTCTAGCCCCCAAAATTCCACTGTTTATTATGACAGACCGCAGCGGTAGGTATGGTAGCGGACGGCTCATCCTTCCACCGCGCCCAGGCTTTTGAGGATGGCAATTTCGCTGGGTGAGAGGCCGGTGATGCCGGTGATATTCATTGCTTCGTAGAGGCGATCGGGTCGCAGCACGGCGAGGCATTCCCCAGTTTCGATATTCCACAGGCGAATGGTTTCGTCGAGGCTGCAACTGGCCAGCATGGGGTAGCGGCTACCGGGGGCGGGGGTCGGCAGAAAGAGAACGGCGGTGACGATGGAGGTGTGGCCCTCGATCACCCGCAGGCAATCCCAGGTGGCGACATCCCAGACGCGGATGGTGCGATCGCTGCGACCGCTTACCAGCAGCGACCCGTCGGGGCTAAAGACTAGCCCGCCGTGAATGCCGGTGTGCCCCTCCAGCTTGCGGAGAAATTCCCCGGTTTCGCTATGCCAGAGCTTGATATCGAACAGATTGCCCACGGTAGCCAGCAGCGGCTCGTGGGGGTGAATCGCCACACCCCAGGTATGGCCCTCTTTGCCGCCGCCCACCCGCAGGCTGGCCCCGGTTTCTACATCCCACCAGCGCAGAGCGCCATCGTTGCCCGCGGTGACGAAGTACTGACCCTGGGGATCGATGGCCATACCAAGAAGATAGGCGTCGGGGTTGAGCACGATGCTGCGCAGGCATTCGCCCGTGTCGCTATCCCAGTAGCGAATGGTGGCGTCGGAGCTGGTGGCACTGATCAGGTAGCCCTGGGGCGTGTAGCCAAAGGCCTGAATCCAGGAGTTGTTTTCGCGGCGCAGGATGTAGCGGCAGCGGCCCGTGGCCAGTTCCCAAATCCGCACTTCGCCGTTGAGGCTGGCGCCGGCCAGCAGGTCGCCCCTGGGGTGAAAGGCCACCTTCCAAACGCTGCCCTCGTAGCCGGTGAAGGTTTGCACGCATTCATCGGCCTCGTTCCACAGGCGAATGCTGCCGCCCAGGCCGCCGCTGGCGATCAGATGGCGGTGGGGGTGGCAGGCGATGGAGCGCAGACCGGCGCTGCCGCCTTGGATGGTTTTGAGGCAGTGGCCGGAGGGGGTGGGGGAGTGGGGGTGTGGGAGGGTGGGAGGGTGGATGGGTGAGGGGGTGGGGGAGTGAGGGGGTGGGGGAGATGGGGAGGATGAGGGGGGTGAGGAAGGTGGAAGAGGTGGGGAGGTGAGTGGAGTGGGGGCTTGGATGGTGGTGGTGGGAAAAACCGGGTGGCTGACGTCCCAGAAGCGGATGGTTTGGTCGATGCCGATGCTGACGAGGGCTTGGCCGGGAAGCCACTGGCCGTCGGGGGTGTTGCCGTTGATGAAGGCGACGCCCCAGACGCTGTCGGTGTGGCCGGTGAGGACGGTGAGGCACTGGCCGGTGGCGACATCCCAGAGGCGGAGGGTGCGATCGCTGCTGGCGGTGGCGACCAACTGGCCGTCGGGGCTGAAGTGAACACCGCAGACTTCGGCGGTGTGGCCGCGCAGGGTGTGGAGGCAGGTGCCGGTGGCGATATCCCAAATTTTGACGGTGTGGTCAAAGCTGGAGGTGGCGAAGCGATCACCCGCTGGGTGCATGGCCAGTGCCCAGCACATGCCCATGTGCTCGGTCATGGTGTGCAGGCATTCACCGCTGTCGATATCCCAAACTTTGGCCAGGCCGTCCTGGCCGCAGCTGACCAGGATGTGGCGGGGCGGTTCGCCGGGGGCCAGGGCGATGGGGTGGGGGGCAAAGGCAATGCCGTTGGCGGGGCCGCTGTGGCCGGTGAGCGATCGCAGCACCTCCCCCGTGCGCCAGTTCCACAGCAGAATGGAGCGACTGGTGTCGCCCAAACTGCCCGCTAGCACATTGCCGTCGGGGCTAAAGGCCAGCCCCCAGGGGTGGTCGTAGTGCCAGGTTTGCAGGCAGTGGCCAGTGGCCATATTCCAAAATTTGACGCCTGTATCCATGCTGCCGCTGACCAGCACTTGCCCATCTGGGCTAAAGGCCAGGGCAAAGATGTAGGTGCTGTGGGCCTGCATGATGAAGACTGGCAGCCCGGTAGAGGCTTGCCACACCTGCACCATGCCGTCTTCGCCGCCCATGGCAATGAAGTCACCGTCGGCACTGGCAACTAAGGCGTTGGGGTGGGGCACGGGCTCGGCAAAGCGGCAGGCCATCAGGTTGGCGTGGGCCAGGTTAACCCGGTGCAGGGGCGTCTTTTGCAGGCCGGCCTGGCGAATGGTTAGCCCCGAGAGGTCGTAGCCAGTGAGGTCGAGCTTGAGGTGGCACATCAGGTTGAGCAGGTTGCCAACCCCGTAGCTATAGCTCTGGGTAAAGGTTTGCCGCAGCAGGGCCAAGAGCTGCCGCATCTGGCGATCGAGGGCAGCGGTCGAGTTGAAGCGGGCGCAGAGGTTTTGGGCAATGGGCTGCAAAATCAGCCGGGTTTGACTGTCGCGAATGTATTCTTTGGCGGTGGCTTTGACCAGGGCGTAGCGGTCAATCAGTAGCCCCTCTGCTGGGGCTATCTGGGGCATGGCGATGATCTCGTCGCTGATTTGATCAATCAGGCGCTCGGTCACGTACTCCATCACCACGGGCTGTTGGGTAAAGCGGGCCTGTTTTTGCTCGATCAGGCTGCGCCGGGCCAGCGACTCCAGGGTTTCGAGCAGGCGCTGCTTGGGAATGGCGGGCACAATGTCGGTCTGCAAATCGGCGATCGTCACCCAGTCACGGGCGATCGCTAGCCAGGCCATGATCTGCTGCTCCAGGGGCGCAAGGCGCTGGTACTGCTGGTCGAGCAGGCGGCGAATGCCGTTAAAAACGGTGGTTTCTTCCTGAACAAAAGCATCGACATCGCCGCCAAACAGCTCGCGGATGGAGGTGGCCACGATCTTGAGCGCCAGCGGGTTGCCGCTGTAGCTGTCGATCAGGCGATCGCGACCCTGGGGCGATCGCGACAGCCCAATCGCGTCAAAAATCTGGTCAGTATCCGCTGGTGGCAGGCCGGGCAGGGTGAGCGATCGCACCGGCAGCGTCGCCCCCTCCATGTCTGCCAGCACTGAGGGCTTTTCGCGGCTGGTTAGCACCACACAGCTCTGGTGGGGCAGCTCACCCACCTGGCGCAGCAGCTCACCGTAGGCTTCGTAACCTTCACGAAATGCCCCGGTCAATTTGCCCTCTTGCAGCAGGGTTTCGCCGTTGTCGAGCACCAGCAGACACCGTTGCTGCCGCAGGTAGTGCATTAATCGAGAGAGCAGGGGCGCGATCGCCAGCGTCGAAGGGCTTTCCTGCTGACCCGAGAGTACCTGAATCAGATCGCTCAGCAGCAGCTCCAGGGGTGGGGCGTTGCGGAGGGTGCGCCAGATGATGGCGGAGAAGGGGGGAAGGGTGGATGGGTAGGGGGTGGATGGGTGGGAGGGTAAGGGGGTAGGCGAGTGGGAGGGTAAGGGGGTAGGCGAGTGGGAGGGTAGGTAGGTAGAGAGGGAATTTGCTGCCTGGTTTTCTAAGGCATCGGCTTTTGGCTGACTCATCCACCCATCCACCCATCTACCCTCCCACCCATTCACCCATTCACCCTCCCACTCACTCAACCGCTGCGCCAGCTTCACCGACAGCGCGGTCTTGCCAATGCCGCCCATGCCGAGGATAGCGACTAGACGGCAGCGATCGCGCCCGATCCACTCCGCCAGGGTATCTAGTTCACGAGTGCGTCCGTAGAAGAGGGAGGCGTCGATGGCTTCGCCCCAGTCGAGGGTGAGGGGGGTGGGGGGTGAAGGGGTGGATGGGTGAGGGGTAGGGGGTGAGGGGGTGAGGGGGTGGAATGGCGCTGGGTTTTCGGATTGGAGGGGCTCGCCAGGGTTGGGGTGTTGGTAGTCGGTGCGCTCTAGGAGCAGGTCGAAGGCGGCGAAAAATTGGTCGAGGGTTTGTTTGTCGACGCCGTTTTGGCGGTCGAGTACGCGGGTGACGGTGCTGAGGGCGAGGCGGGTGCGATCGCTAATTTCTTCGAGGGTGAAGCGATCGCCGTTGTTGAGGGTGGCCTCCAGTTGGCGGCGGGCTGCATCTAGTTTGCGCTGGCCCGTTAGTGATAAAACAACTCCCCGGCGACGGCTCTTTTTGGCGGGCATAGCGGGTCAAGGTGGGTCAAAGAATGACAGGTCAGCAATACGGTCAACAGCAAGCCCAAGAATGTTACTTATTTTACGTCAGTTAACCGAGATAAGTTCGAGTTAAGCCTGGGCTAGGGCGATGGCCTAGGGCCGGTCTTGACCCTCGTACCACCCTGGATGAGCCGCCCCTTGGGCGAACCCGACTAACTCAAAACTGACGCTTAACTGAGGGGGCTAAGTAGTTGCCTAACTATCCGTATCTTCTCTGGTGACAGCGGGGCTTTCTGACGATATTGGGGACATGGTTGAACACCAGCCAAGTTGAGTGAACCAGGGGCTAGCAACTGGCCGTGAAAAGGTTGCTTTCCCTGGCTGACTCAATGCTTTGCTTCCCATTCCCGATCGGGAATGCCCCTGGCGGTGCTGCCGCTGCCCAGGTTGCAGAACCGCCTTCACGACTTGCTGTAAGGAGAACCCCCCATGACCATTACCCTGCAACGCCAACGCCCGGTTTTCTTAGGTGCCGATGAGGGTCGAGCCTATCAAATGCTGACCCACACTGTGGTTCGCAAAGTCACGACCGTAGACACCAACGGCTACTACGCCCTAGCTGAACTTACCGATACCGCTGGATCGGGTGCCCCTCTGCACAGCCACCCCTGGGAAGAGACCTTCTACATTCTCGAAGGGGAGCTAGAGGTGCAAATTGGCAACCAGCAGCAAGTCTGCACGGTGGGCAGTGTGGCCCATGTGCCAGCCAATGCGGTGCACAGCTTCAAGATTCTCTCCCCGGTGGCGCGCGCCCTGCTTTTGATCGCCCCCGCCTCCGCCGAAGCGTTTTATCTCGAAGTGGGCGATCGCGTCTCCGACCTCGAAACCGACATGGAAACCATGCAAGAAATCTGCGCCAAATACGGCCTGCAACTGCGCTAACTCGCCCACTGCTCAGCAGGTGAAGTCTAGTGAGAACGACCCAAAAGGTCAGATGTCAAGCCTGCCGCGCATTGCCTTCATTTTTCGTTCTTAAATTTTCGTTCTTTTGCTCTACAAACCCAGGAGATTTCGATGATTCACCACATTTCTGTCAGCGCTAACGACCCACTCCACGTGGCCACCGTCATGGCCGAAATTTTTCAGGGCTACGTGATTCCCTTTCCGCCAAACCCCGGCAGCTACATCACCTTGGCGGCGGATGACTTTGGCACCGCGATCGAGGTCTACCCCACCGGATCCGAAATTTTCCCCGACAGTCACCAGGGGCAGGCAGGGTTTCAGCTAAATCCGCAGTCGTCTCAGTACTCCGCGTTTCACGCCGCTATTTCGGTGCCCATGAGCCTTGAAGAAATTGAGCGAATTGGCGATCGCGAAGGCTGGCGGGTGCTCTTTGCCGACCGCGACGGCCTATTTGACGTGGTCGAATTTTGGGTCGAAAACCGGCTCATGCTAGAGCTGCTCACCCCAGCCATGGCTGCCAAATACCAGGCCGTCTTCAGCCCCGAGCATCTGCCCGCCCTAGTCGATCAGTTCGCCCTCGCCACGGCCCGCTAGTCCAGCGATTGAGGGAGTGGGAGGGTAAATGGTGTAGACGGGTGGATGAGTCTGCCAGGAGCCGATGTCTTACAAACCCAAGCAGCAAATCCCCTCCCCACCCATCCACCCATCTACCCATCCACCCTCCCACCCATCCACCCCCAAGGAGCCCCCATGCGTCCCTTTTAAACTCTGCTCTACAGCACTGCTGCTGCTTTAGTCCTGCTCTCCGCCAATGGCTACTCTCAAGTTTCAAGCCTAACCCTGGAACGCGACCCCCAGCCGATCGCAGGCATGGCCTCGGCCTCTGAAGACGACACCACCCAGCCCGCTGTGATCGAAGGCGAGCCCCAGCCCCTGGGCAACGGCACGGTGCGCTCCTATGTGGCGCTGGATGACCAAAACCATCCCCAAGAGGTGGGGGTGATCTTCACGGCGGCGGCCCTGGCCGGGCTGCCCCAGGATGGCACCGAACTCCTCTTGCCGCTGCCCTTTCAGGCTGAATCGACGGCGATCGACCACATTGCCCTTGACTGGCGGCCCCACGGTCACCCCCCTGAGCCCATCTACGGCGATGCCCACTTCGATATTCACGCCTACACCATCAGCCCTGAAGAGCGCGAGGCCATTACCGCCCAGGGGGCCGACCTGGAGAAAGCCTACAAAACTCCGGCCCCAGAGTATATTCCGGCAGGCTACGTGATGGCTCCCGACAGTGCTGAACCCCGCATGGGTGCCCACTGGGCCGACCCCACGGCAGCGGAGTTTCAGGGCCACCCCCACGGCTTTGACCACACGCTGATCTACGGGTTTTATGAGGGAGCGATCGCCTTTATCGAGCCCATGGTGTCCTTCGACTTTCTCGCCAGCCAGCAAGACTTTGAAGGGGATTTCGCTCTCCCCCAAAGCTATGCCAAGCCAGGGCTTTACCCCACCCGCTACCGCATCACCTACAACGAAGTCACTCAGACTTACACCGTGGCGCTGACCGATTTTTGGCAGCCATAGGAACAGTTATTTCGTTTGAGAATGCTACGGGCTTTCCCAAACGAAATAACTGCCTGTCTGGAAAGCCTGCCCAGCCTCTTGTAGCTACTTGAGCTGTGTAACACCCACTACATTTCACCGCTTCCTTTAGGAGACCCGTGATGACCCCAGCGATCAGCGAGCCCGCTCAGCCCTCGGTGGCCAACCCCAATCGAGCCTGGGGAAACTGGCCAGTCAAGACCCGCGAACTGCATAGCCATCACTTCGATTCCACCATTTGGAACGACTTTCAGTTCCGCGACGACGACATTGTGATTGCCACCTACGGCAAATCGGGCACCACCTGGATGCAGCAGATTGTCTCCCAGCTGATTTTTAACGGCCAGGAGGGTCTGAGCGTGGGCGAAATGTCGCCCTGGATGGATCTGCGGGTGCCGCCCGCGCCAGAGAAAATGGCCGCCGTGGAAGCGCAGACCCATCGCCGCTTTCTCAAGACCCATTTGCCGGTAGATGCCCTGGTTTTTTCTCCCAAGGCGAAATATATCTACATTGGCCGCGATGGCCGCGACGTGCTCTGGAGCCTCTACAACCACCACGCCAACGCCAATGACCTGTTCTACGACCTGTTAAACAACACCCCTGGGCGGGTGGGGCCACCCCTAGAACCACCGACTAGCTCGATTCGGCAGTACTTTCAGGACTGGTTGCAGGGCGATGGCTACCCCTTCTGGTCGCTGTGGGAGAACATGCGATCGTGGTGGCAGGTGCGCCACCTGCCCAACGTGCTGCTGGTGCACTACGCTCAGCTCAAGGCCGATCTGCCCGGCGAAATGCGCCGCATTGCCGAATTTCTCGACATTCCCATTGACGAGGCTCAGTGGGACGGCGTTGTGGAGCACTGCACCTTTGACTATATGAAGCGCCATGCTGAACAGGTCGCGCCCCTGGGCGGCCAGATCTTTGTGGGTGGGGCCACCACCTTTATCCACCAGGGCACCAATGGCCGCTGGCGCGACAGTCTCACCGCTGAAGATATTGACTGGTATGAGGATGTGGCCCAGACTCAGCTCGGCGGCGATTGCGCCTACTGGCTGTCCAACGGTGAACTGCCTGTCGTTTAGACTCTATGCTCTAGCAACTCAGGTCTTGAGGTCGAGGCCACCCTAGGCATGCTGCTGGGGTGGCTTTGCTGTGGGGATGATAGACCGCCTGGGGTACAACAAAGGTGCCATTGTCAACGCTGCGATCGAACAATTCGAATTACTTCAAGCGGGTTAATTTAGCGCCGTGGCACCTTCGTTACGGGCATTATGAACGGTATAACGAGGATCTGTTGGTTAGGCATTAGCAACCCTCAGCTGGACTCGATGTAAACGCTGACGGCCTTTGGCTGTTAGCACTTTCTCGGCTAGATGGCATGGCTGAAACTCTTGACCGTAGACCCCCGCGATCGCTCAACAATGACGATTTGCTGGCCCTAGAGGTCTGCAATCCCTACCCGATTCGCTTTATCCAGAACATTCAGCCCCACGGTCTGTTGCTCTCCCTGAGCTACCCAGAGCTGACGATCTTGCAGGTGAGCGCCAATGTCGAGGATCTGCTGCACCAACCTCCGGCTGCGCTGCTGGGGCAGCCCTTAACCGTTGCCTTTGCGGCCACCGATGTAGAGCTGCTGCGCCACTGCCTCGACCAAAATCAGGCGGCGGCCTACCTCACCCTGACCCACCCGACCACCGGGCAGTTGTTTGCGGTCAGCCTGCACTGGCAGTCAGAGTCTCTGCTGATGGAGCTAGAGCCGCAGACCGCCGATGAACCCACGTCGGAGGAGCTGTGCTGCCAAATCAACACGGCGATCGCCGCCTTTGGCACTGCCTCAGATTTGCAGTCACTGGTCGAGATTTTTGCCCGCGAAATTCAGCGGTTGACGGGGTTTGATCGGGTAATGGTGTATCGCTTTCAGCCCGATCAGAGCGGGGTGGTGGTGGCGGAGGTCAACCGCAACCACCACGAGAGCTATCTGGGGCTGCACTACCCGGCCACCGATATTCCCCGCGAGGCGCGATCGCTCTTTTACGCCAACCCGCTTCGCTATATTCCCGACCTTGACTATGTGCCTGTGCCGCTGGTGCCCGAGGCAAACTCCCTGACCCAAAGCCCTCTAGATCTGGGTGCCGCCGAGCTACGGGGGGTATCGCCACCGCACATCGACTATTTACACCGCATGGGCGTCAGCACCTCCATGACCTTCTCGCTCACCGACGATCGTCGACTGTGGGGGCTGGTGGCCTGCCATCACTACCAGCCCAAGCCGGTGCCCAAGATTACCCGCATGGCGTTTACGATGCTGGTCAAAGTGGCCAGCCTGGAGCTGATGCGGCACCAAGAGCAAGAGCGCAGCTATTATCAGGCCCAAAACAAAACCCTGCTAGGGCAGCTCGGCATCGCCATTAACGAAACCGAAGACGCGGTGCTTAAAACCCTCACCACCAACGCCAACCTGCTGCTGGATATGTTTGAGGCCGAGGGGGTCGCTCTGGTTTTAGATCAGGACTATGCCCTGGTGGGGTCTGCTCCGGCCCAGGCTGAGGTCAAAGCCCTAATTGACTGGCTGGCCGGCCAGGGCGAAGACCAGGTGTTTGCCACCCAGGCGCTGGCGCAGGCCTACCCTCCAAGCGAGCAGTGGTCGGTAAAGCTGGCTGGAGTGCTGGCGATCTCGATCTTTTTGCAGCAGCCTCGGCCTGTGTCATACCACATTTTGCTGTTTCGCCCTGAGCAGATTGAAACGGTGCACTGGGCGGGCGAGCTGAGCGCCAGCGTCACCCTTGATGAGGCGGGGGAACCGATGCTCTGCCCCCGCCATTCGTTTGACCTGTGGAAAGAGCTGGTGCGGGGGCGATCGGTGGTCTGGTCAAATCGGCAACTTGAAGCGGCAGCCGATTTGCGCAGCACCCTCATGCTGGCCGTGCTGAACTTTTCGAATGTGGCCCTAGAGCAGGCGGCAGAACGGGCTGAGGTGGCCAACCGGGCCAAGAGCGAGTTTTTGGCCAACATGAGCCATGAGATTCGCACGCCGATGAATGCTGTGCTGGGGTTTACCGATCTGCTGCAAACCATTATTCAAAACCCGGTGGCGCTCGACTATTTAGAGGCGATTTCGTCTAGCGGCAAGACTCTGATGTCGCTGATTAACGACATTCTCGACCTGTCTAAGATCGAGGCGGGCCAGATGGATATCAAGCTGGAGCCGACGGATATCACCCTGCTGATCCAAGATATTCAGCACATTTTTCAGCAGAAGGCGGCGCAGAAAGGCATTCGGCTGCGGATGATTTTGGGTACGGGGCTGCCCAAGGCGCTGTGGCTGGACGAGGTGCGGCTGCGGCAAATTTTATTTAATTTGGTGGGCAATGCGCTGAAATTTACCGAGCAGGGCCATGTCGATATCGAGGTGGCCTGTGCGAGGCTGCCGACGGTGCCGGGTGAATCCTCGGTCAATTTAAAAATTTCTGTGGCCGATACGGGCATTGGCATTGCCGAGGCCGATCAGCAGCGCATTTTTAATGCCTTTACCCAGAGCTACGGCCAGAGCGATCGCAAGTTTGGCGGCACGGGGTTAGGGCTAGCGATCACCTATCGGCTCACCCAGCTCATGGGCGGCACCATTGCCGTCGAGAGTCAGCTAGGGCGGGGCAGCACGTTTACCTGTGAGTTTGATCGGGTGGCGATCGCCCCGGAGGGTAGCTCTCAGCCGACGGCGATCGAGGCCGAAACTGACTTAAACCAGTGGGCACCGCTCAAAATTTTGGTGGTAGACGATGCCCGCTCAAACCAAGATTTGATCGCGGGCTACTTTCGCAATACCCACCATCGCCTGCTGTTTGCCGAGAACGGGCTGGAGGGGGTGCAAATGGCGCAGACCCACCTGCCCGACCTGATTTTGCTCGATCTGCGCATGCCGCTGATGGATGGTCAGGCGGCGGCTCTGGCCCTCAAGCAGCATGAGCTGACTCGCTCGATTCCAATTATTTTGATCACGGCTTCGCTCAGCTACGAGGGCGAGACCATGCTCGCCAGCGACCTGTACGACGGACTGCTGCACAAGCCCGTCAAGCGCCAGCAGCTCTTAGAGTTGATGCAGCGCGTGGTGGGCGCTGGGGCGCTGCCAGGGGTAGAAGATCGCGCTAGTGCTGGGTCGGCGGCGATCGCATCCAACCCGATCGCCGCTGGCCCCGGTGCGGCAGCGCCAACGGCCCCGACCCCAGAGCGCCTGTTGGCGTTGCACATCCAGCTCCAGGCGATCGCCACTGACTGCTGGCAACCGCTGCGGCAAACCCTAGAAACGCGATCGCTCGAAACCTTTGTCGAACGGCTGCGAGGGGCGATCGCCCTTTACCCCTACCCACCGCTGTCTGACTACCTGACCACCCTGACCATGCAGCTAGAACAGTTTGATTGGGAACATTTACCCCATACCGTGAATGCGTTTGCGCCCCTGCTAGAGACGCTAACTCAACAGGTCGCGACTTTCGGTGAGGCTCCCTTGCATGATTAATCCCCCGGCGTTTGAGCCCGAGCAGTGCCTGATTATGGCCGTCGACGACGTGCCCGCCAATCTCAAAATTTTGCAGCAGGTGCTCAACGCGGTGGGCTATCGCACCACCTTTGCCACCCGTGGGCAGCAGGTGCTAGACCGGCTAGAAGACATCAAACCCGACCTGATTTTGCTCGATCTGATGATGCCAGAAATGAGCGGCATCGACGTGTGCGAGCGGCTCCAGCAGAACCCGGCGACGGCCCACATCCCGATTATTTTTTTGACGGCCAGCCACGAAATTGAGCATTTGGCCCAGGCCTTTGAGTGTGGCGCAGTTGACTACGTGACCAAACCCTTTAATGCGATCGAGCTGCTGGCCCGCATTCGCACCCATCTAGAGCTGAGCCAGCTGCGCAAACAGGCTCAGTTTCAGGCCCAGTGGGAGGCAATTTCTCGGCAGATTGTGCAGGACATTCATGCCTCGATCCATCTGCAAGACATTCTCAACAACACCGTCAAGGCCATTCAGCAATTGCTGACGGCGCGTCGGGTGATGGTCTACCGCTCCTGTAATCCCCACGGCTGCAAACTGCTGGCGCTCTCGGGCGACGGTCTGGCCTCAGAGCTTTGCGTCCAGGGGTTAGGCTGCCCCTATTTAGAGCACTGCGCGGGAGTGTTGCCTACGCTCACCGAGCAGCAGATTTGCCTGATTGAAGCGGCTCCGCTGATTCCCTCCAGCGGGGCGGCGGCCTGCCGAGCCAACGTTCCCCAAGAGCTGTGTCTGCCGATTCACCAACAGGGCCAGTTGTGGGGTGGCCTGGTGGTGCAAAATGACCCCTGCGCCCGTTCCTGGGCCCAACAAGAGGTCGAAACCTTGACCCTAATTGTGCAGCAGCTCGAAATCTCGATTCAACATGCCGAGCTGCATCAGCGCTTGAGCGCGGCCAATCAGGAGCTAGAGCGCATCTCAAACACCGATAGCCTGACGCAAATTGCCAATCGGCGCTGCTTTGACCGGCAGCTATCACGAGAATGGCGACGCCTACAGCGGGAAAAACAACCCTTGGCTCTGATTCTCTGTGATATCGACTACTTTAAGCTGTTTAACGACACCTATGGCCACCCCAGCGGCGACACCTGTCTGCTGGCGGTAGCCCAGGCCCTCAAGCGCTGCCTCAAACGCCCCGCCGATCTGGCGGCGCGCTACGGGGGCGAAGAGTTTGTGGTGCTCTTGCCCAATACTGAGCTGGTGGGGGCCATTGAAGTAGTTGAGCAGATGCAGGGCGCGATCGCCACCCTGGCGATCGCTGATGCCCCCACGCACCGACTCACCCTGAGCTTTGGCATCTATGCGGCAGTGCCTCAGCAGTCTACCAAGGCTACTACCGCCCTCGCCCTGGCCGATCAGGCCCTCTATGCTGCCAAACAAGCCGGGCGCGACCAATACGTGATTGCCCCAAATGTAGTCGGTGCTGGTGCGATCGAGCCATTGCCTCGCTTCAAACATTCCAATGCATGAACCTTAGAGCAGGCTCATGTCCCCATAGCCCAGCGGCTACACCACATTTGTGGTCTATTTAGCTGCCAACGCATCGCGCAGGGGTTTGCTCATCCAGTTCAGCCCGACGCGCACCTGGTGCGAGAAGGTGGGCATGCGATAGAGGTAGGCCAGGCGGCGAGCGACGTGGGCCAGTTCGCCATCGAGCTGAATGCCCAACCCGGTGAGGGTGGCCCGGCTGGTGCCGAGGGTGAGCATTTCGCCCATGTGGCGGTAGCGGAAGGGGAGTTGGGGGCGATCGCTGATTGCAGCCCAGATATTCCACCCGACAAAGTCGGCCTGTTGTAGGGCGACCTGGGCCGTGGTGGGCACCTGCTGACCGTCGGCATCGCGGCAGTCGGCCACATCGCCTAGGGCGTAGACGCCGGGGGCATCCACTGCCTCTAGGGTGGGCTGCACCACCACCTGCTGGCGATCGTTGTGCTTGAGGGGCAGGTCGGCAATCACGGAGTTGACCTGAGTGCCCACCGTCCACAGCACCAGATCGACCGGCAAAATGTCGGTTTGCTCCCGAAAGGTGAGGCTGATGGTGTCGGCGGTGACGTTGTCTACGGTAGTTTCGAGATCGATCCACACCCCCAGGTCAGAGAGCGCCTTTTGGGCTACCTCGCGGTTGTATTCAGGCGAGGTGCGGAGAATCGTGTCGGTGCTTTCGACCAGGCGCACCCTGCCCCGTTCCCCTAAATGTTCTGCCACTTTGCAGGCTAGCTCAACCCCGCTGTAGCCGCCGCCCACCACCGCCACGCGAATTTTCTCGGCGTCGGAGGCTTCAAGCAGGCGCAGCCTTTCCTTCAGATGGTAAGCGTCTTCTAGGGTGCGGAAGGCGTGGGCGTGCTCGGCCACGCCGGGGGCCATGTGCATAGGGGTGGTGCCACCCAGTGCCAGAACGAGGCGATCGTAAGTGAGCGTCATGCCGTCGCTGAGGCTGACGCGGTGTTGGTCGAGGTCAATGCCGGTGACTTCTGCCTGACGAAACTGCACCGCAGTCCCGGCCAGCAGCTCGGTGTAGGGCGGGGCGACTTCCCAGGTTTGCAGTTCGTCGGTGACCAGCTCGTAGAGCAGGGGCAGGAAAAGGAAGCGATCGCGGTGGTCAACCAGCGTAATCGTCGGTGGGGTGCCCTCCCACGGCAGATTGCTGAGGCGCAAGGCGGTGTAGAGGCCGCCAAAGCCGCCGCCGAGAATACAAATTTGCTGGGGAGCGTCTGCCATAGTCAAAAGCCGTGATACCTCCTCTACCTTCTAACTCAAAATGGAAAGAGTCATCCTGCTTTGCGGAGATTTCTTTTGGCTATAGCGTCAGACTTTGGGGTGCGCTCTCCCCGCCAAGAGGCGATCGCGGGGGCGCGAGACATCATTCCCCTGGTGGTGGGAGCGATTCCCTTTGGCATTATCTTTGGCACCCTGGCCCAGGGCAGCGGCCTCTCTTTTGGGGCGACGCTGGGCATGTCGGCCTTTGTGTTTGCCGGTTCGTCGCAGTTTATTGCCCTAGGGCTGCTAGCGGCGGGCAGTACCCTGCCTCTGATTGTGCTCACTACAGTGGTGGTGAACCTGCGCCACATGCTCTACGCCGCCAGCCTGCTGCCCTACGTACAGGGGGCATCCCAGCGATGGAAGGTGTTGATTGGCTTTTTCTTAACGGATGAAGCCTTTGCCGTAGCCATTCGCCGCTACGGGCAGCCCGACCTCAGCCCCCACAAGCACTGGTACTATCTGGGCGCAGCCGTGACCATGTACGGCAACTGGATTCTCTGCACCTGGCTGGGGCTAACGGTGGGACAGCTCATTCCCAACGCGGCGGCCTGGGGGCTAGATTTTGCCATGGTGGCGACGTTTATTGGCATGATCGTGCCCTACGCGACGACCCGACCGATGGTGGGGGCGATCGCCGTCGCCGGGATCGTGGCCGTGCTGGCGAACGGGTTGCCGCATAAATTGGGATTAATGGTGGCGGCGATCGCAGGCGTCACCACCGGCTTCTACCTCGAAACCCGGCTGCCAAGGGCGCAGGGCAACGGATAACGCCCGCCCCACTCAAAACTAAAAATTCAAAACCCAAAATTTTCTATGAATGACTGGCTCCTCGTCGCCTCCATGGCCCTGGTAACGTTTGCAATTCGCTACGTGCTGCTGGCCTTTAGCGGGCGCATTCAACTGTCGCCGACGCTGGTGCATGCCTTGGGCTACGTGCCCCCGGTGGTGCTGACGGCGATCGTCGTTCCCGCAGTGGTCTTCCCCGATGGTTCAACGCTAGCGCTGGGATGGCAGAATGCGCGGTTGGTAGGGGCGATCGCCTCCGTTATCCTTGCCCTATGGCGCAAAAACCTGTTGCTGACCATTGCGGGCGGCATGGCCACCTTCTGGGGTTGGCAATGGCTAGTGAGCTAAAATTAAGGCTCAACACTGCGATCAGCGCGTCGATCAGGAACGTCAGCTATGGCAACTCGGCAGATCGTGATTGACATTCCCGAGGCAGTTTTTCTGTCGGATGAAGGCCTTGATGAGGCGACCTTTGCCCAGGAGCTAAAGGTTTTAGCGGCGGTTAGGCTTTATGCACAAGGGCGTTTGTCGTCTGGTCGAGCTGCCGAGCTAGCGGGTATGTCACGGGTTGAGTTTTTGCTAAACCTCAAGGAGTACAAGGTTTTTCCGCTCGAATCTGAGCTACTGGACCTAGAGGAAAGCCTTGCCTGAAGCTATTTCCAATACATCTCCTCTGCTCTATCTCTATCGCATAGAAGCCTTAAACTGGCTGCCTCAGCTTTTCAACGAGGTTTGGATTCCAAGCGCAGTGGTGCTCGAACTCAAAGCTGGCCAAGAGAAGGGCTATGACGTTCCAATTCCAAGGGACTTCTCTTGGCTCCAAGTGGTGGAGCCTGTCTCTACACCCGCTGACTGGCAAGCCCTAGATTTAGGCTTGGGCGAACTTGCCGCTATGTCCTTGGCCGCAGAGCATCCAAACAAATTCGTTTTGCTGGATGACAACCTCGCCCGGCGCACCGCTCAGGCTCACGGGCTGCAAGTCTGGGGAACGCTCAAGATTTTGCTAGAAGCTAAATCTCAAGGCTTAACCGAATCTATCAAGCCCTTTGTCTATCGACTTGGCGATGCTGGCATGTGGCTCTCCGCAGACATTCTACAGCGGGTGCTTGCCCTAGCTGACGAGAGCTAGATAGCTACCTAATGACAGCAAAAAGAAGGCCGTCATTGCGTAATATCGAACACTATTGCCCTGACACGATCGCCCTATAGTGCTCTTCGACTTTCGAGTCAGGTTGTTCCAGAGAGGTAATACATGAGTGGACTTGGCGGCTTAAATAAATCGCCCAACGGCGTCGTGCTGGGCATGGTGCAGCTGCAACTGCCCAATGTCGTCACCCCCGACGACCTCGCTGCCCAAACCCAGCGCATTTGTGAGATGGTTGCCAAAGCCCGCCGCAACCTGCCCTCGATGGATTTGGTGGTGTTCCCCGAATATTCGCTCCACGGGCTATCGATGGACACCAACCCCGCCATCATGTGTAGCCTGGATGGCCCCGAAGTCGCCGCCTTTCGCCAGGCCTGCATCGACAACGACATTTGGGGCTGCTTCTCGATCATGGAGTACAACCCCGAGGGCAACCCCTACAACAGCGGCTTGATCATCGATAACCAAGGGACAATCAAGCTCTACTACCGCAAGCTGCACCCCTGGATTCCTGTGGAGCCGTGGGAGCCTGGCAACGTGGGCATTCCTGTCTGTGACGGCCCCAACGGCAGCAAATTGGCGCTGATCATCTGCCACGACGGCATGTTCCCCGAGATGGCCCGTGAGTGCGCTTACAAAGGGGCCGAGATCATGATTCGTACGGCGGGCTATACCGCCCCCATTCGCCACTCGTGGCAGATCACTAACCAGGCCAATGCTTTTTGCAATTTGATGGTGACGGCCTCGGTGTGCATGTGTGGCAGCGACGGCAGCTTCGACTCCATGGGCGAGGGCATGATCGTCAACTTTGACGGCACGCCCATCGTCATGGGCAGCCACCGCCCCGACGAAATCATCACCGCTGAAGTGCGCCCCGACCTGGTGCGCGAGGCCCGTATTCACTGGGGCGTGGAGAATAACATCTACCAGTTTGGCCATCGCGGCTATGTGGCGGTCAAAGGCGGTGCCCAAGACTGCCCCTATACCTATATGAAAGACATGGTCAAAGAGCGCTACCGTCTGCCCTGGGATGATGAGGTGGTGCACCAGGACGGCACCTCCTGCGGCTTCCCGGTGCCCACGCGCGACTACAAGGGTGAAGAATTGCCGCCGGTCTTGAACTAGGGCAGCGGTCAATTTCTATCCCAAAAGGGTGTGAGGTGTAGGGCGCAAGGTCTGCCACAAACTCAATACCTCACACCCCGATCGCCTCACTCAACCCTCTCGCTTCAGCCCTCGACTTCTGCCCTTCTACAGACGGCAGTATGGCAACGCGCCTCCTACAGTGTGTGCGTAAGCAAAGTGGAGAAATCAGTATGTCCTTGAAGTTTCAAGTTTCGACGCTGGGCGATCAGAAATCGGCGCAAGAGCTAAAAGATCTGATTTTGACCTCTGAACCCGAGGCCAATGTTGATATCAATCCCGAGGCTAAAACCGTCACGATTGACTCCGCTGCCTCAGAAGAAACCTTTAAGCAACTTATTACTGCCGCTGGGCACAAAATAACGTCTGCTAGCTAGGCCGGGAAGCGTTCTGTTTGGGGTGATAACAGAGACGGCCTAGGGCGTGCGATCGCAGCTCCGCGCTATTCTAGATGCGTTGATCCTGGAGACTGGTTTTTGATTCCAGTCTTCGCGATCGGTCTTCGACCACTGCATTCCACCGCTGCCCATGGTTGCTTCTACCCCCGCTCCGCTGCCCCCCGGAAGTTTTGGCCTGCCGGTGGTGGGCGAAACCCTCAATTTTTTGTTTGACCGCGAGTTTGCCAAAAAGCGCCAGGCCAAGTACGGGGCTATCTTCAAGACGCGTCTACTGGGCCGTCCCACAGTGGTGTTAATGGGGGCAGAGGCCAACCAGTTTGTGCTGTCCACCAACATGGATAGCTTCTCCTGGCGGGAGGGGTGGCCTGGTACGTTTAAGCAACTTTTGGGCGAGTCGCTGTTTTTGCAGGAGGGTGAAGAGCACCGCCGCAACCGCAAGCTGTTGATGCCCGCCTTCCACGGCCTCGCCCTGGCTGGTTACGTAGACACTATGCAGTCTCTCACCGATCGCTACGCCCAGCGGTGGGAAGACCTGGGCCAGTTTACCTGGTTTGATCAGCTTAAGCAGCTCACCTTTGATATTGCTAGCACCCTGCTGTTGGGTAGCGAACCCGGTAGCGAAACCGCCCAACTGTCGAAATGGTTTACTGAGTTAACCAACGGGTTGTTTGCCCCGCCGATTCGCTGGGGCTGGACGCCCTTCGGCAGAGCCGTTAGCGCACGGGATAAGTTGCTCAACCACATTGAGCAGGTGGTCAAAGAACGCCAGGCCCATCCCACCCACGATGCTCTGGGCTTGCTAGTGCAGAGCGAAGACGAAGACGGCAACCGCCTCAGCCTAGAAGAAATTAAAGCCCAGGCCCTGCTGATGCTGTTTGCGGGCCACGAAACGACGACCTCGATGCTGACCTCGCTGGTGATGTCGTTGGCCCAGCACCCCGAGGTGTGGGAGCAGGCGCGGCAGGAACAGGCGCGACTGATGAAGGCGAGTGATGGCCCTTCTGGGTTGGTCTTTGACCACCGCGTCACCCTAGAGCAGATTCGGCAGATGCCCTACCTCGATCAGATTGTCAAAGAGGTGGAGCGTCTGTACCCGCCCGTAGCCGGAGGCTTTCGTGGTGTGGTCAAAGACTTTGAGTTTAACGGCTACCGCGTGCCCAAAGGCTGGATGGCGCTGTATAGAATCGACGCTGCCCACCGCGATCGCACCCTCTACACCGACCCCGACCGCTTTGACCCCGATCGCTTTAGCCCAGAGCGGGCCGAGCACAAGCGGGCCGACTTTAGCCTGGTGGGCTTTGGCGGTGGCCCCCGCATCTGTCTGGGCCTGGCCTTCGCCCAGCTCAAAATCAAGCTGGTGGCGGCTCACCTGCTGCGCTACTACACCTGGGAGGTGGTGCCCGGTCAGAATCTAGAGATGACGCCGATTCCAACCCTGAGGCCGCGATCGGGGCTGAAGGTTGTGTTCAAAAAACGCGCCCCCGCTTTAACGCAGACTGCCGCCAACCAACCTGGGCAGCGCCAGCCATGATGGCGAAATCTCTATTGTTTTTTATCCTCGCGGGCCTGTGCGAAATCGGCGGGGGCTATTTGGTGTGGCTGGCGCTGCGCGAGGGCAAGAGCCCCTGGTTAGCGGTGCTTGGGGTGGCCATCCTGGGCATCTATGGCGCAGTGCCCACCCTGCAACCAACACATTTTGGTCGGGCCTATGCCGCCTACGGGGGCGTATTTATTGTGCTTTCCATCGCCTGGGGGTGGCTGGTTGATCAGGTAAAACCCGATCGCTTTGATCTGTTGGGGGGCTGGGTAGTGCTGCTCGGTGTTTTAGTGATGATGTATGCCCCTCGCAGCTAGCAGCGATCCGATCTGCAATCCAGCGATCCCTACCCCCCTACATGGATGATCGGACGGCGTCTGGGGGATCGTTCGGCTTTGCGCAGCACCTCCCGAGTGACCACGGCAATATCGCCTTCGCCAAACAAAATGAAGCGCAGCAGATACTGAATGGGGTTGCCCTCAATCCAGCCGAAGTAGGCGTGGGGCAAATGGCCGGTTTCATTGCGGATGTGGAGCAAGATAGCGGCAATGGTGTTGGGCACCGCCGATCCCTTGGCCCTCAAAATGCGGTAATTGCCTACCTGCACCCCTTCTACTTGCACGGTCTCCATAAAGTCTGAGGCATCTGAAACCTCAATTTCCAAAAACAGAATCGGCTCGGTCGAGGGAATATGATTGTCTTCCCGCACCTCGGTTTCCTTGAGGGAATATTCTTTTTCATCCCCGGCCTGCTTGCGGTTAGCAATGATGCGAATGGTATGTTCGCTTTCTTCTCGAATAAAGCGCTGAGCGATGGAATCCATTTCAAGCTGGTCAACCCGCAGCTCAGTGGAGCGCCAAACACGCGAAATCAGTGAGGTAAAAATAATTGTGCCAATAAAGAAGGCAGCGATTTTGACCCCGTCGGGGCGCTCAAAAATGTTGACAATGGTGGTGTAGAAAAACACCAGGGTAATGGTGCCAAAGATGACGATGCCTCGCCGCGATTGCGCCTGTCGAGCCGCCAACGTCACCGCCAACGACGCCGAACTCATCAGCACCAGTACCCCTGTAGCATAAGCCCCACCCTGGGCCTCAACGCTGGCGCGAAAAATAATCGTGACCGCAAAGGCGATCGCCGTAAAAATCAGCACTAGCGGTCGGGCGGCCAAGGTCCAGCTAGGGGCCATGCCGTAGCGGGGCAGATAGCGGGGCACAATGCTGAGCAACCCGGCCATGGCCGAGGCTCCGGCAAACCACAAAATGGAGATCGTGCTCAGGTCGTAGAGGGTGCCAAACCCATCCCCCAGGTATTCGTGGGCTAGATAGGCCAGCGCTCGTCCGTTGGCGGCTCCTCCCGCCTGAAATTCCGGCGGTGGAATCAGCAGCGTCGTGACCAAGCTGCTAGTAATCAGGAAAAAACTCATGATTACCGCTGCGGTGGTCAACAGCTTGTGAGTGTTGCGAATGCGGCCAGTTGGCGCGGTGTCGGTATCGCCGCGGTCGCCTTCGACCAAGGGCATCACCGCTACCCCCGTTTCAAACCCAGACAGACCGAGCGCCAATTTCGGGAACACCAGCGCGGACACGGCCAGGAGCACCACCGGATTGCCATGACTGGAAAACATTAGGCTCCACCAGTCGCTAATGGCTGTGGGATGGGTAAAAATCTGGTAGCCCCCCACGCTAATGATCACCAGGTTTAGCAGCAGATAGATCGCAACTAGAAAAACCGCTAGCCCAATCGCTTCCCGAAACCCCTTCAAAAAGACGGCGGCCAGGAAGGCAATCAGGCAGATGGTCAGTGGCACTTCGTACCCGTGCAGCAAATCGTGGACAAAGGGGTTTTCGACAATGTGGGCCGTGGCGTCGGCAGCGGAGAGGGTAATGGTGATGATAAAGTCAGTCGCCACAAACCCCAGCAGGCACAGCACAAACAGCTTGCCCTGCCACCAGGGCAGCAGATGCTCTAGCATGGCGATCGACCCCTCGCCGTGGGGGCTCATGGAGGCCACCCGCCGGTAGATGGGCAGCGCCCCAAACAGTGTCAACAACACCAGAATCAACGTCGCGATGGGCGATAGCGCCCCCGCTGCCAGGGCCGCAATGCCGGGCTGGTAGCCCAGCGTGGAGAAGTAATCAACCCCGGTCAGACACATAACCTGCCACCAGGGGTGTTTCACAGCGTGGCTGTTTTTGCCGGAGCGATCGGCCTCAACCAACCAGTGCAGCAGCCGACGGTATCTAACCGATGGCCTCACTCGTTTAACCATCTGCGGCATTCCTCCGGGAGAGTGGCATGACATTGATCTGTTAACTATCAGTCAACCGCTTAGAGGTACCCTTAAACAACGGTATAGGGGGTTTACTGGTGTAGCGATCGCTAGTGGGGTGCCCAGGGCGGCTCAGAAAAACTAGCGATCGCCGATATGCCAGCCCTTCAACCTCGGGACAGTTACGCCTGGGGTTTGAGCGATCGCCTCCGCCGATCTTAGTTTTGACGATGGTTGTGAGGGCGATCGCCAGCAATCCGCCGCCGCCGCCCGTAGCCCGCCATCCGGTAAGACTCTACTGTGCGATCGGCCAATTGGGGGGCGATGGTTCTGCGATCGCCCCTTGATGCCGCCCCCCGCCTAAATTCTTTACTTTGAAATGTTCCCTAGACTACAACCCCTGCCCATCCCCCCCCGTAGCATCGTAGCCACGTCGATTAAGTTGTTCCGGGTCACAAGTGAGGAGTTTTGGAATGATTAGACAATGGCGTTTTGGCCTGCTGGGGCTGGGCCTAGCCGTGGCCCTGGGCTTGGGTGGGCTGATGATCAATCGCGCGATCGCCCAGACCCCCCAAGAGCACTACCTCGCCGCCAATGCCGACACCGTGCACTGGGGCTATTTCAGCCAATCTCTGGAGCCTAAGCTCACCATTAACTCCGGCGATATTGTCACCGTCGAGACCCTCACCCACCACGCCAATGACGACGCCTCGCTCATGGTCATGGGCGACCCCGGTGCCGAAAGCGTCTTCGCCTGGACGCCCGAGGGCAAAGGGGTCGATCGCCGGGGCGCAGGCTCCACCGACCCCGAGGTCTACACCACGGGCGCGGGCGAAGGGGCGGGTGTACACGTGCTGACCGGGCCAATTTACATCAACGGAGCTGAACCCGGCGACGTGCTCGAAGTCAAAATTTTAGACGTGGCACCGCGCCCCAGCGGCAACCCCGAGTACCAGGGGCGCACCTTTGGCAGCAACGCCGCCGCCTGGTGGGGCTTCCACTACAACGACATGATCGAAGACCCCAAGCCCCGCGAAGTGATCACCATCTATGAGCTAGACGCCACCGAAGCCGAAGACTACGCCACCGCCCTCTACAACTTTCGCTGGACGCCCCAAACCGATCCCTTTGGCGTCGTCCACGAAACCATCGACTACCCCGGTGTGCCCGTTGACCCGGCCACCATCGACAAAAACTACGAGGTGCTAGAGGGCGTCAAGGTGCCCATTCGCCCCCACTTTGGCCTGATTGGCCTGGCCCCCCGCGAGGCCGACTTCGTTGACTCGGTGCCCCCCAGCTACTTTGGCGGCAACATCGACAACTGGCGGATTGGCGAAGGGGCCACCATGTATTACCCCATTGCCGTCGAAGGGGCGCTGCTGTCGCTGGGCGACCCCCACGCGGCCCAGGGTGACTCTGAGCTGGCGGGCACGGCGATCGAAACCTCCCTCACCGGCAAAATTCAGGTCACGGTACACAAGCAGAGCGACCTGGCGGGCACCATCCTCGAAGACCTCTACTACCCTCTACTAGAGAATGACGAAGAGTACGTTGTTCACGGCTTTAGCTACGCCAACTACCTCGAAGAACTGGGCGATACGGCCCAAAAAGACATCTTCGGCCAGTCGTCTATCGACAAAGCCATGCGCGATGCCTTTCACAAAATGCGCCACTTTCTCATGACCACCCAGGGCATGGGCGAAGACGAAGCGATTAGCCTGATGTCGGTAGCGACCGACTTTGGCGTCACCCAAATTGTCGATGGCAACTGGGGCGTCCACGGCGTGATTAAAAAAGCGGTGCTGCCCGGTGTCTAAGGTCGAGCGCTACTCAGTCTGAGTGCAATGACCGTAGCTGGAGATTGGTGGTGCGGCACAGTCCAGCCAGCCCAAACTGGGTGTTGGGCTACCTGTCGTTCCACCTAATTTGCGCCTGGCGGTTTGACTCTCCTAGTACGCTGCAGTAGAAATGCCTCTACTATTCAAAAATGCCTGAAATACCCGTACCTAAGGATTTTTCCATTTTGAACGTTGCCTTTTGAACTCCGCGTATTGGATGTCGTCGTCTGTCTGACTTGGGCGTTTGGTCTTCAGCTCGCCATAAGTCTCGCTAGAATAAAGGCCACACGAATTACGGATTGCTTGTGCTATGAAACGGTTGCTTGTTGCTCTGGTGATGTGTTTGGCGCTGGTGGGGTTTCCGGCCCAGGCCGATGCGCACCAGGTTGAAACCTTTTACACCCTCGACAATCAGCTAGAGTTTCAGTCGCTGTTCAGCTCGGGCGAGCCCTTTGTGGGGGCAACGGTCAACATCTATGCCCCCAACAACCCCGACGAACCCTGGATGACGACCACCACCGATCGCGAGGGCCGATTCTCCTTTTTGCCTGACGAGTCGATCGCGGGCGATTGGGAAGTCTCGATTGAAGACGACACCCAGAGCCACGCCGACTACTGGACAGTGCCTGTGGGCGATAAGGGCATCATCTACGATGGCATTAGCCTCGATTCGACCGAAGATGTGCACTACCGCGCTGCCGCTGCCTTTATGCCGCTGGTGATTTCGATTGGTGGAGCGCTGGCCTGGCTAGGGTTTACCCGCCGCCGTCGCTAGACCGTTTCCTTAAACACTCAAAACAACTGGCCTCCGATATCCCTCAACCTTGGGATATCGGAGGTTTTTGCTATGGGCCTTTTCTGCTTTTGCTCCGGGATGCCACCTAGCGTCTAGCCCTAGGTAACGAGCCAACGAGCGATGGCAGAAAAACCGGGTTTCTGCCAGAGAGTATCAACTCTGACGCCGGAACCCGGTTTCTGTTTTGAGTATCTCTATGCAGTAAAAGGCAACTGAGTTGGAGGCAGTCGCTAGTGCAGCCCCCACGAGACCCATCGAGAGCCTGTCGCAGCATCGCCAGCGTCGGATGACCTGACCCAATTGCCACTGGTATCATCCAGTTCGGCTGAGGGGAGATCGGTGTTTTCAACCCAGGCATTGGCTAGGTTGGCGTGGGAGAGGTTAGCACCGCTGAGGGCTACCTCGCGCAGAGTTGCGCCCTGTAGATCGGCCTGTTCTAAATCAGCCGTGCGCAGGTCAGCATAGCTGAGGTCGGCCCCAACCAGGTTGGCCCGCTCTAGGTCGGCCCCAATTAAATTGATGTGCTTGAGATTGGCGCCACTGAGGTCGGCTCCCACCAGGTCGGCGTCGGTCACGTTGGCCCGCTCTAGGTTGGCCCGCGAGAGGTCGGCCCCGCTGAGGTCAGCCTGAGATAAGTCGGCCCCGCTGAGATCGATGCCGCTGAGGGTGGCACCGCGCAGGTCGACCCCATGGAGGCGAACGCCTGAAAAGTTGCGATCGCCTCGGTTGTATTCGTGCAAAAACTGTTGAATATCCATAGAACACAGCCTCCACAATTGGGCTACAGAAGCTTTGACGGCCCACGTTGTCGGGGTGAAGCGTGGATCAGCCTGACCTTGTCTGTCTCAAGATGGGGTAGGCTCCCGGCTCACCCTGGCGCTCCTATGGGGCAAGCTTGGGTAAGTCTCGGAACCGGCCAACGGCGATCGCACTCTGCATCACACCCCTGAAAATGCCGCCAGCTCAGATGCCGCCAGCCGTCAAGGCTAGTTTTATTGTCGCCCAAGGCCCAGGCCTTCGACGGGTTGGTTTATAGAATGCAACGCCCCTGGGTGGCAGACTCGCCAACGCACCTCAGATTCAATCGGTAAGCAGGACGGGATCAGTAAGCGAAGCGGGATGTGGTATAAATGTTAAGGAATTATAAGCATTCTCAAGGGCCAATCTTTGCCCCCATTAAGCTGTTTGCGGCGGTTATCAGAGTTATTGCAGTTTCGGCTTGTTAATATCTCGATTTTGCAATCAAGCTTAGGCTCTGTTCGGTTCCCTACGGGGTGAACAGATTTTTTTTGGGCAAAATAGTCCAGCTCTGATGTGCGCACCTTAACGTTTGTGGAGACTAGTCCTTGACTGCAATTTTTGAGCCATCCGCTCGAGCTGCGGATGTAAACCCGTACAGCGACCTGACCCTAAAGCAGGTTATTCAAACTATTCCTAAAGCTTATTTTCAAAAAGACCCACGCAAAGCTTGGGCTGCTGTAGCGCTCAGCGTGGGAGCCGTGACCCTGAGCTATGGGGCGATCGCCTTTTCCCCCTGGTTTTTGCTGCCGTTTGCTTGGTTTTTGACCGGCACTGCCCTGACTGGTTTTTTTGTGGTCGGTCACGACTGCGGCCACCGCTCCTTCGCTAACCGCCGCTGGGTCAACAACTGGCTGGGGCACATCATGTTTCTGCCGCTAATTTATCCCTTCCATAGCTGGCGTCTGCTGCACGACATTCACCACCGCCACACCAACGATATGGAAATCGACAACGCCTGGGCACCGTGGAGCAAGGAAGAATACTCCGGTGCGGGCGGCTTCTTGCAGGCCGTATATCGGTCTATGCGGAGCTGGCTGTGGTGGCTGGCGTCGGTGGCTCACTGGGGAGCACTGCACTTTGATCTGCGCAATTTTGAACCCCGTGACCACGGCAAGGTCAAGCGCTCGATCGCAGCGGTGGTGGTCTTTGCCCTGGTGTTTTTTCCCACGCTGTTTTACTTCGCTGGCCCCTGGGGCGTCGTGAAATTTTGGCTGATGCCCTGGCTCGGCTACCACTTCTGGATGAGTACGTTTACGCTGGTACACCACACCATCCCTGAGATTCAGTTTCGCTACGGCGACACCTGGAATGAGGTGGAGTCGCAGCTCTCAGGCACGCTGCACTGCGATTATCCCAAGTGGATTGAGGTGCTGTGCCACGACATTAACGTCCATGTTCCCCACCATGTTTCGGTCGGGATTCCGTCCTACAACCTGCGACCTGCCTACGCAGCTCTAAAGGAAAACTGGGGCCCCCTCATGAAGGAAACTAGGTTTTCTTGGGAGCTGATGCAGACGATCACCAGCCGTTGTCATATCTACCACCCCGAGCGGGCCTACGAAACGTTTCGGGAGCTGGGGCAGTAGAGAATTGATGAAAACCAGGTTTGTCGGGGCAATTTAGCCCTGCGTTACCGGCTCAGCATTCCTGGGCCGGTTTTGTTTGGGGTGGGGCCAATTGGTAAACTGCGACACCTCAAACGCGCAGGAGGTGGTTGCGATCGCGACAATCGTGGGTAGCATTAGGAGTCTTGCCCACGCTCGACTCTAACCCCTAACTCCTCACACCGCTGCACCAACTGCTATGGCCCTGCTGTCTCACCCGCTAAAAACGTTTTTGACTACTGCTGCTGTGGTGCTCACGGGGCTGGCTGCGGCCCCCATGGCGCGAGCCCAGCAGTTTGACCAGCAGCCCATCGACCCCAACTTGGCAGTAGCGATCGCCAGCCCGGTGCGCAATGGGGCCTTTTATAGCCTGATGATTTTGACCCAGGTGCCCAACCAGCGGCAGTGCTGGCAGGAGCAGGGGCAGGCGGGTGGCCCCGTCACCGTTGACCCGCTGCTGTTGAACTTTGACTTTACCGGGGCTTGCGATCGCAGCACCGACGGCAACGGCTACTCAGTGCGCATCAACGGCCAAGACCTGGGGGTGCACTACCGCCTAGAGGTTTCCCCCCGGCAGAATGACCTGGTGCTGTTTGCTCGACCGACGCGCGATCGTTCCGCCCCGCCCATTGAAATTGGCCGCACCAACGGTCGCACCAGCGGATTCCTCAAAATTCAGCTCAACCCCGGCTGGCAAATGACCCGCCGCACCTACAACGGCCAGCCCGTCGGCCACATCTACCTCACCCACGACGCGCCGCTAGATGTGCGACTAGCCGCTGGTGCCGCACCCCTGAGCCAGACCCCCAATACGCTGCCCGCCGCCCGGCCTATCACGCCGCCCATGACATCGCCGCCGCCCAGCAGCACAGTGGCGACTGGCAACTACTTTCGCGTCGTGGTGCCGATTACTGGACCTAACACCCTACAACAGGTGCGCGCCGTAGAACCCGAAGCCTTTCGCACCACCGCCGAGGGGCAAGAGGTAGTGCAGGTGGGGGTGTTTCGCGATCGCCAGCGGGCCGACGAAGTCTACAACTCCCTGGTCGCCGCTAGCCTACCCGCCAAAATTCTTGGGGCCTCAGCCCCAGCGGTGGCCTCTACCCCCACCCTGCCGCCAATTCCCCAGGGGTCGGTGGTGGTGGTGATCGACCCCGGCCACGGCGGGCGTGACCCCGGTGCCGTGGGTATTGGCGGCCTACAAGAAAAGCAGATCAACACCGCCATCTCAAACCGGGTGCAGCAGCAGCTTGCCGCCGCCGGTATTACGGTGCTGATGACCCGCAGCAGCGATGTCTTTGTCGATCTAGACGCCCGCGCCCAGTACGCCAACCGGGCCGGAGCCAGCGTATTTGTCAGCATCCACGCCAATGCCATCAGCATGAGCCGCCCCGAGGTCAACGGGCTAGAGACCTACTACTTCTCCAGCGGTGAACGGCTGGCCCGCAGCATTCACGCCAGTGTTTTGGGGAATACGGATATGCGCGATCGCGGCGTGCGCACCGCCCGCTTCTACGTGTTGCGCTACACCACCATGCCCTCGGTACTGGTCGAAACCGGCTTTGTCACCGGAGCCCAAGACGCCGCCCGCTTCCGCGACCCCGCTGCGGTGAATCGAATCGCCGACGGCATCGCGCGGGGGATTCTGAACTATTTGGGGCGGTAATTGAAGGTGGAGACGGGGAGGGGGATGAGAAAGGCGCTTTAAAGGGGTAGCTTGGCGATGCGGTTGACCCATTCCTCAGCATTGGAGGCGGCCCAAATCAGCAGCAACTCCTCGATCACCGTTTCAAACGGTAGTCTTCTGGAAACGATAATCACGCCAGCACTTGGCTGATTGGTGACAAATGCAGCAAACTCCAAGGGCATCGTCCTGCGATCGTGGCTAACAAGAATCCGCCCTTGCTGCGCCGAGAATCGTAATACCTCTGCATCCACGACACCATCCAGCTCAGCAGCAAAGGCGCTTTGAAAATCTATCGCAGGCTCTCGCCGTAGCACCCCAGTCACAATCGCTTGATTCAAATCGGCATCAGCTTGGTAGCGAACGGTCAAGAATTTACCTGCTGCTGCGAGGCTTTAGCTGCTAAGAGCTTGTTGTACAAACTAGGGTCAGAAGCTTGTAGGGGCTGGGGCATAGCATCAAAGGCAGCTTGCTCCACCGCCAAGTAGGCGTCAACCTCAGCACGATTGGCCAAATAAAAGGTGATCGCCCCGTACACCTGCTCCAAAGTCAGCAGCGGAAATGACTGAACAATGCTTTCGGGTGCCAAGCCATCGCGGAAGGCGTAGACAACAGAATCTAGAGAGATGCGAGTGCCCTCGATCCAGTAGGCTTCGTTGCGATACTCGACGTAAGATTTTGCCGTAACGACTGGCATAGGCTTCTTGAACTTCACTTAGATTTAAGTGTAACCGGGCTATTTAGGTGCGAACCTACCTGGGTGCTTTGCGCCAGCCTGCCGCGATCGCCTCCGCCTCGGTGCAAAACCACCGTTCTCCCTTATCGAGATGGATTTCTGTCCCCTCATAATCCTCCATGCCAGGAAGGTGATACAGCTTGGCTCCCGTTGAAATCGAGATATTACCTTTGACAATGCAATCAGGATTTATTACCGCTTCAATGGGTTTTGGAGGAGTGGTAGTCTCTGACGGCGTATTGGGTGAGCCAGGAGGAGTGGCGTCAAATTGAGTCCAGACGCTTTTATACACAGATGGGATGGTAAAGGCTGCGACAATCACGAGCCCGACAATACCGGCGAGAGATTCAATCCAGCTTTTGTGTTTTGGCTTGCGCTTAGTGGGCAGAGGGCGGGCTGTTGGGCTTGGTTTAATAGTAAGTTGTAAGACGGGCACGACACCTGCGATCGAGGCTCTGGCAGCCCGTACCTTGCCGTCGGGTTGAGTCACTTTCTCGTATAAGATCGTATCTCCGACCTGTGGACGGCGACAGTCTCTTGGCAGAGCGCTGATGTGTAAGAAAACGTCCTTGCCACCACCTTCAGGTTTAATAAAGCCAAAGCCTCTGTCATCCTTTCAAGAAGTCAGTTGCCCTTTGTCAGGAACAGGTGCCATGCAATCACCTCGTCGGGGTTCTTTAGTTTGTAGGTTTCCCTAGGTAGGTGATTGGGCTGACAGCCCTAGGGCCAGTTGAACTTATAGCGTTCAGTTTTTCACGTCTACATGCCTGTCTCTGCCGAGAGAATAAGCGACCTGACCGTTCAATTTATTGCAAGACGCCATGTTCTCTCAACCCACTCGCAAGCGCTTTGGTCAGCATTGGCTCACCGACGAGAAGGTGCTCCACCGCATGCTGGAGGCTGCCGCCGTCACCCGCCAAGACACCGTGCTTGAAATTGGCCCTGGCACCGGAGCGCTGACCCGCTGGCTGCTGCCCCTGGCCAACGCCGTGGTGGCGGTAGAAATCGATCGCGACCTGATCCGCAAACTCAACCATCAGTTCGCCAAGCACGATAACTTTCGCCTGGTGCCAAGCGATATTCTCGAACTCGACATCGCTGCCGCCTCGCGGGACAAATACTTTGACTTTGGCTTGCCCAACAAAGTTGTCGCCAACATCCCCTACTACATCACCGGGCCAATCTTGGAAAAGCTGCTAGGGACTCTCGCTGCACCGAACCCGGCACCCTATGACGTGATTGTGCTGCTGGTGCAGAAGGAAGTCGCTGAACGGCTCTACGCTCGCCCTGGCCGCAAAGCCTTTGGGGCGCTGTCGGTGCGGGTGCAGTATTTGGCCGATTGTGAACTGGTGTGCCCGGTGCCCGCCCGCGCCTTTCAGCCGCCGCCCCAGGTAGACTCGGCGGTGGTCAAACTCACTCCCCGCCCACCCGTTACCCCATCGGATGATCTGGCTGGGTTCGATCGCCTGGTCAAGCTGGGCTTTGGCAGCAAGCGCAAAATGCTGCGCAACAACCTCAAGGGTGTAGTCGATCGCGATGACCTAGAAGCGATGATGACGGCGCTAGCCATTGAGCCCACCGCCCGCGCCGAAGACCTCAGCGTCGAACAGTGGGTGGCGCTGAGTAATACAATCCTGAAGCACCCCCGCTGATTTTCTATGCGCTCTTACACTCTGCTGGCCGCCGCCAAAATCAACCTCTATCTCGAAATTGTGGGCAGCCGCCCCGACGGCTTTCACGAGCTGATCATGGTGATGCAGAGCGTCAGTTTGTGCGATCGCATCACCGTGCGCAGCATTGGTGTCGATGAGATCCGCGTGCGCTGCGATCACCCCCTGGTGCCCGCCGATGAAACCAACCTGGCTTACAAGGCAGCGGCCCTGGTGATGTCGCAATATCCCGGTGCCATGGCCAAGCTGGGCGGCGTCGAAATCACCATCGAGAAGCAGATCCCGGTAGGGGCCGGGCTAGCAGGTGGCTCATCCAACGCGGCGGCGGTGCTGGTGGGGCTCGACCTGTTGTGGAACCTGGGCCTCACCCAGAGCGAACTGCAAGAGCTGGGGGCTGAACTAGGCTCCGATATTCCTTTCTGCGTGTCGGGGGGGACGGCGATCGCCACCGGACGGGGTGAACAGCTCGATGCGCTCCCTGGCATCGACAACCTGCACCTGGTGATCGCCAAGTACGAGTCTGAGTTTGTCTCAACCCCCTGGGCCTACAAAACCTACCGGGCCGAATATGGCGACACCTATGTTACCGATGCCAAAGGCTGGCAAGAGCGGCAGGCCCAGGTGCGATCGGGCGAGATGGTGCGGGCGGTGGCCCGTCGAGATGCGATCGCTGTAGGTCAGCACCTCTGCAATGACTTCGAGAAAATCGTGCTAGAGGCCCACCCCAAAACCGCTGCCCTCAAAGCCACCATGGCCGACCTCGGTGGACTGGGCACCCTGATGTCGGGATCTGGCCCCTCAGTCTTTACCCTGGCTGGGTCTGAGGCCGAGGCCAAGGAGCTGGCGACCAAGCTGCGGACGGCATTGCCCGACTCAGATTTGGGCGTTTGGACGGCTCAATTTCTGCCCAGCGGAGTGCAGCTCGTTAGCTAACCAAAAGGCTGAGAATGGGGCGGCGGCGGTGGTGCCCACCGTGAGCGGGGAGAAGCAACGCTAGAATAGGGAGACTGTTCTTAACCTATCGGGTTTGTCTATGTCGGTTTTAGCTGCGATCGCGGTCATAGCCCTACTGGTGGCCGTTCACGAGGCGGGGCACTTCACAGCCGCTCGGCTACAGGGCATTCACGTCAACCGCTTTGCCATTGGCTTTGGCCCCATCCTGTGGAAATACCAGGGCGCTGAAACCGAATACTCCCTGCGGGCCATTCCCCTGGGCGGCTTTGTCGGCTTCCCCGACGACGACCCCGACAGCGACATTCCCACCAACGATCCTGACCTACTCAAGAACCGTCCCATCCTCGATCGCGCGATCGTAATCAGCGCCGGAGTAATTGCCAACCTGGTGTTTGCCTACCTGGTGTTTGTAGCCCAGTTTTCCGCCGTGGGCATTCCCGAAACCTTCAATCCCCAACCCGGTATTCTGGTGCCCCAGGTGATTGCTGAAAGCTCCCCCGCCGGTCAAGCGGGCATTCGCGCCGGGGATATTTTGGTGGCGGCCAACGGCGAACCTCTGGCCTCCGGCGAAGAGAGCATTCCCTTCTTCATTCAGCTCATCAAGGAAAGCCCTAACCAGCCCGTACAGCTTACGGTGCAGCGGGGCGATCGCGAACTAGATGTTTCAGTCACTCCCGTAGTTGGCCCTGACGGCACGGCTGTAATCGGCGTGCAGCTTCAGCCCAATGGCGACTTCGGCTACCGTCGTCCCAAAAACCCCTTTGAAGTGTTTAGTCTGGCGGCGCAGCAGTTTCAAGACACCCTGGTGCGTACCGTGAAAGGTTTTGTGCAGCTGGTAACTAACTTTGGCGAAATGGCTAGTCAGGTGGCTGGGCCAGTCAAAATCGTTGAGCAGGGGGCAGGGCTAGCTAAGAACAGCGCCGCTATGCTGTTCCCCTTCACCGCCATTATCAGCATCAACCTGGCAATTATCAACATTCTGCCCCTGCCTGCTTTAGATGGTGGTCAGCTAGCGTTTTTGCTGATTGAAGCCCTGCGCGGCGGCAAGCCCCTACCCGAGCGCCTCCAAGAGAACGTCATGCAAACCGGCTTAGTCCTGTTGCTCGGCCTCGGCGTATTCCTCATCGTCCGCGACACCACCCAGCTCGAAATCTTCCAAAACCTGCGCTAGAAAATGTCGAGTTTTGAGTTCTAAGTTTTGAGTTGAGCATTAGTTATTCACTTTCGATCAAGTGAGACAGCCTTCTCAGCCCGGCAAACCGTGGGACTCAAAGAAATCCTCATTTTCGAAAACTCAAAATTCAATATTTCGTTCCACCTCCCCCATTGCCCTATGCCTAACCAGCGGCGAGCCTCTAAGAAACAGCGGGCGCTAGAAATTCTTCTACGCCTCAAGCGGCTGTATCCCGAGGCCCCTTGCTCCCTGGATTTTGCCAATCCCTTGCAGCTGATGATCGCTACCATGCTGGCGGCCCAGTGCACTGACGAGCGGGTTAATCTGGTCACCCCGGCCCTGTTTGCCGCTTATCCCGATGTCTACGCCTTTGCCGAGGCCGATATCGCTGATTTAGAGCAGCTGGTGAAGTCTACCGGCTTTTATCGCAACAAAGCCAAAAACATTCGCGCCGCCTGCCAACGGATCATTACCGAGTACAACGGCGAAGTCCCTCCCCGCATGGATGATTTAGTCACCCTGCCGGGGGTGGCTCGCAAAACCGCCAACGTCGTGCTGGCTCACGGTTTTGGCATCAATGCTGGGGTGACAGTAGACACCCACGTCAAGCGCATCACAAATCTTCTGGGACTGACCAAGCACGCTGATCCGGTCAAAATTGAGCGCGACTTGATGAAGCTGCTGCCCCAACCCGACTGGGAAAACTGGTCAATTCGGCTGGTGTACCACGGGCGGGCGGTGTGCAATGCTCGCAACCCCAAATGCAGCATGTGCGAGCTGGCCGATCTCTGCCCCTCTGCCAAGGTTGTTCCGATTGTTGGCTCTATCCAAGTTGGCCCTGTACAAGTCAGCCCTATACAAGAGGTGGTTCAGTCCTAGGATATTTGAGGTTAGATGCGGCAAGATTGTGCTATGCAGGCCTCGGAGGTTTCATTATGGCTGACCTCTACACCACAGACTTTTACGCTTGGACTCAGGAACAGGCCAATTTTTTGCGGCTGGGTAAGATTGACCACCTCGATCTGGCGAATTTAGTTGAGGAAGTCGAGTCTTTGGGAAGACAGCAAAAGCAAGAACTCAAGAATCGGTTGGGAGTCCTCCTTGGTCATCTGTTGAAGTGGCAGTATCAGCCTAGCCAGCGCAGCAAAAGCTGGAGATACACGATCAAAGAGCAGCGGCTGCAAATTCTAGATTTGCTCGACCAAAACCCTAGCCTAAAAAGCTTTCAGGACGAAGCTGTTGTCAAGGGCTATCAACTGGGTTTGCTGTTGGTTGGGAGAGAAACACCCCTCGATCCCAAAACCCTACCGGATCAATGCCCTTTTACCCTAGAGCAACTCTTGGATGACCAATTTCCTGACGACCTAGATTTCCTCTAGGTAAGGAAGTCCGTGGTACCGAGGCGATCGCTGCCTTTAGTTGTCCGATCAGTTTCCTGGTTACGAAGGCTTAGTCAGGCTGAGCAGACCCACGCTGACGGTGACTAGCAGCACCCCTAACCCCTGCACCACAGAAAGCTGCTCTTGCAGCATGCCCCAGGCCAGCACGGCAGTGAGAGCTGGGTTGGCAGCCCCGAGCATAGAGGCAGCGGTGGCCCCCACGCTGCGAATGCCGAGGTTGTTGAGTACGTGGCCGGTCAGGGTGGCGATCGCCGACAGCAGACCCCCTACCCACAGCGCGGGCCACAGCAGCCCCACCAAATCTCCCGGCCACAGCAGCAGGCTAGCCGCCGACAGCACCAGCGTCACCGCAAAGCTCATGCCCGTAAACGGCACCGGGTGAAAGGTCTCAAACGCTTTTTGAGCCACTACGGTGTAAAAAGCGTAGACGACGCCCGAGGCCAGGCCAAAGACGATGCCGACCCAGCTTGCGATCGCTGCCCCCGTCATGGGAATGGTCAGCGCGCTACCCAGCAAAATCAGCGCCAAAATTGCCCAGCGGCCAGTGCTGGGGCGGTGGCCAAACCAGTACCAGTCCAGCACCGCCGTATAGACCGGAAAGGTGAAAAACAGCGTTAGCGCAATGCCTGCTGCAATCCGCCCCACCGACACGTAGAGCAGCGCCAGATACGAGAACATCAGCACCCCGCCTACCAGGGCTAGATAGAGTTCGCGGCGGTAGTCTGCCGACCCTAAGCGTCGCAGATCGCTCCACATAGGCGGGTAAACTGGCGGCAGCAGCACCGCCATCAGCGGCACCCCCACCGCCATACGCATAAACATCAGCAAAAATGAGTTGGGCAGAGTGGGTTCCACAAAACCGCCGGTCTCCAGCACCCCAAACAGGTTAGACGGAGTAAACAAAACCCGAGTGATCAGGTTTTGGGCTCCAAAGCAAATGGTCGCCAGCAAAATTAAGACATAGCCGAGCATGCATCCCCCTAGTCACGCTTGAGGGATGACCCAATGCCAGCGCCCTTAATCACGCATTCTACGGTAGTCGATAGCTGGCCACCCGCACCATCAGATCCCCCCCCTGGGGATTGTGGGTAAAAACAAAACTACCCGCTTTGGTTTCGTGACCCGAGAGAAAGTCGATCTGCTGCTCGCCGGTTTCGTCGTCAACCCCGGTGACATGTAGCTCGGCGGTCACCTGCACCATGCGGGCAATCCGTCCGCCGGTATTGGTAATGGCAAAGGGCACGTAGTAGCGGCCATCGGTGACGCGCACCGCCTCTGATACCGCCACCGAAAAGGCGGGTGGGCGATTTTGGTTAGTCTGCCAGTCGAAGAAAATTAGCCCCACTAACCCTAGCAAAATGAGGGAAGCCGCGATAAACGTCACCCACTCGGCTGCGGATCGTTGGGTAAAGCGCCCAGTTGTATCTGGAGGTGGTTGGTCGGGGTAGTTGGGCAAATCCATTAGATCAGGATACGCCCTGCGGCCCCGCCAATGGAGGCGGGCAGGCCCAAAACCAGAGTATTGCTCAACCATTCTGACCAAGGGTCACTGGGGTTGAGCTGCTGAAACAGCACCAGCATCACCATCGATGCCAGTAGAGCCACGAGATAGGCCACCAGGGTTTCGGTAACGGGGCTAAACAGCAGACCCCGCTGCCGCCGCTCGGCGCGATCGGTAAAGCCCGAGGCAAACACAATGGCGTAGGAGAGGCCCAGCGATGCGCCCATGATCAGCAGCAGCCACAGAGGCGGCAGGGAGGCGGCCAGCAGAGGCACTTCTTCGGTAGGGGCAATGCTAAAAGCAATTAGCACCGCGCCAATCAGGGCGGCGTCAAAATCGACTAGGGCATCGCGCAGGTTGGCCAGGGTAGGCGAGGCCAGCCGGCGAGAGAGGGGCGCGATCGTGCGGCGCACGCGATCCGTACCAGAATCGCGCCGTTGCTTGCCCTGCAAGGTGGAGCGCGCCAAAGCCACCCCCAGAGCAAACGGCACGGTCTCAAACACCACCTTGCCCAATACCTCCGACAGGGGAATGTCGAGGGTGATGCGGCGCAGCAGCACCAAGGCCAGGGCGGCGCAGACTACCCCAATAGCAACGGCCTCAATGCTTTCGAGTAAGGCTTCTAGGGGGTGCAGGTGGAGAGTCTGGCGAAACCCTTCGACCTGGGTGAGCAGCCCGACACCAACTAGGGTGGTGGCGAGCACCGTCAGCAGCCAGCGAGGCCCGGTGGCGGCCCCGATCACCCATACCTCCACCGTGTACAGCAGCGGAATGCCGAACAAAAAGCCCCCCACTGCCCCTTGGAGAATGGCCTGCAATTCTATAAGCCAGATGTTGGCAGAGGGCAGATGTGTGGTGTCGTCTACAGACTCGACCATCGCGGGTTGTCCTCAATACGGGCCAGATGGATCAGACCTATCTACAGCATAGTAAGGGTTTGACGCTTCAAAATGGCTGAGATCAGGTCTATCTGCTTAAGGTTTTCTGCCTGAAACCTTAGGAAAATCTCTAGTATTGCTGGGGTTCTACAAAATGCCCGCTAGCGTGAAGAGAACAGTCCGCGACCTATAGAAAAGCTCTCATTCAAGGATGGTTTTATGACCCAGGCTAAACCCGGCGACAGCGTCTCGATTCACTATACCGGCAGGCTCGAAGACGGCACTGTGTTTGATTCATCGCGCGATCGCGACCCCCTAGAGTTTTCCATTGGCAACGGCGAGGTGATTCCCGGCTTTGAGGCGGCGGTGGTGGGCATGGCCCCGGGCGACGCCAAAACCGAAGTGATTCCGGCTGAAAGCGCTTACGGCCCCCACCAGCCCGAGATGGTGATGGTGGTCGAGCGCCACCACATTCCTGCCGAGATTCCCCTCGATGTGGGTCAGCAGCTTCAGCTCCAGGGGCCTGAGGGGCAGATGGTGCCGGTGATGGTGACTGATCTGTCTGAGGCCGATGTCACCCTCGACGCCAACCATCCTCTTGCGGGAGAAACCCTAATCTTTGATATTGAGCTGGTGGCAATTCAGGGTTGAGCCGGAGATAAATTTCTGCCTTGAGACCGAGTTGAGAGGCTTGGCCATTGCTATCTCCCTCCACCCTAGGGGGAATAGTTTTTATCAGAGGGGCGATTTATCATGCCACTGGCCTTTAACCAGGAGCCCCCATGGCCTACGAATTGCCCCCTCTCCCCTACGCCTATGACGCTCTAGAGCCCTACGTCTCTAAGAGCACCCTCGAATTTCACCACGATAAGCACCACGCGGCCTACGTCAGCAAGTACAACGATGCGGTCAAAGGCACTGACCACGACAGCAAGCCGATCGAAGATGTGATCAAGGCGATCGCGGGCGACAGTTCTCAGCAGGGGTTGTTTAACAACGGGGCTCAGGCCTGGAACCACACCTTTTACTGGAACTCGATGAAGCCCGGTGGTGGCGGCACTCCCGCTGGGGATCTGGCCAGCAAAATTGACGCTGACTTCGGCGGCTTCGATAAGTTCGTCGAAGAATTTAAGAATGCTGGGGCCACCCAGTTTGGCAGCGGCTGGGCCTGGCTAGTGCTCGACAACGGCACCCTTAAGGTGACCAAAACCCTCAACGCCGACAACCCCCTCACCGCTGGGCAGGTGCCCCTGCTCACTATGGATGTGTGGGAACATGCCTACTATCTCGACTATCAAAACAAGCGCCCTGACTATATCGATAGCTTCTTAAAGAACGTGGTCAACTGGGATTTTGCCGCCAGCAACCTAGCTGCTGCCTAGACGGGGCAACACTACAGTCGTGCTCCGCGACTCATGGGAGGTGGGTTACCCCGCCTCCTTTTTTGTTAAGGTCGGCCCCTTGCATCTGACCCCTTGCACCCTAACCCCCTCTTCCCTATGCTGTTCGCCGACCCAGACTTTCCTCACGTGGTGCTGTCCTTTGACTATCGGGGGTTTCGCCTAGAGCTTGACCAAAGTACCGAGGATGGCGTGCCGTTCTATGCAGTATGGGCCACCTACGACACGGGCTGTGCGGTAGCGGTGCCAGGGGTCGTCAGCCGCTCTGAGGCCATCTACAAGGCCAGACAGTGGGTTGATCGGCGGCTTAGCTCACCGGGTATGGGCGGTAGTGGGCAGTAGACTGGGTCAGCCAAGCCTCTAGGTCAGTAGCGGACTGGGGTTTGCCAAACCAGTAGCCCTGGCCGTAGTCGCAGCCCAATCGCTTGAGGGTGCTGACCTGCTGGGGGGTTTCGATACCTTCGGCGATCGCCCGAAAGCCCAGCTGTCGCCCCAGATTAATGATGGTGTGGACGATGGTTTCGTGGCTCGGGCTGGTGTTCATCTGGCCGACAAAGGAGCGATCGATCTTCAGACTGTTAATGGGAAAGCGGTACAGGTAGCTCAAGGAAGAATAGCCGGTACCAAAGTCGTCGATGCTGAGGGCAATACCCCGCTGCCGCAGGCCGTTGAGCACGCGAATAGTGTCGTCGATATTGTCGATTAGCATGCTTTCGGTAATCTCTAGCACCAGGCTGTGCGCCAAAAGCCCCGTTTTATTCAAGATCTCATCGACCCGATCGAGCAGGCCGGTATTGTGCAGCTGTAGCGCCGATAGATTGACGCTGACCGTAAGGGCTTTGGCCTGATAGTGGGTGCTCTGCCAGACGGCCATCTGTCGGCAGGCTAGCTCTAGCAGCCAGTAGCTCAGGGGCGCAATCAGGCCGGTTTCTTCGGCGACTGAAATAAACTCTCCCGGCATGATCAGGCCCCGCTGGGGGTGTTGCCACCGCACCAGAGCCTCAAACCCAGTTACCGCTGCGGTTTGCAGATCGACAATGGGCTGGTAGTAGAGCACAAATTCTTCGGGGTGGTTGAGCAAAGCTCGGCGCAGCTCAGTTTCGAGGGTGAGGCGGGCGATCGCGCGATCGTGCATACCGCTGTCAAAGGTTTGATAGCCATCGCGGCCCCCCGCCTTGGCCCGATACATGGCCGTGTCGGCATCGCGAATCAGCTCTAGGGCGCTCTGGTAGCGGGCATCACCCATGACCAGTCCCAGGCTAACGGTGGCAAACATCTGGTGGCTACTGAGCTGAAAGGGCTGGCGCAGCGTCTCTAATAGCTGCTCGGCTATGGCTTGGGCCATCTCAACATGGCTAATACCTTCCAACAGCACAATAAACTCATCGCCCCCTAGACGTACCGCCAGATCGCTAAGGCGCAGCACCGCTTTGAGGCGGCTGGCCACCTCCATTAGCAGCTCGTCACCGATCAGATGGCCTAGGCTATCGTTGACCACCTTAAAATGGTCAATATCTAAAAACAGTAGAGCAAAGCGGTACTCACTCTGCTGGTGTGCCCGCTTCAAGGCCATCTCTAAGCGTTCTTGCAGCTGCTTGCGGTTAGGCAATCCGGTAAGGCTGTCGTGGCAGGCATCGTGCTCGAGCTGGCGGCGCAGTCTCACCTGGTCAGTGACATTGCGGGAGGATGTTTGGAGCTGCACCACCGCATCGGTAGAATCGACAATAGAGCGTGTAAAGGTCTCTAGCCAGATGTAGTGGCCCTGATTATGGCGCATTCGATATACCACGGGGGCTGGGTCTGAGGTCTGCCCGAGGGGCGAGGTTTGCAAGTGCATTTGGTAATTCACGCGGTCGTCAGAGTGCACTAGGCTACAGGGATGTAGCCCGATCAGAGCCTCGGGACTATAGCCCAGCAGCCACTCCACCGACGGGCTGACGTAGAGGTAGGTGCCATCGACCCCATGCAAACAGATCAGATCGCTCATATTTTCGGCCATCAGGCGAAATAGCGCTGCCTGCTGCTGAATTTCGGCATTGGCCCGCTCGACTTCAACCTTTGACCGTTGCAGGGCGCTAAAAGATGACTCCATCCGCGCCGCCATGCGGTTAAAGGCTACGGCCAGCCCCTCTAGCTCTTGCAGACCGGTGCGGCCAATGGTTTGGTGCAGGTTGCCCTCAGCGATCGCCTGAGAGGCCGAGCTAAAGGCTTTCAGCGGGCGGGTGATCCAGCGGCTAGTGTAGAGGCCCGAGGCGATCGCCCCAGCCAGCGCTAATGCACAGAGAGCAATGGTGTTGCGGCGGCTGGTCTCGATTTCCCCCATGAAGTCGCTTTCAGGCATAATCACCACGATTAGCCAGTCGAGGCCATAGCCATCGCTGAGGGGAACCACCTGCATAAACTGCCGCTCGCGATCGAGCCAAAACTCCGTCTGCTGCGGTTGAATTGTCTGCCAGTCACCCCCCGATTGGTTGAGCAGCAGCTGTGCGCTAGCGCGAATGCGAGGGTCTGGGCTGGTAACTGAGTAGACCCGCTGGGGCCGACCGTCCACTATTTTGTAAGCCTTGGCGTCATTAGAGGTGGCGATCAGCAGACCAGAGCGCTCCATAATGAAAGCCTGACCGTGCTCACCGATCGATATTTCCTGTAGAAAGCGGCTGATATGGGTGAGAAAGAAGTTGTTGCCTAGTACCCCAATCAGCTCGCCGCGATCGCCGTACACGGGCCGAGAGGCCGATATCGCCAGCACTGGGTAGGCATGATAGGGAAAGATCTCTCCCCAGGCCGGGCCTTTGGCCTGCACAGCCGCCCGATACCAGGGCCGGGTTTGAGTATTCCAATTGGGCGTAGATGAGACAATGCGGGTTGCCTGACCGGTGGCCTGATCGACCTCCACAAACTGAATGTGGTTGCCGAGGGCAGGGCCGCCCTGCATCCGCTGGTGGGCCTGCTGGCCCAGGTTGGTGTGGCCCACAAACTCGCCGCTGGCGCTACCAAACATGATCGAATCGATGTGGGGAAAGCTGCGAGACTGCCGCATAAAGTGACGAAACAGCGCCTCTGAGTCGGTGGGGTCAACCTGGCCGAGGGCAATGGCATCGTAGTTAAGCTGGTTGACCAAATGGGAGGTGGCCAGCAGTGTTTCAATCTCATGTTGAATGTGATGGGAAACCGTGGAGCGCAGTTGACTGGCCACCTCGTTCACCGCTCGCTGCCCGTGACGTAACGAAAGCCAACCCGTCAGTCCCACCGCTACGGAAACTTGCAGCACAAAGGGCACAACAATCAGCAGTCGCAGCGGTAGGCGGCTAAACGTGCCTCGATTTGGCAATGCGGGAATACGACGCCCCATGTAGCATGTGTTACCAACAGTCCTATTAGTATTCCTGTCGGGGGACAAAACTAGCGATCGACATCACAATTTACGAATGGGTGAGGTGTGAGGTCGATGCCCTTAGCCCAAGCGCCCTGCCACAAAGGCCTCTAGCCGATCCATGCCCTCCAGAATGGTTTCCAGGTCGGTGGCATAGGACACCCGAATGGTGCCCTCCGCCCCAAAGGAGATCCCCGGAATGGCCGCTACATATTTTTCGTCGAGCAGGGCGGTGCAAAAGTCGAGGGAGGGAATGCCCAGCGCGCTGATATCGATATAGAGATAGAAAGCCCCCTCGGGCTCGCCGCAGCGTAGGCCATTGATGGTGCGGCATCGCTCAATGATGGCCTGCCGCCGCTCGGCAAAGGCGTGGCCCATGGTGGCAATGCAGTCTTGGGGGCCTTCGAGGGCGGCGATCGCCCCGTACTGAGCAAAGGTGCACACGTTCGACGTGCTGTGACTCTGCACCGTGGCCACTGCCTTGATCAGCTCCGCTGGCCCTGCCAGGTAGCCCACCCGCCAGCCGGTCATTGAGTAGGCTTTGGCGAACCCGTTGCTAATAATCGTGTGCTCAAAGGCCTCGGGCGACACGGCCCCAATGCTGAGGTGAGTCGCCCCGTCGTAGAGAATTTTTTCGTAGATTTCGTCTGACACCACCCAAATATCGGCCTCGACCACCACCGCCGCCAGGGCGGCAATTTCGGCGGGGGAATAGACCATCCCCGTGGGGTTAGAGGGGGAGTTGAGAATAAACAGCTTGGTTTGGGGGGTAATCGCTTGACGCAGCTGCTCAGGGGTGATGCGGTAGTTTTGCTCGGCGGTAGTCGGCACGATCACCGGCGTGCCCCCCGCTAGCTTCACCATCTCGGGGTAGCTCAGCCAGTAGGGGGCCGGAATAATCACCTCGTCACCGGGTTCGATCAGGGCCATCATCAGGCCGTAGAGCGAATGCTTGCCGCCGTTGGTGACGATGACGTTCTCGGGGCCGTAGCAGAGGGCGTTGTCCTGCTGAAGTTTTTGGGCGATCGCCTGGCGCAGAGCCGGTTCGCCCGCCGCCGGGCCGTAGCGCGTTTTGCCTGCATCGAGGGCGGCCTTAGCCGCTGCCTTGATGTGGTCAGGGGTGTCAAAGTCGGGTTCGCCAGCGCTAAAGCTGCACACCGGCAGGCCTTCGGCCTTCATGGCCTTGGCCCGGGCCGCAATGGCCAGGGTCATTGACGGGGTGACGCAGGTTACGCGGTTTGCCAGGGCTAATCGGGGCACGGCCAGACCTCAACGAACATGGCTATCGGCTTCCCCAGAACGGTGGTTCGTTGGGCCTCTAACCGGGACATAATTACATTCCCCATAGAGTAGATCGTTTGGTCGGTTCTGACCATTGCTGTCGAGGGTTTTTCCGCTGGGGCGATCGCTAAGCAAGGGGAGCATGACGACCGTTGCCGCTGCTTCCTGCCTTTAAAAAGCAGCGGCGGTTAACCCGTCTGCCAACCGCCCTAGCGGTTTTTAGGCCTAGTCTAGAGCCTCAAACTCGCCGCTCAAATGACTGTGGACGGCACGACAGACCGCCTGCTTTAGAACAAAGTCGTGCTAGAAACTACTAAATTTGAGAAATCCGCAGATTTACGCATAAAGATTTTCCTGACTGAGGCGGGACAGGTTTGTAACTAGGACTAGAAGCGCTAACAAGGCCACGTCCTATGCACCCTTCCTTACCCTGTTCTTTGATGACTCGTCTGGCCTGCGCCGCTAGCCTGGGCCTAGTTATGGCTACTGCTGTTCCTTTGGGCTCTACCACCGGGCTCGAAACTAGTTCTGGAGCTAGCCTGCGCGCCGTAGCTCGGACTGAGGACGATCGCGGCAGCGGTCGCCTTAGCCGGATGCCTGCGATCGCAGGCTGGCTCAGCTTTCGCGGCAGTGGTCGGGTTGACCCAACCCCTCCCCAGCCTTCCTTTAGCTTAGAGAACCCCGTTGCCTATCGCGGTAGTGGCCGCATCACTAAAGCTCGCACTACCTAGCTTTCTTGCCGACCTAGAGACTGCTAGGTGATGTGCTGGGTTTCTGTGAACCCTGCTCCACTGACTCGATGAATTTAACCTGGTAATGAGGGTCACTTTGGCAGGTTTTGAGTCACACTTAAACGTAATCAGGTGTAACTTCTCGGGCTGACGGCTCAGCCGTTGACCCTCGTCAAAGCTTCAAACAATTAAACATATTTATATTGCCTTTTTCATGGTGCATCGTTTTGCAGAGCATTTAAATTAAGCTGTATCTGCTATTTCTGACAATTTTTAGCGGTTTTGCCCCCTTAACAGCGTGGGCTGCGATACCGCCTGTCGTTCTGAGTTTCCCAAGTCCGATGGCCGAACCTCTTGTCTCTATGTCTCTGTCTGCCCTAGCGGTAGAAGACGAAGCCCTGATTCGCCGCCTCAGCCCCAGCGCCATCGATCAGATATTGCTATACATCGCCTTTAGCGCTATGCGCACCGGGGGACATCGCCACGGAGCCTTTCTAGACGCGGCGGCCACGGCGGCTAAATGTGCCATCTATATGACCTATCTAGAGCAGGGTGAAAACCTGCGTATGACAGGCCACTTGCACCACATTGAGCCCAAACGAGTCAAGGCTATTGTCGAAGAAATGCGCCAGGCTCTCACCGAGGGCAAACTGCTTAAAATGCTGGGTTCCCAAGAACCTCGCTATCTGATCCAATTTCCCTATATGTGGCTGCGGCGCTACCCCTGGCAGCCGGGGCAGTCGCGGGTCTCGGGCACCTCTCTAACCGGCGACGAAAAAGCGCTGTTGGAGAGCCGCCTGCCCAATCCCTGCCCCGATGCCCGGATTATCAACTCGTTTCAGTTTCTAGAGCTGATTGAAATTCTCCACGAAAAGTCGCAGGATGACCTGCCTGTAGCTCATCGTGTACCCCTGAGTGAGGCTTTGGCCGAGCACATTCGGCGGCGGCTGATCTATTCGGGTACCGTGGCGCGCATTGATGCCTCCTGGGGAGCTTCGTACTATGGGCTGGCCCGCTCTTCCTACGCCCCGGTCGATGACCAAGAGCGCATGTACGCCATGGTCGAAGATACAGCCCAGTATTTTCGCATGATGCGCGAGTGGGCCAACGGCATTCCTGGCACGATGCGGGTTTTAGAAGAGTTAGATATTCCCGCCGCCGCCCGCGACACCGCGCTCCAAGAGCTAGACGAAGTGATTCGCACCTGGGCCGATAAGCATCACCAGCCGGGCGGTGAACCCACTCTCTTGCAAATGGTGATTGGCCACCATATTAAGTAGTTTGTCCATCCAGTAGCCTGCTCGGCGATCGCAAGATTCTTGAGCACCAGGTGTAACCAGAAAGTGACCTAGTCCTTAACACTAGGTCGCTTTTTGGTTGTTTATTGGGTTAGACCGTACGTCGCCGCACCGCCCGGCCAAAGCTAGGTAACTCGACGGCGGAAATAGAGGTAATCTTTTTCTGCGATCGCAGCGGGTAGACCAGGGGTGACGGTGACGCCTTGGGGGCAGTCACTGCATAGCTGTAGCTAGGCAGGCTGGAAGCCGCTGGCTGGCTAGGGCTGGGGGCTGGGGCTGCGGGCTGCGGCGTTTGCACGGGTTCTGCAGATACAGTTGTGGCAGCGGGGCTAGACGCGGGAGCGGGCTGCGGCACCGCAGCCACCGGCTCTCCCCAGGGCGATGGCTCGGTAAAGAGAGACGCGGCCTCTGTCTCAGTGGTGGTTGTGGGTAGGTCAGCCGCCTCCAGCCAGGGGTCAAGGGCCACAGGGGCGGGGTTGGGGTCTGCTAAAGGCAATGGGGGCGCAGGAACCGTCGGCAGGGGATCTGGGGCGATCGCCGTGCTCGGCTCGGGCGACGGCAACCGCTCGGGCTGGGTTGCCGTGGGAGCGGGTACTGAGCTAGGCCCAGCGCTGCGCAGCCCCCGCAGTAGGTGGGTCAGGCTAGGATTGTCGGTAACGCTGCCCTGACTGGCTGACCAGGGCTGAATCTGCTGCGATCGCGGCATAGCCACTGGTTGGTTGGCTTCCTCAAGGACAGTAGGGCTTAGTAGCTGTCCTTGCACCGCAGTTGAGCTGGGAATGGCCGAGCCAGTGGCCGGAGCCATATTCAAACACTTTTCCAGGGCCGCTTTAAACTGGAGGGTGTAGCGCTGCTGCCGATGCAGCCGCGCCTTGAGATCGCGGCAGGTTTCTTCCGCCTGGTGTAGGGCGGTGTTTTTTTCACCGAAGCGCTGCTGCAAAAGGGTGCACTCTCGTTCGAGCTGGGCGACCCGCTGCTGGTTAGACTCCAGCTCAGCCTGGAGGGTTTCGTTGTGAATTGTGGTGCGGCGTAGGCCATCGTTAGCGATGTCAAGCTCGCTGAGCAGCTGGGCAATTTGCTGTTGTACGGGGCCGGGTGTGGCCCCTACCGGAAGACCGCCCAGTGGATGAGTGCGCTCGATCTCAGCCTGAAGGGCCACCTGCGATCGCTCCAAAGCTTCCTCGAGTTCAGTGACGCGCAGTAGAAGGGCATCATTACACTGGTTGAGATCTTGAATTAGCTGCACTAGATCTTCGGGAGCAGGCTCGGCAGGGGGCGCAGCTTCCGTTGAGCTATCGGCTGCGGTTGGTGAAAACAAACCATAGACCTCAGCCAGCTCTACGGCATGGTCTAAGGGCATTTGACCAGGAAAGGTGACCGCTTCCCATTCATTGCTAGCTGGGGGGAAGGGCTGGTCTAGAGCCTCCTCGGCGTTATAGAGCAAAGGGTTACTCTGGGGCTCTGGGGAAGCGCTTGAAGCCGTAGTGTCAGTCATAAGGTTGCCTGATCCTGGTCGCGTCGTCTCACATTCAACACTCAACCACTAGGGGGCTGTTGACCCCTAAGAGTAGCTAATTCTGCCAATTTATTCACTTTTTTATTGACTCTTCAATTACAACATGTCTTTTTATGACTTCAGTTTATCCTTTACCTTCGCTTTTTCTTTTATCCCTAGAGTTAGAGCTGGGTAAAAATGCTGCTGTGCTCTACCTAGGTGCACCGCTAAGGTTGTGTTCCCTCTGCTAGCGTCGACCTTTTGAGCATCTGCTAATGCCGACCTCTGTGTCTCCATCCCTTGCCCTGGCTACCCTCAGCTACGGCCCTGACTTCACCCGTTGCCAACTGCTAGTCGACAGTGTTGGTCAGCTTAGTCAGACCCCGATGCGCCACTACGTGATTGTCGATCAGCGAGATTATTCAATGTTTAAGTCGTTGGCTAACGCCAACACCGAAATTTTGACGGTTGAGTCGCTGCTGCCCCCCTGGATTCGTCGCTTTCCCCTGGTCAGCCGCGCCTGGTTGAGCTTAAAGACCCCGCCGATTCGCAACTGGGTGCTACAGCAGTTGGTCAAGCTAACCTTTGCCCGACGCGCCCCTGAGGCCGTCACGGTTTTTGTTGACTCTGATGTGGTGTTTGTTCGCCCCTTTGATCTGACAAACTTTGCCCAGCCCAACCAAACGCGGCTGTTTCGAGTGCCCGAGTTCTATAGCCCTGACTTTGAACCACTGTACGAGGCGGCCTACCGGCTGCTGGGGCTAGAGGGTTACCGCTACGGGGTCACGCGCCCCAACTATATTGGCAATTTGATTAGCTGGCGGCAGGCTAACGTGATCGCCCTGTGCGATCGCCTAGAGCAAGTGGGAGGTCGCCCTTGGCTAGAAACCTTGGCCCGAGCTAAAACTCTGTCGGAGTACATTCTCTACGGGGTATTTGTCGATCAGGTGCTGGGCGATGCGGCTGGTCACGTCTACGACTGGTCTCCCCTGTGTCACGAATACTGGCGGCCTTGCCCTCTAGATGACCATCAGCTAGCCGAGTTCTTTGCCGCTGTGCAGGCCCACCATGTTGCCGTGATGATCTCAGCGAAGGCGCAAATTGCTCCCGATCGCTACCGTCACCACCTGCAGCGCTACAGTACCGCACTCGCCACGCCTTGCTCTGACCAGCCGAATTTGCCCTCCAACCTCGCTCTGGATTTCCCCGTTTGACGCTCTGCTCAAGATTGGGCTAAAGCTTCCGGGAACTCTGCCCCCGCCTTTGATAGACATAGAGATAGAGGCGAAACATTGCTCTCTACTGCCGCGCTCGCCCCCAGACTCACCACCCAAATTGTCTACTATGAAGGGCGGGGGTAATGGGTAACACTGTCGTTTTGGGGTTCCATACCGTAAATAAATGATCAGATCAGGGTTTCGCACTGCACTTTTGGTGGTTGCCGCTGGCATCGCCCTAGCTGCCACCGTCACTAGCCAATCTACCGACTTGGCCACTGCTCCGCCCGCTGCGATCGAGGCAAATGACGCCGTGCCAAATCGTGACCCAGAAACTCTGCGCCTGCTCTACAGTCGCTCGGTGCTAACCCTCAACCCTCACCTAGCCAGTGGCTATCAAGACTTTGAGGCGGCCCGCATCGTCTACGAACCCCTAGCCAGCTACAACGAGGCAGGCGAGCTGGTGCCCTTTCTGGCCGACGAAATTCCGACTGCCGAGAACGGGGGCATAGCCGCCGATGGCACCTCTGTCACCTGGACGCTGCGCCCCGATATCACCTGGGCCGATGGCGAACCCTTCACCGCTGCCGATGTGGTGTTTACCTTCGAATTTATTCGCAATCCTGTGGTGGCGGCAGCAACCGCTCAATATTATGACGGTGTAAAAAGCGTAGAGGCGATCGACGACTACACCGTAAAAGTCACCTTTGCCACCCCTACCCCAGCCTGGTCGGTTCCGTTTACTGGCCAAACCGGGCTGATTTTGCCTCGCCATATCTTTGCAGAATTCAATGGCCCCACCGCCCGCGACGCACTGGCTAACCTCCAGCCCGTGGGCACCGGCCCCTACCAGGTGGTGGGGTTTGAGTCGGGCACCGTGGTGTACGAGCCCAATCCGAGCTACTGGGGCGGACGACCTGCCTTCAAGCGCGTAGAGCTGCTAGGCGGTCTCGCCCCCTATGCCGCCGCGCGCGAGGTATTGCAGGCTGGCACCGCCGACTTTGCCCACAACCTTCAGGTTGAAGCGGAGGCCCTTAGCGAGCTAGAAACCGACGCCAGTGGTCACGTCACTCACCTGTTTGGCTCCCAGGTAGAGCGCATCATGCTGAATTTTTCCAATCCCTTTGCCCGCACTGAGGATGGGGAGCGTTCTAGCCCCGAGATTCCGCACCCCTATTTCAGCGATGTGCGAGTGCGCCAGGCGCTTAACCTAGCTGTAGACCGCAACACCATTGCCAAGGAGCTTTACGGCACCTCTGGCAAACCAACCGCCCAACTGCTGGTGGCCCCTGCCAACTATCAATCGCCAGACATCAGTTATAGCTACAATCTGGCGCAGGCCAAGGCACTGCTCAATGAGGCGGGCTGGGTTGACAGCAACGGTGATGGCCTGCGTGAAAAAGATGGCGTTCCCCTAGAGGTGCTATTTCAGGCGGCGGTCAATCCTGTGCGTCAAAAGACCCAGGCCATTGTCAGCGACAGTCTGCAAGAGCTGGGGGTAGATGTGCAGATTGCGCGAGTGCGCATGGACGAATTTTTCTCAGGCAACCCGGAGGACACCGGCAGTCTCAACCATTTCTATGCCGACATGCAGGTGTACTCCATTGGCAACGAAAGCCCCGACCCCAGCATCTATATGGGTTGGTGGACCTGCGACAAAATTGCTTCCCAGGCCAACCAATGGCAGGAGCCCAACAACGCCCGCTACTGCAACCCGGAGTACGATCGCCTCTGGGAGGAAGCCCGCCAAGAACTCGACCCCGATCGCCGCGCCGCACTGTTTCAGCAGATGAATGAGCTGCTGGCCCAGGATGTCGCTGTTATTCCGGTGGTGCACCGGGCGATGACCAATGCGGTCAGCGATCGCCTCACCGGAGTCGAATTCACTCCCTGGGATGCCAGCACCTGGGCGATCGCTGACTGGAGCCCAAAGCCCGCGCAACCAGAGCAATAGCCTGAAGCGGGCGCGATCGCAGCGATCGATTTCTCCATGCTTCGATTGCGCGGTGATTGGAACTGATCGCGATCGAACTCGATGCCTTACCTTGGCCGTCAGACGACTAGACGAGCATAGATTGAAGCCAGCAAAGCTCAAGGTTTTATAGCGAATATGTGGTTTTCTGGCCGGGTCAAGGCAGAATGGTTAACTGTAACAAGCGACCGACCCTTCCTATGACCTCTGAACCCGCTGTCACCAGCTCCACGGTGTCTCCTCTGGCTGCGATCGCCCTTAAGGTAGCCGGTGCCATCGCCATTCTGTCAGCCCTGCTCGACTTTCTGATCTTGCTGATTCCGCCCAATCTCACCAATGTGCAGTGGCAGTTGGCCACTACCACTCAGCTTGTCGATCGCGGCATTGTCCCCCTGATAGGCATGGCTCTGCTGCTGACCGGGTTTTGGCTCGACAGTTCTGTGGGTAAGGGGGGGCAGCGCAAGAATCTGACCACCGATCTACGGTTTTGGGTCTGTGCTTTGGCTAGCGTGCTAGGTTTGGTCTACTTGTTGCTGATACTACTGCACCTCAACGCCGTGCGCCTCTCCAGTCAGGCGGCTCTAGCCCAGGTCAGCACCGAAGCTGGCGAAGCTGCAACTCAGCTGCAACAACGGCTATCTACCGAACTTAGCCAGCAACAGACCCAGCTAGGGGCGCTGTTCGAAAACGACGAACTTTTATCCCAAGCGATTCAAAGCGGCCAGCTGCCTGCCGATATTGAGCAGTACCGCAACGATCCAGAGGGGCTCACCCAGTTCTTGCAGCAGCGGGCCGACCAAGCCCAGCAGCAAATTGAGACCGAAATCGGCACCCGCCGGGCGGAAGCCGAGCAGCGCGTTAGGGTTGAGGCCTGGCGCTCTGGCATTCGCGTCTCAGTGATTAGCCTGCTCCTAGCTGCTGGCTACTCCATCATTGGCTGGCTGGGGTTACGACGGCTGCTATCGCTGACTCGGGCTGCCTAGCCTAGGGCCTTCATCATCGCCCGCTGAGCTACGGTCTGGTAAATCTCCTTGAGGTGGCCCATCACTGCGGGCGCATCCTCAGGGGGAAGCGGTATTTTACCTAGCACATCTAGAACCGTCGTTTCGGCAGGGGTAATCACCACCAGCTCTGAGTCTAGGGGTTCCGCATAGGCCCAAAAATTCTGGAGATCAATTTGACTAGTGGCCTTCCCAGTCTCTGGCTGAGTGCCCAATTCTGAATCAGGGGTGAGTACTTCGGTAGACGTAGCGGTACTCTGCCGTCGCTGCCGTAGCGCGTCTAAAATACTGTCGCGACTGCGACCCCTCAGTTGAAACAGCACAAACGGGTCCTCGCGAAAAAAGTCTCCTAGCTGGTAATACACCGCTGCAATGTGCTTGCAAGGATTTTTAGGATCAGGGCAACTGCACTTAGAATGCACCTCTGACAGGTTAAATGGGTAGAGGCTGAGGCCGTTGGCGGTAAAAACAGCCTCAATTTCAGCCGGCATTTCCCCCGCCAGCAGCTGAGCAGAATAAATTGCCTGCTCCGAAAGTGAATCAATGACGTAGTTCCAGTCTTCGTCAGTAAACGCGTCGAGCCAGATCGAAAGCTTATAAGGTTCTTCAGCGGTGCCTTGCACCAGGGCCGTGACCTTGGACCCCTTGTACTCCAGGCTGAGAATGTGGCCTTCTCGAGCGTAGATGCGTCCCCGCTCTAGGCGCTTCTTGAAGCGGTAGGTGTTCAACAACTCCACCCAGCGCTGTACCCACCAGGCTTCGTCTTCTAAAGCGTAGGCAGAGCTTGAAGCAGACGCGTAGGCAGTCATAACAGGGCAGCATAATGGGTTATCTGTTCATCTTAAGGCCAGTCGAGCTAGCCTCGCAGACTTAACCCAACAACCTACTGTGAGAGAGTAGGTTGTTGGGGATGTTCTGCTGCTGGAACCCCAAAACCTCAGGTCTTGTGCCCCAGAGTTCACTGATTTGTGGAATAGCTGCCATCGTTAAAGCCATGCCTATCGCTCTAAGTTTCTAGAGCGATAGACATGACAGCTACGCATTAGCGACCGATGCCAAAGTACTGAAACCCAGCTCGTACCATGGCCTCACGGTCGAGGAAGTTGCGGCCATCAATGACGATGGGGCTGTTCATTCGCTGGGCCATGGCGGCGTAGTCGAGCTGTTTGAACTGTTGCCAGTCGGTGACTAAGACTAGGGCATCGCAGTGATCGGCTAGATGCGAAGCGTCAGTCTCAACGATGACACCCGTCAGCCCATGGCGCAGCCCGCTCTGGGAAACAATGGGGTCATAGGCTTTGACTTTGGCGCCTAGGCGATTGAGCTGCTCAATCAAAATCAACGCTGGCGCATCGCGCATGTCATCGGTATCAGGCTTGAACGTGAGCCCCAGCAGGCCGACGGTTTTTCCCTTGAGAATCTTGAGCACTTGCTGAAGTTTTTCGAGGGTGATTTGACGCTGGCGGTTGTTAACCTCCACAGCGGCTTTGAGTAGCTGAGCCTCATAGCCGTAGTCATCAGCGGTGTGGATCAGGGCTGATACATCTTTGGGAAAGCACGACCCGCCCCAGCCAATGCCCGCCTGCAAAAACTTTTTGCCGATGCGAGAATCTAGACCAATGCCCTGAGCGACTTGGGTCACGTCGGCCCCAACGCGATCGCAGATATTGGCGACTTCATTAATAAAGCTAATTTTGGTCGCCAAAAAAGCATTAGAGGCATATTTGACCATTTCAGCCGAACTGATGTCAGTCACCAGCACAGGCACCGGTTCGGCACTGGGGTCTTCGGCAAAGCGCCGTTCTATGATCGGAGTGTAGAGCTCTTTCATCACGGCGATCGCCCGAGGGCTGTTGCTGCCCAGCACGATGCGATCGGGGTTGAAGGTGTCGTATACCGCCGAGCCCTCGCGCAAAAACTCTGGGTTGCTAACGACATCGAAGTCGGCGGTGACCTCAGGGTGGGTTGTCTCAGGAATACCCCCCGCAGGCACGGATACCGGCTGGCGCTCGGCTACGCCATCCAACACAATCATGCGTACCCAGTCGCCCGAACCAATAGGTACCGTAGATTTGTTCACAATCACCTTGTAGCCGCCGTTGAGGTGAGTGCCAATGCCCCGAGCTACTGCCTCCACATAACGGGTATCACTCTCTCCCGTAGGCAGTGCTGGGGTGCCCACCGCGATAAATAGAATGTCGCCGTGCTCGACGCCAGCTTTTAGATCAGTGGAAAATTGGAGATGGCCTGCCGCCATTGACGACTTCATAATCTCAGCCAGCCCTGGCTCAAAAATGGGCGACTGCCCCGACTGCATGAGCTTAACCTTTTCCTCGTTGACATCAATACACACTACGTCGTGGCCAACATTAGCCAAGCACACCCCGGTAACCAGGCCTACATAACCAGTACCAATTACACATACCCGCATAAAAAATATCCCTTACTTTATGAACACTCGATAACCGTTAAGCTCTCAGCTTAATGCTCTTGACTTGACGAACCCGAGGCCACAGCTAGACTATGGCCTCCTAACTGTGGCCTAACCTGCAAAGGCTAGTTGGTCACAGAGTGCAGTGTCGGTGATACAACCGCAGTTGTTCCTGATGGGCTCTGACGACTGCGAAAATCGTCGATGGTGAGCTTGAGTCCCTCCTGAAGAGGCACCGTAGGACTCCAGTCGAGGAACGTTTGAGCCCGAGTGATATCCGGCTTGCGGCGCTGAGGGTCATCCTGGGGCAGGGGTTTGTAAATCAAATCAGCGTCTGGGTTCACCATAGCCTGGATGGTTTGAGCTAGCTGTAAAATGGTGTACTCATCGGGGTTGCCCAAATTGACTGGGCCAATGTAATCGCCATTCATCAGCCGCATCAAGCCGTTCACCAAATCAGACACATAGCAAAAACTCCGCGTTTGCGAACCGCTACCGTACACAGTCAGCGGAATACCCTGTAGGGCCTGAACGACGAAATTGCTGACTACACGGCCATCGTTTTCAAGCATGCGAGGCCCATAGGTATTAAAAATTCGGGCCACTCGAATATCGACGTTGTTTTGACGGTGGTAGTCAAAGGACAGGGTTTCAGCGACGCGCTTGCCCTCGTCGTAGCAGCTGCGAATGCCAATGGGGTTGACGTTGCCCCGGTAGTCTTCGGTTTGAGGATGTACTTCAGGGTCGCCATACACCTCGGAGGTCGAGGCTAGCAGAAAGCGAGCTTTAACTCGCTTAGCTAAGCCCAGCATATTTAGGGTGCCCATGACGTTGGTTTTGATGGTTTTGACCGGGTTGTACTGGTAATGCACCGGAGAGGCAGGGCAGGCCAGATGATAAATTTGGTCAACCTCAAGCCGAATCGGCTCAGTTACGTCGTGGCGAATGACCTCGAAGTAGGGGTGATCGAGCCAGTGCAGTAGATTGTGCCGGTGACCCGTATAGAAATTATCTAGACAGATGACTTCGTGACCCTCGGTCATCAAACGGTCAATTAAGTGGGAGCCGATAAACCCAGCTCCGCCGGTTACGAGAATTCTCATGGGCAATTAACCAGAGAGAGATTTTATAAACTAGGGGGTGTAGCTTGCATCTACCCTTACTTTTCCCAGGGTAAAGTATCCGGATATCAAAACCCCATTGCTCTAATTTTGATTAGTTTGCTAATGCTTTATAAAGTTTTTTATTTTAAACGGCTGTCTCTAACTCAGGTTGAGCAAGCTGTGCGCTCATTTGAATAACTCTATGTCTAGTGATGCTCTTTGCTATTTGTTTGTTTATGGCACCCTCAAACCTGGTGAAAGAGCGTTTGCCAGCCTTTGTGAACCCTTTGCGATCGCAGCCCAACCGGCGCAGACAATAGGACGGCTCTACCATCTATCCCTAGGCTACCCAGCTATGACCACAGAACCTGGTTGGGTACAAGGGGTTTTGCTAACGTTGGGCAACACGGATGCTCTGGTGGCCATAGATGCTTTTGAAGAATATTACTCCGATCGCCCCCAGAGTAGTGAGTATCAGCGCAGCTTGCAAACAATTTATGACTTGAACCAGTGCCGATTGGAGAGAGCCTGGGTCTACACCATGAGCCTAGAACAGGTGAATAGCTCCGGAGGACTGTGGTTACCCCAGGGCTACTGGACAGAGGCCTTGATTTTGTGAATGTCTCAAAATAAAAGGCTCTGCCAATAATATGGCAGAGCCTTGACGCTAGTTAAAACTAGCTAAGTTGTGACTAAGTTATGAGAACTTAGAAACGGAAGGTGGCGCGCAGAGCACCCCAGAGACCGATCTCGTCATCAGCAGCAGCGGAATTGAGGTCGCCGTAGATGACAGCAGGGGTGATGGTCAAGAACTGGTTGAAGGGAATCTCATAATAGCCTTCAACAATAAAGGGGTTATTAGCGGTATTAACTACCTGGGGCAATTGGCCGCCATAAACACCTAGTTGAGCACCCTCAGCCAGGAAATTGTTTACGCCTACACCAGCAGTCCAACTAAAGTCGTTGCCGCCGTTGAAGGAAGTGTAGGCACCATGACCAGCAACGAAGAAACCGCCGAAGTCAAGGTTCAACAGACCGGCGAAGGTATCAGTACCGCCACGAGGAGCAGCTATGCCTGTACCGTTAAGCGCAAAGGAATCAGACCGGTCATTGTGCAGGTAGGCAATACCAGCATCTAGGAAGCCGTCGCTCAGGAAGCTAAGCTGAGCGATGTAGCTCTGCGTGCTGGCGCCGTCGCCCGAGAAAATACCAGATGCAGGATTAAAAGCAGATTGACCGCCAGCAGTATAGCCCGCATCCAAAACGATATTGTCGGTGAGAGCAAAGCTCAGACCAACACCAGCGCCGTTGGTGCCACCGCCACCAACGTCGTAGAACCGAGGACCGCCGGCATCAGCAACGGAAGGACCGTCAAAGGGCACGATAGTGCTGGTAACCCAATCATCGCCAGCCAAGCCACGGGCAGAAGCGGTTACGGTCAAACGGCTACCAACAGGGAACTGGTAGTAGAAGTCGTCAATGCCCACGTTGTAGTCAGGACCGCTGTTGCCAGCGTTGGCCAAACCACCCAGGAATGGTTCGGAAACCGCGTTGCCATTGCCTGACTGAAGGCGGATGCGCAAACGGTCGTTGCCCGTAAAGCTGGAGTCAAAGTTCAAGCGAGCCCGAGCAGCAACGCTGGTGCTTGATTCCCCAGTTACGATATCAATGGGGGTAGTCAGATGCATGTCAGCCTGACCAACCAGCTTGGTGGTGGTGGAGAACTGCTGAGCGCGCAGGGTAGCGGTTTCAGCTTCGAGAGCATCGACGCGACCGCGTAGGGTAGCCAGTTCAGCCTGGAACTCTTCTTGCAGACGACGGATGGTAGCGAGGTCTTCGGGGTTGATGCCGGACTGGGCGATCAGGGTGGCGATCACGTCTAGGCAGGAGTTGAGACCGGCAGCGAACTCGAAGCGAGTCAGGCTGCGCTGACCACGGAAGGTGCGGTCGGGGTAGCCCTGAATACAACCGTAGTTCTCAACTAGACTTTGTAGTGCCTGGAAGGCCCAGTCGGAGGGCAGCACATCGGTAAGTTCTGAAACGCTGGTGATTTGAGCCAGTTGAACAGAGTCTTGGTCGAAGTCGCTGACCAGGGGGGTAGCGGCTTCAGCGGCGATCGCGGAACCAGAGACGGCCACAGCTGCACCTAGGGCAGCGGGCACAGCCAGCAAAGATTGCCAAAATAACTTAGCCATTCGATATTCTCCTCACACCTTAATTAAGGCTTATTGTGTACCTACCAGCAGGTTTGGCAAAAGCCATCCCTATCTATAAGGTGCTTGCCTAGGCCATGAACAGGCCAAGGTAGCTTAACCTTAACGTACATCCAAAACCAACAATAGCAGATATACTCTGTGTCGGCTAGATAAGTTTTGGCCAGAATGACCGAGATTAACTTACCAACACAGAGACGTTAGCTGCTGCTCTAAGGTTCCCAAACCATAGAGCGAATAAACCCCTGTAAAGAGAGTGGGGAGAGAATTTTCATCAGTGGGCAATGCTCGGCTAGCAACAAACCCTTGGAACCTGGTAACTAGATGAAATTAAAGGGCTCTGGGGATATGTTAAAAACCCCAGAGCCCAAGCTGCTTTAGAACGTGAAGGTAGCGCGTAGAGCACCCCAGAAACCGGTGTTATCGGTTTGGGTGCTCAACTTGGCATCGCCGTAGATCAGCGCAGGAGTGATGGTCAAGAACTGGTTAAAGGGAATTCGGTAATAGCCTTCAACGATGAAGGGGTTGTTGGTGTTGTTGGCCAACTGGGGCAGTTGGCCAGCGTATACACCCAATTGGGTGCCCTCAGCCAAGAAATCGTTGAAGCCAACCCCGGCGTTCCAGCTAAAGTCGTTTCCGCCATTAAAGCTTTGGTAAGCGCCGTGTCCAGCAATAAAGAACCCGCCAAAGTCCAGGTTTAGTAGGCCAGCAAAGGTATCAACACCACCCCGAGGGGCAGCTAAGCCCGTGCTATTGAGCGCAAAGATTTCCGACCGATCATTGTGAAGGTAGGCTACCGCAGCGTTAAAGAATCCATCGGTGAGGAAGTTGAGTTGAGCGATGTAGCTCTGGTTGCGCGCCCCAAAAACACCGACAGCGGGATCAAAAGCATCGGGGCCGCCAGCGGTGTAGCCTAAGTCAAGGGCAATGTTGTCAGTAAAGTTGACGTTTACACCCAGACCTGCACCATTGGAGCTGCTCCCACCACTTTGGTAGAACTGAGGACCACCGGCGTCGGCCACAGCGGGGCCATCGAAGGGCACGATGGTGCTGGTTACCCAGTCATCGCCTTGAAGACCTCGAGCGGACGCGGTCACAGTGATGCGGTTACCCAACGGGAAGCGGTAGTAGAAGTCGTCAACGCCCACGTTGTAGTCAGCACCGCTGGTGCTAGCGTTGGCTAGACCCCGTAGTTGGGGCTGAATGGCGTTGCCGTTGCCGGACTGCAGGCGAATGCGCAGGCGATCGCGCCCCGTAAAGCTAGAGTCGAAGTTTAAACGCGCCCGAGCGGCAACGCTGGTGCTGGTTTGACCCGGAATGGTATCGAAGGGCGTGACTAGGTGGAAGTCGGCCTGACCCCGAAGCTTAGTGGTAGTAGAGAACTGCTGAGCGCGGAGGGTAGCGGTTTCAGCTTCGAGAGCATCGACGCGACCGCGCAGGGTAGCCAGTTCAGCCTGGAACTCTTCTTGCAGGCGACGAATAGTAGCGAGGTCTTCAGGGTTGATGCCGGACTGGGCGATCAGGGTGGCGATCACGTCTAGGCAAGAGTTGAGACCAGCAGCGAACTCGAAGCGAGTCAAGCTGCGCTGACCACGGAAGGTGCGATCGGGGTAGCCCTGAATACAACCGTAGTTTTCAACCAGGCTTTGTAGCGCCTGGAAGGCCCAGTCGGAGGGCAGCACATCGGTCAGTTCTGAAACGCTGGTGATTTGAGCCAGTTGAACAGAGTCTTGGTCGAAGTCGCTGACCAGGGGGGTAGCGGCTTCAGCGGCGATCGCGGAACCAGAGACGGCCACAGCTGCACCTAGGGCAGCGGGCACAGCTAGCAAAGATTGCCAAAATAACTTAGTCATTCAGTCTTTTCTCCTCACACCGTTAAGCATATGCAAAAGCGGATCTGTTACAAATGCAACATGATCCCCGGACTATTTAACGTTATGTTCGGGATAAACAAAATATACGGCGATACAAAATCGAAGAAATTTGACGCGGGCGTCCGTTCATCACGCGCAAGTGACCTGAGCCTGTTTAGGGCCGCTTTAGGAGAAATAATCTGAGGTTTTGGGTTGATTTAGGACAAATTGATCGGTAGAGGGGGGCGATCGCAGCGTTTACCAGCGGTAAACTGGCTTTGCTGAAGAAGATTTAGCCTAGAACAAGGCGACGGATGCGCGATCGGGCGGTATCAACTAAAACGAAAAAGAGGATCCACGTACTTAGTTAGCTAAGTGCGTGGATCCTCTCTTCGAAGGTGCGATTGAGACACTATACCTGAGCACTGATCCGAGCTAGCCTAGGTTAGAAATAACCTGGGCCAGGGCAAAGTCTTTTTCGGTCAGCCCTCCGGCATCATGGGTGGAGAGGCTGATGACCACGCGATTGTAGGAAATTTCTAGGTCGGGGTGGTGCCCAGCCGACTCGGCGGGTTCAACTAATTGGTTGACGAAGGCAACAGCCGCCACAAAGTCTTTGAAGGTGCGGGTACAGGTGATGGTCTTGCCGCTGAGGCTCCAGTCGGGGAGTCCGCTGAGCTTGGTTTGAATGTCGCGATCGCTAAGCACTGTAGCCACGGTGATGAACCAGATAAATTTCCCCCTGATTCTAAAGGGCGGATTGGCAATTCCCTAGATGCCGTGATGCTTGCAAGGAAGGATCGGCGTTGTCTCGTGAAGGTTTGCCCCTTTAAAAGCTATCCGCCCCTGCCAGGGGAAGAAAGTCTTCCTAAGCAGGGGCGGTCTAGTTGGATCTTAGGTTGAACCTGACTGCCGGGAGGAACCCTACTCAGCCAGCTTCGAGAGCTTAGCTAGTTGCCAAAGCAACCAACACTGAAGCTAGAGTACAGCCCCGGCGCACAGCCGGCTGATCTCAACCTGAAGACCCACACGTTTACTACTCTCTTGCATGGGCATCACCTCCTGAATCCTAAACGGTAAAATCTGTAGAGTTGCTGCCGTAACAGCGGCATTACTCGTAAGTTAGCACAATAATTTCTGGCTGTGGCAGAAATTGCGAGCTTTGTCGAGGTCTAATCTAACAGCGCTGGCCCTCAACGCCCTTCCAGAGTCCATAACCTATGTCCCTCAACCCGCTTCCGATTCCTGAAATTGCCTTAGATCAGTGCCTACAAGCTTGGCTGCAAGAAGATATTGGCCGTGGTGACTGGACTACCGCTGGACTGGGAGCTTTTGCCCAGCGGCCAGGGCAGGCTGTTTGGGTTACCCGCGCCCCCGGCGTGATGGCTGGGCTGCCCTTTGCCCGCCGCCTCTTTCAGCAGCTAGATGGTGAGGTCAACTTTGAGCCTTTGGTGAACGATGGCGACCTCTGCCCCAAAGACACCACTGTGGCCAAAATCAGCGGTTCTCTGGCGGTGCTGCTGAGCGGAGAGCGGGTGGCCTTAAACCTGGTGATGCGTCTGAGCGGCATTGCCACCGCTACTCAGCAGTACGTAGAGCAACTGGCCCATAGCCCGACCCAGTTCGTCGATACCCGCAAGACCACCCCCGGTCTCCGCCAGTTCGAAAAGTACGCTAGCCGAGTCGGTGGAGCCATTAACCACCGCATGGGGCTGGATGATGCGGTGATGATTAAAGACAACCATATCGCTGCCGCCGGGGGCATTCGGGCGGCTGTGGCGCAGATTCGATCAGCAATTCCCTACCCAATGATGGTGGAGGTGGAAACGAGCAATTTGGAGCAGGTCGAGGAAGCGATCGCCTGCCCCGTAGACATCATCATGCTCGACAACATGCCCCCAGAACTGATGAAGACAGCCGTGGGGCGCATTCGTGAGCAAAAGCCAGCGGTCAAGATTGAGGCGTCTGGCAACGTGACACTAGAGACTTTAGGGGCGATCGCGGCGACAGGGGTAGATTTTATTTCCAGCAGTGCCCCCGTTACCCGGGCTCCGTGGCTAGATATTAGTATGCAAGTGACAAGTTCTGAAGTGGTTTAACCCGAGGCAACCCATGATCTTAACTACTGGGCCTAATGTTGACGGTCGCCACGTAGTTGAATACTGCGGGCTGGTGAATGGCGAGGCGATTTTGGGGGCAAATATTTTTAAGGACTTTTTCGCGGGCATTCGCGATGTGGTCGGCGGGCGATCGGGTGCCTACGAACATTCCCTGCGCCAGGCCCGCAACACCGCCATTAAGGAAATGATGCAGGCTGCTCAGGAGCTAGGAGCCGATGCCATTATTGCCGTAGATATCGACTACGAATCGTTGGAGATTAACAACGGCGGCAACATGCTGATGGTAGCTGCCAGCGGTACAGCCGTGCGCTTGGGATGAGACGTTTTTGGCCTAAGCACCTGATCCCTAACTACATCCTTAGGTTTAGCCTAGAGCGGCACTGAGGATTGGATGCCTGATTAGTTCCTCAGAGGGCGTAGTTTTTCAAGTCAGCCAAAGAAACGTGCTCAACGGCACTCGCGTGGGTGGCGTCTAGGATCACCGGGGGTGCGACTCCGGCCTCTAAGGCTTCTTGCCAGCGAGGGGCGCACAGACACCAGCGATCGCCCGGCTTGAGTCCTGGAAATTGAAAAGCGGGCATCGGCGTTGAGAGATCGTTGCCCTGGGCCTTGGTGAAAGCCAAAAACTCAGGGGTCATTTGGGCGCACACCACGTGAACTCCCATGTCACCCGCGCCAGTGTTGCAGCAGCCATCCCGATAAAAGCCGGTCATGGGTGAGGTGCAGCAGGGGGCGAGGGGAGTCCCCAAGACATTGGTAGCAGTGGTCATGGGATTGCTTAACCTCAAAAGCTAGAAGGCGAATCGTGACTCGCTTTTAATTTACCGCAAGACCTCAAAACTCGCCCTGGTGAAGCTTCCAAAAAAAAGAGATGTCGCTAGCGACATCTCGGGGAGATAGGTTTGAGGGTAAAGAATTTGACAGGGGCTGACCTGACTCAGCCTACGCATCGATAGTAGTGATGGGTTCAACGGTAGTGTCGTTAGCTGTGCTAGTGCCAGACTGCTTGCGCTTGTTGAGGTGCTCCAGCGCAATTTGAGACAACTCAGTAACGAGTAGGGTAGCCAACAGACCGTCATCGACCCAGCCGATAATTGGCAAAAAGTCGGGGGCAATATCCAGGGGAGAAACCAAGTAAATGATGGTTCCTAAAACCAAGAGCCAGCGGTATTTGGTGTTGCGCAGGGTTGCTCTATACCAGTTATAAAAGGAGCCGATCGCATTGTTCATTGAGCCATTTACCTGAACGGGATGTTTAAATGGTGTCAAAAAAACAGGCGATGCCCTAGTGTAGAAAACTGATCTAAATACAGTGGAGAACCGCCCCTCAAAATTCTTGGCCCTAGCCGCAGCCAACTCTGGGTACGCAAAGACAGAGTGCTAGACTACGGGAGCAATAACGACAGCAATGTGCGGTTCTATGACCGTAGAGACAAAACCAACCGACCTAGCAGAAAGGGCGACGATCATTGAGGTGCCCCTCAGCATTGCGCCGATGATGGATCGCACCGATCGCCACTACCGCTTCTTCATGCGGCAGATCACTCGGCACACTCTGCTTTATACCGAGATGGTGACGGCCCAAGCAATTTTGCATGGCGATCGCGACCATCTGCTGGGTTTTACCCCCAGTGAGTCGCCGCTGGTGCTGCAAGTAGGGGGAGACGACCCGCAGATGCTGGCAATCTCGGCCCGCGCTGCCGCCGACTTTGGCTACGATGCCATCAATTTGAATGTGGGTTGCCCGAGCGATCGCGTCCGCAGCGGCAACTTTGGGGCCTGTCTAATGGCCCAGCCTGAGCGCGTTGCCGAGGGCGTTGCAGCTATGATGGCCGCCAGTCCGCTGCCCGTCAGCGTCAAACACCGGATTGGGATCGACGATCGCGATCGCTATGAAGACATGGCCACTTTCGTGAATACCGTGGCCCAGACCGGCTGCCGCCACTTTACTGTCCACGCTCGCAAAGCCTGGCTTCAGGGGCTCAGCCCCAAGGACAACCGCACGGTGCCGCCCCTGCGCTACGGCGACGTGCACCGCCTCAAACGAGACTTTCCCCACCTGTGGATTGAGATCAATGGCGGTTTGACCAGTCTTGACCAGGTGACAGAACAGCTTGCCCAGGTTAACGGGGTCATGGTTGGCCGGGCTGCCTACGACAATCCCTACCTCTTTAGCCAGGTCGATCAGGGCTTTTTTGCCGCCCGTGAGGATCCCCTCAGCCGCCAGCAGGTGGCCGAAGCGATGCTGCCCTACATTGACCACTGGGTGCGCCAGGGGCTGAAGCTCAACAAAATTACTCGCCACCTGCTGATGCTGTTTGCGGGGCAGCCCGGCAGCCGCCTGTGGAAGCAAACGCTAACTGAGGAGTCGTCTAAGCCTGGAGCCGGGGTTGAGGTTGTCCGGCAGGCTTTAACGGCGGTGCAGCGACAGGGCGAAATTCAGGCCCAGCTAGGGAGCCTCGTTTAGGCCTTGGGTATTGGTCTCGGCAGGGGTGGGCACCCAGGCGAAGGGGTAAACGTATTCGTCAATGGCGGTTAGGGGAGACAGTGCTGTGCCATCGGGGTGAACGCGGTGCAGCACTTGGGTACCTAGCGGGTCATCTGGCGGGGTGGCCGTGAAGGCAATCCAGTTGCCATCGGGAGACCACTGGCTATCGAGGATGTTTTGCAGGGGCTGATTGGTTAAAGCCGTAAATTCTTGGCTGACTAGATCCATGCGAAACAGGGTTTGCCGACCGGCTTGAGCCCCTGAGGCGAAGGCGAGCTGTTGACCATCGGGAGCCCAGCTGAGGGCGTCGTAGAAACCAGGCCGGGTAAGGGATTGGGTTTCCCCGGTGTTGACGTTGACTAGGGCAATGATTTCTTGATTGCTAAGGGGTGGGTTGTGGGGTCGATAGTGGGCGATGTAGCGACTGTCAGGCGACCACAGCACAATGCTGCGGTAAATCTGGAAGTTGGCTTCGGGGGTGAGCACGCGGCGATCGCCCCCGTCAGCCCTCACTACATTGAGCCGCTGAAAGGGATAGTTACCCTCGTAAAAAGCTAGCCGGGTGCCATCGGGCGACCAGGCCAAAGGACTCCCGGCAGCACCGTAGATGCCGGGAGTTTCGGTGATGCGGCGAGGGCGGCTGCCGTCTAGCCCGGCGATGAAGATGTGTTGGCCAGTCACGTAGGCGATCTGGCTGCCATCGGGCGCTAAAAAAATGTCTGACTCTGGACTGTCGGGCAAGGAATTAAAGGCAGTCACCTCTCCGGTGGGGCGGCTGAGGAATAGATCTAGCTCAGCGGGGGCACCGGCGATGGGGGCGGGGCAGCGCTGCTTTATCACCAGGGTTTCGCCATCGGGCTGCCAGGCCAAATTGATCGTGGGTGGCCGTTGACAGTCGCTAGAAAACACCAATGTGGGGGAAGCTGCACCTGGTTCAATTCGATAGACTTCGCCGTAGTTTTGGACGATGGCGAGCCGCTCGCCGTTACCAGACCAGGCCAAGGCATTGAAGGGGCGATCGCCCTCGGGCAGCAGGGCTTTGCGATCGCCGCTGTCGGGCTCTAGGCGAAACAGCCCGTTGGGGGTCGCAAAGGAGAGATCTGCCGCTGGCGCTGCTGTGATGGCAAACGCCACAATTGCGGTGGTGAATAGAGCCACAGAGGGTTGAATCACGGTTTCATATCCTTGAGCGTTCCCATCGTCATCATAGCCATGGGCTGGAGGCTTGGAGCCAGATTCTAGAATCACACCGGGCGATCGCCCCCAGCATCGGTCGTTTTTAAGATGCCAGAGGTGATTGATTGTTGGGTGGTTGGGCCTGCTGCCCTTGGGCAAGCTAGGCGGGCTCTGACTCCGGTGCTGTATTTATTCGTCAGCTCATGAATGTCATCAGCCTGTTTTTCATTTTTTTGATCTCTTCTCCCTGTAGCCAGCGATTTAGCCAATGAGGTAATCGACGATGGCTGTGGCGATCTGATGGTTGCCGTCTTTGGCGAGGAATTGAGTAGTGCGGGGTGGGTCGAGGGGCTGGGTTAAAAATGCCCAGTCGCCGTCGAAAAATTCGGCGGGGGTGAGGACTCGGTGCCAGCTGTGATCTTGCAGGCCGTTGACGAGCACCGGGCCTTCCGCAAAGTCTTCTCGGGTGATGGTAATAATGGGCAGATCGAGGCGGCAGGCTTCGGAGAATGTGCTGAACCCTGGCTTGGAGACGATGCGGCTGCACAGGGGCATGACATCCACTGGGCGGTAGCCCTGCCTGGGTACCTTAAACAGATTGGGCAAGGCAGGGGCGTCTTGCTCAAAGGTGAGAAACTGCCAGTCGGGGAACTGGGTGAGGCGATCGTAGGGAATGGCCTGGAGGCTTAACCCGCCGAAGGTCAGTAGAACCGTGCGTTCTTTGGGATGAGACAGGTTCCACTGTGCCCTCAACGCTTCAGCGCTATAGCGCGGGGTTCCTCCAGTTAGCCCGACGTCTTCCACGAGAGGGAAGGCGGCCATCGGTTCGTGGAAGGGCAGGCGGAAGAGGCGATCGCACTCACCAAAACAGTCTCCAATCCAGCTGGCGATCGGCTCAAACTTTGAGCCAAAGCCTCGGTAGATAAAATCCCAGCCAAAGTTGCTGACCATCCAGCAGGGGATGTTGGCGACGTGGGCGATCGCCGTCGCCAGCGGTGGAATATCGGCCAGCACCAGATTTACCCCGCGCTGCTTGAGGTAGGCGGCCTCTGTCGCTACGGTTGACCGCTGGTGAGTCTGAATATCTTTGAGCTTAGCCAGCGTGGCCGGCAAATCCATGGTGAGACTATCGGGCTGAATCACGCCAATATCAAAGGCTACCGGACGATACTCATAGGGCATTGGCAGGTATTCGTCGAGCAGCCATTGGGGAGCGGTGGTAGCCAGTACCAAATCCACCTTGGGCTGTAGCGCTTTGACCGCAGCGGCAACAGCGGCGGCCCGGGTGGCATGGCCAAAGCCGTGGTTAGTAATCGCTACGTAGAGCACAGGGCGAGGCATAGACAATTCTTCTCCAACTAAAAAGGCTCGTCCCTAGGGACGAGCCTCAATCATCTCAACAGCTAGACCCTAAAGCTGGGGCACAAACTGCTGTTTGTCGGGCACCACCGTGTACTCAGAGACAATCTGGCGCAGCTCTTCGCCGTCGATGGTTTCACGCTCGACCAGCAGATCGACGAGGCGATCGATCAGGGCGCGGTGGTCTTCCATGATGCGCTTAGCGTTGGTGTAGCAGTGATCCACAATAGTGCGCACCTGGCCGTCAATGCGAGACGACACTTCCTCAGAATATTCTGAGCGAGAGAGCCAGTCGCGACCGAGGAACACTTCACCCTGAGAACTCTCAAGGGACAGCGGCCCTAGGTCGGACATGCCAAAGCGGGTGACCATTTGCCGAGCCATGTTGCTCACCTGCTGGAGGTCGTTGCCGGCCCCGGTGGTGACTTCAGCATCGCCAAAAATCACGTCCTCAGCGGCGCGACCGCCCAGTGCCCCGGTAATTCGAGCCAGAATCTGAGCCCGAGAGATCAGCATCTGCTCTTCGCTGGGGGTAAACCAGGTGAGACCCTGAGCCTGACCGCGAGGAATGAGGGTGACTTTTTGCACGGGGTCGTGGTCTTTGACCAGGGTGCCAACGATCGCATGGCCAATCTCGTGGTAGGCAATCAGCCGCTTGCTCTTGCTATCAACTAGGGGAGTGCCTTCCATACCGGCGATGACGCGGTCAACGGCATCATCGACCTCGGCCATGGTCATGCCCTCTTTGCGACGGCGAGCGGTGAGAATGGCAGCCTCGTTGAGCAGGTTGGCCAGGTCAGCCCCGGTAAAGCCCGGGGTGCGACGGGCGATCGTCTCTAGAGAAATGTCTTCGGCCAGCTTTTTGTTGCGAGCGTGGACTTCGAGGATTTCAATGCGGCCTTTGATGTCGGGCGGATCGACCATCACCTGACGGTCAAAGCGACCGGGGCGCAGCAGCGCTGAGTCGAGCACGTCTGCCCGGTTGGTGGCAGCGATGATGATGATGCCGGTATTGCCCTCGAAACCATCCATCTCGGTGAGCAGCTGGTTGAGGGTCTGCTCTCGCTCGTCGTTACCACCGCCGATACCTGCACCCCGCTGCCGACCGACAGCGTCAATCTCATCGATAAAGATGATGCAGGGGGCGTTTTCTTTGGCCTTCTTAAACAGGTCGCGCACGCGGGATGCGCCGACGCCGACAAACATTTCGACAAACTCAGAACCGGAGATGCTGAAGAAGGGCACGCCAGCTTCACCTGCGATCGCCTTGGCCAGCAGGGTTTTACCGGTACCGGGAGGGCCGACCAGCAGCACACCCTTGGGAATGCGAGCCCCAATGGCGGTGAAGCGCTCAGGCTTCTTCAAGAAGGTGACAACTTCTTCGAGTTCTTCCTTGGCTTCGTCAATGCCGGCCACATCGTCAAACATGACGCCGGTTTTGGCCTCCATCATGAAGCGGGCCTTGGATTTGCCAAAGCTCATCGCCTGGCCCGGGCCACCCATAGCCCCATTGGAGCGGCGAAACAAAAAGAACAGACCGCCGATCAGCAGCAGCGGAAACAGCAGGTTGCCCAGGGCGCCCACCAGAGCGCCGTCGTTACGCGGGGGGTGAGAGTCAAGGCTGATGTTGGCCGTGCGCAGACGGCTCACTAGGTCGGGGGAGTTGCCCGGTAGGTCGACCCGCCAGCGCATGACGCGGTTGTCGAGGTCAGGGTCAACGGCTTCGACAATAGCGGTTCGACCGCCGTCGTAGAGATCTACAGCTGTCACCCGCCCGGCATCAAGATAGTCGAGAAAGCGACCATAGGTGAGGCGGGTGTTGGCCGCGTTGCGACCCATATCGGCCGGAGCCGACGAAAATGCTCCTTGCCACAAGAAAAACCCAATTACCAGCAGGGGCAGGGTCCACAGTAAGGCGACTCGCCACGAAAATTTCATACCTATGGCCTCTATTGACTAACGTGCACAGTGTTAACGGATGTTCAGTTAACGGATGGTGACCGAGTTTGGCCCTACGTCTATCATGCCTGGTAACAGGGTGTTGCCGGGGGCGGAATCTCGAGTCGGGAAAAGAAATATGAGATAAATCTTTACTTAATGTAACGTAAGCCACGGGACTCGGGCAAATCCCCGGTCAAATTGATTGTCCCAGGGCTACTAACCTTAAGGTGCGTAGCGTTAGCTAGGCTTCTCCTCTATCGTTACTTTAACTGGTTATTGGGTTGAGAAATGTTTAGCGGCTGAGGAGCCCTGCGATGAAACCCCGTCATCCCGAGACGTTGGGGGTGAAAGCTACCCTGCTGCTAGTCAGTACCCTGACGGTGATGGCAGGAGCTACGATCGCCCCCTCCCTGCCCGCGATGCGATCGCACTTTGCCGAGGTGCCCAACGCCGACTATTGGGTGAGGTTGGTCCTGACGGTGCCAGCCCTGTTTATCGCTCTGGGCGCCCCAATCGCAGGCACGATTATCGATCGCTTTGGCCGCAAGCGCTGGCTGTCGCTGTCGGTGTTTGCCTACGGTTTGGCGGGCAGTTCGGGCTTTTTTCTAAACGATATCGGGTGGATTTTGGTCGGGCGACTGGTGCTGGGCCTGAGCGTGGCGGGCATTATGACCACCGCTACCACCCTGGTTGCCGATTATTACCTAGGAGCCGCGCGCGCCCAGTTTTTGGGGGTGCAGGCCGCGTTTATGGCGCTGGGCGGCGTGCTGTTTCTCACCCTGGGTGGCTACCTGGCCGATATTAGCTGGCGGTTTCCGTTCTTGATCTATGCGACAGCCTGGCTGATGCTGCCGCTGGTGCTGCTGGTGCTGCCCGAACCGGTGCGGGTCAGCCGCGCTCAGGCGAAGGCCCTGGCTGCGGCCAACCCTGAACCCGTCCCGTGGGTGTTGCTGATCACGACCTTTGCGATCGCCTTACTGACCCAAATCGTGTTTTACATGATTCCGGTGCAGCTACCGTTCTACCTGCAGCAGCTGAGCGGTGCCAGTGGGTCGCAGAGCGGGCTTGCGATCGCCCTGGCCACCCTAGCCGCTGCCAGTAGCTCGCTCAGCTACCAAACACTCAAGTCGCGGTTCACGTTTATCGCACTCTATGCTTTGGCCTTCGGGCTGATCGGGGTGGGCTACCTGTTGATCAGCCAGGCATCGAGCTATGGGGGAGTGCTGGTGGGGCTGGCGATCGCCGGTCTCGGCCTCGGCCTCTTTACCCCCAACATGACGGTTGGCTTGACCTCACTCACCCCCGCTGCCCTGCGGGGGCGAATTTTGGGTGGCTTGACGACTAGCTTTTTTCTAGGCCAGTTTGTGTCGCCGCTGGTGAGCCAGCCTCTGAGTCAGCGAATTGGTCTGGCGGCCACCTACGGCTTGGCCGGGCTGCTCATGCTAACGCTGGGAGCCATTACCCTGAGCATCATGGCCTACTGGCGGTGGTTAGACCAGCGCGATCGCCCCCTGTAAGCGGGGTACGTCAAATCCCCGCTGGCGCAGAATCAGCCAAGATTCCATCAGATCTGGCCCCTGAAGTGCGCCCATCAGCGCTGCGCGCATCGATTTCATCACCAGTCCTTTCTTTACGCCCTGGGCCTTGGTGACCTCATCCACCAACGCTTTTAGCTCGTCGATAGTGGCCGGGGATTTTTCGGTGAGCCCCGTCAGAATGCCCTCCAGCACAGCGGATACACCGTCGAGCTGCACCTGGGCTTTGGCGTCATCGGCGAACTCCACGGTTTCGGTGAAGAAAAAGCGGCTTTGCTCTACAACGTCCGTCAGGCGGGTGAGGCTGGGGCCGAGCATTGTCACTAGGGGCAACAGCCAGCTGTGATCGGCCTCCGCATCAAGGGCGTAAGCCTCTTGCAGATAGGGCAGGGCTAGCTCCAGCAGAGCGTTAGGCTCCATCGCGTGGAGGTACTGGCTGTTGAGCCAGTCGAGCTTATCCCAATCAAATTTGGCTCCGGCTTTGTTGACGCGATCGAAGCTGAACTGCTGGGCGGCTTCGGCCAGGGTGAACTGTTCGGTGGCGTCGGGGGCTGACCAACCCAGCAGGGTCATGTAGTTGACCAGGGCCGGAGCCACAAAACCCATCTTCTGGAAGTCAGAAATGGAGGTGACGCCGTCGCGCTTGGAGAGCTTCTGCCCGGTCTGGTTGAGAATTAGCGGTGCGTGGGCAAAGGCGGGCACGGCGGCTTCGAGGGCTTCGTAGAGCAGAATTTGCTTGGCGGTGTTGGCGATGTGGTCTTCGCCGCGAATGACGTGGGTGATGGCCATGTCGATGTCATCGACGACCACGGCTAGGTTGTATAGGGGCTGGCCAATGGTGGTGGCGGAGGAGGCGCGGGCGACGACCATGTCGCCGCCTAGGTCGCTGGCCTGCCAGGTGACGGGGCCGCGCACCATGTCGTTCCAGGTGATAGTGCGGCTGTCGTCAATTTTGAAGCGGATGACGGCGGGGCGGCCCTCGGCCTCAAAGGCGGCCTGCTGATCGGGGGTGAGATCGCGGTGGCGGTTGTCGTAGCGAGGGGCATGGCCTCTGGCTTTTTGAGTCTCGCGCATGGCGTCTAGCTCGTCGGGGGTGTCGTAGGCGCGGTAGGCGAGGCCCTTATCGAGCAGGGTTTGAATGGCTTGACGATAGAGGTCGAGCCGCTGGGACTGGAAGAAGGGGCCTTCATCCCACTCCATGCCGAGCCACTTGAGCCCGGCGAGAATGTTGTCGGTGAATTCTGGTTTGGATCGCTCTTCGTCGGTGTCTTCGATGCGGAGAATGAACTGGCCGCCTTCGTGGCGGGCAAAGAGCCAGTTGAACACAGCGGTGCGGGCGGTACCAATGTGCAGAGTTCCCGTGGGGCTGGGGGCAAGGCGAACGCGGACGGTCATGGGGTTTCCTGCACTTTCGACAAAGGTTTCTGGACAGTCTCTTATTTTAGGGGGTGGGGCGATCGCATTGAGAATGGGATCCTAAACTTCGGCAATAGGTGAGGCGCGGCGCACAACCTTGAGCGAAAGCCAGATCTACCGCTGGGGCCATTTCGCTGGCCCCAGACCCCCATCGACAAGGACGTTCCGTCGTCCTTGACCTCACGGAAAGGATGGGCTGATCATCGGTTTAAACACCTGTTCTGCAAATGGGTCTGGAAGCGAATCAATCCTGAGTTGCTCAGCCCTCTTGTCTTCTTCCCTATGCTCTCACCCCCCCCTTATCTCTTCACCTCATTACCTTTCATCCACCCATCCACCCATCCACTCGCCCACCCATCCACTCACCTATTCGCCTACTCACTCCCCTCCCCCCGTCTGCTGCACCCAAAGCTCCACTCCTTCAGCCAGGGTTTCTGCCAATTTTGCCTGCTCCTGCGGATCCGTCACCCACTCGAATTCATTGGGGTTGATCATGAAGCCTAGCTCTAGCAGTACGGAGGGGGCGACGTGGGGGCGGGTGAGGGCGAGGTTGTTCCAGAAGACGCCGTAGGAGGGGCGATCGAGTTCGGTGACGAGGTAGTCGTGGAGGAATTGGGCCAGGCTGTGGGCCTGGGTGTGGAACCAGAAGGCGCCGATGCCGGCGGTGTTTTGGGCGTCGCCGCTGTCGGGGAGGGCGTTGTAGTGAATGCTGAGGGCGAGGGTGGGTTCGACCTGGGCGATCTGGGCGGGGCGATCGTTGACGCCGACGGTGCGATCGTCGGTGCGGGTCATAATCACCTGGGCACCTCGGGCTTCTAGGGCGGCTTGCAGCAGTAGCGAGACTGCCAGGTTGACATCTTTTTCGGGGGTGCCGTTGGGGCCGCGCGAGCCGGGTTCGTCGCCGCCGTGGCCGGGGTCTACCAGAATGGTGGTGCCCGCCAGGGGGCCAGACGCTTGCAGGCTGGGGGGCTGCTTGAGGGATAGCACCAGGGTGGTGCCTTCGTAGCGCAGCTTGTAGCCCCACTGCTGGTCGGGTTTAAGGTGAATTCGGTACTCTACCTGGTCAGGCAGGACGGGGTTCCAGTCTAGGCGCTCCACCAGCCCGTCGTCGGTGACGTAGATGGTGTCGGTTTGGGGCACGGTGTTGTGCAGGGTGAGGGTGAAGGTGTCGGTGCCTTGCTCGACGCTGACGGGGACGGGAACTTGCAGGGGGAAGTAGATTTCTGTCCAGCCGGGAATCTGACGGGAGGTGACGCCGCGAATCAGCGATCGCACCCCCGACGCCCCCGCCACCGGCTGAGTCTCAGCGGCACGGATCCAGCCGCCGTAGTCGAGGCGCAGCCAGTCGCCCTCGCGGCCCGTGACTCTGGCGCGGGTGCCCTGGGGCAGGGGGGTGAGGCGCGAGTAGTCGGTAGTCGGGCCGGTACGGGTCACGCCTGCGGCGGCGGTAACTTCGACAACCTCGATCGCATTGGGATTCAAAATACTCACAGAACCGGGGGCAGCATCCATCACTACGGCTGTACCCTGGGCGAGGCGGTAGACGGGCTGTCCAAAATCGCCCGGTTCTTCGGCCATGAAGCAGCTTTCGTAGCGGCTGGGGCCAGCGGTGGCAATGGGGCTAGCCTGGTCGGTGAGGACGGCTGAGTTGGGGGGCAGGTCGGCGCGATCGCCCTGGGGCAGCAGGGTATACAGCTGCCCTGCCAGGGCAGCTGTCACCGTGGCATTGGCAGGAGCCACGGCCCCCAGACACACCCAGTCCCCTGGCTGGCGAGCAATATCTGCCCCTGGCAGCAGCGACCCTTCGGCAAAGCCCAAGGTTTCTGGCAGCACTGGCCCGCTGGCCACCCGCGTAACCATAATTGATAAGGTTTGCTCGCCCTGGGTGAGGGTAAAGGTGTTGGGGCCAGGGGTCAGGGGCCGAGAGGGGGCAAAGTGGCCCGCTGCGCTGCGCCCTTCTATCGGTTCACCATTCAGCAGCACGGGCTGATCGGGGGCACCGGTGCCAATAAAAAAGATCTGCTCGGCCGTGGTCTGGTGGCCATCGGGGGGGTAGACCACCTGGAGGGTGGTCTGGGCCTGAGCCAGGGTGGTAGTGCTCACTGTGCTGAGACCGGCTAGCGCGGCTGCGCCCCAAACCCACTGCGCCATAGGTATTCATCCGATGCGATCGCTACCCCGCCAGTCTACGCCGCCAGCGGCGTTTTCCCAACCTGGGCGCGCCTAGAGCGATTCGCCTAGCCCCTGGTTCCAGTCTTGGCCCAGCTGAATGGTGATATCGGAATTGAGGGCACCGGTGCTCTCAACCCGCACTTCACCAATCCCCAGAAAGCGGTGCACCATTTCGGCGGTCGCGCCATCGCCCCGTTGAGCCACAATGCGGCTAATGGGCAGGGGGGCGTTCAGGGTTTCGTCGATAAAGATATTGGAGTAGCCGCTTTCACGCAGCGCTCGGGTGAGGGCTTGCACCGCCACCGGGTCATTGGTGCTGTCTTGAATGGCGACTCGTACCTGGCTGGGGTCGCTGGTGGTGGCCACCCGCTGGGTGCCAAAGCCAAAGTACTGGTCAACCATGCCGTCGATGTCGTTATAGCTGGGCAGCCAGTAGCTGGCCGCAAAGTCTTGGGGACTGCTAAAGGTGCCTGGCAGCATCAGCATTTGCACGTTGGAGCGGTTGATCTGGGCGCCGTAGCCCACCAGAGCCAACAGTTCCTCCACCGACAGATTGGTGTCAACGTTTTCCTGAATCACCGACAAAATCTTGGGCAGCCGGGCAATGGTCGCCGGGTTGAGGGTCTGCTCAGCTAGGGCCCGCATAAACATTTGCTGGCGCTGGATGCGGCCAATATCGCCCTGGGAGTCGTAGCGAAAGCGCAAGAACTGGAGCGCCTGGTTGCCGTTGAGTTTTTGTTCGCCCGCCTTCAGATTGATGTAGAGGTGCTGGCTATCGTCCTGGTACTTCATGTCGGCGGGCACGTTGACCGTGACTCCGCCCAGGGCATCGATCAGTTTTTCGACCCCCTGCACGTTGATGCGCACGTAGCGATCGACGGCTACGCCCCCCAACAGGTCGCTGACCGACTCGGCGGCCAGGGCTGGGCCACCATCGCGATTGGCTTCGTTGAGCTTAGTCAGCCGACCGCGCACGTAGGTGCGGGTGTCGCGGGGCAGCGACAGCACCACCATCTGCTCGGTTTGGGGGTTAAACCGCAGCAGCAGCATTGAGTCTGAGAGCCCGTCAAAGGAGTTGACCAGGGCGTGGTAGCCCACGTCTTGCAGTTCTGGCGGCACCTCGTTGACGTCTGTTGTCAGCACCTTAACGCCCAAGACCAGAATGTTAACCGGACGAGTCAGGCGCGGCAGTCGCAGGTTGCCGCTCGACGCAATGGCGGCGTCTTGGCTAAACACTCCCGATTCTTCAGCGCTTAGCTCTTGCTGCATCAGTGGTGATGCCGACAGCGAAACTGCCAGCAGCGCTCCAGCCACCCCAGATATGCCCGCCACTGAGGCCAGGGCAATGCCCACGCTGAGGATGCGAGGCATGCGCCGTCGCTGTTGAACCGGCATTTTTTGTGGATGCCCCTGGGGTGAACGAGCTTTGAGATGTTGGGGATGACGTTGAGACACCAGGGACCTCGGGGCAATAAAAATGAACGGTGTGGGAGATTACAGCCCCGTGGGGGGATGACTCTGCGAAATTTTTAGCTGCATGTTAACAGCAATTTAGTCAGGCGACCCACGTAATATGGCACGAACCCAGCAAATTAGGTTAATTTTTCGTCGGCCCATGGGATGGCCCTGAGGATCAGGCCTGGCGCGTTCTCCTGATCTAGAAATTTTGCCGCTGGGGAGGCCGCGTCGATACGCATGCCCCTAGGGCAGTCGCTTACTCCATTGGCTAAACCCTGGCAGGTTTACCGATTTGCCCTGCAATAGACGCACCATCAAGATGAGATTGGTCAGGGTATAGCCAGTAGTCACTAAGGTGTTGCTGATCAGCAGCCGCAGCGACAGCCCCGGTGCCAGATGGCTGCCAGCGCTGAGCAAACCGTAGGTTATAACCCAGGTGAAGGCCAGAGTAATCACCAGCCGACTGACTGCTAGCTCTTGGCGGCTACCCTGCTTTTGCCACAGGCTGTAGAGGGCGGGCACGACTCCAAAAATAGGCACCAGGTAGAGGCTCAATTTCAAGCGCTCAAGGGTTTCCCCCGAGGCGGGACTGGCTTTTTTCATAGGTACTGAGCCCTGGACAGAAGGGAGGGATTGTTGCAGGGTCTGTCCAGATTATGCCCCAAGCGACCAGCACACGCGTACCTGCCTGGGGCAGAGCGAGTGCTTTGACTGGGTCGCAACCATGGGGATATTGACGCTGGGGCTGCGATCGCATCAACCTCTGCCTAACTGCCCTGGGTACTGGGCAGGTCTGCCGGTGCGATCGCCCTCAGACCATCCTCCTCGCCAGGCAGAATGGATGATTTGAGGCTGCACGGTAGGTCGTTGGTCAGCTAGAAAGCTAGCCCGTGCAGAACCTTCAGCCTTCCCACTATGGCCCTAAAGCGCCTTGCCAATGAATGTGCGATGGCGGGGGCTGTTAAAGGTGACCGTAGGCCGCTCAAACCCAGCGGCCTCAAAGGCTGCCTCCATATCTAGAGTGAAGTAGTCATCCAGATAGGGCTCAGTGCTTTTGAGCAGGGTGAAGACAAAGGGCGGCAGCTTTTGAATGGCCTCAGAGCGGGGGTTCATATCCATAATCGCCAGGTGGCCGCCGGGGCGCAACAGCCGGCGCGCCTCCTGCATCACGGCTTTGGTTGCCGACTGCGGTAGCTCGTGGCAGACCAGGCAGATCGAAACCAGATCATAGGCGGCAGCGGGGAGCCCAGTTGCTTCGCCTGCCCCGTGGTGCCAGGTGATCGGCGTTGTCGTCGAGGTAACCTTCCCGGTTACCTGCCGCTCGTGCTGCCGATACTGGGCCACGGCGAGAAAGTAAGGCGATAAATCTACCCCGGTCAGGCGGGCCTGGGGAAAGGTGGTCTGAAACGCTTCGGTGCTCATGCCCACGCCGCAGCCGATATCGACAACGGCCTCTGGGGCCTGGGGCAGTTGGGCAATTAGGACATCGTGGTAGCTCTGGCGAAGGCGATCGTCGCCCGCCGCCCCGGCCTCGGGCCAAATTTTGGCATGCACCGCCTGGGCCGCTACCTCGACTTCCATGGCGGGTTGCCAGCCCAGGTTGCCTTCGTCGTAGGCGTGAAAGCTGGTGGTGTAGTAGCTGGGGTAGACGAGGTGAGGATTTTGGATCGACTCCAAATCGGCCTGCCAGAGGGGCGACAGTTCCCCGGTTTCAACCGTCGATGGCCCAGCCTCGGCATCCCCAACCCCGGTACGACGGCTCCGCAATGCCTGCACCCGTTCTCGCCAGGGCACGCCGATGGTCTCGGCCCGCGTCACCATCATGTGGCGGGCGCGACCCTTGGCAAAGTTCCACAGGGGCTTAACGGCGAGCACCTGATTGACCACGCTAGAGAGCAGGTTAGGGGCAGAGGTAGCAGTCATAGCAGCCGCAGTGTCAGAACAGCCCCCATTTTAGAAGGTGAGGGGTAGCTGAATCCACCGGATCTAGCGCAGCTAGAATCCGGCTTGAAGCAGGGCATCCCAGATTTGGTGAGCCATCTCTAACTTGGTGCAGGGGGAAATGGTGAGCTGATCGCCGGTTTTAGTTAGCAGGACGGCCTGGTTGCGATCGCCCCCAAACCCACTCCCGGCCACATCGACGGGGTTCGCCACGATCGCATCTAACCCCTTGCGCTGTAGCTTATCCAGCGCTGGGGAAACAATATCGCCGGTCTGGGCCGCAAAGCCAATCAGCCGCTGGTGGGGCGATCGCTTTTGGGACAGATCAGCCACGATGTCGGGCACCTGGGTCAGAGGCAGTGCCTCGGGTAGATCGGCCTTGGCAAGCTTGGTGGATGCCTGGGTTGCCGGTTTCACATCGGCCACCGCTGCCGCCATCACAATCCAGTCGGCCTGGGGTAGGTTGGTCAGCATCGCCCGGTGCATTTCTTCAGCCGTGGTGATGCTTATGGTTTGAATGCCGCCTAGGCGGGCTTTGAGGGATTCATCCATTGGCCCATGAACGAGGGTGACGGTAGCACCACGGTGAAGGGCAGCCTGGGCCAACGCCACCCCCATTTTGCCGCTAGCGGGGTTGCCAATAAAGCGCACGGGGTCCAAAAACTCGCGCGTGCTGCCGGTACTGATCAGCAGGTGCTTGCCACTCAGGTCGCGCCGTCCGCCGCTGTGCAGCAGCGAGTGAATGTGGGTGAGAATGTCTTCAGGCTCGGCCATGCGCCCGGTGCCAATGCGATCGCAGGCCAATATCCCACTGCCTGGCTCAAGGCTGTGGTAGCGCGGATCCTGAAGTAGCTGATGCCAGTTGCGCTGCACTGCCTGCTGCTGCCACATGTCGGTATTCATCGCTGGAGCCAGCAGCACTGGGCAGGTCGAGGCCAGCACGGTATTCGTTAGCAAGTTATCGGCCAAGCCGTAGGCCAGCTTACCCAAAGTGTTGGCGCTCAGGGGTGCAATCACCAGCAGCTCAGCCCATTCGCCCAGCTCAATGTGCAGTGGCCGTCCCTGGGTTGCCTGCCAAAAATTTTCGTCAGTGTAAGCGGGGTGCCGAGCCAGCGTTGCCACCGTCAGGGGCGGAATGAAGGCCTGCCCTTGCTGGGTCAGCACAACACGCACCGCCAGGCCTGCCTTGGCTAGCGACGAAATCACCGAGCAGATCTTGTAGGCAGCAATACCGCCGCTAATGCCGATCAGCACTCGGCGAGGAGCGTCCACGGCTGTAGAACTACTTGCCATCCCAAACCCGACGCCAGTCATCTCGATTTTAAGAACGACACCTCTGCTGGGGCAAACAACCGTTTGCCCCTATGGAGTGGGGGAATCTAGGCAGGATTTAGCCGCCAATGGTCTACGACTCATCGTAGGCTTCGAGGTCGAGCAAATAGACGTAGGATTCAACTAGCTCGGGTCGCTGAAAGGCGATCGCTCGAAGTAGGTGCCAGTCTTGCAGCCCCTCAAAGGCATTCTCGTAGGCATCGGTCTCTAGGCGAGTAGCCAGCTCAGCCACCGTGTCCGGTGTCATATCTGAGACGGTTTGCGGTGAAACGTGTAGGCTCAGCATAGTCTTTTCCCCCTTGGTGACGTTTGCCTCAGAGCCGCGCGGGTGCAGCCAGGGTCAATTCACTCTCCCTTTAGGATAAAGGTTTGGTTAGGGATTCCCGCTGGCCTGCCGCAAATCTTCGCAAAACCCGGCAATTAGACCCATTACCTGGGGTGGAATTTCATGCCCCATGGCCATTTCCTGCCAGGTCACGGGTTGGCCGAGGGCGGTGAGGGCCGCGCTAGCCTGCTGGGCCTTGGCGATCGGCACTACTGGATCAAAGGTGCCGTGTACCATCATCACCGGCCGAGGGCTCACTGGAGCTTGGGCGGCGCTGTGCAGGTAGCCGCTGAGAATAATCTGCCCGGCTAGAGGCAGCTGCGACCCCACGTCTAGCGCCATTGCGCCCCCTTGGGAAAACCCGGCCAAGATGGTGCGCTCTAGGGGGATTTGGGTGGTTTGAGGCAGCACTGACAGCCAGATTTTGAGCCGCTCTCGACTGGTCTTTAAATCAGATTGCGTCTCAAAATCGTAGGGACGACGAAAATCATAGCCGTTAGGGAAGCTGTACCACATGCGGCCCCCTGGAGCCTGGGGATGGGGCCAGGGCGCATCGGGAAAGACCATTGAGAAGTTGGCTATCTCTAAATAGGGGGCTAACCCGATCAGATCGGCGGCATTGGCCCCCCAGCCGTGGAGAGCCACCAGGCACCAGTCAGCGGTGCCATCGGTGGGGCCATAGGTCAGGGCCTGAAGCGGTTGGTCTGTGGGCAGCATAGATTTCCTTAGAGCTAGCGATCGCGCAGACGAGCCTCTAGCCGAGCCCGTTTGACAGGGGTAAGAGCAGCATAGCAGTGGGGGCAGCTAATGCCCGCCTCGTAATGGGATGAGGCTTTTTCCGTCGCGCTTACCGGATGGCCACAGCCTAAGCAGAGCTCGTATTCACTGGGCTGCAGACGGTGGTCAACGGCCACCCGTTCGTCAAACACAAAGCAGTCGCCCTGCCACAGGCTGTCAGCCGTCGGTATTGTTTTGAGGTAGTTGAGAATGCCGCCCTGGAGGTGATAGACCTGCTCGAAACCCTGGTCTAGCAGGTAGGCGGTAGCTTTTTCGCAGCGAATGCCGCCCGTGCAGAACATTGCTACTTTTTTGTGCTGAGCTGGGTCGAGGTGGGTGTCTACATAATTTGGTAGTTCTCTAAAAGAGTGGGTTTGGGGATTCACCGCGCCCTTAAAGGTGCCCAGCTCGACCTCAAAGTTGTTGCGAGCATCAATCACCATCACCTCAGGATCGGCAATGAGCTGGTTCCAATCTCGTGGCTCGACATAGGTGCCGACCTTCTGCTGAGCAGGGTTGACTTCGGGATGTCCTAAAGTGACGATTTCCCGCTTAAGCTTTACCTTCATACGCTCGAAGGGCGCGTCTGCCGTGGTGGATTCTTGATGAGGGAAGGGGCCAATTTCGGGATGTGAGCGGAGCCAGTTTAGCAGGGCATCAATGCTGGGGCGATCGCCCGCTACGGTGGCGTTCAGTCCTTCTGAAGCCAGCAAAATTGTGCCCCGCAGCCCCCAGCTCTGACATAGCTCTAAAAGCTCCCGACGCAGCGCCGCTGGTTCACTCAGGGTGACAAATTTGTAGAAGGTGGCGATCGCCCAATTCATGGCCTAACAACGCTACAAAGTTTCAATTATAGGCGGTGGGCCTGGTACACCTCGACGGCGGCTCTGTGCAGCAGCGAGTGGCGAAAGATCAGGTCATCCATGGATTGGCCGTAGCCGCCGCCGATGACGCAGGCGACAGGATAGCCCGCTTGCACACAGCTATCGAGTACGAAGCGATCGCGCCGATAAATCCCGGTGTTGGTCAGCGCCAGCTTACCCAGCAGGTCGTCTTTGTGGGGGTCGGCCCCAGCGTCGTAAAACACGAGGTCAGGTTGCACCTGGGCCAGCAAATCGGGAACGTGCCGCGCCAGGCAGTTTAGGTAGGCATCATCTTCCATGCCCAAGGCTAAGGGCACATCTAAATCGCTGCTCTGTTTGCGGGCCGGAAAGTTCTCCTGGCAGTGCATGGAAAAGGTGAAAACGCTGGCGTCGTCGCGGAAGATCCAGGCGGTGCCGTCGCCCTGATGCACATCTAGATCGAGGATCAGCACGCGACTGACGCGGCCCTGGGCTTGCAGCACGCGGGTGGCGATCGCCAGATCATTAAAAATGCAAAACCCCGAGCCGTAGTCGGGAAAGGCGTGGTGGGTGCCCCCCGCCGTATTGCAGGCCAGCCCGTGCTCCAAAGCCAGCTTGGCGGTGAGAATGGTGCCCCCTACTGCCGTGCAGGTGCGCTTAACCAGGGCGGCGCTCCAGGGCAAGCCAATGCGCCGTTGGGCTTTGGCATCCAGCGTGCCCTGGCGGTAGGCGTTGACGTAGTTTGGATGGTGGACAAACTCCAGCCAGGTCTGAGGCGGCTCGCCGGGCTGGTAGATTTGGTTGGGGGTGATGATGCCGTCGTGCAGCAGGCGATCGCGCAGCAGCCGAAACTTGGGCATCGGAAAGCGATGCCCGTCGGGCAGAGGAGCCACATAGTCAGAGTGATAGATAACCGGAAGCTGACTCAAAGCCCCAAAGCAAACAATGCTTACATTAAGGACGACAGCGATCGCCGCTGCCGCATATCTAGAGCATGGGCCACACTGCCCTCAGTCCAATCGAGGGGCAGGTCAGCCTCGGGGGGCACCACCGCCGGAGTGGCAGTTGGCAATGGCGCAACTTTAGGAGCCGAAGGCTGGGGCGATTCCCCTCGAGGGAGGTCGCGCCAACGCCCTGGCTGAGGCACCGCTTTGAACTGCGGCACAGTACCAGCCCTAGGTCGCGCTGGTACCGATGCTGAGTGCGGCTCAACCATGGGGGTTTCTACCAGTCTAACCCCGGGGGCTACGACCCCATCACGCTGGGGCAAGTAGGGGGCCAAACGCTTGGGGTGGGGTGGCTGCACCGGCGTAGACGCTTTAGCGATCGGGCGCGGACGGGCTTTTTTGCGCTTGGTGGCCCGAGCTGAGACCTTGATTTGCTGGGTGAGCACAAAGGAGCCGAAGGCACATAGTCCCACCAGGCTCAGCAGGCCCCAAAGGGCAACCCCAGGCTGGGGCGAAGCTTCTTGCCCAAGCGCAATATCTGGGGCAGGGGCAGCATCGTCGGCTGGAACTGACAAAACCGTTAGGGGCGCTTCGGGAGCGACATCTTCGATGGGCTCGTTGAACATGAGGCCGTGGTAGGCGATCGCAGACACGCACACCAGGGTCAACCAGAGCCCGCCCAGCAAAAATAAGGGCCGGTAGGTTAGCAGTCTTGACCAAAACAGCCCCGACGTGACAGCAGGGTCGCGGGCTTCAGAAAAGGGTTGGGGAGAATGGGGCGAAGGCTGTCCAGAAAAATGCTGTGCCATAGGTTACCTGGTGGCCATCGGTGCACAAAACTCAGCGTTGCCGGTGCACCCTTACGGCCAATTGTAGGTGCTCTTGCCAGTCGGCGCTAGGGTTTGGGTGAGCTTGGCATCATGCTATTGCCATAGCCTGCCCACCCCAGGCGGTTTTCTAGCGCAGCACCATGGTCGGCACATAGTCTTGGGGATCTTGGGCGACCCAGCCTGCGGTGGAGTTAAGCCGCACCTCAAAGAACAGGAACGCGTCGTCGCCGCCCTCAGGGGTGGCGATCGCCCCGAGGCGATCGCCCTGGCGCACCGTCTGTCCAGCCCGCACGTTCAGCGCTGCCAAATTGGCGTAGCGGGTTTGCAGTCCTTGGGCATGGTTGATGACCACCAGATTGCCGTAGGTGGCATCGGTACCGGCAAAGGCTACGGTGCCGGCCCCTACGGCCAGGGCCGGGGTGCTGGCGGCGCTAGCCAGGGCGACCCCAGTGTTAAACACCAGCTTGCCCTGGGCTGAGTCTGGCTGCCAGCCGTAGTTGACGATTACCTGCGATCGCTGGGGCAGCGGATATCCCTGAAGTGGCGTAGCTGGGGCGGCGGTGGCCGCTGTGGTCGCCACCCCAGGGAACCAGTTCACCCCCGGCAGAAAAATGGTGGCCGGTATGGTGCTGACGCAGCCGTTTACCTCAAACAGCACATCGGGTCGGCTGTTGTAGGCCCGGGCGACCTGCTGCCAGGTCTGGCCCGGGGCAACGCTGACCCGAATGCCATTGAAGGGCGGAATCAGCAGCTCTTGCCCAGGCCTGACAGTCCCCTCCTGAACGGCAGGATTGAGCCCCATAATCGTGGCTGGCAACAGGCTGTAGCGTTGGGCAATGACGGCCAGCGTTTCACCCTGGGCCACCCGGTGACGGGTTAAGCGCGATAGGGCGGGTTGGGAGCAAGCGGCAGAGCCGGTCTGGGCGATCGCCTCCGGTGCTGTTAGCCCTCCGAACGGCAGGGCAACGGCCAGCCCCACCAGTACCGCGAGGCGTTTGAATGGCCTCAGCTGGTTGGCAGTGTCTAACCGGCAGGTGGCCGAAGGTTTCAGCAAATCGTAAAACACCATGAAAAGCAAATGTGGCGAGGTAGTCAACGTTGATTTTGGTTCTACAGGTGAACCCGACCATCCTTGAGGGGTACAGCCTCTATAATAGGCAGGACAGCCCCGGTTGTTCAGGGGGCATACCTGGGTTTTCTAGCCGCAGGTAACCCCATCCGGAAATTATTTGCTCCGTAGAATATTCGGTAGAGTAGAGCCAGACAGTCAAATTATCGTCAGCGTTACGTGATTTTGAGTTGGCTCGCAGCCGCCGCAAGGCCAGTTCGTCGTACCCGGTAAGACACACCAGGCACAGTAGCAGAGGGCATTCAGCATGGACTCGTTACCAAAGCAGTTTTCTCAGCAGCTCGCGTTGGTGGCAGTCGCTTTGGCCGTAGGTGGTGGTGCGGGTTGGGCCGGTCACTACTACGTCAGCCAGGCGAGTTTGGCTACAGCACAGCAGGCCGCAGCTGAGACTCCCCCAGCGGTCAAGACATCGTTGACGACCGTGGCCCAGGCCGCCCCCAACCCCCGAGTCGCCGACCCGATGGGGGACAACCAAAACTTTATTGCCCTGGCGGTAGAGCAGGTGGGGCCAGCAGTCGTGCGCATTGACGCCGAGCGCACCGTGCCCGAAATTTCTCCCGATGCTTTCAACAACCCCTTCTTTCGCCGCTTCTTTGACGAGCAAGAAATGCCCCCGCCCGAGCTGCCCGATCGCCTAGAGCAGGGGACTGGGTCAGGGTTCATTCTTAGCGCTAATGGCCAGATTTTGACTAATGCCCACGTGGTTGAGGGAGCCAAAACGGTGCAGGTCACCCTGCGCGACGGGCGTGACTTTGAAGGAAAGGTGGTTGGAGTTGACTCGGTAACCGACGTAGCTGTGGTCAAAATTGAAGCCGCCGACCTGCCTACCGTGCAGATTGGCAGCACCCAAGACCTGGCTCCGGGGCAGTGGGCGATCGCCATTGGCAACCCCCTTGGCCTCGACAACACCGTCACCGCTGGCATCATCAGTGCCCTGGGGCGCAGCAGCAACCAGGTGGGCATTCCCGATAAGCGGGTGCAGTTTATTCAAACCGATGCCGCCATTAACCCCGGCAACTCCGGCGGCCCCCTGCTCAATGACCGGGGCGAAGTGATCGGCATGAACACCGCTATTCGCGCCAACGCCCAGGGTTTAGGGTTTGCCATTCCCATCGAAACCGCCAAACGCATCGCCGATCAGCTCTTCACCAACGGGGAAGTGCTGCACCCCTTCCTCGGCATTCAAATGGTCGAACTCTCCGCCGAGATGGTCGATCGCCTCAACGAAGAAGAGCAGCTCAATCTTAAAATCGACAACGACGATGAGCCCGGCGTTCTCATTGTCGGGGTGCTGCCCGACAGCCCGGCCCAAGCCGCAGGTTTGAAGATCGGGGACGTCATCTGCGCCATTGAGGGCGACCCAGTCGATAGCCCGCCAGACGTGCAGGCTCGGGTAGAAGCGACCGAAATTGGCGGCACCCTCAAGCTCGACATTCACCGCGATGGCCGCGACCAAACCATTGATGTCAAACCCGCAGCTATGCCCCCCGACTTGCGCTAGTCAGTGGGAGCTTTGAGTTTTGAGTTGGTGGAGGGCGCAAATTCAAACCTTAAAATTCAAACTTCAAAACTTTCCCCCTACACCCTCACTCCCTACCCTCGCCCCGGTACGCAAAATCTGCCCGGCTAGCACCGCGCTGCCAAAGCCATTGTCAATGTTGACCACGCCAATGCCCGCTGCACAGGAGTTAAGCATGGTGAGCAGGGCCGAGAGGCCATTAAAGCTGGCTCCGTAGCCAATGCTGGTGGGCACTGCGATGATGGGGCAATCGGCTAGGCCCGCCACGACGCTAGGCAGTGCGCCCTCCATGCCCGCTACTACAATCAGCACATCCATGTCACGGATCAAGTGGCGGTGGCGCAGCAGGCGGTGTAGCCCGGCTACTCCGACATCCCACAGGCGCTTGACCATAAACCCGCTCAGTTCGGCGGTAACAGCAGCCTCTTCGGCCACAGGCAGGTCGGCAGTTCCTGCCGTCAGCACGCCAATGGTACCGGGGTGTTGGGCTGCCCAACCCAAGGGCACTAGGGCGCAGATGCGGGCCATGTCGTAGTACCGCGCTGCCGGAATTTGCTGCTGCACCTGGGCAAAAACCTCAGGTTCGATGCGGGTAGCCATGACCACTGGGTTGTGCTGATGCAGGCTGCGCATGATCTGCACAATTTGGTGGGGGGTTTTGCCTGGCCCCCAGATCACTTCTGGAAAGCCGGTGCGCAGGGTGCGGTGGTGGTCGACCTTAGCAAAGTCGTCAACCGGCTCAAAGTCGAGGTACTTGAGCCGGTCAAAGGCGGCATCGGGGCTGAGCTGCCCCTGGGAAACGGCGTTGAGTAGATGGCGCAGGGCGTCGGGCTGGGTCACGGAGGCAGCGGGGAAAGGTAAAGGGCAAAGGCCAGAAGGCTCTGGAAAGATCAGCCTAGACCATGGCGCTAAAAAAGGGGAGCGAAAAATGTCACAGGGTTGTCATACCTCGGCTACCTCGGTGACATACCAGGCCCCTACATTATTAATTAATCGTTCACTCCTCAACACCCCAAGCGCCGGAGCTACTAGCTCCGGCGCTTTTTTGCGCGATCGCATCCGGAAAGGGGCAGGGCACTCTGTAATAACTGATCAGGCCGTGAAACAATCTGCCGCCACCAGCACTGGTGGCGGCGGAGCACCCTCAAGCGGGGCGGCAGCTGTACTTAACCCTAGTTTTAATTCCTATGAAACGGCATCTATATGCGATCGCCCTTACCGGCCTTGGCTTGGCCGCTCTGATTCAGCCCGCCAATGCTCGCCCCGAAATTGCCAGCGGTGACCAGCTACTCGACACCGATGTGGCAGGCTGCCTGACGCGGGCCGACCAGCTGATTGACAGCTTGGGGGTCGAGTCTGACCAGGGCAGCATCGATCGCACGGGTTATTTCGAGGATGGCTCTTTTCGAGTTCTCTGCTATGGAGCTGGAGACACCAATAGTCTGGCGATCGTGTTTGCCACCCACGACCAGTCAGCAGAGATAGCCTCCAACTTTATTCAAATGATGCTGGGTGAACTGTCGCAGGGCGAAGCGCTATCGCAACAGTAGGTTGCACATGATAAAAAATAGCCGATCGCTAAGCAGAGGCAGAGCAATCGGCTGTTTTTTGGCAACCCCCTATGCTGCTGCAATTGGGGATCTCGGGGTGGGCGAACTGCCCTTTGCCCCTACTCGGAAACTTTGGCGGCCTTGAGCATGTGGTAGGTAATTAGCAGCTGGGTCAGGGCCAGGGGATAGCTTTGCAGCGTTTCGCCCGTGGTGCCCACCACTTTGCCAATGTCGGTGTTGCCTTCAATGCTGCAAAACTTGCCCAGGTAGGGGACTTCGCTGCATAGGGTACGCTCTAGCTCTTGCACGGGTTTTTCAGTAGCGTGGCCGTCGATTTCGAGCACGTCTACGGGCTTGCCCATGTCGCGATCGAGGCCCATGCGCACCGCGTCGCTTAGAGAGCCACCGTTTTTATCTTCTAGCAGGTGGGTAAAGTCGGGGTGGGGAATGGTGGGCCGCATCACCAGACGCACGTTGAGCAGCAGTTCGTCGCCGCTGCTGTTGCCATCTGGGGGGTAAAAGCTAACTACCACATCGGCCCACTGCCGCTGGGGACGAATGAACGCTTCGGAGTCCTCTTCACGGGCTTTAATCTGCTCAATCACCTCTTCGGGGGTATAGCCGCGCTTGCGGGTGTCGCGCTTGATTTTCCAATTGGCGCGCAGATCTTCGGGCGGGGCCAGATAGACTTTAACGTCGTAGGCATCGCGACAGGCACGGGTCGAGTAACCGAGCAAGCCTTCGACGATGACAAAGCGCTTAGGCTCAATGTATTCGGGGGCGTCAAACTCGCCGCTCGTGTGGTTGTAGATAGGCTTGAGAATGGGCTGCCCAGTGCGCAGCAGTGCTAGGTGCTGCTGAATGATATCGATGTAGTTGCAGTCGGGGTGCAGGGCCGAAATGCCCATTTCTTTGCGCTGTTTGCGATCGTAGCGGTGGTAGTCGTCCGTGCAGATGATGGTAACGTCGTCTTCGCCTAAAATCTGCGCAATGCCCCGCGACAGAGTGGTTTTACCCGCCGCGCTGTCACCCACAATGCCGAGGATTATCGGACGACTCATAGATTTCTCCAGGGTTTTGCAACCAGTAGTTAATTTCCCCATTGTAGGAACCAGCGGGATCATCACCAAATATTTATTGCTCTGTGTAATGGCCTCAGAACAATTGGGCGATCGCCCCTGCGGCAATTCATAGCCCAACTAAGCTTTCAATCGTCTGGAATTTGTAAGAATAGAATGGTGTCGCTGGCCGCTTTTTGGGGGCCACTATTTAGCCCTGCGAGTCTAAGTCTATGCCTGCCCTTGACCCCGCTGCCAGTCTTAATGCCCCCGTCGCGTCACCCGCTCTGCCTGAGCTGCTGGCCCCAGCTGGCAACTGGGACTGTGCCAAAGCTGCGGTCGAAAACGGGGCCGATGCCATTTACTTTGGCCTCGATCGCTTCAACGCCCGCATGCGAGCCGAGAACTTTACCGAGGCCGATCTACCCGACCTGATGGCCTTTCTCCATCGGCGTGGGGTGAAGGGCTACGTTACGCTGAATACGCTGGTATTTCCCTCAGAGCTAGCAGAGGCCGCGCAATATCTCAAAACGATGATTGTGGCTGGGGTCGATGCGGTTATTGTGCAGGATATTGGAATTTGTCGGCTCATTCGTCATCTTTCGCCCGATTTTCCCATCCACGGCTCAACGCAGATGACGGTGACCAGTGTCGCTGGGGTTGAGTTTGCCCGCGATCTCGGCTGTCAGCTGGTGGTGCTGGCGCGGGAGTGCTCGATTAAAGACCTTGCCAAAATTCAGGCGCAGATGGGCGATCGCAACATCGCCCTCCCCCTAGAGGTCTTCGTCCATGGCGCACTGTGTGTGGCCTACTCGGGCCAGTGCCTCACCAGCGAAGCCCTGGGCGGCAGATCGGCCAATCGAGGCGAATGTGCCCAGGCCTGCCGCATGCCCTACGAGCTCATAGCCGATGGGGAACGGGTAGATTTGGGCGATCGCGCTTACCTACTCAGCCCCCAAGACCTCTCTGGCCTCGATGTCTTGCCCGATCTGGTGCAAACCGGCGTTAGCTGCCTCAAAATTGAAGGCCGACTCAAAGCGTCTGAATACGTCGCCAACGTCACCCGCGTCTACCGCCAAGCCCTCGATCGCCTGGCTGTCGCCGCATCTAACCTATCCTCCCCATCTCCCCATCTCCCTACTCCTCCATCATCGGAGGAACGCTACCAGCTCGAAATGGCCTTCTCCCGTGGCCTCTACACCGGCTGGTTCGAGGGCATCGATAACCAAACCCTCGTCCACGCTCGCTTTGGCAAAAAGCGCGGAGTGTATCTAGGTGACATCACCCGCATCACCGACGATGCTGTGTTTCTGAAAGCCCAGGCTCCGATCAAGGCGGGTGACGGCGTAGTGTTTGACGACGGCCACCCTGCCGAAAAGGAGCAGGGTGGCCGCATTTATCAGGTGGATCAGGTCGGTTCAGAAACTCGGCTCATGTTTGGCCGCGACGCGCTCAATCTGCGCCGCATCCACCCCGGCGACAAGCTTTGGAAAACCAGCGATCCGGCCCTGGATAAAGAGCTTCAGCAGACCTACAGCGGCGATCGCCCCAAATTCACGCGACCCATCACTATTGAGGTGCATGGCGCGGTGGGGCAGGAACTGGTGGCGATCGCTCGCGACAGTCAGGGTCACATTGCCCAGACAACTTCCACTATGGCCTTGGTAGAAGCTCATTCAAAGCCGCTGACGGGCGATCGCCTAGAGCAGCAGTTAGGCCGTCTGGGCAACACCCCATTCCATCTCAAATACCTGAGCAATCATCTCCAGGGGAATGTGATGATCCCCGTCAGCGAGCTAAACCGGCTGCGGCGAGAGCTGGTGGAAGGGTTAGAGGAGCTGCGCTCACGCCCCAACCCTTGGCACCTCAATGTCGACGCCGCCTTACAAGACATTCTGCCGACCCCCAAGACGCCCCCCAGCGAGAATCTAGCTTCCCCATCTCTCCACCCCTCCATCTCCCCATCCCTAACTGTCCTCGTTCGCACTCGCCCCCAACTCGCCGCTGCTACCGAGGCCGGCATTGAAACCGTCTACTGCGAGTTCGAGAACCCCGCCACCTACCGCGATGCTGTGGATTGGTTCCGATCCCATCGAGTTAGCGAGTCCCAGACCATTTGGGTAGCTCCGCCCCGTATTACCAAGCCGCTAGAAACCTATATTCTTGATCAGGTAAAGCGGTCTGAAGCTGACGGCTACCTGGTGCGCAACTATGACCACCTGGCCTATTTTGCCGACCAGCGCTGTGTAGGGGATTTTTCGCTAAACGTGGCCAACGCGCTTACAGCAGACTATCTGCTGAGCCGCTATGGGCTAAAGCGAGTGACGGCCTCCTACGATCTCAATGCTGACCAGCTAGTAGAGTTGCTGGGATCGGCCCCCTCGTCGTGGTTTGAGATTACCCTGCACCAGCACATGCCCATGTTTCACATGGAGCACTGCGTCTTCTGCGCCTTTCTCTCCGATGGCAAAGACTTTCGCGACTGCGGCCGCCCCTGTGAGAGTCAGCAGGTCAAACTGCGCGACCGGGTTGGCACCGAGCACCTTCTGCTGGCCGACGCGGGCTGCCGCAATACGGTGTTCAACGGCGTCGCCCAGACCGGAGCCGAGTACGCCCAGCGACTCATGCAGGCGGGAGCGCGGCACTTTCGGCTGGAGTTTTTGGATGAAAGCCCGGAGCAGGTGGAGAGGGCGATCGCTCAATATCGTCAGCTTTTGAGAGGAGACATCAGCGGTAGCCAGCTTTGGCGTACCCTACACCTGCAGAGTAAGCTCGGGGTTACCCGTGGTCCCTTAGACTCTAAAACCAGCTCAGCCCGAGGCTAGTGGCCAAGGCTAATGCGACAGAAAGCTGATGTCCTGGGTGTGAGGTTCTTTGCGGCTGTTTAGAACTGGCCACCGCGGGTAGGCGTTCGATTAGCCTGCCGTGTCGCCCGCCCAGTTTGGATAAAATGCAGGGCATACTGACCCTAACCCGTAGTTCTCTGTAGGCAGCATGGCGATTAAACCTATTCAGTACGAAACGCTGCTCTCGGTCTGTACCGACCACGAAGGGGCTTTGGAGTTGCTCAAGCACCATCGTCCCTACCTCGAGGCCGTGCCCAGCATGCGACGCCCTGATGAGAGTGTAATTACGCTGCCGCTGCCGAACGTGCGCGTCCGTGACGGGGTACACCTCAATCCCCACAGCCAGAGCATCGCCCCCGGTTCGGTGGTGACGCTGCCCTGCGATGTTGCCCTGCTGATGTGCGATCCCGAGTGGAAGATCAAGACCGGGGTTGAGATTTTTGTCTACATTCACCGCCCCCAAGAGGACTTCTCAGACTTGCTGATGCGCTGGCGGCACACGCAGATTTTGGTCGATCGCGGCTATGAGTGGCTGCTGCCCCAGCGCTATGAGCACCTGCTTAGCGACGGCACCGACAAGACCCTTCCCCTGTTTGTGGTGTTTCCTGAAACGCCAGGGCACATTCTTCAAGGTCTGCGGGGAGCCGGTTTGCCTACCGTGCTACTCTCCTCTGACGTTGAGGCTGAACTGGTTGGGGAAGATCCCAGCACCCTCGACATTGGCGACATTCCCGAGCTAAACGACATCGACACCAGCGCCCTAGAATCCCCCGATGAGTAAGCGCTGGGCTTTCTTTCAGTCTCCGGTGTGGGCTTGGGGACGCTGGGTTTTGCTGGGGTTTTTGGCCCTGCGGGTGGTGTTTTGGCTGACAGCCTTCCCTAATCCCGACGAAGCTTACTACTGGTTGTGGGGGCAACGACCGAGCTTTTCGTACTACGACCACCCGCCTTTTCACGCCTGGGTACAGGGGGTATTTGCCTCAGGGCTAGGGCGCTCTGCGGTTGTTCTGCGCCTGCCTAACCTAGTCAGCAGCGGAGTGTTAGGATTCACGGTCTTCCACATCTGTCGCTATCTCTATGGCGACCAAGCCAGGGATCGCTTCTGGCTAGTCATCCTGCTGGGGTTGTCGTCACCCTTGTTTTTTTGGTATTTGGGGCTGGCCTGGCACGACCACTGGCTGGTGACCTGGGCGGTGGTCAGCAGCTTTCTATTTGTCCGCTACGTGGATAGCGTAGTTGAGAATCCCAGCCAAGGCAGCGGGCGGGATCTCTACGGTGCCGCCATTTTTCTCGGCCTGGCAGGGTTGTGTAAGTACAACGCAGTCTTTGTAGGGCTGGGGTTTCTAGCGATGATTTTGGCGGATAGGCGACGCTGGCAAGTGCTGCGCGATCGCCGTCTCTACCTGGCCCTGGGCCTACTCTTGCTGGTGCTCTCGCCGATTTTGATTTGGAATGTTCAGCACGACTTCTTTTCGTTTCGGTTTTACCGCGATCGCACCGCCGGAGGTGGGCTTAACCTCAACTTGCTTCAGCCCGTGGTGTTTTTGGCCCTGTGTGGTCTGATTCTCGGCCCCATTCAGTCCTGGAGCATTATTCGACTGCTCAGGCAGCGGGGGAAGACGGCTATGGCTCGCGCCTCCTGCTATCCGGCCTTGGCGATTTGGATTTTTGGTCTTTCCACTGCGGCTTTTACAGCTCTGTCCACCGTATCCGTTGCGCTGTTTTATTGGAATATCTTGGCTTACCCGCTACTGTTCCCACTGCTGAGCGATCAGTTTTATCGGCCCCAGTGGTCAAAGCCAGTGCGGGCTGGGCAGTTGGCGATCGCCCAAGGTTTGGGCCTATTCGCCGCCACAGCCCTAGTCGCCTACTACACCGTCATCCCCTTGGGAACGTTCTTTGGCTCAGTGGATCCCGATGGTGCCGCGCTCTACGGCTGGCCCCAGGTTGCCCAAGCCGTAACGACCCAGGCTGACGATCTCGACGATCCCCTACTGCTCACCACTGACTATCGCTCGGCCTCGGCCTTGGCCTATGCTCTCAACAACCCGGACGTGCTAGCTATCTCAGGTCGGCTCGATCAGTTTGACTTTTGGTACAACGCTCCCGATCTAGAGGGACGCGACGCTGTGCTACTGGGCGAAACCTGGCACCCGATTTGCCCCACCCATTTGGCCATGTTCGATCGCGTAGACCCGCCAGCAACTTTAGAAGTGCGTCGGTTTGGCCAGGTGCTGCAAACCTATGAAATGGTACGGGGCTATGGCTTTAGGGCTGGGCCAGAGGGCTATCCCCTGACCCCAGACTATCCTCTGGCGTTTACCAGCAACGGAGAACAGTGCCTCCCAGAGTAGACAGAATCCATCCCCCAATCTTGCTCCCTGCATTTGTCCAAAAACATTTAGGTAAATCTCCCGTAACCCCTTCCCTGGGCCAATCGCAGCCTCTGCTTACCCCATCGCCGTCACAATCAGCTAGAATGGGGAAGCTCAAGCCCTCGGGTTTGGGCTCCTTTAGCAGCAATGTTTTGGGAGGTGGGTCGAGGCCCACTTTTTTATTGGCATTCTTTTGCGGGTTAAATGGTACATCCCCTTATTCCCCAAGTGCTTGAGCTGGTGGCCCCTGTTGCCCAAGAGCTAGGGCTAGAAGTGGTTGAAGCGGTTTTTCACACCAACCAGTCTCCTCCCGTGCTACGCATCGACGTGCGCAGTCTAGAAAATGAAGACACTGGCCTGGATGACTGCGAAAAAATGAGCCAGGCCCTCGAAGCCGTACTCGATACCAGCGACATCATTCCCGATGCCTACGTTCTGGAAGTGTCAAGCCCAGGAGTCTCTGCTGCCCTCGAAAGCGATCGCGACTTTGTGGTGTTTAAGGGGTTCATGGTCGAAGTCGCCTTAACTGAGTCGCACAAGGGCAAAAAACAGTGGGTGGGCCAGCTAGTGCGCCGCGACGATGAGACCGTGGTGCTCAGCCAAAAAGGAAAATCCATTTCCCTGCCTCGCAACCTGGTGCAGACGGTGGAGTTGAGTGACCAAAGCCCCGACTAGGGAGCACACGCGCTGCGTTTAGGTTTTGCGATCGTCACAGATTTGTTACTTAAAAGATTTGTTGTCCTGAGGTGAGTGGTTATGTCGTTAGTAAGTTTGCCCAAGCTGCAGGAGATGATCGATGTCATTAGCCACGAGCGCAACCTGCCCAAGCACGCGGTTGAAAATGCCCTGAGAGAGGCGCTGCTGAAGGGCTACGAGCGCTACCGCCGCACCCGCGAAATCGACACCCACTTCGACGAAGAATACTTCGATAACTTCGACATTGAGCTAGATGTTGACGACTACGACGACCAAGGCTTCCGGGTGCTGGCCACCAAGACCATTGTTGACGAAGTCACTAGCCAAGACCACGAAATCTCCCTGTCAGAAGTGCGCGAAGTCGCTCCCGAGGCTCAAGCTGGTGACACCGTGGTGCTCGATGTCACCCCCGACCAGCGCGACTTTGGCCGCATGGCCGCCATTCAAACCAAGCAGGTGCTGGCCCAAAAGCTGCGCGACCAGCAGCGCAAGCTGGTTCAAGAAGAATTCCAAGACCTCGAAGGCAGTATTCTATCGGCGCGGGTGCTGCGGTTTGAGCGCCAGTCGGTGATCATGGCGGTCGTTAGCGGTGTGGGCCAGCCCGAGGTTGAGGCTGAGCTGCTCAAGCGCGATCAGCTCCCCAACGACAACTACCGGGCTAACGCCACCTTCCGCGTGGCGCTCAAAAAAGTCTCCGAAGGCTCTCACCGTGGCCCGCAGCTGCTGGTGTCGCGGGCCGACGCAGCGCTAGTGGTCGAGCTGTTTACCAACGAAGTGCCCGAGATTGAGGATGAAATTGTCCGCATTGTGGCCGTCGCGAGGGAGGCAAACCCCCCCTCGCGTTCCGTTGGCCCCCGCACCAAGATCGCTGTGGATACTCTTGAGCGAGATGTGGATCCAGTCGGTGCCTGTATTGGTGCCAGGGGATCGCGCATTCAGGTGGTGGTCAACGAGCTGCGGGGCGAAAAAATTGACGTCATTCGCTGGTCGCCTGACCCGGCCACCTACATCTCCAACGCTCTAAGCCCGGCCCGTGTGGATGAGGTGCGCCTAGTCAACCCCGACGATCGCCAAGCACACGTGCTGGTGCCCGAAGACCAGCTCAGTTTGGCGATCGGCAAAGAGGGCCAAAACGTTCGCCTAGCGGCCCGTCTCACCGGCTGGAAGATCGACATCAAAGACTCGGGCAAGTATGACTATGATGATGAGGATCGCAAGATTGCCGAAATAGCGGCGGCTCGCGAAGAGGCCGCTCGCGAAGCCGCAGAGCTGGCAGCGGAGGAAGCTGAGGCAGCAGAATGGAAAGCGAAGGCGGCGGCAGAACGGGCAGCGGCTGAGGCTAGAGCAGCGGGCCTAGAGGTCGATGAAGCACCTTTTGAGGAGGATGAATTAGAAGCTGCACCTCTCGCCGATGCTGAATATGACGCCAATCCAGAGTCCGCTGCTGAAGAGCCCGACTTTGAAGAAGCTGAGGCGGCTGAACTAGCCACCGATTTTGAAGAGGAAGAACCCCTGGCAGACGAGAGCCCAGTGGCGATCGCAGAGGAGGAATAAATTCTGGAGAAAGCTTCCATGCAACCCAACTATCGGCGCTGTGTTAGCTGTCGGCGGGTTGGGCCCAAGGCCGATTTTTGGCGCGTGGTGCGGGTTTATCCCGATCGCTCGGTGCGGCTCAGCGACGGCATGGGGCGATCGGCCTACCTTTGCCCTCAGGCCGACTGTCTGCGCCAGGCGCAGAAAAAAAGTCGACTGGGGCGGGCTCTAAAAGCCAACGTGCCAGAGGAAATTTACCAAAACCTTTGGAACCAGCTAGAGAGCAAAATGGCTGATTCCATCGCGACATAACCGTTTGTGCCTGGCTACTAAGCTTGAGTCAAGAGGATTAAAGGGGAAATGTGCCATCAGGAGGCTTAACCAAAAATTTTTGCAACTGAATCGTCTCTAGACGCGATCCCTCTGAGATTCTGTTCATTGGGGAAGCAACTGATTACACTCATAGTATGGGTATCTGACTGGCCCCCCTAGGGCGTCAGTAAACTTGCTTGAGGTCCCATGTCCACCTAGCCTTGGTTTACAATGCCATGCTAGGGCTAACGTATTCGTCAGAATGGTTTGATGTCGTTTTGTTGGACGAAGCAGGTTGGTTTATGTAAGTAACAAGCTTGACTAGCGTAGGGAGATGTGGATGAACGGCAAAGTGAGAATTTACGAGTTATCGAAGGAATTGGATTTGGATAACAAAGACATCTTGGCGATCGCAAGTCGCCTCGACATTGCCGTGAAGAGTCACAGCAGCACCATCGCAGAGTCAGAAGCTGATCAAATTCGTTCAGCGGCTCGTCAGTCTCGCGCCAGTGGCGGTGCCACTCGGCCCAATGCGCCCGATCGCTCTGCCAGTCGGCCTCGACCAGCGGCCCCGGTCAAAAATGGCGATCGACCTGAACGCAAACAGCAAATTTTAGAAATTCGTCGCCACCGGGTTACTCCTAGGGCCGACACTGAGGCAGGCGCTCCTACTCCTAACGTTGCCTCCCCGAGTGCCCCTGCCCCTAGCGCCAGTCGGCCAACGCGTCCTGATAGTCTTTCTCAGCCTCCTAGTCGTCCTGGGGAAACTCCTAGAGCCGATCAGGCAGAGGTTAAACCCAAGCCGCCAGTATCCCTCAATCGTCCTGGGGTGAGTGCTCCTGTTGAAACCCCTGTCGAAGAGGTTGAGACGGTTGCAGTCGAGCCCGTTGTAGCGGTCTCTCCACCGTCGGTCAAGCCAAGACCAGAGCTGATTGGGCCTGTATCTCGGGGTCGTACCGACAGTGACGATCGCCAGGTAATCGTGCCAGAGGGCGCTCGTCCGCCCCGCCCTGTTATTCGCCGCCCCGAGAGCCGTAGCCCCGAAAGTCGTTCGGCTGATGGCCCTGGTGCCCCGCGTCCCACCATTCCCATCCGCGAAATCGATGCGGGCGAAGATGTTACCCGTCTAAAGCCCAAACCCAAGCTGCGGCGGCCCAATTCTGACGCCGAAACGGCCAGAGCCGAAACGGCTGCCCGCAACGAAACCCCTCCCGGCAATGACTCAATTTCCGTGCTTGGGGTCGGTGGTCTTGACGATCAACCGCGTCGTCCTTCGCCGCCTCGTCATAAGCGCGAAGAGCGCGAAGACGAAGACGATGATCAAAAGATGCGCGAAAAAGCCAGCAAGGTCGGCAAGACCAAGCGTCGAGGCCAAGGCGTGCTGGGTGAAGACGATGAAGATCTCGACGTGCTAGTCGATGAGCTTGACGAAGATGGAGAGCAGGCTACCGATGCCCAAAATCTGAGCATCTCACTAGCGCGTCCACCCAAACCCAAGAGTCCCAGTAGTGGTAGGCCGTCGTCACCGACGATGAAGAGCCACAAGCCCCAGCACCGTGACAGTAGTAGTGGCGGTGGTCGCTCCCGTCGCGGTCGCCGGGGTGAGGCTCAGCCCACCCAGGAGCGTCCCGAGTTTATCGTGCTCTCCGAAGGACTAACCGTCCATGAGCTGGCCGAGCAAATTATGGTGCCTGAGACAGAGCTGATCAAGTCTCTGTTCTTCAAAGGCATCGCTGCCAATATTAACCAAACCCTCGATATCGAAACCGCCAAAATGGTGGCTGAAGAGTTTGAGGTCATGGTCGAAACCAGCGAAGTCGAGTCAGAGGCCAAAAAGGTCACTGAAATGATTGACGAAGCCGACTTTGAGAGTCTTAAGCGGCGGCCTCCGGTGGTTACCATCATGGGTCACGTTGACCACGGTAAAACCACGTTGCTCGACTCCATCCGCAAGACAAAGGTGGCTCAGGGCGAGGCTGGCGGCATCACTCAGCACATTGGTGCATACCATGTCGATGTCGATCATGCGGGCACGTCCCATCAGATCGTGTTCCTCGACACCCCTGGCCACGAGGCATTTACCGCCATGCGGGCGCGGGGTACCCGAGTGACCGACATCGCCATTCTGGTGGTGGCGGCGGATGACGGTGTGCGGCCCCAAACTATTGAGGCCATTAGCCACGCCAAGGCCGCCGAGGTACCGCTGATTGTGGCCATCAACAAGGTTGATAAAGAGACAGCCAACCCCGATCGCGTCAAGCAAGAGCTAATGGAGCATGGGCTGGTGCCTGAGGAATGGGGCGGCGACACCATCATGGTGCCGGTGAGTGCCCTGTCAGGCGAAAATCTCGACAGCCTGCTGGAGATGATTGTGCTGGTCGCTGAGATCGAGGATCTCCAAGCTAATCCTGACCGTCTAGCTCGCGGTACTGTGATTGAGGCCAACCTCGACAAAGCCCGTGGCCCAGTGGCTACCCTGCTGATCCAGAACGGTACGCTGCGGGTGGGCGATTCGCTGGTGGCTGGTCCGATCTTGGGCAAGGTCAAGGCCATGCTCGACGATCGCCTCAAGCGAGTTCAAGTTGCTGGCCCCTCCTTTGCAGTTGAGGTACTAGGTCTCAACGATGTCCCCGCTGCTGGCGATGAGTTTGAGGTCTACTCCGATGAGAAGACCGCTAGAGCAGTGGCCGACAAGCGCATGCTTGAGCAGCGCCAGTCGCGTCTACAGCAGTCGATGGCCTCCCGCCGTGTTACCCTCAACACCATCTCTGCCCAGGTTCAGGAGGGCGATCTTAAGGATCTCAACCTGCTGCTCAAGGCCGACGTACAGGGTTCCATCGAAGCAATTTTGGCGGCGCTTCAGCAGCTACCGCAGAACGAGGTGCAGATTCGGGTATTGTTGGCTGCCCCTGGTGAAATCAGCGAAACTGACGTCGACCTGGCTGCTGCCAGTGGCGCGGTAATCGTCGGCTTCAACACTACTCTTGCGCCTGGAGCGCGGCAGTCTGCCGATCGCCTGGGTGTAGACGTGCGCGACTACGAGGTGATCTATAACCTCCTCGATGATATCCAGGGCGCTATGGAAGGCCTACTCGACCCCGAAATGGTCGAGGAGACCCTGGGTCAGGTGGAAGTGCGGGCGGTATTCCCCGTGCGCAAGGGTGCGGTTGCCGGTTGTTACGTGCTTTCGGGCAAGGTGACTCGCAACTGCAACCTCCGAGTAGTGCGCGGTGGCGAGGTTGTTTATACTGGTAAGCTCGACTCCCTCAAGCGCATGAAAGAAGATGCCAAAGACGTGGCCTCCGGCTTCGAGTGCGGCATCGGCATCGACAACTTCAGCGACTGGAAAGAAGGCGACATTATCGATGCCTTCAAGATGGTCACGAAGCGTCGCACCTTGGCGATGGCCTAGGCAAGGGCAGGGTTCCCTAACTGGGAACCCTGCGAGACAGCAGTGTAGAACAACGGAGTAGACAATGGCATCCTGGCGCTGCGATCCGTACCTATGGGTACACCTGGCCGGATTGGCTACTGTACCTTTGTGGATCGACCTGTGCCTGCTCGGGCTGGCGGTGGGTAACCCCACCCTGCCAGAACTAGAGCTGGGTGTCATTGTGGCGTTAGGTGTGCTGCCGGTGCTGATCATGCAGCTGCGGCAGCCGTTTTATATTTTTAGTTTGCCAGGGCTAGCGTTGAAGCCCGCTGCGCTGCAAGACGATCAGCGTCGCTTGCTGAACCAGTTTCGGCGGTGGCGAGTGCGTTTGGGAGCGCTGCTGGTGCCGGTGCCGCTGGTGTGGGTTTTGCTAAAACTCTACCCGCTGGCCTTTTTGGCCCGTGATTTAACTCCCTTTAGCGATTGGGGACGGCTGGGTGGGGTGGCGATCGCCGCCCTAAGCTTCCTGATGGCTAATCTGTTCTTGCAGATCCCCGTAGCCGTATTTCAGGTCTTGGCTACGCCCGATCGGGTCATGGCTAGGGTTGCCCCCTATGCTGCTGAGAACGTTGCCGCTGACTTCACCTGGATTGGGCTGACGGTCGGTAAGATTTTGCCCGACTTAACCAATCGGGCGAGGCCCAAGATTGTTGCTCCAGCCATGGTGGAAACTGCTGAGCCTCCTCAAGTTTTGCCTGTTGAGCCATCAGATACGGAGCATGGCCGTGGCGTTGCTGAAGCGATAGCTGAAACCGACGTGCCTTTGAAGCCTGCGGTTGAAGCAGACCCAGCGGAAGCTTCGGCCCATGCCGATACGTCGGATGTGTCTGCCTCTTCAGAGGCGATCGCAGACCCTGTTGACCTTGAAGCTCTCCATGACTCCGTTACAGTAGAGCCCGTAGATTTCCTCGTCGATAGTGACGCTATGGTTGATGACAGGCCCTTGAGCCACCCAGAAGTTGAGGAGTTGAGCGACAACGTAACCCACCTAGAGGATGCGGACTATTCGCAGCCCTTGACGGCGATCGCCGACATCTACCCTAAGGCTCGTTAGGGCCTTGGCGTGCCGACCATAGACTCCTGTCAATTCCCAGTACTGTGGCCCTTGGCACAATCGCAGCGGGACGATTGCGCTATCTTATAGTTAGTCTTCTAGTGATCAGAGTTTTTGCTGACTCGCCGACTGATCGAGTGGCCCTGAGCGGTAGAAAGACCTAAGGTTTTGACAGTTATTCGAACTTTTTAGAGGCAGCTATGGCCGCAACTCGCTCCGTCAACCCCATGCAGCTTTCTGAACACGCCCGCATTTGGTTTAGCCTCAAGTCTGCGATCGCCAGCAGCTCCGGCTTTAAGAGCTGGAAGGGTGAGCTTCCTACTGCTGAGGCCGAGACCGCGCCGCTTGATCAGCTCGTGCGTCGCTACTTGCGCGAAACCTTAGAAACCCTGGCCTACTAAACCCTGTAGTACTGCTTGTACCAAGCCACAAACTGCTCGATGCCCACTTCGATGGGGGTACTGGGGGCAAATCCCACATTTGCCATCAGATCGCTGACATCGGCATAGGTGGCAGGCACATCTCCAGGCTGCATGCCGCATAGAACGGTTTTGGCAGTCTTGCCAAGGGCTGCTTCGATCACCTGAATAAAGCGCAGCAGCTCCACTGGCTGATGGTTGCCAATGTTGTAAATTTTGTAGGGAGCCTGGCTATCGCTGTTAGGGTCTTTACTTGAGGTAGGAATGTGGGTCATCACTCGCACAACCCCCTCTACTACGTCGTCAATGTAGGTAAAGTCGCGCTTCATCTGGCCCTGGTTGAACACCTCAATGGGGCGATCGCCTAAAATTGCTTCCACAAACTTGAAGTAGGCCATATCGGGCCGCCCCCAGGGGCCATACACCGTAAAAAAACGCAGACCCGTAGTAGGGATTTGGTACAGGCTGCTGTAGGCGTGGGCCATCAACTCGTTGGCCTTTTTGGTGGCGGCATAGAGCGATACCGGATGGTCAACGCGATCGTCCACCGAGAACGGTACCTTGCGATTAGCCCCATACACCGAGCTGGATGAGGCAAACACCAGGTGCTTAACCCCCATCATGCGGCAGCCCTCCAGCAGGTTGAGAAACCCCGACAGGTTGCTGTCAGAGTAGGCGAAGGGGTTCTCCAGCGAGTAGCGCACCCCTGCCTGGGCCGCCAGGTGAATGACGTACTGAAATTGGTGACTGCGAAATAGGGCCAGCATACCCACGCGATCGAACAGATCAAGCTGTTCGAAAGTAAAGCCATCGTTGGAGGTGAGCTGGGCGAGGCGATCGCGTTTCAATCCAACGTCGTAGTAGTCGTTGAGGTTGTCAATGCCATAGACCTGGTGACCGCTTTCCAACAGCCGCCGGGCGACAAACGAGCCCACAAACCCCGCTACCCCAGTAACCAGTACAGCGATGACCGTAGCCTCCTAGGGCCAGAAATTTGCATTCAAACTAACGCCAGTAGGATACCCAAAGCGCTCCAAAATCTTAAGTCTTTTGCCTAATTGTGCCTCTGGCGGCCCAGGCAACAAGCCATTGCCGTCATCGGTGCTAGGATCATGCCAAAGAAACCAAGAAGAATGGTAAGAGAGAAAGGACGTAGTCGTACATGCAAGAATTTGAAAAAACAATCTCCTTCGGTGGTCGCGATATTCACCTGAGGGGTGGGCTGTTGGCTCCCCAGGCGGGGGGCGCAGTATTGGTACAGTCGGGTGAAACTGCGGTTTTGGTGACCGCAACCCGCTCAGCAGGACGTCAAGGCATCGATTTTTTGCCTCTGCTGGTTGATTACGAAGAGCGACTTTATGCTGCCGGACGTATTCCTGGCGGGTTTTTGCGGCGGGAGGGCCGTCCCCCTGAGCGGGCTACTTTGATCTGTCGCCTGATCGATCGCCCCATGCGACCTCTGTTTCCTCAGTGGCTGCGCGACGACATTCAAATTGTCGCCACTACCCTGGCTATGGATGAGCAGGTACCCCCCGATGTGCTGGCCGCTACCGGCGCGTCGATCGCAGTGCTGCTGGCCAAGATCCCCTTCTACGGCCCCATGGCCGCTGTGCGCGTGGGTCTAGTGGGCGACGATTTCATTATCAACCCCACCTATAAAGAGGTCGAAACCGGCGATCTCGACCTAATCGTGGCGGGCTCCCCTGACGGCGTGATCATGGTAGAGGCGGGCGCTAACCAGCTCCCCGAGGCCGATGTGATTGAGGCCATCGACTTTGGCTATGAAGTTGTCCAAGACCTGATCAAAGCCCAGCTAGAGCTGATCAAAGAGCTAGGGATTGAGATCGTCACCGAGCAAGAGCCCGAGACCGACCCCACCCTGGCTACTTTCATCGAAGAAAAAACTGCCGCCGCTATCAAAGACGTGCTGAAGCAGTTTAGCCTCACCAAGCCCGAGCGCGATGAAAAGCTCGACGCCATTAAAGCTGAGCTAGCCACTGCCGTTGACGCCCTAGAGGACGAAAATCCGATCAAGGTGGCGGTGGCCGAGAACGGTAAAGCCCTGGGTAACACCTACAAATCGATCACCAAAAAGCTGATGCGTCAGCAAATCGTCGCTGACAAGGTGCGGGTCGATGGTCGTCAGCTCGATGAGGTGCGGCCAATCTCTTGCCGAGTAGGGCTGCTGCCCAAGCGGGTGCATGGTACCGGGCTATTTCAGCGGGGCCTGACCCAGGTGATGTCGGTCGCCACCCTGGGCACCCCCGGCGATGCCCAAATGATGGATGACCTTCACCCCGATGAAGAGAAGCGCTATCTGCACCACTACAACTTCCCCCCCTACTCGGTGGGTGAGACGCGGCCAATGCGATCGCCCGGTCGCCGCGAAATTGGCCACGGCGCTCTCGCCGAGCGTGCTCTGGTGCCAGTGCTACCTTCCAAGGAAGACTTCCCCTACGTGATTCGGGTGGTATCGGAGGTGTTGTCTTCCAACGGCTCGACCTCTATGGGGTCGGTGTGTGGTTCTACCCTGTCGCTGATGGATGCTGGCGTGCCGATCACTAAGCCCGTCAGTGGGGCAGCCATGGGCCTGATCAAAGAAGGCGACGAGGTGCGTATTCTCACCGACATCCAGGGTATCGAAGACTTTTTAGGCGATATGGACTTTAAAGTCGCCGGTACCGACACAGGGATCACCGCCCTACAGATGGATATGAAAATCACCGGCCTGCCCCTATCGGTGATTGCCGACGCCATCAACCAGGCTAAGCCCGCCCGCCTGCATATTCTTGAGAAAATGCTGGCCACCATCGACACGCCGAGGGCAGAGCTGTCGCCCTACGCCCCACGCCTGATCAGCTTTAAGATCGATCCTGAGATGATCGGCATGGTGATTGGCCCCGGCGGTAAGAAGATCAAGGCGATTACCGAGCAAACCGGCGCTAAAGTCGACATCAACGACGATGGCACCGTGACTGTTTCGGCGATCGAAGGTGAAAAAGCCCTTCAGGCTAAAGCCCTAATCGAATCGATCGTCTTTAAGCCTGCTGCCGGTGATGTGTTTGTGGGCAAAGTGACCCGCGTTATCCCCATTGGGGCTTTTGTGGAATTTATGCCCGGCCAGGAGGGCATGGTTCACATTTCGCAACTGGCCGACTATCGGGTAGCTAAGGTCGAAGACGAAATCAATGTCGGCGACGAGGTGATCATCAAAGTGCGTGAAATTGATGGTCGTGGTCGTGTCAACCTGACCCGCCTCAACATTCACCCCGACGAAGCAGCTGCGGCTCGTGAAGCTGCTGCGCTGCGGTAAAGATCGAGATGAGGGGATGGGAACGGAGAAGATAGGGGAGATTCTCCTGTTTATCCTCTCTATCTCCCTTATCTTCCCCCTGCCCCCTGAATCAAACGTTGTACGCTGCAACAATTGATTCGGGGGTTCTTTTCTTAGTACGATGCAGGGATGCAATTTTGTATATCTAGCCTTTAACCTCAAAACACCGTGCGCAAAATCGTTATCGCTGGCAACTGGAAAATGTACAAGACCCAGGGCGAAACCCTGGACTTTCTGCGTCATTTTCTTGGACAACTCGCCGATACCCCCGATGGGCGTGAAATAGTTCTATGCGCGCCCTTTACGGCCTTGGGAGCCCTGTCTAAAAGTCTGCACGGAGCCAGAATTAGGGTGGGTGCTCAGAACATTCACTGGCTGCCGGAGGGAGCCTTTACTGGCGAAATCTCGGGGGATATGCTGCGAGAGCTAGGGGTGCGCTACGTGATTGTGGGCCACAGCGAGCGCCGCCAGTACTTTGGCGACACCGATGAAACGGTTAACCTGCGCCTGCAAGCGGCACAGAAGTGCGGCCTGATCCCAATTTTGTGCGTCGGTGAAACCAAGAGTCAGCGTGATGCTGGCGAAACTGAGGCGGTGATTACCACCCAGATTGAGAAGGGCCTGGTGGATGTTGACCAAAACAATTTGGTGATTGCCTACGAACCAATCTGGGCGATCGGCACGGGCGACACCTGCGAAGCCGCTGATGCTAACCAGGTGATTGGGGGCATTCGCAAGCTGCTGAAAAATCCTAATATCACTATTCAGTATGGCGGTTCGGTCAAACCCAGCAACGTCGATGAGCTGATGGCTCAGCCTGAGATTGACGGTGCCCTGGTGGGTGGTGCTAGCTTAGAACCCGAAAGCTTTGCCCGTATTGTCAACTTTCAATGCCCTTAGCTCATGCTTTTTCCGGTCATGCTGGTAAAAACAGGTTTGGGAGTTGGGCAGAGAACGGTTGGCGGTAGCTTAAGTCAATCTCTGGTCAGATAGGGCATTGGTTGGGTCGATAGCTTTAGGTTGCTGGTTGATCAGCGACGCTTTCAGAAGGGTTGGGGTCGCAGCCTTGGGAAGGGTTGATGGGCTGCACGTAGCCCTGGTTGTAGGTGCTGCCATCGGGCATGGTGGCAAACTCTAGGTGCGCCCCGGTGAGATTGGCGTTGGTTAAGTCGGCTTCGTAGAGGTCGGCGTAGCGGAGGTCTGCCCCGCGTAGATCGGCGTTTGACAGATCGGCCTGGCGCAAAACGGCCCCGTAGAGGCTGGCCTCTGACAGATCAGCCTGGTGCATTTGGGCTGAGCAGAGGGCGGCGTCGCGCAACTCCGCCTGGGTGAGGGACGCGTTGGTAAGGTTAGCCTTAACAAGGCTGGCGTGTAACATTTGAGCTTGGCTGAGGTCGGCTTGCAACAGATTAGCTTCGGAAAGGTCTGCCCCCTGAAGGTTGGCCTGATGGAGGGTGGCTTGGGTGAGATTTGCTCTGTGCAGGACGGCGTTGATCAATTGAGTGCCGGTCAAGTTGGCTCTGGTCATATTGGCCTCTCGAAAATTTCTGCGGCTGAGGTCTTGACTGCTGAGATCGGCGGCGGCTAAATCGCACTGCTGACAGCGGCGATCGCGCGGAGAGTCCACGGTCTGGGCTGTGGATGCGGTCTCTGTGCCGCCATCCCCTGCGGCTTCTAGGGTTTGATAACGGCTGAGTTGTTCATCTGCTACACGCCAGGCGGTGGGGATTACAGCGGTTAAAAGTACGAGCAGGCTGACAAAAATGTTCCACCGCATAGTTTGAACTGGGTTGCTGGGTATTGGTGTTCCAATACTCAAAGGCAAAAGCACCGATCAGGAGCGATCGCATCAAGTTTTGATAGGAGTTAAGCCTTTCCTTGTAAAGGATCCTAGCTTTTCAAGCAGATAGCCAGCATGTCCGTATTTATACGGACATAGTCCTAAGGTTTCATCAAAGTATCACAGAGTACCATCGGTGAATTCGCAGTTCCTTGCTGGTCTATTGCGTATTCTGAAGGAGATCTCCTGGGGGGTGATTTATTCACCTCAGTGTGTTCTCTGTTATGAATAACTCTCCCTTTCGTCGTATTGTCTTGCCAGCGCTGCTAGCCTCTAGTGCTGGGTTTGCGGCGCTTACCTGGCCGATGGCCTCCGATCGCGCCGTCCAGCTCTCGGAGCAGCTACCCCAGCCCCTCAGCTACTGGGTCGACTCAGCTCTGATCACCAATCAGCACAAGGAATTTTCGATCCGCTACATTGGCTTTGCCATCCTGTCGAGCGTTGCGATCGGAGTCGGTACCGCTAAGGCCATGCGTGTTCGGCAGGGCCGAATGCAGCGCCATCAGGGGTTGCTCGATCAGGTTCTGCTAGCGGATGACCAGCAGGAGGACTTTGGGGGCGATCGCCTGCCTACCGCCGATCCCATCCAATCGCCTTCTCCTGACCCGGCTGCAGTCAGCCACGCCGCCGCGCTGACTGCAACTACCGCTAACGCGGCCCTAACCCTTGACTGGGATAGTCTGCTGTCGGCTACCCCTGATGTCCAGGCCAATGGGGAGCTGATGTCTAGCCCTATGGATGAGCAGGTGCTTTACCACATTCAAGGTGCCGATCAGTGTCGCAGTTTGGCCCTTGCCATTGAGGGTGAGTACTACCGCTATTACCGCAACCGCCCCGATTTAGACAAAGCTCGAACCTTGGTACAACAACTCCATCAGCAAGGCAAACGCGCCCTTGCCACCTGGGATGACAACGGCTATGTGGTTTGGATCCATCAGTCCGAACGACCGCAGCAGGCCGTTCCTTGGCTAGGGCGTTTAGCCACGAGCTAGGGGTGCAAGCCCAATAGGCAAAAGTCGGTTGATCACTAACGATGTTCCTAGGCAATGTTGAGCAATACGCAGGCATGAATCTCAAAACGCTAGAAAATCTTTGGACGGCCTTTGTGGAGGGGGAGCGAGACTTTACCGGCATAAATCTAGCTGGAGCCGACCTCAACCACTGGAGTTTAGCCAGGGTCGATTTCTGGGGGGCTGATTTTAGCGGGGCAAATCTCACCCAGGCTAACTTTCGTCGGGCTAACCTAAAGCAGACCCAGTTCTCTAACGCCAAACTGGTGGGAGCCGACCTCCGTTGGGCCGATCTACGGGAGGCTGTGCTCACCGGAGCCGACCTTGACAATGCGCGTTTAGAAGGTGCTCTCTACAATGCTCAAACCCAGTTTCCTGAAGGGTTTAACCCTGGGCAGGCCCGGATGTGGAGCCTAGCACCGGGGGCTGCCCTGGCGACCAAAGATTTGCGAGAGCGCGATCTGGGGGGCACCGACTTAACCGCTGCTGACCTCAGCGGGGCGCTACTGGTGAATAGCCAGCTGTTTGGCGCGGTGCTGAGACGCAGCAACCTGCTCAGCGCTCTGATTGGCGATAGCGACCTGCGCTACGCTGATCTGCGTCAGGCCACGCTGATGCTAGCCGACCTGCGCGGGTCAGACCTGCGACATAGCGACCTGGGCCAGGCCAATCTGATCGGGGCCAATCTGCGCGGATGTCAGCTAGCCCATGCCAATTTAGACGGTGCCCTTTACTCCGATAGCACCCAGTTTCCGCGAGGGTTCCAGGTGCCTGAAACGCTGCACTACCTGGCCCCTGGCGCATCTCTGTGGGGTGCTGACCTCAGTGGAGCCAGGCTAACTGGGGTAGATCTCAGCAGGGCTGACCTCTCTGGGGCCAACCTCATGCACGCTGATCTGTGGGGTGCTTGTCTAGCCGACGCTGACCTCAGCGGAGCAAACCTATTGGGAGCGAACTTGCTGGGAACCGACTTGACCGGGGCTAATCTCAACCAAACCAACCTGATGCAGGCGATTATCGACACGCCAGGAGACTTAGTGGGAAAGATTACCTTTGATGGTCAGTCAGCCTAGGCGTGAGAATGGGTTGCGAGGTTAGAGGGGTGACCCTAAAACCCTATGCCTTTGCCCCTATCCTCGGCTCACAGCAATGCCATCTGGCTACCGTCACCAGGCGTCTCGTCGTAGCCTAGATGGCGGCGGGCGGCAAGGGTAACCACTCGGCCCCGGGGAGTGCGCTGTAGGTAGCCAATTTGCAGCAGGTAAGGCTCGTAGACTTCCTCAATGGTCTGGGGGTCTTCGCCGGTGGAGGCGGCCATGGTGTCGAGACCAACGGGGCCACCGCCAAAGTTTTCGATCATCACTGACAGCAGGCGGCGATCGGTCCAGTCGAGGCCGCAGGGGTCAACGTTAAAAAGTTCTAGTGCTTCGGCGGCTAGGGCGGCGGTGATGGGGCCTGCCCGCTTCACTTCGGCATAGTCGCGTACTCGCCGCAGCAGGCGATTGGCGATGCGGGGTGTGCCTCGGGCGCGGCGGGCAATTTCTTCGGCTCCGGCGGGTTCGATGGGAGTTTTTAAGACGTCGGCGGTGCGCAGCACAATGGGCTTAAGCTCATCGATTTCGTAGAAGCGCAGCCGCTGGATCAGCCCGAAGCGATCGCGCAGCGGCGAGCTCAGCGCCCCTACCCGCGTCGTTGCTCCCACCAGAGTAAAGGGGCACAGTGGAATGCTGCGAGTGCGGGCCGACTGCCCTTTGCCGATGGTGATATCCAGTCGCGAGTCTTCCATTGCCGGGTAAAGAATTTCTTCGGTGACCCGGGGCAGCCGGTGAATTTCGTCAATAAACAGCACATCCCCTGGCTTGAGATTGACCAGCAGTCCAGCAATATCGCGAGGCCGCTCTAGGGCAGGGGCCGTGGTGATTTTGCAGGTCACCCCCATTTCCTGGGCCAAAATTAGCGCCATGGTGGTTTTGCCCAACCCTGGCGGCCCATACAACAGCAAATGGTCGAGCGGCTCTTGCCGCGACTGAGCCGCCTGAATGGCAATGCCCAGGACTTCTTTAAGGGATGCCTGGCCAATGTAGTCTTGCAGTCGCTGGGGCCGCAGGGTGTCTTCAGGGGCAGTTGACGATGGTGCCTGGGTATCTGGTTCATCCCCCAAATCTTCTGGCTGCATCTCTCCACCCTTGACTAGGGAGAGCAGCGGCTGTAGATCAGCCGCTTCGGCGGGTTGGACTGGCAGCTTAGACTGAGCCCGCTTGGGCTTGGCCGAATCGTCGGACGTGTGAGAAGAAACAATGGCCATAGGGGAGCCTAGGGGGCGGCCCCCCCATGATACTGTGGTGCATTTGCACTATCAAGCCATTGGCTGGCTCTACAGCAGGATGAGCAGACCGAGGCTAAAGCCAAGCATGCCCAAGATCACTGATCCCAGGCCCGTAGGTTTTGGTTCTGGGGAGAGGCTCAGGTCTTTTTCAAAATCGCATTTGAGGCAGTGGTACACCGTGGGCTTATATTCCACAATGCTGTGAACACCGCACTCGGGACACTGCACGCTGGGCGGGGTGAGGGTAGATACAGTCATGGCTACACACCTAATGGGTAAACGGGCAACCAGGGAAATCTCCAGATTGGGCTGAAGACTCGCTCAACAGCAGAGAACACACCAACAGCATGGAACGAATGTCCTAACTGCGCCAGGGGAAAAACTTCTGAAAAATTCTGCTCTAAATTCAGGAGTTATCTGCCGATGTGCAAACGCAATGTGCAAATGCAATCGCCTTGCTGGGGCTTGTGGGGTAACCAACCTGTCCGTGCCTGCGGGTCTTACCGACCAAACCCGACTAAATCCGATGGCCGTTACTTCTGCTCTAAGGGCAAGCTGGGCCAAGTGATTTAGCGAATATAGCTATGCCCGCACCAAAATTTTTAAGACAGGCCGCGATCGCCCTGATTGGCTTTGAGGTAGGGCTGGCTTTCGCCTATTTGGCCCTGATTGGTCTACGGGGCGAGGCGGGGCCATTTGACTTTGACGGGTTGCGATCGCTGCCCTCTTGGCTACAGGCGATCCTGCTGAGTGCTATCGGGCTTCTCTGTGTGGGTTTGCTGCGCCATCGACGGCCCATGTCTAAGCCGTCCTGGTTGTTGCCCAGCACGTTAGCACTGCTCTGTTTCTTCGGCGCTGTGGATGAATTGCTCAAGTTCCACCTCACCCTGGGGCAGGTGGACTGGAAATTGATCTACCTCAGCCTCTTGATGGCGATTGTGGTGTTGGGATTTAGAGATTTAGTCTGGCTATGGCGTACCCACCGGCTCACGGTGCTCTGGGGGCTGGCGGGGCTAGTAATCTTCTTGCTGGGCGGGTTTGGGGCCGAGCTGGCCAAGGATGCGATCGCGCCAGCGCTATCTACCCGCTTCTCATCTGAAACCGTATTTGTAATCGAACATCTCCGCATCACCCTAGAGGAATTGGCAGAACTCCTAGGTGAAACCATTATTCTCTATGCCATAGCCTGTTTCGCCCAGCAGGTCTTACCTTCCCAGACGCAAAGGCTCAAACATCCCTAATGCCGTCTCTGCTTTTTGCCTTCCAGCCGGCCTGAGCAGGCGTTCTATCGCCGCCGTAGCCACATCAGCACAGCTAGACCAAGTCCGATAGCCGGCAGCACCAGCAGGGCAAATACCCCGAGACCAATCTGCTGCTGCACCGTCAGGGTAATGCGGCGGTTGGTGACTTCGCGGGGGCGAATGGAGAGGGTGGCGTCGGTCTGCTGCCCCAGCCAGCTCACGGCATTGAGAAAGACATCGCCATTGAGCTGCTGCTCAAAGAGGCCATCGGTGGCAAAGGTGGCGTTGCCAATCACGACTAGACGCGACTCCGGTGGCGGTTCACCTTCGGCGGGGGTCGCTCCTTCGACCGGGCGACTGAGGGCAACCCCAAGGGTGTAGGGGCCAGAGGGCGGCGCGTTTTCGTCGTATTGCAGCTCGCCTTCGGTGGAAAGGGCCTCGGCCCGGCTTTGGGGATTGCTCTGCAAAATAGGCGTTGCCGTGACCCCCGGCACCTCTTCGACATTGACGGGGCGCACCAGCGGAAAGAACGATCGCCCGCCGGTAAAGTCGCGGGTGATGGGGTGGTCGCCGAAGTCGGTGACTAAGGGGGCGGCGGGGCCGAGGCCAACGAGTTGCCCACTGCCGGAAGTATCCAGCACAATGCGGTCGTCGAGGGTGATGCCCCAGGGGTCGAGCAGGGTGTCGAGGCCAGGACTGGTGCGCGGATCGATCAGCAGCATGAGGCTGCCACCGCCATTGAGATAGGTTTGCAGCGCGTTAACTTCAGGCTCAAAGAATTCGGCGGCAGGACCAGCCACCACCACCACGCTGGCATCCTCGGGCACTGTGCTGGTTTGAGAAAGGTCGAGGGGCTGCACCACGGCGCTTTTGTCTTCGAGGGCGGTGGCGGCCTGCAAAAAGCCGGTGTCGCTGCCGTCGATGGTGAACTCCTGGTGGCCCTGGGTGAAGTAGACGGTGAGGGGGCGAGCGCTCACCACCTGATCGAGCGCATTGGTCAATGTGCGCTCCGACAGCCGCTCGCTGGGGCCAACGTTCTGCAAAAAGCGGCGGGTCTCGCCACTTTCTACAAACACCATGCCCGTTTGGGTAGCGCCGAATTCCTGGGCTTGACGGGGGTCGTTGTAGGGGTTGACGTAGTCAAAGGTAAACTGCGGCCCGGCCTGGCGGTAGCTTTCGAGCAGCTGGCGGTCCTGGGGGTTGGGCAGCGGGTCGAAGACGACGATGCGAGTGGGGTTTTCTAGGGTCTGTACTACCTGTTGCGACTGGGGAGCCAGGGTAAAGATTTGGTTCTCGGTGAGGTCTACTCGGCTGGCATAGCGCACTGCCAAAAAGTTCACCAAGCCCAGAATGGCCAGCACCGCCAGAGTAGAGATCAGAGCGTTGGCCCCCGCCTCGGTGGAGCGCTGCGCCCAAAACCGACCCTGCCCGTAGTTGCCCAGCACCAGCCCAAGCAAGAGTAGGCCAATGCCCCCAATCAGTAGTCCTGCGGGCAACAGCGTCCACCCGGCGACAATACCGGCAATTAACCCCGCCGTCACCAGAGCTAGCCCCGGAAAAGCCAGGTATTTCAAATACTTTTGGTAGGCCGCCAACGATTTCATCGCCATTACTCGCTACTACTAACCTGCTGACGTTAACTGGACTGATTGGACACTATGACCGCTGGAACCGGAGCGTTTCGATGGACTGAGCCGTGAGATACAGCCCCAGCCCGATGAATGAGAGAAACAGCACCAGGCCACCGGTGTCGAAAATGCCTTCGGTAAAGTCGGTGAAATGCTTAAGTAGGGATAGATGGGCGATCGCGCTACCCACCACCCCTGGCAGCCCCTGAGCCACCGCATCCACCAGCCACAGCAGCAAGATCAGCGCAAAGGTCATAATCGCCGCCAGCACGGTGCTCTCCGTTAGCGACGAGATGAACATGCCGAGGGCCAATACGCTGGCTGCCATCAGCACTAGCCCAAGGTGCGACAACAAAAATACTCCTGACCCCGTGGGCGGAGTCGCAGCCCCTAGGGCGATCGACTGGCACACCATCAGCGGCAGTACCATCGCAATATAGAAGCTCACCACTGCCAGCAGCTTGCCCAGGGCTACCGCCCAGTTGGTGACGGGTGACGTGGCCAGCAGTTCCAGCGTGCCCTGCTTGCGCTCGTCGGCGTAGAGCCCCATGGAGAGCATCGGCAGCACAAACATCGACAGCGACCCCAGCAGCCCCACGTAGGCTTTGTTGAACTCGTAGGCCACATCAAAGGGGGGCGAGGGAGGCATGCCCATCTGCACCGCCTGGTCGGCCATCGCCGCCTGGGCCAAAATGCCCTGCGGCCCCAGCAGAATCGCCACTAAGAAAAAGCCCCCCAGCAGCCAGAACACGGCGGCAATGATATACGGCAGAGGCGAGGCGAAGTAGCTTTGCAGCTCTCGCTGGTAGATGGCGAGGATGTTTTTGAAGAGAAGGGTCATGGGCGGGGAGAGGGGATGGGTGGATGGGGAGGGGAGTGGGAGTGTGGATGGGTAGGGGGTGAGGAGATGAGGGAGGTGGGGAGGATGGGGGGAAACCCAAAAACTAAAAGGGTTAGGTCTCGAATTCTTCTGGCGTTGGCTCGACTGTGGGGAGTTCAGCGAGGGCTTCGGGCGTTGCTGTTGCTCCCGTAGCGGGTTCGGTGGTGGTGAGGTTGAGGAAGACGTCTTCGAGGGTGGCTTGCTGGCGGCGGAGTTCGTGGAGTTCGAGACCGGCGTTGACGAGGGCGGCAGACATAATAGCTCCCAAAGCGCGATCGGCGTCTGCGCTCACCCGCAGCCGGTGATGATACTCCGGCAGGTGCTCTGGCCCCAGTAAAGTCACCTGGCGCACGGGGGATAGCTCAGTTAACAAGCGCTGGGCTCTGTCCACATCCCCTTTGATCTCCAGTTCATAGGCGGCTTCGCCAGAGAGACGGGTGGTGAGGTTGTCGGGGGTGTCGGTGGCGACGACCTGACCCCGGTTGATGATGGTGACGCGATCGCAGGTCATGCTCACCTCCGGCAAAATGTGGGTGGAGAGAATGATGGTGTGGCTACCCGCCAGCCCTTTGATCAGCTGCCGCACCTCGTTGATCTGGCGCGGATCCAAACCCACCGTCGGCTCATCCAAAATAATCACTGGCGGGTCGTGAATGATGGCCTGGGCAATGCCCACCCGCTGTCGGTAACCCTTCGACAACTTGCGAATCAGCACCTTGCGCTTGTCAGTTAAACCGCAGTGATCCATGGCAATGTCGGCCCGCTTTTGACGCAGATCGGCGGGCACGCCCTTAATTTTGGCCACAAAGTTGAGAAAACCCTGCACCGTCATATCGGGATATAGCGGCGGCGACTCGGGCAGGTAGCCAATCCGCTGTCGCACCGCCATCGAGTTGGTATGCACGTCGTACCCGGCCACGCGGGCCGTGCCTTCAGATGCTGGCAAGTACCCTGCCAAAATTCGCATGGTGGTGGTTTTACCCGCCCCATTCGGCCCCAAAAAGCCGAGAATCTCCCCAGGCTGTGCCCCAAAGGTGATGTCTTGAATGGCTGTGGTAGACCCGTAGGTCTTACTCAAATGCTCAACTTCAATCATGGGTGTAAAATCGCCAGCAAACCAGTGGATATTGTACTGCTGATTACAGTAGCGATTTTTCCTTCCATTGCGTTTAAGTGACTCAATCTAATCTGTTCCCTCCTACCTTCCCCATCTCCCTCACCCTGCGCTCGCTACCCTCTACTACAATGGCCGAATCCATTGGGCCAAAGGCCGTAGCTTAGAATGGAACTATTCAAGCGTCAGGTGTGGATCAACTTTCTGGGCTTGCTGCCCGGCAGTCTGGTTACGATACTAGTAATCGCTATCGCGTTCCTGCGTTTTTATGACGAACAAGACTTCCGATTCCTCAGCATCGTCGCCCAGCCCCAAACCTGGAGCAACCGACTCACTGTGGCAGCCCTCCTGGCTGCACTGGCTAATTTCGGCGTTGAGTGGAACCGTCGAAATCGAGAAGGAAACCGCGAGGCTGAAGCAGGAGAACGCGAGGCTAAAAGAGCAGAACGCGAAGCTCGCCGAGAGAGAGAAGAAGCTCGCCGAGATCGACAAGAAGCTCGACGAAATCGACAGGAAGTACGCTACCAGAAAGCTCAAATCCGATATCAACTAGACCCTAGCGAGGCAACCCGACAAGAGCTGGAAGCAGTGTTGGCAGCACTTGAAGAGTATGAGCAGACCTTGGACGACGCTCTCAGTTCCTGACCTTGGGGCAGGGTTGCGGATCGCGGGTCGCGAGCGAGCAGTGATCAATTAAGCAGGGCTGTTTGTAAGCATCCTCAGTCTCCAGGGGCGGCGGGGGTTGGCCAAAGATCATTTCGCAGCTAAAGTCTTCGAAGTTTGGCACCATCGTGAGGGGAATGCCGAAGTCTTCTGTAAAGAAGCGCTGGGTGGGCAACTTGCACATGTTGACGCACATGCCGACGCAGCGGCTTTCATCCAGGTAGCGACACTTTTTGATGTGGACGGCGCTGCGCTGCTGGCGGATTCGTCCCTGAGCATCGGTAAATTCTACGGTCTTGACCTCGCAGGGGCCGACCAGCCACTCAAACAGCAGGGTGGCAAACCAGGCGTTGAGTTCGCAGACGAGCTGGGTGGGCGAAAACAGGTTGCGAATCAGCCACAGCACTTGGGCGGGCACCAGCGACTTGAGCACCACAGCAACGAGCGCCTGCTGCTGCTGGGCATTGCGCCCCTGCATGATCTGGGTGGATAAATCGACAAAGCCGTCGTAGCCGCTGCGGGTAGTGTCTTTTCCCACAGCCTTGGCCATCTTGCGGCTAAACAGCCAGATGAACAGGCGATCGCCCACACTATCCTGATAAACCGCTTTTTCTGAGGTGGGGCCAAGGCCCGTGGCCGGGGGCGATGCCATGGTAAACCAGGAATAATTACTTACTCCAGATTAATACTTGAGTGGGCGGAGTGACAGGAGCGGGTGAATTCTCTACCCCTGGCTGCTGCCCGCAAACTGCTGGGCGTAGAACTGGGCGTAGCGGCTCTGGTTGGCCAGCAGTTCGCTGTGGGTGCCCGCTTCAATCACCTGGCCCTTTTCCATCACCAGAATGCGATCGGCATCGCGCACGGTGGCTAGCCGGTGGGCGATGATAAAGACGGTGCGATCGCTCATCAACCGCTCCAGCGCCTCCTGCACTAACGCTTCAGACTCGGCATCCAGGGCTGATGTCGCCTCATCCAAGATCAAAATGCGGGGGTTGAGCAGGACGGCCCGGGCGATCGCCACCCGCTGCCGCTGCCCCCCCGAGAGATTCACGCCCCGTTCCCCCATCCAGGTGTAGTAGCCCTGGGAAAACTGGCTGATGAAGTCGTGGGCGTTGGCAATGCGGGCCGCCGCTTCGACTGCTTCGATGTCAAAGTCTTTTTGGCCAAAGGCAATATTTTGGGCGATCGTGCCCGAAAACAGCGTTGTCTCCTGGGGCACAATGCCGATCTGTCGCCGCAGGCTGCGCAGGGTGACGGTAGCCACATCCACATCGTCAATGAAAATCTGGCCGGCCTGGGGGTCGTAGAACCGGGGCAGCAGGTTGACCAGAGTGGATTTGCCCGCGCCGGAGGAGCCTACCAGGGCAATTTTTTCGCCGGGGAGAGCCAGCAGGTCGAGATTTCGCAGTACGGGTTCGTCGGCTTCGTAGCCAAAGGTGACGTTGCGATACTCAACTCGCCCGGTGACCTTGGGCAGGTCGGTGGCGGTGGGCAGCTCCCGCACTGCCGGTTCGATATTGAGCAGCTCAATGACGCGATCGACAGAGGCTTCCCCCTGCTTAAATTCGCCGTAGTTAATGATGACGTGGTTGACCGGGTCAATCAGCATCAGCGCCGCGACCACGTAGCTGCCAAAGGAAGCCCCGGTGAGATTCTCCTGGGAAATTTGCCAGGTGCCCACCAGCAAAATCAGCATTACTACCACGGCGTAGGTAAAGCCTACCACCGGATACTGCACCGCCTGGAGCCAGGCGGCTTTGTATTTAGCCTGGCGGTTTTTTTCGGCCTCCTGGGTAAAGCGCTCGACTTCGTAGTCTTCGGCGGCAAAGGCCCGCACCAGGCGAATGCCGCTAAACACTTCGGTGACCAGCGACGAGAGGTCAGAGACCAGGTTTTGGCTGCGCCGCGAAAATTTCAGCATTTGCTCCCCAAACCAGCCCGCCAGAATGGCCAAAATGGGCACTAACACCACCGCCGTCAGGGTGAGCTGCCAGTTGAGGTAGACCATGTAGCCCAGCACCACCACCAATTGCAGCACCGAGGGTAAAAAGTCGTGGAACAGCTTTTGGACGACTTCGCCAATGCGATCGATGTCTTCGGTCAAGCGGTAGGATAAGTCCCCGGTTTGACTGCGCTCGAAGTAGGTGAGACTCAGGCGGTGGATGTGGGTGTAGACATCGCGGCGCAGATTAAAGGCAACCTCTAGAGCGGCCTTAGCCATCAGTGAGTCTTGAATATATTGGCCGATTTTTTGCAGCGCGAACCCGGCCATGGTGATGGCAATAAAGCGGGACACTACCGGTACATTGCCTGCCGCCAACTGCTCCAGAATATTCCCCGACAGCCAGGCCAGGATAGGCCAGAAGGAAACAAAAATAATGGTGCCCAACAGCGCCTGGGCTATAGTGCGCCACTCGCGCCGTACGTAGGGGGCAAGCGTCCAATAGTTGGAGCCTTGGGAGGGGCGCTCGGGATTCAAGGGCAAAACCTTTGCAATGGCATACTGTTCACCACGCTACCAGGTTTAGAGTGTTCCCGGTAAGACCGCGTCTAGGGATTTGGCCAGAAAGCTTGGCCGGGGGGCGTTACGTCCCCTGATTGGAATTCTCAATGGGGATGAGCTGGAATAATTCTTAGGCCAGAGCGGCATTTGGGGGCCGCTGCCCATTCGCTCAGCGTGTATCGTCTGCCTGGCGGGGCAAGGCACTACAATCGACCCATGGCCTACGTTTGGGGAATATGTGCCGATGCCCACGGTTATTGTTGCCACCGGAAATCCCGGCAAGCTAAAAGAGATGCAGGTGTATCTGGGTGAGCTGGGCTGGGAGCTTCAGCTGAAACCCGATGCGATTGATATAGAAGAGACCGGCACCACGTTTTTAGAAAATGCGCGGCTTAAGGCGGCTGGGGTCGCCAAGGCCTTGGGCCAGTGGGCGATCGCCGATGACTCGGGCTTAGAAGTCCACGCCCTCGGCGGTGCCCCCGGCATCTACTCGGCCCGCTACGCCGACAGCGATGCGGCCAGAATCGATCGCCTGCTGAAGGAATTGGCCGAAGCTATCGGGGGACAAAGCGATTCCGGCACCGATCGCAGCGCCCAGTTTGTCTGCGCCCTAGCCCTGGCCAACCCCCAAGGCGACATCGTGCTTGAAACAGAGGGGATCTGCCACGGCGAGATCTTGCTGGCCCCCCGTGGCGCTGGGGGCTTTGGCTACGACCCGATCTTTTATATTCCTGCCCTGGGCAAGAGCTTTGCTGAGATGTCGCCCGAGCAAAAGGATGCCAACAGCCATCGGGGCATTGCCTTTGGCCAACTGATGCCCGCTTTAAAGCAGTTAACCCCAGGATGACCTAACCGGGGCTGGGTCATCCTAGGGTTACTGGGAACTAGGGTTGAGTGGAAACTGGTGTGCGATCGCCCCATGGGCGAGTCTTGGACTATCGCCCTGTAGAGTCGGCCTTTGACTATCGCACCCTCGTCTTGCAGGTAAATCCTAAGCTTCTCGGTTGAGAAAATCTTGCAGTTGACCCAGAGCAGCCCGACCAATGTTAAACACGGCCCAGCTTCCGGCCACAGCAATCGGCAGTAAAACAACAACGACTCGCCAATCCATCGGGCATGCCCTCCTAAAACAGTTTTACTTAAACACTTGTCACAATTTTCTCATAATGTACACCACATGGGGCGATCGCAGACCGATAGATTTCTCGATCTAAACCAAAGCCGACCGCTTCGACGCCGAGAGATCGCCTGAGTCATCGTCTCTACAGCGCCCGAGGGTTAGTTTGATCATCCGTAGGGCGATCGCGCGGTAGCTGCTCCTGATTGAGGTGTCTCGTTATACATAGGCAGGTCAGCCATTAGGGCAAGAGGACTGAGAGCCTGGGCGCGGTCGTCGCTGAAACTCGCTTGGGATGTGCCTTCTAATCCATTTCTAACTTATTAAGTCGTTGAAGGAAATAGAGGGCTGCGATCGCCCGCAAAAATCCTCTGAACGCAAGAAATAAAAATGTTGCAAACTACCCGTTTCCTGGGTCTGAAAAACTATTTGAATTTAATTTTCTCAGAGTTATTAACTTGTGAAAATTTCCCTTACCAAGAGCGGCGGTGATTCTGTAGTTTGTTACTTAACCTGTCGTAGCCCTGAAAATCTAAAGCCCTATGGGGTAGTTCTCAGACCGGCTTAAAACTTTCTAGGGACTAGGCTGTTAAGCGCTGTAAACCTGATGCTTAGGCGTCTTCCTTGGCCTTCCAGCGGAGAGCGTTTGGGTCTCAGGTGGCTTGTAATGCCTGAAATGGCTTATTTAAGCTTTCTATAGACTCAGGTTATAGCCGTCTATTGAGTAGGAAGCGCCTTTATCCGCTCTGTATTTTCGAGTAGAAGAGAGGAGAGTCCCATGACCATAAGTCCCCCTGAACCGGGACAAAAAGTCAGGGTAGTGGTTGACAAAGATCCGGTGCCCGTCTCATTTGAGCGATGGGGCAAGCCCGGTCACTTCGACCGCACGTTGGCCAAGGGGCCCAAAACCACCACCTGGATTTGGAACCTGCACGCCGACGCCCACGACTTTGACAGTCACACCAGTGACCTGGAAGATATTTCGCGGAAGATCTTCAGTGCTCACTTTGGCCACTTAGCCGTTATTTTCATCTGGCTGAGCGGCATGTACTTCCACGGTGCCAAGTTCTCGAACTATGAGGCCTGGCTCACCAACCCGACCGGCATTAAGCCCAGTGCCCAGGTGGTTTGGCCCGTCTTTGGCCAAGAAATTCTCAATGCCGATGTGGGCGGTGGCTTCCACGGCATTCAGATCACCTCTGGTCTGTTTCAGATGTGGCGGGCCAACGGCATTACCAATGGCTTCCAGCTCTACTGCACCGCTATTGGGGCGCTGGTAATGGCGGCTCTGATGCTGTTTGCTGGCTGGTTCCACTACCACAAGCGAGCGCCCAAGCTCGAGTGGTTCCAAAATGTGGAATCGATGATGAACCACCACCTGGCCGGGCTGTTGGGCCTGGGCTGCCTGGGCTATGCCGGTCAGCAAATCCACGTGTCACTGCCGATCAACGCCTGTCTGGATGCGATCGATGCGGGGCGGCCTCTAACCATTGGTGGTCGGGTAATCGACTCAATTGGAGCAATTCCCTTGCCCCACGAGTGGATCCTCAACAAGGCCCTGATGGCGGATCTCTACCCCGGCTTTGTCGAGGGGCTGAAACCCTTCTTCACCCTCAACTGGGGTGTGTACTCTGACTTTCTCACCTTTAAGGGTGGTCTAAACCCCGTCACCGGTGGCCTCTGGCTGTCGGATACGGCTCACCACCACTTGGCGCTAGCCGTGCTCTTCATTGTGGCAGGGCATTTCTACCGCACCAACTGGGGCATTGGCCACAGTTTCAAAGAAGTGCTGGAGGCGCATAAGGGCCCCTTTACTGGCGAAGGCCACAAGGGTATGTACGAAATTTTCACGACCTCCTGGCATGCCCAGTTGGGGTGGAACTTAGCCCTCCTCGGGTCGCTGACCATCATCGTGGCTCAGCATATGTACTCCATGCCTCCCTATCCGTACCTCGCGACGGATTACCCCACTCAGCTGTCGCTGTTTACCCACCACATGTGGATTGGCGGCTTCTTGATTGTGGGGGGAGCAGCCCACGCGGCCATCTTCATGGTGCGTGATTACGAGCCCTCGGCGCATGTCAACAACAACCTCGATCGCGTGCTGCGCCATCGCGATGCGATCATCTCGCACCTCAACTGGGTCTGTATATTCCTCGGCTTCCACAGCTTTGGTCTATACATCCACAACGACACCATGCGCGCCCTGGGCCGTCCCCAAGACATGTTCTCGGATACGGCCATCAATCTACAGCCGGTCTTTGCCCAGTGGGTGCAGGGTTTCCATGCTGCCGCTGCGGGCAACACAGCGCCCAACGCTCTGGCTAGTGTTAGCCCCGTGTTCGGTGGCACTGGGGTCGCGGTGGCGGGCAAAGTGGCGATGATGCCCATGGCCCTCGGTACCGCCGACTTCATGGTGCACCACATCCACGCCTTCACCATTCACGTGACGGTGCTGATTCTGCTGAAGGGTGTGCTATTCGCTCGCAGCTCTCGGCTGATTCCCGACAAGGGCGACCTGGGTTTCCGGTTCCCCTGTGACGGGCCGGGCCGGGGTGGCACCTGTCAAGTTTCGGCTTGGGATCACGTGTTCCTAGGCCTGTTCTGGATGTACAACTGCATCTCGATTGTGATTTTCCACTTTAGCTGGAAGATGCAGTCTGACATTTGGGGCACGGTGAGCGCCGATGGCACGGTGAGTCATATCACGGGCGGCAACTTTGCGGCTAGCGCCATCACCATCAACGGCTGGCTGCGCGACTTCCTGTGGGCGCAAGCTTCCCAGGTGATCGGCTCCTACGGGTCGGCGCTGTCGGCCTACGGTCTGATGTTCTTGGGGGCTCACTTTGTCTGGGCCTTTAGCCTGATGTTCCTGTTCAGTGGTCGTGGCTACTGGCAAGAGCTGATTGAGTCCATCGTGTGGGCTCACAGCAAGCTGAAGCTGGCTCCCGCCATTCAGCCTCGTGCTCTGAGCATTACTCAGGGTCGGGCCGTGGGTGTGGCTCACTACCTACTGGGAGGGATTGCCACGACGTGGGCCTTCTTCCTGGCTCGAATAATTGCGGTGGGATGACCCGTTTGGTCATGGGCTTCCCGTAGGGGCACAGCACGCTGTGCCCCTACACCAACCCCCACCCCACCGAATTTCACGAATTGCGTTTTCTGACCCATTCGTACCCGTTTTGATTCATGGCAACTAAATTCCCAAAATTTAGCCAGGACTTGGCCCAAGATCCGACCACGCGTCGGCTCTGGTACGGGATTGCCACCGCCCACGACTTTGAAAGCCACGATGGCATGACGGAGGAGAATCTTTACCAAAAGATTTTTGCTTCGCACTTTGGCCACCTGGCAATCATCTTTTTGTGGACGTCGGGCAACCTGTTCCACGTCGCCTGGCAAGGCAACTTTGAGCAGTGGGTAAAAGACCCGCTGGGTGTGAAACCGATCGCTCACGCGATTTGGGATCCGCAATTTGGCCAACCCGCTGTGGATGCCTTCACCCAGGGCGGGGCTAGCTATCCGGTTAATATCTCGTTTTCAGGGGTGTACCACTGGTGGTACACCATCGGTATGCGCACCAACGCCGATCTATACGGCGGGGCGATGTTTTTGCTGATTTTGTCGGCGGTCTTTTTGTTTGCTGGTTGGCTGCACCTTCAGCCCAAGTTTCGGCCTAGCCTGGCCTGGTTCAAAAATGCGGAATCGCGGCTGAACCACCACCTGGCTGGTCTGTTTGGGGTGAGCTCCCTGGCCTGGGCCGGTCACCTGATTCACGTGGCCATCCCCGAAGCGCGGGGTCAGCATGTGGGCTGGGATAACTTCCTGTCGGTACGGCCTCACCCGGCGGGGTTGAAGCCCTTCTTTACCGGCCAGTGGGGGGTCTATGCCCAAGACCCAGACACGGCCAACCACGTGTTTAACAGCAGCGACGGAGCTGGGTCAGCGATTCTCACCTTTTTGGGTGGGTTCCATCCCCAGACCGACTCGCTGTGGCTGACGGATATGGCTCACCACCACCTGGCGATCGCGGTGCTCTTTATCGTTGCGGGCCACATGTACCGGACTAACTTCGGTATTGGCCACGACATGAAGACCATCATGAATGCCCACCGTCCCCCCGAAGGCACCCCCTTTGGCGGCCTGCTGGGTGAAGGCCACAAGGGTATCTACGACACCTACAACAACTCGCTGCACTTCCAGCTGGCCTGGCACTTGGCCTGCCTCGGTGTGGTGACGTCGCTGGTGGCGCAGCACATGTACTCCATGCCGGCCTACGCCTTTATTGCGAAGGATTACACCACCCAGGCGGCGCTCTATACCCACCACCAGTACATCGCTGGCTTCATCATGGTGGGGGCCTTTGCCCACGGGGCCATCTTCCTGGTGCGCGACTACGACCCCAAAGCTAACCAGAACAACGTGCTGTACCGCGTGCTGGAGCACAAGGAAGCGATCATCTCGCACCTGAGCTGGGTGTCGCTGTTCCTGGGCTTCCACACCCTGGGTCTGTACGTGCACAACGACGTGGTGGTGGCCTTCGGCACCCCCGAAAAGCAGATTCTGGTGGAGCCAGTGTTTGCCCAGTGGATTCAAGCGGCCCACGGCAAGCTGCTCTACGGCATGGATACTCTCCTATCCAACCCTGACAGCATTGCGACGACGGCCTGGCCCAACCACGGCAACGTGTGGCTCGGCGGCTGGCTGGATGGCATCAACAGCAGCACTAACTCGCTGTTCTTGAACATTGGCCCTGGCGACTTCTTGGTTCACCATGCGATCGCCCTCGGTCTGCACACCACCACCCTGATCTTGGTCAAGGGTGCGCTGGATGCGCGCGGTTCGAAGCTGATGCCCGACAAAAAAGACTTCGGCTACAGCTTCCCCTGCGACGGCCCCGGTCGTGGCGGCACCTGCGACATCTCTGCGTGGGATTCGTTCTACCTGGCAATGTTCTGGATGTTGAACACCATTGGCTGGGTGACCTTCTACTGGCACTGGAAGCATCTCACCCTGTGGTCGGGCAATATAGCCCAGTTCAACGAAAACTCGACGTATCTAATGGGCTGGTTCCGAGACTACCTGTGGCTTAACTCGTCGCAGCTCATCAACGGCTACAACCCCTACGGCATGAATAACCTCGCGGTTTGGGCCTGGATGTTCCTCTTTGGGCACCTGGTTTGGGCCACTGGCTTCATGTTCTTGATCTCCTGGCGGGGCTACTGGCAGGAGCTGATCGAAACTCTGGTGTGGGCCCACGAGCGCACTCCCCTGGCGAACCTGGTTCGCTGGAAGGACAAGCCCGTTGCCATGTCCATCATTCAGGGTCGGGTTGTGGGTCTAGCTCACTTTACGGTGGGCTACATTCTGACCTACGCCGCCTTCTTGATCGCCTCGACTTCCAGTCGATTTGGCTAACTGGGATAACTAATCCCGCGTAGGGTGGGCACGGCCCACCTTACATCCCTGGCGTAAACGGGTGGGTTCCCATGGGCTAACCCACCCCGTCCGCTGGGACCTTTTCCTAAAAGAAAAAAAATCTCTGTTCAAGCAAGTTTCTAACGAAAAGATCTCCAGTGGTGGGCAGTGCCCACCCTACAAAAGACTCACCCAAATACTTACCTACAACAAGAGTCTTCTTTTTAGAATTTTGAATATCTGAGGTGTAGAGCGGCTCCCTACAATCGCCCGCTGTCGCCTTCTAACCTTGAGACGGATGGAGACTCTCCGCTTCTCAAGAGTCCTGGTTCTTCGGGGTAGTTGAGCCAGGACTTTTACTATCTATGTAGCTAAAAGGATCGGTGGGGCACCACCGCTGGTGGCCCAGATCGTTTACAGTTGCGGTGGCAAAACCGGTGCTCTAATCCGACCCTATAGAGACATCGCGCCAGGGCCAATCTGCTCTCTTTTTCTGTGGCTATGACTCCTTCCAACCGGATTTTGGTGCTCTTTGCCCACCCCGCCCTCAATAAATCTCGCATGAACAGTCAGCTGGTGCGGGCGATCGCCGACCTTGAGGGGGTCATTCTCCACGATCTCTATGAGGAGTATCCCGACTTCCATATTGATGTGAAGCGCGAGCAGCAGCTGCTAATTGACCACGACATCGTGGTGTGGCAGCACCCCTTTTACTGGTATAGCAGCCCCGCTATTCTCAAGGAGTGGCAAGACCTGGTGCTCGAATATGGCTTTGCCTACGGCCACGAGGGGACAGCTTTGCAAGGCAAAAAATGCCTTTCCGCTATTTCTACCGGCGGTAGCCATCAAGCCTATCAGCGAGACGGCTACAACTACTACACCATCGGTGAGCTGCTGACCCCCTTTGCTCAAACCGCGCGGCTGTGCGGCATGGACTATCTGCCGCCGTTTGTGGTTCACGGCACCCACCAATTGCTTGACGGCCCCGAAATCAGCGATCGCGCCCAAGACTATCGCACCCTGATTCAAGCGCTGCGCGACAACCAGGTTAACTGGGCGGCGCTGCCTGGTCTGACCCAGCTCAACCAAGACTTGAGCCAGGTATTGCTCGCTCCCGAGGTAGCCCCCCATGCATAGCGAAGACTTATTTTTTCAGGCGTTTATCTATCTAATGGCGGCGGTGCTGTCGGTGCCCTTTGCCAAGCGCCTGGGGTTGGGGTCGGTGCTGGGGTACCTGATTGCGGGGGTGATTATCGGCCCGTTTGTGCTGGGCCTGGTGGGGGAACAGCAGGAGGACGTCATGCACTTTGCCGAGTTTGGCGTGGTGATGATGTTGTTTTTGATTGGTCTGGAGCTGCGGCCTTCGCTGCTGTGGCAGTTGCGGGGGCCAATTTTGGGTCTAGGGGGCTTACAGGTGGCGGTGACTACCGGGGCGATCGCCCTGATTGCCCTGCTGGTGGGCCTACCCTGGACGATGGCCCTGGCGATCGGCATGATTTTGTCGCTTTCGTCTACGGCGATCGTGCTACAAACCCTGAACGAAAAGGGCCTGATGAGAACTGAGGCGGGGCAGGCCTCCTTTTCGGTGCTGCTGTTTCAGGATATTGCGGTAATTCCCATGCTGGCTCTGCTGCCCCTGCTGGAGATGGGCCAGACCGCGATCGGCCCCAATGCAGCGATGTTGGTGGCCACCGCCGAGGCCAGTGGGGGGCTACCCGCTTGGCAGCGCACCCTGCTAGTGATGGGGGCGGTGGGGGGCATTATTGTGGTCGGTCGGTTTTTGATGCGACCGGTGTTTCGGTTCATTGCCGATACGCGCCTGCGGGAGATGTTTACGGCGACGGCCCTGCTGCTGGTGATCGGTATTACCCTGATTATGCAAATGGTGGGGCTGTCGCCCGCCCTGGGCACCTTCGTCGCCGGAGTAGTGCTGGCCGACAATGAGTATCGCCACGAGCTAGAAACCGACATTGAACCGTTTAAAGGTCTGCTGCTGGGCCTGTTCTTTATCTCGGTGGGGGCCAGCATCGATTTTAATGTGCTGGCCCGCCAGCCCCTGCTAATTTTGGGCCTGGTAGCTGGGCTGATGCTGCTCAAGGGGCTGGTGCTGCTGGCCCTGGGCCGTTTCTTTCGGCAGTCGCTCAGCCAAAACCTGCTGTTTGCCATGGCCCTGGCCCAGGGGGGAGAGTTTTGCTTTGTGCTGTTTTCCTTTGCTCAGCAGAGCCAAGTTTTGCCGACGACCGTGACTGCCCCGCTGGTGGTGGTGGTAGCCCTGTCAATGGCCCTCACCCCCCTGGTGATGATTGCCAATGAACGGCTGGTGCAGCCGCGCTTTGTCAGCCAGGGCGAGCAGCGAGAACCCGACACCATCGACGATGGCGAAACCCCGGTGATTGTTGCGGGTTTTGGGCGCTTTGGCCAGATCGTCAATCGTCTGCTGGTTGCCAACGGGATTCAGACTACGGTGCTAGACCACGACCCGGCTACCATCGATCTGCTGCGTCAGTTTGGCCACAAGGTGTTTTATGGCGACTCGTCGCGGATTGAGCTGCTCTATGCGGCGGGGGCACCTGAAGCCAAGCTGTTTGTGATGGCGATCGACGATGTGGAGCGATCGCTGCAAACCATTGACCTGGTGAAACAGCATTTTCCCCACCTGAAGATTTTGGCACAGGCCATCGATCGCCGCCACGCCTACGAGCTGCTGCGCCGAGATGTTGCCGTCGTGGAGCGAGAAACCTTTGAATCTGCCCTGAGCTTGGGTGCTGAGGCCCTGAAGCTGTTAGGGTTTCGGGCATACCACGCCCACCGAGCCGCCCGCATCTTTCGCCACCACGATATTAAGGCGATGCGAGAGATGGCCGAGATTGAAGCGGATATGCCGAAGCTGGTGGCTAAGTCGCAGCAGCTCGCTGCCGATTTGAAGGAGGTACTCCAGTCGGATAGTTTCGATTTGCCCCGCGAGGTCGATCAGGCTTGGGATACGACGGCGCTGAAAAAGTATGGAACGTAGTTGGGATAGCAACTACTCCATCGCTCAGGATGTTTGACGGAGTCTTGTGTAGCCGTTGCTAGCTAGCTGACCAAAGCCAGCCTTGTGCGGGTGCGATGTTCAAAGACCGGCTAAAAGGGCGATCGCCGCCGTTTATAAAGCACTGGGGTCAACGCTTAACCCCACAAAAAGCCACCCAGCCTGCATTGGTATTGCCCTGCTGAGCCGCATAGTAACCCGGCACATAGTGCAGGTGAAACGCGTCGGGCGCAAACCCCGCCGTCAGGGCATAGGTTGGAAAGTCGTTAAAGCTCGAAGATGCCAAATAGGGTTCTGAATTGGCCCAGACCTCGGTGTCGCGGAAGTATCGAGCGACCATGCTAGGTGGGGCCAGAAATAACTTGCTCTCTAAATGCACCATCATGCCGCCGGGCTTGAGCAAGCGATAGCTTTCGGCAAAAACTCGCTTCCTGGCCACTCCCGGAATTTCGTGCAGCAGAATGTGGCTCACCACTAGATTAAACGACCGATCGGCAAATTCGGTACTCTCGGCATTTTGCTGAGAAAAATAAGCCGTCTGGTTCAAAACCCTGGCCCGAGCGATCGCATATCTCAACAACGACGGACTCAAATCAATTCCCCAAACCTGGGCTTGAGGATAGGCCGATGTATAGGGCAAGGTGCTGTGGCCGACTGAACACCCTAGATCTAAAATTCGCTGGGGTTGAAACTCGGGGTAGTGCTGGTTCAAAACATGGTGAATTAAGGTCTGGCCAAGTTCGTCGTTGAGGGGACCAAACCACCCTCTGCCATAGAGAAAAACGCCGTGGTCGTACAGGGCTCCAGACTCAAAACCGTCGGCTTCAAGGTCTCGCAGATAGCCCCCCGGCATGCGATGAATATGGGCCTTGAGCTGATGAGAGGGGATGTTTAAATTTGGATTTAGCTCTAGACATCCTTGGCCCTGCTGATGAGATTGATAGACCGCTTCGAGGCGCTGTCGGTCAGACTCAATATTGGCCAGCACTTGGCTCCACAACTGATCTTGCAGCACCCCGCGACGATGGTGAACCGCTTGCACCTCTGGGCACCCATCTAAAACTGGGCGCACCTTAAGGTATAAGCTGTCTTGATTTTCTTCATGGAGATAGGCAGAAATGGCGTCATCGAGCTTCTGCTGAAACAGTTGAAACATCGCCTCCCCAAAGGCCTTTGCTTCGCATGCGAATTCTAGGTCAACTGCCGGAGCATGAGCCTGGGGAATTAAGCCATGTTGGAGTTGAGGACATCGAAAAACTGTATTGTTCATCCCATCATGCTCCTACTCAACAACCGATGTGTTCTGAGTGATCACCTAAACCCAACAGTGGCCGATGGTTCTATCTGCGCCGCCGCCGCAACCTGACAATTGGCAGAAAGTTTTATCGCCTGATAACTATGATTTTCCCTTGCCTATTTGAGGTCGGTGGTACCCCTCAAACATTCTTCAAACCCTGAACTGACGAGCGCGGCGCACCAGCTAGCAGCGCCGCTTCCTGATCTCAATCGGTCACAAGTTTGGCGTCGTTGACGTGGCCTGCCGCATCGAGTTTGATCACCAGCCATTCGTCGTCAATGCTGATGAATTTGCGCTCTGGCCCCAGTCTGTAGACCATATCGTAGTCGGCAAAGCTGTTTTGGGGTTCTGGTGGGCCAAGTAGCTCGATGACACCAGCTTGGGGTCTTCCCAGGAGCAGGTATTTTGCCAGCACATCATCCACCATGCACAGGCGAATGTAGGTTGGCTCGGCGCTGAGCTTGGGGTCGTTCCACAGCGTAAAGTTGAACTGGGTATAGCCACGGCAATGTTGCCACTCGTCCCAGTTTGTTTTGGCCAGCAGCCCGCCCACCACTACAAACGGGAGGCTGGTTAACAACAGCCCCATAATTGAGGCGATCAGCAGACGGCGCTTTAGTGTTGAAGGTTGGCCCAAGGGCATGGTGAATCGGGCGGGTAGCAGGTCTATGGAGACATGCTACCCACGGTCAGCTAAAAATTCACAGGCCGGGTTGCAGCGGTAGGGAGGGTTGAAGACCTGCCCCAAGACGATGGTTAAAGACCGGCCCAAAGGCCAACGCAGTTTACGCATAGCGACGCACCATCCGCTCTAGCTGATGAATGAGCTGGTGAAGCCGCTGGTTTTCCTGGTGCAGGGCGTTATTTTCGGCCTGGAGGCGCTGGTTTTCCTGCCATAGAGCCTGGTTGTCTAAGGGTAGTTGTGAAGATGAAGCGTACATGGTGCGATCGGGTGACAGAGGATGGCTCACTAGCTCAGGAATCTCCCTAACCGTGGCCTTGAAGCTGAGGCCAAGATAAATAGCCCAGTCATCAGGGCTGACAGTGGTTTGATTTGCAACCGCCTGAGGCGGCCCATTGCAGGGATGACCTACCCATAGGGGGTTGCGCTATATCTCTATTTTGGCCTGTCTCTGAGTGCGACCCGGAAACCGTAACTAACCGCAATAGCTCCTGCCCATTACCCAATGGCGAGTTCAATAATGCAGTTAAATGGGGGATGGTTCTGGATGCCTCCTTGGGCTCCGCTGCTGTTCACCCCTGCGAGGCCCTGTGTCAGACGCCAAACCTTCCCGTTCATTGGCCAATATTGCTGGCATTGTGGCTGTGGCCACCATCCTCAGCAAGTTTGTGGGGCTGTTTCGCCAGCAGGCGATCGGGGCGGCCTTTGCGGTGGGGCCGGTGGCCGATGCCTACAGCTTTGCCTACATCATCCCCGGCTTTTTGCTGATTTTGCTGGGGGGCATCAATGGGCCGTTTCATAGTGCGATCGTCAGTGTGGTGGCGCGGCAGCAAGACCGCAAAGACACCGCCGCCCTGATCGAAGCCGTCAATACGCTGGTCGGGCTAATTCTAATTGGCCTCTCGCTGCTGCTGATTGTGCTGGCCGGGCCAATTATCAACACCATTGCCCCTGGCCTCGCCCAAAACGACCCCATAGCTAGGGATATGGCGGTGTTGCAGCTCCGCATTATGGCACCCATGGCGGTGCTAGCGGGGCTGATCGGTACGGGTTTTGGGGCGCTAAACGCCGACAACCAGTTTTGGTTGCCGTCGATTAGCCCCATTTTCTCTAGCGGGGCGGTGCTGGTAGGTCTGGGTCTGCTCTATTGGGCGATCGGCAGCGAGGTGACCAGCCCAGAGTTCTTTATGGTGGGTAGCGCGGTGTTGGCAGGCAGCACGCTGGGCGGAGCCGTGTTGCAGTGGCTCGTGCAGCTCCCTGCCCTGTGGAAGTCTGGCCTGGGGCGTCCCCGGCTGCGCTTTGACTGGTCGATGCCCGAGGTGAAAGAGGTAATGCAGGTGCTGCTGCCCGCCACGCTGTCGTCGGGGATGCTGCAAATTAATCTGTTTACCAACCTCTTTTTTGCCTCCTTTATTCCCGGTACGGCGGCGGCCCTGAGCTACGCAAACCTGCTGGTGCAAACGCCGCTGGGCATTATCTCCAATGTGATTTTGGTGCCGTTTTTGCCCATGTTTGCCCGCCTGGCCGATCCAGCAGACTGGCCCGAACTCAAGCTCCGCATTCGCCAAAGCCTGCTGTTTACGGCATTGACCATGTTGCCTCTGGGGGCGATGTTTGTGGTGCTGGCCCTGCCCATGGTGCGGGTGATCTATGAGCGGGGTGCCTTCGACCAAGAGGCCTCAAACCTGGTGACATCGCTGTTAATGGTCTACGGCATTGGCATGTTTGTGTACCTGGCTCGCGATGTGCTGGTGCGGGTGTTTTATGCCCTAGGCGATGGGCAGACGCCCTTTCGCATTAGCCTGATCAACATTGGGCTGAATGTGGTGATGGCGTTTTGGTTCATTCGCTGGCTGGGGGCACCGGGTCTGGTGCTGGCTACCGTGGGAGTGAACGTGTTTTCGACCCTGGCGCTGACGGTAATTTTGCATCGGCGGCTGCGGGGGCTGCCGTTGGGAGAATGGGGGGGCGCGATCGCTCTGCTCACCTTGCTTAGCTTCATCGCTGGCACCGCCGCCTGGGGTACCCTCCAATGGCTCGAAACCTGGCTCGGCACCCAGGGCATTGGCGTGCTGCTGCTGCAACTGCTGATTCCCGGTGGGGTAGGGCTGCTGATCTTTATAGTCGGCGCATTCCTGCTGCCGATACCGGAGACAAAGCAGCTCGCTGCGCGAATTCGGGAGCGTGTGAGGCGGTGAGGAGAAGAAGGTGGGGAGGGTGAGGGAAGTGAGGAGAGTGGAGACGGTGGGCCTGGCGCATAATAGGAGTTAGCAGTCAGCGGTAGGATGCAGACAATGGCAGATCCAGTCACCCTTGACGATATTTATGCTCTATTTCAAACCTCGCAGGCGGAAGCCGATCGCCGCTTTGCGGAAGCCGATCGCCGTGCTGCGGAGTCTAAAGCAGAATCCGATCGCTCGCTAGCAGAGCTCAAACGCCTCGTTGATAACACTACCCGCGCAGTGGATGGACTTACTACTCGCTGGGGTCAGTTTGTCGAAAATCTAGTAGAACCTGCTGTGCTGCGCCTTTTTCAGGAGCGGGGCATTGATGTGCAAGAAGTCACTCGCCGCATGCGGTCTCAACGACGCGGGGCTGAGATGGAAATTGACATCTTTGCTGTGGATGGTGATGTGGCTGTGGCTGTGGAGGTCAAGTCGCGGCTGTCTCACCAGGACGTAGAGTATTTTTTAGGCTGTCTAGGTCGGTTTAAGCTATCGTTCCCTCACTATGCGGACTATGACATCTACGGTGCTGTGGCAGGCATTGAAATCGACGAAGGGGTAGACCGTTTCGCCTATCAGCGAGGATTGTTTGTGATCAAGCAAACCGGCGACACAGTGATGATTGCCAACAACTCAACCTTTCAGCCCACAGCTTGGTAGAACCTATGGTGACGGCAGCACCGGTAGATCGAGAGGCGGCGCTCCAGGCCATTCGCGCTGGGCTGCGGCGGGGACAGCAGGCGCTGGCCGACTGGAATGGGGGGCGACTGGCCGTTTCCGCAGTGCCGGGCTCGGGCAAGTCTACGGGGATGGCGGCGGCGGCGGCGATCGCGATCGCCCGCCACCAGCTCCATCTGAACCGTCAGCTAGTGTTAGTCACCTTTACGCGATCGGCGGCGGCCAACCTCAAGGCCAAGGTGCGCGGGCATTTGAAAACCTTGGGACTGCCCCAGACCAGCTTTACGGTCTCTACCCTGCACGGTCTGGCCCTCACCATTGCCACCCGCAACCCTGAACTCTCGAACCTGAACCTGGATACGCTGACGCTGGTTTCGCCATCGCAAAACAACCGCGTTCTGCGGGCCTGTGTAGAGCAGTGGATTGTGGCCAACCCCGACCTCTACTCGCGCCTGATCGAAGGGCGACAGTTTGACGGCGAAGAAACCGAGCAGCTCAGACGGCAGTCGGTGTTGCGCACCGAGGTGCTGCCCAGCCTAGCCCACACCGTGATTCGCGAAGCTAAAAGCTCGGGGCTCATGCCCGCCGCGCTGCTAGATCTGGCCCAAAACGTCAACCATGCTCTGCTGGGAGATGTTGAAGACTACGATGTGCTCACCATTGCCGCCGGTCTGTACGATCGCTACCAAACCCTGCTATCGCAACGGGGCTGGATCGACTACGACGATATGATCTTGGGTGCCCTGCGCACCCTAGACGACCCCGACAGCCGCCGCTTTTGGCAGGGGCGCACCTTCGCCGTGTTTGAAGACGAAGCGCAGGATTCTTCGCCATTGCAGACTCGGTTATTGACCCTGCTGGCCGCGAATCCTGATGATCCTGATGGAGAGCCTAACTTAGTGCGGGTGGGCGATCCTAACCAGGCGATCAACTCGACGTTTACTCCGGCAGACCCGGTTTTCTTCAACCAGTTCTGCGACGACTGCCGCCTCCAGGGCCGCCTGGTAACGATGGATCAAGCCGGGCGCAGCAGTGGCATCATTATGGCTGCGGCCAACCGCATGCTGGCCTGGGTGAACCAGGCACAGGTGGCCGGGCCAGAGACCCCCTTTCGCAACCAGGCGATCGCCCCAGTCTCCGCCAATGATCCCCAGCCTGGGGCCAACCCAGAGCCGCTGGGGGTCGGGGTCGAAATTCTCTCGCCTCCGACCACGGTGGATTCGGTCAAACTGATCGCCCAGCGGGTCAGAGATCTCTACCTTGAGAATCCTGAAACCAGCTTTGCCATCCTTGTGAGGGAGGGCCGCCAGGGGCAATTTGTCGGCAACCTGCTGCGCGATCCTGACCTGGTGGGGGGCGTCGATTTGCCCGCTATGGGGCTAAAGTTCTACGACGTAGGCGAGCAAGACCGGCAAACCAAAGTGCCTGAAGAAATGCTCACCCTGCTGCAATTTATTGAGCGGCCCCACTCCGCCGATCGCCTCAAGGGAGCGCTGCGGGTGCTGGTCGATCGCCAGCGCATTCCCACTCAAGACCTCAACGCCCTGGCTCAGGCTCCTGAGCAGTTTCTCTACCCCGGCCCGCTCGATGCGCCGCCCGACACCGAGGCTGCCCGCACGGCGCGGCGCTATTGTACGGGGTTGCTGCGATCGCGCCTTGAACTGCCCCCCTACAGCCTGTTCTCCTTCATTGGGCTCACTCTGGGCTACAACCAGAGCGAGCTAGCAACTGCCGACAAACTCGCCGCCCGCGTCAGCCAGCAAATTCGCAATGACGACACGCTGGCGGCGGCGATCGCCGTGCTGCAAGACATTGTCGGTTCCGAGCGCTTCACCGCCGTTGACACCGAAGACACCGACGACCTCTACACCCGCCCCGGCCAGCTCACCCTGATCACCATGCACAAAGCCAAGGGGCTCGATTGGGATGTGGTGTTTCTGCCCTTTCTTCACGACAAAACCATCCCCGGCACCCTGTGGGTGCCGCCCCAGGGCGAATTTTTGGGCGACTTTACCCTGGCGGAGGTGGCCCGCGCGCAGATTCGCGCCCACGCCCACGCCGGTTTCGCCCCAGGGCAGGGTGAAATTCCCGACATTATTGCCGCTTGGCAGCAGGCCAAACACCTCAAAGCCGCCGAAGAGTATCGGCTGCTTTACGTCGCCATGACCCGCGCCAAGCGCCTGCTGTGGATGTCGGCGGCCCAGCAGGCCCCCTTTACCTGGAGCAAGCCCGAGAATGTGCAGGCGGCAAACCCCTGCCCGGTGCTGCCGGTGCTGCGGGAGTGGACGGGTAGGGGGTAGGGGGTGGATCGGTAAGGGCAGCGGGCGATCGCTCCGCTGCACCCAACCTGCTAGATCTCTAATTTTTTTAATCTTGACACTGTACTAGGAGTGGATTACAGATCCATCTCCAAAGTCCAAAATCGCAACCTAAAATCGTTAGTCGATCCGCTCGATCTGCCACAGAATTTGATTGCCTTCGCGCCGCACCCGCGAGACTGACCAGTTGCGCCAGGCCCAAAATTCGCCTCGGCTCGTCACAGCGCTGGCGTTCACATCCATCAAATCGGCCAGTTCTGAGCTGGTGATGAGATAGCCCTGTTTGGCGATTTCGTCGGCAATTTGCAGGGTTTCTAGAACGTTGCGGAGGTTATCAACCCTAACCTCACGGGGTAAAGAATCAAAGTTTTCACTAATCGGAGAAGTTCCAGAGTCTGCCATAATGCATGATGCCGTCCAAAGCTGAAAATCAAGCTAAATTCTACCCTCTGACTCTAGGGTTAAGAGTAACTTCGCCCATAAATCATCTATGCTTTGCATTAAGAAAACTTATGACTGCGTTGATATCCTCAACCTTTGTGCCAGAGACAACGAATTTCTGCTCCTTAACGAAGACCGCTTTTCTGAGCTTTAAAGTATTTCAAAGCCACCTAAGCGGTCTAGTGACCAATACTAGCAATGGGCGAAGGATAGTCGTTTTTTCAGTGGACTGCCCTTGTCGCCTCGGGTCAAGGATTTGATTTACCACAACGCTCTTGGAATAGATTGGCCGATCGCGATCGCTAACCGATGATGGCAAAGTTGCTCAACCGCTGCGCGTTCCCCTCCCCCGCCGTCCAGGGTTTTGGTGACCGTTAGGGGCGATCGCAATGCCTGTCTTAACCGCTGCTATCCGCCGATTGATTTGAGAAGTTTGCGGTAACTCTGGGCCCATGCATTAAATTGTCTATAGGGAGAATATTTTGGGATGCCAATTCCCAGGCTGAACTGCCGGGGTCTGTGCCCTGGTTGCTCGGGCTTTCCCTGTTCGTTTCTCTGAGGTGTCTTCGTGGCTAGTAAAGATCAAATCAAGCAGCACCTTGCCCTAACCAGCAAGATCAACTTTTCCGGCGTCACCCCCGCCAAGAGTGAAGATCCCCGTAAGGCCCGGATTATGGCCCATTTGAAAAAGAGCCTGGGCTAAAAAACGTAGGCAGTAGGGGGTGAGGGGTGGATGGGTGCGGGTGATTAAACTCAGTCATAAACTCCCTACTCCCTACTCCCTACCCTCCTACAAATATCCTGCCGGATTCACCGGATTGCCGTTTTGCCGCACCTCAAAGTGCAGGTGTGGGCCAGTGGAGAGGCCGGTGGAGCCAACAGCGGCGATCGCCTGCCCCTGCTGCACCGATTGCCCTTCACTGACAAACAGACGGCTAGAGTGGGCGTAGAGAGTGCTGAGTCCACCGCCGTGATCAATGATTACCGCCTGGCCGTAGCCCCCGTACCAGCCCGAGAAAATTACCCGACCCGAGTCAGCAGCGCGAATGGTGCTCCCGTAGCTGGCGGCAAAGTCTACCCCACCATGGAAACGGCTGTAGCCCAAAATGGGATGCACTCGGTTGCCAAACCCGCTCGAAATGTTGGCGTTGGCGGGGAAGACAAACCGCCCTGTACCACGAATCACCCCGGTGCTGGCGGCGATTTTTTGGCGAATCAGGCCAGCAATTTGTTCTGAGTCGCGGGCGAGCTGGGTTTCAGCGGCTTCTAGGGCACCGCGACGATCCCTCAGGCGAGAGATCAGCTGCTTCTCTTCGTTAGCTTCGGCTTCGTACTGCTGCTTTTGAGAGAGCAGCTGCTGGCGCAGGAGAGCGACCTGGTTGCGCTTGGTTTCAACGGCGGCCTTTTGTTTTTGAATGGCTTCGGCCTGGGCCTTGAGGTCGGCTAGCACCTGGCGATCGGAGGCATAGACTCGCTTGAGCTGGTACTGGCGGTCTAGAAACTCATTAAAGTTCTGGCTTTGCAGCAGCACAGCCCAGCCTTCGCTGCCCTGCTGCCGCTGCAAATATTGAAGCCGGGCCACGGTGCCGGTGCGCACGTTTTCGTAGTCGGCTTCGGCCTTGGCGAGCTTGGCCTCAAAGTCTTTCAGCTCTTTCTCAGCCTGGTTGAGGCGAAACTCGGTTTCGCTAATTTGGTTGGCGGTGTAGACAATGCTGTTCTCCAGACCCTTTAGGGTAGATTCTGAGGTGGCCTGGCGATTTTGTAGCTCGGTTTGCTGCTGCTGAAGTTCGTTGCGCTGTTGCTCAAGGGTTTTTTGCTTATTTTGCAAATCCTGAATGGATTGAGCGACCAGCTCAGGCGGCGCTGCTTGGGCGTTGGGAACTGTTGTGAGCGCCAGCCAGCCGACCACCACCAAGGCTAGCGCCAGGCTCAGCCATCGCCCCCAGGCCGGTGCGCTAGGTCGCCGGGTCGGTGCAGAAGAAAGCGGATGAGTTCGCAGCATGGTCACAGGTAGTACCTGGAGTGGGAATCTGGAGTTTAGCCTTTAAAGGTGAGCGCGATCGCAACTGCCCCAAAGCCAAAAATAGCTGCACCGGCCAGCCGATTTAACCACTTAAGTCGGGAGGGTGTCAGCTTTTGGCTAAAAAGCGTTACACCCCAGCTCAGGCATAGCCACCACAGAGCAGAACCCAAAAACACCCCAAAAATCAGGGTTAGCGAGGCTCCCCACGATTGGCTGGTGCCCACCAGACCCAGTCCAGCAAAAATCGCAATGAATGAAAGAATAGTGGCCGGGTTCGTTAACGTCAACATTAGGGTAGAAGCGTAGGCCCCCCACAGCCCTCGACTAGAGACCTTGACCGCTTCGGTAGCGGGGTCGGCTCGCAGCGTAGTAAAGCCTAAATAACAGAGAAACAAGCCCCCGATCAGCTGCATGGCCTGGGTGTGTCTAACCAACAGATCGGCGATCGCAGTCAGGCCAAACCCAGCGATGCTGCCATAGATGCCATCGGCGGTGGCGGCCCCTAGCCCCGTCACCAGCCCCATGAGCTGGCCCTGGGTGAGCGACCTGCGAATGCAGAGCAACCCAATGGGGCCAACGGGAACTGCGATCGCTAGCCCCAGCCCCACGCCCTTCATCAATGTCCAGCCTTCCATAGCCCCTCCTTAGGACTCACTCAAATGATTTAGCGATGGCATCTGGGTTTCTTTCACGGTAGAAAGCACAATCAGCGTGCGGGTTTTGACTACCCCTGCGATCGCCTTTAGCCCTTCAGTAATCAAGGCTTCCAGGGCACGGGTGTGGCAGCAGCGCACCTTCAACAGGTAGTCGTCGTCGCCGGTCACGTGGTGGCATTCCAAAATCTCGGCTGTGGCCTGCACTGCGGCTAGAAATCCCTCGCGGTGGTGAGGTTGGTCGAGCGTTACGGCAATAAAGGCAGTCAAATTTAGCCCCAGGGCTTCGGCGTCGAGCTGGGCGCTGTAGCCCGTGATGATGCCGCGCTCTTCGAGGCGTTTGACGCGATCGGCCGCTGCCGGAGCTGATAGCCCTAGCTGGCTTGCCAGCTCAGCCCAAGTTATGCGCCCTTGCTGGCAAAAGAGGGACAAGGTTTTGATGTCAAGGTTGTCTAGCTCCATAACCTTATTTTGATAGGCGAAGCTCAGCTTTAGGTTTCTAATGTAATTGCAAGAGCTAAACTTGCCACGATTCCATAACATAACTTTTGGTTTCGGGATGCCAGGTCTCTATGCCTTTCGGTAGAGAAAATATGGCACCTTAAAGATGGCGCTTACTTTGTTGGGAGATAGAGATGGTTTCTAGTATTCGTGGGCTCTTGCAGCCCATTGCCGACTTCTTTGCTGGGTTTGGCACCCCTGAGCCGATTGTGCACTGGGGTCACCCAGCGATGATGGGCATTGTGATTTTTGTGATGGGCAGCTTTACCGCCTACATGGGCTGGAAGGGCCGCATCGGCGACGATGATGCGATGAAAAAAGCCGAGAACCGCCATACTCACAAGCGCTTGGCCCTGTGGATGTTTACCTTTATTAGCCTGGGTTATACCGGTGGGGTGCTGTCGCTGGTCATGCAAGAAAAAGACATCTTCCAAAGCCCCCACTTTTGGACGGGTAGTCTGGTGATCGCGCTACTAGCCATCAACGGAGCAATCTCGATCACCAAGTTTGGTGGCGGCAAAGACTCTCTACGCACCGCCCACGCCTACCTGGGCAGTTTTGCCCTGGCGGTGATGTTTGTCCACGCCTTTTTGGGTCTGCGCCTGGGCCTGTCAATTTAGCCAGAACTCATAGTTGATCAACTTTATTCAAAAGCCGCAAGGGAATCTCTCCTTTGCGGCTTTTGCTCCTTTACGGCTGGGCCGTGTGTGGATAGATTTGCCAGTCTAGGTTGCTGATTAATACAACACCCATTTGGTGAGTACGCGCATGGGTCTGCCGGTGTTGGGGTCGATCTGGGGTTTGCTCCAGGCTCGGGCTTCGGCAAAGCCAAGGCTATGGAGAATTTTGACCACCGTATCGATGCCAGTGGCAGAGCCGATGACGGTGACATGGACAGGTTCGCGGCTGGGTTGAGTGGGGGCAGGGCTACCAGGAGGGGCGCTGTAGATTTCGCTGTTGGGGATGAAGTCTTCTGACATAAGGGTGTCCTCAATGTTGTCTTTAGCGACCACAATGACAACTATAGCGGATGTTGTCGATGTAGACAACATTTACCCCCTCGCCATCCTTTGGGACGATCAAGGGCATGGGAAGGGCAAACGAAGCACTCAGGCAGGTTCTAGAGACGTACGGCATTAGCCAAAATAAGTTGGCGGTTGCCTTGGGGATTGATCGCTCTGCTGTATTCAAGTGGGTTCACGACCAGCGAGAGCCGTCTTCAGAGACGATTGTTCAGATTACCCAGGTGCTCAAAACGCTGAACCCCTTAGCAGCTAAGACGTTTGTGCAGCTCTACTTGGGTAATCTTGTCGATGATGACCAGCCTAGCAAGTCATAGTCATAGGCTATGGAATTTGAGTTTGATGAGAGCAAGAGTCGTTTAAACAAGCTCAAGCATGGTGTGAATTTCGTTGAAGCTCAAACTCTCTGGCAGGATAATGACCGCTGTGAAAAGAACAATCACTCCCAAAAAAGAACTTTACCCACTTATCGCTGACATAATAGTTGAGAGATTTCGAGAAACAAAGACTTGGGTTTCACGAGACGAGATTGTTTTTGAGCTACTTCACAGAAATGAAAGTGCTTCAATTATTCAGCATAATTGGCAAAGAGTATTGGCTGATATCGAATCTGGGAGGCCTTACCAACTATGGCAAACAAGACTAGAGCAATATACAGGAAACTGGGTAGACTGGTTCTCTGCTAGGTTTGAGTGCGAAAGGTATAATCAAATTTTTAGACGGGACAAGGATAGCACTAACAACTGGATGTACAAGCCTAAGTAATTGTCTATCCTGCGTCTTTAGCTTTCTGTCTCTTGATAATTATTTGTTATTTTCTTGGAGGTCAGATGTTTGGCTATGTCTTCAAAAGACTAATTTTCTGAGAGCTGTCTTACCCTTGTATTTGACATTTGTTATTGGCGTTGCTGAATTGAGGAATGAATCTGCAAAAGCAACAGTTGCTGCATCGCCCCCCAACCCCCCAAATTTGGGGGGCTTTGAAGTCGTCTGGTTCCCCCCAGAATTGGGGGGCTAGGGGGGCAAATCATACCGTTGATCAGCAACGCCTGTTATTTACTACCAAAACATTTAGCCAATGTCTGGATAGGTGTTTTCAATTATTCTCTTGAGTTGCTTGGCTGCTTCTTTAGACAACTGAATTGTTTGGCTTACCTTTCCAGCTTCTTGGCGCTCTTCCGAACCGTATGTATCGATTTGAATGTATTTTTCACCACCTTCACTAATTACAGATGCACGGCATTCAACTGCTTTATGGATGCTTTGACGATCTTTACTATTCAATTCAATATTTTCAATAAGAGCCATTGCTACTAGCTATTCCTCTGAAACATCGCCTTTGTGTTCATCAAAGTCTCCAATGATCAGGCTAAGTTCCCTTAAATAAACGGGGAACTTAGCTGATTCAGCGGTGAGCTTACACCTTTGCTTCTTCCTTGACTAGCTTCTCCCAGCCAAGGTCTTTGAGGTTGTTGTTGCGGCGCAGGGGTCGCGTCACCAGTTCTAGAATGTCGCGGGTGTTGCCAAAGCCGTGGATTTGGGCGAAGGTAAACTCTACCGACCACTTGGTGTTAATGCCCCGCGCCTCCAGCGGATTCGCGTGGGCCATACCGGTGATGACTAGGTCAGGGTGCAGCTCTTGAATGCGCTGAATCTGGTTGTAGTTGTCGGGCTTTTCGGTGATCTTGGGCAGGGGAGTGCCCATTTCATTGCAGGTTTTCTCTAGCAGAGCCAGCTCCGCCGCCTGGTAGCGCTTATCCATATAGGGAATGCCGATTTCTTGCACCGTCATGCCGCAGCGGGTGAGGAAGCGGGCCAGGGAGATTTCCAGCAGGTTGTCGCCCATGAAGTAGACCGACTTGCCGCGAATGATTTCCAGGTAGTCTTCTACCGACTCCCAGATTTTTGCTTCGCGCTCTTCCATGCCCTGAGGCTCGATGTTGAAGACCGAGCAGATCTTCTCAATCCAGGCGCGGGTGCCGTCGGGGCCAATGGGGAAGGGGGCACCGATCAGCTTGCACTTGCGACGGCGCATCAGCGTGGTAGCGGTGCGCGAGAGAAAGGGGTTGATGCCCGCGACGTAGTAGCCTTCATCAACCACGGGCAGATCGGTATAGAGCTTGGCGGGTAGCCAGCCATCGACCTTGATGCCCTGCTTCTTCAGTTCCAGAGTCATTTGGGTGACGATGGGGTCGGGCACAGAGCCAAACAGCACCAGGGGTGGGTGGTCGTGGTAGGGGGTGTCTTCGGCGACCACTACCTCTTCTTCTTTTTTGCGACCCAGACCCAGCAGCTTTTGAATGCCACCGCCCTTCGCTTCTTCTTTCGCCACCGCAGGCTGCTTAGCAGCGGCCTCTTCAACGGTGGGGCAGCGCTGGGCCATAGCGGCCAGCACCGTGTCTTCGCCCTGGGTAAAGGCGTAATCGAGGCCGTTGGCGCGGGCCACCACGATAGGAATCCCGATCTCGGCTTCAAGGCGGGGAGCGAGCCCTTCGAGATCCATTTTGATGATCTCGGTGGTGCAGGTGCCAATCCAGACGATGACGGAGGGGTTGCGATCGCGCTTAATGCTCTCACACAGCCGCTTCAATTCTTCGTAATCGTTGAGCTGGGCCGAGATATCGGCCTCCTCTAGCTCGGCCATAGCGTAGCGGGGTTCGGCAAAAATCATCACCCCCATGGCGTTCTGCAAAAAGTAGCCGCAGGTCTTGGTGCCAATAACTAAGAAAAAGCTGTCTTCGATTTTTTGGTACAGCCACGCCACGCAGCTGATCGGGCAAAAGGTGTGGTAATTGCCGGTGTCGCAGTCAAATTCGAGGGCGGAGGGTTGGGGTTGAGCTTGGGCCAGGGTCATCGTCGGGGTATCTCCCTAGTGAAGGACTTAAGGCCTGGGTCGATCATCCTCCCTGCCGCCTGCACCGGAGCAGGCTTCGTCGTCGTAGGCGGGGGAGAGCGGTGGTGGAGCATCGATGGTTAGCGCCTCTGACGAGGCCAGAGAAACCTCGGCCTGAGCGCTACCGGGCAACATCTTGTGTGCCTTTTCTAGCGCTGCTAGCTCCTTCACCGGGCTGATATCTAAACCCAGGGCAGAAATAATGCGATCGGGGTTGCTGCTTAAATCCACCACCAGGGGTAGCAGGTTGGTCAGGTCAGGCTCTAGGGTGGCCAATGCCCCCAAAATGAAGCCCGACGAGGGTCGCCGCTGCCCATTACTGGTTACCCAAATGCCCAGTTTGTCGATCCACTCGCGGTTGTCGCGGTAGTAGGTTAGCCACTTGATTTTGAGCGATCGCCGCAGTTGTTTGCTGTTCACAGATGCCTCGGGCGGGGTTCGCCAACCTCATGTTCAGAGATTGATTAAACCAGAAAACCGCTACCGACCGAGTCTATCTTGTTGGCTGTATCCCAGTCCCAGAAGCGGAGTTATACCGGCTAAAAACGGCAGTTCCCGGTCTAGTCTGGAGGGGCTACATATCTGGGCTATCGGGCAAGAGCGGCTGGTCGTCGTTTGCCTCGATGGTTTGAGTATGGTCGGGGTTATCCAGCACCATCTCGGGGTCAAAGTTGAGCCCCAGCACCTCTACCAGCGCGTCCTCGTCAGAGTTGAGCTTGTAGAAGGGCACCATCAAGTTCGACAGCTTGGGTTCTAGAGCATTCACCACCCCCAGCACCAAAAAGGAAGATGGACGGCGACCGCCATCGGGGGTTCGCACCGAGGTCTGCTGCATTTGCAGCGTCAACCAGGCTCGGTTTGACTGCACGTAGTCCAACCACTTTTGGCGAATGACTTGGGTAAAGTTCTCGAAAAAGGCCATAATCCTGACTCTTTGCTAAATCGCTTGTCGTTAGCCGCTGGACGGCTGCGTACCGATGATAATGCAGCGACTCAGGATTAGAACTCGATCGAGGGGGATTTTTGCAGCAAGGGATTAAGTAGGGTGGGCAATGCCCACCGCGCGCTTAAACCATCATCAGATCCATCTCCTCCTTCTCTTGCTGGGGCGCATCCGCAGGCGGATTGAGGTAGAAGTCAGACAGCAGGCTAAACAGCTCGCGATCGGCGGCATCCTTAGGCACCACGCCTTCGGGACGGGCCAAGATCTGGTCGGCAATGTTCAGGTAGTACTGACAGACCGGATCTAGAGCAGGGTCGGTTTCGGCCATTTCAAACACCGTCTTGCCCTTCACCCGCGAGATGCGAATGTCTTCGATCAGGGGCAAAATCTCTAGCACCGGCATGGGCACATGCTCGATGTACTTGTCGATCAGGTCGCGCTTTGAGGTGCGGTTGCCGATCAGCCCGGCTAGGCGCAGGGGGTGGGTGCGGGCTTTCTCGCGCACCGAGGCGGCAATGCGGTTGGCGGCAAACAGCGCGTCAAAACCGTTGTCAGTCACAATCAGGCAGTAGTCAGAATAGTTGAGCGGGGCCGCAAAGCCACCGCAGACCACGTCACCCAGCACATCAAAGAGAATCACGTCGTACTCGTCGAAGGCGTTGAGTTCCTTCAGCAGCTTGACGGTTTCGCCCACCACGTAGCCGCCGCAGCCTGCACCAGCGGGAGGACCGCCCGCCTCAACACAGTGCACACCGCCGTAGCCCTTGTAGATCACATCGTCGGCCCACACGTTTTCGTAGTGGAAGTCTTTTTCTTGCAGGGTGTCGATGATGGTGGGAATCAGAAACCCGGTCAGGGTAAAGGTGCTGTCGTGCTTGGGGTCACAGCCAATCTGCAAGACTTTGCGGCCCCGCTTGGCCAGGGCCACCGAAATATTGCAGCTGGTGGTGGACTTACCAATGCCCCCTTTCCCGTACACAGAAAGCTTGAGAGTCTGGTGATCCATAAGGGAAAATACTCGTCTAGGGCGGATAGGGCCAAACCCAAGTCCAGGGGCCATCTGTTTGGATAGATGTTCTACCCGCTGGACGTGGATCGGCTGGTCAACAAATAGGGTCTACGCAGTTGACTACGCGGCCCAAGGTGTTTCGGCTGTTTGGATTATGACGACACCGCCTAGGCATTGGGAAGGGGGAGTGAGAATAGACAGCCCCGCAAAATCGATTCAAAACCTGCTGAGCTTAACCAAGGAATGCCCTGATTCCAAAAATGGGTATTAGAAGCCCTTAAAGCATTAGATCAAAATTTAGGTTCTCATTTTTATTAATATAGAACAATAGCAAATAAGAGAATCTTAAATCTTCTGGGGCACTGGGCATTCTGAAACGCTTGTCTGTAGGTCGCTTGGATCGTTGAGAGGGGGTTGAATCTAAGGGATCGCCTGTCTGATACTAAATCCGACTTAGTTACCCCTGAAATAGGGTAGGATGGGAGAATGCCAAGACCCCTCCATCTTGAACCTCATTTTTCAGCCGATGAGCTTAAAGCG